>NZ_KE137149.1:1917773-1941744 GCF_000408525.1 Escherichia sp. KTE96 | reverse complement strand
AGCATCGCATCCGACAATAAGTGCCGGATGCGGCCTACATTCACATGACGCTTTTTACATCTGACGGTTTTTATTGAAGTTAATCAAACTCCCCGCCTTGATAATTTCGCGCTCTTCGGCAGTCAGGTTCTCCATATAGAGTGTAATCTCCGTTACCGGCGCATCTTCATGGATCACGTAACCTTTGAACGTCGTACCGGGATTATCCAGCGCCGATTTAATGCCTGGAATATAAATGTAATCCCCCACGTCAAAGCTCGGCACTTCCACCATTTGCAGCGGTAACATCCCCCAGTTGATGACGTTAGAACGGTAACGTTTAGTCGCATATTCCTCAGCAATATTCGCCAGACCGCCAATTACACGCTGGCAGCTTGCCGCCTGTTCACGCGCAGAACCATCGCCTGGTTTGACCGCATAGACCATGCTGCCAATTTCAGTTTGCAGCGGATCAATATTTTCCTGACCAGCAATCTGCTTAATACGCGCAAACACCTCTGCCAGCTCGCTGATGTTCCCCGCCAGACGTTTATTTTCCAGCTCGGCAGTGGCTTTACTTCTGCCGACATAACCCGGATCGCGGCGTGACAAAGTAAACTCCGCCAGACCAATCGGATTTGAACGATACGAAGAGGTTTCACCGGAAGGAATCAATTCGTCGGTAGTGGTCACTTCGTCGAGGATCTTCGAACACACTTTAAGGACGATATTGTCAGTCAGCGCACCTAATTCTGGCCAGTCTTTGATGTTCGGCCCGTAGATCAGCGGTTGCTGAGTCGCCCCTTTCACAAAGCCCTGATAAACACGGTTTTTATACGGAGTTACATCGAAGGCGTACTCCGGCACGTTGCCCCAGCAGTCGAGTTCGCTGGCAGAAGTTAAGTACCCACCGTTTGCGGCAGTTGCGGCGATAGAACGAGCGTCCATCAACGCCACCGCTGACATTTGGCCATTGGCTGGCTTAGAGCCTTCACGGTTCGGGAAGTTACGCGTGGTGTGGCGAATACTCAAACCGTTGTTGATTGGCGTATCACCCGCGCCAAAACATGGGCCGCAGAATGCGGTTCTGATGATTGCGCCTGCGCCAATCAAATCCGCCACTACGCCTTTTTTGGCTAAATCCATAAACACCGGCTGTGATGACGGGTAAACCGCCAGCGAGAAAGTGTTGTTGCCACAAGATTGGCCGCGCAGCGCATTTGCTGCGGCGATGACGTTTTCATAGTTACCGCCAGAGCAACCCGCAATAATCCCCTGCTGCACTTTCAGGCGACCATTTTCCACTTTATCCAGCAGCGAGAGTTTGGCTTTACCATGCGCTACGCGTTCGGACTCAATTTCAATCTCACGCAGAATGTCAGTCAGATTCTGGTTCAGCGTGTCAATTTCATAGACGTTGCTCGGATGGAATGGCAGCGCAATCATTGGCTTGATGGCGCTTAAATCAACGCTAATACAGCCGTCGTAATAAGCCATTGGCTGTGGATTAAGCTGGCTGTAATCCTCACCGCGACCGTGCAGCGCCAGCCAGTTATGCACTTCGTCATCAGTTTGCCAGACGGAGCTTAAACAGGTGGTTTCAGTGGTCATCACGTCAACGCTGTTACGGAAATCGGTAGAGAGAGCCGCAACACCCGGCCCCACGAACTCCATCACTTTGTTTTTGACATAACCGTTTTTGAACACCGCGCCGATAATCGCCAGCGCCACATCCTGCGGCCCGACATAGGGGGCTGGTTTGCCGGTCAGATGTACCGCTACTACGCCCGGATAGTCGATATCCCAGGTGTCATTCAGCAGTTGCTTAACCAGCTCGCCGCCGCCTTCACCAACCGCCATCGTACCTAACGCACCGTAGCGGGTATGGCTGTCTGACCCGAGGATCATTTTTCCGCCGCCTGCCATCATCTCACGCATATATTGATGGATTACCGCAATGTGAGGAGGCACAAAAATACCGCCATAACGCTGAGCTGCCGATAAACCAAAAATATGGTCATCGCCATTAATAGTGCCACCCACTGCACACAATGAGTTATGGCAATTGGTCAGCACATACGGCAGCGGAAAACGCTCCATCCCGGAGGCTTTGGCGGTCTGAATAATCCCGACAAAGGTAATATCGTGTGAGGCCAATGAATCAAACTTAATTTTAAGTTTGTCCATATTTCCTGACGTATTATGGGAAGAGAGAATAGACCAGGAAATCGTGCCTTTTTTGGCTTCTTCTTTTTTTATTTCGCCAGTGAAATATTCTTCGGCAATTATTTCGTTATTACTGGCGAGAAACACGCCTTTTTCAGACAACTTGATCATCAGAGACTCCAGATATCTGCGCACCGTAAAGTGCGCAGAAAGATAATGAAGGGATATTTGAGAATATTTACAGCATGTTCCAGCCGATCAGCATATTCCACCACCATACACCGAGGGTGATATGTACCAGGAAAGTTAATATCGTCAGTACCGCACCGACCAACCACCAGGATTTAATATCGTTGTAACCCACGCCGAAGATGACCGGACCTGCCGCGCCGCCATAGTGAGTGACCATGCCGCCGTAGGAGTTGGAGAACAGCAGAGCCAACGCGGTTAACATTAACGGTGCACCGGAGACATTCGCCAGCATGGCAAATACCGGTAACATAGCTACGATATAGGCACTACCGGAAGCGAAGAAATAACGCACAATGATGCTAAGGAAAATAATCACGAAGAAGGCAACGTTACCGTGACCATCAAATGCCAGATTATTTTTAAAGACTTCGGCTAACCATTCAAAGAATTTTACTTTCGATAATAGTGAGCTTAAGCCGATAATACCGCCGTACCAGATTAAGGTATTCCAGCCGCCTTTATTTTTAACCACGTCTTCCCAGGTCACAATACCCAGCAGCAGCATGGTCGCCATAACAACAATAGCCACGGTAGATTCATCAACCCCAAGAGTCTTACTGAAAATCCATCCCAGCAGCGCCAGCACAAATACACCGAGCAGCATTTTTTCGCGAATTTTCATCGGCCCCAGTTCAGAAAGACCCGCTTTGGCGATGGTTTTGTTATCCACTTTTTTGATTTCTGGTGGATACATGGTGTAAATCACCAGTGGAGTGACCAGCAGCATAATGATGCCAGGCAAACCGGCAGCCAGCGCCCACCCACCCCAGCTAATTTGCAGGTGCAGAATGTCGTTGATCATTTTCAGCGCCAGGATGTTCCCCGCCATTGCGGTAAAGAACATATAGCTGGTGGTTTTGGTGACCATGTAAATGGACATCATCAGGTAATGCCCAACACGACGCGGGCTTTTTTCCGGTTCAGAACCCAGAGCCACCGCCACGCTGTTGATAATCGGCAATACGATACCGCCAGCACGCGCGGTGTTAGACGGTGTTGCCGGAGCCAGTACCAGATCGAGGAATACGGTAACGTAACCCAGTCCCAGGGTAGTGCTACCAATTTTACCAATCAGCAGATAAGCGATACGTTTACCTAAGCCGGTGGTAACAAACGCGGCGCTTAAGGTGAACGCAGAGAATACCAGCCAGGTTGTACCGGAAGAGTATCCACTTAGTACGGCGGTGGTTTTGAACTCTCCACCAGATAAGTTACCCACCACCACCATCGAGGCAGCAACCGCAATTAACAGCACGACAGGTTCCGGGAAAGGCTTGATGACCAGCCCTACAATTGCTGCCAGATAAATACCAAAAAGCACCCACGCCAGTTCACTTAATCCTGCCGGGGCTGGCATAAAGCCAATAATACACGGGATCGCTAATATAAGAATTAGCTTCCATAATGATTTTTTATTCATTTAATATCCTGCACTTTCTGTATTATTAATACAGAATTCCTTTATTGATTGTCCTTATCACGACAAAGAAATTTTTCAGGGAAGATAAACTTCACCGGAAAATATTTTTCTGGTCGTCCGAATAACAGATGCACGTAACGTTGTGGCATCCTGACCTTCATTACTTAAATGAACGTCAAGCGCACCACTGGGGTGTTCAATATTGATATTGCCGTAACCCACTGAAGGAACAATTTGCCGGGTGACCGTGCCTTCCAGCGCACAGCTACTGGATATGGCAATAGCTCCGGTTATCGCCAGCGCGCGATGACAAGAATGCGGCATAAAATAACGTACATTAATCGCACCGCCTTTCTGCGCTGGGGAAATAAGCACGGGTTTAGGAATTACCATATTACTGACATCTCCTAACCCCATTGCTTTACCGGCTTGCAGACGGATAGATTCAACACGGGCTAATAATGCTTTATCAGCATCTAATTCCACAGGCAATTCATAGCCTGTTTTTCCAAGATATTCAGCAGGAATAATGACCACCGGCATGGCCATATCGATACAGGTCACCGGAACATCGTCAAAATAATCAATCGGTTTATCCGTCGGGAAAACTTTTCCAGTTTTCGTCCCTGCGGCATTCAGGAAAGTGAGCGCGACCGGTGCGGCAGTTCCTGGCACGCCGTCAATTCTGGCGCTACCTTCGTACTCGACGACACCATTTGGCGTTTGCACATCAGCTTCGATGAGTGTGTCAGTATTGACGTTGCGGATACGCACGCGAGTAACCGGTGACGTTGCAGTGATCAAACCATTTTCAATCGCGAATGCCCCAACGCCAGACAACATATTGCCGCAGTTAGGCGTAGTATCGACACGCTGCTCATGGACGATTACCTGTGCAAACAAATAATCGACATCAGCACGCGAATCGCTGGAACGGCTAATAATGGCGACTTTACTGGTCAGCGGATTACCGCCGCCGATACCGTCAATTTCCAGATCATTCCCGGAACCCATAATTGCCATCAATATTTTATCGCGCTGCGTTTGATCTTCGGGTAAATGTTCCGCTAACAGGAACGCCCCCCTCGAGGTTCCACCTCGCATCATCACGCAGGGTATTTTTTTCATAATAATGCCCTCAATTTAAAAACATAACTTATTGCGATATGGTCACATTAAGGGCAAAGCATCTCTAATGACTTTAGCTCAACGATTAATAACATTTTTTCATTAATTTAAGTAATTAAATTGCAGTTAAACTGTTTAACTGTAAATTACTAAAAAGCACAGGTTCCATTTTTCGGAGTAGTAATGAAGCATGAATTATCAAGTATGAAGGCGTTTGTCACGCTGGCAGAGTCCAGTTCATTTAACAACGCCGCTAAATTACTTAATATTACGCAACCTGCATTAACACGCAGAATAAAAAAGATGGAAGAGGATTTACATATCCAGCTCTTTGAGCGTACAACTCGCAAGGTTACTTTAACAAAAGCGGGAAAAATGCTGCTACCAGAGGCTCGGGGATTAATAAATAAATTTGATGAAACTCTTTTTAATATTCGCGGCATGAATGCTCATCATCGAGGTATGGTGACATTAGCGTGTATTCCAACCGCGGTGTTCTATTTTTTACCGTTGGCGATCGGCAAATTTAATGAGCTATATCCCAATATTAAAGTGCGGATTCTGGAACAAGGCACGAATAATTGCATGGAGTCGGTGCTATGTAACGAGTCTGACTTTGGCATAAACATGAACAACATCACAAATTCATCCATTGATTTTACCCCACTGGTCAACGAGCCGTTCGTGCTGGCCTGTCGGCGTGACCATCCATTAGCCAAAAAGCAGCTAGTGGAATGGCAGGAACTGGCGGGTTACAAAATGATTGGTGTACGCTCCTCCAGCGGCAACCGACTGCTGATTGAGCAAAAACTGGCCGACAAGCCCTGGAAGCTGGACTGGTTTTACGAAGTGCGTCATCTTTCGACGTCATTAGGACTGGTTGAGGCGGGGTTGGGGATTTCGCCGCTTCCTGGTCTGGCAATGCCCCATGCGCCCTATTCTTCTATCATCGGTATTCCGCTGGTGGAACCGGTTATTCGTCGGACATTGGGGATTATTCGCCGCAAAGATGCCGTACTTTCTCCAGCGGCAGAACGCTTTTTTGCCTTACTGATTAATTTGTGGACTGACGATAAAGACAATTTGTGGACCAATATCGTCGAACGCCAGAGACATGCGTTACAGGAGATGAGTTAATACACCCGGCGCAATAGATTCAGCGCCGGGTAAGTCAACGGTTAGTGTGCGTTCACCACTACCCACATTGGCCCCTGTCCGACCGCATAGCGACCTTTTTCATGCAGCAGCCCCTGCTCACCGACAATTTCGTACACTGAGATGTGGTGAGATTTTTGTCCGGCAGCAATCAGGTACTTGCCGCTGTGATCGACGTTAAAGCCGCGCGGCTGGGTTTCAGTTGGCTGGAAGCCCTCTTTACTTAACACACTGCCATCTTCCGAGACGCTGAAGACGGTAATCAGGCTGGCGGTACGGTCACAAGCATATAAATGTCGACCATCCGGAGTGATATGAATATCAGCCGCCCAACGGGTGTCGGAAAAGTTTTCCGGCATCATATCCAGGGTCTGTACACATTCGATATTGCCGTGCGGATCTTTCAGTTCCCAGACATCAACTGAGCTGTTTAATTCATTGACACAATAAGCATATTGTTCGTTTGGATGGAACACCATATGACGTGGGCCGGCACCTTCGACGGTAGTCACTTCTGCCGGATCCTGCGCCACCAGATGACCGTCATCGCTGACCGTAAACAGGCAAATACGATCCTGCTTTAATGCCGGAACCCACAGCGTGCGGTTATCCGGCGAAATATTGGCGGAATGGCAGCCGTCCAGTCCCTCAACCACATCGACCACGCCCACTGGCAGGCCATCTTCCAGACGCGTTACGCTTACATTGCCTGCGTTGTAAGAGCCGACAAAAACAAATTGTCCCTGATGATCGGTGGAAATATGGGTCGGGCTACCCGGCAACGCCGACTCTGCGGCGAATGTCAGTGCGCCATCGTCTGGTGCAATGCGATACGCCAGTACGCGAAACTCCGGACGAACGCCAACATAGAGATAACGCTTATCCGGGCTGACCACCATCGGCTGCACCTGCCCCGGGACATCAACAACCTGTGTCAGCGTCAGTGCGCCTTCATGATTCAGGTTCCAGACGTGAATTTGCTGACTCTCAGGGCTGGCGATATAAACGGTTTGCTTCATGAATGCTCCTTTGCATTTAGCAACTGACTGTAACAGCTAAAATTAGTCGCTTTTGGCGGTGAATGCTGAATTAAAGCGCAGAATTTTGTCCGATAGTGGTATCGGTGTACCATTCACTTAGACGAAAATTCTTAACCTTAATCTGGAAAACGCCATGACCACACGCGTGATTGCTCTCGACTTAGACGGCACCTTATTGACCCCGAAAAAGACCCTACTTCCTTCATCAATAGAAGCACTTGCCCGCGCTCGCGAGGCTGGCTATCAATTGATTATCGTCACGGGTCGCCATCACGTCGCTATCCACCCTTTTTATCAGGCACTGGCGCTGGATACACCTGCTATTTGCTGTAATGGCACCTATTTGTATGATTATCATGCAAAAACTGTGTTGGAAGCTGACCCAATGCCCGTCAACAAGGCCTTGCAACTCATTGAGATGTTGAATGAACACCACATTCACGGTCTGATGTATGTGGATGATGCGATGGTTTATGAGCACCCGACCGGGCATGTTATTCGTACCTCTAACTGGGCACAGACACTGCCACCGGAACAACGTCCGACTTTTACCCAGGTAGCCTCACTGGCCGAGACGGCACAAGAAGTTAATGCGGTGTGGAAATTCGCTCTGACGCACGATGATCTGCCGCAATTGCAGCATTTTGGTAAACATGTTGAACACGAGTTGGGGTTGGAGTGTGAATGGTCCTGGCACGATCAGGTTGATATTGCGCGCGGCGGTAATAGTAAAGGCAAACGTCTGACGAAATGGATTGAAGCACAAGGCTGGTCAATGGAAAACGTGATTGCATTTGGCGATAACTTTAATGATATCAGTATGCTGGAAGCTGCTGGCACAGGTGTGGCAATGGGCAATGCTGATGACGCGGTAAAAGCTCGCGCCAACATTGTGATTGGTGACAATACCACTGACAGCATTGCCCAGTTCATTTATAGCCACCTGATTTAATCAGGCAGTTATCGACACACTTTTAATTTGCGCGTACAGCCACAGACCCGGTCTGATTGCCAGTTCGTCCCTGGCCCACGGGCTAATACGCGCCCACAGCGTTTTACCGCCGACTTCCAGTTCGACTTCCACCTGACCATTATCGTCATAACTGTTGACCACTTTTGCGCGCAACACGTTGCGGATGCTGGTTTGCTGCGGTGGTTGTAAAACCAGAGAGACATCGGATGCCTGAATGCGAATCCGTAGCGCGGCTTGCAGCGGTTCGTCCAGCTTATTAACCCACAAATGCTGATCGCCCAGCGCCAGCGCGGTCATCGCATAATGCGGGTGATGCTCCAGTACCGTCACTTTCAGAATGCTGCTTTGTTGCTCTTTCGGCAGCCACGGATTCATCACGCTACTGCCCCAGACGTCTTCCAGTGCACCAAAGGCTTTCACCTGACCGTTTTCCAGCACCATAACCCGGTCTGCCAGATGAAGGATCTCATCCAGTGAATGGCTGACATAGAGCATTGGAATGTTGATTTCCCGCGTCAAACGTTGCAAATAAGGCAACAGTTCGCGTTTACGCGGAATATCCAGCGACGCCAGCGGTTCATCCAGTAACAGTAATTCCGGAGCCGTCAGCAAGGCCCGACCAATCGCCACGCGCTGTTTTTCGCCCCCGGAAAGACTGCCCGGTAAGCGGTCAAGCAAGGGTTCAATACCTAAAAGCGCCACCAGTTTGTCGAACTGATCGACCATGCTTTTCGCCATGCCATAGCGCAGATTGCCACGCACTTTGTAATGCGGAAACAGCCGCGCATCCTGAAAAACATAGCCAACGCGACGCTTTTCCGGCGTCAGGCAGATACCTTTTTCGGCATCATTTAATACCCGACCATTGAGAACAATTCGCCCTTTTTGCGGACGAGTCAGCCCACTGATAGCGTTAATTAGCGAGGTTTTTCCCGCACCGGAAACACCAAAGATAGCGGTGATGCCATTAGCTGGCAGCTTTTCATTAATGGTCAGGCAATGGTTGCCCAAAGTCTGGGAAAAATTCAATTCCAGCATGATTAACGCCCCGCCCGTTCACGACTGATTCTGGCCAGCCATTCCGAGATCAGCAGGGAGATCATCGCCAGCGCAATAGAGATAATACAAAGTCTTGCCGCGCCGCTTTCGCCGCCAGGAGTCTGGATCAGGGTATACATGGCAGAAGGAATGGTCCGCGTTTCGCCAGGAATGTTCGAAACAAAGGTGATGGTGGCGCCAAATTCACCGAGCGAACGTGCGAAAGCCAGTACCGTACCGACGATAATTCCCGGCAACGTCAGCGGTAAGGTAATAGTAAAGAAAACGCGCCAACGCCCGGCCCCCAGCGTTCTTGCGGCCTGTTCCAGTTTGACATCAACCCCTTCCAGCGCCAGACGAATCGCCCGCACCATCAGTGGAAAAGACATGACTGCGGCAGCGAGGACTGCGCCACGCCAGCTAAACGCGAAGGTAATGCCAAACCAGTCATACAGACGTTCACCGATAAATCCGCGTCGCCCCATCGAAACTAACAGCAAGTAACCGACGACCACTGGCGGTAACACCAGAGGTAGATGCAGTACACTGTCGAGCAGAGCTTTGCCCGGAAACGTGCAGCGCACCAGTAACCAGGCAAAAAAGATCCCAAACGGCAGGCTAAACAGCACAGCCAGGGAAGAAACTTTCAGGCTTAATAAAACTGCCTGCCATTCTGGATCGGTCAGTATCATTACTTAGTTGTAAATCCGTAACGTTTAAAGATTTCCGCTGCCTGCGGTCCCTTCAGATAATCGTAAAATGCTTTCACTGTCGCATTGTTATGCCCTTCCACGACAGCAACCGGATATTCCACTTTTTTATGCGAATCTTCCGGGAAGGTAGCAACCACTTTTACCCCTTTGCTGGCAACCGCGTCAGAACCGTAAACAATGCCCAGCGGTGCTTCATTGCGTTCAACCAGCGCCAGTGCCCCGCGAACATCTTCTGCCGGAGCCAGTTTCGGGGAGAGGGTATCCCATGCGCCCAGTTTTTGCAGAGCTTCTTTCGCATAAATGCCAGCCGGAACATGTTCCGGATCACCAACAGCCAGGCGACCGCCATTCAGTAAAGTGGTCCAGTTAGTTTTGCTATCGATGGTGAACTCTTTCTGCTCGCTGGTTTTCGGTGCTACAACGACCAGGCTATTGCCGAGCAATGTCTGACGCGTGGCGGTATCAATCCCTTTTTTATCAATTGCATAATCCATCCATTTCTGATCGGCAGAAATAAACAGATCCGCTGGTGCGCCAGCTTCAATCTGACGAGCTAAGGTAGAAGAAGAGGCAAAAGAAGAAACGACATCCACGCCCTTCTCTTTTTTATACTGTGTGGCGATATCCTGCATCGCGTTGGTCAGTGATGCTGCAGCAAAAACCGTGATTTTCCCTTCATCCGCCAACGCGTTGCCAGCAACGGTGAAAGAGAGCGCCGCCCCGGCAAACAGGTTTAACCATTTACGAGCCATTTGTAACCCCTTTATTTAACGTTATGTAGGCGTCAATATAACGGCAAGTTCAGAATTTTCCCAGCAGTTATTGTTAACCTTTGAGAGGTAGTTAGAAAAAATATCGGCAGGAAAAGCAGGAAGTTGAGGAAAAAGAAAATGCCCGACTGAGCGGGCATTCATGGAATCAATGATTTTGTCCGGGCTGGTCTTTTTTACCAACACCAGAAAAGATGTTGAATACTTCACCAAGACCGTAAATCAGACCCAGGATGATGGCCATCACAACAGGTACCATGATTACGGCGAATACCAGACTTTTTAATAACTCTAACATGGTCAACTCCAGATATAGTCCTGTCATTATTCTAACCGCTAAGTACAGAAAAGCACTCCCCTTTTGTGCGGTCAGCTTTGCGTGGCGCTCATTTTCCGTCACAATAAGACTTTTGCCAGGACATTGTTATGCAGGCCGAAATCCTTCTCACTCTTAAGCTTCAACAAAAGCTCTTTGCCGACCCACGCCGCATTTCGCTACTAAAGCACATCGCGCTTTCCGGTTCCATCAGCCAGGGGGCAAAAGATGCCGGTATCAGCTATAAAAGCGCCTGGGATGCCATTAACGAGATGAATCAGTTAAGTGAGCATACGCTGGTTGAGCGTGCAACGGGTGGAAAAGGCGGCGGCGGTGCGGTACTGACCCGCTATGGTCAGCGGCTGATTCAGCTTTACGATCTTCTCGCCCAGATCCAGCAAAAAGCCTTTGATGTGTTAAGTGACGATGACGCCCTGCCGCTGAACAGCCTGCTGGCAGCTATCTCACGTTTCTCACTGCAAACCAGCGCCCGTAACCAATGGTTCGGCACCATCACCGCACGCGATCATGATGACGTTCAACAGCATGTTGATGTCTTACTGGCCGACGGCAAAACACGGTTAAAAGTCGCAATTACCGCGCAAAGTGGCGCGCGTCTGGGGCTGGATGAAGGCAAAGAAGTGTTGATTCTGCTGAAAGCGCCGTGGGTGAACATTACCCAGGATGACACGGTGGCCCAGGGTGCCGACAACCAATTACCGGGTATTATTAGTCATATTGAGCGCGGCGCGGAACAGTGCGAAGTATTAATGGCGTTACCAGACGGGCAAACCCTGTGCGCCACGGTGCCGGTAAATGAAGCCGCATCTCTTAAGCAAGGGCAAAATGTCACGGCTTACTTTAACGCCGACAGTGTGATTATCGCCACGCTGTGTTAAGCGTGTTGACAATTTGTTATGAAACACGTATCCCTGTCAGTAATCGCTGCACAAAATGGGATACAAAATGTCATCGTTGCAAATTTTGCAAGGCACGTTTCGTCTTAGCGACACAAAAACGCTGCAATTGCATCAGCTAAATTTAAACGCGGGTGATAGTTGGGCGTTTGTCGGTTCTAACGGTAGCGGGAAGTCGGCGCTGGCTCGCGCGCTGGCAGGTGAACTTCCGCTATTGAAAGGCGAACGGCAAAGCCAGTTTTCCCACATCACTCGTCTCTCCTTCGAGCAATTGCAAAAGCTCGTCAGCGATGAATGGCTGCGTAATAACACCGATATGCTCAGCCCTGGCGAAGATGACACCGGGCGCACCACGGCAGAGATCATTCAGGATGAAGTTAAGGATACTCAGCGTTGCGCTCAACTGGCGCAACAGTTCAGCATTACCGCTCTCCTCGACCGACGTTTTAAATATCTTTCTACTGGCGAAACGCGCAAAACCCTTTTGTGTCAGGCGCTGATGTCGGAGCCTGACTTGCTGATTTTAGATGAACCGTTCGATGGTCTTGATGTTGCCTCACGTCAGCAACTGGCAGAACTACTCGCTTCGTTACATCAGTCAGGGATTACTCTGGTATTGGTACTCAATCGCTTCGATGAGATCCCGGAATTTGTCCAGTTTGCCGGTGTGCTGGCGGATTGCACATTAACGGAAGCTGGCGCTAAAGAGGAACTGCTCCGGCAGGCTCTCGTCGCCCAACTGGCACACAGTGAGCGGCTTGATGGCGTGCATCTACCAGAGCCGGATGAGCCTTCAGCACGTCACACCTTACCCGCCAGCGAACCACGAATTGTACTAAACAACGGCGTGGTTTCTTATAACGATCGCCCTATTCTTAACAACCTTAGCTGGCAGGTGAATCCTGGTGAACACTGGCAAATTGTCGGGCCAAATGGCGCGGGAAAATCGACGTTATTAAGCCTGATTACTGGCGATCATCCGCAAGGTTACAGCAACGATTTGACGCTTTTCGGACGGCGTCGCGGCAGCGGTGAAACCATCTGGGATATCAAAAAGCATATCGGTTACGTCAGCAGTAGTTTGCATCTGGATTACCGCGTCAGTACTACCGTGCGCAACGTGATCCTTTCTGGTTATTTTGATTCCATTGGCATTTATCAGGCCGTTTCAGATCGCCAGAAAAAACTGGTGCAACAGTGGCTGGATATTCTCGGCATTGATAAACGCACCGCTGACGCGCCCTTCCATAGTCTTTCCTGGGGACAGCAGCGTCTGGCGTTAATCGTGCGGGCGTTGGTGAAGCATCCTACATTGCTTATTCTCGATGAACCTTTACAAGGGCTTGACCCGCTGAATCGCCAGCTTATCCGCCGTTTTGTGGATATACTGATTAGCGAAGGTGAAACGCAGTTGTTGTTTGTTTCGCACCACGCTGAAGATGCACCAGCCTGTATTACCCATCGGCTGGAGTTCGTGCCGGATGGCGACCTCTATCGCTATGCGCTGACAAAAATAAGCTAAGTCTGTAATGCTGACTGTGCCGGATGCGGCGTAAACGCCTAATCCGGCCTACGGTTAGACACATCCAGGCATGAAAACACCTCTTTTTTCAGATAAAAGACGCAATCATTCACCAACTCTCTGTTTTATAATCGCTTAATCGCACATAAAAGATGGCTAAATTCTTGTGTAAACGATTCCACTAATTTATTCCATGTCACACTTTTCGCATCTTTGTTATGCTATGGTTATTTCATACCATAAGCCTGATGGAGCGAATTATGAGAGTTCTGGTTACCGGTGGTAGCGGTTACATTGGAAGTCATACCTGTGTGCAATTACTGCAAAACGGTCATGATGTCATCATTCTTGATAACCTCTGTAACAGTAAGCGCAGTGTACTGCCTGTTATCGAGCGTTTAGGCGGCAAACATCCGACATTTATTGAAGGCGATATTCGCAACGAAGCGTTGATGACCGAGATCCTGCACGATCACGCTATCGATACCGTGATCCACTTCGCCGGGCTGAAAGCCGTTGGCGAGTCGGTACAAAAACCGCTGGAATATTACGATAACAACGTCAATGGCACCCTGCGTCTGATTAGCGCCATGCGCGCCGCGAACGTCAAAAACTTTATCTTCAGCTCCTCCGCCACCGTCTATGGCGATCAACCCAAAATTCCTTACGTTGAGAGCTTCCCGACCGGCACACCGCAAAGCCCTTACGGCAAAAGCAAGCTGATGGTGGAACAGATCCTTACCGACCTGCAAAAAGCCCAGCCGGACTGGAGCATTGCTCTGCTGCGCTACTTCAACCCGGTTGGTGCGCATCCGTCGGGCGATATGGGCGAAGATCCGCAAGGTATTCCGAATAACCTGATGCCATATATCGCCCAGGTTGCTGTAGGCCGTCGCGACTCTCTGGCTATTTTTGGTAACGATTATCCGACCGAAGATGGCACTGGTGTTCGCGATTACATCCACGTAATGGATCTGGCGGACGGTCACGTCGTGGCGATGGAAAAACTGGCGAACAAGCCAGGCGTACACATCTACAACCTCGGTGCAGGCGTAGGCAGCAGCGTGCTGGACGTGGTTAATGCCTTCAGTAAAGCCTGCGGCAAGCCGGTTAACTATCATTTTGCACCGCGCCGTGCGGGCGACCTCCCGGCCTACTGGGCGGATGCCAGCAAAGCCGACCGCGAACTGAACTGGCGCGTAACGCGCACACTCGATGAAATGGCGCAGGACACCTGGCACTGGCAGTCACGCCATCCACAGGGATATCCCGATTAAGGAACGACCATGACGCAATTTAATCCCGTTGATCATCCACATCGCCGCTATAACCCGCTCACCGGGCAATGGATTCTGGTTTCACCGCATCGCGCAAAGCGCCCCTGGCAGGGGGCGCAGGAAACGCCAGCTAAACAGGTGTTGCCTGCGCACGATCCTGATTGCTTCCTCTGCGCAGGTAATGTGCGGGTTACAGGCGATAAAAACCCCGATTACACCGGGACTTACGTTTTCACCAATGACTTTGCGGCATTGATGTCTGACACGCCAGATGCACCAGAAAGCAACGATCCTCTGATGCGTTGCCAGAGCGCACGTGGCACCAGCAGGGTGATCTGCTTTTCACCGGATCACAGTAAAACGCTGCCAGAGTTAAGCGTTGCCGCGTTGACGGAAATCGTCAAAACCTGGCAGGAACAAACCGCAGAGCTGGGAAAAACGTACCCGTGGGTGCAGGTGTTTGAAAACAAAGGGGCGGCAATGGGCTGCTCGAACCCGCATCCGCACGGACAGATTTGGGCAAATAGCTTCCTGCCTAACGAAGCTGAGCGCGAAGACCGCCTGCAAAAAGAATATTTCGCCCAACAGAAATCCCCCATGCTGGTGGATTATGTCCAGCGTGAACTGGCTGATGGTAGCCGTACCGTTGTTGAAACCGAACACTGGTTAGCCGTGGTGCCTTACTGGGCTGCCTGGCCGTTCGAAACGTTGCTGCTGCCCAAAGCCCATGTTCTGCGGATCACCGATTTGACCGACGCCCAGCGCAGCGATCTGGCACTGGCGTTGAAAAAGCTGACCAGTCGTTATGACAATCTTTTCCAGTGCTCCTTCCCTTACTCGATGGGCTGGCACGGTGCGCCGTTTAATGGCGAAGAGAACCAACACTGGCAGTTGCACGCGCACTTTTATCCACCTCTGTTACGCTCTGCCACCGTGCGTAAATTTATGGTCGGTTATGAAATGCTGGCAGAAACCCAGCGAGACCTGACAGCAGAACAGGCAGCAGAGCGTTTGCGTGCAGTCAGCGATATCCATTTTCGCGAATCCGGAGTGTAAGAAATGAGTCTGAAAGAAAAAACACAATCTCTGTTTGCCAACGCATTTGGCTACCCTGCCACTCATACCATTCAGGCGCCTGGCCGCGTGAATCTAATTGGCGAACACACCGACTACAACGATGGTTTTGTTCTGCCCTGCGCGATTGATTATCAAACGGTAATTAGCTGTGCGCCGCGTGATGATCGCAAAGTACGCGTTATGGCTGCCGATTATGAAAATCAGATTGACGAGTTTTCCCTTGATGCGCCCATTGTCGCGCATGACAGCTACCAATGGGCCAACTATGTCCGTGGCGTGGTGAAACATCTGCAACTGCGCAATAACAGCTTTGGTGGCGTGGACATGGTGATCAGCGGCAACGTGCCGCAGGGTGCCGGGTTAAGTTCTTCCGCTTCGCTGGAAGTCGCAGTCGGTACTGTATTGCAACAGCTTTACCATCTGCCGCTGGACGGCGCACAAATCGCGCTTAACGGTCAGGAAGCTGAAAACCAGTTTGTGGGCTGTAACTGCGGGATCATGGATCAGTTGATTTCCGCTCTGGGCAAGAAAGATCATGCATTATTGCTCGACTGCCGCTCACTGGGGACTAAAGCTGTTTCCATGCCGAAAGGTGTGGCGGTGGTGATTATCAACAGTAACTTCAAACGCACTCTGGTCGGCAGCGAATACAACACCCGCCGTGAACAGTGTGAAACCGGTGCGCGTTTCTTCCAACAGCCAGCCCTGCGCGATGTCACCATTGAAGAGTTCAACGCCGTAGCGCATGAACTGGATCCGATCGTCGCAAAACGCGTGCGTCACGTTCTGACCGAAAACGCCCGTACCGTTGAAGCTGCCAACGCGCTGGAGCAAGGCGACCTGAAACGTATGGGTGAGTTGATGGCGGAGTCTCATGCCTCTATGCGCGATGATTTCGAAATCACCGTACCGCAAATTGACACCCTGGTAGAAATCGTAAAAGCAGTGATTGGCGACAAAGGGGGCGTGCGCATGACCGGTGGTGGGTTTGGCGGCTGTATTGTTGCGCTGATCCCGGAAGAACTGGTGCCTGCAGTACAGCACGCTGTTGCTGAACAATATGAAGCAAAAACAGGCATTAAAGAGACTTTTTACGTGTGTAAACCATCACAAGGAGCAGGACAGTGCTGAATGAAACTCCCGCACTGGCACCCGATGGTCAGCCGTACCGACTGTTAACTTTGCGTAACAACGCAGGGATGGTAGTCACGCTGATGGACTGGGGTGCAACTTTACTTTCCGCCCGTATTCCGCTTTCCGATGGCAGCGTCCGCGAGGCGCTGCTCGGCTGTGCCAGCCCGGAATGCTATCAGGATCAGGCCGCATTTCTGGGGGCCTCTATTGGTCGCTATGCCAACCGTATCGCCAATAGCCGTTATACCTTTGACGACGAAACTGTCACGCTGTTGCCAAGTCAGGGTGTCAACCAGCTACACGGCGGCCCGGAAGGATTCGATAAACGTCGCTGGCAGATTGTAAATCAGAACGATCGTCAGGTGCTGTTTGCCCTGACTTCAGAAGATGGCGATCAGGGCTTTCCGGGTAATCTCGGCGCGACGGTGCAGTATCGTCTGACCGATGATAACCGTATCTCTATCACCTATCGCGCCACGGTTGATAAACCTTGCCCGGTGAATATGACTAACCACGTCTATTTCAACCTCGACGGTGAACAGTCTGACGTGCGTAATCACAAGCTGCAGATTCTGGCTGACGAATATCTGCCGGTAGATGAAAGCGGTATTCCGCACGACGGACTGAAATCTGTTGCCGGTACGTCTTTTGATTTCCGCAGCGCCAAAATCATCGCCAGTGAGTTTCTTGCCGACGAAGATCAGCGCAAAGTGAAAGGTTACGATCACGCGTTCTTGTTGCAGGCCAAAGGCGATGGCAAGAAAGTGGCAGCGCATGTCTGGTCAGCAGATGAGAAATTGCAGCTTAAGGTCTACACCACCGCTCCGGCTTTGCAATTTTACTCCGGCAACTTCCTTGGTGGCACACCCTCACGGGGAACAGAACCTTACGCCGACTGGCAAGGTCTGGCGCTGGAAAGCGAGTTTTTGCCGGACAGCCCGAACCATCCTGAATGGCCACAGCCGGACTGTTTCTTACGCCCAGGCGAAGAGTATTCCAACCTGACGGAATATCAGTTTATTGCACAGTGACTTCAAGCCCTCAATATGAGGGCTTTCTCATCGTATCGTTCATCTTGCCAGCAAATGAAGACATATTTGCAACTCAATATTCACAACAACCTTACACTGCGACACTATTTTCGCTATGGTTATGCGTAAGCATTGCTGTTGTTATCCCACGGCAATATAATGAGAATTATTATCATTAAATAATGATTTGAGGAGTAAGTATATGGCTGTAACTAAGCTGGTTCTGGTTCGTCATGGCGAAAGCCAGTGGAATAAAGAAAACCGTTTCACCGGTTGGTACGACGTGGATCTGTCTGAGAAAGGCGTAAGCGAAGCAAAAGCAGCAGGCAAGCTGCTGAAAGAGGAAGGTTACAGCTTTGACTTTGCTTACACCTCTGTGCTGAAGCGCGCTATCCATACTCTGTGGAATGTGCTGGACGAACTGGATCAGGCATGGCTGCCCGTTGAGAAATCCTGGAAATTGAACGAACGTCACTACGGTGCGTTGCAGGGTCTGAACAAAGCGGAAACCGCTGAAAAATATGGCGACGAGCAGGTGAAACAGTGGCGTCGTGGTTTTGCGGTAACTCCGCCGGAACTGACTAAAGATGATGAGCGTTATCCGGGCCACGATCCGCGTTACGCTAAACTGAGCGAAAAAGAGCTGCCGCTGACGGAAAGCCTGGCGCTGACCATTGACCGCGTGATCCCTTACTGGAATGAAACCATTCTGCCACGCATGAAGAGCGGTGAGCGCGTGATCATCGCGGCACATGGTAACTCCCTGCGTGCGCTGGTGAAATATCTCGATAACATGAGTGAAGAAGAGATCCTTGAGCTGAATATCCCGACTGGCGTACCGCTGGTGTATGAGTTTGACGAAAACTTCAAACCTCTGAAACGTTATTACCTGGGTAATGCTGACGAGATCGCGGCGAAAGCAGCGGCCGTTGCGAACCAGGGTAAAGCAAAGTAAGCGTAATCCGTTGAAAAAATGAGAAAGCCGACTGCAAGTGAGTCGGCTTTTTTTGTTTTTGCACAAGGCGTACGTAACTAACAACGGAGCACATTGCCTGATGCGACGCTACGCGTCTTATCAGGCCTACAAACGTACAGTCATGGCGATTCGCAGGTCGGGACTATAAACCTTATCCGCGACGTGCTTTTACGGCGTTCGCCAGTTGACGTAACAGAGAGTCGGTATCTTCCCAGCCAATGCAGGCATCGGTGATGCTCTTGCCATAGGCCAGCGGCTCACCGCTTTCCAGACTCTGGTTCCCTTCAACCAGGTGACTTTCCACCATCACGCCAATAATGGCATTTTCACCACCGGCAATCTGCTGGCAAACGTCAGCGCAAACTTCCATCTGCTTTTTGAATTGTTTGGACGAATTTGCATGGCTGAAATCAATCATCACCTGCGCCGGTAAACCCGCTTTTTTCAGCCCTTCTTTCACTTCAGCAACGTGTTTCGCACTGTAGTTAGGCTCTTTACCGCCGCGCAGAATGATATGGCAATCGCCGTTACCGCTGGTATTCACAATTGCCGAATGACCCCATTTGGTCACTGACAGGAAGCAGTGTGGCGCACCAGCAGCATTAATGGCATCAATAGCCACTTTAATCGTGCCATCGGTGCCATTTTTGAATCCTACCGGGCAAGAAAGACCAGACGCCAGTTCACGGTGAACCTGCGATTCGGTTGTACGTGCGCCAATTGCGCCCCAACTCATCAGGTCGGCCAGATACTGCGGGGTGATCATATCGAGAAACTCACCTGCTGCTGGCAGGCCACTATCGTTAATGTCGAGCAGCAATTTACGAGCAATGCGCAAACCGTCGTTGATCTGGAAACTGTTATCCATATGCGGATCGTTGATCAACCCTTTCCAACCCACTGTCGTACGCGGCTTTTCAAAATAGACACGCATGACGATTTCCAGCTCGTCTTTCAGCTCTTCACGCAGCGCCAGCAAGCGGGTTGCATACTCTTTAGCGGCTACAGGATCATGAATTGAACAAGGGCCAATCACCACTAACAGGCGATCATCATTACCTTTCAGGATCTTGTGGATCGCTTTACGGGCATGGGCAACCGTATTCGCGGCATTTTCGGTAGCGGGGAATTTTTCCAGCAGTGCGACAGGCGGAAGTAACTCTTTGATTTCTTTGATGCGTAAATCGTCGTTCTGATAATTCATGTCTGTTCCAGTGTTGCCATACTTAATTTAGTGAATGCAATAGTTCCAATCTATATCTTCCGTCAGAATGTGTAAACGGGGTTTTACACTATGAACGGAATAATCCTGGAATTAGCAAGAAAAACGCCAGATTGTCGCGAAAAACGAGATCTCACCTACAATTTCTAACTGTAACTTCTTTGTTTATTAATTTTTTCAAGATTCTCTGCTGGATTTATTCTTCTGGCTGAAATCTTAAACCATTGCCTGACAATCACCTGCAAATGCACTGTTGGAAGAGGTTATCCGACATAACGACCATAACAGGAGCATCGTATGAAAATGACAAAACTGGCCACTCTATTTCTGACTGCCACTCTTAGTCTTGCCAGCGGAGCTGCACTGGCTGCCGATAGCGGCGCACAAACTAATAACGGCCAGGCAAACGCTGCGGCTGATGCGGGCCAGGTTGCCCCAGATGCCCGTGAAAATGTCGCGCCAAATAACGTCGATAATAGCGGGGTTAATAGCAACTCGGGCGGCACCATGCTGCACCCGAACGGTTCATCAATGGATAATGATGGCATGACCAAAGATGAAGAGCACAAAAATACGATGTGCAAAGATGGTCGCTGTCCGGACATCAATAAAAAAGTCCAAACCGGTGATGGCATCAACAATGATGTCGATACCAAAACCGACGGTACAACACAGTAATCCTGCAATAAAGCCAATACAGGGAGAGCGGAGTCTCTCCCTTTTAATTTTTCCCTTCTAAAAGCAGTATGATGTCGTAAAGTTAAGTGAGATTAATTAAGGGATGACTCGTCATGGCGCACTCACACACTTCCGCACATCTGCCAGAAGATAATAATGCTCGTCGCTTGTTATATGCTTTCGGCGTTACCGCCGGTTTTATGCTGGTTGAAGTTATTGGCGGCTTTCTTTCCGGTTCTCTGGCATTGCTGGCTGATGCGGGTCATATGCTGACCGATACTGCCGCCCTGCTTTTCGCCCTACTTGCCGTTCAATTTTCCCGTCGTCCCCCCACCATTCGCCATACTTTCGGCTGGCTTCGATTGACCACCCTCGCGGCGTTTGTAAATGCCATCGCCCTGGTGGTGATTACTATTTTGATTGTCTGGGAGGCGATAGAACGCTTCCGCACGCCACGTCCGGTTGAAGGCGGTATGATGATGACTATTGCCGTGGCTGGATTGCTGGCGAATGTGCTTTCTTTCTGGTTGCTGCATCGTGGCAGTGAAGAGAAAAATCTCAATGTACGCGCGGCAGCGTTGCATGTCCTGGGGGATCTGCTGGGTTCTGTCGGCGCTATCATCGCGGCGTTGATTATTATCTGGATCGGGTGGACGCCTGCTGACCCTATTCTTTCCATTCTCGTTTCACTTCTGGTTCTGCGCAGTGCCTGGCGATTATTGAAAGACAGCGTGAATGAATTACTTGAAGGTGCGCCGGTTTCGCTGGATATCGCTGAACTGAAGCGCCGCATGTGCCGGGAAATCCCGGAAGTGCGCAATGTGCATCATGTACACGTGTGGATGGTGGGCGAGAAGCCAGTAATGACGCTGCATGTGCAGGTGATCCCGCCACACGATCACGACGCATTGTTGGACAAGATCCAACACTATCTGATGGACAACTATCAGATTGAGCACGCCACGATTCAGATGGAATATCAGCCTTGTCATGGGCCGGATTGCCACCTTAATCAAGGGGTTTCCGGCCATTCACATCATCACCATTAATGAGACAGCGCGCGTGAACCTCTTTCGCGTGCGCTGTTTATCCACATCCGGCTGCCGTTCAGGGCAATAAAGGTCAGGATCAGATACTCCAGCGACATGGCATAAACCCCCTGCAAGGCGAAAATCACCACGCTGATCACGTTAATAATGACCCACAGTAACCAGTTTTCGACGTATTTACGTGTCATCAGGATCATTGCCACGATGGAGAGTACCATCATGCAGGAATCCCAGAATGGGAAGGCGTCTGGTTGCAATTCTGGCATCGCCACTTGTAGACCCAACGCTTGCATAATCATTACCGCCACGCGGGTCAGGAACGCAAATACCGGGTTGATAAATACCGTCATCAGACCAATGGCAACGACGCAAACAACCAACCAGGTTAATGCCTTCGGCAGTGGCAGCCAGCGAATTTTCAACTCGGCTTCATGCTGACTGGTTTGTCGCGACCAGGCATACCAGCCATAAATGTTAGCGGCAAAGAAAAATACCTGCAGCAGTAAGCTGGCATACAATTGAATCTGAAAGAAAATAATGCCAAACAAGGTAACGTTGATCAGACCAAAAAAGTAGTTGCTGATCTTCTCCAGGCTGGCAAGGCCAATACACAGTAACCCAGCGATCGTCCCTACCGCTTCGATCCATGAGAGATCGTAACCGCCAGTACCGATCGGTATATGAACCAGAATGTTCTGTGTGCTAAAAAAATCCATCTTTCCTCCAATGCGTAGCATGATGCCTTATTGTCAGCTATCCACGTAGTGTAGCCGCAAAATCCAGCATACGGTTGAGCGGCACCAGCGCCCTCTCTCGCAGCTTTTCATCAACATGAACCTCGTGTTTGCTTCCTCCCTGTTCTAATGCCTCTGCGATGGCCTGGAGGCCATTCATGGCCATCCACGGGCAATGCGCACAGCTACGGCAGGTTGCACCCTCGCCAGCGGTTGGCGCTTCCAGTAGCTCCTTGTCAGGCACCGCTTGCTGCATTTTGTAGAAGATCCCCCGATCCGTCGCCACAATAAGCCGTTGATGCGGCAATGTTTTCGCAGCATTGATCAACTGACTTGTGGAACCGACCGCATCGGCCATATCGACAATGGCCTGGGGTGACTCCGGATGTACCAGTATGGCAGCGTCAGGGTATTGTTTTTGTAAGTGGGTTAACGCCTGAGTCTTAAACTCATCATGAACGATGCAGGCACCTTGCCAGCATAAGATGTCTGCGCCCGTCTGTTTTTGCACGTAACGCCCCAAATGTTTGTCTGGTGCCCAGATGATTTTTTCCCCCAAACTATCCAGATGATCAATAAGTTCGACGGCAATGCTTGAAGTCACCACCCAATCTGCACGCGCTTTTACCGCAGCAGACGTGTTAGCGTAGACGACGACAGTACGATCGGGATGGGCATCACAAAATGCGTTAAATTCTTCAATGGGGCACCCGAGATCCAGTGAACATTCGGCCTTAAGTGTGGGCATCAGAATTGTTTTTTCCGGGCTGAGGATTTTGGCGGTTTCTCCCATAAATCTCACCCCAGCAACTAACAGCGTAGAAGCAGGATGCTTTGCACCAAAGCGCGCCATTTCCAGCGAATCGGAAATGCAGCCGCCGGTTTCCTCCGCCAGTTGTTGGATTTCAGGGTCGGTGTAGTAGTGGGCGACCATAACCGCATTATGTTCTTTCAGCAGGTGTTTTATTTTCTCGCGGTAATACGCTTTTTCATCAATGCTTAACGGCGTCGGCTTTGCTGGGAAAGGATAAATCGCTGCTTCAGGATCAAACATCACGCTCATCTTGCTATCTCGTTTTGCAGACTTAACATTTAAACCGATATGAAGCGTGATATCGCTATTACCGATTTCATTTGTTTTATATGCTAAACAAGATAACCGAATGGCAGGGAAAAGTCACAAGAATTACGTACGTGATATTGGATGCAACGCTTTGCGCTTATCCGACCTACATAAGGTTATTCACTCATCAAGCGTGGGAACTTACGAATTAAAATCGAGGGATGTTAAGATAGCAAAAAGGCACTTTTAGGGTGCCTTTTCACATTGGTGGGTCGTGCAGGATTCGAACCTGCGACCAATTGATTAAAAGTCAACTGCTCTACCAACTGAGCTAACGACCC
>NZ_KE137149.1:1886348-1917093 GCF_000408525.1 Escherichia sp. KTE96 | reverse complement strand
TGGTGGGTCGTGCAGGATTCGAACCTGCGACCAATTGATTAAAAGTCAACTGCTCTACCAACTGAGCTAACGACCCACTTTAGTGTTGCTTTCGGTTTGTTTGATATCCCGTGGCAACGGCGGCATATATTACTGATTTCAGATTTGAGCGCAACAAAAATTTCGATGTAGATCACTCAACTGCTTATGATTCGCACGACACGACCAGAAATAATGCGACTTCTGGTCGCGTGTTATGCATTACATAGCGTTCAGACGTTTTTGTGCCTGTTTGGCGCCATCAGTACCAGGGTACTTACTGATAACCTGTTGGTACACGGCTTTCGCTTTCGCAGTGTCACCTTTGTCCTGCATGATGACGCCGACCTTAAACATCGCATCTGCAGCCTTCGGTGACTTCGGATAGTTTTTCACTACCGAAGCAAAATAGTACGCCGCATCATCTTTCTTACCCTTGTTGTAGTTTAACTGACCCAGCCAATAATTGGCGTTTGGCAGATAAGTTGAATCAGGATAATTTTTGATGAAATTCTGAAATGCCACCATCGCATCATCCTGGCGGGATTTATCCTGCACCAGTGCAATAGCTGCATTGTAATCAGTGTTTGCATCACCGCTTTTCACCGGCGCGCCAGCACTCGCAGTACCAGCATCAGCCGTTGGCGTTGTTGCCGCCGCCCCGCTTTGCTCAACGCTGGCAGATTGCGTCGCTGCACCACCGCTGCTGAGGCTATCGATCTGCAACAGGATCTGCTTTTGCCGCTCCACGACCTGATTTAGTTGATACTGATTTTCCTGAATTTGACCACGCAGGGAATCAATATCGGACTGATTATCGGAGAGTTGCTGCTGAAGTTGAGTTAAAAGCTGACTGTGAGCATTAGAAATACGCTCAAGTTGAGTGACGCGGTCTTCGACCGAGCCTGAGCCGACACTACTGATTGGTGCCTGAGCAAAAGCGGCCCAGGGGGCCGCTATACCAACCAGTAACGACAGACTCAATAGTTGATGTCTGAAGTTACTGCTCATGCAATTCTCTTAGTAAACCAGTACCGCACGACGGTTTTTGGAGTATGCCGCTTCGTCATGGCCCAGTACTGCAGGTTTTTCTTTACCGTAAGAAACGATGGAGATCTGGTCAGCAGAAACACCTTTACCCTGCAGGTACATCTTAACGGCGTTCGCACGACGTTCACCCAGGGAAATGTTGTATTCCGGAGTACCACGTTCGTCCGCGTGACCTTCTACGGTGACTTTGTAAGACGGGTTGCTACGCAGGAAGTTTGCGTGTGCATCCAGCATTTGAGCGAAATCAGAACGGATATCGTATTTGTCCAGATCGAAGTAAACGATATTATTCTGCTGTAGCTGTTGCATTTGCAGACGAGCCTGCTCTTCGGAAGACATGTTGCCGTTACCGCCGTTCGCATCCATACCAGTGCCGGCACCCAGCATGCCTTCGCTGCCGTCATTGCTGGCGTTCTTGTTGGAAGAACATGCCGCAATTGCCATAACAGGCAGAGCAATCATCAGCCCTTTCAGCACTTTGTTCAGTTGCATTTCAATGATTCCTTTACTATTCAATTAATTATTATCACAGATACGGCGACCAGGCAGGGGATTTGACCTGTCCATCAGTTGCCGGAAGACGCGCTTTGAAACGCCCATCTGTAGAAACCAAATTCAGCACGGATCCCATCCCCTGAGAAGAGCTGTAGATTACCATAGTGCCGTTAGGTGCCAGACTTGGCGTTTCATCCAGGAACGTTGACGACAGAACTTGTACGCCTCCCGTTACCAGATCTTGTTTGGCAATGTGCTGCTGCCCACCATTGGAGCTGACCATTACCATAAATTTACCGTCGCTGCTGACATCCGCATCCTGGTTCTGCGAACCTTCCCAGGTAATACGTTGTGGCGCACCGCCGTTGATATTCACTTTATAAACCTGCGGACGACCTGCCTGGTCAGAAGTAAATGCCAGGTTCTGGCTGTCCGGGAACCAGGTCGGTTCAGTGTTGTTGCTACGGCCATCAGTCACCTGACGAATCTGACCAGAAGCTAAATCCATTACGTACAGGTTCAGGCTACCCGTTTTAGACAGGGCAAACGCCAGTTTGCTGCCATCCGGTGAGAACGCTGGCGCACCGTTGTGACGCGGGAATGAAGCCACCTGACGCACAGCGCCATTTGCCAGCGTCTGGATAACCAGCGCGGAACGACCGCTTTCGAAGGTGACATATGCCAGTTTAGAACCGTCTGGTGACCACGCCGGAGACATCAGCGGCTGCGGAGAACGGTGAACCACAAACTGGTTGTAGCCATCGTAGTCAGATACGCGCAATTCGTACGGGAACTGACCACCGTTGGTCTGAACAACGTAGGCAATACGAGTACGGAACGCACCCTTAATGCCGGTCAGTTTTTCAAACACTTCGTCACTGGCGGTATGGCCAGCATAACGCAGCCATTGCTTGTTAACTTTATATGAGTTCTGAGCAAGTACAGTACCCGGAGCACCACCGGTATCAACTAGCTGATAAGCAACATTGTAAGAGCCGTCCGGGTTCGGAGTGACCTGACCTACAACCACAGCGTCAATACCCAGTGCAGACCATGCTGCGGGTTGAACTTCCTGCGCGCTACCCGGCTGCTGTGGCAGACGAGCGCGATCTAACGGGTTAAATTTACCGCTGTTACGCAAGTCAGCAGCAACGATGCCGCCAATATCTTCAGGTGCCGCACCAGGCCCTGCCCACTGGAAAGGAACGACACCAATAGGACGACCGGAATCTACACCACTGTCGATCACAATGCGGACTTCAGCGTGCAGAACTGACGCCCACAGTATGAGAAAACCAAATGCTACTCGTAATGCCTGCTTCATCATATCTCCCTTATCCGGACAGATAGTCCACGATAATTTAGCAGAATGTTAACAAACTCAAATACACAAAACTACCAGAACCCCGCGACAACCGATGTCTGATATTAACCGCCGTGACGGCCAACATCGCGATTACGGCTTGAAGTCCAATGGTGCGTTTTTGAACACTTCATATACTGCCTGGCTTGGTGGTTTCGGGATCTTCGCAAGTTTAGCTGCTGCCAGTGCAGCCTGACAAAGTGCGGGATCGCCACCTTCAGGTTTGATATCCAGTAACATGCCATCTGGTGCCAGTTTTATGCGCAGCGTACAGGTTTTGCCTGCATAAGACGATGCATCATAAAACTTACTTTCGATAGCAGATTTAATCTGCCCGGCATAGTTATTGATATCTGCACCTGATGCGCCATTGTTTTTAGTATTACCACTCCCGGCAGGCGAAGCATTGTTCCCTTTCGCCCCACCACCGGTTTTCGGTGCATTCTTACCAGAGCTTAGCTCACCGAAGATATCATCTGCCTCTGCGGCCGCTTTAGCTGCAGCGGCTTTTTCAGCAGCCGCTTTTGCCGCTGCTGCTTTCTTCTCGGCTGCGGCTTTCTCTGCTGCTGCTTTCTTATCAGCTGCAGCTTTCTCTGCCGCTGCTTTCTTATCAGCCGCAGCTTTCTCTGCCGCTGCTTTCTTATCAGCCGCAGCCTTTTCAGCAGCCGCTTTCTTCTCAGCTTCAGCCTTCGCTTTTTCAGCAGCTTCAGCCGCTGCTTTCTTTCTTGCTTCAGCAGCGGCGGCTTCTGCAGCTTCGGCTTTCTTCTTCAGTGCCGCAGCAGCTTTGGCGGCTTCAGCCTCAGCTTTCTTCTGCGCTTCGGCTGCGGCTTTGGCAGCTTCTGCTTCCGCTTTTTTCTTCGCATCCGCAGCCGCTTTCTTCGCCGCTTCGGCTGCTGCTTTGGCATCCGCTTCGGCCTTCGCTTTAGCATCTGCCGCAGCTTTCGCTGCCGCTTCTTCCGCTTGCTTCTGCTTTAACTCAGCCTGTTTGGCGGCGTCTTCAGCCTGCTTTTTCTGTTCCTGAGCAGCTAACCGCTCTTTCTCAAGTTGCTTCAGGCGTTCCTGTTCAGCCGCTTGCTTTTCACGGAGTTCTTCGGCTGCCTGCTGTTCCTTAATCTTGCGCTGCTCTTCGGAACGCTTCGCGCTTGACTCCTGGCTTTGCATGCGTTTGTACTGCTCAACTACCGCACCTGAATCAACCATTACGGCGTCGATAGACGAACCACCGCCACCTCCGGCTGAAGCTTCTATATTCTCATCGAACGAACTCCAGATCAGCGCCGCAAATAAGATGACATGCAGCACTGCTGAAATAATTATCGCCCGTTTGAGCTTGTCGTTTTGTTCGGTTGCCTTTGACACTCTCGGTTCCCAAAAACTGTTCGCCTGTTACCCGCTCTCTTTCAAGCAAGGGAAACGCAGATGCTTAGATAGGCTGTGTCATTAAACCAACCGATTTAACACCCGCACTGTGTAACAAGTTCAGCGCTTTAATTATTTCATCGTAAGGCACATCTTTTGCGCCACCGATCAGAAAGACCGTTTTCGGATTAGCCTTGAAACGGCTGGAGATTTCTGCCACCACCTGCTCTGGAGGTAAACGCTCCAGGCGATCTTTCTCAACCACCACGGTGTACTGACCAATACCAGATACTTCAACTATCACTGGCGGATTATCGTTACTACTCACTGCCTGCGATTCAGTAGCGTCTGGCAGATCGACCTCCACACTCTGGGTAATGATGGGTGCTGTCGCCATAAAGATCAGCAACAGCACCAGCAGTACATCCAGCAACGGTACGATGTTGATTTCGGACTTGAGATCGCGACGACCTCGTCCACGCGCTCTGGCCATGGCTTACCCCTTGTTGCTCTCGCTAACGGTAAACGCCTGGCGGTGCAGAATCGCAGTAAACTCTTCCATAAAGTTATCGTAATTCAGTTCCAGTTTGTTTACGCGTTGGTTAAGACGGTTGTAAGCCATAACCGCCGGAATAGCGGCGAACAGACCGATTGCCGTGGCAATCAACGCTTCTGCGATACCGGGAGCCACCATTTGCAGTGTTGCCTGCTTCACCGCACCAAGGGCAATAAAAGCGTGCATGATCCCCCAGACTGTACCAAACAAACCGATATACGGGCTGATAGAACCCACCGTACCGAGAAACGGAATGTGTGTTTCCAGATTTTCCAGCTCACGATTCATAGAGATACGCATCGCACGTGCAGCCCCTTCCACCACTGCTTCCGGCGCATGGCTGTTGGCACGATGCAGGCGCACAAATTCTTTGAACCCGCTGTAAAAGATTTGTTCCGACCCAGTGAGATTATCCCGTTTTCCCTGGCTCTCCTGATAGAGGCGAGAAAGTTCGATTCCAGACCAGAATTTATCTTCAAACGCTTCGGCTTCACGCGCTGCAGCGTTAAGAATACGGGTCCGCTGGATAATAATGGCCCAGGATGCGATTGAAAAACCAATCAAAATCAACATGATAAGTTTAACCAGAAGGCTAGCCTTCAGGAACAAATCAAGGATATTCATGTCAGTCACTGCTTAAACTCCGCGACAATAGACTTAGGAAGCGCACGAGGCTTCATTTTGAGTGGGTCAACGCAAACAATCAGAACCTCGGCTTCATTCAGCAGAGTATTCTCGGCGTTGACAATACGTTGCGTGAAAACCAAAGAGGTGCCACGCATTGATGTTATTTCAGTCTGTATTTCGAGCATATCGTCGAGCCGTGCAGGTGCGTAATATTCCACCGTCATTTTACGCACCACGAAGGCAACACGTTCAGCCATCAGTGCCTGTTGGCTAAAGTGATGGTGGCGCAGCATCTCTGTGCGTGCTCTTTCATAAAAAGCGATGTAACTGGCATGGTACACCACACCACCGGCATCAGTATCTTCATAATAGACACGAACCGGCCATCGAAACAGCGTTGTATTCACTTTACATCCCGGTAATGCAACAAAAGTTAGAACTTTTAAACGCTGCTACTATACGCGTGCGATTGAGGTTTGGGAATGAGGGTAAGTTAAGGGAGCGTAAAAATTTATGGACCCTCAACGGCCCATAAATTTTTAAAGAGAATTCTGATTTAAAAGAAGAAGAAAATCAGCCCTACAATGAGAACAAGATCAGCAAGCAATGGGCAAAAAATCCCTTTCCAAAGAATCTTCTGCGGACGAAACCCCACGCCGTGAATAACGCCTGCGCAGACGGCCCACATCAGCAATAATCCATGCCAGATTTCCAGCTCACTGGTCTTCGCGGCAAAACGTGATGGGTCCCAAAACATACATCCTGCTAACAGAAGCGCCATCACGAAGGAAAGCGCCCTCAGAGGGCGCTTGTCCATTACCGCATACAAGGTTGCGATAATCTTACTCATCAACTGTCTTCTTGACCGGCTTTGCCTGATTCGACGTGCTCAAGCGCCAGCGCGGTAATTACCCCAAATGAACAGGCAAGAAGCGTTCCCAGAATCCATGCGAAATACCACATTTTTAGCTCCTTACTTAGTACAGAGAGTGGGTGTTACGTTCAATATCTTCTTTGGTGATACGTCCGAACATTTTCCAGTAACACCAGGCGGTGTAGAGCAGAATGATCGGCACCAGAACCACCGCAACCCAGGTCATGACGTTAAGCGTCAGTTGGCTGGAAGTTGCATCCCACATTGTCAGACTTGCATTCATCATGGTGCTGGACGGCATTACAAACGGGAACATTGCAATACCCGCAGTCAGAATGATGCAGGCCAGTGTCAGAGAAGAGAACACAAACGCCCACGCGGCTTTATCCATACGCGCAGTCAGGATAGTCAGCAGTGGTAGAACTACCCCCAGAGCCGGAATAGCCCACAGAATTGGCGTGTTGTTGAAGTTCACCAGCCATGCACCAGCTTCACGAACCACTTCTTTATTCAGCGGGTTAGATGCAGCGTAATGGTCCATTGTCGACTTCACAACATAACCGTCGATACCGTACATCACCCATACGCCAGCCAGTGCGAAGCACACCAGCGTTACCAGCGCCGCCACCTGAGCCGTTGCACGGGTACGCAGGTGCAGTTCACCAACGGTGCGCATTTGCAGATAGGTTGCACCCTGAGTGATGATCATCCCGACGCTTACCACACCAGCCAGCAGGCCGAACGGATTGAGCAGTTGGAAGAAGTTACCGGTGTAGTACAGACGGAGATATTCATCAACATTGAACGGTACCCCCTGCAACAGGTTACCGAACGCCACGCCAATCACCAGCGGCGGAACGAAGCTACCAATGAAGATGCCCCAGTCCCACATGTTACGCCAGCGGGTTTCTTCAATCTTGGAACGGTAATCAAAACCGACCGGACGGAAGAACAAAGATGCCAGCACGAGGATCATCGCGACATAGAAGCCGGAAAACGCGGCGGCATAGACCATCGGCCAGGCAGCAAATAATGCGCCGCCAGCAGTGATCAGCCAAACCTGGTTACCGTCCCAATGTGGGGCGATGGAGTTAATCATAATTCGACGCTCGGTGTCGTTACGACCGAGGAAACGGGTGAGCATGCCCACCCCCATGTCGAAACCGTCAGTGACTGCAAAACCAATCAGCAGAATGCCAACCAGCAGCCACCAGATAAAACGCAATACTTCATAATCGATCATTTGACGACTCCTGTCTTAGCGTGCCGGCTGAGTAGTCGTGGAAGACTGCTCAAAGTGATAGCGACCGGTTTTCAGGCTGCTTGGGCCGAGGCGTGCAAACTTGAACATTAAGAACATTTCTGCCACCAGGAACAGGGTATACAGGCCGCAAATCAGAACCATAGAGAAGATGAGATCGCCTGCAGTCAGCGACGAGTTCGCCACTGCGGTAGGCAGCACCTCACCGATAGCCCACGGTTGACGACCATATTCGGCAACAAACCAGCCCGCTTCTACAGCGATCCACGGCAGCGGAATACCGTACAGCGCGGCGCGCAGCAGCCATTTTTTCTCACCGATACGGTTGCGGATTACGCTCCAGAAGGAGAGCGCGATAATTGCCAGCAGCAGGAAGCCACACGCCACCATGATGCGGAACGCGAAGTACAGCGGTGCTACACGTGGAATAGAGTCTTTGGTTGCCTGTTGAATCTGCGCTTCAGTCGCATCCGCCACATTCGGCGTATAGCGTTTCAGCAGCAGACCATAACCGAGATCTTTCTTCATGCTATTGAACTGATCGCGTACAGCCTGGTCGGTAGAACCAGAACGCAGTTGCTCAAGCAGAGAGTACGCTTTCATCCCGTTACGGATACGTTCTTCGTGCTGCACCATCAGCTCTTTCAGGCCGATAACCGGCGTATCCACAGAACGTGTAGCGATGATACCCAGCGCATAAGGGATCTGGATTGCAAATTTGTTCGTCTGCTCTTCCTGATCAGGAATACCGAACAGAGTAAAGGCAGCAGGCGCAGGTTGAGTTTCCCACTCGGCTTCAATAGCAGCCAGTTTGGTTTTCTGCACGTCACCCATTTCGTAACCGGATTCATCACCCAGAACAATAACGGACAGAACAGCAGCCATACCGAAGCTTGCAGCGATAGCAAAGGAGCGTTTTGCGAAGGCGAAGTCACGGCCTTTCAGCATATACCATGCGCTGATACCGAGGATGAACATCGCGCCAGTCACATAACCAGACGCAACAGTGTGAACGAATTTCACCTGAGCAACCGGGTTAAGCACCAGCTCGGAGAAGCTCACCATCTCCATACGCATAGTTTCGAAATTGAAATCGGACGCGATTGGGTTTTGCATCCAGCCGTTCGCAACCAGAATCCACAGTGCAGACAGGTTTGAACCGAGCGCCACCAGCCAGGTGACACACATATGCTGAACTTTACCCAGACGATCCCAACCGAAGAAGAACAGACCTACAAAGGTGGATTCGAGGAAGAAGGCCATCAGACCTTCGATTGCCAGCGGCGCACCGAAGATATCCCCTACATAGTGAGAATAATAAGACCAGTTAGTCCCGAACTGGAACTCCATGGTTAAACCGGTTGCCACACCCAGAGCAAAGTTGATACCAAATAACTTGCCCCAGAACTTTGTCATATCTTTATAAATCTGTTTGCCGGAAAGGACGTAGACCGTTTCCATGATGGCCAGCAGGAACGCCATACCGAGCGTCAGTGGCACAAAAAGGAAGTGGTACATCGCGGTCAAGGCAAACTGTAAGCGCGACAGTTCGACTATATCTAACATCATGACTCCTTGCTCATCGCATGAAGACTCCGAGAGTGAACCCCGTTAGAAAGGGTCACACGCATGCCCCAATACAAAATTATTTGCTCGCCCCTATCGTTGCCATTTCATCAAAAGAGGAAAAGACAATGATAAAAAGTTACAAACATGTTAATGAATAAACCAAATTGATCCCGCAATTATATTACGCCGCAAAATCCTTACAATAAACAGGTTTTTATTGAACAAATTTGCATTTTTCGACAGTGATCAATTTATAGCGAAATTGTCACCATCTCACCAATTTGATCTACGACAATTTATCGTGTTTTGCAGATTTTTTTCAAGAATTAAAAATTGATTTATATCAAAATCAATCAGATATGTTAATCATGTGTGAATTAGAGATTGTTGGTAATTTTATTGTTAACACATTGTAAACCATAAATGCATAATTATTATCGCAATGGAGAGATATAGATAAAAAACCAGTATTTTATTTAACAGAGCTGCTTTATCGACTTTTTATAATACTAATTAGTTAGAGTAGCCAATTTGTTGCCATTTTACATAACATATTTTTATCAAAGTTAATCGATTGTTGTCTTTATGAGCACATTCCTATGAGTCCATTATTTTATTGTTTCTCTGGTAATAATCACTTACAGGGATAGATGTATTGGGTATAGTCAGGCGGGACGAAAATTTTTTAAGCGAAATTATAGGGTATAGGTATTTTCCCGCTCTTGTCCTCTACGATTAATTCAGCAATTAACAATTAAGAAAAATAGCAGGTAATTCAGCAAGTAAGTCTACCGCAGGCTGTTATATATAGAATATTGTTATTCATTTAACAGTAACACGAAACAACGAAGTGGGATTGTAAGTGAGTGTTATAAAACTCCAGATTCCTTCGAACAATACGTTTCCCTGCCTCTAAAAAATACTCCTATGGCGTAAAGTTGATTAGCTCCAACGAATGGCATAAACCTGTGCAGGATATTAACTACTTGTTACTTACAACATTATTTTTACAATTCTGCGTTAAGCCAGAAGCGAATAGTATTGGATACATACATCAAACTTTTTTAATTGCCTTTATAGGGGTTAAAAGTGTGCCCAAAATGCAAATTAGATGTTGATCACAATTATATCAACATATTAGATCAATAGAATTTAAAAAAAATTAAAATCAATGGCGCAAGGCATCGCAACGCATTGAATTTTCTCACCTATTTAAACACACATTATAAACAAGCATTTTACGAAAGATATTTTGAAAATAGATCAATTGCATCCTAATGACTGGGCAAAGAAACTCCAGTGATATTAAGCATGTGCCGTTATGTATGGCCATAAATACAACGTGTGTAACTTATTTTACTCTCTGTCTTACAAAGGATTACCCATGAAGAAAGCAACACTTGTGATTGGCGTTATTGGCGCTGACTGCCATGCAGTAGGCAATAAAGTTCTGGATCGTGTTTTTACCACCCATGACTTCAGGGTCATTAATCTGGGCGTTATGGTCAGCCAGGACGAATATATTGATGCCGCCATTGAAACTGGCGCTAACGCGATTGTGGTTTCCTCTATCTATGGTCATGGCGATATCGACTGTCTGGGCATGCGTGAGCGCTGCATCGAGCGCGGGCTGGGTGACATTCTGCTTTATGTGGGCGGTAACCTGGTGGTGGGTAAACATGACTTCGCTGACGTGGAAATCAAATTCAAAGAAATGGGTTTTGATCGCGTCTTCGCACCCAGCCATGACTTAGAAGATGTCTGCCAACTGATGACCAACGATATCAACCAACGTCATGGCGTAGAAATACACATTCTCGAAGAGGCAATCTGATGCAAATTGTCTCTGTCGATATTGGATCGACGTGGACCAAAGCAGCCCTCTTCACTCGGGAGGGGGACGCGTTAACGTTGGTTAACCACGTTCTGACTCCAACCACCACGCACCATCTGGCGGAAGGTTTTTTCTCCAGCCTGAACCAGGTGTTAAACGTAGATAATGCCCTCCCCCTGTTAAACTGCGGTGAGGTTGCATTGAAGTATTCCTCCTCAGCCAAAGGGGGACTGGCGGTCGCTGCAATGGGGTTAGTGCCTTCTATCACCCTGGAAACTGCGAAAGTAACCGCTCACTCTGCTGGCGCTAAAATCACGCAATATTACGCCTACAAGCTGAACCGCCGTGATATTCAGGCGCTGGAAGAGACACCGCCAGACATCCTGTTGTTCACCGGCGGCACCGACGGCGGTGAAGAAAGTTACGGACTGAATAACGCCCGCGTGCTGGCAGAATCAAAACTCGACTGCGCCATTATTTATGCCGGAAACAGGGATATTCAGGATGAAGTGCAAGCCATCCTTGGGCATAAAGAGCTGACTATCGTCGATAACGTCCTGCCTGACCTTGACCATCCAACCCCTTTGGCCGCGCGTCAGGCCATCTGCGACATTTTTCTCAAACGTATTGTTAAAGGAAAAGGACTGGATGTCATTGTTGATGAAACGGGCGAAGAACCGATGCCGACACCGTGGACGGTCTATGAGTTGGTAAAGGCCATCAGCAATGTAAATAGTCACTGGAAAGAGTTCATTCTTCTCGACATGGGCGGCGCAACCACCGACGTCTATTCCGCCTGCATTAATCATCTCGCGCCAGATACCGTTTTGCACGGCGTACCAGAACCATTCATAAAACGAACCGTAGAAGGCGATCTGGGGATGCGCGTCTCGGCGGCGGTGGTTGGTGAAAACGCAAAAGACTTAGTCAATATGATCTTTGCTCAGCAACCCGTGCAGCAGGAGGCTTTTTATCATTACCTTCGTCATTTGGCCGCTCATCCCGAATACTTACCCGCTAACACAGAAGAAAAATATTTCGATGCTGTGCTGGCCGGGCTGTGCGTGGGTTACGCCACAGAACGTCATGCGGGCACCAAAAAAGAAGTCTGCACCTGCGTCGGTAATGTTGATTTACAAATGGGACGCGACCTTACCACCGTGCACAAAGTCATCGGCTCCGGTGGATGGCTGTCGCGCGCCAGCCAGTTTGATATTCATCACTGGCTGAAGTACCGCGAGTTAAACGACGACGGCAAACGCATTCTCTTACCGACTCAATTTGAATATTACCGTGATTCACAGGGGCTATTTCCACTGCTGGCAAACGTCGCCAGAGTAGACCCGCAAGCCGCTGCGCTCACCAGTATTCAATGCTTAACCCTATAACAATTAAGGCAGCAACCAATGGAACTTCGAAACAAGAAATTAACCCATGACGAATTCATGGCCGAGCGGCAACAGGTACTGAAAACCTGGGAAACTGGCAAGGACGTTGAAAAATTCGAAGATGGCGTTAAATACCAACAAACCATTCCTGAACATAAACGCTTCTCCCTTGCCCTGCTGAAAGCAGACCTGGAAGGTAAAACACTTAGCCAGCCGCGCGCTGGCGTGGCGCTGATGGACGAACACATTGAACTACTGAAAACACTACAAGAAGAGTGCGATCTGCTGCCGAGCACCATTGATGCCTACACCCGTCTGAATCGTTACGAAGAAGCGGCGGTGGGCATTAAGAAGTCCATCGAAGCCGGAACATCTAAACTGAACGGTTTACCGGTGGTTAACCACGGTGTCGCAGCGTGCCGCCGTCTGACCGAAACCCTGCAAAAACCGTTACAGATCCGCCACGGCACGCCAGATGCGCGCCTGCTGGCTGAAATCTCAATGGCCAGTGGCTTCACCAGTTATGAAGGCGGCGGCATTTCCTACAATATTCCGTATGCCAAACGTGTAACGCTGGAAAAATCTATCCGCGACTGGCAGTACTGCGACCGCTTAATGGGGTTGTATGAAGAACATGGCATTCGTATCAACCGCGAACCATTTGGCCCACTGACTGGAACGCTGATCCCGCCATTTATCTCGCACTCTGTTGCGATTATCGAGGGCCTGTTGGCGTTGGAACAAGGCGTAAAATCTATCACTGTTGGTTATGGCCAGGTCGGCTGCCTGACACAAGATATTGCGGCGATCCGGTCTCTACGTGAACTCGCGCACGAATACTTCCAAAACAATGGTTATACGGACTACGAGTTAAGTACGGTGTTCCACCAGTGGATGGGCGGTTTTCCGGAAGACGAATCGAAAGCGTTCGCCATTATCTCCTGGGGCGCGGCGGTAGCAGGCATGTCGGGCGCAACTAAAGTTATCACCAAAAGCCCACATGAAGCATGGGGTATACCTACCGCCGCCGCCAACGTGCAGGGGCTGAAAGCCTCCCGTCAAATGCTCAATATGGTCAGCGATCAAAAATTCCCGCCATGCCCTGTGGTTGAACTGGAAATTGAGCTGATTAAAAGTGAAGTTCGTGCCGTCCTGAATAAAGTGTTCGAACTGGGCAATGGTGATATCGCGCGCGGTACAGTGCTGGCTTTTGAAGCGGGTGTACTGGATGTACCCTTTGCGCCAGCCGCCTGCAACGCGGGCAAACTTCTTCCGGTTCGTGACAACACCGGGGCTATCCGCGTACTTGAAGCCGGAGCCGTTCCTCTGCCAAAAGAGATTCTTGACCTCCACCACGATTACGTTGCCGAACGCGCACGCGTTGAAGGACGCCAACCGACATTCCAGATGGTTGTAGATGACATCAATGCCGTATCCCACAGCAAATTAATAGGAAGACCATAATGAAAATAAAACAGGCCCTTTTCACCGCTGGTTACTCATCGTTCTATTTCGACGACCAGCAGGCGATAAAAAACGGAGCGGGTCATGACGGCTTTTTTTATACCGGGGAGCCAGTAACGCCCGGTTTTAGCGCTGTGCGCCAGGCCGGGGAGTGCGTTTCAGTTCAGTTGATTCTGGAAAACGGTGCCGTCGCCGTCGGTGACTGTGCTGCTGTTCAATACTCCGGAGCCGGTGGCCGCGATCCACTATTCCTTGCTGAACACTTTATTCCGTTCCTCAACACGCATATCAAACCTTTGCTGGAAGGCCGCGATGTGGACGCATTCCTGCCGAATGCCCGTTTCTTCGACAAACTGCGTATTGACGGCAACCTGCTGCACACTGCCGTGCGTTATGGTTTATCGCAGGCATTACTTGACGCCACCGCGCTGGCAACCGGTCGCCTGAAAACCGAGGTCGTTTGTGCCGAATGGCAATTACCCTGCGTAGCGGAATCCATTCCGTTATTTGGTCAAAGCGGTGACGACCGTTACATCGCTGTGGATAAAATGATCCTTAAAGGCGTCGATGTCCTGCCACATGCATTGATTAATAACGTTGAAGAGAAGCTGGGCTATAAAGGTGAAAAACTACGCGAATATATCCGTTGGCTGGCGGATCGCATTTTGGGCAAACGCACCAGCGCACGCTATCGCCCTACCCTGCACATTGACGTTTACGGCACTATCGGTCTGATCTTCGATATGGATCCGGTGCGCTGCGCCCAATACATCGCCAGTCTGGAAGACGAAGCACAAGGTTTGCCACTGTACATTGAAGGTCCTGTCGATGCCGGTAATAAACCTGATCAAATTCGCTTGTTAACCGCCATCACCAAAGAGCTGACGCGCCTCGGTTCCGGCGTGAAAATTGTCGCTGACGAGTGGTGTAACACCTACCAGGATATCGTTGATTTCACCGATGCAGGCAGTTGTCATATGGTGCAAATTAAAACGCCGGATCTTGGCGGTGTTCATAACATCGTTGACGCAGTGTTGTATTGCAACAAACACGGGATGGAAGCCTACCAGGGCGGCACCTGCAACGAAACAGAGATCAGCGCCCGCACCTGTGTGCACGTTGCGCTGGCCGCACGCCCAATGCGTATGCTGGTCAAGCCAGGGATGGGGTTCGACGAAGGCCTCAACATCGTCTTCAACGAAATGAATCGTACTATCGCACTGTTGCAGGCTAAGGGATAACAGATGGCTCGTAAATTCAAAGTGTTATCGCCAACAGCCATTCTTGGTTATGGTTTCCCGGAAGAAAGTTTTAATAAGGCGATGGAAGAATCTCCGGATCTGATCGCCGTTGACGCCGGTTCATCTGACCCAGGTCCCCATTACCTGGGGGCGGGTAAAGCCTTTACCGACCGGGCGGGCGTCAAACGCGACCTGCGTTACATGATAACCGCTGGCGTGAAGAACAACATTCCGGTGGTAATCGGTACGGCAGGCGGCTCCGGCGCGGCCCCACATCTGGAGTGGTGCCGTGAAATTATTCATGAAATTGCGCAAGAAGAAAAACTCTCGTTCTCGATGGCGCTGATTCCTGCTGACGTCGACAAAGCACTCGTCCACGAAGCGCTGGATAATGGCAAAATCACGGCTCTGGATTTTGTCCCGGCATTAACCCATGAAGCAATCGACGAAAGTACCTACATTGTGGCGCAAATGGGGATCGAGCCTTTCCAGCGGGCGCTGAAAGCAGGCGCTCAGGTGGTTCTGGGTGGGCGCGCTTACGACCCGGCCTGCTTTGCCGCACTGCCTATCATGCAGGGGTTTGACGAAGGGCTGGCGCTGCACTGCGGGAAAATCCTTGAGTGCGCGGCCATTGCCGCAACGCCTGGCTCCGGTTCAGACTGTGCAATGGGTATCATTGACGACAACGGCTTTACGCTGAAGACATTTAATCCACAGCGTAAATTTACCGAAACGTCCGCCGCCGCGCATACGTTGTATGAGAAATCTGATCCGTACTTCCTGCCTGGACCTGGCGGCGTACTGAATCTGAAGAGCTGTACATTTAAAGCGGTCAATGATGGCGAAGTGTATGTCAGCGGTTCAAAACATGAAGAAACGCCGTATGCCCTGAAACTGGAAGGCGCCCGTCGGGTTGGCTTCCGCTGCCTGACCATTGCCGGGACCCGCGATCCTATTATGATTGCCGGGATCGACAAAATTATCGAAGAAGTGAAAGCAAGCGTAGCGAGTAACCTTTCGCTGGACGATGACAGCATCCGCATTACATTCCACCTGTACGGAAAAAATGGCGTCATGGGTGCTCATGAACCCACGCAAACTGCCGGACACGAACTGGGGATCCTGCTGGATGTCGTCGCGCCAACTCAGGAGATTGCCAATAGCGTTTGCTCGCTGGTGCGTTCAACCATGCTGCACTATGGCTATGAAAATCGCATCGCTACCGCAGGTAACCTCGCCTTCCCGTTCTCGCCCTCAGATGTACAGGCTGGGCCGGTATATGAGTTCTCGATCTATCACCTGATTGAAGCCAACGACGCACTGCGTTTTGATTTCCACATCGAACAGGTGACGCCGGAAGGAGTTCAGGCATGAAACAGTCAATTCGTTCACTGGCGCAGGTGATCCGCTCCAAAAACGCCGGACCCTATGAACTGGTTTTAGATATTTTATTTAAAACGAAAGAAAACTATGAGCGAGTTAAATCATCTGGGCAATTAACCCCAGAACTGGTGGCTGGCTTATATCATGTTGAACCTGAATTTATTCATCGTATTGTCTGGTTTGATCCTTCTAATGCAGTAAAAATCGTCATGCCACGAGATATTATTTCCGGAAATGTGGGTGATAGTGATGTTTATGGTGCACAGCAACACGCACCTTTATTAAGTATTCATTTTGATATTTAATAATTAATATTGTTTAGATTATCAACCTCATAAATGTACCTGCACAGATTTATTCATGACAGGTACATTTATCTAAATATATCAATAAAATAAATTGCGAAGCATGCTGGTATTATCACATCTTAAATAACGGGTGAACTACGTCCCTCTAAAAATCACACGTAATTAAACAAAAAATGCTTAAGTAAATACCGAATGACAACGTGATATAAACATCCAGCTCCTGCTGGAAAAATGGCCTGTCTTAGCATTCGGTAAAAATAACCACAACGTGAGAAGAGATCATGTCTAAACCATTCGTCTGGCAGGATCCGTTTTTGCAAGATAAAGACGGTACAGAATATAAATTAATTAGCGATCAACATATTATGGTAACGAAGTTAGACGGTGAAGACGTAATAAAAGTCGCCCCTGACGCGTTAACGTTGCTTGCCCGACAGGCATTTTATGAAGCCTCTTTTTTCTTACGCTCTGCTCATTTGCAACAGGTCGCCAGCATTCTTAACGATCCGCAAGCCAGCAGTAATGACAAATACGTGGCCTTGCAGTTACTGCGAAATGCAGAGGTCTCGGCAAAGGGAATATTACCCAACTGTCAGGACACAGGCACAGCAACGATTGTTGCCAGCAAGGGACAACATATCTGGACCGGGTGCAATGATGCTGAAGCCCTGAGCAAAGGTATTTACAGCACTTTCCAGGAAAATAATCTGCGTTTTTCGCAAAATGCGCCACTGGATATGTATACCGAGATGAATACCCAAACCAATCTCCCGGCGCAGATTGATATCAGCGCCGTACCCGGCGACGAATACCATTTTCTGTGTGTTAATAAAGGGGGAGGCTCCGCCAATAAAGCCGCGCTTTATCAGGAAACAAAATCTCTCCTGCAACCGGAAAAACTGACCGCATTTTTAATTGAAAAAATGAAATCGCTGGGCACCGCCGCCTGTCCGCCCTACCATATCGCCTTTGTCGTCGGAGGACTTTCTGCCGATCAAGCGTTAAAAGTCGCCAAACTGGCTTCAACGAAATACTACGATAATCTGCCCACCAGCGGAAACGAGCAGGGACAAGCATTCCGCGATGTTGAACTGGAAAAAACATTGCTCGACGCCAGCCAGCAATTTGGTATTGGTGCTCAGTTTGGTGGCAAATATTTCGCTCATGATATTCGTGTTATTCGTCTGCCACGCCACGGCGGCTCCTGCCCAATTGCCATGGCGCTCTCCTGTTCCGCCGATCGCAATATTAAGGCCAAAATTAACAAACACGGTATCTGGCTGGAAAAACTCGAACATAATCCGGGGCAATATATTCCTGTATCAATGCGGGAAGAAAATCGCACGCATCATGTGCATCTCGATCTGAATCGTCCATTGCGTGACGTGGTGCAAGATCTCGCCACGTTACCAGTCGGCACCCGCGTGTCGTTAAGTGGGCCAATCGTGGTGGCGCGCGATATCGCCCACGCAAAAATTAAAGAGCGACTGGATAACGGTGAACCGATGCCGGATTACCTGAAACATCATGTTGTCTATTACGCAGGGCCGGCGAAAACACCAGAAAACATGGCCTGCGGTTCATTGGGGCCAACCACTGGCGGTCGAATGGACGGTTATGTCGATACCTTTCAGGCAGCGGGCGGCAGTCTGGTCATGTTGTCGAAAGGCAACCGCAGCCAGCAGGTCACCGATGCCTGTCACAAACATGGCGGCTTTAATCTGGGAAGTATTGGCGGTGCGGCGGCGTTACTGGCGCAAGAATATGTCAAAAGCCTTCGCTGTCTGGAATACCCGGAGCTGGGCATGGAAGCCGTGTGGATGATGGAAGTTGAAAATCTGCCCGCATTCATTCTGGTGGATGATAAAGGCAATAATTTCTTTAGCCAGTTTGAGCAGCAACACCGCTGTGCCAGTTGCCCTGCGGGGCATTAATGAAAGTGAATGTTACGCTTTAGTCGTGCTGGGTGAGCTGATCTTTATGCTGGCTTACCATTTTCTGGATACTGAAGAGGTGAACGCCTCACTGCAAAATTGCCCCGTCAGGCACAACCAGGTCTCGACGGTTAATATCTGCGCCTGGCATTTCGCCAGGCGTAGGTTTACATCTCCTCCGGCACCACCGATTTTGCCAGCAACCACTCACGAAAGAGCTGCAAGTGCGGATATTCAGCCTTCTCTTCCCGCCACGTCATAATGAAGCGATTACCGGTAAGAATGGGCACATCGCACGGGATCACCATATCACCACTATCTAAATCGTGTTGGATAGCGAACCGCGGCAGCAATGCCACGCCGAGATTAGAGCGCACGGCGGCAATCAGCATCGAAAGCAAATCGAAACGCGGCCCATTATTGACCAGCGGACTGCTAACGCCCGATAGCGCAAACCACTCTTCCCAGCCAGTAATACGGGTGCTCTGATGCAGAAGAGGTAGCTCACTAAGTAGTTCTGCAACGGACAGCTTTTGATCGGGCAGTGAAAGCAAACTGCCGCTGCATACTGGCAGAATCTCTTCCTCAAAGAGATATTCTACCTTCGACCAGGGGGCGCAAAAATTTTCGCGCATAATGACAGCATCGTATTCCCGATTAAGAAAATCCCCGTTATTGGCTAATGAGTGGATATTGACAATAATATCGGGATACAATTTATTGAACTCACGTAAATTGGGGATCAACCAGTGCGTGCTGAAGGTAGGATTGACAGCAAGCTCAATAACCTGAACCGTGGGTTGCCAGGTCATGATTGTATTTGTGTCACGTTCCAGTTTATTCAATGTTTCTTTAACAATTCCCAGATAATATTTACCGGCATCATTAAGGAATATTCTTTTTTTAGAATGCGCAAATAATGATATATGTAAAAACTCTTCCAGTGCGCTAACTTGTCTGAATACTGCACTTTGGGTTAACGCCAACTCCTCTGCTGCTCTGGTATAACTTTCATGACGTGCGACTACCTCAAAAGTCACCAGCAATTCCGTTTTGGGTATTTTTCCTCTCATAATGCCGTCCCTTAAAAATAGTTTAAACTATCAAAAATACATTACTTATTACTAAGTAATGGTAACCAAAGCAGCAATAAATAATTTATAAGTATCATGATTGATATTTATAAGCCAGCACGTTCGGTATGGCAATTACCTTAATGAGGCAATAATAATCCGAAAAGCAAAACGCCCTTCGGATTATTATAATCAATATTAAGAAAAACTATTAAACTGATAATTATCATATCTATGGATATTATGATAAACAACCAACACCGATTTTATTTTTGATTTATCGCATATCCTTCTAAGAATTTTTGCGATGCTGCAATATCCGGAGTAAAGATGCGATCCTGCTCGACAAATGGCACGACTTTTCTGTAGGCGGTAAACATCGCTTTTGTTGATTTACCTAATGCCAGTTGTGGATCGGCTTGCAACCGCAAATCGATTGCCTGCGCGGAATGCATCAATTCAATGCCATAAATAATGTTCAAATTATCAACCACCTGTTTCAGTCTTCTGGCTGCATGGTCGTTATTGGCACCGGTATCTTCAATGCCTCCGGCAACCGGTTGAATATCGAAAGAAACAGGATTGGCGAGATCAACATTTTCTGCATGCAGCGCGACAAAAGGAATATGCAGCGAACCAAAGCCGTGACCTTTATTACCGGGTGCCGACAGGAAGCGCGTTAAACCCGTAAAGTGATCATCTTCCAGGTGCAGCGAGCGACGCATACTGTTATGCGAAACATGCACTAACGCCACGGTCAAACGCTGGGTGGCAAGCGCAACAGGTAACGATTCGAAGTTTGCCGTCGGGAAAATCCCGCCGCTGATTGCGCCATCTTTAACAAAATATTGCGCGACCTGGCTGGAATCCTGGTACGCCTTATCAGCATTCAGCACAGTTGCCGGGTTATCGTCAGAACTGTTGATCTGCACGGTAATGATATCTTCTGCGTCATGTAGCGCACGTACCGACTCAGAAAGGGTATACACCGTTGTTCTGAACGATAACGGATCCTGCAATGCACGTTTGTCATCCTTATGCCATAAATAAGAACCGATTAACGCATCGCGGATCTCTTTCGCGGAATCAGCCAACTGCGGGAAAGGACGCACGCCGATCGACTGCGGCAGTACCGGCGCGACGTTACCATTCAACGCTTCCAGACTCATAGCGAAAACCACCGGGCTGACATTCAGCAACTGGCGTGCCGACCGTACCGCTTCAATCGCATACGCCGTGCCAACGCTGTTGTTCGACAAAATCGCCAGCATATCTTTACCCTGCGGCACCAGTGGTTTAAGCCCCACTTTCGCCAGCGCATCGCCACCACTCATTTCCACGCCATTAACCCGCGCTTTCCATTCCCCCATCATCACCAGGCCAACGTGTGATGCGAGCATAATATCTGCTGCGCCAATGCTTCCACGCGCCGGAATTAAAGGTGTAACGCCGCGATTAATAAATTCAGCATACAGTTCGGCAATATAAGGCTGCGCTCCGGTTTGCCCATGCAGCATGGTATTTAAACGTAATACCATTGAGAGACGAGCAAGATAATCCGGTAACATTGAGCCGACGCCTGCAGAATGGGCGCGCAGCGCGGCAGCATTAAATTTTTTCGACGCGTCAATCACCTCTGGCGTTAAATTTCCTTTGGCATCAAATATGGGCTGATCTTTATTTAGCCCCACGCCCACGGTTAAACCGTAAACGGGTGTTCCAGAATGCGCGGCGGTCATCACCAAATCATAACTTTTTTCCATGCGCTCCATGGCTTTCGGCGCGATTTTGACGCCGTTATCCCCTAATGCAATTGACCATGCCTGGTCAATAGAGAGATGTTCGCCATCCAGCGTAATGGTTGATTTTGCCATCGCGATGGAGCAAACGCTCCAGAGCACAACGGTGACAGTGACTCTTCGTATCAATCCTTTCATTGTGTTTCCTTATCATGATGAGTTTAACAACGGGTTACTGCGACAACGTCTTAATTTGTCTTATCTTTTTCCCCCGCCGAACAATGCTGGTCACCAGGCGAGCGGCAACTTTCGCAGTCAAATTATCGCGATCCAGTTCCGGGTTAAGTTCGGCAATATCCGCAGCAATCAACTTCTCGCTACCGGCGATTAAATTCACAATGGCTTCAGTAATATTTAACGGCACGCCTAACGGTGATGGCGCAGAAACGCCGGGAGCCTGATACCCCGGTAGGACATCGAGACAAATCGTTAAATAAATAGCGTCACACGCCTGAATATCTGCCGAGAGCGCATTAATAACCTCATGCAAATCGCTTTCAAATTGCAGAGATTCGTCCAGCCAATAACGCACGCCGAGGCTATCAGCGCGATCAAATAACGCCTGAGTATTGGCAAAACGGCTTATTCCCAGCACGCGATAACTAAATGGTTTGCCATGCTGCGTGTTCCACTCCTGCATCTGGCGAAATGGCGTACCTGAATTGGCCTTTTCAGCCATCCGTAAATCAAAATGCGCGTCAAGGTTGATAATCAGCAGTCGCTGGATATCAGGGCGCGACTGCATAATCCCCTGAAATGTTCCCCACGCCACTTCATGACCACCGCCCAGAACCAGCGGAAAACTGTTACGCGCAATGACCGTGGCAACGTTTGTCGCCAGACAGTTTTGTGCGGATTCCAGCGCCTGTTCCTCACTTTGCACATCGCCCATATCAAAAATAGCGTCTTCATTGAGCACCGGCATATTGCCCAATATGCTGCGTAATGCACCCGGCCCACCTGCTGCGCCCGTTCGCCCACCGTTACGTTGTACGCCGTCATCAACGGCAAAACCTATCAGCGTACAGCCTCCAAGGCTTTGTTCACTAAACGGTTGCACATGCTGATGCCAGCGAGTGCTGACGCCGGTTTCCTGCGAGTCAACACGCCCACTCCACGGCAAAAATGTTTGCTTCATTACCAACTCCTTTTTCCACCGACAATCAGCCCCTGACAAGGCTGGTGCCCAAACCAATAGGCCAGTTCACGTGGATGATTTAGATCCCAGACCGCCATATCCGCCCGTAACCCCGGCGCAAGTTCCCCCCGATCAATAAGTCCAAGTGCCTTTGCCGCATTACGCGTAACGCCCTGAACGGCTTCCAGCGGTGTCATGCGGAACAGCGTACAGGCCATATTGATCATCAATGGCAATGACATATTGGGAGACGTTCCGGGGTTATGGTCCGTGGAGATGGCAATTGGCACGCCCGCTGCCCGCAAAGCGGCAATCGGCGGTAGATGGGTTTCGCGCAGGAAGTAATAGGCCCCGGGGAGCAGAACCGCCACCGTTCCGGCCGCTTTCATGGCAACGATCCCCGATTCGCTAAGGTATTCCAGATGATCGCAGGAGAGTGCAGAAAACGCCGCCGCCAGCGCCGCACCTTGCTGGTCAGAAAGCTGTTCGGCATGGAGTTTTACCGGCACTCCATAGTGTTGCGCTTTACTGAAAACGCGCCGTACCTGGTCTGGGCTAAAGGCGATGTTTTCACAAAAAGCATCAACTGCATCAATCAGCCCCTGTCCATGCAGGACGCCCATCCAGTCGCAAAGTGCTGTAATGTAATCATCACTGCGTCCGGCAAACTCTGGCGGTAAACTGTGCGCCCCAAGAAAAGTAGACTGAATACGTAACCCGGTAGATTCCTGTAAGCGGCGAATGACGCGCAAACAGCGCGCTTCATCTTCCAGCGTCAAGCCATAACCGGATTTTATTTCCAGCGTACTGACGCCTTCACGCAACCAGTTTTGTAGTCGCTGCGCCGCCAGTTCAAACAGTTGTGTTTCGCTGGCCGCCCGCGTGGCATTGACGGTAGATAAGATCCCGCCGCCCGCTCTGGCGATATCTTCATAAGCCACGCCTTGCAGCCGCATCTCAAACTCATTCGCCCGCTGGCCGCCATACACCAGATGCGTATGGCAATCCACCAGACCGGGTGTCAGCAACTTACCCTGCAGGTCGTGTTCCTCTGTAATGTCAGCCGTCAGTTCGCGAGGGATCTGCGTGGCCTTGCCAAGCCAAACAATAGTGTCGCCACGGCTGATTAATGCACCATTTTCAATCACTCCCCAATCGTTAGCGGAAAGTGTCGCCAGCGTGGTATTTCGCCAGAGGGTTAATGCACTCATAAGGATTTTTCCCCTCGTAAATAATAAAGCCACCAGCCTGCCAGTTCATCGGCAGAAACTTTTTGCTGTGGTTCGAAACGCCAGGGCTTGCCATCAGGCTGAGCCAGCCATAACAGCGTATTCGTAGATACAAACGTCCTCTTCTTACCGCTTATCCACTCCCCGTCACACAACGTGAACAGCCCCGCTTGCGCGAGTGACGGAGGGAGCCAGTCAACGGCACTTTGCACCCGCAACATCCCCACATCAGCTTCCCGCGCCATGACATTGAGATCGCGAACAGTCCCGCCCAGCAACTGGCAATCCGGCATCGCTTCACCTGGGAAAATTAAGGCGGGATCGTGACGTTGCAGGTTGATGATCGAATCGACAAACGTCAGTTTCACCCCTTCCCCATCGAGGATCGCGAGACCACGTACCACGCCTGGCCACGCCGAAAAAGGACCGTCCTGACTGACATTCGCCATACTGATGCGCAACAACCAGTTTTCATCATCAGGCCAGGCAAGCAGTTGTCGCGTAAAACCCCCGCCGTTGCGCCACGGTTGCAAGGGCTTATCCATTGCAGATATCAGCATTGGTTCCATATTACGACTCGGGATAAATAGTCTGGGCAGGGACACTGGTGGTGCGTTTCGCCCACGGGTAATAGATAACGGCAGTCATTAACAAACCGATAATCCAGGAAATATCCGCCCCGTCCATCAGTACAGAAATGGGCCCCTGATACAGTTTTTGATTCAGGAAGGGGATCTGCACCAGCACACCAATTCCGTAGCAAACCAACGCGGTTTTGTTATACGCGCCATAGCGTCCATCCGGGGTATAGAGTGCCGGAATATCGGTTTTACCTTGTGAGATGAAGTAGTAGTCGATGAGATTGATGGCGCTCCACGGCACAAATACCGTCAACAGCAGCAGAACAAAGTTTTTGAAATTATTTAAGAAATCGGCGCTGGCCGCCAACGCAACGACCATCGACAACAGCACGAAGCCCACAACGTAAGCAGCGCGAACACGCTGTGAAACCTGACTGCGATTATTAAAGGCACTGACGGTCGCCAGAATCGACATAAAGCCGCCGTAGGCATTCAAACAGTTAACCGTCAGTTTGCCGCAAACAATCACCGTATAAATCAGAATGGCAAACGTTGGCCCGGCTAACTCGCCCATAAAACCGACCTTATCTTTCAGGAAGTTAGCACCGCAAGCAGCAACAAGAACGCCAAAGGTCATGGCACATTGCGCGCCGAGCGTGGTTCCCAAAAAGGTGGCAAAGAAGATAGATTTTGCAGGGGTATCAGCCGGTAAATAGCGGGAATAATCAGAGGCGTATGGTGCAAACGTTAGTTGCCATCCTGCAGAGAGGGCTATCGTTAATAAAAATATAGAAAAACTAAAAGGTTTTTGACCAAATGCCGCCGCCACGTCGTAGTGACCACTAAGTTGGGTGGCGAGATAAATAAAACCCAGAATACTTAATACACCGGCAACACGGCCAACGACGTGAATAAGTTTATAACCGACCAATGCGATCATCGCGGTAAGCATACCGAAAATAATAATTCCGGTCGATGCTGACTCAAAACCAAATATCCGGTTAATCGCCTGACCGGATAATACCGTACCCGTCGCGGCAAATCCGAGATACATAATAATCACCATCAGTAACGGTAGCGCCGCCCCTTTGACGCCAAAGCGGATACGACTGGAGATCATCTGTGGTAATCCCAGCTTTGCCCCCTGTGACGAGTGCAATGCCATAACCGCGCCGCCGATAATATTACCGATTAATAAACCAATAATTGCTGACATGGCTTCAGAGCCAAAAATAATCGCTAACGCGCCGTCCACCACGGCGGTAATTTGTAAGTTAGCACTTAGCCACAAAGTAAACTGGCTGGAGGGCGCGCCATGGCGAGCGGACTCAGGAACGGCGTTAATAGTATTTGATTCTAAAACCGGTTTTTTACTGCGGATAGGGCTGCTTGATTCCATGAAAAAGTCTCCTGCAAAATGAGAGGTCATTTTTTGAAACAGCAAAAGAGGGTCGAGAGATATTTCTTTCGACGATGTAATGAATATTTTTTGATAATTATTGTTATACAGGCGGATTACTTTCCGCCTGTATTAGCGCAAATATTAAATAACAGCGTTAATATTTAGCGAATCATCGGCAATTTCAGACCATAATTTTTGGCACATTCAATAGCGGCTTCATAACCGGCATCAGCGTGACGCATAACGCCTGACGCACAGTCATTAACCAGCACACGCGCCAGGCGTTTTTCAGCTTCTTCGCTACCATCAGCAACAATGACCATCCCGGCGTGCTGGGAATATCCCATCCCAACGCCGCCGCCATGATGCAGAGACACCCACGTTGCCCCGCCCGCCGTGTTGAGCAGACCATTGAGCAACGGCCAGTCAGATACCGCGTCACTGCCATCGAGCATACTTTCGGTTTCGCGGTTCGGGCTGGCGACAGAGCCGGTATCAAGATGATCGCGACCAATCACAATCGGCGCTTTTAATTCACCGTTGCGTACCATTTCATTGAATGCCAGCCCCGCCAGGTGACGCTCGCCAAGCCCCAGCCAGCAAATTCGTGAAGGCAAGCCCTGGAAAGCAATACGCTCGCGCGCCATATCCAGCCAGCGGTGCGTCAGCACGTTATTGGGGAACAGCTCTTTAATTTTGGCATCAGTCTTATAGATATCTTCCGGGTCACCAGACAGCGCTACCCAACGGAACGGGCCTTTGCCTTCACAGAACATTGGGCGAATATAAGCAGGGACAAAGCCCGGGAAATCAAAGGCATTTTGCAGACCTTCATTGAAGGCTACCTGACGGATATTGTTGCCATAGTCGACAACCGGAATACCCATCGCCTGGAAGTCCAGCATCCCCTGAACATGCGCCACACAACTTTGTGCGGCGTCTTTTTGCAGCCTGGCGTGTTGTTGCGGATCTTGTTGTGCCGCACGCCATTGTTCTACGCTCCACCCCATCGGCAAATAGCCGTTAATCAGATCGTGGGCAGACGTCTGGTCAGTGACCAGATCCGGTTTGATCGCCCCCTGACGTGCACGTTTCACCAGTTCAGGAACAATTTCTGCCGCATTGCCCAGTAGCGCGATAGAAACGGCGTCTTTGCGCTCGGTGTGGTATTTAATCAGCGCCAGTGCATCATCGAGATCTTTCGCCTGTTTATCGACATAACGGGTACGCAGACGGAAGTCGATGCTACTTTGCTGACACTCAATATTTAATGAACATGCCCCTGCCAGAGTCGCCGCCAGCGGTTGTGCTCCACCCATGCCACCCAGACCCGCAGTCAGGATCCACTTTCCGCTTAGCGAATTGTTGTAGTGCTGACGCCCCGCCTCAACAAAGGTTTCAAACGTTCCCTGCACAATGCCCTGGCTACCAATGTAGATCCACGAACCGGCGGTCATCTGTCCATACATGAACAGACCTTTGCGATCGAGTTCGTTGAAGTGATCCCAGTTGGCCCATTGCGGCACCAGGTTAGAGTTGGCGATCAACACACGTGGCGCGTCAGTATGGGTTTTAAATACACCAACGGGTTTACCGGACTGAACCAGCAGCGACTCATCGGGTTCCAGATTTTTCAGGGATTCCAGAATCTGGTCGAAACACTCCCAGTTACGTGCCGCGCGGCCAATACCGCCGTACACCACCAGATGTTGCGGATTTTCAGCCACGTCTGGATCAAGGTTGTTCTGCAACATCCGATAGGCAGCTTCGATCTGCCAGTTTTTGCAATGCAGTTGAGTACCTTGTGGCGCATGGATGACGCGGCTGGTATCAATACGAGGATCTGAAGGCTTACTCATGAATCTTCTCCTGTTACTGGATAAAATTAAATGCTGTAATCGCCCAGAAAGATGAGCGAATGAATACAGAAACGGCTTATATAATTCCTGTTTATAATTTCGTATTATTAATTCATTTAGTGAATTTAATTTCTATAGCATATTCACCGTGAATATAAATTCAAAAAAATTGCCAACGCTTTGTATGCGAATTCAATATGCTTAATTTAACTTTTGGAAAAAGTGATATTGTTGGCAAAATATTTTCTCATTTGAACATATGAATATGATGAGATTGCAAGATGTCTGTAATTTAATTATTCGCAAAAACGTATTCACGACAGCTAATCATTAACGTAATAGCCGAAAAACCAGCGTTGTACCAAGAGCATAATACATTGATATATAGCGACATTTAAAAACAACCATTAATTTTCAAGCATAAGAGCATGTCTTGTTATCATTAATACATATTCTATTTTTATCATCCTTAAAATAACAAACCCTAACTGAAAAAACTGGCAAACATATAAAATTAAAAAATATGAACCCTGGAGAATATAATTTTTCATTTTCAACAAAATGGCATCAAGAAGAAGCGGTGGTAGCTTATAAGCGATATTGATTCACTTATCGAAGCCCCGCAGGAGACAGGATTGATTCAACCAGCAGTCAGATTTCGACCGTGGTTAACGTTTAAGGCATAAAAAAGGCCATCATAAGATGGCCAACCATGTCGAAACCGACAGCCCTTCGCCATTCCTGTAGAGGGACGCGGCGAGGGCTATTTCTTATTACAGATATTTATTTCAGAACAGTTTTCAGTGCTTCACCGATGTCAGCCAGGCTGCGAACGGTTTTCACGCCTGCGGCTTCCAGGGCAGCAAATTTCTCATCCGCAGTCCCTTTACCACCGGAAATGATTGCACCTGCGTGACCCATACGTTTGCCTTTCGGCGCAGTCACACCGGCAATGTAACCCACAACTGGCTTGGTGACGTGCTCTTTGATGTACGCAGCCGCTTCTTCTTCGGCGCTACCGCCGATCTCACCGATCATCACGATCGCTTCGGTCTGCGGATCTTTTTCGAACATTTCGAGAATGTCGATAAAGTTAGAGCCAGGGATCGGATCGCCGCCGATACCGACACAGGTAGACTGACCGAAACCGTAATCCGTGGTCTGTTTAACTGCTTCATAAGTCAGCGTACCGGAACGGGAAACGATACCCACTTTACCAGGGCGATGGATGTGGCCCGGCTGGATACCGATTTTACACTCACCCGGAGTGATTACGCCTGGGCAGTTCGGGCCAATCATGCGCACGCCCGCTTCATCCAGTTTCACTTTCACGGTCAGCATATCCAGCGTCGGGATGCCCTCAGTGATGGTGATGATAAGCTTAATGCCTGCGTCGATGGCTTCCAGAATGGAGTCTTTGCAGAACGGTGCTGGTACGTAGATAACAGAAGCAGTGGCACCAGTGGCAGCTACTGCTTCACGCACGGTGTTGAACACCGGCAGGCCAAGGTGGGTGGTGCCGCCTTTACCTGGAGTTACGCCGCCCACCATTTTAGTGCCGTATGCAATGGCCTGTTCAGAGTGGAAAGTCCCCTGGCTACCGGTAAAGCCCTGGCAGATAACCTTGGTGTTTTTATCAATTAAAATGGACATTATTTCCCCTCCACTGCGGCAACAACCTGCTGAGCTGCATCCGTCAGACCTTTTGCTGCAATAATATTCAGGCCGCTGTCAGCCAGTTTCTTCGCGCCGAGTTCGGCGTTGTTACCTTCCAGACGTACGACAACCGGGACGTTAACACCCACTTCTGCTACCGCGCCGATGATACCGTCAGCAATCAGGTCGCAACGAACGATACCGCCAAAGATGTTAACCAGAACGGCTTTTACTTTTTCGTCAGAGAGGATGATTTTGAATGCTTCGGTCACGCGTTCTTTGGTTGCACCACCGCCAACATCGAGGAAGTTAGCCGGTTCACCGCCGTGCAGTTTAACGATGTCCATCGTGCCCATCGCCAGGCCTGCGCCGTTAACCATACAACCGATGTTGCCGTCCAGCGCTACGTAGTTCAGTTCCCACTGTGCAGCCTGCGCTTCACGCGGATCTTCCTGCGACTGGTCGCGCATTTCGCGCAGATCAGGCTGGCGGAACAGTGCGTTACCATCAGCGCCCAGTTTGCCGTCGAGGCAGATAAGATCGCCCTGTTTGGTGATAACCAACGGGTTGATTTCGATCAGCGCCAGATCCCGTTCCAGGAAAATGGTCGCCAGGCCCATGAAAATTTTGGTGAACTGTTGAACCAGTTTACCTTCCAGACCCAGTTTGAACGCCAGCTCGCGTCCCTGATACGGCATCGGGCCGGTCAGCGGATCAAGCGCAACTTTATGGATCAGGTGCGGGGTTTCTTCCGCCACTTTTTCGATTTCCACGCCACCTTCAGTGGAGGCCATAAAGACCACGCGGCGGGAGCTACGGTCAACAACGGCACCAAGATACAGCTCTTTCGCGATATCGGTCGCCGCTTCAACCAGAATCTGGTTAACCGGTTGTCCATTGGCGTCTGTTTGATACGTTACCAGACGCTTGCCCAGCCAGTTTTCTGCAAAAGCACGGATGTCTTCTTTGCTGTTTACCACTTTCACACCGCCCGCTTTACCGCGGCCACCAGCGTGAACCTGACATTTCACTACCCACGGACCGGCACCGATTTTTGAAGCGGCTTCTTCTGCTTCGCGCGGAGTAGTACAGGCATAACCCACCGGTGCTGGTAAGCCATAGCGGGCAAAAAGTTGTTTTGCCTGATATTCATGTAAGTTCATGTATTCTGTCCATCCTTTAGTAATCGTTATCTTTTAAACCGTAGACCGAATGTGACGTATCGCTTCCGGGTATTGTCGGATGCGGCGCGAGCGCCTTATCCGACCTACATCAGAGTCACCC
>NZ_KE137149.1:1861273-1885995 GCF_000408525.1 Escherichia sp. KTE96 | reverse complement strand
CATCGGAGTCACCCGTAGGCCTGATAAGACGCGTTAAGCGTCGCATCAGGCATCATTCATCGGATGCGGCGATAACGCCTTATCCAGTCTACAGTGCAGGTGAGGCTTAAACTACTACACGTCCAGCAGCAGACGCGTCGGATCTTCCAGCAACTCTTTGATTGTCACCAGGAAACCCACGGATTCGCGACCATCGATCAGGCGGTGATCGTAGGACAGCGCCAGGTACATCATCGGCAGGATCTCAACCTGACCATTCACCGCCATCGGACGATCTTTAATAGCGTGCATGCCCAGAATTGCGCTCTGCGGCGGGTTGATGATAGGCGTAGACATCAGGGAACCGAACACACCACCGTTGGTGATGGTAAAGTTACCACCGGTCAGATCTTCAACCGTCAGCTTGCCGTCACGGCCTTTCACAGCCAGCTCTTTGATTTTCTTCTCAATGTCAGCCATGCCGAGGGTATCGACATCACGCAGAACCGGCGTTACCAGACCGCGCGGCGTAGAAACTGCCATGCTAACGTCGAAATAGTTGTGGTAAACCACATCATCGCCATCAATAGATGCGTTCACTTCCGGGTAACGTTTCAGCGCTTCAACAACCGCTTTCACATAGAAGGACATAAAGCCCAGACGGATGCCGTGGCGTTTTTCAAACGCTTCACCGTACTGCTTACGCAGATCCATAATCGGCTTCATGTTGACTTCGTTGAACGTGGTCAGCATAGCGGTGGAGTTTTTCGCTTCCAACAGACGCTCTGCCACGCGCTTACGCAGACGAGTCATCGGTACACGTTTTTCGCTACGAGCAGCCAGTGCTGGTTGAGCCGCCGGAGCAGTTGCTGCCGGAGTTGCATCTTTCGCCGGGGCTTTCGCCAGATGTTTTTCCACATCTTCACGGGTCAGACGACCGCCAACACCGGTGCCTTTAATAGCGCTGGCATCGAGGTTGTGTTCAGCCAGCAGGCGACGGATCGCCGGGCTTAACGCGTCGTTGTTTTGCTCTTCCAGAGACGCCTGCTGACGTTGCGCAGGCGTGGACGCTTTCTCTTCAGATTTAGCGCTGGTTTCTTTACCCGCGCTATTGCCTTCACGCAGGCGGCCGAGGATCTGACGAGACGTTACGGTTGTACCTTCATCTTCCAGAACCGCATCCAGAATGCCGTCTGCTGATGCCGGTACTTCCAGTACCACTTTGTCAGTTTCGATTTCCACCAGCACTTCATCACGTACGACTGCGTCGCCGGGTTTTTTATGCCAGGTTGCGACGGTGGCATCAGCTACGGATTCAGGCAGGTCAGGGACCAGAATATCTACGCTACTCATTTTGTATCCTTTATTTATTCGACGTTCAGCGCGTCATTAACCAGATCTTGTTGCTGTTTCTGGTGAACGGACATATATCCTACCGCCGGAGAGGCGGAGGCCGGGCGGCCTGCATAACGCAGAGAAGCCCCAAACGGAATCACTTCACGGAAATGATGCTGGCTGCAGTACCATGCGCCCTGGTTGAGCGGCTCTTCCTGGCACCAGACAAAATCCTTGACGTGAGCAAACTGCTGCAACACTTCCTGCATCGCTTTATGCGGGAACGGGTAGAGTTGCTCGATACGCACGATGGCGACATCTTGTTGATTGTTCTTACGGCGTTGTTCAAGCAGGTCGTAATAAACCTTACCAGAACACATCACTACGCGCTTCACGCCCTTCGGATCAAGCTCGTCGATTTCACCGATGGCTGGCAGGAAGGTGCCGTTCGCCAGTTCTTCGAGGCTGGAAACCGCCAGCGGATGACGCAGCAGCGATTTCGGTGACATGACCACCAGCGGACGACGCATCCCGCGCAGCGCCTGGCGACGCAGCATGTGGTAAACCTGTGCCGGAGTAGACGGTACGCAAACCTGCATGTTTTGCTCGGCGCAAAGTTGCAGATAACGTTCCAGACGCGCGGAGGAGTGCTCCGGCCCCTGCCCTTCGTAACCGTGCGGCAGCAGCATCACCAGACCACACATACGGCCCCATTTCTGTTCGCCGGAGGAGATGAACTGGTCAATAACGACCTGGGCACCGTTGGCAAAGTCACCGAACTGTGCTTCCCAGATGGTCAACGTCCGCGGTTCTGCGGTGGCATAACCGTATTCAAATGCCAGCACTGCTTCTTCAGACAGTACGGAGTCCCAGACGCGGAACGCGCCCTGACCGTTATGAATATGTTGCAGCGGCGTATAAGTGGAGCCGTTGGACTGGTTGTGAATCACTGCGTGACGGTGGAAGAAGGTTCCGCGACCGGAGTCTTCACCAGACAGACGAACCGGAATACCTTCATCAACCAGCGTGGCGTAAGCAAGGTTTTCCGCGCCGCCCCAGTCAAACAGTTTTTCACCGGCCGCCATCGCCTGGCGATCACCATAAATCTTGGCAACGCGAGACTGCATCTCAATGGCTTCTGGCACCGTGCTGATACGTTTTGCCAGTTCCTGCAAACGCTTCATCTCAACCTTGTTCGGGTATTCTTCATCCCATTCGTGGTTGAGATACGGCGACCAGGTGAAAGAGTGCATGTTCATCGGACGCCACTCAGCCACTACGCAATCGCCCGCATCCAGCGCATCGCGGTACAGGTTAACCATCTCGGTGGCATCTTCCAGCGTCGCCACTTTTTCCTGCTCCAGCTTGTCCGCGTAGATTTTGCGCGGCGTCGGATGTTTTTTGATTTTCTGATACATCAGCGGCTGGGTTGCACTCGGCTCGTCGGCTTCGTTGTGGCCGTGACGGCGGTAGCATACCAGGTCGATGAAAACATCACGTTTGAAGGTGTTACGGAAATCGAGCGCCAGACGGGTAACAAAGGCAACCGCTTCCGGATCATCCGCATTAACGTGGAAAATCGGTGCCTGTACCATCTTACCAATATCAGTACAGTACGGCGTAGAACGGGCATCCAGCGGGTTAGAGGTAGTGAAGCCCACCTGGTTGTTGATAACGATACGCACCGTACCGCCAACTTCATAACCACGCGCTTTTGACATGTTCAGGGTTTCCTGAACTACGCCCTGTCCGGTCACTGCGGCATCACCGTGGATGGTGATTGGCAGCACTTTGTTGCTGCTCGGCTCATCAAGTCTGTCCAGACGGGCACGAACAGAACCGATAACCACCGGGCTTACAATCTCAAGGTGAGACGGGTTAAACGCCAGCGCCAGGTGTACCAGGCCGCCATCGGTCTGGAAGTCAGACGAGAAGCCCATGTGGTATTTCACGTCGCCCGTGCCGAGGTGTTCTTTATGTTTACCGGCAAACTCGTCGAACAAGTCTTGCGGTTTTTTACCCAGCACGTTCACCAGCACGTTCAGACGACCACGGTGCGCCATCCCGAGAACCACTTCGCGGGTGCCGCTGTTGCCAGCGTGGCGGATCATCTCTTTAAGCATCGGGATTAACGCGTCACCGCCTTCCAGCGAGAAGCGTTTTGCGCCAGGGAATTTTGCACCGAGGTAACGTTCAAGGCCTTCAGCGGCGGTCAGTTCGCTTAAGAAGCGTTTTTTCTCTTCGCTATTGAACGTCGCGCGACCAGACTCGATACGCTGTTGGATCCAGCGTTTTTCTTCGGTGCTGGTAATGTGCATATACTCGGCGCCAATCGGGCCGCAGTAGGTTTGCTTGAGAGCTTCCAGCAGCTCGCCGAGTTTCATGGTTTCTTTGCCGCTGGCAAATGAACCGACGTTGAAGGTCTCCTGGAAGTCTGCTTCGGTCAGATCGTGGAAAGACGGATCCAGATCGGCCACTTTATCTTGCTGCCACAGTCCCAGCGGATCGAGATTCGCATGCTGGTGACCACGGAAGCGGTATGCGTTAATGAGCTGCAGGACTTTAACCTGCTTCACATTGGTGTCAGGGTCGGAGATCGTTGAAGAGTAACGTGAAGCATCTTTCGCCAGGCGGCGGAAATATTCACGCGTTTGAGAGTGGAATTGATCCGGTTTGACTCCCGTACCAGGTAACTGCTGGAACGTCGAACGCCAGTTAGCGTCAACCGAGTCAGGATCGGTTAAGAAGTCTTCATAGAGCTGTTCTATCCAGCTCTGGTTTGCGCCAGAGAGGTAAGAAGAGTCCAACCAGGCTTTCAAAGCGCTGTTCTGCATCGTGATCCCTTAAGCATCTTTTTTATGCTTACTTAATACTCTAAATAGTTCACGTTTCAGGAAGTTGGTCAGCTTGTGAATCCCCGGGAGCTTACACTCAGTAAGTGACCGGGGTAAGCAAGCGCAACCAACGCACATGCAACGTGAAATATGACGAGTATTTTCGCCGTGGATACTACCACGCACAATGATGTGCGTGCCGGGGTTCACTTGTTGCGGACTTGTCGTATTTTCTGCGTCCGCTAAGGAACCTTTAAAAACTGTCTTAGTGTCAGGGGCAGTTTTTAAAGATTTCCTGCATTTCTTTTGTAAGCCGGATAAGGCGTTCACGCCGCATCCGGCTCTGGTTGCCTGATGCGACGCTTGCGCATCTTATCAGGCCTGAGGTTTACGCATTGCGTTGCAACAACATCGACTTGATATGGCCGATGGCGCGCGTCGGGTTCAGCCCTTTTGGACAGACACTGACGCAGTTCATGATGCTGTGACAGCGGAATACACTGAATGCATCGCTCAAACCGTCAAGGCGGCTGTCAGTCTCGGTATCACGGCTATCGATAAGGAAACGATACGCCGCTAACAAGCCTGCCGGACCGATAAACTTATCGGGGTTCCACCAGAAAGACGGACAAGAGGTTGAACAACATGCGCAGAGAATACATTCATACAGCCCGTCGAGTTTTTCACGTTGCTCTGGCATTTGTAAATGCTCACGAGCTGGTAGATTTTGTCCATTATTCAACAAGTAAGGCTTAATTTTCTCATATTGGGCATAGAATTGTCCCATGTCTACCACCAAATCGCGGATCACCGGTAAACCAGGCAGCGGGCGAATCACAATCTTCTTGCCCGGCTGGTTGAGTGCCGAAATTGGGGTTATACAAGCCAGACCATTTTTGCCGTTCATGTTCAGACCGTCAGAACCGCACACCCCTTCACGGCAGGAGCGGCGGAACGACAGGCTGGGATCTTTCTCTTTGAGCTGAATAAGCGCATCCAGCAGCATCATGTCGCGACCTTCTTCCGCTTCCAGGGTGTAATCCTGCATACGCGGAGCATCATCAACATCCGGGTTATAGCGATAAATTGAAAACTCGAGTCTCATTTTCCTGTCTCCGCATTAGTAAGTACGAATCTTCGGCGGGAATGCCGGGCGCAGTTTCGGTTCCATGTTGACGCTACGTCGCGTCATGGATTCCGACTCTGGCAGATACAGGGAGTGGCACAGCCAGTTTTCATCATCACGATCCGGGAAGTCGAAGCGGCTATGCGCGCCACGGCTTTCGGTACGGAAATTAGCAGAAACAGCCGTTGCATAAGCCGTTTCCATCAGGTTATCCAGTTCCAGGCACTCAACGCGCTGAGTGTTGAACTCACTGGAGGTGTCATCCAGACGAGCATTTTTCAGCCGCTCGCGGATCACTTTCAACTGCTCAAGGCCTTTCGCCATCGCATCACCTTCCCGGAATACCGAGAAGTTATGCTGCATACATTCTTGCAGTGCTTTGCGAATCGCCACCGGATCTTCACCGTTACGGTTGTTGTTCCAGCGATTCATGCGTTCCAGAGAGGCTTCAACATCAGACTCGCTGGCATCGCGCAGTGCACCCTGTTCACTGATAGATTCTTGCAGATGCAGACCCGCCGCTCGTCCAAATACCACCAGATCCAGCAGAGAGTTACCGCCAAGACGGTTAGCGCCGTGTACCGATACACAGGCAATTTCGCCCACCGCAAACAGCCCTGGAATCACCACATCTTCGCCTTTCTCGTTCACGGTCAGCGCCTGACCAGTCACTTTGGTCGGAATACCGCCCATCATGTAGTGGCAGGTTGGGATAACCGGAATCGGTTCTTTCACCGGATCGACGTGAGCAAAGGTTCGGGAGAGTTCAAGGATACCCGGCAGACGGGATTCAAGAACTTCTTTACCCAGGTGGTCGAGTTTCAGTTTTGCGTGTGGCCCCCACGGACCATCACAGCCGCGACCTTCACGGATTTCGATCATGATGGAACGCGCCACCACATCACGCCCCGCCAGGTCTTTGGCGTTCGGTGCATAACGCTCCATAAAGCGTTCGCCATGTTTGTTCAGCAGATAACCGCCTTCACCACGACAACCTTCAGTCACCAGCACACCCGCACCCGCAATGCCGGTCGGGTGGAACTGCCACATTTCCATATCCTGCACTGGTACGCCAGCACGGATAGCCATGCCAACGCCGTCGCCGGTATTAATGTGGGCGTTAGTGGTGGACTGATAAATACGCCCAGCCCCGCCAGTCGCCAGCACCGTTGCGCGGGCTTTGAAGTAAACCACTTCACCGGTTTCGATGCACAGTGCGGTACAACCAACCACCGCGCCATCCTGATTTTTCACCAGATCCAGCGCATACCATTCGGAGAAAATCGTGGTGTGATTTTTCAGGTTCTGTTGGTAAAGCGTGTGCAACAGTGCATGACCGGTACGGTCAGCCGCCGCCGCAGTACGTGCCGCCTGCTCACCGCCGAAGTTTTTCGACTGGCCGCCAAATGGACGCTGATAAATACGACCATCATCAAGGCGCGAGAACGGCAGGCCCATATGTTCCAGTTCCAGAATCGCTTCCGGCCCGGTTTTACACATATATTCAATCGCGTCCTGGTCACCGATATAGTCCGACCCTTTGACGGTGTCGTACATATGCCATTCCCAGTTATCTTCATGGGTATTACCCAGCGCAACGGTAATGCCGCCTTGCGCAGAAACAGTATGGGAACGGGTCGGGAAGACTTTGGAAAGCAGCGCACAGGTCTGGCCGCTCTGGGAAATTTGCAGCGCCGCGCGCATACCTGCGCCACCGGCACCAATCACAACTGCATCAAATTCTCTGACTGGCAATTTCATCACACACCCCACACCACAACGAATCCATAAATCACGTAAACCACCAGCGCAACAACAATTACCAGTTGCAGCATCAGACGCAAGGCCAGCGGTTTAACGTAGTCGGTCAACACCTGCCACATGCCGATCCAGGCATGAATCAAGATGGAAAACAGCGCCAGCAGGGTAAACACTTTGGTGAACGCAGAGGCAAAGAAACCGATCCAGACTTCATATGTCAGCTCGCTACTGGTAGCGAAAAAACCAACCATATAAATGATGTAGAGCGTCAGGACGATAGCGGTGGCGCGAACGAGGATGAAATCATGTACGCCATTGCGTCCTAATGCGGAGGCGTTGCTTACCATACGAGGACTCCTGCGAGAAGTGAAAGCACGACAGTGATAACAAAGGAGATTTTGGCGGAGCGTTTACCCGCTTCGAATGTTTCTTCCAGATAGCCAAAATCCATCATCATGTGGCGAATACCTACGACGACGTGATATGCCAGAGCGGTAAGGATGCCCCACATGATAAATTTGACGAAGAAGCTGCCCATAATGGCGGAAGCTTGTTCGAAACCTTCGGGGGAAGAGAGACTGGAACCCAGAAGCCACAGCAGGATGCCCACTGCAACAAACGTGATCACACCGGAAACGCGATGAAGAATGGACGCTATCGCCGTGATGGGGAACCGGATGGTCTGTAGGTCCAGATTAACAGGTCTTTGTTTTTTCACATTTCTTATCATGAATAACGCCCACATGCTGTTCTTATTATTCCCTGGGGACTACGGGTACAGAGGATAACTTTCTGTTACCTGGAGACGTCGGGATTTCCTTCCTCCGGTCTGCTTGCGGGTCAGACAGCGTCCTTTCTATAACTGCGCGTCATGCAAAACACTGCTTCCAGATGCGAAAACGACACGTTACAACGCTGGGTGGCTCGGGATTGCAGGGTGTTCCGGAGACCTGGCGGCAGTATAGGCCGTTCACAAAATCATTACAATTAACCTACATATGGTTTGTCTGGTTTTATCCAGAACAGTGATCTGAGTCACGATAAAAACATTTATTTAATTTTTAATCATCTAGTTTGACAATCATTCAACAAAGTTGTTACAAACATCATCAGGAAAAGCATATAATGCGTAAAAGTTATGGGGTCACTATTTCACCTAAGATTAACTTATGTAACAGTGTGGAAGTATTGACCAATCCATCCAGGACAGTTATTAGTGATAGACAGGTTTAATAATTCGGATTGCTAAGTGCTTGATTCGCCGTTTATTCGTCATCAATGAATACTTTACCTGCAAGCGCCCAGAGCTCTGTACCCAGGTTTTCCCCTCTTTCGCAGAGCGGCGAGCCAAATAACAATCGGGTAAAGCCAGGTTGATGTGCGAAGGCAAATTTAAGTTCCGGCAGTCTTACGCAATAAGGCGCTAAGGAGACCTTAAATGGCTGATACAAAAGCAAAACTCACCCTCAACGGGGATACAGCTGTTGAACTGGATGTGCTGAAAGGCACACTGGGTCAAGATGTTATTGATATCCGTACTCTCGGCTCAAAAGGTGTATTCACCTTTGACCCAGGCTTCACTTCAACCGCATCCTGCGAATCTAAAATTACTTTTATTGATGGTGATGAAGGTATTTTGTTGCACCGCGGTTTCCCGATCGATCAACTGGCGACCGATTCTAACTACCTGGAAGTCTGTTACATTCTGCTGAATGGTGAAAAACCGACCCAGAAACAGTATGACGAATTTAAAACTACGGTTACCCGCCATACCATGATCCACGAACAGATTACTCGTCTGTTCCACGCCTTCCGCCGCGACTCTCATCCGATGGCGGTCATGTGCGGTATTACCGGCGCACTGGCGGCGTTTTATCACGACTCACTGGATGTTAACAATCCGCGTCATCGTGAAATCGCGGCGTTCCGTCTGCTGTCGAAAATGCCGACCATGGCAGCAATGTGCTACAAGTATTCCATTGGTCAGCCATTTGTTTACCCACGCAATGACCTCTCCTACGCCGGTAACTTCCTGCACATGATGTTCTCCACACCGTGCGAACCGTATGAAGTCAATCCGATTCTGGAACGCGCGATGGATCGTATTCTGATCCTGCACGCAGACCATGAACAGAACGCGTCGACCTCTACCGTGCGTACCGCTGGCTCTTCGGGTGCGAACCCGTTCGCCTGTATCGCAGCAGGTATCGCCTCTCTGTGGGGGCCGGCTCACGGTGGTGCTAATGAAGCTGCGCTGAAAATGCTGGAAGAAATCAGCTCGGTGAAACACATTCCGGAATTTATGCGTCGTGCGAAAGATAAAAATGACTCTTTCCGCCTGATGGGCTTCGGTCACCGCGTGTATAAAAACTACGACCCACGCGCCACAGTAATGCGTGAAACCTGCCACGAAGTGCTGAAAGAGCTGGGCAGCAAAGATGAGCTGCTGGAAGTGGCTATGGAGCTGGAAAACATCGCGCTGAATGACCCGTACTTTATCGAGAAGAAACTGTACCCGAACGTAGATTTCTACTCCGGTATCATTCTGAAAGCGATGGGTATTCCGTCTTCTATGTTCACCGTGATCTTCGCCATGGCGCGTACTGTCGGCTGGATTGCTCACTGGAGCGAAATGCATAACGAAGGCATGAAAATCGCCCGTCCACGCCAACTGTATACTGGTTACGAAAAACGCGATTTTAAAAGCGATATCAAACGCTAGTCTTTGATTACTGCGCAGTAAATTCTTTTAACCCGTCCTCTATATGGCGGGTTAATTTTTATATGCCTAAACACAAAAAACTGTAAAAATTAAATCGAGTACAAATATCCATAAATAGGGTTAAAAAATGTGATAACTCATATTCTGAGCAGAATGATAAGTTTAACTTTATACTTCCCCGTCGGTAGCATCATTAACCCAATGAAAATTATGCATATCCAAATGCGCCCTACCTTCATCACATAAAACAATAAATTTACACAATCAATTAATGGCCCCATTACATAACAAGATTTTTAATATTGTTAAATAAAACAAAACATATTCAATTGCCAGCTCAGATATTCTTGTCACGCAATACTCTATCTCTTTATTTAAAGGACTCAGTTATGTTTAAAGGACAAAAAACATTAGCTGCACTGGCTGTATCTCTGTTGTTCACAGCACCTGTTCATGCTGCTGATGAAGGTTCCGGTGAAATTCACTTTAAAGGTGAAGTTATTGAAGCACCGTGTGAAATCCATCAGGATGATATCGATAAAGAAGTTGAACTCGGCCAGGTGACCACCAGCCACATTAATCAGTCACATCACAGCGATGTCGTTGCTGTCGACCTACGCTTAGTCAATTGCGATCTGGAAAACTCTAATAACGGTTCCGGTGGCAAGATTTCTAAAGTCGCAGTCACCTTTGACAGCTCAGCGAAAACCACCGGTGCAGACCCGATACTCAACAATACCAGCACTGGAGAAGCCACCGGTGTCGGTGTGCGTTTAATGAATAAGGATCAAAGTAATATCATTTTAGGCACAGCTTCTCCGGACATCGACCTGGCACCGACGTCCAGCGAGCAAACGCTGAATTTCTTTGCCTGGATGGAACAAATTGATCAGGTTACACCAGTAACTCCAGGCGCAGTTACGGCTAACGCGACCTACGTGCTGGATTATAAATAAGTATTATTTTGGCGGCGTCATCGCCGCCTTTCTTCAAATATTTATCAGGTATGGACACCGTGAATATTTATCGACTCTCTTTTGTATCCTGCCTGGTCATGGCGATGCCTTCCGCAGTGGCGGTCGAATTCAACCTGAATGTCCTCGATAAATCAATGCGCGACCGCATTGATATTTCATTATTAAAGGAAAAAGGTGTCATTGTTCCCGGTGAATATTTTGTTAGCATTGCAGCAAATAATAACCAAATCAGTAATGGGCAAAAAATTAACTGGCAAAAAAATGGTGACAAAACCATTCCGTGCATCAATGAATTACTGGTCGATAAATTTGGCTTAAAACCTGAAGTCCGTCAGTCGTTACCACTGATAAATCAGTGCGTCGATTTTAGCTCCCGACCTGAAATGCTCTTCAATTTTGATCAGACCAATCAGCAACTGAATATCACTATTCCGCAAGCCTGGCTGGCGTGGCATTCAGAAAACTGGATGCCCCCCTCCACATGGAAAGAAGGTGTCGCCGGGATCCTGATGGATTACAACCTGTTTGCCAGCAGCTACCGCCCACAGGATGGCAGCAGCAGCACTAACCTGAACGCCTACGGAACAGTCGGAATTAACGCAGGGGCATGGCGCTTACGCAGTGATTACCAGTTGAATCAGACCGATAGCGATGATAACCATGAACAGTCAGGCGAAATATCACGCACTTATCTTTTTCGCCCATTACCGCAATTAGGTTCAAAATTAACCCTCGGTGAAACGGATTTCAGTTCCAATATTTTCGATGGCTTTTCTTATACCGGCGCGGCACTGGCGAGTGACGATCGGATGTTACCGTGGGAACTGCGCGGCTACGCCCCACAAATTAGCGGTATAGCACAAACCAATGCCACGGTGACTATCAGTCAATCAGGCCGCGTTATTTACCAGAAAAAAGTCCCGCCAGGCCCGTTTATCATTGATGACCTTAATCAGTCCGTCCAGGGTACGTTAGATGTTAAAGTGACAGAGGAAGATGGTCGTGTGAATAATTTCCAGGTGTCGGCAGCATCAACGCCCTTCCTGACGCGCCAGGGGCAGGCTCGCTATAAACTGGCCGCAGGCCAGCCACGACCCTCCATGTCACATCAAACTGAAAATGAAACCTTTTTTAGCAATGAAGTTTCCTGGGGGATGCTCTCAAATACCTCGCTGTACGGCGGCCTGCTGATTTCTGGTGATGACTACCATTCTGCCGCATTGGGTATCGGGCAAAATATGCTCTGGCTTGGCGCGCTATCGTTTGATGTCACCTGGGCCAGTAGCCATTTTGATAACCAGCAGGACGAGCGAGGCTTAAGCTATCGCTTTAATTACAGCAAACAAGTAGATGCCACAAACAGCACGATTTCGCTCGCCGCTTATCGCTTCTCAGATCGTCATTTTCACAGCTACGCCAACTATCTGGATCACAAATACAACGACAACGATGCGCAAGATGAAAAACAGACAATCAGCTTATCCGTAGGCCAACCGATTATCCCGCTGAATCTCAACCTGTACGCCAACCTCTTACATCAGACCTGGTGGAACGCAGATGCCTCCACGACTGCCAACATCACGGCGGGCTTTAATGTTGATATTGGTGACTGGAAAGATATCTCAATCTCAACGTCGTTCAATACGACCCACTACGAAGACAAAGATCGCGACAACCAGATTTACTTGTCGATTTCATTACCCATTGGTAACGGTGGTCGAATCGGTTATGACATGCAAAACAGTAGCAGCAGCACCACACACCGCATGTCATTGAATGATACGCTGGATGAACGTAATAGCTGGGGCATGTCTGCAGGAATGCAATCCGATCGCCCGGATGATGGCGCACAGTTGAGCGGCAACTATCAACATCTGAGTTCGGCGGGCGAATGGGATCTTTCTGGCACCTATGCCGCCAATGATTACAGCTCTGTCAGCACTAGCTGGAGCGGTTCTTTCACCGCAACCCAATATGGTGCAGCGTTCCATCGCCGCAGCTCCACCAATGAACCACGGTTGATGATCAGCACCGATGGCGTGGCAGATATCCCGGTTCAGGGCCAACTCGATTATACCAATCATTTTGGTATCGCCGTGATACCGCTAATTTCCAGTTACCAGCCGTCCACCGTGGCAGTCAACATGAATGATTTACCTGACGGCGTGACGGTAGCAGAAAATGTCATCAAAGAAACGTGGATTGAAGGCGCGATTGGTTACAAATCGCTGGCATCCCGTTCCGGTAAAGACGTTAACACCATCATTCGCACCGCCAACGGCCATTTCCCACCTCTCGGTGCCGATATCCGGCAGGATGACAGCGGTATCAGCGTGGGTATGGTTGGCGAAGAAGGTCATGCCTGGTTAAGCGGTGTTGCTGAAAATCAACAATTTACCGTGATCTGGGGTGACAAACAAAGTTGCATTATTCATCTACCAGAACGTCTGGAAGACACAACAAAACGCCTGATTTTACCTTGTCATTAATTAAGGAAAAGCGAATGACATTTATTAAAGGACTGCCACTGATTCTGTTAACCGTCAGCCTGGGTAGCTACGCTGCAGTGCAACCTGATCGCACACGCATTGTGTTTAACGCCAATGATAAAGCCACCAGCCTGCGAATAGAAAACCAGAGTGACAAACTGCCTTATCTTGCTTATTCCTGGATAGAAAATGAAAAAGGGGAGAAAAGCGACGATCTTCTGGTCGCCCTGCCACCGATTCAACGTCTGGAACCGAAAGCAACATCGCAAGTGCGGATTGTAAAACAAGCATCAACTCCAAAATTGCCCGGCGATCGCGAAACGCTGTTCTACTATAACATGCGCGAAATTCCTCCAGCCCCGGATAAAAGCAGCGATCATGCGGTACTTCAGATCGCTATCCAAAGTCGTATCAAATTGTTCTGGCGACCTGCAACGTTACGCAAGAAAACAGGTGAACATGTAGAGCTGCAGTTACAGGTTAGCCAACAGAGCAACCAACTGACACTGAAAAATCCTACCGCCTATTATCTGACTATCGCCTACCTGGGGCAAAATGAAAAAGGGGTACTCCCCGGTTTCAAAACCACTATGGTCGCACCTTTCGGCTCGGTAACCACTCATACGGGAAGCTATAACGGCAGTCAATTTTACCTCGGCTACATGGATGATTACGGCGCATTGCGAATGACCACCCTGGACTGTAACGGGCCGTGCCGTTTACAGCCAGTGGAGGCGAAGAAATGAGTGCTGGCAAAGGATTATTACTTGTTATTTGTCTGCTATTTCTGCCGCTGAGGTCTGCGCTGGCGCTGGACTGTTATTTTGGTGCATCGGGTGGTCAGGTAGAAAAATCAGAAAATATTCAGCCGTTTGCTGTACCGGGTAATGCCAAACCCGGCGATAAAATCTGGGAGTCTGATGATATTAGAATTCCCGTCTATTGCGACAACAATACTAACGGCAACTTTGAGAGTGAGCATGTTTTTGCTTGGGTAAACCCGTACCCAGGCGTGCAGGATCCCTATTATCAATTAGGCGTAACCTATGAAGGTGTGGACTATGACGCCAGTCTGGGGCAAAGCCGCATCGACACGAATCAGTGTATCGATAGTAAGAAAATTGATATTTACACCCCGGAACAGATCATTGCGATGGGCTGGCAAAACAAACTTTGCTCCGGTGAGCCGACAAATATTCATAAATCACGGACTTTTATTGCACGTATGCGACTTTACGTCAAAGTCCGCACCATGCCGCCTCATGATTATCAAAGTACTCTCAGCGACTACATCGTGGTGCAATTTGATGGCGCGGGCAGTGTTAACGAAGATCCCACCGCCAGAAACCTGAAATATCATATTATCGGTCTGGAAAACATTCGCGTGCTGGATTGCAGCGTGAATTTTTCTATTACCCCAGCCAATCAGGTGATTGATTTCGGTAAATTTAATGTGCTGGATATCCGGCGGCATAACATGACAAAAACGTTCGGTATTAAAACGACCAAATCACAAAATGATCAATGCACCGACGGATTTAAGGTTAGCTCCTCGTTTTATACAGAAGAAACGTTAGTTGAAGACGATAAAGCATTACTCATTGGCAACGGACTTAAGCTGCGGTTACTGGATGAAAACGACTCGCCCTACACCTTCAACAAATACAGCGAGTATGCCGATTTCACCAGCGACATGTTGATCTACGAAAAAAACTATACGGCTGAACTTTCGTCCACGCCAGGCACTCCCATCGAGGCTGGGCCATTCGACACGGTGGTGCTTTTTAAAATTAACTACAACTGATGAGACTAATGCCCTTTGCCAGTACAGGGCATCTTATTCAGATAATTGCTGATTTTCCCCTTTTCCTTGATTGCCGTTATTTTTTCCAGGTCCGGCTTTCTTTATGCTGTATCGATACACCAAAGATAAAATAACGAGGATACGAAGGATGCCAGTCTTGCAGTGGGGAATGTTATGTGTGTTGTCACTTCTCCTTTCTATTGGCTTCCTCGCGGTACATCTCCCGGCGGCGCTATTGCTCGGACCGATGCTCGCCGGGATCATCTTCAGTATGCGCGGAGTGACCCTGCAACTCCCCCGCTCCGCTTTTCTCGCCGCGCAAGCCATTCTTGGCTGCATGATTGCGCAAAACCTCACCGGTTCTATTCTCACCACTCTGGCCGTTAACTGGCCGATTGTGTTAACTATTTTGCTGGTAACGTTGCTTTCCAGCGCCATCGTGGGCTGGTTATTGGTGCGCTATAGCTCACTGCCCGGAAATACCGGTGCCTGGGGCTCCTCGCCTGGTGGTGCGGCGGCAATGGTTGCTATGGCACAAGATTACGGCGCAGATATTCGCCTGGTGGCGTTTATGCAGTATCTGCGAGTTCTGTTTGTCGCGGGCGCGGCGGTTCTGGTAGCGCGAATGATGCTGGGCGATAACGCTGAAGCGATGAATCAGCAAATAGTCTGGTTCCCGCCCGTCAGCATAAATCTCCTGTTTACCGTCTTGCTCGCGATCATTGCTGGCACGGCGGGATGCCTGTTGCGTCTTCCTTCCGGCACGATGCTCATCCCGATGCTGGCGGGTGCGGTGCTCCAGTCTGGCGAGTTCATCACGATTGAGTTACCGGAATGGCTGCTGGCGATAGCATATATGGCGATTGGCTGGCGGATTGGGCTGGGTTTCGATAAGCAAATCTTACTGCGGGCATTACGCCCACTGCCGCAAATCCTGTTGTCGATTTTTGCACTGCTGGCTATTTGTGCCGGTATGGCGTGGGGGCTGACCTGGTTTATGCATATTGATTTTATGACCGCCTACCTCGCCACCAGCCCTGGCGGGCTTGATACGGTAGCGGTCATCGCCGCAGGGAGCAATGCCGATATGGCGCTCATCATGGCGATGCAAACCCTGCGCCTGTTCAGTATTTTGCTGACGGGGCCAGCCATTGCGCGGTTTATTTCAACCTATGCGCCGAAACGTTCTGCCTAGTGCTGGCAGCCAGGGCACCAGTAAAACGGGCGCGAAGATAGCGTGGTTTTCTCAATGATGCTGCCACACCGTTCGCACTTCTCACCATCACGATGAAAAACCTTAAAGCTGAACAGCGCCCCGTGATGTTTATTCTCATCAACCTGACCACGCGTTTTGTACGAGAGGCGCGGGATATCCAGTAGCGCGTGCGACAGCGCATCCAGTTGTGTCGCATTAAGTTCTTTCGCTTTATGATTTCCGGTCAACCCAACCTGCCAAAGGATCTCCACCCGCAGATAGTTGCCCAGCCCCGCCAGAAACGCCTGATCGAGCAGTAATCCGGCGAACTGACGGTTACGAAAGCGCGGCGACAATAACCGTTCTTTCACCCCTTCCGACGTCAGATTCGGGTCGAGCACATCGGGGCCGACCCGTTGTAAGAACGGATGCGTAGTCAATTGTCCCGGCGTCAACATCTCAATATCCGAGGCGCTATAAAGCAGAATGGTTTTGTCGACCGTTTGCAGTTTTACCCGCAACACCCGCGTGGTCTGCGGCTCTTCGCCGGTATCAACCACTCGCCAGACACCGTAGAGTTGGTTATGGCTATAAAGCGTTAACCCGCCGGAAAAATGGGTCAGCAACGCTTTTCCGCGCGTTTCCACATGGGTGACGTGTTGACCAATAAGTTGTGATTGATAAGTTTTTAACTGCGGGAAGGCAAACCAGACATCGGTCAGTGGTTTGCCTTTGATCGCCGCCTCCAGGTTATCCGCTGCACGGCGGATCTCCGGGCCTTCAGGCATGGTGATTTCCTTTTTTCGTTCTTTATTCAACGGGATTATGCTGCAACCATAATCCCTTTTTCGGCAAATGCAGATCGTAGCCGGCGGGCGAATGCCAGTGCATGCTCACCGTCGCCATGCAAACAGACTGTCTGTACTGTTACCGTCGCCCATTCGCCAGTGATACTCTTCACTCTGCCGTGTTGCACCATCTCCAGCGTTTGCCCCAACGCCTGTTCTTCATCTTCAATCAACGCGCCTGGCTGGCTTCGCGACACCAGCGAGCCGTCAGCCTGATATCCACGATCGGCAAACACTTCCTCACGCGTTGTCAGGCCATATCGCTTGCCTGCACGAATCAGTTCGCTTCCTGCCAGTCCAACGAGAATCAATGCCGGATCGCAAGCGTAAACCGCTCTGGCGATGGCGTCTGCCAGTTGTGCGTCTCTCGCCGCCTGGTTGTACAGCATGCCATGGGGTTTGACGTGACGCATCACACCACCTTCACCACGGGCAATCGCCGCCAGCGCGCCAATCTGATACAACGTCTGGGCGTAAACCGTTTCCGGCGGCAGTTGCATGGCGCTGCGTCCAAAGTTTTCCCTGTCGGGGAAACTCGGGTGCGCGCCAATCGCTACACTATTTTTTATTGCTTCACGCACGCAAGCCTGCATAGTTTGCGCGTCGCCTGCATGAAATCCACAGGCAATATTGACTGAGGAAACCAGCGTTAATAGCTCAGCGTCACTGGCGCAGCCTTCACCCAGATCGGCGTTCAGGTCAATTTTCATTGTGCAGCCGCCACGCTAATTGTTCGAAATAACGTTGCTGATCCTGCCGCGCTTTTAGTGCCTCTTCCAGTGAACACTGGACAAAATGAATCGGCTGTCCGAGTGGAATTTGCGCCAGATGGTACATATCGGCCTCAATGATACAGGCAATGCGCGGATAACCGCCGGTCGTCTGTGCATCATTCATCAACACAATCGGCTGACCGTTATGCGGCACCTGCACCACGCCCGGCAACAAGCCGTGAGATAACAACTCGCGGGATGTATTACGCTTTAAGATTTGCCCCTGTAAGCGATAGCCCATCCGGTTACTTTGCGGGCTAAGCTGCCAGGGCGAACGCCAGAATGCATCCTGCGAGGCGCGATCGAACTCATGGTATTCCGGCCCCGGTAAGGCGCGAATCCGGTTACCCCACAGCAACTGTTTAACGCCTTGCGCTTCCATAAAATCACGCTTCGCTTTGCCGATGGGGAGTCGGTCTCCATCCTTCAGTAAGCGCCCTTCCAGCCCGCCAATCCCTACTTTGAGATCGGTACTGCATGATCCCATCACTGGCGGAACATCAATACCGCCCGCCACGGCCAGATAGCTGCGTACACCATGTTGTGGGCGTTTAAGCGTTAAACGCTGACCTGCTTTCATCGGCAAACGCCAGCCCGTCCAGACGGCGTTATCATCCAACCGAGCTTCGCAACCCGCGCCTGTCAGGGCAAACCAGCCGTCGCGTTCAAATTCAACCGTTAACTGACCGAGCGTGATTTCCAGTGCCGGAGCGTTAGCATCATTACCCACCAGCAGGTTAGCAATGCGCAGCGCAGGCAAATCCAGCGCTCCACAGTGGCTGATACCCGACTGGCGAAAGCCGTGACGACCGCCATCCTGAACAGTGGTGTACATCCCCGCGCGAATAATCTTCAGCATACTCCCTCCTTCTGCGGCACAAAGCGCACGCTGTCTCCAGGACGTAATAAGATAGGCTCGTCACGGGTCGGGTCAAACAAACTGAGCGAGGTATGACCAATCAACTGCCAACCGCCCGGCGTTGCCACCGGATAAACACCCGTTTGCGATCCACCGATCCCGACAGACCCCGCCGGAACAAGCAAGCGCGGTTCTGCGCGTCGTGGCGTGTTTAGTTGTTCCGGCAAACTCCCGAGATACGGGAAGCCCGGTTGAAAACCTAAAAACCAGACCACGTATTCCACGGAGGAGTGCAATTCAACAACCTGTTTTTCGCTCAACCCACAATGCGCCGCAACCACCGACAAATCCGGCCCGCCTGCGCCACCATAAACCACCGGGATTTCGATAAAGCGTGACTCTGGCTCCAGTGCCTCACTCTCCTCCCACCAGCGTTGCAAACGCTCTATAGCATCCAGCGCCAGCGACTCCGGATTACGTAAAATCACCGTGATATTGTTCATGCCGGGAATGGCTTCAACCACATTCGGCATATCCACCAGACGCTGGGCCAGTCGCCAGATACGTTTCTGGCTTGCCAACGTCACTGGCGGCTCCAGCTCCAGCACTACCGCCGTTTCGCCTAACAGATAACAACGCGCTCGTTGCACTTTCGATCCCTCTGATTATTCGTTATGCAGGATTAGGAATATCAATAAAGGTCACATCAAGATCGGTATTTTCATTCAACCACTCGCTTAACGCGCGAATACCACCGCGTTCAGTAGCATGGTGCCCCGCAGCATAAAAATGCAATCCCTGCTCGCGGGCAGAATGAATGGTTTGTTCAGAAACTTCGCCAGTAATAAAAGCATCCACGCCAAAACGCGCGGCGCTATCGATAAAACTTTGCCCGCCCCCCGTGCACCAGGCGACGCGCTGTACCACCTCCGGGCCGTTGTCGCCACACCACAACGGCTTGCGTCCCAGACGCGCTTCAATCCACGAGGCAAGTTCCAGCCCCGGCACCGGCATCGTCAGTTCACCCCACGGCACAAGTGGTTCGATCTCACCCATTACCGTAATCCCCAGCAATGCCGCTAACTGCGCGTTATTGCCCAGTTCCGGATGCGCATCCAACGGCAGATGCCAGCCATACAGGTTGATGTCATTCGCCAGCAAGGTTTTCAAACGGTTACGCTTCATGCCGCGAATCACCGGCGATTCGCCTTTCCAGAAGTAGCCGTGATGCACGATCACCGCATCAGCCTCAAGACGCACAGCTTCATCGAGCAGCGCCTGGCTGGCGGTGACGCCGGTAACAATTTTTTGCACCGTCTCCTGGCCTTCCACTTGCAAGCCATTCGGCGCGTAATCACTTATCGCCGCGCTGTTCAGTTTCTCGTTAATCAGTTGTTCCAGTTCGGTGTTTTTCATCTTCGCGCCTTCTGTATTCTGATAGCTACACCGTTAACATAGCGTTACCTCGCCTGTTCGTCGATAGCCAATCTTTTGACATATTAAGAAACAAACACACCGCCAAAAGACGCAAATTGTTTATCTCGCCACGCCATAGTTCATGTATATTTATGCAAACAGACAGCATATTGCATAAATAATCAGATCTGTTTCAAGGTTTTAACTTTAAAGAAACACACGCACGCCACGCAACTATTACGTGGTGTCGCATCCAACCGCGGAATTATTATGAATAAACACGCATCACAGCCGCGCGCTATCTACTACGTTGTCGCGCTACAAATCTGGGAATATTTTAGCTTCTACGGCATGCGTGCCCTGCTGATTCTCTATCTCACCAACCAACTGAAATACAACGATACTCACGCTTACGCGTTATTCAGCGCCTACTGTTCGCTGGTGTATGTCACGCCGATCCTTGGCGGTTTCCTCGCGGATAAGGTTCTCGGCAACCGCATGGCAGTGATGTTGGGGGCGTTGTTGATGGCGATCGGGCATCTGGTGCTGGGTGCCAGCGAAATCCACCCGACATTCCTTTATCTCTCGCTGGCGATTATCGTCTGCGGCTATGGCCTGTTTAAATCTAACGTCAGTTGCCTGCTAGGTGAACTCTACGAGCCAACCGATCCACGTCGTGATGGCGGTTTCTCGCTGATGTATGCGGCGGGTAACGTGGGTTCTATTATCGCACCTATCGCCTGCGGTTATGCCCAGCAAGAGTACAGTTGGGCAATGGGCTTTGGCCTGGCTGCGGTTGGGATGATCGCCGGGCTGGTTATCTTCTTATGTGGCAATCGTCATTTCGCTCATACCCGCGGCGTTAACAAAGAGGTGCTGTGTGCGAAAAACGTTCTCCTGCCAAACTGGGGATGGCTGCTGGTTCTGCTGGTCGCAACGCCTGCACTGATTACCGTATTGTTCTGGAAAGAGTGGTCGGTTTACGCCTTAATTGTCGCCACTATCATTGGTCTTGGCGTGCTGGCAAAAATTTATCGCAAAGCAGAAAACCAGAAACAGCGTAAAGAGCTGGGGCTGATTGTCACTCTTACCTTCTTCAGCATGTTGTTCTGGGCCTTTGCACAGCAGGGCGGCAGTTCAATCAGCCTTTATATCGACCGTTTCGTTAACCGCGATATTTTTGGTTACACCGTTCCGACCGCCATGTTCCAGTCGATTAATGCCTTTGCCGTGATGCTGTGCGGTGTGTTCCTGGCGTGGGTCGTAAAAGAGAGTGTCGCGGGTAATCGTACCGTGCGCATCTGGGGGAAATTTGCACTTGGCCTCGGCCTGATGAGTGCCGGATTCTGCATTCTGGCCTTAAGTGCCCGCTGGTCTGCAATGTATGGTCACTCTTCTCTGCCACTGATGGTGCTGGGGCTGGCGGTGATGGGCTTTGCCGAACTGTTTATCGACCCGGTTGCCATGTCGCAAATTACACGCATTGAAATCCCCGGCGTGACCGGTGTATTAACCGGCATTTATATGCTGCTTTCTGGTGCGATTGCCAACTATCTGGCGGGGGTCATTGCCGATCAGACATCGCAAGCTTCGTTTGATGCTTCCGGGGCGATCAACTACTCCATCAATGCATATATTGAAGTGTTCGATCAAATCACCTGGGGTGCGCTGGCTTGTGTGGGGCTGGTACTGATGATTTGGCTGTACCAGGCGCTTAAGTTCAGAAACCGTGCGCTGGCGCTGGAGTCTTAATAAGTCAACACCGATGCCTGATGCGACGCTGACGCGTCTTATCAGGCCTGGATTCCCCTGCAATATATTGATTTTGCACTATTTAGTAGGCCGGATAAGGCGTTCACGCCGCATCCGGCATCCGGCATCCGGGCACGATTGCCTGACGCGTCTGTTATTTCCACTTCCTCGCAGCCTCATACGCTGCCAACGTTCGTACTCTCGCTTCTTTGTGATCAACAATCGGTTGCGGATAATCCAGCTTCACGCCTGCTTTCTCCGCCCATTTCCACGGCTCATGCACCAATTTCCCCGGCACATCGCGCAGTTCCGGTAACCACTGGCGGATAAACTCACCTTCGCGGTCAAATTTCTCGCCCTGAGTTGTCGGGTTAAAGATACGGAAATACGGCGCGGCATCAGTTCCGGTAGAAGCCGCCCATTGCCAGCCGCCGTTATTGGCAGCCAAATCACCATCAATCAGTTGCGACATAAAATATCGCTCGCCTTCGCGCCAGTCGATCAACAAATCTTTCACCAGAAAACTGGCAGTAATCATCCGCAGACGGTTATGCATCCAGCCAGTGCCATTAAGCTGGCGCATGGCAGCATCAACAATCGGATAGCCGGTCTTGCCTTCCTGCCAGGCCTTTAAATGCGCGGGGTTACTCTGCCACTGGACGCGATCGGTCCAGGCAATAAACGGGCGATGTTTACACAGCGAGGGGTGATACGTCATCAGATGGCGGTAGAACTCACGCCAGATCAGCTCATTAAGCCAGACGCTACCTGCCCCGCCCTCCAGCGCCTGCGGTTGCTCTGCCAGCAGGCGATGCAAACACTGACGAGGCGATAATACTCCCGTGGCCAGGCTGGCGGACAAACGGCTGGTGCCTTCCACTGCCGGAAAATTTCTTTGTTGCTCATACTCTCCGGCACCGCTCTGGCAAAACTGGCGTAATTGTGCAATCGCCGTTTTTTCTTCCACCGGAAAATGCGCTGTGTCGAAAGACTGACGGGGATAATTCAGCGTAATGGATGACGGGGGCGCTATCGATCCGCTACTACGAACTTTTGGTGCAGCGACGCACTCCGGTATCCCTTCCCGCAGCCGTTTCAGCCAGGCATTTTTAAACGGAGTAAAAACTTTGTACATCTCATGATTGCCGGTCATCACCGCGCCCGGTGGCAGGATCACGCTGCCGTCAAATCCTTCACACACCACGTTATGCAACGTTTTCTCAACCAGGGCATCCCGCGCTCGCTCGTTCACCTCGTACTGATAGTTATAAAACAGATGGGTTACGCGGTTTTCCTCACACACCTGTTTAACCATTTCAACGCTGGCGGCAAAATCATCCACTTCATGAAACAACAAGGGAATGCCTTTTTCCGCCAGCATGATTTGCAGTGTATTAAGTTGAGCATTGATAAATTCAGCCTGACGCGGCGACATATTATGCGTCGCCCACTGACGAGGTGTAGCAATATACAGCGCCAGCACGCGTGCAGACGGATTGCGACAGGCAGCCGCCAGCGCCAGATTATCGTGCAGACGTAAATCCTGGCGGAACCAGACCAGATGGGTGGTCATAAAACTCCTGCATAGCGCAAGTTAAAAATACGCGGCCAAAGTTCGAAATAACGCTGCCCTGAAAGCCAGGCGTTAGGATAAAGCGCCATATAGTGTTTGATACGCATCAGCGGCGCAAGAAGAGGCTGCTCGCCACGGCGATAACTGTCGATAAGCGCAGCCAGTTGCTGGCGTTCTGTAGAATCAAGGTACGGGCGAAAATAACCCTGAACGTGCATCAAAACGTTGGTGTGATCGCGCGGGTTGGCGGGGTGAGAAAGCAAAACAATTACGCGTTGGCGATATTCGTTGTAATAGTCATCCAGATTTTGCCACCGGTGAATATCAGCCACAAACGGGCCAAGTTTGCGGTACTCAGGCTGGGAATGAGCCAGAAAGACGAGTTTATAGCGGCTGTGATAATCGAGAAGCGCCCCGCGCGTTAAGCCTCGCTCTTTGAGATTGTGTAACGCATGCAAAGCAAAAATGCGGATAAGGGGGCTGTCATCTAATAGTTGGTGATCCATTACTGCTCCTGAACGGTTTACAGGAGTAAGTGTAGACGATGGGAAATGAGATTTGTGGAGTTAATCCTGTTGTAGGAATGTGTGATGGGACGTTTAGTGTGCTAAACGAGAATTAAATAATAAAAAGCCGGGAAGATTTTAGGAGCTTTCTCGGCTTTATTTAACTGATTATCTAATTTCCCATTTAATAGAACTATCTAAAGAGGTTAGCGGACAACTTAGAAAATTCTCGCTCCCTATGAAAGCCAAGTTATATCTCATAATATTCTTTCTGCCATAATACAATGAGTGATTTTTACTAGAAAACTTCATTAAATTGCTAAAGTCCTTTGGTGGAATATAGTACCCATTTTGAGAATCCAATACTTCATGCATATCTTGTATTACAATTCTACAAATATTTAAATGGTTATTAGTGAAAAGAGGTGATGAATGAACAGTATCAGTCTCGATAATAATAATCAACTCATCATCATCATAAGTTGTGAGATTAACGCTAAGCTCTTGTCCCTCAAAAGACCAATGATTTAAGGTTGCTTCAGCACAAAGCGATAATAGTAATTTATTATCACTCGAAAAATTTTTCAAAGTCATCCCATTGCCCTCGATTAATAATTTTATCTCTCAGGAAAATATGCCCTTTCTCACCATTAATATTTATATTCAGATGAGGGAATGTCGATTTCCCCACACCTTGCCCCCAGGGCGAGATTACGAAAGTCCGCTCCCCGCAAGGACTGACGCCAGATAGTTTCTGTCCATAGCTGCTTTTC
>NZ_KE137149.1:1859181-1860085 GCF_000408525.1 Escherichia sp. KTE96 | reverse complement strand
TTAATTATGTAAGGAGTATTTGATCATGTATAAGCAATGAAAAACAGCTTTAGGTAATAAGGAATATCTCAATTATTGAACATTTAGTGCGAATTATTTAGTACAAAAAATCTGCGTTACGTGATCTTTCCCTGTTTCCTCTATAAATCATAAAAATGGTAGTGCCATAATCATAATTTATATCTATGCGTCAAAAAACTAAGAGGATTGATTACCTAAGTGCTTATTGTTCAAATTAATCAAACACAGCAATACCACATCCATACATCGTGATGAAAATAAAAAGCAACTTTTGAATCAGGACATACTAGAATACTATCATCATGGATTTGTTCAAATGTAACTGGTGAGAGTCTTTCATTGCATAAATACCGATCAAAATAGAAACAATGCCTTATATTTTTTTTATCAATAAAATGAGAAAACTCCTCACTTATATTCTTCTCTATTAATACACATCGTTCATTAAGATGCTTTTCTATTTTGTCAATTTTTGAAGAAAATTTATCCCATTTGCCAGAAGTTAATGATAACCAATGCGCTTGCCTGTTCTTTACAACAAAATATTTAATAAAAAAAATTAGATTTTCCATTACATTACCCTAAAATGTATGATGATTATTTATATCTCGCCCATCACCCTGATGTGAAATATCAGGCTTTTGACCTTCATGATAATGAGATTCTGGATGCGATGTGTCTGGATGAGATTCAGGATGACTATATTTTTGTTGTTGATTGTACCGACTCCATTTTTCTCTCCACTTTTTCAACTGTTCTGGAGTTGCATTTGGTGGCGGATTTTTAGGTGGTTGAGGTCGTTTTCTCCCGTTATGTGCATGAGCCGCTGCCTCAGGGCAAGACCGCTCCCCGCAAGGACTGACGCCAGATAGTTTCTGTCCAT
>NZ_KE137149.1:1712363-1858161 GCF_000408525.1 Escherichia sp. KTE96 | reverse complement strand
TTAATTATGTAAGGAGTATTTGATCATGTATAAGCAATGAAAAACAGCTTTAGGTAATAAGGAATATCTCAATTATTGAACATTTAGTGCGAATTGTTTAGTACAAAAAAACAGCGTTACGTGATCTTTCCCTGCTGATGACCCGCGTTAACTGACCTGTGCGTTCCACTCCAGTTGCTGTTCTCGCCGCTCTGTCAGTTCACCCCATTCGTTATAGCGGTAACGGTCACGCCCGTAGCCCGGCAGGCGGTTGTCTATCACCGCTCCCTGATATTCATCCGTCAGCAGGTCTCCGGCTTTTGAAATTAATTACATAGATAATCCAAATCCTCTTCGGTAACTAATTTGTCCATAAATTCTTTGAAAGAAGAAGCTAGTTTTTTTTGTACTAACACATGATTTTTATCCATAGAAAGTTCTGGATCAAATGAATCTGTCGCATAAAAGACTACACTACTATCATTCTTATTTAGGCAAAAATAATTACCCCCCCAGTCATTTCCAAAAGGTATGATGTTTTTCGGAATCACATTCTTTGCAATCATCTCATGATAACAGCCATCAATTAAAGACTTCGGGTCATCATTAGTTAATTTGTTATATTTAAATGGTTTCAAAAAAGCAACCTCCAATGGTTCGAAACCATCATTGCTTTACCACCAAGTTCTGGACGGCACCCCACCATTAAAGGACAGATAATGCGATATAAATTCATCAGGAAAACAATAATGTAAATCCTGCTCCACAGATTTAATATCTGAAAGAACAATTTTTTTCGCAATTTTTGCACGGATTATCCATTATGAACACCCTCTTTTTAACACTTTTGGAATACGACCAGCTAGCCATCCTTTAGAAGGAGATATAGCAATAGCATCTGAACTTCCATAAGATCCAGAAGGCAAGTTGAAATGTTTTTCAAACTGAGAAACCGAGCCTGCATGGTGGAAAGTACCTTCATGAGCTGAAGTTTTTACTAACTGCATAGTTGTTTTTCCGTTGTAGGATCAAAATCATTCAAATGATGCCATGTATAACCTGTAGACTCAGCTTTCGTTATACCAGCTTTTTTAAACGTTTCAGTAAAATCTCTCCCACGAGAACCTTGCATCGTTATTTCGACAATATTTAACTGATTACCTTTAGCAGGGAATAAATCAGGGCTTCCCGTAAAATCAGCACCGGTAAGAGCTAATCCTAAAGGATCGACCCAAGAGAGAGGATTTGGCGCATATTGGTATAAGTTTAACCCACCCGCCAGTCCTATCGGGTCAGGATAAATATTTTAACCTATCTTCAGATAGTAGTTCCTACGCCGTTTATGAATAGAAAAAATCCTAACATCTTTACTAAAAAATGAACAAACATCAGTTGTGCTTATAATTATCATACTCCCAATCAAAATAACGTCTAAGATACTCTACACATTGAAGCCATGTATCTCCCTCACAAGAAGAAACTATACATTCAAGCCATTTCCATAACTCAGAGAAATTATATTCATCCATAATAACCAAAGGTCTTTCTGCAATAATACCTTCATTAGCTGAAATGTTTTTTAGACCTTGTGGTGTTGCCACTCTTATTGTAAACCCATCAGATTTTTTAGTTCCTTTTTCACCAATTTCAAGATAAATAAACTCTGCTATGGTTTTACGATCCACTGGTTCCCATACACGTAAATTTACGCCATCAGCAACACATGCGAATTTAATAACTAATCTCATATTCTATTCCACATGCACATGTACGTTTGATACCCGCTGAGTATCCCACCAGTTGTCATTTACATTTCTTCGTTCGTGGAAATTCGCCTGCTTACCTGTTTTTGCATAATCAGAACTTTTCGGGGTAGGACTTCTATACATCCGTTTTCCATCAGCAGAAATGTACCATAGTTCTCCCTTTTTACCTCGTACTACTGAATACCCTTCACCAACAAACTCTTTACCTAAACGGTTAGCCTCTCTTCGACTAAGTGTCATTTTGAGACCAGCATTTCCAGGAGCTTTCACCGCATCGTCTATTTTCCGAAGTTTATTTCTCCAGCACCCAGCCAATAGACCGAGTGGATCGATCCATGACAACGGATTCGGTGCATACTGATAAAGATTAATCCCCCCCGCCAGTCCTATCGGATCCGTTACTATGAACCGCCCGACATCCGGATCATAGTAACGGTGCAGATTGTAGTGCAGCCCCGTTTCCCTGTCGAGGTACTGTCCCTGGTAACGCAGGTTCTGTTCCACCCTGCCGTGGTCCTTCTCCTGTATCGTGTTACCCCAGACCTGATACCCCGTCTCCCACACGATTTTCCCGTCGCTGTCCGTCATCCCTTCCGGCGCGCCGTTCACATCTGTGTGAAAATACAGTATCCGGTTCGGTCCCTCTTTCCCCGCCTTATCCACCCGCGCCAGCGGTTCATAACTCCCCTGGTCACTGTAGATATACAGGCTGCTTGTTCCCTCCGGCCTGCTCTCCTTCGCCAGCCGCATCCCGTCCCATAAAAATTTTGTCCGGTTGTACGGTTTACCGTCAGGGCTGATGTGCTGTTTTTCTGTCCGCCTCCCCAGCGCATCGTATATATACCGGTACGTTCCCCGCACTGTCGTCACTTCCACCATCCGGTGTTCCGCATCATAACGGTAACTCTGCGTTCCGCTCCGGCCCTGCTTTTCCACCGTCCGGCCGTGTTCGTCATAACGATAGTGCACGCCACGGTAAGACATCAGCCGGTTGAACGGCACCACGCTGTTTTCTGCCGTGGCCCTTTCCCCCGCGCGCCTCCCCAGCAGGTTTCCCGCCGCGTCGTACTGCCAGCTCGCCAGATACCCCTCATCCTCCGAGCGGCATGCCGTGATGTGGCCCGTGGTGTCATAGAAGTAATCCGTTTCCCCCCGCCGGCTGTGCCGCGTCTTCAGCAGTTCGTCCTGACCGTTGTAGCTGTACTGCCGGTCCGTGAACGTCTCCGGCACCACCCCGCGCATCCCGCTGTATGTCTCCCTGCGCTTCAGTCGCCCGGCAGGGTCGTAAAGCTGCCGCGTGCTCAGCCGCCCCTGACTTCTGAGCACCTCACGGTGCAGGGCGTCACGCGTGAACTCACTGATAACCTTCCGGTCCAGATTTATCTGCTGGAGATGACCGCTGCCGTAGTACAGATGGCGCTGCGCTCTGCCGTCCGGAAAGGTGGTGGCTGTCCGGTTGCTGAGTTCATCGTACTGATGGGTTAAGACGCCCTGCGCCGTCTCCTCGGTCAGCATCCGTCCCGGTCTGTCGTAACTGAAGCGGATAATCTCCGGTGCATCCGTTTCCCCGGCATCCGACCGCTGGCGGCGGATTTCCAGTAGCTGGTCTGCCGCATCATAGATGTATTCTGTGCGGCTTTCGGCTGTCTCTTTTGCCGTGAGCCGGCCCGCCGCATCGCGCGCCAGCCGGTGACGGATTTCACCGCCCCGGTCCCCGGTGAACACCACTTCCGTGACCGCGTTCAGCGCGTTGTAACGGTACGCCTGGCGGCAACCGTCCGGGTTTATCTGCTCCGCCAGACGGTCCAGCACATCGTGGCGGAACTGATAGCTTTCTCCGTTCTCGTTTGTCAGCCGGGTCAGCCGCCCGTAGGCGTCGTACCCGAATGCCGTCCTGCGCCCCATCGCGTCCGTCCGGCTGCGCACCCGCCCCTGCCCGTCGCGTTGCCAGCGCGTTATCCTCCCCATCGGGCTGGTATACTTCACCAGCCTGCCCGCCGCATCCGGCTGGTAATGCGCCGTGCGGCCGTCCGCCAGTATCACCTCCACCAGGTGACCGCTGTCGTCATACCCGTAGCGCGTGCTGTGGCTCTGCGCGTCTGTCACCCGTATCAGTCGCGTGCGTTCGTCGTAGAACCAGGTCGTCTGCGAGCCGGAACAATCCGTATGCCGCGTGAGCTGCCCGTCTTCGTTCCACTGAAGGTATTTATTCCCCCCACGGGCATCAGTTATCTGTACCACCTGGCCGTGGCGGTCATACTGATACCGGGTGTTTTGTTGCAACGGGTCGGTCACGGTAAGAAGATTGCCGCGTTCATCGTACTCACAGCGCCAACTGTTCCCCGTCGCATCCACTTCCGTTTCCGGTTCGTGCCATACCGGGTGCCACTGTGTCTGTGCCACCCGCCCCAGCGGGTCGTGCGTCTCCGTGATATGCCCCAGGCGGTCATACACATAGCGCCATTTGCCGCCCTGAGCGTCGGTCATCCCCAGCAGCAGTCGTTCTTCGTCGCTCCAGCGGAACGTCATCACCTGCCCGGCTTCGTCCTGGTACGCCGTCACCTGATTCTGCGCATCCCACTGATGAAAGCGTGTCCGGCCCGCCCCGTCTGTCACACATACCACACGTTCAGCCATCCGCCAGTCCAGACGGTATCGTGCGCCACTGTCGGTATGGTGGCCCGTCACGCGCCAGCCTGCATCATCCGGCCCTTCATACCAGCCCCACTGGTAATAATACCCTTCGCCGCCGGGCTGCCGGTGCAGCGTCATGCAGTTGTTTTCGTCGTAAGCAAACTCACGCAACAGGTGCCCCGTGCTGTCGTGCACGCCGTTCAGGTGGCCAGCCTCGTCATAGTTGTAACGACGCAGCAGTAAAGGTGCAGTATCAGGGAAATGCTGATAAATCTGTGTCACCCGCCGGGGATGCGCCGCCAGTTCGTAATACAGACGGATGCACGGACGCTGCTGTTCGCCGCGGATTTCAGTGATGCGCCCCCGGTCGTCGTAGTACAGATTCAGACAGTTGCTGTTACGGTCGCCCAGCATTTTCAGCCGCTGGCGCTGCGGGTGATGCGGGTCGCCTTCAAACAGAAAAAAATGTCCATCATCGCTGCTGATAAGCCAGTGCCCCTGCTCACCACGCCGTACTGCCAGTCCTTCACCGGGGCTGTAAAATCCGCTCCCCGGCAGCACGGCTTCCATATCCAGCCGTCGCCCCATACCCGACACAAAGGTCATGCAGTTTTCGTCCGCGTTACCCGGTGTGCGCTCGAGGCTGACTTCATACATCACGCTCCAGCCCTGACCGAACATCCCATCCGTGCGTTCGTCACGACTGCTGTACACACGCTGCCAGTCCAGCGGAAAGTGGCCCGGCAGGCTGAAATCGAAGTCATCATCATCAGCCAGGTATTTGGCCCCGGTGGCGGCATTGACCGGATGCGGGAGGGCGCTGATGGCCTTCTGCGTCATCATGCTCATCCCGATACCGGCAGCAAAACAGGCGATTTTAGAAAGCATTTTGCCCGGGCGAAGAAACATCAGCGCCACGGTTGCCACCAGGGTTATCTGCGACCTGCCGCTTCTGATATCCCTGACCACCAGTAACGGACCGCCAATGCGGACATCCGGTGACACAAACGCCCCGTCCCCCGGCGCATTCACCACCCTGGCCTCGCAGGTACAGCGTGCCCCGCTGCGTGCCGCTGGCTGACTGTTGACACGCACATCCCGCGCACCTTCCGCGATATATTCCGCCGCGGGCGGTTCGTCATCATCTTTGAACAGATTACTGATACTACCAATAACCGCATTCACTCCCTGAAAGGCGGTTTCCAGCAGACCGTCCGGACTCAACAGGTTAAGGGCCGTTCCCAGAGGGTCATCCAGAAAGGCGGCTTTTTTTTGTGCGAGTAACTGAGTCAGTGAGGAAGGATGTTTATGGCAGTCGATTTTATCGTCAGGGGTCGGGGTGGAGCCAGGTGCCGCACTGGCCACGGTGGGCTGCCATAGTTCCGACACAAAATGTGTCACGCCATCCACCATCTCAGAACGCCCTTCTTCCGTACTGAGCTGGTCGTGCAGCGCCCGGGACATCAGAACAGGTCCAGTCACCGGATGAACCGCCAGGGCTATTGCCCCCGCCATTTCCAGATATTCCCCGGCCACATCCCGGAACGTTCTGGCGTCCTCCTGACGCTGCGCTTCTTCCTGTTCCGCCTTCGCCTGCGCTTCCTGTGCCTCAATCTCCTGCCGCGATGCTGCTGTGGCCGCTGCCCGCGCGGCAGGTTTGCTGTTGATCAATGTGTCACCAGAGCCGGTGAGGATGTAACCTTCAATCTGAGGCGGGAAAAGCATATCTGCGAGGTCTGAACAGGCTTCGCTGACCGTTTCTGTCACGCCGGTGTACACCATCGCCACACCCGCCACAAAACCGGTCAGCAAGACAGCCGTGCACCCCATCGTGATCCCTACTGACGCCGCCAGTAACGAGGTTGCGCCGACAATGAGGGCATCAATAACGACATTTGCGGCCACTTCCAGCACCGCCCCCAGCACATCTGCCATAAACGACGTATGCAGCAGGGCATCACCCTGCCTTGCCGCCCAGAATGCATCTTCCATGTCCCGTTCCCTGTGTGATTAATGCGTCCTGGTTTCCTGCCGTATCCTGAAGCGCAGATTCTTTTTAATTTCAGCCCAGCGCGTCATGTCTGCCGGGGTCAGCGGTGTGGTTCTGGCGTAAGTGAAGGCCATCATGACCCGCTCACCCGGCAATACAAATGCCACCTGACACTGATACACCTGCTCGTTACCCCGGAGAAACTGGCTCTGTATCTCCAGCCCTTCCTCAGCGTCATTAATCCCCACGCGGGTCACCTGCACGGGCGTGTGGTGCAGTTCCCTGACCTGCTTTTCCAGCTTTTTCATTTGCTGTTCAACCTGAGAGGCTAATTCGTCTCCTTCCTGCATCTGGCCCCGGCTGATAATGAGTGCGGCGTCGGGATTGCTGAGCCGCAACATATTAATGGTACTGTCCTGAATAATATTCCCGGTGAAAGTTATAACTGTCTCATTGAGGTAATATTCCGTCATAATGGCATGAGTCCTTTTTAATAAACGAATTATTTTTGATGGGTTTTTATTTATTTGTTAGTCATGAAGGTGACGTCTATTGCTGCTTTGTCGCTCATTTTTATCTTTCCGGCAACAATCACTAAGAATATCAAATAATTATCAATAGTTACGACGACTGGAACGGATACATAGTTATATATTCGATAATTCAATTATATTCAGCGTGTAAATAAAACCACCAACAACAGACACGCTACCGCCTCCATATAAAAATGGACACCTTATAAAATTGAGTTCTTACATAGAAAAGGCTGAAATATTGTGTGTTTTTAATTATCAACTAAAAATACAATATCTTTTTATTAACACCAATACACCTTATCGCATTAGATTCATTAACAATGAATTATTCTTAATATATCAATAAAGTATATATTACTCTCTTTACTATCTACTTTTATTGAAGTAGCGATATTAATAGCAAAATTCGGAATTTATTTAGATGCTGGAGTGAGCAAAAGTGATAGCGACTTTCTCACTTTACACTGAAGTTACAGGAAAGAGTGTAATGGGGTATCCAACCTAACCAGAGATTTCTGACGATAGAGCCGCTTAGAGAGACAATGAGGATAACCGCATTCTGAGTTACCCTTTTAAAAGGGTACTAGCGAAACTTGAAGATAAAACAGTGATGAAATGAAGGCGTCATGAGATCCGTTGATACAGAACGCCTAAGCCAGCCCCGTATACAAGGCTGGCTTAAATGTGCTAGCAATCAGTAAAAATCACCGGTTGCCTTTTCGGCTTGATCCATCCACACCGGTTTATCGCTGGTTTTCGACCAGACGCGGTGCAGGTAGCTGTAAAAGCGGGCGCGGTCTTTCCAGAAAAGCATGAAAGGCAGCGCCAGAACGCCCGCTGCAACCGCATAAGTACGGCGTAAAAAGATAAGCCATGCAGGATATTCTTTATAGAGTTCCATACTTTTCTCCCCCTTTTTTGTATCTACCCGGTGAATGACACCGGAAAAATGAATTCGTTTATCTGATGAAAATAGTACCGCCTTTTGTGTAATTTTACCACTCATCCGACCACTTATTTTTGCTTATTGATGGTTTATTTACATTCACCGTGTAATTAAGTTACATAAAAGTTAAAATGATACTAACCATTAGTTAAATCATGGCTTTTACCATTTTTATACTTTTTTTACACCCCGCCCGCAGATTTTTGCGAAATCTTTGCAGCCACAATTCTACCCTTCCGGTATCACTTTTAGGCCACTGGAGGTGCACTGTGAGTGCAGGCGTGATAACCGGCGTGTTGCTGGTGTTTTTATTACTGGGTTATCTGGTTTATGCCCTGATCAATGCGGAGGCGTTCTGATGGCTGCGCAAGGGTTCTTACTGATCGCCACGTTTTTACTGGTGCTGATGGTGCTGGCGCGCCCTTTAGGCAGCGGGCTGGCACGGCTGATTAATGATATTCCTCTTCCCGGTACGGCAGGCGTTGAACGCGTACTCTTTCGCGCACTTGGCGTCTCTGACCGTGAGATGAACTGGAAGCAGTATCTGTCTGCCATTCTCTGCCTGAACCTGCTGGGACTGGCGGTGCTGTTTTTCATGCTGGTCGGTCAGCACTATCTGCCGCTTAATCCGCAGCAACTGCCGGGTTTGTCGTGGGATCTGGCGCTGAATACTGCTGTCAGCTTTGTCACCAACACCAACTGGCAGTCTTACAGCGGCGAAACAACGTTGAGCTATTTCAGTCAGATGACGGGCTTAACGGTACAAAACTTTCTTTCTGCCGCCAGCGGGATTACGGTGATTTTCGCCCTCATCCGCGCGTTTACCCGCCAGAGCATGAGCACACTGGGCAATGCCTGGGTCGATCTGTTACGCATCACGTTATGGGTGTTAGCCCCAGTGGCGTTGTTGATCGCCCTGTTTTTTATTCAACAAGGTGCGCTGCAAAACTTTCTGCCTTATCAGGCTGTGACAACCGTTGAAGGGGCACAGCAATTGTTACCGATGGGGCCGGTGGCTTCTCAGGAAGCGATCAAGATGCTCGGTACTAATGGCGGTGGTTTCTTTAATGCCAACTCGTCGCATCCGTTTGAAAACCCGACCGCACTGACCAACTTCGTGCAAATGCTGGCGATCTTCTTGATCCCAACGGCGCTTTGCTTTGCCTTTGGCGAAGTGGCGGGCGATCGTCGTCAGGGGCGCATGTTGCTGTGGGCAATGTCGGTGATTTTTGTCATCTGCGTGGCCGTGGTGATGTGGGCAGAAATTCAGGGTAATCCTCATCTGTTGGCGCTGGGCGCAGACAGCAGCATCAATATGGAAGGTAAAGAGAGCCGTTTTGGTGTACTGGTCAGTAGCCTGTTTGCGGTCGTGACTACGGCGGCTTCCTGCGGCGCAGTGATTGCGATGCATGATTCGTTTACCGCTCTCGGCGGCATGGTGCCGATGTGGTTGATGCAAATTGGTGAAGTGGTATTCGGCGGCGTGGGTTCTGGCCTTTACGGCATGATGCTGTTCGTCCTGCTGGCGGTGTTTATTGCCGGGCTGATGATTGGCCGCACGCCGGAATATCTGGGTAAAAAAATCGACGTGCGCGAGATGAAACTGACCGCGCTGGCGATTCTGGTTACCCCAACGCTGGTGCTGATGGGCGCGGCGCTGGCGATGATGACCGATGCCGGACGTAGCGCCATGCTCAACCCTGGCCCGCATGGTTTTAGCGAAGTGCTGTACGCCGTGTCGTCCGCCGCCAACAACAACGGCAGTGCCTTTGCCGGATTAAGCGCCAACTCACCGTTCTGGAACTGCTTACTGGCGTTCTGCATGTTTGTCGGGCGCTTCGGGGTGATTATCCCGGTGATGGCGATTGCCGGTTCGCTGGTGAGTAAAAAGAGCCAACCCGCCAGCTCCGGTACACTGCCAACGCACGGCCCGCTGTTTATTGGCCTGTTAATCGGCACCGTGTTGCTGGTTGGCGCACTGACCTTTATCCCTGCCCTGGCGCTTGGTCCGGTGGCGGAATATCTCTCCTGATGATATTGAGTGAGCACTGAATATGAGTCGTAAACAACTGGCGCTATTCGAACCAACACTTGTCGCCCAGGCGCTGAAAGAAGCGGTGAAAAAATTAAGTCCGCAGGCGCAATGGCGCAATCCGGTGATGTTTATCGTCTGGATCGGCAGTCTGCTGACCACCTTTATTAGTATCGCGATGGTGAGCGGTGCGATGCCCGGCAATGCGCTATTTAGCGCGGCAATTAGTGGCTGGCTTTGGGTCACCGTGCTGTTCGCCAATTTCGCAGAGGCGCTGGCGGAAGGCCGCAGTAAAGCGCAGGCCAACAGTCTGAAAGGGGTGAAAAAAACCGCCTTTGCTCGCAAGCTGCGCGAGCCGAAATATGGTGCTGTGGCAGACAAAGTTCCGGCCGATCAACTGCGTAAAGGCGACATCGTGCTGGTAGAAGCGGGCGATATTATCCCTTGCGATGGTGAAGTTATTGAAGGTGGCGCATCGGTCGATGAGAGCGCCATCACCGGGGAATCGGCACCGGTGATCCGTGAGTCCGGCGGCGATTTTGCCTCCGTCACTGGCGGCACGCGTATTCTTTCTGACTGGCTGGTAATTGAGTGCAGCGTTAACCCCGGCGAGACGTTTCTGGATCGGATGATCGCGATGGTGGAAGGCGCACAACGACGCAAAACGCCGAACGAGATTGCCCTGACCATTCTCCTGATTGCCCTGACCATCGTCTTTTTACTGGCAACCGCAACGCTATGGCCATTTACCGCCTGGGGCGGTAACGCAGTCAGCGTGACGGTACTGGTAGCGCTGCTGGTCTGTCTGATCCCAACAACTATCGGCGGCTTGCTGTCAGCTATCGGCGTCGCCGGGATGAGCCGGATGCTGGGCGCGAATGTGATCGCCACCAGCGGACGTGCAGTTGAAGCTGCGGGCGACGTGGACGTCCTGCTGCTGGATAAAACCGGCACCATCACCCTCGGTAACCGCCAGGCATCAGAGTTTATCCCCGCGCAGGGCGTGGAGGAAAAAACGCTGGCCGACGCCGCACAACTGGCTTCGCTGGCCGATGAAACGCCGGAAGGCCGCAGTATTGTGATCCTCGCCAAGCAGCGTTTTAACCTGCGCGAGCGCGATGTGCAGTCGCTCCATGCCACCTTTGTCCCCTTTACTGCGCAAAGCCGGATGAGTGGGATCAACATTGATAACCGCATGATCCGTAAAGGTTCTGTCGATGCCATTCGCCGTCATGTCGAGGCTAACGGTAGCCACTTCCCTGCCGATGTCGACCAAAAAGTCGATCAGGTTGCGCGTCAGGGTGCCACGCCGCTGGTAGTGGTGGAAGGTTCTCGCGTGCTGGGCGTTATTGCGCTGAAAGATATCATCAAAGGTGGCATTAAAGAGCGTTTCGCCCAACTGCGCCAAATGGGCATTAAAACGGTGATGATTACCGGCGATAACCGTCTGACCGCCGCCGCCATTGCAGCGGAAGCGGGCGTCGACGATTTCCTTGCCGAAGCGACACCAGAGGCCAAGCTGGCGTTGATTCGTCAGTACCAGGCGGAAGGCCGTTTGGTGGCAATGACTGGCGACGGTACCAACGATGCCCCAGCGCTGGCGCAAGCCGACGTCGCGGTGGCGATGAACTCCGGCACTCAGGCGGCGAAAGAAGCGGGCAATATGGTGGATCTCGACTCCAATCCGACCAAGTTGATCGAGGTGGTGCATATTGGCAAACAGATGCTGATGACCCGTGGTTCGCTTACGACCTTCAGCATTGCCAACGATGTGGCGAAATACTTCGCCATTATTCCGGCGGCGTTCGCGGCAACGTATCCGCAGTTGAATGCGCTGAACATCATGCGCCTGCATTCGCCCGACTCCGCCATTCTCAGTGCAGTTATTTTCAATGCCTTGATTATCGTCTTTTTGATTCCCCTGGCATTAAAAGGCGTGAGTTATAAACCGCTTACCGCTTCTGCCATGTTGCGCCGTAACTTATGGATTTACGGTATGGGTGGGCTGCTGGTGCCGTTTATCGGTATCAAAGTCATTGATTTACTGCTGACCGTTTGCGGTCTGGTGTGAGGTTTACCATGCGTGGATTACGTCCGGCATTCTCGACTTTTCTCTTTCTGTTATTGATTACTGGCGGCGTTTACCCGCTGCTAACCACCCTGCTTGGGCAATGGTGGTTTCCCTGGCAGGCCAACGGTTCGTTGATCCGTGAAGGTGATACAGTGCGCGGTTCGGCATTAATCGGGCAGAATTTTACCGATAACGGCTATTTTCATGGCCGCCCGTCGGCAACGGCAGAAATGCCCTATAATCCACAGGCTTCTGGCGGGAGCAATCTGGCGGTCAGTAATCCGGCGCTGAATAAACAAATAGCTGCACGCGTTGCTGCTTTACGAGCCGCTAACCCGGATGCCAGCGCGAGCGTTCCGGTTGAACTGGTCACGGCTTCGGCAAGCGGGCTGGACAATAACATTACCCCGCAAGCGGCGACCTGGCAGATCCCACGGGTGGCGAAAGCGCGTAATCTCAGCGTTGAACAGCTCACACAACTGGTCGCAAAATACAGCCAACAACCGCTGGTGAAATATATCGGCCAGCCGGTCGTCAACATTGTCGAACTCAATCTGGCGCTGGATAAGCTTGATGAATAACGAACCCTTACGTCCCGACCCCGACCGTCTGCTGGAACAAACTGCCGCGCCGCATCGCGGAAAGCTAAAAGTTTTCTTCGGTGCCTGTGCGGGCGTCGGGAAAACCTGGGCGATGCTGGCGGAAGCCCAGCGACTGCGGGCGCAAGGGCTGGATATTGTGGTTGGCGTGGTAGAAACCCACGGGCGGAAAGATACCGCCGCAATGCTGGAAGGTCTGGCTGTTCTGCCACTGAAACGCCAGGCGTACCGTGGGCGGCATATCAGCGAGTTTGATCTCGATGCCGCCCTCGCCCGCCGTCCGGCGCTGATATTAATGGATGAACTGGCGCACAGTAATGCGCCAGGTTCCCGTCATCCTAAACGCTGGCAGGATATCGAAGAGCTACTGGAAGCAGGCATTGATGTTTTCACTACCGTCAACGTTCAGCATCTGGAAAGTCTGAACGATGTGGTCAGTGGCGTCACCGGAATTCAGGTACGGGAAACCGTGCCCGATCCTTTTTTCGATGCCGCCGACGACGTGGTGCTGGTGGACCTGCCTCCGGACGATCTGCGCCAGCGACTGAAAGAAGGCAAAGTCTATATTGCCGGGCAGGCTGAGCGCGCCATTGAACATTTTTTCCGCAAAGGCAATTTGATTGCCCTGCGCGAACTGGCGCTGCGCCGTACTGCCGATCGCGTAGATGAGCAAATGCGCGCCTGGCGGGGGAGTCCTGGCGAAGAGAAAGTCTGGCACACGCGCGACGCAATCCTTTTATGTATTGGGCATAATACGGGCAGCGAAAAACTGGTTCGGGCGGCGGCGCGGCTGGCGTCAAGGCTGGGGAGCGTCTGGCACGCTGTATATGTTGAAACCCCTGCCCTGCACCGCTTACCGGAGAAAAAACGTCGAGCCATTCTCAGCGCCTTGCGTCTGGCGCAGGAGTTAGGCGCAGAGACAGCAACACTTTCTGATCCGGCAGAAGAAAAAGCCGTAGTGCGTTATGCCCGGGAGCATAATCTCGGCAAGATAATTCTCGGTCGCCCGGCCTCGCGCCGCTGGTGGCGTCGGGAAACCTTTGCCGACCGACTGGCGCGCATCGCCCCCGACCTCGATCAGGTACTGGTCGCGCTTGATGAACCACCTGCGCGCACAATTAATAACGCGCCGGATAGCCGCTCTTTTAAAGACAAATGGCGGGTGCAAATTCAGGGCTGCGTGGTTGCCGCCGCGTTATGCGCCGTTATCACTTTAATTGCCATGCAGTGGCTGATGGCCTTCGATGCCGCTAACCTGGTGATGCTGTATCTGTTGGGCGTGGTGGTGGTGGCACTTTTTTATGGTCGCTGGCCTTCGGTGGTTGCCACCGTCATTAACGTGGTGAGTTTCGATCTCTTTTTTATCGCCCCACGCGGCACGCTCGCCGTCTCTGATGTGCAGTATCTGCTGACCTTCACGGTGATGTTAACCGTCGGGCTGGTGATCGGGAACCTTACCGCTGGCGTGCGTTACCAGGCGCGGGTAGCCCGTTACCGCGAGCAACGCACGCGACACTTATATGAAATGTCAAAAACGCTGGCGGTAGGCCGCAGTCCCCAGGATATCGCCGCCACCAGCGAGCAGTTTATTGCTTCTACTTTTCATGCCCGCAGTCAGGTGTTGTTACCTGATGACAACGGTATATTACTGCCGCTAACACATCCGCAGGGGATGACGCCGTGGGACGATGCTATCGCCCGCTGGAGCTTTGATAAAGGTCTGCCTGCGGGTGCGGGCACCGACACTTTACCCGGCGTGCCGTACCAGATTTTGCCGTTAAAAAGCGGCGAGAAAACCTACGGACTGGTGGTGGTGGAACCGGGAAATTTGCGCCAGTTGATGATCCCGGAACAACAGCGCCTGCTGGAAACGTTTACGCTGTTAGTGGCCAATGCTCTTGAGCGCCTGATGCTGACCGCCAGCGAAGAACAGGCGCGGATGGCCAGCGAGCGTGAACAGATCCGCAACGCGCTGCTGGCGGCGCTGTCTCACGATTTACGCACCCCGCTTACGGTGCTGTTTGGTCAGGCAGAAATCTTAACGCTTGATCTGGCAAGCGAAGGTTCTCCGCACGCTCGCCAGGCCAGCGAAATTCGCCAGCATGTGCTGAACACGACCCGACTGGTAAATAACTTGCTGGATATGGCGCGAATTCAGTCCGGCGGCTTTAATTTGAAGAAAGAGTGGTTAACGCTGGAAGAAGTCGTCGGCAGTGCGCTGCAAATGCTGGAGCCAGGTTTATCGTCACCCATCAACCTCTCTCTGCCTGAACCGCTGACCTTGATCCACGTCGACGGGCCACTGTTTGAGCGGGTGCTGATTAATCTGCTGGAGAATGCGGTGAAGTACGCGGGAACGCAGGCTGAAATTGGTATTGATGCCCATGTCGAGGGAGAGCAACTACAACTGGATGTCTGGGATAACGGCTCCGGTATTCCACAAGGTCAGGAACGGACGATTTTTGATAAATTTGCCCGCGGGAATAAAGAGTCAGCAGTGCCGGGCGTCGGGCTTGGGTTGGCAATTTGTCGGGCGATTGTAGAAATACACGGTGGTACGATCATCGCATTCAACCGACCGGAAGGTGGCGCTTGTTTTCGTGTTACACTTCCTCAGCAAACTGCTCCTGAACTTGAAGAATTTCATGAGGATATGTGACAAACGTTCTGATTGTTGAAGATGAACAGGCTATTCGTCGCTTTCTGCGCACAGCGCTGGAGGGCGACGGTATGCGCGTCTTTGAGGCCGAAACACTGCAACGTGGGCTGCTGGAGGCGGCAACCCGTAAGCCGGATTTGATTATTCTCGATCTCGGCCTGCCCGATGGCGATGGAATTGAGTTTATCCGCGACCTGCGCCAGTGGAGCGCGGTGCCGGTAATTGTGCTTTCCGCACGTAGCGAAGAGAGCGACAAAATCGCCGCGCTGGATGCCGGAGCTGATGATTACCTGAGTAAACCGTTTGGCATTGGTGAATTGCAGGCTCGTCTACGCGTTGCGTTACGCCGCCACTCCGCCACCGCCGCGCCCGATCCGGTGGTGACATTTTCCGATGTGACCGTTGATTTGGCCGCCCGCGTGATCCATCGCGGCGAGGAAGAAGTGCATTTGACGCCGATAGAGTTCCGCCTGCTGGCTGTGTTGCTCAACAACGCCGGGAAAGTGCTTACCCAGCGCCAGTTACTCAACCAGGTATGGGGGCCAAATGCGGTCGAACACAGTCACTATTTGCGGATTTATATGGGGCATCTGCGACAAAAACTGGAACAAGACCCGGCCCGACCTCGCCATTTTATTACTGAAACCGGTATTGGGTATCGGTTTATGCTTTAGGGTGTTATTTGTCTGATGCAGCGAAAACGCCTTGTCAAGCCTACAAAATAGTGAAAATTCAATATATTGCACCATTCTCGTAGGCCTGATAAGCGTAGCGCATCAGGCGGTCATAAGTAAAAAAGGGCGATCTTCCGACCGCCCTTTTTTTTTACTTTATATGATTACGCGTTTTTCAGAACTTCGCTAACAATCTCAACCGCCTCTTTCTCGATCTGCTTACGATGTGCTTCGCCAAGGAAGCTTTCGCAGTAGATCTTGTATGCGTCTTCCGTGCCTGACGGACGCGCGGCGAACCAGCCGTTGTCGGTCATCACTTTCAAACCACCGATAGAAGCACCGTTGCCCGGCGCAGCGGTCAGACGCGCGGTGATTGGGTCGCCTGCCAGAGTCCTGGCGCTCACCATTTCCGGAGACAGCTTAGACAGCGCCGCTTTCTGTGCGGAAGTTGCTGCTGCCTGCAAACGGTTGTAGCTCGGAGCACCAAAGCGTTTTGCCAGCTCGTTGTAGTGTTCCTGCGGGTTTTTGCCGGTGACGGCAGTAATTTCCGCCGCCAGCAGACACATAATGATGCCGTCTTTATCAGTTGACCACGGCGTACCGTCGAAACGCAGGAACGAAGCGCCCGCGCTCTCTTCGCCGCCAAAGCCGAAGCTGCCGTCAAACAGACCATCCACAAACCATTTGAAACCTACCGGTACTTCTACCAGCTTGCGCCCCAGGTCATTGACCACACGGTCGATCATCGCAGAAGAAACCAGCGTTTTACCGACGGCAACATCTTTGCCCCACTGCGGACGATGCTGGAACAAGTAATTGATCGCTACTGCCAGGTAGTGGTTCGGATTCATCAAACCTGCCGGAGTAACGATGCCGTGACGGTCATAATCCGGATCGTTAGCAAACGCCAGATCGAACTTATCACGCAGTGCCAGCAGACCCGCCATCGCACACTCAGAGGAGCAGTCCATACGGATCGCGCCGTCTTTGTCGAGGTGCATAAAGCGGAAAGTCTGATCGACCTGATCGTTAACGATGGTCAGGTTGAGATTGTAATACTCGCCAATGCGCTTCCAGTATTCGATACCGGAACCACCCAACGGATCGACACCCAGCGTCAGGCCAGCCTTCTGAATCGCCGCCATATCGACGATATCGGCCAGACCTTCCACGAACGGTTGCACCAGATCTTGTTCTTTCACATGACCGGATGCCATCGCTTCGTCAAGGGAGATACGCTTCACATCTTTCAGGCCATCGGCCAGCAGTGCGTTGGCCCTGTCTTCCACCACTTTGGTGACGTTGGTATCAGCCGGGCCACCATTTGGCGGATTGTATTTGATACCACCATCTTCCGGCGGGTTATGGGACGGCGTAATCACGATACCATCTGCCAGCGGGCCACCTTTTTTGTTGTGAACCAGAATGGCATTGGAAACGGCAGGTGTCGGAGTGAAGCCATTATTTTCCTGCACAATGACATCAACCCCGTTTGCTGCCAGCACTTCCAGCACGGAAATGAATGCAGGTTCGGACAAGGCGTGAGTATCTTTACCCACATAGCAAGGGCCAGTGATGCCGTTTTTCGCACGTTCTTCGGCAATCGCTTGAGCGATCGCCAGAATGTGCGGCTCGTTAAAGCTGTGGCGCGCTGCACTGCCACGGTGACCGGAAGTACCGAATTTCACCGCGTGCTCCGCATTCCCTGCTTCTGGTTTCAGTACATAATATTGCGCCGTCAGTTGGGCGACATTAATCAAATCACTCTGTTGTGCAGGCTGGCCTGCACGATTGTGGATTGCCATTGCTTTGTCCTTTATCTGCAACGTTGTTTTAAATTGTCCCGCAAACCTTCTCAATCAATTCCGCCGGGAATTGCATCGACTGCATGATGTGTTCAATCATGCTGCATTTACGGCCAGTGTTAGTGTTGGTGATCACCCAATACGGCGTGCCTGGCACGTGTTTCGGCTTGGTCTGATTACCATTTTTCAGCAGCGTCTGTTCATCTGCCGCAAAGTAAACGCGCGTGCGACCGTGCAACGATTCCGTTGCTTCGGCAAACGCCTGGGCGTCAAGAGAATATAGTGTAGACAACAGCAGCATAAAGCGGTTGACCGCACGCTTCTGCTCTGCGTATTCATCGGAAAGCAGAAGTTCACGCATTGCGCGTACTTTGTCTTTAATCGTTTTGATCGGCTTCGCTTCGACGATAGCAGGCGACGCAATGCGAACCTCTTTCGTCACCGGAGCAGCAGGCTGTGATGCGGCGGAAAACTTCAACATACGCCGTAAAATGTCGGATGCGCTCTCGCCGATATGCTTAGTGTGGCTGGCAATATAGCTGTAGAGTTCATCATCAACTTCAATCGTTTTCATCTTAATCCAGTGCGGTGTCTTAGCTGAATACAAGTCGCCAGGAGTATATGAATAAATCCCGGCAGCGGATAGCGTCAAGCCTGGCTTGCAGAAAAACTCGGATTAAACCTTATTTGTTGCAGCCCTGTGGCACAATGGTCAACATAATACCCTAACCCGACTTCGCGAAAAAAAGAACTTTGCCATGAAATTGAATATCCGCGCGCAATCTACACAAAATCAGCACAATAATTCTCCCATCGTCCTTGTTCATGGTCTGTTTGGTAGTCTCGACAACCTCGGCGTGCTGGCACGCGACCTGGTGAGCGACCACGATATCATCCAGGTGGATATGCGTAACCACGGACTTTCACCGCGCGATCCTGTGATGAATTATCCGGCGATGGCGCAGGATCTGCTGGATACGCTGGATGCTCAGCAGATCGATAAGGCGACATTTATTGGCCACTCAATGGGCGGCAAAGCAGTAATGGCGCTCACCGCGCTGGCCCCTGATCGCATCGATAAACTGGTGGCAATCGATATTGCGCCCGTCGATTATCACGTGCGCCGTCATGATGAGATTTTCGCGGCCATCAACGCGGTCAGCGAATCTGACGCACAAACACGTCAACAGGCGGCGACGGTGATGCGTCAGCATCTGAATGAAGAAGGGGTGATTCAGTTTCTGTTGAAATCCTACGTTGACGGCGAATGGCGTTTTAACGTGCCGGTGTTGTGGGATCAGTATCCGCATATTGTGGGTTGGGAGAAAATCCCGGCGTGGGATCACCCCGCCCTATTTATCCCCGGTGGTAATTCGCCGTATGTTACTGAACAATATCGTGATGATTTACTGGCGCAATTTCCGCAGGCACGGGCGCATGTGATTGCAGGTGCGGGTCACTGGGTACACGCAGAAAAACCTGATGCAGTGCTGCGCGCCATCCGCCGCTATCTCAATGATTAATGCAACTGATTAAAAACCCAGCGTCTGCGTCGCTTTCCGCGCGTGGGCGTTGGCGTGACTCATCGCGCTGATGTATTATGGCGCGCTATCCATCCGGGCAGACGCCTGGCTGATTGTTTCCCCCGAAGTCACCAAGATCATGGCCAAAGAACAAACGGACCGTACGACATTAGATCTGTTCGCGCACGAGCGTCGACCGGGACGACCGAAAACCAATCCGCTTTCGCGCGATGAACAGCTGCGTATTAATAAACGCAACCAGCTAAAACGCGACAAAGTACGTGGTCTTAAGCGTGTCGAACTGAAGCTGAATGCAGAAGCTGTCGAGGCGCTGAACGAGCTGGCAGAGTCGCGTAATATGAGCCGTAGCGAACTGATCGAAGAGATGTTGATGCAACAACTCGCGGCGCTGCGTAGTCAGGGCATCGTCTGATCCCATCCTTTACTCAAATAATTCGGGTTACAGCCCATGTAACTTGAAGTTGGACAAAAAAATCGTGTAGCACAGTGTGCAGTCCTGCGAGTTTGCTGATTCCGCAAGACTGCCTGTTCTGCTATGATTGCCTTTATCCGTGGGCAATTTGCCACCCCCATTTCAATAAGTTTCAAGAGGTTATTTCACTCATGGCTATCACTGGCATCTTTTTCGGCAGCGACACCGGTAATACCGAAAATATCGCAAAAATGATTCAAAAACAGCTTGGTAAAGACGTTGCCGATGTCCATGACATTGCAAAAAGCAGCAAAGAAGATCTGGAAGCTTATGACATTCTGCTGCTGGGCATCCCAACCTGGTACTACGGCGAAGCGCAGTGTGACTGGGACGACTTCTTCCCGACTCTCGAAGAGATTGATTTCAATGGTAAACTGGTTGCACTGTTTGGCTGTGGCGACCAGGAAGATTACGCAGAATATTTCTGCGACGCGTTAGGCACTATCCGTGACATCATCGAACCACGTGGTGCTACCATCGTTGGTCACTGGCCAACTGCGGGCTACCATTTCGAAGCCTCAAAAGGTCTGGCGGATGACAACCACTTTGTCGGTCTGGCTATCGACGAAGACCGTCAGCCGGAACTGACCGCCGAACGCGTGGAAAAATGGGTGAAACAAATTTCTGAAGAGCTGCATCTCGACGAAATTATCAACGCCTGATGTGATGCGGCGTAGACTCATGTCTACGCCGTATTAATAGATAATGCCAATCAAAATAATTGCTACAAATTTGTAACTTTTGCCGTTGTACCTGTACAATGTTCCAGTGTTGAAGTGGCCTTACCGATGTAAATGTAAGCTAAGCCACGTTTTTATTAACAATATTTGCCAGGGACTTGTAGTTTTCATTTAGGCATGGCAATTCTATAATGATACGCATTATCTCAAGAGCAAATTCTGTCACTTCTTTTAATGAAGTGAATCGCTTAGTAACAGGACAGATTCCGCATGACTGATAACAATACCGCCCTAAAGAAAGCTGGCCTGAAAGTAACGCTTCCACGCTTAAAAATCCTGGAAGTTCTTCAGGAGCCGGACAACCATCACGTCAGTGCGGAAGATTTGTACAAACGTCTGATCGATATGGGTGAAGAAATTGGTCTGGCTACCGTATATCGCGTACTGAACCAGTTTGACGACGCCGGTATCGTCACCCGCCACAATTTTGAAGGCGGTAAATCCGTATTTGAACTGACCCAGCAACATCACCACGATCACCTGATCTGCCTCGATTGCGGCAAGGTTATCGAATTTAGTGATGAATCTATCGAAGCGCGTCAGCGTGAAATTGCCGCAAAACACGGCATTCGCCTGACTAACCATAGTCTCTATCTTTACGGTCACTGCGCCGAAGGCGATTGCCGCGAAGATGAGCACGCGCACGAAGGCAATTAAGTCAGCCTGAACGAGAAAAAGCCAACCTGCGGGTTGGCTTTTTTATAAAGAGAAATAAGAAAAGCGAGAGTTACAGCTCTCGCTTTTTGTTTTTTACTGCGTAGCGTTATTACTGCGAATTTCCTGCCAGACCTTATCACAATCGGCTTTCACCGCCTGATCATTACCGGTTTGCGTTGCCTGAATACACTGCTGATAATCCAGCACGCGCACACTTTCCTGCTCGGCAAACTGCTGATGTTGTTTCTCTTTCTTCAGCACGTTTAACACGCTCTGGCAGGCTTCAATTTTTTCCGGCGAGCCTTGTGCGGTATTAATACAGGCGCTGTACGCCTCTTTCAGACGACTATCTTCCTGTGGCGCGGTTGATTGCGCACAGGCCACCAACCCCGATGCCATCATGGCGATGAGAATCAGTTTCTTCATAGCAAATTCCTCAAACGTGCGGCAGGCGAAAAACCTGCCGCGTCGGACATCAGAAGATAGTGAATGGCGCGATAACCATAAACTTCACGTCACGCTCATCCTGGAAGATGTTGCCGTAACCGCCGCCCCAGCTCGGGATATCGGAGTGGTTATCGTATTCGGTGAAGTGCAGCTTGAACATCGTACCTTTGGCGCGACCATCCTGAAGGGTGTAGACCGCATCCAGGCTGTATGCAGACTCTTCAATAGTCCGGTTCTTGTCGTAGTACGCATCCGGGTTGCTCTGCCAGGTAGCGGGTTTGGCATCCCAGGCGTAAACGTAAGAAGCGCCGATGGCGAAACCTGGAAGATTCCAGTTTTTCAGATCATACATCGCGCCGAAGAAGACCGCTTTTTCGCCGTTGGCGTTAAAATCAGAACGGTTATCCCACCAGATATCCAGGCGGCCGTTAGAGGAAGCGTAGGTTGGGGTCATACGCTGTAAGAAGTACCCCTGCTGACCGTCAGCTTTCACCCAGGTGCCTTCCAGGCGCAAATCCACTACGTCAGCCGCCCGGTAGCCAAAGGTCAACGCCTGTAGCCAGGCGGTGCCGTCGTAAAGATCGTTGACGCTGCGATCGTCAACTTTATCGCGCGTACCGTAGAACTGGTAGCTGGTAGTTAGCGGGCTACCGGCGATATCAAATTTGTAGCTGGCTTTAGCAAAATACTGATCGATATACCCTTCAGCCTGACCAAATGCCGCTTCCAGCACGAGGTTATTTTTGAAATCGTACTTCGCCCCGAGGGAGTGCAGGTAATCAACTTTGGTGGTTTTATCGTTCTGATAAAACTCATCCATTTCCAGATGCCACGGCGCTTTATATTCGTTGGTCCACATGTAGGAGAAGCTCAACGCACCAGCATCACCGTAATCAAAATTAGCCCCGGCTTCCGCGCCCTGATAAGTACCCGGCATAAAGCTCCAGTGCGGCGCTAACAGCGTCTGACCGGTTGGCTGAATATAACCTGCTCTCGCCCACGCCGGACCGTATTTAAATTTGGCCGCTGCTTTATACAGGCTTATACCGCTTTTATCGCCTGACCAGTCTTCGTCATAGGCTTTATTACTTTTCGAAAAAGCGATTTCGTTCGGGTGTGAACTGTCGCCATTTTCCGCCATTTCAATCGCCGTAAACGCAGCAATATCAAGGCCGAACATATCCGCGGCATAACCAGACTGAAAATCGAGGTTGGCGTTCCAGGTGGAGTGAGAAAGGTTGGTTTTGTATTTGTCGCCGTCGGTAACATCTTTACGGTCACGTTCACGCTGCCAGTAATAGATACCGCCGGTTAAGGTTGAATCGTCGATAAATCCTTCGGCGTGAGCCTCCGGCATTGCCATAAAGCCCGACATTGCTGTAACACCGGCGATAGCCAGCGCCAGCGTACTACGTTTACCACTAAACGTACGCATGGGTTAATCCTCTTTGACGTATAAATTGCTGCACCAAGGGTGAACAGCGAAAAAATAAAAAATTAAAAAAGTAGCGTTGAGAAAAGTCTCGCTGACTACAGGAACAGACTATTTTTCGCGCCGCGAATTATCAATCTCTTTCTGTAACGAGAATGTAAGAACATGAGCAACCGCACATATTTTGATGATTTTTGTTACAAGGTTTAAATTTGTACCAGGAGAGCGCATAGAAGAAAAATATGCGGCTTTCCAGTGGGATGAAGGCAGTCGCATTCTATTAAATTATGGCTGGTGATTTTAAATTTGTTTTATGGATAAATTACAAAGCGGAATTAATTCGCGAAGAAAAGCAGAAAAAACGCCGCAGAGTGCGGCGTTTGGGATTGTTGACGAAGTGCACTTTGTTCATGCCGGATGCGGCGTGGACGCCTTATCCGGCAAAGTGGAACTTAACGTTACTCGCCAACCTTCGCCCAGGTATCACGCAGCCCAACGGTGCGGTTAAATACTGGTTTTTCCGCAGTGGAATGGCGACTGTCGAGACAGAAATAGCCTTCACGCTCAAACTGGAACGCTTTACCTGCTACCGCATCTTTCAGCGACGGTTCAGCAAAGCCCTGTTTGATCACCAGCGATTCCGGGTTAATCACCGACAGGAAATCATCCGCAGCGCCTGGATTCGGCACGCTGAACAGACGGTCATACAGACGGATTTCAACCGGTAGCGCATGTGCCGCACTTACCCAGTGGATAACGCCTTTGACCTTACGACCATCAGCCGGATCTTTGCTCAGGGTGTCAGCATCGTAAGTACAGAAGATAGTGGTGATATTGCCTTCAGCATCTTTCTCCACGCGTTCCGCTTTAATCACGTAAGCATTACGCAGACGCACTTCTTTACCCAGCACCAGACGTTTGTACTGTTTGTTGGCTTCTTCGCGGAAATCGGCACGATCGATCCAAATCTCAGCACTAAACGGCACCTGGCGGCTACCCATTTCCGGTTTGTTCGGATGGTTCGGCATGGTAACCATTTCGCCTTCGCCCTGATAGTTTTCGATAACCAGTTTTACTGGATCGATAACTGCCATTGCGCGAGGGGCGTTTTCGTTAAGATCTTCACGGATGCAGGATTCCAGCGACGCCATCTCAATAGTGTTGTCCTGCTTGGTCACGCCAATGCGTTTGCAGAACTCACGAATAGAAGCCGCGGTATAACCACGACGACGCAGACCGGAAATGGTCGGCATACGCGGATCGTCCCAGCCTTCTACGTGCTTGTCGGTCACCAACTGGTTCAGTTTACGCTTGGACATCACGGTGTATTCCAGATTCAGACGCGAGAATTCGTACTGGCGCGGATGAACAGGAATAGTGATGTTGTCCAGAACCCAGTCGTACAGACGACGGTTGTCCTGGAACTCCAGCGTACACAGAGAGTGGGTAATACCTTCCAACGCATCGCTGATGCAGTGGGTGAAGTCGTACATCGGGTAGATGCACCACTTGTTGCCGGTCTGATGATGTTCAGCAAACTTAATGCGATACAGCACCGGATCGCGCATCACGATAAACGGCGATGCCATGTCGATTTTCGCACGCAGGCAGGCTTTACCTTCTTCAAAACCGCCGGTACGCATCTTCTCGAACAGCGCCAGGTTCTCTTCAACGCTACGGTCGCGGTATGGGCTGTTTTTACCCGGCTGCGTCAGAGTGCCACGATATTCGCGGATTTGCTCTGGCGTCAGTTCATCAACATATGCCAGGCCTTTATTGATCAGTTCAACAGCATAGGCGTGGAGTTGATCAAAATAATCGGAGGAGTAACGGACGTTACCTGACCAGTGAAAACCTAACCACTCAACGTCGTTTTTGATCGACTCGACGTACTCGATATCTTCTTTTACCGGGTTGGTGTCGTCGAAACGCAGGTTGCACTGGCCTTTATAGTCCTGGGCGATCCCGAAGTTCAGGCAGATAGATTTCGCATGGCCAATATGCAGATAGCCATTCGGCTCCGGCGGGAAACGGGTGTGTACTGTGGTGTGCTTACCACTGGCCAGATCTTCATCGATGATCTGACGAATAAAGTTAGTCGGGCGGGCTTCAGCCTCACTCATCGTGGATTCCTCAAAGCGTAAACAACGTATAACGGCGTATGATCTTATAAGCGAGACAGGCTGACAACTGTTAGTTAGAGAAAATCGAAAAATCTAACAAAGATTATGGGGATGATTGATGAAAAAAAAAGCGGTAGAGAAGATCCCCACCGCTTGTCATTGTTGGATGCGACGCTTGACGCGTCTTATCCAACCTACGGGCCTGATAAGACGCGTCAAGCGTCGCATCAGGCATAAAGCCGATTACTTTTTGATTTCAAACAGCGGTGTTTGACCCGCTACGACGTGCCCCTGGGCTTTAATAACCAGGCCGCTGAAATCGTCGATATTGCTGCAAACAACCGGACTGATCATCGAGCGAGCGTTAGCGTTCAGGTAATCCAGATCCATTTCCAGAATCGGTTGCCCTGCGCTTACCTGCACGCCCTCTTCCACCAGACGTTTAAAACCTTTACCTTCCAGCGCCACAGTATCGATACCCATGTGGACTACGATTTCCGCGCCTTTTTCGGTTTCCAGGCAGAACGCGTGGTTGGTGTTGAAGATTTTCACGATAGTCCCTGCGGCTGGTGATACAACGATTTTATCCGTCGGTTTCACCGCCACACCGTCACCCACCGCTTTGCTGGCGAATGCTTCGTCTGGCACCTGATCCAGCGCCACAACATCACCAGTAATCGGTGATACCAGTTCAACGATAGACACTGCGTTTGGTACAGCCTGTGGTTTTGCTGCCGGAGCAGCGGTTGCCGGAGCGGCTTCAGCAGACGCTGCTGCTACCGGCCCACGGGCAACGACTTTCTTCATTGCATCACCGATAGATTCGGCTTTCGCACCGACAATCACCTGAATAGTCTGCTTGTTCAGTTTCACCACACCAGAAGCACCCAGACGTTTACACATCGCATCGTTGACGAGAGCTGAGTCAGCCACCGTCAGGCGCAGACGGGTAATACAGGCGTCAATCGCTTTCAGGTTGTCACTACCGCCAACCGCAGCAATATAGTTGGTCGCCAGTTGAGTCAGACCTTCTTCAGTGTTGCTGTTGGCTTCTTCAGTAACAATTTCGTCTTCTTTATCTTCACGACCTGGCGTTTTCAGGTTGAACAGGCGGATAACCACACTGAACACCACGAAGTAGATAGCGAAGAAAACAACGCCCATCACCAACAGCATCCAGACGTTCTGGCTGGCGGCCGGCAGGTTATACATCAACGCATAGTCGATGGCACCCGCAGAGAAGGAGAAGCCCGCGTGGATACCCAGCAACGTTGCGACAAACAGGCTGATGCCGGTCAGCAGTGCGTGCAGGAGGTACAGCAGCGGAGCGAGGAACATGAACAGGAATTCCAGCGGCTCAGTCACACCGGTCAGGAACGCGGTGATAGCCACGGAAAGCAGCATCCCACCAACCATCGGACGACGCTCTTTCGGCGCGGCAAAATACATCGCCAGCGCTGCCCCCGGCAAACCGAACATCATGATCGGGAAGAAGCCGGACATGAACATCCCCGCCGTGCCGTCACCCGCATAGAAGCGGTTGATATCGCCGTGGAATACAGCACCCGCCGCGTTGGTGAATTCACCAATCTGGAACCAGGCGATAGTGTTCAGCACCTGATGCAGACCCGTTGGGATCAGCAGACGGTTGATGAAACCAAAGATACCGGAACCCAGCGCGCCTGCAGAAACGATCCATTCGCCACCTGCATGAATAGCGTGCTGCACCGGCGGCCAGACATAACCAAAAATGGCTGCCAGCACCAGACAGAAGAAGCCAGTGGCAATCGGCACAAAGCGTTTACCGCCGAAGAAGCTCAGGAAGTCAGGCAGTTTAATCGCGGACCAACGGTTATAGGCTGCACCACCGACCAGACCGGTAATGATACCCGCCAGAACACCCATGTTAATTTCCGGGTTGATGGTTACCATCGCTTTGGTCAGTACAAAATACCCGACCGCCCCCGCCAGCGCCGCCGCGCCCGCGCTGTCTTTTGACCAACTGGATGCCACACCGATCGCGAAGATAAGCGCAAGGTTGTCAAAAATCGCACCGCCCGCCTGGGCAATAAACGCAACGTTAAGTAAATCTGGCTGGCCGAATCGCAGCAACAGTGCCGCCACCGGCAGCACCGCGATAGGGAGCTGTAACGCCCTACCGAGTCGCTGGAAAAACCCTAAAATATTCATCTTATTCCCCCTACGAGAACCCTATTTGGCTTGTTTAAAGCCGTATTTTTATTTTGCTGCAAACTGTACTGCCGATGTTCTGTAATCAGGTTGTTAGATCATCTGCTACAGAGTGTGTAAAAAATTAATTCGTACCGCAAATTAAACGCGTGTCTTTTGTGAGTTTTGTCACCAAATATCGTTATCATCACTCCCTTTTACTGGCTAAACCAGAAAACTTATTTTATCATTCAAAAAATCAGGTCGGATTGACGCCTGTCTGCGCAAATCCAGGTTACGCTTAAAGATGCCAAATCCGCCAACGGCTTAATTTTTCTTATCGAGGTGAATAATGAGACTGATCCCCCTGACTACTGCTGAACAGGTCGGCAAATGGGCTGCGCGCCATATCGTCAATCGCATCAATGCGTTCAAACCGACTGCCGATCGCCCGTTCGTGCTTGGCTTGCCGACCGGTGGCACACCGATGACCACCTATAAAGCGTTAGTCGAAATGCATAAAGCAGGCCAGGTCAGCTTTAAGCACGTTGTCACCTTCAACATGGACGAGTATGTCGGTCTGCCGAAAGAGCATCCGGAAAGCTACTACAGCTTTATGCACCGTAATTTCTTCGATCACGTTGATATTCCAGCAGAAAATATCAACCTTCTCAATGGCAACGCCCCGGATATCGACGCCGAATGCCGCCAGTATGAAGAAAAAATCCGCTCTTACGGTAAAATTCATCTGTTTATGGGCGGTGTAGGTAACGACGGTCATATTGCATTTAACGAACCAGCCTCTTCTCTCGCCTCTCGCACCCGTATCAAAACCCTGACACATGACACTCGCGTCGCAAACTCTCGTTTCTTTGATAATGATGTTAATCAGGTGCCAAAATATGCGCTGACCGTCGGTGTGGGTACACTGCTGGATGCCGAAGAAGTGATGATTCTGGTGCTGGGTAGCCAGAAAGCACTGGCACTGCAGGCGGCCGTTGAAGGTTGCGTTAACCACATGTGGACTATTAGCTGTCTGCAACTGCATCCGAAAGCGATCATGGTGTGTGATGAACCTTCGACCATGGAGCTGAAAGTTAAGACTTTAAGATATTTCAATGAATTAGAAGCAGAAAACATCAAAGGTCTGTAATTGTTATCCCTGCCCTGACGTTTCGTTCAGGGCTGTATTATTTTTGATATCGGGGGTCGGAATGTATGCATTAACCCAGGGCCGGATCTTTACCGGCCACGAATTTCTTGATGACCATGCGGTTGTTATCGCTGATGGCCTGATTAAAAGCGTCTGTCCAGTAGCGGAACTGCCGCCAGAGATTGAACAACGTTCACTGAACGGGGCCATTCTCTCCCCCGGTTTTATCGATGTGCAGTTAAACGGCTGCGGTGGCGTACAGTTCAACGATACTGCTGAAGCGGTCAGCGTGGAAACGCTGGAAATCATGCAGAAAGCCAATGAGAAATCAGGCTGTACTAACTACCTGCCGACGCTTATCACCACCAGCGATGAGCTGATGAAACAGGGTGTGCGCGTAATGCGCGAATACCTGGCAAAACATCCGAATCAGGCATTAGGTCTGCATCTGGAAGGTCCGTGGCTGAATCTGGTAAAAAAAGGCACTCATAATCCGAATTTCGTGCGTAAGCCCGATGCCGCGCTGGTCGATTTCCTTTGTGAAAATGCCGATGTTATTACCAAAGTCACACTAGCGCCGGAAATGGTGCCAACGGAAGTGATCAGTAAACTGGCAAATGCTGGTATTGTGGTTTCAGCCGGTCACTCCAACGCCACATTGAAAGAAGCGAAAGCCGGTTTCCGCGCGGGGATTACCTTTGCCACCCATCTGTACAATGCGATGCCGTATATTACGGGGCGTGAGCCGGGTCTGGCGGGCGCGATCCTCGACGAAGCTGACATTTATTGCGGTATTATTGCCGATGGCCTGCACGTTGATTACGCTAACATTCGCAACGCCAAACGTCTGAAAGGCGACAAACTGTGTCTGGTTACCGATGCGACTGCGCCAGCAGGTGCCAATATTGAACAGTTCATTTTTGCGGGTAAAACAATATACTACCGCAACGGACTTTGTGTGGATGAGAACGGTACGTTAAGTGGTTCATCCTTAACCATGATTGAAGGCGTGCGTAATCTGGTCGAACATTGTGGTATCGCACTGGATGAAGTGCTGCGTATGGCGTCGCTCTATCCGGCGCGTGCAATTGGCGTTGAGAAACGTCTCGGCACTCTCGCCGCAGGTAAAGTGGCCAACCTGACCGCATTCACACCTGATTTTAAAATCACCAGGACCATCGTTAACGGTAACGAGGTCGTAACTCAATAAGAGAAAGTATGACACCAGGCGGACAAGCTCAGATAGGTAATGTTGATCTCGTAAAACAGCTTAACAGCGCGGCGGTTTATCGCCTGATTGACCAGCATGGGCCAATCTCGCGAATTCAGATTGCCGAACAAAGCCAGCTTGCCCCCGCCAGCGTAACTAAAATTACGCGTCAGCTTATCGAACGCGGGTTGATCAAAGAAGTTGATCAGCAGGCCTCCACCGGAGGCCGCCGCGCAATCTCTATTGTCACCGAAACCCGCAATTTCCAGGCTATCGGCGTACGACTTGGTCGTCACGACGCTACCATCACCCTGTTTGATCTCAGCAGTAAAGTGCTGGCAGAAGAACATTACCCGCTGCCAGAGCGTACCCAGCAAACGCTGGAACATGCGCTCCTAAACGCCATCGCCCAGTTTATTGATGGCTACCAGCGCAAACTGCGAGAGTTAATCGCCATTTCGGTTATTCTGCCAGGGCTTGTCGACCCGGACAGCGGCAAAATTCATTACATGCCGCATATCCAGGTGGAAAACTGGGGGCTGGTAGAGGCTCTGGAAGAACGTTTTAAAGTGACCTGTTTTGTCGGTCACGATATCCGCAGTCTGGCGCTGGCAGAGCACTACTTCGGTGCAAGTCAGGATTGCGAAGACTCCATTCTGGTGCGCGTGCACCGCGGAACGGGTGCCGGAATCATCTCTAACGGGCGCATTTTTATCGGCCGCAACGGCAACGTTGGTGAAATTGGCCATATTCAGGTTGAACCGCTGGGTGAACGCTGCCACTGCGGAAATTTCGGTTGTCTGGAAACTATCGCTGCCAACGCCGCCATTGAACAACGAGTGTTGAATCTGTTAAAGCAGGGCTATCAGAGCCGCGTGCCGCTGGATGACTGCACCATCAAAACTATCTGTAAAGCCGCAAACAAAGGCGACAGTCTGGCGTCGGAAGTGATTGAGTATGTCGGTCGCCATCTGGGTAAAACCATCGCCATTGCCATCAACTTATTTAACCCGCAAAAAATTGTTATTGCCGGTGAGATCACCGAAGCCGATAAAGTGCTGCTGCCCGCCATTGAAAGCTGCATTAATACCCAGGCGTTGAAGGCGTTTCGCACTAATCTGCCGGTAGTGCGTTCCGAACTGGATCACCGCTCAGCAATCGGTGCTTTTGCACTGGTAAAACGCGCCATGCTCAACGGTATTTTGCTCCAGCATTTGCTGGAAAATTAATGTGCTTTTATAGTGGCGCTTATTGTTGTCAATATTCTGGGTAGTCCATGACCATTAAAAATGTAATTTGCGATATCGACGGCGTGCTGATGCACGATAACGTCGCCGTACCGGGTGCAGCGGAGTTTTTGCACGGGATTATGGATAAAGGCCTGCCGCTGGTGTTGCTGACCAACTATCCTTCGCAGACCGGGCAAGACCTGGCAAACCGCTTTGCCACTGCCGGTGTCGATGTGCCAGACAGTGTGTTTTATACCTCCGCGATGGCAACTGCCGATTTCCTGCGTCGACAGGAAGGCAAAAAAGCGTATGTAGTGGGCGAAGGCGCGCTGATCCATGAACTGTACAAAGCCGGTTTTACCATTACCGATGTTAATCCTGACTTTGTGATTGTTGGCGAAACGCGCTCATACAACTGGGACATGATGCATAAAGCGGCATATTTCGTCGCCAACGGCGCACGTTTTATCGCCACCAACCCGGATACTCACGGACGTGGTTTCTATCCGGCCTGTGGCGCATTGTGCGCGGGGATCGAGAAAATCTCCGGACGTAAACCGTTCTATGTTGGTAAACCCAGCCCGTGGATCATCCGTGCAGCATTAAACAAAATGCAGGCGCACTCGGAAGAAACGGTGATTGTTGGCGATAACCTGCGTACCGACATTCTGGCTGGCTTCCAGGCGGGTCTGGAGACGATTCTGGTGCTCTCTGGTGTTTCGTCGCTCGACGATATCGACAGTATGCCGTTCCGCCCTAGCTGGATTTACCCATCAGTCGCTGAAATCGACGTTATCTGAAAATCAACCACGTCTCAGGACGTGGTTGATTTTGATGACAAACGCCAAACTGCCTGAGGCGCTACGCTTATCAGGCCTACGCAGCTCCTGCAATATATTGAATTTTCATAATTTTGTAGGCCGGATAAGGCGTTTACGCCGCATCCGGCATGAACAAATCTCACTTTGTAAGCGATTTGGTTTCTGATCCCCCTGCAAAATATATCCATTCAATAAAATCTGCCAAAAATTATCGATCCATCAATAAACAGGTCACTGCACCCCACTCTTTTTCACTATTCATCAATCACCATTACGTTTTTTATTTTTTCACCGCCAAATCTCTTGCGCACATTGCTGCTTTGCGGCATTTTTTTAAACAAGCAAACACAACAAGCAGCAAACACCAGGTTAACGGAGAAGGTTATGTGTTCAATTTTTGGCGTATTCGATATCAAAACAGACGCAGTTGAGCTGCGGAAGAAAGCACTCGAGCTGTCACGCCTGATGCGTCATCGTGGCCCGGACTGGTCCGGTATTTATGCCAGCGATAATGCAATTCTCGCCCACGAACGTCTGTCAATTGTTGATGTTAACGCGGGTGCGCAGCCTCTCTACAATCAATCAAAAACCCACGTACTGGCAGTGAACGGGGAAATCTACAACCACCAGGCGCTGCGTGCTGAGTATGGCGATCGTTACCAGTTCCAGACTGGATCTGACTGCGAAGTGATCCTCGCGTTGTATCAGGAAAAAGGGGCGGAATTTCTCGACGATTTGCAGGGCATGTTTGCCTTTGCCCTGTACGACAGCGAAAAAGATGCATATCTGATTGGTCGCGACCATCTGGGGATCATCCCTCTGTATATGGGTTATGACGAACACGGCCAGCTATATGTGGCCTCAGAAATGAAAGCCCTGGTGCCGGTTTGCCGCACCATTAAAGAGTTCCCGGCAGGGAGCTATCTGTGGAGTCAGGACGGCGAAATCCGTTCTTATTATCACCGCGACTGGTTCGACTACGATGCGGTGAAAGATAACGTGACCGACAAAAACGAGCTGCGTCAGGCACTGGAAGATTCCGTTAAAAGCCACCTGATGTCTGACGTGCCTTACGGCGTGCTGCTCTCCGGTGGTCTGGATTCCTCAATTATTTCGGCTATCACCAAAAAATACGCCGCCCGCCGCGTGGAAGATCAGGAACGTTCAGAAGCCTGGTGGCCGCAATTGCACTCTTTTGCCGTGGGTCTGCCTGGTTCACCGGATCTGAAAGCGGCCCAGGAAGTGGCAAATCATCTGGGCACTGTGCATCACGAAATTCACTTCACCGTACAGGAAGGTCTCGATGCCATCCGCGACGTGATTTATCACATTGAAACGTATGATGTGACCACGATTCGCGCTTCAACGCCGATGTATTTAATGTCGCGTAAGATCAAGGCGATGGGCATTAAGATGGTACTGTCCGGTGAAGGTTCTGACGAAGTGTTTGGCGGTTATCTCTATTTCCACAAAGCGCCGAACGCCAAAGAGTTGCATGAAGAGACGGTGCGTAAGCTGCTGGCCCTGCATATGTATGACTGCGCACGCGCCAACAAAGCGATGTCGGCCTGGGGCGTGGAAGCACGCGTGCCGTTCCTTGACAAGAAATTCCTTGATGTAGCGATGCGCATTAATCCGCAGGACAAAATGTGCGGCAACGGCAAGATGGAAAAACACATCCTGCGTGAATGTTTTGAAGCGTATCTGCCCGCAAGTGTGGCCTGGCGGCAGAAAGAGCAGTTCTCAGATGGCGTCGGTTATAGCTGGATCGACACTCTGAAAGAAGTGGCGGCGCAGCAGGTTTCTGATCAACAGTTGGAAACGGCCCGCTTCCGCTTCCCATACAATACGCCGACCTCAAAAGAAGCGTATCTGTATCGCGAAATCTTTGAAGAACTGTTCCCGCTCCCAAGTGCCGCAGAGTGCGTACCAGGGGGGCCGTCCGTTGCCTGTTCTTCTGCCAAAGCGATTGAGTGGGATGAAGCGTTCAAGAAAATGGACGATCCATCGGGTCGTGCAGTCGGTGTTCACCAGTCGGCGTATAAATAAGACGTGTAATAATGCCCCGGAGAAATCCGGGGCAATTTCAGTTACTGGGGAACTTGTTGATTCTGATAGGCTGTGAGGAAATGTTCCGGATTTGCTACATCGCTGTCAGATAACTCATTACTGTAGGCGACTGACCAGGCTGCCGATTCATCCGGGATATGCAGGCTTCCATTTCCCTCTTTCAGGCGTAATAACTCAAAAGATTCGCCCTTGATTACAGCGGTATACGATTTCTCACCTTCCTGTAATGCTTTTACTTTACAGCGAAAAATCTGACCATCGATGTCATTATCAACATGAGATACCTGAACAAGGGCTTCATTTTCCGCTTTCGGCCCAATTCGCATCATCCAGACCACTGCTCCTTCCTGACCACGATAACCAAAGACATACTTACCAATTTCCGGTCGGGCTGTATCGGCAAACGCCGATTGCATAAGTAATAAAGCACTGACCAGCACCGTCATAAAACGCAACATATTATTCCCTCAATAAATCGCCTGAAGTGGTAGCAGAGATGCAGGCGTAGCGATCCCTGTTCTGTCCTGTTGCAACGGGTCAGTATTTCATAGATTAATTTCCCGCCGCTATTGTTGAATTCTGAATTTCACCCCGTATGACAAAAGAATGGCTGCAGGCTGTAGAAAAAACACAAAGTAAACAATAATTGACGAATATAGCGCCACGCTGTTCGCAACCTAACCAAACAGTCAATTTCAAGCAATTTTCCTTGAAAAAGAGGTTGACGCTGCATGGCTCTATACGCATAATGCGCCCCGCAACGCCGATAAGGTATCGCGAAAAAAAAGATGGCTACGTAGCTCAGTTGGTTAGAGCACATCACTCATAATGATGGGGTCACAGGTTCGAATCCCGTCGTAGCCACCATCTTTTTTTGCGGGAGTGGCGAAATTGGTAGACGCACCAGATTTAGGTTCTGGCGCCGCAAGGTGTGCGAGTTCAAGTCTCGCCTCCCGCACCATTCACCAGAAAGCGTTGTACGGATGGGGTATCGCCAAGCGGTAAGGCACCGGTTTTTGATACCGGCATTCCCTGGTTCGAATCCAGGTACCCCAGCCATCGAAGAAATAATCTGGCTACGTAGCTCAGTTGGTTAGAGCACATCACTCATAATGATGGGGTCACAGGTTCGAATCCCGTCGTAGCCACCAAATTCTGAATGTGTCGAACAGGTTCGGCAAGTTCAAAAAAATTTGTTGGGGTATCGCCAAGCGGTAAGGCACCGGATTCTGATTCCGGCATTCCGAGGTTCGAATCCTCGTACCCCAGCCACATTAAAAAAGCTCGCTTCGGCGGGCTTTTTGCTTTTCTGCGTTTATTCAATATCGAATGCGATGTTGGCACGCCTTACCCTACGAAGTCGGATGCGACGCTGCCGCGTCTTATCCGACCTACGGTTAGCATGCATCCGGCAATGTTGTGAGGCTACAACCCTAACGCATATTTCAGCGCCTGACGTTTCAAGACGCCAGCACGTTCCGCCGCCATCAAACCAAGATTACGTACAAAACGCAGTGGCGGCAGATTATTGCTGAATCCGGCATAAAACAGATCCATACCGCTTTGCATAATGAAGTTATCCGCCATGCGACGCATCTGGTAACGCTTGAGGATTGGATAACTGGCCCACGCTTCGCCATGACTGCGCGCGCTCACCAGAACGTCAATCAGAGCATCAACATCGCGATAACCAAGATTCACGCCCTGCCCCGCCAGCGGATGAATGGTGTGCGCCGCATCGCCCACCAGTGCCAGACCTGGCTGAACATATTGCAATGCATGACGACGCGTCAGTGGAAACGCCCCCGCAGCAAGCGGCGTCACATAACCGAGACGCGACGGGAAATGTTTCGCGATTTCCGCCTGTAACTGCGCCATATTCATATTCTGTAACTGGCGAATGCGCGCCGGAGAGTCATACCACACCAGCGACGCCCAGTGATCAAACAACGGCAGGAAAGCACGCGGCCCGTCAGGTGTAAACTGCTGCCAGGTGCTGTCGCCAGGATCATTCTCGCACCGCACGCTAATCAACATACACGACTGCGCATACTGCCAGGCATGAACGCCAATTCCCGCCATCTGCCGCACCTGTGAATTTGCCCCATCGGCACCAATCACCAGCTTCGCGCGGATCACTTCTCCGCCCTTCAGCTCCAGCTCCTGAAGATCATTATCACGATGCAACGCAATCAGCGAGGCCGGTACACGTAGCGTCACGTTCGGATGCGTCTCCAGTGCCTGCCACAACGCCTGTTGCAGAACGGTGTTTTCCACCATATAGCCAAGCAACGGTAGCTTAAGTTCAGCGGCGTCAAACACCACATGCGCCGTTTCCCACTCCCACGTTTCCAGTCTGCGATAAGGATGGCAACGCATAGCCTGTACCGCATCCCAGACACCTGAACCTTTAAGCAATGATACCGACGCAGCGCTAATCGCTGAAATACGCACGTCAGGCTGGCTGTCCTCTACAAACGGCGCAGGTTCAGCGTGTTCAATAACCGTTACCGAAAATCCGTGCTGCGCCAGTCCCAGCGCCAGTGCGCCGCCGACCATTCCTCCGCCGACAATGGCAATTTCCGTTGGTTGATTTGTCATGGTCAATCATCCTGTTAGCAATATGCTTTAAGTTTACAGGATTTTTACCCCCAAGGGCTGATAACGCTCATACTGGTCACAACGGCAGCAAAGCATTACACTATGCGCCCTGCATTCCTGGCTACTATTTCGCAAGAGCAAGTCGATGACCAAAAAACTCCATATTAAAACCTGGGGCTGTCAGATGAACGAATACGATTCATCGAAGATGGCCGATCTGCTGGATGCCACCCACGGCTATCAACTGACCGACGTGGCGGAAGAAGCGGATGTGCTGCTGCTGAACACCTGCTCAATCCGCGAGAAGGCTCAGGAAAAAGTCTTCCATCAGTTGGGTCGCTGGAAACTGTTAAAAGAGAAGAATCCGGACCTGATTATCGGTGTTGGCGGCTGCGTGGCTTCGCAGGAAGGCGACCACATTCGTCAACGCGCCCACTACGTCGATATTATTTTTGGGCCGCAAACGCTGCACCGTCTGCCGGAGATGATCAACTCCGTGCGCGGAAACCGCAGCCCGGTCGTAGATATCAGCTTCCCGGAAATCGAGAAGTTTGACCGTCTGCCAGAACCGCGCGCCGAAGGACCAACCGCGTTTGTCTCCATCATGGAAGGTTGCAATAAATATTGCACCTACTGCGTGGTGCCTTACACCCGTGGTGAAGAGGTAAGCCGTCCATCCGACGATATTCTGTTTGAGATTGCCCAGCTTGCCGCTCAGGGCGTGCGTGAAGTCAATCTGCTCGGTCAGAACGTGAACGCCTGGCGCGGTGAGAACTACGACGGCACCACCGGCTCGTTTGCCGATCTGCTGCGTCTGGTTGCCGCTATCGACGGGATCGATCGTATTCGCTTTACCACCAGCCATCCGATCGAATTTACCGACGATATCATCGAGGTTTATCGCGATACGCCAGAACTGGTGAGCTTCCTGCACCTGCCGGTACAGAGCGGTTCCGATCGCATCCTCAACCTGATGGGCCGTACCCACACGGCGCTGGAATACAAGGCGATCATCCGTAAATTGCGTGCGGCGCGTCCGGATATTCAGATCAGTTCTGACTTCATCGTTGGCTTCCCTGGCGAAACCACCGAAGACTTTGAGAAAACCATGAAGCTGATTGCCGACGTCAATTTCGACATGAGCTATAGCTTCATCTTCTCCGCACGTCCGGGTACGCCAGCCGCCGATATGGTTGATGATGTTCCGGAAGAAGAGAAGAAGCAGCGTCTGTATATTCTGCAAGAACGTATCAATCAGCAAGCGATGGCATGGAGCCGCCGGATGCTCGGCACCACCCAGCGTATTCTGGTGGAAGGTACTTCGCGTAAGAACATCATGGAACTTTCCGGGCGTACCGAAAATAACCGCGTGGTCAATTTCGAAGGCACGCCGGATATGATCGGTAAATTCGTCGATGTGGAAATTACCGACGTTTACCCGAACTCCCTGCGCGGTAAAGTGGTACGTACCGAAGAGGAAATGGGTCTGCGCGTGGCAGAGGCTCCGGAATCAGTGATTGCCCGTACCCGCAAAGAAAACGACCTTGGCGTGGGTTATTATCAGCCGTAATTCTCAGGCCCGCCGTTCCGGTGGGCCTTGTTTTTTCTCTCTTTATCCCCATTTTTATCGCAATGCTTGCGCCTTTTTCCTGTGGCGTGAATAATTTCCTTATAGGCCGGTGAATGTTCAGCTTCCGGCGGCATACAAATAAGAGGAACGGTTTGAACATAGACACTCGCGAAATCACCCTGGAGCCAGCAGACAACGCGCGTCTGTTGAGCCTGTGCGGCCCGTTTGATGACAACATCAAGCAACTCGAACGCCGTCTCGGCATCGAAATCAATCGCCGCGATAACCACTTTAAACTGACCGGTCGTCCGATTTGCGTCACTGCCGCGGCAGACATTCTGCGCAGCCTGTATGTCGATACTGCCCCAATGCGCGGTCAGATCCAGGATATCGAACCGGAGCAGATCCACCTTGCGATTAAAGAAGCGCGAGTGCTGGAACAAAGTGCGGAGAGCGTGCCGGAGTACGGCAAAGCGGTCAATATCAAGACCAAACGCGGGGTCATTAAACCACGCACACCGAACCAGGCGCAGTACATCGCCCATATTCTTGACCATGACATCACCTTCGGCGTGGGTCCGGCGGGTACGGGTAAAACCTACCTGGCAGTGGCTGCGGCGGTTGATGCGCTGGAACGTCAGGAAATCCGTCGTATTCTGCTGACCCGTCCGGCAGTAGAAGCTGGTGAAAAATTAGGTTTTCTGCCCGGCGATTTAAGCCAGAAAGTAGACCCGTATCTGCGCCCGCTATACGACGCGCTGTTCGAAATGCTTGGCTTTGAAAAAGTCGAGAAACTGATTGAGCGCAACGTTATTGAAGTCGCGCCGCTGGCCTATATGCGTGGTCGAACACTGAACGACGCATTTATCATTCTTGATGAGAGCCAGAACACCACCATCGAACAGATGAAGATGTTCCTGACCCGTATCGGTTTTAACTCAAAAGCGGTTATCACCGGCGACGTCACGCAGATCGACCTGCCGCGTAATACCAAATCGGGTCTGCGCCACGCCATCGAAGTGCTGGCCGATGTCGAAGAGATCAGCTTTAACTTCTTCCACAGCGAAGACGTTGTTCGTCACCCGGTAGTGGCGCGTATCGTTAACGCCTATGAAGCCTGGGAAGAAGCCGAACAAAAACGTAAAGCGGCGCTGGCGGCAGAGCGCAAGCGTGAAGAACAGGAACAAAAATGAGTCAGGTGATCCTCGATTTACAACTGGCCTGTGAAGATAATTCCGGGCTACCGGAAGAGAGCCAGTTTCAGACATGGCTGAATGCGGTGATCCCGCAGTTTCAGGAAGAATCAGAAGTGACTATTCGCCTGGTCGATACCGCCGAAAGCCACAGTCTGAATCTGACCTATCGCGGTAAAGATAAGCCGACCAACGTGCTTTCCTTCCCATTTGAAGTGCCGCCTGGCATGGAGATGTCGCTGCTGGGCGATCTGGTTATCTGCCGTCAGGTGGTTGAGAAAGAAGCGCAGGAACAAGGTAAACCACTGGAGGCGCACTGGGCGCATATGGTGGTGCACGGCAGTCTGCATTTGTTAGGTTACGATCACATCGAAGATGACGAAGCAGAAGAGATGGAAGCCCTCGAAACAGAGATTATGCTTGCTCTGGGCTATGAGGATCCGTACATTGCCGAGAAAGAATAATTTGCCGGGCATTTGACTGGCAGACGTCCCCGCCGTTGGTAAGTAACGACGGTGTTTTGATTAACTAACATGAGAACCCATACGACGCCATGAGCGACGACAATTCACACAGTAGTGACACGATAAGCAACAAGAAGGGATTTTTCTCCCTGTTACTCAGCCAACTTTTCCACGGTGAACCGAAAAACCGTGACGAACTGCTGGCGCTGATCCGTGATTCCGGGCAGAACGACCTTATCGACGAAGATACGCGCGATATGCTCGAAGGGGTAATGGACATCGCAGACCAACGCGTTCGCGACATCATGATCCCGCGCTCCCAGATGATTACTCTGAAACGCAACCAGACGCTGGATGAATGCCTTGATGTCATCATCGAGTCTGCCCACTCGCGTTTCCCGGTGATCAGCGAGGATAAAGATCACATTGAAGGGATTCTGATGGCGAAAGACTTGCTGCCGTTTATGCGCAGCGATGCTGAAGCCTTCAGCATGGACAAAGTGTTACGTCAGGCGGTTGTCGTTCCTGAAAGTAAGCGCGTAGACCGGATGCTGAAAGAGTTTCGCTCTCAGCGATACCACATGGCGATCGTCATTGACGAATTCGGCGGTGTTTCCGGTCTGGTGACCATTGAAGACATCCTGGAACTGATTGTTGGTGAGATTGAAGACGAGTATGACGAAGAAGATGATATCGACTTCCGTCAACTTAGCCGTCACACCTGGACCGTGCGTGCGCTGGCTTCCATCGAAGATTTCAACGAAGCGTTCGGCACCCACTTTAGCGATGAAGAGGTCGATACCATCGGTGGTCTGGTGATGCAGGCGTTTGGGCATCTTCCGGCGCGTGGCGAAACCATCGACATCGACGGTTACCAGTTCAAAGTGGCGATGGCCGACAGTCGGCGTATTATTCAGGTTCATGTCAAAATCCCGGATGACTCACCCCAGCCGAAGCTGGATGAATAAAACCGAAACTGGATAGATAACTACATGGCTTTTGCCTCATTACTTGAACGCCAGCGCATTCGCCTGCTGCTGGCGTTATTATTCGGTGCCTGCGGAACGCTGGCCTTCTCCCCTTATAACGTCTGGCCTGCGGCGATTGTTTCGCTGATGGGGCTTCAGGCTCTGACCTTTAACCGCCGCCCACTTCAGTCTGCCGCTATCGGCTTCTGCTGGGGATTTGGCCTGTTTGGCACCGGTATTAACTGGGTATATGTCAGCATCGCGACCTTTGGCGGGATGCCAGGCCCGGTAAACATCTTCCTGGTGCTGCTGCTGGCGGCGTATCTTTCGCTGTATACCGGGCTGTTTGCTGGTGTTCTGGCGCGGCTGTGGCCGAAAACCACCTGGCTGCGCGTGACGATTGCCGCCCCTGCCCTCTGGCAAGTCACCGAGTTTCTGCGCGGTTGGGTGCTAACTGGCTTTCCGTGGTTGCAGTTCGGCTATAGCCAGATTGACGGGCCGTTAAAAGGGCTGGCACCGATAATGGGCGTGGAAGCCATTAACTTCCTGCTGATGATGGTTAGTGGCCTGCTGGCGCTGGCGCTGGTCAAACGCAACTGGCGTCCGCTGGTGGTGGCCGTTGTGCTGTTTGCACTCCCCTTCCCTCTGCGTTACATCCAGTGGTTTACCCCGCAACCGGAGAAAACCATTCAGATTTCAATGGTTCAGGGTGATATTCCACAATCACTGAAGTGGGATGAAAGCCAGCTTCTTAATACGCTGAAGATTTACTACAACGCGACAGCACCGCTGATGGGTAAATCGTCGTTGATTATCTGGCCAGAGTCAGCAATTACCGATCTGGAAATGAATCAGCAACCATTCCTCAAAGAGCTGGATGGCGTGCTGCGTGAAAAAGGTAGCTCGCTGATCACCGGGATTGTCGACGCGCGCCTCAATAAGCAGAACCGCTACGATACCTACAACACCATCATCACGCTGGGTAAAGGTGCACCTTACAGCTATGAATCGACCAATCGCTATAACAAAAACCATCTGGTGCCGTTTGGCGAGTTTGTCCCGCTGGAGTCGATTCTGCGTCCGTTAGCGCCGTTCTTTGATCTGCCGATGTCGTCATTCAGCCGCGGGCCTTATATCCAGCCGCCGCTGTCCGTGAATGGTATTCAGCTTACCGCAGCCATTTGCTACGAGATCATCCTTGGCGAGCAAGTGCGCGATAACTTCCGTCCGGATACCGACTATCTGCTGACTATCTCCAACGATGCATGGTTTGGTAAGTCTATTGGCCCGTGGCAGCACTTCCAGATGGCGCGAATGCGTGCGCTGGAACTGGCGCGCCCGCTGCTGCGTAGCACCAACAACGGCATTACGGCGGTGATTGGCCCACAGGGTGAGGTTCAGGCGATGATCCCGCAATTCACCCGCGAAGTATTAACCACTAACGTGACGCCGACTACCGGACTCACACCGTACGCACGTACCGGCAACTGGCCGCTGTGGGTGCTGACGGCACTGTTTGGTTTTGCCTCTGTGTTGATGAGTCTCCGTCAGCGACGTAAATAATCCCTTCTAATTGTGCCGGAATACATTACGTATTTCGGCACGCTCACCGGATGCGGCGTCAATGCGTTATCCGGATGACAAAATTCCCCTATCCAACTTTGGCACATCTATTGCTTTGTTATACAAGGCAAACCTTGAACCGGTGTCGGTACAACCAGGTTGCACCATAGCAATCCACCGATAGCACCAAAAGAGTGCATTTTGAGAATTTTGCTTCGGAATGGTGCGGTGTATCTCGCAAAAACAAACAATAAAACATCAATATCTTTACATTTACACAAACTAAATGTTACCTAACAAACACAACACTGCACAATAAAGTTGCAGATGATAACAACACAAACACTCACAACGGGTATCCATGCGTTCTTAACGCAGAAGATAAAGGAGTTGGATATGCAATTACGTAAATCTGCCACAGCAATCCTGGCCCTGGCGCTTTCCGCAGGTCTGGCACAGGCAGAAGACACTGCCCCGACTGCAGGCAGTACGCTGGACAAAATCGCCAAAAACGGCGTGATTGTCGTCGGTCACCGCGAATCTTCGGTGCCTTTCTCTTATTACGACAACCAGCAAAAAGTGGTGGGTTACTCTCAGGATTATTCCAACGCCATTGTCGAGGCAGTGAAAAAGAAACTCAACAAACCGGATCTGCAGGTGAAACTGATCCCGATCACCTCACAAAACCGTATTCCGCTGCTGCAAAACGGCACTTTCGATTTTGAATGTGGTTCTACCACCAACAACCTCGAACGCCAGAAACAGGCGGCTTTCTCCGACACCATTTTCGTGGTCGGTACGCGCCTGCTGACCAAAAAAGACGGCGATGTTAAAGATTTTGCTGATCTGAAAGACAAAGCCGTAGTAGTCACTTCCGGCACCACTTCTGAAGTTCTGCTCAACAAACTGAATGAAGATCAGAAGATGAATATGCGCATCATCAGCGCCAAAGACCATGGTGACTCTTTCCGCACGCTGGAAAGCGGTCGTGCCGTTGCCTTTATGATGGATGACGCCCTGCTGGCCGGTGAACGTGCGAAAGCGAAGAAGCCTGATAACTGGGAAATCGTCGGCAAACCGCAGTCTCAGGAAGCTTACGGCTGCATGCTGCGCAAAGATGATCCGCAATTCAAAAAGCTGATGGATGACACCATCGCCCAGGTGCAGACCTCCGGTGAAGCGGAAAAATGGTTTGATAAGTGGTTCAAAAACCCCATTCCACCGAAAAACCTGAACATGAATTTCGAGTTGTCGGACGAAATGAAAGCACTGTTCAAAGAACCTAATGACAAAGCACTGAACTAATTACAAGAACCAGGGGCGGAAAGTTCAGCCCTCTCGATTGTTACGTAGCACGGACAGACTATACGCCTGATGGTCGTTCCCCATCGGGCCTGAAAACCGCAATACGCTGGGTAACAATCTTCGAGGGTAGCAGTTAACGCTGCTACCCTTTTTTTTCTGGAGTAGATTTATGTCTATAGACTGGAACTGGGGTATTTTTTTACAACAAGCCCCGTTCGGCAACACCACCTATCTCGGCTGGATCTGGAGCGGCTTTCAGGTCACTATCGCTCTGTCGATCTGCGCCTGGATTATCGCTTTCCTCGTCGGCTCGTTATTCGGCATTTTACGTACCGTTCCAAACCGTTTTCTCTCCGGTCTGGGCACGTTGTATGTCGAACTGTTCCGCAACGTGCCACTGATTGTGCAATTCTTTACCTGGTATCTGGTGATCCCAGAACTACTGCCGGAAAAAATCGGCATGTGGTTTAAGGCGGAGCTGGATCCCAATATTCAGTTTTTCCTTTCTTCCATGCTCTGCCTGGGGCTGTTTACTGCCGCTCGTGTTTGCGAACAGGTACGCGCCGCGATCCAGTCGCTGCCACGAGGGCAGAAGAATGCCGCACTGGCGATGGGGCTGACGCTGCCGCAAGCCTACCGCTATGTTCTGTTACCTAACGCCTATCGTGTTATCGTCCCACCGATGACCTCTGAGATGATGAACCTGGTGAAAAACTCCGCCATCGCCTCAACCATTGGTCTGGTAGATATGGCAGCACAGGCCGGAAAATTGCTCGATTACTCCGCCCACGCCTGGGAATCGTTTACCGCCATCACGCTGGCGTATGTGCTGATTAACGCCGTTATTATGCTGGTGATGACGCTGGTCGAACGTAAAGTTCGCCTGCCCGGCAACATGGGAGGCAAATAATGTACGAGTTTGACTGGAGTTCAATCGTTCCTTCCCTGCCGTATCTGCTGGATGGGCTGGTGATCACCCTGAAAATCACCATCACGGCAGTCGTGATTGGTATTTTGTGGGGCACGATGCTGGCGGTAATGCGCCTGTCCAGCTTTGCACCCGTGGCGTGGTTTGCCAAAGCCTACGTCAACGTGTTCCGTTCAATACCGTTAGTGATGGTTCTGTTGTGGTTTTACCTGATCGTGCCGGGTTTTCTGCAAAACGTGCTGGGATTATCACCCAAAACCGATATCCGCTTAATTTCTGCAATGGTGGCATTTTCGATGTTTGAAGCGGCCTACTATTCCGAGATTATCCGCGCCGGTATTCAAAGTATTTCTCGTGGTCAGTCGAGCGCTGCGCTGGCGTTAGGAATGACCCACTGGCAGTCGATGAAACTGATTATTCTGCCGCAGGCGTTCCGTGCGATGGTGCCGCTGCTGCTCACTCAGGGCATCGTCCTGTTTCAGGATACCTCGCTGGTGTATGTGTTATCTCTGGCCGATTTCTTCCGTACCGCCTCAACCATTGGTGAACGTGATGGTACGCAGGTGGAGATGATCCTGTTTGCCGGATTTGTTTATTTCATCATTAGCCTTAGCGCATCGTTGTTGGTCAGCTACTTGAAAAGAAGGACAGCATAATGATTACCCTGAAAAATGTTTCAAAATGGTATGGTCACTTTCAGGTGCTGACCGACTGCTCAACCGAAGTAAAAAAAGGCGAAGTGGTGGTGGTTTGCGGCCCGTCCGGCTCCGGTAAATCGACACTGATTAAAACCGTCAACGGCCTCGAACCGGTGCAGCAAGGTGAAATCACCGTTGATGGCATCGTGGTTAACGATAAGAAAACCGATCTGGCAAAACTGCGTTCCCGCGTCGGAATGGTGTTCCAGCATTTTGAGTTGTTTCCCCATCTGTCGATTATCGAAAACCTGACCCTGGCGCAGGTAAAAGTGCTTAAACGCGATAAAGCGCCCGCCCGCGAAAAGGCCCTGAAACTGCTGGAACGCGTGGGACTTTCTGCGCATGCCAATAAGTTTCCGGCGCAGCTTTCCGGTGGTCAGCAGCAGCGTGTAGCGATTGCCCGCGCATTATGTATGGATCCTATTGCGATGCTGTTCGACGAACCGACATCGGCACTGGATCCGGAGATGATCAACGAAGTGCTGGATGTGATGGTGGAGCTGGCGAATGAAGGAATGACTATGATGGTGGTCACCCACGAAATGGGCTTTGCCCGTAAAGTAGCAAATCGGGTGATCTTTATGGATGAAGGTAAAATTGTCGAAGACTCGCCAAAAGACGCGTTCTTTGATGATCCGAAATCAGACCGCGCAAAAGACTTCCTCGCGAAAATACTGCACTAATAAGTCAGGCGCGCATACTCAAGTGCGCGCCATCTCACGCTTTATCGTTTCGCCTCTCGTATCTGTTACATCCCGGCGTTACCCTTGTCGCAAAGAAGCACACAACAAGGAGCAACAATGGCACTGCCAATTCTGTTAGATTGCGACCCAGGTCATGATGACGCTATCGCAATAGTTCTCGCCCTCGCCTCACCAGAGCTTGATGTCAAAGCCATCACATCCTCCGCCGGAAACCAGACGCCCGATAAAACATTACGTAATGTTCTGCGTATGCTGACCCTACTTAATCGCACCGATATTCCGGTGGCTGGTGGCGCAGTAAAACCGTTAATGCGTGACTTGATTATCGCGGACAATGTGCACGGCGAAAGCGGCCTGGACGGCCCGGCATTGCCGGAACCGGCGTTTGCGCCGCAAAATTGCACGGCGGTGGAGCTGATGGCGAAAACGCTGCGCGAAAGTGCTGAACCCGTCACGATAGTTTCCACCGGACCACAAACTAACGTTGCGTTGTTGCTCAACAGCCACCCGGAGCTGCATAACAAAATCGCTCAAATTGTGATTATGGGCGGCGCGATGGGACTCGGTAACTGGACGCCAGCGGCAGAATTTAATATTTACGTTGACCCGGAAGCGGCGGAAATTGTCTTCCAGTCAGGGATTCCGGTGGTGATGGCTGGTCTGGATGTCACCCACAAAGCGCAAATTCACGTTGAGGATACCGAGCGTTTCCGCGCTATTGGTAACCCTGTTTCAACCATCGTTGCCGAACTGCTGGATTTCTTCCTCGAATATCACAAAGACGAAAAATGGGGCTTTGTCGGCGCACCGTTGCATGATCCATGCACCATCGCCTGGCTGCTAAAACCTGAACTGTTTACCACCGTTGAACGCTGGGTTGGTGTCGAAACACAAGGGAAATATACTCAGGGTATGACGGTTGTTGATTATTACTATCTCACTGGTAATAAACCAAATACCACCATAATGGTCGATGTGGATCGTCAGGGCTTTGTTGATTTACTGGCCGATCGTCTGAAATTTTACGCTTAATACACGTCATTGATTAAGATCACCACGTGAAAATGGGGTGATCTTACTCTGACTCTCTCTTTTTCCTTCAAGATATAAATGCAATGGATAATGCAGAACTCGCCATTGGTATCGATCTCGGTACTACCAATAGTTTAATTGCCGTCTGGAAAGGCGGTACCGCACAATTAATTCCAAATAAATTCGGTGAATATTTAACACCATCCATAATTAGCATGGATGAAAATAATCATATTCTGGTCGGAAAACCGGCTGTATCACGGCGCACTTCGCATCCGGATAAAACCGCAGCGTTATTTAAACGCGCAATGGGCAGTAATACCAACTGGCGGTTAGGCAGCGACACATTTAACGCGCCAGAACTATCCTCTTTGGTATTACGCTCATTAAAAGAAGATGCCGAAGAATTTCTGCAACGTCCGATTAAAGATGTGGTGATCTCCGTTCCGGCTTATTTCAGCGATGAACAACGCAAGCATACCCGTTTAGCAGCGGAGTTAGCCGGGTTAAATGCAGTACGCTTAATTAATGAACCCACAGCAGCCGCGATGGCGTATGGCCTGCATACGCAACAAAACACCCGCTCGCTGGTTTTTAATCTCGGAGGCGGCACGTTTGACGTCACGGTGCTCGAATACGCCACGCCGGTGATTGAAGTTCACGCCTCCGCTGGCGACAACTTCCTTGGTGGCGAAGATTTTACTCATATGCTGGTGGATGAAGTGTTAAAACGCGCCGCAGTGGCTAAAAACACGCTCAACGAAAGTGAACTGGCGGCGCTGTATGTCTGTGTAGAAGCGGCAAAATGTGGCAATCAATTACCGCTGCACATTCACTGGCAGTACCAGGAAGAAACGCGGGAGTGCGAATTTTACGAGAACGAACTGGAAGATTTGTGGTTACCGCTACTCAACCGCTTGCGTGTGCCTATCGAACAGGCATTGCGCGATGCACGTTTGAAACCGAGTCAAATCGACAGTCTGGTGCTGGTTGGTGGCGCTTCGCAAATGCCATTAGTACAGCGAATTGCGGTACGTCTGTTTGGCAAGTTGCCGTATCAAAGCTACGATCCGAGCACCATTGTCGCATTGGGCGCAGCAATCCAGGCCGCCTGCCGCTTACGCAGTGAAGATATTGAAGAAGTGATCCTCACCGATATCTGCCCTTACTCTTTGGGCGTAGAAGTAAACCGTCAGGGGGTTTCCGGCATTTTCTCACCGATTATTGAACGAAACACGACTGTACCTGTATCGCGTGTAGAAACTTACTCGACCATGCACCCGGAGCAGGATTCAATTACGGTTAATGTCTACCAGGGGGAAAACCACAAAGTTAAGAACAATATTCTGGTGGAGTCCTTCGATGTGCCGCTGAAAAAAACCGGCGCTTACCAGTCTATCGATATTCGTTTTAGCTATGATATCAACGGATTGCTTGAAGTTGACGTGCTTCTGGAAGATGGTAACGTTAAGTCCAGAGTGATTAATCACAGCCCGGTGACGTTAAATGCGCAGCAAATAGAAGAGAGTCGGGCGCGGTTATCGGCATTAAAAATTTATCCGCGCGATATGCTTATTAACCGAACTTTTAAAGCCAAACTGGAAGAGTTATGGGCACGAGCGCTGGGCGATGAAAGAGAAGAGATTGGCCGGGTGATTGCCGATTTTGATGCGGCATTGCAGTCAAACGACATAGCGCGCGTCGATGAAGTTCGTCGGCGGGCGAGCGATTATCTGGCCATTGAGATCCCTTAAGCACGGCTGCCGGATGCGGCGTAAACGCCTTATCCGGCCTACCCGTAGGTCGAATAAGATGCGTTAGCATCGCATCCGACATTGAAGGATAGGATGCGTTAGCCTCACATCTAACTGAACAACATCGCAATTTTGCCGAGTGCATAACCTATCACCAGCACCGTTAAGCTGATTTTGATAATGCTGATAATGCTCTGTGGTTTTTCAATCTCATCATTCTTCTCTTCATGTTTTTCAGGTATTGGCTCATCGACATCTTCATCCACCGGCTCCAGCTTCACTTTCGTCAACAGCATACGAGTGATAATCGCTTCTAACGGATGTGCTTCTCCGCATTCCAGCCGCGCCTTCAGGCGGGCCAGCTTCTCTTGTTTCGGAAACGCTTCCAGCACAACCTGTTCCGCTACCTGATACAGATTCAGTAACGGTGAATCTTGCTCTGTCTCGCTACCGACTTTTGATTTCCACCACGCCCATGCTTTGCGCTTATAAAACAGCGATTCAATAAATGATTGCCCTAAAGAGGATAATTTACCGCTATGTAATATTTGCGCCCACAAAAGCCGTGTTCGGGCGCTCTCGCCTGGAACATATTTCAGCGGCTTACCTTGTGCATCAACCATGCTCTGCGCTTCGATAACCATCACTAACAGCGCGAAATAATCCGGGCAATGTTGCGCACTCCACTGCAACAACAAATTATCCGCTTGCGTCGATGAATGACTCTCCCAGTATGCACAGAGATCGGCAAGCAGGCTTTCCCCCTCGCCGCAGTACAACCGTTGTGCACACTGGTAATAACGGGCATCTTCGCTTTCTGGTTCTTCCGCTTGCCACTGTTGGGCTACAGGAATGAGTTCCGCCATACCTGTTTGCACCGAGCTGTACCAGCGCAACAGTTTGCGATGTAACTTCGCATCATCAGGAATGAACCACGGACCCTCCATCGCTAAAAACGCAGTAACATAGTCAGGATGGTAACGACAGCAGCGTTCCAGCGTGAAGTAATACTCAATAGTCTGGTTTTGTAACGCGACGGGGTATTCCAGAAGGCTAAGAAAATCGAAACAATCCCCAGCCTGAATAGCTTCAAGAAAAGCCTCCCGCTCTTCTTCATCCATTCCTTCGCTGTCACTAAATGAATGCCAGTTCAAACGCCCGGCCAGCAAAGAAGCGCAATTTAATGAAAGGTATCGCGCTTCTATGGCGATTGCACACAGCGACCAGCGTAATTGATCCACCTCTTCCATATTGTAGTTATTTAATTGCTGAATAAATTTCTGCCAGGCGGAGGGCTGAAAACGTTCACTTTCTGAATTCAGTAATGCTCTGAATGCACTCAGTGCTTCATGTTCAACTGCGGCGTTGCTCTTTTCATCAACTGATTCTTCTACAGGATTTACCGCCAGTCGCAGCGCCTCTTCATAGGCCTGACGTAATGCTTTAAACCCTTGCGGATCGGTTTCGGGATGACACAACGGTAAGCGAGCAAGATAAGCCTGACGGATAATATCAATTTGCGTTGTGCTTTCGATTTCGAGAATTTGCCAACATGTTTTCATAGGTCGCTCACATCCTTAAGCGTTGCCGGGCATTCAGGCTGAACAGTTAATGGCCGCCAGGGAAGCGTGGCATAGAAACGATCGCTTCCTGCCACCAGTTCTTCAAACATTCGGCTTCCGGCACTATCGTATTTGTACAGGGTTAGCGCCTCGTGTAGCGAAGCGTTGTCTTCACACTGGGAGGATTGCCAGTAGAGACGCCCTAACGAATAGGCGGAAAAATAGTGCATCCAACTGTGATAGTAATTGTGTGCCCGAACATAAACGCGCGATTGCAGCCATAAACTTTCGTCTTCTGTCAGCCAATTATTGAGTACACCGACGCGCGACAAAAAACCCATCCGAACATAATCCCAGGCTTTGATTCCCCCTTCCCCACAGCACATAGCGGTTTGGGCAACGAATTGGGTATAAATCAACCCGCGTTCGGAGCCACCAGCAATTAATGCTTTCCACTCATCAGGGGAAGAGCGATGCCATGCCAGATATAAACCAGCTAAATTATTCGCGTGGCCATCATCAGTCATTTGGTAAATAGTCTGAATTAAATCATCACGATTATTTATTCCCCAGGATGATGAGAGATCAAATTCTTTTATTCCGGTATACATTTTTGGCGAGTCGTGTGCAGGCTTGCATCCCTGATTAAGAATTTCCATTGGAGTAGAAAGCGCAAATAGAAGGTGTTGTTCATCCTTATCCATTTATTAACAATCCTTTAAGTACATTAACTGACTACTTTTTTATTGATGATGAGTATAAACTTGACGCTTTCAAAATAAAAAGAAAATCGAAGCATTGATAAATGAACAAAAAAATATATTTTATATTCGCAATATTTATAGTTGCGGCAATCACTTGTATTAGCCAACCTAAGAAAACGACCTTGCGCGATAAAGCTATGGCGAATTATGTCTTTGATTATTTAAGCGCACCGGGCAGCCTTCCGTTTACCACGGCAGCAACGGAACTTTCCGCCATTCATGGTCACTCAACATCGCAATATCGCCTTGGCGAATTTTATCTTCATGGTAGTAATGGTAAACCGCTGGATTATGCAATGGCGAGGTACTGGTATGAGCAATCGGCGGAACAGGAAAATCCGCGCGCGCAGAGCAAACTAGGGTGGATCTACCTGAAAGGGCTGGGAGTCAAACCCGATACCCGTAAAGCAATTCTCTGGTATAAAGAAGCCGCTAAACAAGGGTATGTTCATGCACAATACACATTGGGTTTGATCTACAGAAACGGCACAGGCATAAACGTCAATAATTATGAAGCCCGCAAATGGTTGAAACTGGCAGCGGAACAACATTATAAAAATGCGGAAGAATTACTTGCAGAGCTTCCCGCACATTAAGATTTTTATCAGCCAACTAAATGGAGAATGCAACGGGTAAATACAGGATGGTCTGGAAGTTAAAAACATTACCCCTGGCAATGGCATATAAAAAGGATTCCAGTTCTTTTTCGTCTATTATCCCGGCATTTTCCTCCTGCAACCACCGCACTCTTTCTGCTAATAACACTACATACTCGAAAGATAAATAGGCAGCATTCATGGTTATCCTGCACAGCAACCAGCGTAACTTATCAATCTATTCCATTGAGCAATGATTTAATTGATGAATGAATCGCTGCCAGGTGGACTGCTTAAATCGTTCCTCATCCGAGGATAATAATGCGCGAAATGCCAGCAAAATTTCATGTTCTGCAATTTCAGTGTATTAAGAACATGCATTAGCAGCCAATTTGCCGGGGCGCATTCTCGACGATACAGCCCCCTAAATATGAAGAAGCGGTTGACTGGTAAAGGCTGTCGATCTCCGACAGGCTCTCAACTTGTACCGTAAAGTTCAGTCATCCGCTACAAGAGATGTCAGTAAAGAAATCCGTGAGATTGAAAATTTACTGTAGAGATAAAAACAGATAAGGGTCGGACGATTTTCATTCGACCCAAATTATCTTTATTACTGTGCGAAATCAGACTATTACGGCTCGAACGGGCGTCTCTGGAACTGGTCGTGACCGCATTTCGGGCATAGCGTCAGCACTTCCGGCGTGTAGATTGGGAGATGAAAATGACATTTCTCGCAGACCAGATTCCCCAGCCCTACCACTTCTCCGCTGTGGTAAACCCCGTGATGGTTGAGATCCTGGAAAACTTCGCGCCACTCAAGCTGCGTTTTATCGGTGATATCCGCCAGCTCCTGCCACAAGCTTTCTTTAATCACCCGCATAAAAACACTGTCAGATTCTTCTTTCAGACTCTCTTCATAGCTCATAGCGAACTCTTCCAGGTCACGTCTGACGGCGCGTGTCAGTTCATCGACCTCGGTTCGCGTTAACTCCCCTGTTTTTATTACGCGCTCGCGCGCCTGTTCTACCAGCGCGTCGATATCACGCTCGCCATTGCGCAGGCGTTCGCTCAGTGACGCGACCAGTTCACGGTAATATTGAGCAACCTTGTTCATCGTTTCATCTCCCGGGTCGTTAACTGACTATAATAATAGACGTTCTTTGTTCCTTACTTTGCTAATACGCCCACAAACTCTGTAAATTAATGTATGAATAATCCGGGCATCATTTCAACGTCGAGTGCGCGAAAGGCTGTTTTGACGCGGACGTTTGGGCTATGCTATGCGGATCTGAAAAACCACCTCAACGCTACATTTGTAGCCGTATTGAAAACAGGACCACTGGCTGCCATGCAAGAGCAATACCGCCCGGAAGAGATAGAATCCAAAGTACAGCTTCACTGGGATGAGAAGCGCACATTTGAAGTAACCGAAGACGAGAGCAAAGAGAAGTATTACTGCCTGTCTATGCTTCCCTATCCTTCTGGTCGACTACACATGGGCCACGTTCGTAACTACACCATTGGTGACGTGATCGCCCGCTACCAGCGTATGCTGGGCAAAAACGTTCTTCAGCCGATCGGCTGGGATGCGTTTGGTCTGCCTGCGGAAGGCGCAGCGGTGAAAAACAACACCGCGCCAGCACCGTGGACGTATGACAACATCGCGTACATGAAAAACCAGCTCAAAATGCTGGGCTTTGGTTATGACTGGAGCCGCGAGCTGGCGACCTGTACGCCAGAATACTACCGTTGGGAACAGAAATTCTTCACCGAGCTGTATAAAAAAGGCCTGGTGTATAAGAAGACTTCTGCGGTCAACTGGTGCCCGAACGACCAGACCGTACTGGCGAACGAGCAGGTTATCGACGGCTGCTGCTGGCGTTGTGATACCAAAGTTGAACGTAAAGAGATCCCGCAGTGGTTTATCAAAATCACCGCTTACGCTGACGAGCTGCTTAACGATCTGGATAAACTGGATCACTGGCCAGACACTGTTAAAACCATGCAGCGTAACTGGATCGGTCGTTCCGAAGGCGTGGAAATCACCTTCAACGTTAACGACTATGACAACACACTGACCGTTTACACTACCCGCCCTGACACCTTTATGGGTTGTACCTACCTGGCGGTAGCGGCAGGTCACCCGCTGGCACAGAAGGCAGCGGAAAATAATCCTGAACTGGCGGCCTTTATTGATGAATGCCGTAACACCAAAGTTGCCGAAGCTGAAATGGCGACGATGGAGAAAAAAGGCGTCGATACCGGCTTTAAAGCTGTTCATCCATTAACTGGCGAAGAAATTCCGGTTTGGGCGGCAAACTTCGTATTGATGGAGTACGGCACTGGCGCAGTCATGGCCGTTCCGGGTCACGACCAGCGCGATTACGAATTTGCCTCTAAATATGGTCTGAACATCAAGCCGGTTATCCTGGCGGCTGACGGTTCTGAACCGGATCTCTCCCAGCAGGCGCTGACGGAAAAAGGCGTGCTGTTCAACTCTGGCGAGTTCAACGGTCTTGACCATGAAGCGGCCTTTAACGCCATTGCCGACAAACTGACGGCAATGGGCGTTGGCGAGCGTAAAGTTAACTATCGCCTGCGTGACTGGGGTGTTTCCCGTCAACGTTACTGGGGTGCGCCAATCCCAATGGTTACGCTGGAAGACGGTACTGTAATGCCAACTCCGGATGACCAACTGCCGGTGATCCTACCGGAAGATGTGGTGATGGACGGCATTACCAGCCCAATCAAAGCAGATCCTGAGTGGGCGAAAACCACTGTTAACGGTATGCCAGCACTGCGTGAAACCGACACCTTCGACACCTTTATGGAGTCCTCCTGGTACTATGCGCGCTACACTTGCCCGGAGTACAAAGAAGGTATGCTGGATTCCAAAGCGGCTAACTACTGGCTGCCGGTAGATATCTACATTGGTGGTATCGAACACGCCATCATGCACCTGCTCTACTTCCGCTTCTTCCATAAACTGATGCGTGATGCAGGTATGGTGAACTCTGACGAACCAGCGAAACAGTTGTTGTGTCAGGGCATGGTGCTGGCAGATGCTTTCTACTACGTTGGCGAAAACGGCGAGCGTAACTGGGTTTCTCCGGTTGATGCCATCGTTGAGCGTGACGAGAAAGGCCGTATCGTGAAAGCGAAAGACGCGGCAGGTCATGAGCTGGTGTATACCGGCATGAGCAAAATGTCCAAATCGAAGAATAACGGTATCGACCCGCAGGTAATGGTTGAACGTTATGGTGCGGACACCGTTCGTCTGTTTATGATGTTCGCATCTCCGGCAGATATGACGCTCGAATGGCAGGAGTCCGGCGTTGAAGGGGCTAACCGCTTCCTGAAACGTGTCTGGAAACTGGTTTACGAGCACACTGCAAAAGGTGATGTTGCGGCACTGAACGTCGATGCACTGACTGAAGATCAGAAAGCTCTGCGTCGCGATGTTCATAAAACTATCGCTAAAGTAACCGATGATATCGGCCGTCGTCAGACCTTCAACACCGCAATTGCGGCGATTATGGAGCTGATGAACAAGCTGGCGAAAGCGCCGACCGATAGCGAGCAGGATCGCGCGCTGATGCAGGAAGCTCTGCTGGCCGTTGTGCGTATGCTTAACCCGTTCACGCCGCACATCTGCTTCACCTTGTGGCAGGAGCTGAAAGGCGAAGGCGATATCGACAACGCGCCGTGGCCGGTTGCTGACGAAAAAGCGATGGTGGAAGATTCCACGCTGGTGGTTGTGCAGGTTAACGGTAAAGTCCGTGCCAAAATCACCGTTCCGGTGGATGCAACGGAAGAGCAGGTTCGCGAACGTGCTGGCCAGGAACATCTGGTGGCAAAATATCTTGATGGCGTTACCGTACGTAAAGTGATTTACGTACCGGGTAAACTCCTCAATCTGGTCGTTGGCTAAGCGCGGGAGGAAGCGTGCGATATCTGGCAACATTGTTGTTATCTCTGGCGGTGTTAATCACCGCCGGGTGTGGCTGGCATCTGCGTAACACCACGCAGATTCCTTCCACCATGAAAGTCATGATCCTGGACTCTGGCGACCCGAACGGGCCGTTAAGCCGTGCGGTGCGTAATCAGTTGCGTCTGAACGGTGTTGAGCTACTTGATAAAGAAACTACACGCAAGGATGTCCCATCTCTGCGTCTGGGCAAAGTGAGCATCGCGAAAGATACCGCCTCTGTATTCCGTAACGGTCAAACAGCAGAGTATCAGATGATCATGACGGTGAATGCGACCGTATTGATCCCTGGCCGTGACATCTACCCGATTAGCGCCAAAGTCTTCCGTTCGTTCTTCGATAACCCGCAAATGGCGTTAGCGAAAGATAATGAGCAGAGCATGATCATTCAAGAGATGTACGACCGTGCCGCCGAACAGCTTATTCGTAAGCTGCCAAGCATTCGCGCTGCGGATATCCGTTCCGACGAAGATACGTCGACAACAACGGATACTACAGCAACGCCTGCACGCGTCTCCACCACACTGGGTAACTGATGATTCGGTTGTACCCAGAACAACTCCGCGCGCAGCTCAATGAAGGGCTGCGCGCGGCGTATCTTTTACTTGGTAACGATCCCCTGTTGTTGCAGGAAAGCCAGGACGCTGTTCGTCAGGTGGCCGCAGCACAAGGATTCGAAGAACACCACACTTTCTCCATTGATCCCAACACGGACTGGAATGCGATTTTTTCGTTATGCCAGGCCATGAGCCTGTTCGCCAGTCGACAAACGCTGTTGCTGTTATTACCAGAAAATGGGCCAAATGCAGCGATCAATGAACAACTATTCACGCTCACCGGACTTCTGCATGACGATCTGCTGTTGATCATACGCGGCAATAAGTTAAGTAAAGCGCAGGAAAATGCCGCCTGGTTTACCGCACTTGCCAATCGAAGTGTGCAGGTAACCTGTCAGACGCCGGAACAGGCCCAGCTCCCTCGCTGGGTTGCCACGCGAGCCAAACAGCTCAACCTGGAACTGGATGACGCCGCAAATCAGGTACTCTGCTATTGTTATGAAGGTAACCTGTTGGCGCTGGCACAGGCACTGGAGCGATTATCGTTACTCTGGCCTGACGGCAAACTGACGCTGCCACGCGTTGAGCAAGCGGTGAATGATGCCGCGCATTTCACCCCTTTTCATTGGGTTGATGCTTTGTTAATGGGCAAAAGCAAGCGCGCGTTGCATATTCTTCAGCAACTGCGTCTGGAAGGCAGCGAGCCGGTTATTTTGTTGCGCACGTTACAACGTGAACTGTTGTTACTGGTTAACCTGAAACGCCAGTCTGCCCATACGCCATTACGCGTGTTGTTTGATAAGCATCGCGTTTGGCAGAACCGCCGGGGCATGATGGGTGAGGCGTTAAATCGCCTAAGCCAGCCGCAGTTACGTCAGGCCGTGCAACTTCTGGCACGAACGGAACTCACCCTCAAACAAGATTACGGTCAGTCGGTGTGGGCAGAGCTGGAGGGGTTATCTCTTCTGTTAAGCCATAAACCACTGGCGGACGTATTTATCGATGGTTGATATGAAATCTTTACAGGCTCTGTTTGGCGGCACCTTTGATCCGGTGCACTATGGTCATCTTAAACCCGTGGAAACACTGGCGAATTTGATTGGTCTGACGCGGGTTACTATCATCCCTAACAATGTTCCTCCGCATCGTCCGCAGCCGGAAGCGAACAGCGCACAGCGAAAACACATGCTTGAACTGGCGATTGCCGACAAGCCTCTGTTTACCCTGGATGAACGCGAGTTAAAGCGCAATGCCCCCTCTTACACTGCACAAACACTAAAAGAGTGGCGGCAAGAGCAAGGACCAGATGTGCCGCTGGCGTTTATTATCGGTCAGGATTCATTGCTGACCTTTCCGACCTGGTACGAATACGAAACTATTCTCGACAATGCACACTTGATTGTCTGTCGGCGTCCCGGTTATCCGCTTGAAATGGCGCAACCACAGTATCAACAGTGGTTGGAAGATCATTTGACGCATAACCCGGAAGATCTGCATCTTCAGTCTGCCGGTAAAATTTATCTTGCTGAAACGCCGTGGTTTAACATTTCTGCGACCATTATCCGCGAACGTTTGCAAAACGGTGAATCGTGTGAGGATTTGTTGCCGGAATCAGTATTGACCTACATTAACCAACAAAGCTTGTATCGCTGATACCTGTCATCACGGAGGGAATGATGCGACTATGGTTAATTCGTCATGGAGAAACGCAAGCGAATGTCGATGGTTTATATAGTGGTCATGCGCCAACGCCACTGACCGCGCGCGGTGTCGAGCAAGCGCAAAGCCTGCATACCCTGCTGCGTGATGTTCCCTTCGATATAGTTTTATGCAGTGAACTGGAACGTGCGCAGCATACCGCGCGGCTGGTTCTCAGCGATCGTCAGCTCTCCCTACACACCGTCCCTGAACTCAACGAAATGTTTTTTGGTGACTGGGAGATGCGGCACCATCGCGATTTGATGCAAGAAGATGCTGAAAATTACAGCGCGTGGTGCGATGACTGGCAGCATACCATCCCGACTAACGGTGAAGGGTTTCAGGCGTTTTCGCAACGCGTAGAGCGCTTTATCGCCGGGCTTACGGAATATCAGCAATATAAAAATATATTAGTCGTCAGCCATCAGGGCGTGTTGAGCCTGTTAATTGCCCGTTTAATTGGCATGCCCGCCGGGGCAATGTGGCATTTTCGCATCGACCAGGGATGCTGGAGCGCCATTGATATCAACGAAACATTTGTAACCTTGCGTGTCCTCAATAGCCGTGCTATCGGGTTCGAGAGCGCATGACTTTTCTGTTTTTTTACGGGTAAGCCGCAACGACCATTGACAGCCCCGGGCAGGCTGATATTCTCCGCAGCCAGACTTTTTCCGCTAAACACGACTTTGTAGAAATTGTTTTACAAAAATGGCGATGCAATCTGCGGCGCGGGGTGGGATGATAGCCCACTTTCGAAGCCGATTCGGAGACAATTGTCCCGAAATCGCCTCTGGTTCAGGTATACTGACAGACCATTTTTATCTTTTTTGATTCACCCAGGGGGAAAACTTGCAGGGTAAAGCACTCCAGGATTTTGTTATCGACAAAATTGATGACCTCAAAGGTCAGGACATCATCGCCTTAGACGTTCAGGGCAAATCCAGCATCACCGACTGCATGATCATCTGTACGGGTACATCCAGCCGTCATGTCATGTCTATTGCCGACCATGTGGTGCAGGAGTCCCGTGCAGCGGGTCTGTTGCCGCTCGGCGTTGAAGGTGAAAACAGCGCTGACTGGATCGTCGTCGATCTGGGCGATGTGATTGTCCATGTTATGCAGGAAGAGAGCCGTCGCCTGTATGAGCTGGAAAAACTCTGGAGTTAATGTGTGAAGCTGCAACTTGTCGCCGTAGGAACGAAAATGCCGGACTGGGTACAAACCGGTTTTACCGAGTACCTGCGTCGTTTTCCAAAAGATATGCCTTTTGAGCTGATTGAAATACCGGCCGGAAAACGCGGCAAGAACGCGGACATCAAGCGCATACTCGACAAAGAGGGTGAGCAAATGCTGGCAGCCGCAGGTAAAAACCGCATTGTCACCCTCGATATTCCAGGCAAGCCCTGGGACACGCCGCAGTTAGCCGCTGAACTGGAACGCTGGAAACTCGATGGCCGCGACGTCAGCCTGCTTATTGGCGGGCCGGAAGGGTTATCGCCTGCCTGTAAAGCAGCAGCAGAACAAAGCTGGTCGCTTTCCGCGCTGACACTCCCCCATCCGCTGGTTCGCGTACTGGTCGCAGAAAGTCTGTACCGGGCGTGGAGCATCACCACCAACCATCCTTATCATCGTGAGTGATAAGAAAGCTTTGAGTAGAAAACGCAGCGGATGAAACTACAGAACTCTTTTCGCGACTATACGGCAGAGTCCGCGCTGTTTGTGCGCCGGGCGCTGGTCGCCTTTTTGGGGATTTTGCTGCTGACCGGCGTGCTTATCGCCAACCTGTATAATCTGCAAATTGTTCGTTTTACCGATTATCAGACCCGTTCTAATGAAAACCGCATCAAGCTGGTGCCTATCGCCCCCAGCCGCGGCATTATATACGACCGTAACGGCATCCCTCTGGCACTCAATCGCACTATCTATCAGATAGAGATGATGCCAGAGAAAGTCGATAACGTGCAGCAAACGCTGGATGCCCTGCGCAACGTGGTCGATCTGACCGATGACGATATTGTAGCCTTCAGAAAAGAGCGCGCACGTTCACACCGTTTTACCTCCATTCCGGTGAAAACTAATCTGACCGAAGTACAAGTTGCACGCTTTGCCGTCAATCAGTACCGTTTCCCGGGGGTGGAAGTGAAAGGCTATAAACGCCGTTACTATCCCTACGGCTCAGCACTGACGCATGTCATCGGTTACGTCTCGAAAATCAACGATAAAGATGTCGAACGCCTGAATAATGACGGCAAACTGGCCAACTATGCCGCGACGCATGACATTGGTAAGTTGGGAATTGAGCGTTATTACGAAGACGTGCTGCACGGTCAGACGGGTTATGAAGAAGTTGAAGTTAACAACCGTGGTCGCGTTATCCGCCAGTTAAAAGAAGTCCCACCGCAAGCCGGGCACGATATTTACCTGACGATTGATCTCAAACTCCAGCAGTATATTGAGACACTGCTGGCAGGCAGTCGTGCGGCTGTCGTGGTCACCGATCCGCGTACAGGTGGCGTTCTGGCGCTGGTTTCCACGCCAAGCTATGACCCGAACCTGTTTGTTGACGGCATCTCCAGCAAAGATTATTCCGCGTTGCTGAACGACCCGAACACACCGCTGGTGAACCGCGCCACGCAGGGGGTTTATCCGCCAGCCTCGACTGTTAAGCCGTATGTAGCTGTTTCTGCGCTTAGCGCGGGCGTCATTACCCGCAATACCAGCTTGTTCGACCCCGGCTGGTGGCAACTACCGGGTTCGGAAAAACGTTACCGTGACTGGAAAAAATGGGGGCATGGCCGCCTGAATGTCACGAGATCGCTGGAAGAATCTGCGGATACCTTCTTCTATCAGGTTGCCTACGATATGGGGATCGATCGCCTTTCCGAATGGATGGGTAAATTCGGTTACGGTCATTACACCGGTATCGATCTTGCTGAAGAACGTTCCGGTAACATGCCTACCCGCGAATGGAAACAGAAACGCTTTAAAAAACCGTGGTATCAGGGTGACACCATTCCGGTCGGTATCGGTCAGGGTTATTGGACTGCAACCCCTATCCAGATGAGTAAAGCACTGATGATCCTGATTAACGACGGTATCGTGAAGGTTCCACATTTGCTGATGAGCACCGCCGAAGATGGCAAACAGGTGCCGTGGGTGCCGCCACATGAACCACCAGTTGGCGATATTCATTCAGGTTACTGGGAGCTGGCAAAAGATGGCATGTTCGGGGTTGCCAACCGCCCTAATGGCACGGCGCATAAATACTTTGCCAGCGCACCGTACAAAATTGCGGCGAAATCTGGTACGGCGCAGGTCTTCGGTCTGAAAGCGAACGAAACTTATAATGCGCACAAAATTGCCGAACGTCTGCGTGACCACAAACTGATGACCGCATTTGCACCGTATAACAATCCGCAAGTGGCTGTCGCTATGATTCTGGAAAACGGCGGCGCGGGCCCGGCGGTCGGTACGCTAATGCGCCAGATCCTCGACCACATTATGCTTGGCGATAACAACACCGATCTGCCTGCGGAAAATCCAGCGGTTACCGCAGCGGAGGACCATTAATCATGACGGATAATCCGAATAAAAAAACATTCTGGGATAAAGTCCATCTTGATCCCACAATGCTGCTGATCTTACTGGCATTGCTGGTCTACAGTGCTCTGGTAATCTGGAGCGCCAGCGGCCAGGATATCGGCATGATGGAGCGTAAAATTGGCCAAATCGCAATGGGTCTGGTCATTATGGTGGTCATGGCGCAAATCCCTCCGCGCGTCTATGAAGGCTGGGCACCCTATCTCTATATCATCTGTATTATTTTACTGGTGGCAGTAGATGCCTTTGGTGCCATATCCAAAGGCGCTCAACGCTGGCTGGATCTCGGTATCGTCCGTTTCCAGCCATCGGAAATCGCCAAAATAGCCGTACCGTTGATGGTAGCTCGTTTTATCAACCGTGACGTTTGTCCGCCATCGTTAAAAAATACCGCCATCGCGCTGGTGCTGATTTTTATGCCAACACTGCTGGTGGCAGCGCAGCCAGACCTGGGGACATCAATCCTCGTTGCGCTTTCCGGGTTGTTTGTGCTTTTCCTCTCTGGCCTTAGCTGGCGCTTGATTGGCGTTGCGGTGGTGCTGGTAGCAGCATTCATTCCAATTCTGTGGTTCTTCCTGATGCATGATTACCAGCGCCAGCGCGTAATGATGCTCCTTGACCCGGAATCAGACCCACTCGGCGCGGGCTATCACATTATTCAGTCTAAAATTGCTATTGGCTCCGGTGGATTACGCGGCAAAGGCTGGCTGCACGGCACTCAGTCACAGCTTGAATTTCTGCCCGAACGCCATACCGACTTTATCTTCGCGGTACTGGCGGAAGAACTGGGGTTAGTAGGCATTTTGATTCTGCTCGCCCTCTACATTCTGTTGATCATGCGCGGACTGTGGATAGCCGCCAGAGCGCAAACCACCTTTGGTCGCGTCATGGCTGGCGGTTTAATGCTGATATTATTCGTTTATGTCTTCGTAAATATTGGTATGGTAAGCGGTATTCTGCCGGTTGTAGGGGTTCCGCTCCCACTGGTCAGTTATGGAGGATCGGCGCTCATAGTGCTGATGGCTGGGTTTGGGATTGTTATGTCAATCCACACCCACAGGAAAATGTTGTCGAAAAGCGTGTAAGAGGTGTGCAATGCGTAAGCAGTGGCTCGGGATCTGCATCGCGGCAGGAATGCTCGCGGCATGTACAAGCGATGATGGTCAGCAACAGACGGTAAGTGTGCCGCAGCCTGCGGTATGTAACGGCCCAATAGTTGAGATTGGCGGGGCAGAACCGCGTTTCGAACCACTGAACGCGACGGCGAATCAGGATTACCAGCGCGATGGCAAAAGCTACAAAATCGTGCAGGATCCTTCTCGCTTTAGTCAGGCGGGCCTGGCTGCTATTTATGATGCCGAACCTGGCAGCAATCTGACGGCCTCAGGTGAAGCATTCGATCCGATGCAGCTAACAGCGGCGCACCCGACGTTGCCGATCCCCAGCTATGCGCGAATCACTAACCTGGCTAACGGTCGGATGATTGTGGTGCGCATTAACGATCGTGGTCCTTATGGCAATGATCGCGTAATTTCGCTTTCTCGCGCAGCAGCCGACCGTCTTAACACGTCGAACAACACCAAAGTTCGCATCGATCCCATTATTGTGGCGCAAGATGGTTCGCTGTCTGGTCCCGGTATGGCCTGCACCACCGTCGCCAAGCAAACTTACGCCCTGCCCGCACCACCTGATTTAAGCGGCGGAGCGGGAACAAGTTCAGTATCTGGCCCGCAGGGCGATATTCTTCCCGTCAGCAATTCGACGCTGAAAAGCGAAGATCCAACCGGAGCCCCGGTAACCAGCAGCGGCTTCCTCGGCGCGCCAACCACCCTGGCACCTGGCGTGCTGGAAGGCAGTGAACCGACGCCTGCACCACAGCCCGTGGTCACAGCACCGGCTACAACGTCAGCAATGGTGACACCACAAGCCGCGTCGCCAGCCTCCAGCGGTAACTTTATGGTGCAAGTTGGCGCCGTTAGCGATCAGGCGCGCGCGCAACAGTATCAGCAGCAGTTAGGACAGAAGTTCGGAGTACCCGGGCGTGTGACGCAAAACGGCGCAGTCTGGCGTATTCAACTTGGCCCATTTGCCAGCAAAGCCGAAGCCAGTGCTTTGCAGCAACGTTTACAAACCGAAGCCCAATTACAGTCATTTATTACCACCGCGCAGTAGCGTAAAGCAGGCATCTGAAATGTCAATTTCTGTAAATGACATTAACAAAGTCACGCGGAAAGTCAGATGCCTGGCGGTAGTGCATTTGCTATAGTAGGGCACTTTTTTAATTCCATCACGGATGTCGTAGTTCAGACCATGAATACCATTTTTTCCGCTCGTTTCATGCAGCGCCTGGCGCTCACCACGGCTCTTTGCACAGCCTTTATCTCTGCTGCACATGCCGATGACCTGAATATCAAAACTATGATCCCGGGTGTACCGCAGATCGACGCGGAGTCCTACATCCTGATCGACTATAACTCTGGCAAAGTGCTCGCTGAGCAAAATGCAGATGTCCGCCGCGACCCTGCCAGCCTGACAAAAATGATGACCAGCTACGTTATCGGTCAGGCGATGAAAGCAGGTAAATTTAAAGAAACGGATTTAGTGACCATCGGTAACGACGCCTGGGCTACCGGTAACCCGGTGTTCAAAGGTTCTTCACTGATGTTCCTCAAACCTGGTATGCAGGTGCCGGTTTCACAGCTGATCCGCGGTATCAACCTGCAATCCGGTAACGATGCTTGTGTGGCGATGGCAGACTTTGCCGCCGGTAGTCAGGATGCTTTTGTTGGCCTGATGAACAGCTACGTTAACGCGCTGGGTCTGAAAAATACCCACTTCCAGACTGTACATGGTCTGGACGCTGACGGTCAGTACAGCTCCGCACGTGATATGGCGCTGATCGGACAGGCGTTGATTCGTGATGTGCCAAATGAATACTCTATCTATAAAGAGAAAGAGTTCACCTTTAACGGTATTCGTCAGCTCAACCGTAACGGCCTGCTGTGGGATAACAGCCTGAATGTTGACGGTATCAAAACCGGTCACACTGACAAAGCAGGTTACAATCTTGTCGCTTCCGCGACAGAAGGTCAGATGCGTCTGATCTCCGCAGTCATGGGCGGGCGCACTTTCAAAGGCCGTGAAGCCGAAAGTAAAAAACTGCTGACCTGGGGATTCCGTTTCTTCGAAACCGTTAACCCGCTGAAAGTCGGCAAAGAATTTGCCTCTGAACCGGTATGGTTTGGTAATACTGACCGCGCTTCGTTAGGTGTCGATAAAGATGTTTACCTGACTATTCCGCGTGGCCGCATGAAAGATCTGAAAGCCAGTTACGTGCTGAACAACAGCGAACTGCATGCGCCGCTGCAGAAGAATCAGGTGGTCGGCACAATTAACTTCCAGCTTGACGGCAAAACCATTGAACAGCGTCCGCTGGTAGTGTTACAGGAAATTCCGGAAGGTAACTTCTTCGGTAAAATCATTGATTACATTAAATTAATGTTCCATCACTGGTTTGGCTAAAAATTGAACACTTGAAAGTGTAATTTCCGCCCCCATATACTAAACATCAGTAAAAACTCCCGCCTTCTGGCGGGAGTTGCTATTTAATTACGTTACGCCGGAGCTGACATGAAAACCAAACTTAACGAACTGCTTGAATTCCCTACTCCGTTTACCTACAAAGTAATGGGGCAGGCGTTACCTGAGCTGGTTGATCAGGTGGTTGAAGTGGTACAGCGCCATGCGCCAGGTGACTACACCCCAACGGTAAAACCAAGCAGCAAAGGCAACTACCACTCGGTATCTATCACTATCAACGCCACTCATATCGAGCAGGTTGAAACTCTGTATGAAGAGCTGGGCAAAATCGATATTGTCCGCATGGTACTGTAATTCGTTTCTCCGTTACCCGGCCCTGGTCGGGTAACTCCCCTCCCCCCGCTGTGATATACTTTTTCTCCTCTTTTACTCATTCTCCACGGAGATGCCGTTTTGTATCAGGATAAAATTCTTGTCCGCCAGCTCGGCCTTCAGCCCTATGAGCCTATTTCACAGGCTATGCATGAATTCACCGATACCCGCGATGAAAACACCCTGGATGAGATCTGGTTGGTAGAACATCCCCCTGTATTTACTCAGGGGCAGGCGGGGAAAGCAGAACATATCTTAATGCCGGGCGATATTCCGGTGATCCAAAGCGACCGTGGCGGTCAGGTGACTTATCACGGCCCAGGTCAGCAGGTGATGTACGTTCTGTTCAATCTTAAACGCCGCAAACTGGGCGTGCGTGAGCTGGTGACCTTACTCGAACAAACGGTCGTTAATACCCTGGCTGAACTGGATATTGAAGCGCATCCTCGTGCTGATGCCCCTGGGGTCTATGTCGGGGAAAAGAAAATTTGCTCACTCGGCTTACGTATTCGTCGCGGTTGTTCATTTCACGGTCTGGCATTAAACGTCAATATGGATCTTTCTCCATTTTTACGCATTAACCCTTGTGGCTATGCGGGAATGGAAATGGCTAAAATATCGCAATGGAAACCTGATGCGACAACCGATAATGTAGCACCGCGTTTGCTGGCAAATATTTTAATGCTGCTAAACAACCCTGTCGTAGAATACATCCCTGTTTAATGGCTCTCATAAATGGCCCAACTTACACTGGGTCATTGCTTTCCCGCCCACGTTTATGTCCTCTTTAGCCGTTGCTGGCCTCTGGAGAGATAGCCCTTTCCAACATTAAATGAAGAGCAAATTGATTTTGCTGTTCATTACAAACGATTCATCCGCCCCCCCCCTACTTCACGGTGAATGATTGATGTTACCGATAACGCATTTTGAAAAAAGTATTGTTACAGCCAGTTCACATCGTAGAACGATAAAATGGCACAATCCAACAACAATTTTACATTTTCGCGACCGCTTTGGCTGCTTTCAGGTTCGTTTCAATGATATACTGCCAGTCGTTAATTCAAAAATAGTTGATAATTACAACAATCTATTGAATTGAAACGCTTTCCTTCGTAATTCGCAACTGGAACACGCACGCTATGAGTAAACCCATTGTGATGGAACGCGGTGTTAAATACCGCGATGCCGATAAGATGGCCCTTATCCCGGTTAAAAACGTGGCAACAGAGCGCGAAGCCCTGCTGCGCAAGCCGGAATGGATGAAAATCAAGCTTCCAGCGGACTCTACACGTATCCAGGGCATCAAAGCCGCAATGCGCAAAAATGGCCTGCATTCTGTCTGCGAGGAAGCCTCCTGCCCTAACCTGGCGGAATGCTTCAACCACGGTACAGCAACGTTTATGATCCTCGGCGCTATTTGTACCCGCCGTTGCCCTTTCTGTGACGTTGCCCACGGTCGCCCGGTAGCTCCGGATGCCAATGAGCCGGTGAAACTGGCGCAGACCATTGCCGATATGGCACTGCGCTATGTGGTTATCACTTCCGTTGACCGCGATGACCTGCGCGATGGCGGTGCTCAGCATTTTGCAGATTGCATTACTGCCATCCGGGAAAAAAGCCCGGAAATCAAAATTGAAACTCTGGTGCCGGATTTCCGTGGTCGTATGGATCGCGCGCTGGATATTCTGACCGCCACACCGCCAGACGTGTTCAACCATAACCTGGAAAACGTACCACGTATTTACCGTCAGGTACGCCCGGGTGCAGATTACAACTGGTCGCTGAAACTGCTGGAACGCTTTAAAGAAGCGCATCCGGAAATCCCGACCAAATCTGGTCTGATGGTAGGTCTGGGTGAAACCAATGAAGAAATTATTGAAGTAATGCGCGATCTGCGTCGTCATGGCGTGACCATGTTAACGCTGGGGCAATATTTGCAGCCAAGCCGCCATCACCTGCCGGTTCAACGTTACGTTAGCCCGGATGAGTTCGACGAAATGAAAGCCGAAGCGCTGGCGATGGGCTTTACCCATGCTGCATGCGGTCCGTTTGTCCGCTCTTCTTACCACGCCGACTTGCAGGCGAAAGGGATGGAAGTTAAGTAATTCTGTAATAATTACTTACATCTGTCTGATAAAAAACCCGCTATCTGAAGCGGGTTTTTTTATCGAACAAGATATTGAGGGAGCGTCCTGCTCGCCACGTCACTCTTTATGAGAGAGCTTTTCAGCCTGAAGATCAACATCTGCGCTTTTCTTCGCCGCAGCATCGTCGTCATTCATCGCTTTCTTGAATCCCTTAATGGCCGCTCCAAGGTCTCCGCCCAGCGTACGTAACTTCTTAGTCCCAAACAGCAGAACGACCAGTGCCGCAACTACCAGCAGTTTGGTAATACTAATCTCACCCATAGATACCTTCTTGACATAAAACAGGCAGCAGAACGCGCCTTAAAAACCAGAGAATATTAACGGTCATTCGACGCGCGCACACAATAGCAATCTGTAACAAGGTGAATCAAGCACCGAGTAAAAAAACATCATAATAATTGCGGCGGCGCAAACCGTCGGTTGTTTAAGACGGGGAGTTGCGCGCGCACCTGACGCACACGTTCGGGCGTCACTTCCGCCATAATGAGTGCAGGCATTTCAGCCGCTGCGGCAATAGTGACACCAAAAGGATCAATGATACGGCTTTGCCCGATGTTTTTGTTACCACACTCCCCCGCCGCCACCATATAACAGGTGGTATCCAGAGCACGAGCGGTGAGTAAGGTTGACCAGTGATGCTCTTTCAGCGGTCCGCGAACCCAGGCAGCGGGAAGTACAAGGATTTCTGCTCCCTGTAAAGCCTGTGCCAACGCCAGCTCCGGGAAACGCAAATCATAGCAAGTCATCAGACCGACTTTCATCCCTTCCACGTCCAGCAGTGGAGCAACCATATCCCCGGCATCCACGTGACGCGATTCCTGAATGGAGAACGCATCATAAAGATGCAGTTTGGCATAACGTGCGATGATTTTTCCCGCCTGGAGGGCCACCAGCATATTCCACGCGCGCCCCGGCGTTGAAGGAACATGAATCGTCAGAATCGTCGTCATCATGTTACGTTTACTTTCTCGCAGTAAACGTCCGAGAAATTCACCTTCCAGCAACTGTGCTGATTTAACAGACAGATCGGGATCATGATCGTCTCGTGCCAGCAGGGCTTCCGGCAGGACAAACAAAGAGACATCGCTTTCCGCCGCCTGCGCCATCAACGAGGCGCAAATTTCAGCGTTCTTTTCCCATACAGATGTAACAGCAAACTGTCCTGCGGCAACCAGCATTACTACCTCCTGTCAGAGTCGTAAAATTCGCCAACGACGATTATTCGGCGTTACACTTATCACTCATACAAATCAAATAGCAGGATTTTGCAGTGTTACAACTCCTTTTAGCAGTTTTTATTGGCGGTGGTACGGGAAGCGTGGCGAGATGGCTGTTAAGTATGCGGTTTAACCCGCTGCATCAGGCTATTCCGTTGGGGACGCTGGCAGCAAACCTGATTGGGGCATTCATCATTGGAATGGGATTTGCCTGGTTTAGCCGGATGACGAACATTGATCCCGTGTGGAAAGTGCTAATCACTACCGGGTTTTGTGGCGGGCTGACGACTTTCTCTACATTTTCAGCAGAAGTGGTGTTTTTGTTGCAAGAAGGACGCTTTGGCTGGGCGTTACTGAACGTCTTCGTTAACCTGTTAGGTTCATTTGCCATGACCGCGCTGGCTTTCTGGCTTTTTTCGGCGTCAACAGCACATTAAAGGCAAAAAAAACCCGCTGATTAAGCGGGTTTTGAATTCTTGCTGACGTATCTTACAGAGCGATTACGTTTGCAGCAGAAGGGCCTTTGGCACCGTTAGTGATTTCGAACTCTACGCGCTGACCTTCAGCAAGAGTTTTAAAACCATTAGTCTGGATTGCAGAGAAGTGTACAAACACGTCTTTGCTGCCGTCTTCCGGAGTAATGAAACCGAATCCTTTGGACTCATTAAACCACTTAACGTTACCTTTAATCTTAGACATCAAAATTACCTTTACATGAAAAATAGACACAAATGCTGTGTCGGTTACCAGTACACCAATTGTGGTACGCTTTGTCCAGTGCAACTTTGCTAAAAAGTGATAAAAGTCGCGTTATTTTTGATGCTCCTTGCCTTACATTATGTTTTTTAAGGCTTTTATAAAACCGCAACTTGTCTAAAACTGAAACCGCATCCAGGCAAAGTAAACATTGCCATTGTTGTAGATACCAGGGATGTAAGTCATCTGAAAGATAGCCAGCGGCTTTCACGGCCCTATCCAGCAACAGGCTCCCATTTATTCCACGAATCCTCAAATGTCATCACGTACAAACCGTGCCAGTTGCCTTTCTCATCCCAACGCGACTAACCGAAACCGCCGCCCCACGTTTTTAGTTATAGCGATCAGCTTTTTCTTTATCGTAAGCGAAACGTGCATGCCTGGTGATGGCAGGAATATACAAATCATATGTTCTGGCTGCCGTCAGGTTGCTGCGACATTCTCTCTAAATGCCGTAATCCATTGTTCTGTACAGGCAGAAATTTCATCACGCTGATTAACTTAATAAAAACAAAGGGAATTACGGTAATACATTCACTTATATCCATTAGTGACTATAAAATATTTATCAAAAATTCACTTCCAGCATAGCTGGACTAAAATGAACATAACCGTATTAACACCTACATAAAGAATACTATTAATATTTTATAGGCTTACACAAATAAATATCACCAAATTATTCTGGAGACTTAAGCAATATTTCCTTCCAAATGACAACTTAAGCAAAAAAAATCTTCCCCGACATAGACAGCAATAAACAAAAGAAAAAATCTCTTGCTTTTTAATCAGATGCAATGACAAGCTAACAAATAAATATCACTAACACTACCAGCGCGCACACATGAGCGCATATTTTTTAAACAAGTAAAGAAACCACTATCGCGCAATTTAACAAAATCACATCATTAACTTATCAATTAATACACATTATCACACTGGTAATTACCAACTATAAAAATTCATTTTGTTATTCATGTATAAAAAACAACAACATCAATGTATTAATGGTCGCTTTTCTTGATTTTAATCAGCATTCACCACCCATTTGTTCGGCATATTTTTCACTAGTTTTAGGAATTTGTTATTATTTATCTTGGAGTCTGGAAATAGGAAAAATTATGCTGACAGTTATTGAGCTCCTTATTGGAGTTGTAGTTATTGTGGGTGTAGCTCGCTACATCATTAAAGGGTATTCCGCCACCGGGGTGTTATTTGCAGGCGGTCTGTTATTACTGATAATCAGTGCCATTATGGGGCACAAAGTTTTACCATCCAGCCAGACTTCAACGGGCTACAGCGCCACGGATATCGTTGAATACATTAAAATATTACTGATGAGTCGCGGTGGCGACCTCGGCATGATGATCATGATGCTGTGTGGCTTTGCCGCTTACATGACCCATATCGGCGCAAACGATATGGTCGTCAAACTGGCGTCAAAACCATTGCAGTACATTAACTCCCCTTACCTGCTGATGATTGCCGCCTATTTTGTTGCCTGTCTGATGTCACTGGCAGTTTCCTCCGCAACCGGCCTGGGCGTTTTACTGATGGCAACGCTGTTCCCGGTCATGGTGAACGTTGGTATCAGTCGCGGCGCGGCGGCTGCCATTTGTGCCTCACCTGCGGCGATTATTCTCGCGCCGACTTCAGGTGATGTGGTACTGGCGGCGCAGGCTTCCGAAATGCCGTTAATTGACTTCGCCTTCAAAACGACACTGCCAATCTCAATTGCTGCAATTATCGGCATGGCGATTGCCCACTTTTTCTGGCAGCGCTATCTGGACAACAAAGAGCATATTTCCCATGAAATGTTAGATGTCAGCGAAATCACGACCACCGCTCCTGCGTTTTACGCCATTCTGCCGTTCACCCCAATCATTGGCGTGCTGTTTTTTGACGGCAAATGGGGGCCGCAATTGCACATCATCACCATTCTGGTGATATGTATGCTAATTGCCTCCATTCTGGAATTTATTCGCAGCTTTAATACGCAAAAAGTCTTTTCTGGCCTGGAAGTGGCTTATCGTGGCATGGCTGATGCCTTCGCTAACGTGGTAATGCTATTAGTTGCCGCCGGTGTTTTTGCCCAGGGCCTTAGCACCATTGGCTTTATCCAGAGCCTGATCTCAATCGCTACCTCATTCGGTTCAGCGAGCATTATCCTCATGCTGGTGCTGGTTATCCTGACGATGCTGGCGGCGGTGACTACTGGTTCCGGCAATGCGCCGTTCTATGCATTCGTTGAGATGATCCCGAAACTGGCGCACTCTTCCGGAATTAACCCGGCATACCTTACAATTCCGATGCTACAAGCATCAAACCTGGGTCGTACACTTTCGCCAGTCTCTGGCGTGGTGGTTGCGGTTGCCGGAATGGCGAAAATTTCACCTTTTGAAGTGGTAAAACGCACCTCGGTGCCGGTGCTTGTTGGGCTGGTAATTGTCATCGTGGCCACGGAGTTGATGGTCCCCGGTACAACCGCCGCCGTTACTGGTAAGTAATTCTCTGGCCGGAGGCGTGCTTCCTCCGGCACTCTCTTCACCCACTGTGGTAAATACGCTGCGGTCTGCCGACTTTGCCGTGAACAATCTCGGCAATAACTAGATGGCGGCTGGCACAATATTCGAGATAACGTCTGGCGGTAGTGCGGCTGATGGTCAATGCCTGTGCTACCGTCTCCGCCGTATGTTGCACATCCGGCTCTTTGAAAAGTTTCCGCACTGCATTCAGTGTCAACGCATCAATACCGGTCGGAAGATCGTCCTTCGGTTCCCCGCGAGCATAAGCATTAAACATCTCATCAATTTGCTTTTGACTGGCACTATCAATACTTTCCAGCATATGTTTACGCTGGCGAAAGCGGGTCAATGTCTGCCCCAGACGCTCATAAGCAATTGGCTTGATCAGATAATCAAACACACCGCAGCGTACTGCTTCAGACACCGTTTCCATATCGCTGGCAGCAGTAGTAAACACCACATCGCCGGGATAATGCGCCTGCACCAGCTCATGCAGTAAATTAATACCTCTACCGTCAGGGAGATAGTTATCCAGCAAGATAAGCCCCGGCTTAAAACGCTCGATCATCATTCGGGCCTGCGCCAGGTTTCCCGCCAGCAATATCTGACTGAATCCAGGGATGTGACGAATATATTCCGCATGCATCTCTGCCAGCGGCGTCTCGTCCTCAACGATCAATAGAGTTAATGGAGCTGTCATTAGGTTTCACTTTCGGAATATAGATTGAAAATAAAGTACCGCAGGGATCATTATCTTCGAGAGTGATAACTCCCCCGCAGCGCGTTACATAGCTGGCAATAAGATACAACCCAATGCCATGCTCACCGGGTTCATCAGCACGCGTACTGACGCCCTGCTCAAATATTTTGTCGCGCAGAGACTCTGGGACGCCGCAACCCTGATCGGCCACTTCAATCACCACATCATCGCCTTCGTCGCTCAGATATAATTCGACGATCTTATTCCCTTTATCGTTGCGCAGACTGGCTTCGAAGGCATTGTCGAGTAAGTTGCCCACAATCGCCGCAAACTCAGTGCTGTCCAGCCCTGGCGGCAGTTGGGAAAGCTGGCTGCCGGGGACGATTGTCATTTTTAGCCCCAGTTCACGAGCGCGCTGCACTTTACCAAACAGCAACCCCGCCACCTGGCGATCGACAAATGCCTCGCGCAGGCTGTCAATAAGCTGTTGCTGGGCCTGAGACTCTCCCTGAACCATCGCCAGCACGCGATCATACTCTTTCATTTGCAACAGACCATTGAGCGTAGACATCCAATTGAGATGTTCATGACGCAATGTGCGCAGGCTTTCGACGTATTGTTTAATTTGCGTCAGTTGCGCATTAAGGGTGGATATTTCGTCTTTACTACGAAAGCTGATTATTGCCCCCAGCAAATCATCACCAGAACGAATAGCTTCCCGATTAGCAATGACGCTCAGGCCGTTAAAATTTGTCACCACATCCTGGCGTTTTTCATCAATCTGCTCGATGAAGAAATCGGCGGGCCTGACCACTTCAGCAATGGGTCTGCCCAGCCACTGCCGTCCGGGAGAACTCAGCCCTAGCATCTTTCTTGCATTACGGTTGATGGCGGTAATGTAACCGTGTGGATCCACCGCAATCAGTCCTTCATAAACAGAACTAAATAGCGCCTCTTGCTGACGAACCACGCGCGCAATTTGCTTCGGTTCCATCCCCATCATCTGGCGGCGAATATGCGCGGCTAAGAACCACGACAACAGCATCAGAATGCCCAACAGCACGACAAACACGCCTGCCATCGGTAATAAAAATTCGGCGCGCCAGCTATCGATTTTACTGACCAGATAACCCACCGACACCACGCCGATGACGTTGTCATCATCATCAAAGATCGGTGTTTTGGCGCGCATCGCCATACCTATCGACCCTTTACCCGTAATGAAGTAACTCTCTCCTTTCTCCAGTGCGCCGGGTTTGGTGAATTGCATAGGATGACCAATTTTCTCCGGATTAGGATGGTAAAGGCGGATCGAGTCGCGGTCGCCAATCACCACATAATCGAAATCAGTATCTCTTTGTAATTTGTTGGCAATGGTCGCCAGTCGTTTGTAGTCACGCGTTTTAACCGCCGTGATGATGCTGTCATTGGAGGCAATAATTTTTGCCTGATTCATTGCCATGTCACGCACATGGAGCGTTAAATAGTCCTCGAAACTGGCCGTAAAATATTGCGCCAGTGCTGCGATGACAAATATTGAGAACACCAGAATCAGCAGGAAGATACGCAGCGGAAATGCCAGTCGTTGGAAAAAAGCAAACTGTTTATTCTCATTAAACTGCAACATTGTTTTCCTTGCGGGGTAAACCCTGTTTTTGGTGAATGTAATTAAAATGTTGAATCTTGACAGATAAAAATAAAATATAATCGTGGCAAAATTCATTCATTAAATCAATTAAACAACTTAAAACCACGCGCCAATTCGCAATTACATTAATTAAAAAACTTAAAACCATTAAATAAATAAAAAACCACTAACTCTATGTGAAATAAATCAAAATTTCTCACTGCAATACTCCTTAGGATGTATAGCAAAAGGAGAAACAGATATACCTCACTCGCAGCCCTTTCTCCCAACTGAAAATAAATGATTACCAACTTGCAACATTCATTGCAAATTGATAACAACACATACCTTCAGGATACGACTTATTATGTTCGGCAATGATATTTTCACCCGGGTAAAACGTTCAGAAAATAAAAAAATGGCGGAAATCGCGCAATTTCTACATGAAAATGATTTGAGCGTTGACACAATAGTCGAAGTATTTATTACCGTAACCCGCAATGAAAAACTTATCGCTTGCGGTGGAATTGCCGGAAATATTATTAAGTGCGTGGCTATCAGTGAATCTGTTCGCGGTGAAGGACTGGCGCTGACATTAGCCACCGAACTAATAAACCTCGCCTATGAACGGCACTGCACACATCTGTTTATTTATACCAAAACCGAATACGAAGCGCTGTTCCGCCAGTGCGGTTTCTCCACGCTGACCAGCGTACCAGGCGTGATGGTACTGATGGAAAACAGTGCCACGCGGCTGAAACGCTATGCTGAATCGCTGAAAAAATTTCGTCATGAAGGGAAGAAGATTGGCTGCATAGTGATGAACGCCAATCCCTTTACTAACGGCCACCGTTATCTGATTCAACAAGCCGCAGCACAGTGCGACTGGCTGCATCTATTTTTAGTCAAAGAAGATTCTTCGCGCTTTCCCTATGAAGACCGGCTGGATTTGGTGTTGAAAGGCACCGCTGATATTCCGCGCCTGACAGTGCATCGCGGTTCCGAGTACATCATTTCCCGCGCCACGTTCCCTTGCTACTTCATTAAAGAACAGAGCGTCATTAACCATTGTTACACCGAAATTGATCTGAAGATTTTCCGTCAGTACCTCGCTCCTGCGCTTGGCGTAACCCACCGCTTTGTCGGTACTGAACCGTATTGTCGCGTGACCGCCCAGTACAACCAGGATATGCGCTACTGGCTGGAAACACCGACTATCTCAGCACCGCCCATCGAACTGGTTGAAATTGAGCGACTGCGTTACCAGGAGATGCCGATATCCGCTTCACGGGTGCGCCAACTACTGGTGAAAAACGATCTCACGGCTATCGCGCCGCTGGTCCCGGCAGCCACGCTGCATTACTTGCAGAATCTGCTTGAACACTCCCGCCACGACGCGGCAGTTCGTCAAAAGACCCCCGCATAAAAAACAGGTGAAAAATGAAAATAAACCAGCCCGCCGTTGCAGGCACCCTAGAGTCTGGGGATGTGATGATACGCATCGCCCCACTCGATACGCAGGATATCGACCTGCAAATCAACAGCAGCGTTGAGAAACAGTTTGGCGATGCAATTCGTAGCACCATTCTGGACGTTCTTGCCCGCTATAACGTGCGCGGCGTACAGCTAAATGTCGATGACAAAGGCGCACTGGACTGCATTTTACGTGCACGACTGGAAGCTCTGCTGGCGCGCGCCAGCGGTATCCCGGCTCTGCCATGGGAGGATTGCCAATGATTTCCGCTTCGTTGCAACAACGTAAAACCCGCACCCGCCGCAGCATGTTGTTCGTACCTGGCGCTAATGCCGCGATGGTCAGCAACTCTTTCATCTACCCGGCTGATGCCCTGATGTTCGATCTCGAAGACTCCGTGGCACTGCGCGAAAAAGACACCGCTCGCCGCATGGTCTACCACGCGCTGCAACACCCACTGTATCGCGATATCGAAACCATCGTGCGTGTTAACGCGCTGGATTCTGAATGGGGCGTTAACGACCTGGAAGCTGTCGTTCGCGGCGGCGCAGACGTTGTACGTCTGCCGAAAACCGATACCGCTCAGGACGTTCTGGATATCGAGAAAGAAATCCTGCGCATTGAAAAAGCCTGCGGTCGTGAACCGGGTAGTACCGGTCTGCTGGCAGCGATTGAATCTCCGCTGGGCATTACCCGCGCGGTAGAAATCGCTCACGCTTCCGAGCGCTTAATCGGTATCGCGCTGGGCGCAGAGGACTATGTGCGCAACCTGCGTACAGAACGCTCCCCGGAAGGAACTGAGCTGTTGTTTGCTCGCTGCTCCATTTTGCAGGCCGCGCGCTCTGCCGGTATTCAGGCGTTTGACACCGTCTATTCCGACGCCAACAACGAAGCCGGATTCCTGCAAGAAGCTGCCCACATCAAGCAACTGGGCTTTGATGGCAAATCGCTGATCAACCCGCGTCAGATTGATCTGCTGCACAACCTCTACGCACCAACCCAGAAAGAAGTGGATCACGCACGCCGCGTCGTAGAAGCCGCTGAAGCCGCTGCTCGCGAAGGCCTCGGTGTGGTTTCTCTGAACGGCAAGATGGTTGACGGTCCGGTTATCGATCGCGCCCGTCTGGTGCTCTCCCGCGCAGAACTTTCCGGCATCCGCGAAGAATAAGGCAATCAAAATGACGCATAAAATTGAACAATCTCAACGACAAGAACGGGTAGCGGCCTGGAATCGTCACGCTGAATGCGATCTTGCCGCTTTCCAGAACTCACCGAAACAAACTTATCAGGCAGAAAAAGCGCGCGATCGCAAACTGTGCGCCAACCTGGAAGAAGCGATTCGTCGTTCTGGTTTGCAAGATGGCATGACCGTCTCTTTCCACCACGCTTTCCGCGGTGGTGACCTGACCGTCAACATGGTGATGGACGTCATCGCGAAAATGGGCTTTAAAAACCTGACCCTGGCATCCAGTTCCCTGAGTGATTGCCACGCGCCACTGGTAGAACATATTCGTCAGGGCGTGGTAACCCGTATTTATACTTCCGGTCTGCGCGGCCCACTGGCAGAAGAAATCTCCCGTGGTCTGCTGGCTGAACCAGTGCAAATCCACTCCCACGGCGGTCGTGTGCATTTGGTGCAGAGCGGTGAACTGAACATCGATGTGGCCTTCCTCGGCGTCCCATCCTGTGATGAGTTCGGTAATGCCAACGGCTACACTGGCAAAGCCTGCTGCGGCTCCCTCGGCTATGCGATGGTCGATGCCGACAATGCAAAACAGGTCGTGATGCTCACCGAAGAGCTGCTGCCTTATCCGCATAACCCGGCAAGCATTGAACAGGATCAGGTTGATCTGATCGTCAAAGTTGATCGTGTTGGTGATGCCGCGAAAATCGGCGCTGGCGCGACCCGTATGACCACGAACCCGCGCGAACTGCTGATTGCCCGCAGCGCCGCGGACGTGATTGTCAACTCCGGCTACTTCAAAGAAGGTTTCTCCATGCAAACCGGCACCGGCGGCGCATCGCTGGCGGTAACGCGTTTCCTGGAAGACAAAATGCGTAGCCGTGACATTCGCGCCGATTTCGCCCTCGGCGGCATCACCGCCACGATGGTTGATCTGCATGAAAAAGGTCTGATCCGCAAACTGTTGGACGTACAGAGCTTTGACAGCCACGCCGCACAATCACTGGCCCGTAACCCGAATCACATCGAAATCAGCGCCAACCAGTATGCCAACTGGGGTTCTAAAGGTGCATCAGTTGATCGTCTCGATGTAGTGGTACTGAGCGCGCTGGAAATTGACACCCAGTTCAACGTTAACGTGCTGACTGGTTCTGACGGCGTACTGCGCGGTGCTTCCGGCGGTCACTGCGATACCGCAATTGCCTCTGCGCTTTCCATCATCGTCGCGCCACTGGTTCGCGGTCGTATTCCAACTCTGGTGGATAACGTGCTGACCTGCATTACCCCTGGCTCCAGCGTCGATATTCTGGTCACCGACCACGGTATCGCTGTTAACCCGGCACGTCCGGAACTGGCAGAACGTCTGCAGGAAGCGGGAATTAAAGTGGTTTCCATTGAGTGGCTGCGTGAACGTGCGCGTCTGCTGACCGGTGAACCACAGCCGATTGAATTCACCGACCGCGTCGTTGCCGTCGTGCGTTACCGCGATGGCTCGGTGATTGATGTTGTACATCAGGTGAAGGAATAAGCCATGCACCTGCTCCCTGAACTCGCCAGCCACCATGCGGTTTCGATTCCCGAGTTGCTCATCAGCCGGGATGAAAGGCAAGCACGGCAACACGCCTGGCTCAAGCGCCATCCTGTTCCACTGGTCTCCTTTACCGTGGTTGCGCCTGGGCCGATTAAAGACAGCGAGGTCACACGCCGTATTTTTAATCATGGCGTAACTGCCCTGCATGCCTTAGCCGCAAAACAGGGCTGGCAAATTCAGGAGCAGGCTGCACTGGTTTCTGCCAGCGGGCCGGAGGGCATGTTGAGCATTGCCGCCCCGGCTCGCGACCTCAAGCTCGTGACCATTGAGCTTGAGCATAGTCATCCTCTCGGGCGTTTGTGGGATATCGATGTGCTGACGCCCGAAGGCGAAATTCTCTCCCGCCGCAATTATTCACTACCGCCTCGCCGCTGCCTGTTGTGCGAACAAAGCGCGGCTGTTTGCGCGCGTGGGAAAACCCATCAACTGACCGATTTACTCAACCGCATGGAGGCGCTGCTGAACGATGTCGATGCCTGCAACGTCAACTAAAACCACAAAGCTTGCTGCGTCATTAATCGATGACTACGCCCTGCTGGGCTGGCGCGCCATGCTGACTGAAGTCAATCTGTCACCAAAACCTGGCCTGGTGGATCGCATTAACTGCGGTGCACACAAAGATATGGCGCTGGAAGATTTCCACCGTAGCGCACTGGCAATTCAGGGCTGGTTACCGCGTTTCATTGAATTTGGTGCCTGTAGCGCAGAAATGGCACCGGAAGCGGTACTCAACGGATTACGCCCAATTGGTATGGCCTGCGAAGGCGATATGTTCCGCGCCACTGCGGGCGTAAACACCCATAAAGGCAGCATTTTTTCTTTAGGGCTACTGTGTGCGGCGATTGGTCGTTTGCATCAGCTCAACCAGCCGGTAACGCCCAAAACCGTTTGTGCGACGGCGGCAAGTTTCTGCCGCGGTCTGACCGATCGCGAACTACGTACCAATAATCAACAACTGACGGCAGGTCAACGGTTGTATCAACAACTTGGCCTAACCGGCGCGCGCGGCGAAGCCGAAGCGGGTTATCCGCTGGTGATCAACCACGCCCTGCCGCACTACCTCACTCTGCTGGATCAGGGGTTAGATCCTGAACTGGCATTGCTCGATACCTTACTGCTGCTGATGGCGATGAACGGCGATACCAACGTTGCATCACGCGGTGGCGAAGGGGGGCTGCGCTGGCTACAACGCCAGGCGCAAACACTATTGCAAAAAGGGGGCATCCGAACCCCCGCCGATCTCGATTATCTCCGGCAGTTCGACAGGGAGTGTATCGAACGAAATCTCAGCCCAGGCGGCAGCGCCGACCTGCTGATTCTTACCTGGTTTTTAGCACAGATTTAAAAATTTAAACACTTGATAAATTTGGAAATATTAATTTTCGGAGAACCCGTATGTCTTTAGCAAAAGATAAGATATGGAAATTATTGGCCCCACTGGTGGTGATGGGCGTCATGTTTCTTATCCCTGTACCCGACGGTATGCCGCCGCAGGCATGGCATTACTTCGCCGTGTTTGTGGCAATGATTGTCGGTATGATCCTCGAGCCAATTCCGGCAACAGCAATCAGTTTTATTGCAGTAACTATTTGCGTTATTGGCAGTAATTATCTGCTCTTTGACGCCAAAGAATTAGCTAACCCCGCTTTTAATGCCCAAAAACAGGCGCTGAAATGGGGACTGGCTGGTTTTTCCAGTACCACTGTCTGGTTGGTATTTGGCGCATTTATCTTTGCATTAGGGTATGAAGTTTCCGGATTAGGTCGTCGTATCGCCCTTTTCCTGGTGAAATTCATGGGGAAACGCACGCTGACGTTGGGTTATGCGATTGTCATCATCGATATTCTGCTGGCACCATTTACACCGTCTAACACCGCACGTACAGGTGGGACCGTTTTCCCGGTCATTAAAAACCTGCCGCCACTGTTTAAATCATTCCCGAACGATCCGTCTGCACGTCGTATTGGCGGTTATTTAATGTGGATGATGGTCATCAGTACCAGTCTGAGTTCCTCCATGTTTGTCACCGGTGCTGCACCGAACGTGCTGGGTCTGGAGTTTGTCAGCAAAATTGCCGGTATCCAGATTAGCTGGTTGCAGTGGTTCCTCTGCTTCCTGCCAGTTGGCGTTATCTTACTTATCATTGCGCCGTGGCTTTCCTATGTACTGTACAAACCGGAAGTCACTCATAGTGAAGAAGTGGCAACCTGGGCGGGTGGCGAACTGAAAACAATGGGTCGCCTGACTCGCAGAGAGTGGACGCTGATTGGTCTTGTTCTGCTTAGTTTGGGTTTATGGGTATTTGGTAGTGAAGTCATTAACGCCACTGCTGTTGGCCTGCTGGCGGTTTCGCTGATGCTGGCGCTGCACGTTGTGCCGTGGAAAGACATTACCCGCTATAACAGCGCATGGAACACGCTGGTTAACCTGGCAACACTGGTTGTCATGGCTAATGGCCTGACCCGTTCTGGCTTTATCGACTGGTTTGCCAACACCATGAGTACGCACCTGGAAGGTTTCTCACCAAACGCGACAGTGATTGTACTGGTTCTGGTGTTCTACTTTGCGCACTACCTGTTTGCCAGCCTGTCTGCGCATACCGCAACCATGCTGCCGGTGATTCTGGCCGTCGGTAAAGGTATTCCGGGCGTACCGATGGAACAACTGTGTATCCTGCTGGTTCTGTCTATCGGTATCATGGGCTGCCTGACTCCATATGCAACTGGCCCAGGAGTTATTATTTACGGCTGCGGCTATGTGAAATCGAAAGATTACTGGCGTCTGGGTGCCATCTTCGGGGTCATTTACATCGCCATGTTGCTGTTGGTTGGCTGGCCAATTCTGGCAATGTGGAACTAATACGTTCGCCAAACGCTGAATAAATCATCACGCCCGCCAGGTAAGCCCACCCGGCGGGCTTTTTTATGATTTAATAGATAGTATTCAGTGTATGTATGAGTCCCACACCCATTATGAAAGCATTCTGGCGTAACGCCGCTTTACTGACGGCTTCTCTGCTCCCCTTATCTTCAGCTAACGCCGTGGCGTTACAGGCAAAGCAGTACGGCGATTTTGATCGCTATGTGCTGGCTCTTTCCTGGCAAACCGGATTTTGCCAAAGCCAGCACGATCGCAATCGTAACGAACGCGATGAATGTCGTCTGCAAACCGAAACGACCAACAAAGCTGATTTCTTGACCGTACACGGCCTGTGGCCTGGGTTGCCAAAGTCGGTTGCGGCACGCGGTGTTGATGAACGCCGCTGGATGCGCTTTGGCTGCGCCACCCGCCCAATCCCAAACTTGCCAGAGGCACGCGCCAGCCGAATGTGTTCGTCACCGGAAACGGGGTTGTCGCTGGAAACGGCAGCTAAACTAAGTGAAGTGATGCCCGGCGCGGGTGGGCGTTCCTGCCTGGAACGTTACGAATATGCGAAACACGGCGCCTGTTTTGGTTTTGATCCGGACGCTTACTTCGGCACGATGGTGCGTCTGAATCAAGAAATCAAAGAAAGCGACGCTGGAAAATTTCTCGCTGAAAACTATGGTAAAACCGTGAGTCGAAATGACTTTGACGCCGCCTTCGCTAAAAGCTGGGGGAAAGAGAACGTCAAAGCGGTCAAGTTAACGTGTCAGGGTAATCCGGCATATTTGACTGAAATCCAGATTTCACTCAAAGCTGACGCCATCAACGCACCGCTTTCCGCAAACTCATTCTTGCCACAACCACATCCCGGTAACTGTGGCAAAGCCTTTGTGATTGATAAAGCGGGCTATCAATAATCTGACAGGCAAAACGCTGTGGTGCGTTTTTCATGAAACATGGCGATTAAGATTTCTACAATAATGCGCTGCATTGAGGAATTCCCTGAATGTGACGTAAATCACTTCAAAGTGTGAGCAACAGCCAGTATCATCATATGAGTTAAACCCTCGCCGCCTGACGGTGAGGGTTTTCTTTTGGGTATGTTTATCTGCGACACTCGCAGTACCGACGACATGGAGTAAAAATGTCCAGACCAACTATCATCATTAACGACCTGGATGCCGAACGCATCGATATTCTGCTGGAGCAACCCGCCTACGCCGGTTTGCCAGTCGCTGACGCGTTAAACGCAGAGTTGGATCGCGCCCAAATGTGTTCGCCAGAAGATATGCCACACGATGTGGTGACGATGAACAGCCGGGTTAAATTCCGCAATCTTAGCGATGGCGAAGTGCGTGTGCGCACGCTGGTGTATCCGGCCAAAATGACCGACAGCAATACTCAGCTTTCCGTTATGGCTCCGGTTGGAGCCGCACTGCTGGGGCTGCGCGTTGGCGACACCATTCACTGGGAACTTCCGGGCGGCGTTACCACCCACCTTGAAGTGCTGGAACTCGAATACCAGCCAGAAGCCGCTGGCGAATACCTGCTTTAATCCCATCTGCACAAGCGTTAAATCGCTTTGCTCAGAGGATGCGTCCGCATCCTCTTTCCGCTCAAATATCAACCAGATTTATCATTTTGCTCTTCCCCGCTACGTTCTAATCTGAACAGGTTATCAACCTGCGGACTCCATTATGAGTGAAGCTCTTGGTATTACAGCGTTTTATATTTTCATCGCAGCAATAATTGTTGTAGCGGTGCTATACCTTGAGCAACACTGGTAGTACCAACACGAATACATTTTAAGCATCAATATTTAATAGATATAAAATCAACGTCGCAAATCACAGATCTAAAATCAATAATATGATGTTATGTATGCATGCAACAGCAAGGAGAGAATGCTTATGTACAAAACAATCATTATGCCAGTAGACGTATTTGAAATGGAATTAAGCGACAAAGCCGTTCGTCACGCTGAATTTCTCGCCCAGGATGATGGTGTAATTCATTTACTCCATGTATTACCAGGCGCTGCAAGCCTTAGTCTGCACCGTTTTGCTGCCGATGTGCGTCGTTTCGAAGAGCATTTGCAACATGAGGCGGAAGAGCGCCTGCAGACAATGGTGGGTCATTTCACTATTGATCCCTCCCGTATCAAACCACATGTCCGTTTTGGTAGCGTGAGAGATGAGGTGAATGAATTAGCCAAAGAACTGAATGCGGATGTTGTGGTTATCGGTTCGCGTAATCCATCAATTTCAACCCATCTGTTAGGTTCTAACGCTTCCAGCGTGATCCGCCACGCCCATCTGCCTGTATTAGTCGTTCGTTAACAAATTAACGTATTTATGGTGCCCTGCCCGGAGCCATCCTGGCAGGGTTTTCTATAACGAAAAAAAGCCGCCAGGTTTGACCCCGGCGGCTAAACAATTGCAGGTGAATCTTACTTCTTCTTATGCAGTTTTGGTGCGAATCAGGTAGTCAAAGGCACTCAGAGAGGCTTTGGCACCTTCGCCAGTGGCGATGATGATCTGTTTGTACGGAACCGTCGTACAGTCACCGGCTGCAAACACGCCTTTGACGTTAGTTTCGCATTTCGCATCGATGATGATTTCACCCATGCGGTTACGTTCTACTGCGCCTTCCAGCCAGTTGGTGTTCGGCAGCAGACCAATCTGAACGAAAATACCGGCCAGTTCGATATTGTGAATATCGCCGCTCACGCGATCACGGTATTCCAGACCAACAACTTTGCTACCGTCGCCTTTTACTTCAGTGGTTTGCGCATTCAGAATGATGTCGACGTTTTTCAGACTGCGCAGTTTGTCCTGCAGAACCTGGTCGGCTTTCATTTCTGGCGCAAACTCAAGCAGGGTAACGTGTTCAACAATACCCGCCAGATCAATCGCGGCTTCCACGCCGGAGTTGCCGCCGCCAATCACCGCTACACGTTTGCCTTTAAACAGCGGGCCGTCGCAGTGCGGGCAGTAGGTTACGCCTTTGGTGCGATACTGATCTTCACCCGGAACGTTCATGTTGCGCCATTTTGCGCCGGTCGCCACGATAATGCTGCGGGCTTTCAGTACCGCGCCGGAAGCTGTTTCAATCTGATGCAGACCGCCTTCAACCGCGGCCGGGATCAGCTTGCTCGCGCTCTGGCTGTCGATCACATCAACATCGTATTCATCAACGTGAACTTTCAGCGCACCAGCCAGTTTCTGGCCTTCGGTTTTCGGCACGGAGATGTAGTTTTCAATGTCAACGGTATCGAGGATCTGACCACCGAAACGTTCGCCCATCAGACCAGTACGGATACCCTTACGTGCGGAGTAAATTGCCGCCGCAGCACCCGCCGGGCCAGAACCAACGATCAGCACATCATAAGCGTCACGCTTGTTCAGCTCTTCTGCCGCACGTTTTTCAGCGCCAGTATCAATCTTCGCAACGATTTCAGTCAGCGTCATACGCCCCTGACCAAACTCTTTACCATTCACGAATACGGCCGGAACGCCCATCACGTTACGATCGGTGATTTCGTTCTGGAACGTACCACCGTCAATCGCCGTGTGTTTAATGCGCGGGTTCAGTACGCTCATCAGGTTCAGCGCCTGCACCACGTCCGGACAGTTATGGCAGGAAAGCGAATAATAAGTTTCAAATTCAAAATCACCGTCAATGTCGCGGATCTGCTCCAGCAGAGACTGCGCTTCTTTCGACGGATGACCACCGGTCCACAGCAGAGTCAGTACCAGCGAGGTAAATTCATGGCCCAGCGGAGAGCCTGCAAAACGCGGCCCCTGGTTAGAACCTGGGTTGGTGATCAGGAAAGACGGCTTACGCACCGGCAAGCTGTTATCTTCTTTAAAGGTGACTTTGTCTGACAGTTCTGCGATCTCAGCCAACAGTTCCTTGATTTCTGCCGATTTAGCGCTGTCATCCAGCGTGGCAATTAACTCAACAGGCTTGGTCAATTTCTCAAGGTAAGCCTTGAGTTGAGTTTTCATATTTGTGTCGAGCATGTTTATCTCCTGGGCTTTAAACATCATCATGCAAGCGGCCTCTGCGGCTACCTGGATGCAGCTTGCATCATGGTGCGGGGAAGAAAATCGGGTGCCGCAGCACCCGATTAATTAGGTGAATTTCCGAAGTATTTCGCGTCAGAGCAAGGCGGCTAGCCTGTGAACCCCCGGAGCTTACACAAGTAAGTGACCGGGGTGAGCGGGCGACGCCAACACTGCTATGGCGTGAAAGACGAAGAAAATTTAGATTTTACCAACCAGGTCCAGGGATGGAGCCAGAGTTGCTTCACCTTCTTTCCATTTAGCCGGGCAAACTTCACCTGGGTGAGAAGCCACGTACTGTGCTGCTTTGATTTTACGCAGCAGGTCAGATGCGTCACGGCCAATGCCTTCAGCGGTAACTTCGATAGCCTGGATGATACCCTGCGGGTCAACAACGAAGGTAGCACGGTCAGCCAGGCCTTCATCTTCACGCATGTTGTCGAAGTTACGGGTCAGGGCGCCAGTCGGGTCACCGATCATTGCATATTTAATTTTAGCGATGGTTTCAGAGCTGCTGTGCCATGCTTTGTGGGTGAAGTGAGTATCGGTAGATACTGCGTATACATCTACACCCAGTTTCTGCAGTTCTTCGTAGTGGTCAGCAACGTCGCCCAGTTCGGTCGGGCATACGAAAGTAAAGTCAGCCGGGTAGAAGAAGAAGACGCTCCAGCGGCCTTCGGTGTCTTTCTCGGTGATTTCGATGAATTCGCCGTTTTTGAATGCCTGGTTTTTAAAAGGTTTAATTTTGGTGTTAATCAAGGACATCTATACTTCCTCCGTGTTTTCGATGAGATGTAAGGTAACCAATTTTTGCCGATTCGGCTAATGCGTTTCCATTATCAAATCGATAAGTTTTACCTTACAACCTTCGTAAGACAACTTTGTGAACTTTGCATCGCCAGTGGCGATAAAAAGTAAAATGGGTCCCCTTTCCAGGTGACCGCATAACCTGAACTACCCTTTGGTATCTTCAGCGCCTGTTCAACAGGCTACGGTGTTGCGATGATAATCGCAACGACGAGAGGGATTACAACACCCTCATAAACAAAGGGCAATCACCTGAGATAAGGTCTTAACTATGACAGTGATAGGTTAAGCCTTTTATTGTGTATTTGCACTGAACGAAAAGGACAAGACAATGTTAAAAAAGATAATTTTTTTTACCCTGCTCCCAGGAATTGCTTACGCCGAAGAGCTTCCTGCGCCCGTTAAAGCGATTGAAAAACAGGGAATTACGATTATTAAATCGTTCGATGCGCCAGGCGGTATGAAAGGTTATCTGGGGAAATATCAGGATATGGGGGTCACTATCTACCTTACGCCAGACGGTAAGCATGCCATCTCTGGCTATATGTACAACGAAAAGGGAGAAAACCTCAGTAACGCTCTTATTGAAAAAGAGATTTACGCACCTGCCGGACGCGAAATGTGGCAGCGTATGGAACAATCAAACTGGTTACTTGACGGTAAAAAAGACGCGCCGGTCGTGGTTTATGTTTTTGCCGATCCTTTCTGCCCGTATTGCAAACAATTCTGGCAACAAGCACGCCCATGGGTTGATGCCGGTAAAGTTCAAATTCGTACTCTGCTGGTTGGCGTGATAAAACCAGAAAGCCCGGCCACCGCGGCGGCAATCCTCGCGTCTAAAGATCCGGCAAAAACGTGGCAAGAGTATGAGGCATCTGGCGGCAAGTTAAAGCTGAACCTCTCAGGGAGCATCACACCTGAACAGATGAAGATTCTCAGTGCCAACGAGACGTTGATGGACGAACTGGGCGCAAATGTTACCCCTGCTATTTATTACATGAGCCCAGAAAACACATTACAGCAGGCTGTCGGATTACCAGATCAAAAAACATTTAATATCATTATGGGAAATAAATAACCTTCATTCTATGGATAACTGGAATATTTATCTCTTTTTCAGTTATCCAAAAAATCGCAAGTATTGTTCACCCCTCTCATATCAGCTATGCTATTTTAGAAAAACTTAATCGTGAATTAAGTAAAATAACATAATATATAAAAATACATAAAGCCATATCATTGACTTGATGAATATTATGAGAACAAGCATATGAATGGAGTGCATCATGGCTAATCTTTACGACTTAAAAAAATTCGATTTAAACTTGCTTGTCATTTTTGAGTGCATCTACCAACATCTTAGTATTAGCAAGGCCGCAGAATCATTATATATAACGCCTTCTGCGGTAAGCCAGTCTTTACAACGTCTACGGGCGCAATTTAATGACCCCTTATTTATTCGCTCCGGTAAAGGAATTGCACCAACAACGACAGGATTAAATCTGCATCATCATCTTGAGAAAAATCTCAAAAACCTTGAGCAAACCATCAACATTGTCAATAAATCCGAGCTGAAGAAAAAATTTATTATTTATGGTCCGCAACTTATCTCGTCAACCAACAGTAGTCTTTTGATCGGATGCCTACGACAAGACACATCGGTAGAAATTGAACATCATGACATTATGATGTCAGCAGAAAGCGCCGAAAATTTATTGGCTTATCGCAAAGCAGATCTGGTTATTACATTAATACCAGTCATCAGTCGCTCGGTGAGCTGTGTACCTTTTCAATCGATACGCAACACGCTTATCTGTAGTGCATCTCATCCGAGAATAACGGAATACAGTAGCCGCGAAGACATTCTTGATGAAGAGTTTACTTTTCTGACATCAAAAGCATCTGGCCTTGAAGATTTTCAGATGGAAATAGAAGCGATTCTGGCAAACCGAAAAATAGCATTCCGTAGTTCTTCTCTGTTTACTATTATCAATACTATTGCGGTAACCGATTTACTGGGTATTGTTCCCTTTGAACTATATCGTTGTCATCAGAAAAACCTGCAATTAAAACAAATAAAACTAAAACATAATCTCCCCTCTAATACACTTTATATTTCCTATAATAAATCATCATTAAACAATCTGGCGTTCTCTCGATTTATTGATCGCTTAAATGACAGCTTATCCTGAAAACCTATCAATAAGAACAATATTCATCATAAAAAAATTCACCTAGTGAATATAAAATAAGATATTTCATTTAAGTTTATTAATATTATAATCAGCAAACTATTGCACTTTCTCCCGGTCATGTTAAGAGAGCGTTTACAGATGTCCATTTATAAAATTCCGCTTCCTCTCAATATTCTGGAAGCAGCACAAGACCGTATCACCTGGACACTTAATACACTGCCCCGCGTATGCGTCTCTTTTTCTGGTGGTAAAGATTCTGGCTTAATGCTTCATTTGACCGCAGGTCTGGCCAGGAAAATAGGAAAAAAAATACACGTCCTGTTTATCGACTGGGAAGCACAGTTTTCTTGTACTATTGACTATGTTCAATCGCTACGGGAACAATATGCGGATGTCATCGAAACGTTTTATTGGGTGGCTCTACCGTTAACAACACAAAATTCATTATCCCAATATCAACCTGAATGGCAGTGCTGGCAACCTGATACTGAATGGGTTCGACAGCCACCAGAAGATGCGATAACCGACCCGGCATTTTTCTCGTTTTATCAATCGGGTATGACGTTTGAACATTTCGTGCGTGAATTTGCCGAATGGTTTTCACAACAACGACCAGCCGCAATGATGGTCGGGATCCGTGCCGACGAGTCTTATAATCGTTTCGTCGCCATTGCCAGTTTAAATAAACAACGTTTTGCTGACGATAAGCCGTGGACCACCGCCGCGCCAGGCGGTCATTGTTGGTACATTTACCCCATTTACGACTGGAAAGTCGCTGATATCTGGACCTGGTACGCTAAAGGCCAAAACCTCTGTAATCCGCTGTATAACCTGATGTACCAGGCTGGCGTCCCTCTGCGTCAAATGCGAATTTGCGAACCTTTTGGTCCAGAGCAACGGCAAGGTTTGTGGCTATATCATGTTCTTGAACCTGATCGATGGGCCGCAATGTGCGCCCGGGTCAGTGGCGTAAAAAGCGGTGGAATTTACGCTGGTCACAATAATCAATTCTATGGCCACAGGAAGATCCTAAAACCTGACCATTTAGACTGGCAGGAATATGCCTTATTACTGCTTAACAGCATGCCAGAAAAAACGGCTGATCATTATCGCAATAAAATTGCTGTTTATTTGCACTGGTATCAAAAAAAAGGAATCGAAATTCCTCAGACTCAACAAGGAGATATTGGCTCAAAAGACGTCCCCTCCTGGCGACGTATCTGCAAGGTATTACTCAACAATGATTATTGGTGCCGGGCGTTATCATTCAGCCCTACAAAAGCTAAAAATTATCAACGTTATAACGAACGGATGAAAGAAAAACGTCAGGAGTGGGGAATATTATGCAACAGCGATTAACTCAGGATTTAACGCAATTTCTCGCCAGTTTAGCGGAAGAAGATCGCATTAAGGCGATCAATGAGATCCGGATGGCGATACATCAAGTGAGTCCATTTCGCGACGAGCCGGTGGATTGTGTGTTATGGGTTAAAAATAGCCAACTCGTGCCAAACGATTACAATCCCAATAATGTGGCACCGCCAGAGAAGAAGCTATTAAAAAAATCCATTGAAATTGATGGTTTTACCCAACCGATTGTAGTAACCAACACCAGAGCTAATACGCTTGAAATTGTTGATGGTTTCCACCGCCATGAAATTGGTAAAGGCTCTAACACGTTAAAAACGCGCTTAAAAGGGTATTTACCGGTTACCTGTCTGGAAAGGGATCGTAACGAACGCATCGCTGCAACGATTCGCCACAACCGCGCGCGTGGCCGCCACCAAATCACAGCAATGTCAGAAATCGTTCGTGAACTCAGCCAGTTGGGATGGGACGATAATAAAATCAGTATAGAACTGGGTATGGACAGCGACGAAGTGCTACGCCTCAAGCAAATAAACGGCCTGCAAGAGTTGTTTGCCGACCGTAGATATTCCCGTGCCTGGACGGTGAAATAATTACAACTGGCGCAGGCGTTCAGCCGCCGCCAGCAGCGTCGATTCCTTCTTGGCAAAACAGAGACGAATCAGTTTATGCGGGAAGGGATCGGCACAAAACACCGACAGAGGGATCGCCGCTACACCATGCTCCTGCGTTAACCACTGACAGAACTCGACATCATTCAACGTAGAAACGGCGCTGTAATCCACCAGCAAAAAGTAAGTGCCTTCACAGGGTAAGATCTCCAGTCTGCTCTCTCGTAATGCATTCACAAGAATATCGCGCTTCTGGCGATAAAAGTCCGGTAACGCAAGATAATGTTCAGGTTCCTCCCGCAGCATATCGGCAAGCGCCAGTTGTGTGGGAGTATTGACCGAAAAAGTCAAATACTGATGCACCTTGCGGATCTCGGCGCTGATGGGCGCTGGCGCAACGCAATACCCCACTTTCCAGCCAGTCATATGATAGGTCTTGCCAAACGATGACACCGCCACCGCCCGCTCACGCAGTTGCGGATGCGCCAGTACACTGGCATGGCCCTGCTGTGAAAAATTGATGTGCTCGTAGACCTCATCGCTAATGACAAAAATCTCGCGCTCGGCAATCGCCTGCCACAAGGCTGCAAAATCAGCCTGCTGCCAGACAGTGGCGCTGGGATTATGCGGCGTATTGAGGATCACCAACCGGGTACGCTCGCTCAGTAACGCAGCAAACTCTTGCCAGTCAACGCGAAAATATGGCGGTTGCAGCGCGATGCGTTTCACTACCCCACCCGCTAGCGCGATGGCGGGTGCGTAACTGTCATAGCTGGGATCAAAACAGATAACCTCATCGCCACTACGTACCAACGCGGTAATCGCCGCATATAACGCCTCCGTCGCTCCTGCTGTTACGGTGATGTCATGTTCAGCATCCGGTTGATAGCCATACAGCCGTGCGGTTTTCTCAGCAATCGCCTCGCGCAATGCCTGCACGCCAGTCATTGGCGCGTATTGATTTGCGCCCTGAGCAACGTGATACGCCAGCCGCTCCTGCAAATAGCGCGGGCCATCAAAATCAGGAAAACCTTGCGACAGATTAATCGCCTGGTGCTGCTGCGCCAACGCGCTCATCCGGGTAAAAATAGTCGTGCCTAGTTGTGGAAGTTTGCTTTGTGGAATCAGAGGGTTATTTGTCATTTTTATCATGCCTGACGAAGTTGCGTGTTGAAGGCACTATAACACGATGTTAGTATTTGGCAATCAAGACGTTTAGATGTCTAAATAAAACAATAAGGACAACACAACATGCCTCACAATCCTATCCGCGTCGTCGTCGGCCCTGCTAACTACTTTTCTCATCCAGGAAGCCTGAATCACCTGCATGATTTTTTCACCAACGAACAGCTTGCTCGTGCCGTGTGGATTTATGGCGAACGTGCCATTGCTGCGGCAGAAACAAAACTTCCACCAGCGTTTGAGCTGCCCGGCGCAAAACATATTTTGTTTCGTGGTCATTGCAGCGAAAACGATGTGCAACAACTGGCGGCTGAGTCTGGTGACAATCGCAGCGTCGTGATTGGCGTCGGCGGCGGCGCACTGCTCGACACCGCGAAAGCCCTCGCCCGCCGTCTGGGTCTGCCGTTTGTTGCCGTTCCGACGATCGCCGCTACCTGCGCTGCCTGGACACCGCTCTCCGTCTGGTATAACGACGCCGGACAGGCGCTACATTATGAGATTTTCGACGACACCAATTTTATGGTGCTGGTGGAACCAGAGATTATCCTCAATGCACCGCAAGAATATCTGCTGGCGGGTATCGGTGACACGCTGGCGAAATGGTATGAAGCGGTGGTGCTGGCACCGCAACCGGAAACATTGCCGCTGACTGTGCGTCTGGGGCTCAATAGCGCACAGGCCATCCGCGACGTATTGTTAAGCAGTAGCGAACAGGCTCTTGCCGATCAGCAAAACAAGCAGTTAACGCAGTCATTTTGCGATGTGGTGGATGCGATTATCGCCGGTGGAGGTATGGTAGGAGGTCTGGGCGATCGTTTTACGCGTGTGGCGGCAGCTCATGCCGTGCATAACGGTCTGACCGTGCTGCCGCAAACCGAGAAATTTCTCCACGGCACCAAAGTTGCTTACGGCATTCTGGTACAAAGCGCCTTGCTGGGACAGGATGACGTGCTGGCGCAATTAACCGGGGCATATAAGCGTTTTCATCTACCGACCACGCTGGCGGAACTGGAAGTGGATATCAATAATCAGGCGGAAATCGACAAAGTGATTGCCCATACTTTGCGTCCGGTGGAGTCCATTCATTATTTGCCGGTCACGCTGACACCTGATACGTTGCGTGCAGCGTTCGAAAAAGTGGAATCATTTACCGTCTGACATGCAGATTTAGCAACAGCGCGCGCCGCCTTTGCCACCGTAGCGCGCGTCCTGCCGCTCGCGGAAAAACTCTTCATAAGTCATCGGCGTCTGATCAGGATGATTGACCCGCATATGTTCGACATAGTTATCGTAATCGGGCATGCCAATCATCAGCTTCGCCGCCTGACCTAAATATTTTCCGGCTTTTGCCAGTGAATCAAACATCAATACCTCCGGTAATCAGATTGCTGAGATATTGCCGGATGCGGCGTGAACACCTTATCCTGTCTACAAATGTTGCAGCGCATCAGGCAATTTTGCGTTTGTCATCAGCCTTACGCTCTCCCAAAAGAGAGAGCGTAATAGTGATAATTTAGTGCGCGCCTTTCGCCTGCGCCACGATCTCCTCAACATTTTCCGGCATCGGCTCATACGGCGTTTCTTTCGCCGTCGACTTCGACTCTTTCAATGCCGCCAGTGCCGTCTTAATCGAGAACAGCGCCAGAACCACCACAACCACCATAAAGAAGATGGTCAGTCCGGCATCCAGACGGTTGTTGAACACCAGTTGCGCCAGTTGTGACTCGGTATACTGCGACGGAATATTACCGCTGTCGATCATTGCCTGGAACTTGTTCGCAATTGCCAGGAAGCCGACCTTCGCATCCGGGCTAAACGCTTTCTGCCAGCCTGCGGTCAGGGTACAAATCAGCAACCAGGCCGTTGGCACCAGTGCCACCCAGGCATAACGTTGACGTTTCATCTTGAACAGCACCACGGCACAAAGCATCAGCGCCATCCCCGCCAGCATCTGGTTAGCAATACCAAACAGCGGCCACAGGGTATTAATGCCGCCCAGCGGATCGACCACGCCCTGATGCAGGAAGTAACCCCAGGCCAGTACGCACAGCGCCGTCGCCAGCAGGTTAGCAGGCAGTGAATCCGTCCGTTTCAGACCAGGAGAAACCACGCCCAGCAGATCCTGCAACATAAAGCGCGCAGCACGCGTACCCGCATCTACCGCCGTCAGAATAAACAGCGCTTCAAACAGAATGGCAAAATGATACCAGAACGCCACATCCATCATGCCGCCCAGCGCACCGTGCAGGATGTAGGCCATCCCTACCGCCAGCGTTGGCGCACCGCCCGCACGAGAAATGATCGACTGTTCACCGACTTCACTGGCAATCTGGTTTAACGTATCCGGGGTAATTGCAAAGCCCCAGCTACTCACCACTTGCGCTGCAGAAGCCACCACATCTGCCGTACCTGCCGGAGCCAGCACCGCCATCGGGCTGTTCATGGCGAAGTACACGCCCGGATCGATGATACAGGCGGAAACCAGCGCCATAATCGCCACGAAGGATTCCATCAACATCCCGCCGTAACCGATAAAGCACGCCTGACCTTCGTTCGCCAGCATCTTTGGCGTGGTGCCGGAAGAGATCAGCGCATGGAAGCCAGACACTGCACCACAGGCGATGGTGATAAACAGGAACGGGAACAGGTTACCGGTCCATACCGGGCCAGTACCATCGATAAATTTGGTCAGCGCCGGCATGGTCAGCGTGGGGCGCATAATCAGAATTCCCACCGCCAGACCAACGATAGTCCCGATTTTCAGGAAGGTAGAGAGGTAGTCACGCGGAGCCAACAGCAGCCATACCGGCAGCACTGCCGCCACAAAACCGTAGCCCACCAGCATCCAGGTCAACTGCACGCCCGTAAAGTCAAAGTACGGTGCCCAGGTCGGACTTTCTGCCACCCAGCCGCCAGAAATGATGGCGAAAATCAGGAACACCAGACCGATGATCGACACTTCACCAATGCGACCTGGACGCAGGTAGCGCAGGTAGATCCCCATAAAAAGCGCCAGCGGAATAGTGAACGCAACGGTGTACGTTCCCCACGGACTATGGGTCAGGGCTTTCACCACGATCATCGCCAGCACCGCCAGAATGATCACCATGATCATAAAGCAGGCCACCAGCGCAATCACCCCGGCGGTTGGTCCCATTTCTTCTTTGACCAGTTCACCCAACGAGCGACCATCGCGGCGCGTGGAAACAAACAGCACCATGAAGTCCTGCACCGCACCGGCGAGAACCACCCCGGCAAGCAGCCAGATCATCCCCGGCAGGTAGCCCATCTGCGCCGCCAGCACCGGCCCGACCAGTGGGCCTGCGCCGGCAATGGCCGCAAAATGGTGACCGAACAGCACTTTTTTGTCCGTCGGCACATAGTCCAGACCGTCGTTATGGCGCACGGCTGGCGTCATACGAGTCGGGTCAACCGCCAGCACTTTTTTGGCGATAAACAGACCGTAAAAACGATAAGCGATGAGATAGATACAGACCGACGCCACCACAATCCACAGCGCGTTAATCTGTTCCCCACGATTTAAAGCAATGTATCCCAGAGCGAATGCTCCCATCACAGAGAGCACTGTCCAGACGAGGTATTTCCCTGACTTGTTCATAATTGTTATCCGTGTACGTATCCATAGAGATGTTACATTTTGTTTCTATAACATCTTTGCAAAATTTAACAACGCGATAACCAAACAAATAAGAGTTAAAACCAATAATTAACTTCACAATGTTAACTCGATCACTCCATTAACCGAGTTTTCCTGCAATCTCATTTTATTCTGTCGGGTTCATCCCAAAACCGCCGTACCCAGCCGACAGGTGCAGCAACGCCGTCCCTGTTCATCGAAAACGACAATCTCCCAGCTCTGATTTTGTCGCCCAAGATACAGCGGCTGACAGACGCCACGCACCTTTCCCTGCGAGACAGGGCGATGATGGGTGGCATTAAGTTCCGTCCCCACCACGCACTGCCCGTCGCGAGTCATCATAAATCCAGCCATCGATCCCAACGTTTCTGCCAGCGCCGCCGACGCGCCGCCGTGCAGCAGACCAAACGGCTGATGAGTACGGGTATCGACCGGCATTTCGGCTTCCAGCACATCATCACCCAGACGGGTGTAAACAATTCCCAGATGCGCCACCATCGTGTTATCGCTGGTAGCGTTCAGTTCATCCAGGGTCAAATGACGTTTCCAGATCACAGTTATGCTCCCAGCGTTGAGCCGCCATCCACCACGATATCCTGTAGCGTGATATGGCTGGCGAGATCGGAGGCGAGGAACAAAATCGTGTTGGCGATCTCCTGCGGACGGGCGATTTTCCCCAGTGGAATGCCAAGCTTAAACTGCTCACCAAAGCCGCGAATACGCTGCTCTTCCGCGTCATCGCTCACCCACAGCGTGCGTTGCATGTCGGTGTCGGTGGAACCCGGCGAAACCACGTTGCAACGTACTCCACTACCTGCCAGTTCCAGCCCGACGCTCAACGCCAGACTTTTCAGCGCCGCTTTCGACGCGCCATAAGCACTCATACCAATACGCGGCGTGTGTGCGGCATCGGACGCTACCGTAACAATCGCTCCACCCCGCTGACGGCGAAACTGATTCATGGTCTGTTGAAACAGGTTAAACGCACCGCCGACGTTGACCGCAAAAGTCTGCTGCCAGTCTTCTTTACTCAGTTGGTCTGTCGCGCCCATGCGCAAAATTCCTGCCGCATTGACCAGCACGTCCAGGCGCTGCGTTTCGCCTAACAGCCGCTGGCAGACTTGCGCCACCTGCCCGGCATCAGCAACATCCAGCACTTCAGTCGCAAAGGGATAATGCTCCAGCGTGAATGCCCGATCAAAGCCTGTGACTTTTGCTCCCGCTTCAACAAACGCCAGCGCCGTGGCATAGCCGATGCCTTTCCCCGCGCCGGTTACCCAGACATTTTTGCCGCTGAAATTCATTATTTCACCTCGCGAGAGAGTAGCTTCCACCAGGCGTCGATGGTCGGATTTTTCGCCAGCATGACAAAATCGATATCGCCATGCACTTTGCGCCAGCGCGCCGCCAGCGCCATCATGCGCACCGAATCCAGACCGTAGTCGATCAGGTTGTCGTCATCAAACGGTTCATCAGATTCATCCAGCAACGGCAGAACCACCTCGCGCAGCTCCGCTTTACTGGCAGGGATCGGTGCTGGCAGTAACTCTTCAGTCATCACCACCCGACCGGAACGCCCGGCAACATATTTCAGCGACATCAAATGCTCGTCACGGCTGAAATCGGCCAACGCATCAGCCACCATAAACGGTTTAATATCGCGCATAAACGCGTCGGTCGCAGTGGTCATACAACCGATGTGCGCATACACTCCGGTAATAATCAGTTGGTTACGTCCGCTCTCTTTAAGCATTTGCTCCAGCGGGGAACGATGAAACGCGCTGTAGCGCCACTTCACCAGCACTGTATCGTCAGCATCTGGCGTCAGGCGATCCACCACCTTTTGTTGTTCCGGCGAACGCGTCAGGCCCGGCCCCCACATATCATTCAGCAGCGCCCGATCTTCATCGCTCTGCTCTTTTGGCTGGGCAGTGTAATAAACCGGAATATTGTGTTGCTTACAGTAGTCACGCAGGGCGGCAATATTAGCGATCACCTGCTCCATCATCGGGCAGTTATCGCCCCAGAAGCTGACAAAATAGTCTTGCATATCATGGATTAATAGCGCAGCACGTTGCGGTTCAAAGGCCCAGTCGACTTTATTTTGCGGAATATCGTGAGACTCCGGCAGTGCGTAAGCCTGTAATTTTGGAATAGCCATCGTGTTCTCTCCTTCAGGCTGATGCGCGTGACGCCAGCCACTGACGTAATTGTTTTTTATCGACTTTCCCGACCGCCGTCAGCGGAAGTGAATCCACACACTCCACGCGATCCGGTAATTTAAATTCGGCAATACCCTGTTCACGCAGGAAACGACGCACCTGCACCGCACGCAGCGGCTCTTTTACCACCAGATAAGCGCAGCTTTTTTCGCCCATCAGCTCATCTTCCATGCTCACCAGCGCGGCATAGATCACCGCCGGATGGCGCAGTAACAGGTTTTCGATCTCTTCGGCAGCGATCTTCTCACCGCCACGGTTGATCTGATCTTTCTCGCGCCCCTGCACAATGATGTAACCGTCTGGATCTATGGAGATCAGATCACCGGAACAGTAAAAACCGTTGGCGTCAAAGGCATTGGCATTGTGCTGCGGGCTTTTGTAATAACCGCGGAAGGTGTACGGCCCACGCGTCATCAGACGCCCGACTTCCCCTTGTGGCAATGGATTTCCGTCGGCATCGGCAACCCACACTTCATCGTCCGGACACATTGGGTAGCCCTGGGTATGGATAATTTTCTCCGCGCTATCATCAAGACGGGTGTAGTTCACCAGCCCTTCCGCCATGCCAAACACCTGCTGCAACTGGCAGCCAATCTCTGCGGGAATACGCGCCGCCAACGTGGCAGAAAGACGCGCGCCGCCGACCTGTAACAGTTTTAACGAGGCGAGTTGCGCCCGACTTTCGCCCTCGCTCAATGCCTGTAACCACAGGCTGACTGCCGGTGGCACCAGTGCGGTAACGTTAACCTGATGTTTGGCAATCAATGGGAAACAGAGCGTGGCGCTGGGATCGTCCGCCAGAACCACTGTGCCGCCTGCGAGAAAAACCCCCAGCGATCCAGGCGAACTCATGGCGTAATTGTGAGCCGCCGGAATCGCGCACAGGTAGCGTGTCTGTTGCGTGAACTGACAAATCTCGACGCTACGGCGCACACTGTAGTAATAGTCATTATGGGTACGCGGGATCAACTTCGGCGTGCCGGTCGTGCCGCCGGAAAGCTGGAAATACGCCACTTCATCGGCAGGCGACGGAGTGGCAGTAAAACCGTCTGCCGGGTGGTTAATCGCATCCTGCAAATTGTGCTCGCCGCTGTCGTTCAGCAGTTGCACCACGCGAATGGAGGAATGCTCTGCAACAAATGTATTGAGGAAATCATCCCCGCTAAACAGCGCATGTTGGCGATCGGCAATCAGTAATGCCGGTTCAATCTGGCTGGCATAGGCGTTCAGTTCGCTACGCTGATGGCTGAACAGCGCCAGCACCGGCGCAACGCCCAGTTTCAGCAACGCGAAAAAGGTAATGTAAAGTTCAGCGACGTTACCTAAGTGTACCAGCGCGGTTTCACCAGGTTTAATGCCCTGACGGCGCAAACTACACGCGAGGTTATCAGCCGCTTGATTCAACTGGCGATAACTCAACTGCCGCTCGCCGTCGATAACCGCGACGCTGTCACTCTCAGCATGTCGCGTCAGAATGTCAGTTAGTGGCAAATCCTGCCAGTAGCCTTTTTCCCGATAGCGACGGGCAAATTCTTCCGGCCAGCGGGTGAATGGAATGCTCATCCTCACTCCTTAATGCAATCCAAAAACATTCAACATGGTAGAAAGTTTGACGCCCGTTTCGCGCCACTCCCCCAGCGGTGACGACGCAGGCACAATCCCCGCACCGGCAAACAGACGCACCTGATTTTCCCGCAGCTTCGCGCAGCGGATGGTCACTACCCACTCGCCGTTACCTTCGCTGTCGCACCAGCCAACAATGCCGCCAAACAGTTCGCGGTCGAACGGCTCCAGTTCAGCAATAACCTGGGTCGCGGCCTGATGCGGGAAACCGCTCAGCGCGGGGGTCGGATGCAGCAGACAGGCCAGCGTCAGTGCGTTTTCTTGCGAATTCGCTTTACCTTCAAAGGGCGTTGCGAGATGCCACAGCGTCGGCGTGGTGATCAATTGTGGAGAGGAGGGAACGTGTAACTCACTGCTGCGCTCGCGCAGTACCTCTTTCATCGCCTGGGTCACCAGTTCATGTTCATGGCGATCTTTTTCCGACGCCAGCAGACGATTACCCGCTTCGCGATCGAGCACTTCATCCGGCTGACGACGCGCGGAACCGGCTAACGGAATCGAGCTAAAACGCTCGCCATCTTTACGCAACAGCAGTTCCGGGCTGGCTCCGAGCAGGACGCCACCATCGGCCAGCGGCACATGGAAGTTGTAACTAACCGGGTTTTGCGCGATCAACCGTTCCAGCAGTACGCCGCTGTCGATGGCGGCATCGGTGGTGATATCAATCAACCGTGACAACACCACTTTGTCGACTTGCGGTGTGGCGGTAAGTGCGGCAGCGCGGGCAACCATCTGTTCAAACGTGGCTTGTTCCGGAATTGCCTGCCGTTCAACCACATTCAGCGACTGGCTGCGGGTAAAACGGCGCGCAGAAGCTTGTTTTTCCTGGCGGGAGAATGGCTGCCAGGATTCGGGAATATACAGCGATGAAGGTTGACGTGGATCGAAGGGGATTGCCCCGACCATCACTGGATTTTTAATGCCCTGCGATTTGGCATTAGCAAACAGGGCGGTGAGTCTTTGCTGGAAGGGACTGTCTAGCGAATCCCCGTTCACAGCCGGTTCATCAAAGCGGGCGAAACATCCTGACGTCGTAAAACTGCGGTACGGCGACATAAAGAAAAAGCGATTGGGCGCAAGTGTTGCCATGGTCTGCTGTACTTCCTCAGCCAGTGACGTATCCATATCATCCTCCACAAAATGATAAAGGCTTTAATAATGATTATCATTTATATTTTCGGTCGCTAACCTAAAAGCAAACAGCCACTATGTCAACTCTTGCCGCAACACAATCTACGACTCGGGCTTGCATCTGCTTGTCGTTACAATGAAAATGAGAAGCATTAACTTCACTAATAACAGGACGCTGATTCGTGAGACTCGCCCCGCTCTACCGTAAGACCCTTTTCTTAGCAGGACTTTTGCTTTCAGGAATATCCGCAGTGCAGGCCGCCGACTGGCCGCGTCAGGTGACTGACAGCCGCGGCAGCCATACGCTGGAAAGCCAGCCACAGCGCATCGTCTCAACCAGCGTCACGCTGACGGGGTCGCTGCTGGCGATAGACGCTCCGGTGATTGCCAGTGGTGCAACTACGCCGAATAACCGCGTCGCGGACGACCAGGGATTCTTGCGCCAGTGGAGCGATGTTGCGAAGGAACGCAAACTGCAGCGCCTCTATATCGGAGAACCGAACGCCGAAGCGGTAGCCGCACAAATGCCGGATCTGATTTTGATTAGCGCAACCGGCGGCGATTCTGCAATGCCACTGTACGATCAGCTTTCCACCATCGCGCCGACGTTAATTATCAATTACGACGACAAAAGCTGGCAGTCGCTGTTAACGCAACTTGGCGAAATTACCGGGCATGAGAAACAAGCGGCAGAGCGGATTGCGCAGTTTGATAAGCAACTGGCGGCAGCGAAAGAGCAAATCAAATTACCGCCGCAGCCGGTCACTGCCATTGTTTATACTGCTGCTGCACACAGCGCCAATCTCTGGACGCCGGAATCAGCACAAGGGCAGATGCTGGAACAACTCGGCTTTACGCTGGCGAAACTGCCTGCGGGCTTAAACGCCAGTCAAAGTCAGGGCAAACGCCATGACATCATTCAGCTTGGTGGAGAAAATCTGGCTGCCGGGTTAAACGGTGAGTCGCTGTTCCTGTTCGCCGGCGATCAGAAAGATGCCGATGCAATTTATGCTAATCCGCTGCTCGCGCACCTGCCTGCAGTACAGAACAAGCAGGTTTATGCACTGGGAACCGAGACGTTCCGTCTGGATTACTACAGCGCCATGCAAGTGCTGGAACGACTTAAGGCGCTGTTCTAAGCATTAACTGTCGGACGCTGCCGCTTGTGGTGGCGTCTGGCGAAAACGGCGCAACTCCACCAGCACCAGCAACAACAATACACCGATAATCAACAAGCCAAAGCCACTGACACTGGCGGATGTAACCGGTGTCATCATCGCCCCCAGACCGCCCAGCAACGCCGCACCAATCGCATCGCCCGTCACGTTCTGCGCCGTCCACAAACCGTTAATCCGCCCTAACATCGCTTCCGGAGTTTGCGTTTGCAGCATTGTATATTGCAGCAACGAACTGACCGCGCTCAGCCAGCCGAACAGCGCCAGACAAACCACGCCCGGAATCCACATTGGCATCAGGCCAAACAAACCAATGGCGAGAAATGAACCTAATGTGGAAAGCAGCATTAACAATCCTGGCCGCACGCTATGCGCCAGTTTCCCGCTAGTCAACGCCCCGATTGCCGCACCGAGCGGAATTGCCGCATAGAGAAAGCCAATCTGCGCCGCCGACATCTGCCAGTTGATTGCCAGCGCCGGATACAGTACCCGCACCGCACTCGCCATCGTCAACAACCCACCCAACAGCGCAATGCCGCCCACCAGCGGGCTGGCGAGCAGAAAACGAAAGGCTGCCAGAAGCGATTTCAGCGGATGCTCACGCGGCTGCGGTGGCGGCGGCAGTGCCGGAAGGCTTAACAGAGGCAGTAAAGTGATGAACGTTCCTGCCGCCGCCAGCCCGTAGTTCCAGGCGACGCCGCCAGTCGCCAGCAGTAAGCCACCCATCATGGGCGAAATTACCGATCCCAGGCGCACGGTCAACATGGTAATCGCCCCGGCCTGCATTAAGTTTTCCCGCCCAACTAGCGCAGGCGTTGCCGCCAGCAGCGCCGTAACGCCCAGCGAGGCAAAAAAACCATCCCATAAACCGAGTAAATAGATTGCCAATAGTGATGACTCCGGCAACAGCGCGTTCAGGCACAGACCAATAAAGCCAATACCACAGGTGCCGCGCGCCAGCAAAATCACTTTTTTGCGCTCATAACGATCCGCCAGCACACCACCGACCATCAGACCGACAAACATCGCGCCGCCGGTCAGCGTCACTGAAAGCCCAACCTGCCAGGTGGAATTCGTCATCATCTGGATCTGCACCGGCACCGCGACGCCGAGCAACCCCAGAGAAACAATTGAGATAAAACGAGCGAGGAATACTGCGCGAAACACCGGGTGCGTTTTCAACAGGCTGAGGTTAAGCAGCCAGGATTGTTTATTCATTACAATGCCTTGCCATCAAATATTTTAAATACCTATTCTTAGGCTGCACATGCTAACATATCCAAATAAGATCGATAACGATAATTAATTTCATTATCATGGAAGTTCGTATGTCTGGTTCTGTTGCCGTGACACGCGCCATTGCCGTGCCCGGATTGCTGTTATTACTGATTATCGCGACGGCATTAAGCCTGCTCATTGGGGCAAAATCACTCCCCGCCTCCGTGGTCCTGGAGGCACTCTCCGGCACCTGCCAGAGCGCCGACTGCACCATCGTGCTCGACGCGCGACTGCCGCGCACCCTTGCCGGATTGCTGGCGGGCGGAGCGCTTGGCCTTGCCGGGGCGTTAATGCAAACCCTCACCCGAAACCCGCTTGCCGATCCCGGTTTGCTTGGCGTGAACGCCGGAGCCAGCTTTGCCATTGTGCTCGGCGCAGCGCTGTTTGGTTACTCTTCCGCCCAGGAACAACTGGCGATGGCTTTCGCTGGCGCGCTGGTGGCCTCGTTGATTGTTGCCTTTACCGGCAGCCAGGGCGGCGGGCAGTTAAGTCCGGTGCGTTTAACCCTGGCGGGCGTGGCGCTGGCGGCGGTACTGGAAGGGCTGACCAGCGGCATCGCCCTGCTTAATCCTGACGTCTACGATCAGTTGCGTTTCTGGCAAGCCGGTTCACTGGATATTCGCAACCTCCATACCTTAAAAGTGGTGCTGATCCCGGTGCTGATCGCCGGAGTAACCGCACTCTTACTGAGTCGTGCGTTAAATAGTTTAAGTCTGGGAAACGACACCGCGACGGCGCTGGGTAGCCGCGTAGCGCGCACACAGTTGATTGGTCTGCTGGCGATTACTGTGCTTTGCGGTAGTGCGACGGCAGTGGTGGGTCCAATTGCCTTTATTGGCCTGATGATGCCGCATATGGCGCGCTGGTTGGTAGGAGCAGATCATCGCTGGTCACTCCCCGTTACACTACTCGCCACGCCTGTCCTGCTGCTGTTTGCCGATATCATCGGGCGTGTGATTGTGCCCGGCGAGCTGCGCGTTTCCGTGGTCAGCGCCTTTATTGGCGCACCGGTATTAATCTTCCTCGTCCGACGTAAAACGCGAGGTGGCGCATGATTTACGTCTCTCGCAGATTACTCATAACCTGTTTGTTGCTGATTACCGCCTGTATCGTGGCGGGCATCTGGGGATTACGCAGTGGTGCTGTGACACTGGAAACATCGCAGGTATTCGCCGCGCTGATGGATGATGCTCCCCGCAGTATGACAATGGTCGTCACCGAATGGCGCTTACCGCGCGTGCTGATGGCGCTGTTAATTGGCGCGGCGCTGGGCGTCAGCGGCGCTATTTTTCAGTCGCTGATGCGTAACCCACTCGGCAGCCCTGACGTGATGGGCTTTAACACCGGGGCGTGGAGCGGCGTGCTGGTGGCGATGGTACTGTTTGGTCAGGACCTGACGGCTATCGCCCTGGCAGCAATGGCGGGTGGCATTGTCACTTCACTACTGGTCTGGCTGCTCGCCTGGCGTAACGGTATCGACACCTTTCGCCTGATTATTATCGGTATCGGCGTTCGCGCCATGCTGGTGGCCTTTAATACCTGGCTATTGCTTAAAGCCTCATTAGAGACGGCGCTAACGGCGGGTTTGTGGAATGCCGGCTCGCTCAACGGCCTGACATGGGCGAAAACCTGGCCTTCCGCGCCAATCATTATTTTGATGTTAATTGCCGCAGCCTTGCTGGTAAGGCGGATGCGCTTGCTGGAGATGGGCGATGATACTGCCTGCGCGCTGGGCGTCAGCGTCGAACGCTCGCGTCTGTTAATGATGCTGGTGGCGGTGGTGCTTACCGCTGCTGCAACTGCACTGGCGGGGCCGATCTCCTTTATTGCGCTGGTCGCGCCGCATATTGCCCGACGCATTAGCGGCACCGCTCGCTGGGGGCTGACCCAGGCGGCGCTATGTGGCGCGCTGTTACTGCTGGCAGCAGACCTCTGCGCTCAGCAACTGTTTATGCCGTATCAACTTCCGGTTGGCGTCGTCACCGTCAGCCTCGGCGGTATTTACCTTATCGTCTTGTTAATTCAGGAGTCTCGCAAAAAATGACCGAATCAGTAGCCCGTTTGCGCGGCGAGCAGTTAACCCTGGGATATGGCAAATGTACCGTTGCGGAAAATCTGACCGTAGAGATCCCTGACGGTCATTTCACGGCGATTATCGGGCCAAACGGCTGCGGTAAATCCACGTTGCTGCGCACGTTAAGCCGTCTGATGACACCCGCTCACGGGCATGTCTGGCTGGATGGCGAACAGATTCAGCGTTTCGCCAGTAAAGAGGTCGCACGCCGGATTGGTCTGCTGGCGCAAAACGCTACCACGCCGGGCGACATCACCGTTCAGGAGCTGGTAGCGCGTGGGCGCTATCCGCATCAGCCGTTGTTTACCCGCTGGCGGAAAGAAGATGAAGAGGCGGTTACAAAAGCGATGCAGGCCACGGGAATTACTCATCTGGCGAATCAAAGCGTGGATACCCTCTCCGGCGGGCAACGACAGCGAGCGTGGATCGCGATGGTGCTGGCCCAGGAAACGGCGATTATGTTGCTCGATGAGCCAACGACCTGGCTGGATATCAGTCATCAGATTGATTTGCTGGAGTTGCTCAGTGAACTAAACCGCGAGAAAGGCTATACGCTGGCTGCGGTGCTGCACGATCTCAACCAGGCCTGTCGTTACGCCAGCCATTTGATTGCGCTGCGAGAAGGAAAAATTATCGCCCAGGGTGCGCCTAAGGAGATTGTCACTGCCGAATTAATTGAGCGTATCTATGGTTTGCGCTGCATGATTATTGATGATCCCGTGGCAGGAACACCATTGGTGGTGCCGCTCGGACGAACGGCACCTTCAACCGCGAAGATTTAAACTAAGTGGCCTTCCATCATGGCATCCTGTTTTCTGGATGCCATTGCATGGCGCAAAAGCACGCTGCCACACGCAACCATACCGCCGACCAACGCGGCAAGGATCACAATAATCGCTTTGCCAGGACCGTCTTTTTTCACCGGCAAACTCGGACGCAACTGATATTTAAACGGCGTAAAATTGACATCGCTGACATTTGCTTTTGTTAATTGCTCAACAAGATACTGGCGATTACGTAAATCACCGTTCAGTTCGGCAACATCGGTGACCGCTTTTTCAATTTCCAGTTTACGCTCAATACCGTCTGCGCCGAGAGAAATAGAGAACTCAGGGTCGTCTTTTACTGCCTGACCATTACTGTAAACGGGTTTTTTAATTCCTGCCGCATTAGCAATATCGAGTGAATAATTGAGGCGCTGAATATTTGCATCAAGATGGTTTCTGGTTTTAATCCGATCCTGGGCCAGTTTTTCTTTTTCGAACTGGGTTTTAATTTCCAGTTTATTACGCACATTTTCTAGCGACTCTTTCACCACCAACGTAGAGATATAATCGATATACCCTGCCAGAACGGTCTGGGCTTCTTCACTGGTGGGCGCGGTAAAACTTAGCGTCCAGGAAGTATAAAGTGTCGGCTCATCTTTTTTCTTACTGGCATTGTCATCAACCGCTTTCATTTTTTCGCTCAATGCGACAATAGCGCGATGCAAATCCAGTTCGTCGATTTTCGCCTCTTTTAGTTGGTCCATAACATAAGGTGATGAACGCAGATACTCTTCCAGTAAGCTAACCGACTGAAACTTTTTAATAAAAAGATTGAAAACACCGCCGCGGTCGATATTGACATCGAGATCCAGCACGCGGAGTTTAGTGAAAGTTTTCTCCAGGTCTTGCCACTGAACAGCCTCTGCGGGGGTGATGACAGCCGAACTGGTCCATTTTTGCGGCAGGATGAAAGAGATAAGTAAACCTGCGCAGGCAAACGCAAAAACGACTGCCATGACCGTTTTTTTTGCCTGCCATAAAATGTCGATTAGATTAAGTAAATCAATTTCATTATTACTGGGCGACGCCAGGTGATAATCGGGAAAATGAGAGTCACTTCCCTGCTTAATATTCAGTGATGACATGCGGTATAACCTGAAAATGAGTCCAATATGAGTAAATCTCCATAGCGCTCACTTTACCAGTTGGTGAGAATTATCCGAAGCTGAAGTTTGTAAATTCCACGCACGAACGCAATATTTGGAGCATTTTCAGTCAATCCACTCAGGGGGTATTAATATGATAAATAATAAAATCCATAATTATTTATCATAATTATGGATTTGTATTTAAGATAAAGTTATTTATTTAGTATCGTATGAATTATTGGCCCGATTTTTTCAAACGTCATTGGCGATATAATATCCACGTGCGCGCAATCCTGGCGATAAATATCCAGATCTGCAATCCACGGTGACCAGGCGCGCTCCGGGCTGACACCTTCCGGTAATGTACGCTCAGCAACAAACAGCGTGGCTTTACCATCAAATGGCACACTATGAGCAGTGGTCAACAATCGCACCGCATCAGCATAGTTGCCTTCAATGGAGGTAAACAGCTCCGTTGAAGTGCTTCCCTGCTGTGCCGCCAGGAACGCCTCGCGCTCGCGGTTAATCTCCGCCAGCACTTCCGGATCCAGACCGTTGGCTTCTTTTTCCTGCCAGTTTTGCGTTTCTGGTGGCCAGGTATCCAGCAAACCAAGAAATGCTACCTGTTCGCCACGAGCACGCAGTCGCGCCGCGATACCCTGCGCCAGCGTACCGCCCAGCGAATAACCCAGCAAGTAATAAGGGCCACGAGGTTGTTGTGCCAGTAATGTTGCCAGATGCGCTTCGCATACCTCATCCAGGTTTGTCGCCGTCTGCATGGGGCCATTGGGGCGCGGTGACTGAATACCGATAATCGACCATTGTGGGTCGAGATAACGCGAGAGCACGCTAAACTGCCAGGCAAAACCGGACGCCGGATGGAAACAGAACAGCGTCAGGCCATTGCTTTCACGCAGTGGAAGAACGGTTTCAAATCCCAGACGCTGGGCGTTTTCTGCTCCGCCATCAATAATCATTGCCAGTTTAGCGACGGTTGATGCCACCATCACCTGCCCCGGTGTGACCTGGCGAGCAAACTGTCGACTTAACTGCGCTGCCAGTTTCATCGCCAGTAGCGAATGACCGCCAAGAGCGAAGAAATCAGCGTCGGCATCCTGCACGTCACAACCCAGTAATGACGAAAACGCTTCAGCAATAATCGATTCACTGCCCGTTTTCAGCGCACGTCCCGACGTATGGGCTTTTAGTTCCGGCAACGGCAGAGCTTTGCGATCCAGCTTGCCATTGGCGCTGAGCGGCAACTGCGCAAGTTGCAGCAGAACTACAGGCACCATATGCGGCGGCAATGTTTCGCGCAATTGCGCCTGCAGTGCAGTGGTATCCAGCGGCAAACCTGATTGCGACACCAGATACCCCACCAACTGACGCGCATCACCGCCGGTTGCTGCCGCCTGGTTAATGACACAAGCGTGGGTAACGGCCTGCTCGACATCTGGCAGCGCCTGCATCACGCGATCGATTTCACCCAGTTCAATACGCTGACCACGGATTTTTAGCTGATCATCACTGCGCCCGAGATACTCCACCGCGCCATTTTCCAGCCAGCGAGCCACATCGCCAGTACGATACATGCGTTCACCAGGAGCGAACGGATCGGCAATAAAACGGCTGGCTGTGAGATCGGGTCGTCCAAGATAACCCTGCGCCAGTTGGATGCCGGTGAGATAGAGATCTCCCGCAACACCCGGCGGTACTGGATGCATCATCGCATCAAGAATGCGCAGCCCCGTGTTCCAGACCGGATAGCCAATCGGTACGCTGCTACCACTCACCGCCGCCAGTTCATCGCCAAAGGCCGGATACCAGCTCACATCCACCGCCGCTTCTGTAGGGCCGTAGAGATTATGTAACGGCGTGCCGGTTAATTGCTGCCACTCACGGCATAAATCGGTCGGTAATGCTTCGCCACTACAGAACACCTGTTTCAACGTCGCGCAACTTTGGCGAGCGGTTTCCGCTGTCAGCGAAGCAACAAACGCCGCCAGCATCGACGGTACAAAGTGTGTGGTCGTCACGCCGTATTCGGCAAAAAACCGTTGCATAGCGAGCGGATCGCGGTGCGCTTCCGGCTCTGCCATTACCAGTTTTGCCCCAGCGATAAACGGCCAGAAAAATTCCCATACTGAGACATCAAAACTGCACGGCGTTTTTTGAGCAACGACATCTTCACCTGTCAGCGGGTAATGGTTTTGCATCCATAACAGGCGATTAACGATAGCCTTCTGCCCGACCATCACCCCTTTCGGCCTGCCGGTAGAACCGGAAGTAAAGATGATATAAGCGGTGTGGTGCGGCTGCGAAAGTTGCAGTGGCGCACTGTCGTGAGGGGTAAGTGGGGCGTTATAGCAAAGGCGGGTTAAATTTGCTACATCGCTAAAGCGCGGCAGTTGATCGTCGCTGGTGATTAACAACGACGGGCGTGCATCTTCCAGCATCATCTTCAGACGATCGTCCGGATAGCCCGTATCCAGCGGTAACCAGGCCGCGCCTGCTTCAACAATCGCATGTAATGCCAGGGTCAAAAAGACCGAGCGCGGCAATGCCACCGCTACGCTGTCGCCGGGTTTAACGCCGCGCTCACGCAGCAGATTAGCCAGCGCTACCACCTGCTCGCGCATTTCCCGATAGCTGAACTGGTAATGTGCATCTGCCAGAGCCGGAGCATCCGGCGTTTTCGCTGCCTGTTCTGCCACCAGCGCGCTCAGTGTGGTTTCAGGAATATCGACCTGGGTGGCGTTGATCTGCGCCAACTGAGCATATTCGTCTGGCAGCATAATATCGACATCGCCACACAACAGCGTCGGATCCGCGGCAAATTGCGCAATCAGCATTTTCAGGCGTTCAGCGTGCTGGATTAACGTTGATTCATCGTAACGTTGTTTATTGGCGAGGATTTCAATACTCAAATCACCGTGTTCATCCGGGAACAGCGCCAGTTCAAGGTCATTAACCGGACCGGTTGCCAGGGTGTGAGTTTGCGACTGCACGCCAGGAATATCCAGTTGATAATCAAATACCTTGATATTGAGTACCGGGCCGAAAAGCGGTTCCTCTCCCGCCGCACGTCCGCTGTCACGCACAATTTGTTCCGCATCATAACGTTGATGGCGGCGCATCTTTTTCAACTGCCCTGCCAGCCGGATTGCCAATTGCGGCAGCGTTTCTTGCGCTGCAATGTGAATACCCAATGGCAAAACGTTGAGCACAGGTCCGGTTGCCGTCAACGCCGCCGATCCCAGGCGACGCATAAAAATAAATCCGGCGGCATAGTCCATGCGGTTGCATAATCGCCCCAGCCACAAGGCTGCCAGTGCAAGAGCCAGATCGGTACGTTGTACATCTGGTAATTGCGTAGCCAGTTGGCGGAATTCACCGTCAGTAAATTCCAGTTTCAGGCGCAGAATATCCGCCGAAGCGTTACGCCCGGGCAAAGGTGCGGAAGAGAGTGAAGCTGGCGGCGGCAACTGACAGCGCTGTTCTGCCCAGAATGCTGCATCACGCTGCCAGGCGTCGCTTTCGCGGTACTGCTGGTACTCTTCCACCACTTCAGCAAAAGGAGTAAACGGCGAAACAGGCGTTGGTTCGCCCCGCAGCCATGTGCAGTAAATGTTGGCAATTTGGCGGGTAATCGCCGGGAAACTGAAGCCATCAACCAGCAAATGGTGATAACGTTGATACCAGTACCAGCGGTTATCCGCAATCTGAATGAGCTGATGAAACACCAGCGGTTTACCGCTATCGACGCGCAGGTTTTGGTGTAAATCAGCCTGCATCAATGCCAGCGCAGTACCGTGAGGATCAATGTTGGTACGCAGGTCGATAATTTCTGGCTGTTCGAACGTCATCGCGTCATCGACCCATTGCCAGACTTCGCCGTTATCTTCCGTAAAACGCATCCGCAGCGTATCAGCCTGTGCTACCCCGGCAACCACCGCGCGGGCCAGTAATGGCGCATCAATATCTCCGGTTAATTCAACGTAATGCGCCACGCTCCAGGCGGAAGGTAAATCAGACAGTTTTTCTGCCATCCAGATGCCAGATTGCGCTGCAACCAAAGGTAAATGCTGACTCATTGCGCCTCCTGCGGCTGGGTGAAATTCGCGGGTGTCAGAGTATGCCAGTTAGCTTCCAGCCACTGCTGGCAAGCTTGCTGCGACTGCGGTTCACAAACAACGTCCCAACCCGCCGGTAACGCGCACGGTTGCGGCCACAGACTGAATTGCCCCTGCGCATTGCGCAAAACGTAAAACGCTCCCTGTGGATCATCGAAGGGATTACTGAATGCCATATTCAACTCCTGTCATGGAAAAGCGGTTGCCAGAGGTCGATTAGCCCCTGCATCAAACCGCCGCGCCAACAAAGCGCATCATGTCCGCCGTCAACCTGACGCCAGAAAATGGATTGTTGTGTGGTCTGTAATTGTGCATACAGCGCCTGGTTAGCTCGCATAATCACCGGTTCGCGAATCCCGGCCTCCAGCACTATGCGCAAGCCTTCAGCACTAACATCGCCTGATTTAAGCTGTTCGATCAGTTGCCCCTCCGGCTGCCCACTCCGATGCGGCCACCAGTACGATCCCGACTGGCTTAATACACAGCCAAAACGTTCAGGCCAGTGCAGTCCGGCATACAGTGCTGAAAGGCCGCCAAAACTTTGCCCGGCGACCACGGTACGATCAGCACGATCGCTGAAAGGGGTAATGGCTTTCACCAGGGGTAATAACTCTTGCTGTACTGCCAGCCAGAAATCAGCATTACACGGAAGTTCGCGTGCACGGTGCGCGGTGTCGATGGCATCGATCAACACATACACAGCAGGTGGAAGTTGCTGACGGCGGGTCAACGAAGTCAGCGGCGACCAGACGGGCATGCTTTGCGCCCAAAATTCACCATCGAGCAGAATGGCTAACGGACGCTCTTCGGCTGGTACATCGCCGGTGGTAAAAATCCATACACGGCGTGAATTTCCCAGCCGTTCACTTCTCCAGGTAATTTCCCTGGCTGAATTTTCTGGCGTTTGCCGGCAATCCCAACCAGGTTGCAGGGGCGCTTGCGGCATTTCGAGTGCGGAAACAGCGTGCCCTCGCCCTCCTTTCCAGCTTTGCGGATTCAGCGGATCGGCTATCGCCTGAGGGAGTAATTTTTGCCATCCCTCGCGTAATTCGAGGCGATCTGGTGATGGTGTAGAAAAAATGTCAGCACGTTCGGTGGGAATAAAACAGTAGCTGCCGCGCCAGTTGGCATTAAGTTGTGTCGTCCACTGCCAGACATCGGTGCCTGCTATGCGTTGCATCGACTGGGGCTGGCTGTTCTGATGATGATCGGTAACACCAGTGATATAGACCCATACGCGCTTTATCGCTGAGCGTTCTTCAGAACCTTGTGGGTCACGCCACCAGAAAGTGACCTGATACATTTCGTCATTAAGACGCTGCCATTGCGGGCCATGTTTCGACTGCCACCAGCTATCACTTCCCACCTTTAACGCCGTCACATCATAACCTTATGTTTATTGTGAATTTTTTCACTGATCACAGAAATATATTGATAATATTATTGATAACTATTTGCATTTGCAATAGCGTATTGGCGCGCTATGTCAAGCGCGGGCATTAATTAACCAACTGCACTGCGTGTCTTTCAGGAATCAAAGGTTTTCGCAGTGACGGGCGACATCAATCCAGCTTACGTCTCTTTAGACCGTTGGAATTCGTGGCAAAAATGCAGGAAAAAAAACAATGAACAAGAAGATTCATTCCCTGGCCTTGTTGGTCAATCTGGGGATTTATGGAGTAGCGCAGGCACAAGAGCCAACCGATACCCCTGTTTCACAGGACGATACCATTGTCGTGACCGCCGCCGAACAGAACTTGCAGGCTCCCGGCGTTTCGACCATCACCGCAGATGAAATCCGCAAAAACCCGGTGGCCCGCGATGTATCGGAAATCATCCGTACCATGCCAGGCGTAAACCTGACGGGTAACTCCACCAGCGGTCAGCGCGGTAATAACCGCCAGATTGATATTCGCGGCATGGGTCCGGAAAACACCCTGATTTTGATTGACGGTAAACCGGTCAGCAGCCGCAACTCGGTACGTCAGGGCTGGCGCGGTGAGCGTGATACCCGTGGCGATACCTCCTGGGTGCCACCTGAGATGATCGAACGTATTGAAGTTTTGCGTGGTCCGGCGGCGGCCCGTTACGGTAACGGTGCGGCAGGTGGCGTGGTTAACATCATCACCAAAAAAGGCAGTGGCGAGTGGCACGGTTCCTGGGATGCTTATTTCAATGCCCCTGAACATAAAGACGAAGGTGCCACCAAACGCACCAACTTCAGCCTCACCGGTCCACTGGGCGACGAGTTCAGCTTCCGTTTGTACGGCAACCTCGACAAAACGCAGGCCGACGCGTGGGATATTAACAAAGGTCATCAGTCCGCACGTGCAGGAACCTATGCAACTACCCTACCAGCCGGGCGCGAAGGGGTGATCAACAAAGACATTAACGGCGTAGTTCGCTGGGACTTCGCACCGCTGCAATCGCTGGAACTGGAAGCAGGTTACAGCCGCCAGGGCAACCTGTATGCGGGCGATACCCAGAACACCAACTCTGATGCTTACACTCGCTCTAAATACGGCGATGAAACCAACCGTCTCTATCGCCAGAACTACTCGCTGACCTGGAACGGCGGCTGGGATAACGGCGTGACCACCAGCAACTGGGTGCAGTATGAACACACCCGTAACTCGCGTATCCCGGAAGGTCTGGCGGGCGGCACCGAAGGAAAATTTAACGAAAAAGCGACGCAGGATTTCGTCGATATCGATCTCGATGACGTGATGCTGCATAGCGAAGTTAACCTGCCGATTGATTTCTTCGTTAACCAGACGCTGACGCTGGGTACGGAGTGGAATCAGCAGCGGATGAAGGACTTGAGTTCCAACACCCAGGCGCTGACCGGAACGAATACCGGCGGTGCTATTGATGGTGTGAGTGCCACCGACCGTAGCCCATATTCAAAAGCAGAAATTTTCTCGCTGTTTGCAGAAGACAATATAGAACTGACCGACAGCACCATCGTAACGCCGGGGCTGCGTTTCGATCATCACAGCATTGTCGGTAATAACTGGAGCCCGGCGTTAAACGTATCGCAAGGCTTAGGCGATGACTTCACGCTGAAAATGGGTATCGCACGCGCCTATAAAGCGCCGAGCCTGTATCAGACTAACCCGAACTACATTCTCTACAGTAAAGGTCAGGGCTGCTATGCCAGCGCAGGCGGCTGCTATCTACAAGGTAACGATGACCTGAAAGCAGAAACCAGCATCAACAAAGAGATTGGTCTGGAATTCAAACGCGACGGCTGGCTGGCGGGCGTGACCTGGTTCCGTAACGACTATCGCAACAAGATTGAAGCGGGCTATGTGGCTGTAGGGAAAAATGCGGCAGGCACCGATCTCTATCAGTGGGATAACGTGCCGAAAGCGGTGGTTGAAGGTCTGGAAGGATCGTTAAACGTGCCGGTTAGCGAGACGGTGATGTGGACCAACAACATCACTTATATGCTGAAGAGTGAAAACAAAACCACGGGAGACCGTTTGTCGATCATCCCGGAATATACGTTGAACTCAACGCTGAGCTGGCAGGCGCGGGAAGATTTGTCGATGCAAACCACCTTCACCTGGTATGGCAAACAGCAGCCGAAGAAATATAACTACAAAGGCCAGCCAGCGGTTGGCCCGGAAACCAAAGAGATTAGCCCGTACAGTATTGTTGGCCTGAGTGCGACCTGGGACGTGACGAAGAACGTCAGTCTGACTGGCGGCGTGGATAACCTGTTCGACAAGCGTTTGTGGCGTGAAGGGAATGCCCAGACCACGGGTGATCTTGCCGGTGCGAACTATATCGCAGGTGCTGGCGCGTATACCTATAACGAACCAGGACGGACATGGTATATGAGCATTAATACTCACTTCTGATACTAACGTCAGATTGTTGACAAAGGGCGTGTCGTTCATGCCGGATGCGGCGTGAACGACTTATCCGGCCTACAAAATCTTGCCAATTCAAATATATTGCAGAACCACGCAGGCCTGATAAGCGTAGCGCATCAAGCAGTTTTGCGTTTGTCATCAGTCTCTAATATGGGCGAAATGAAAACCACGCATACCTCCCTTCCCTTTGCCGGACATACGCTGCACATTGTTGAGTTCGATCCTGCAAGTTTTCACGAGCAGGATTTGTTCTGGCTGCCGCATTACGCACAACTGCAACATGCCGGACGTAAACGCAAAGCCGAACATTTAGCCGGACGGATTGCTGCTGTTCATGCGTTGCGGGGATATGGCTATAAATGTGTGCCCGCAATCGGTGAACATCGCCAACCACTTTGGCCTACGGGCTTATACGGCAGTATTAGTCACTGCGGGGATACGGCTATAGCAATCGTCTCTCACCAACCGATTGGTGTGGATATCGAAGAAATTTTTTCTGCACACACAGCCAGAGAATTGACAGATAACATCATTACCCCCACTGAACGCGAGTTTATTACAGGCTGCAATTTACCTTTCCCTGTGGCACTTACACTGGCATTTTCAGCAAAAGAGAGTGCATTTAAGGCAAGCAAGATACAGACCGACGCAGGATTTCTAAATTATCAGGTGGTTAACTGGAATAAACAGCGAATCATTATTCGTTGGGAGGACGAGATGTTTGCTGTGCACTGGCAGATAAGAGGAAAACACATCATAACGCTGTGCCAACACGATTAATGGATAACTCTTGCTGTGGCTCGCCCGCAGCCATCACTGAGCGCGGGCGAAAGTGTAAAGCAGGTGCCCTACCATTCCTGACCTGACAACCGGATATGCAGGGATTTCTCCCCGCACAGCGGCGATTTCTTCGGTTCGTAAGCGAGAACAGCCTTAAACTCAATATTACGTTCCTTTACGGTGAACTCACACAGCGAGTCTCCGACCAGAAGCGTAAATCCCAGTACCGTCAAACACAGTACTATGACTGCCACAAGGGCATATTTCGTCAGCGTGTTTATATTGCCTCCATGCGAAGAAGGGACTAGCATCCAAATTGTTCAGGTTTGGGTAGGTAGCCCCAGGGTTGATAGAAATATCTCCTGGGCTTCATCTTTCCAGACCTCAGAGTAAACCTGAAACCGGAAAGCTTCAGGCACCCGCGGTTATCTTACCCTTCCTTAGCAAAATAACTATTTATTTATACAGTAAATCCTGTTTCGGGCTTTCCACAATTCATCAGATCAACTGAAGCTGAGCCAGTTTTTCTGTACGCCCCAATCGTCAAAATTCTTCGCCACCAGCCAGCTCTGCCATAACTTGTCACATTGCAAAAGTAACCAAATTGCTTCAGTAGTAAGTAGCAATCAGTTCATCATCACCAAAAAAAGAAACATTCCAGAACTTCCGCATCTCGCCCAGCCGCGCCCACTTCTATACTGAAACGAAAACGCCCACATAAGAGAAACCTATGTCATTACCCGATTTTCATATTTCTGAACCTTTTACCCTCGGTATTGAGCTGGAAATGCAGGTGGTTAATCCGCCGGGCTACGATCTTAGTCAGGACTCTTCAACGCTAATTGATGCGGTAAAAAGTGAGATTAGCGCCGGGGAAGTGAAGCACGATATCACCGAAAGTATGCTGGAACTGGCAACTGGTGTTTGCCGTGATATCAACCAGGCTGCCGGGCAATTTTCAGCAATGCAGAAAGTCGTTCTGCAAGCTGCGGCGGAGAATCATCTGGAAATTTGCGGTGGCGGTACGCACCCATTTCAGAAATGGCAGCGTCAGGAGGTGTGCGATAACGCACGCTATCAGCGGACGCTGGAACACTTTGGTTATCTCATTCAGCAGGCGACTGTTTTTGGTCAGCATGTTCACGTTGGCTGCGCCAGTGGCGATGACGCCATTTATTTGCTACACGGCTTATCGCGCTTTGTGCCGCACTTTATCGCCCTTTCTGCCGCGTCGCCGTATATGCAGGGAACAGATACCCATTTTGTCTCCTCACGGCCAAATATCTTTTCCGCCTTTCCCGATAATGGCCCGATGCCGTGGGTCAGTAACTGGCAGCAATTCGAAGCCCTGTTTCGCTGCCTGAGTTACACCACGATGATCGACAGCATTAAAGATTTGCACTGGGATATTCGCCCCAGCCCTCATTTTGGCACAGTAGAAGTTCGGGTGATGGATACCCCGTTAACCCTTAGCCATGCGATAAATATGGCGGGATTGATTCAGTCCACCGCTCACTGGCTGCTGACGGAACGCCCTTTTAAGCATCAGGAAAAGGATTATCTGCTGTATAAGTTCAACCGTTTCCAGGCCTGCCGCTATGGTCTGGAAGGCGTTGTTACCGATCCACACACCGGCGATCGTCGGCCACTAACAGAAGACACCTTACGATTGCTGGAAAAAATCGCCCCTTCTGCGCATAAAATTGGTGCGTCGAGTGCGGTTGAGGCTCTGCATCGCCAGGTCGCCAGCGGTCTGAATGAAGCACAGTTGATGCGTGATTTCGTTGCCGATGGCGGCTCGCTGATTGGGCTGGTGAAAAAGCATTGTGAGATTTGGGCCGGAGACTAAGTCGGGAATTGCCTTACAGAAGAATATCCCTGACAATGGTGTTTTAACTTACATTTAACAATGTTATGAAACATCCTTTAGAAACCTTGACCGCCGCAGCAAGCATTTTGTTGATGGCTTTCCTCTCTTGCCTGCTGCTGCCCGCCCCCGCGCTGGGGCTGACGCTGGCACAGAAACTGATGGCCACGTTCCATCTGATGGATCTGAGTCAGCTTTACACTTTGTTATTTTGTCTGTGGTTTTTAGTGCTGGGCGCTATTGAATATTTTATTCTTAGATTTATCTGGCGACGCTGGTTCTCGCTGGCGGATTAAACATCGATTATCGCCGCGGTTCGCGGCATACTTTGCTTATTCTCCTTCGCCTTAAGGAAAGTTTATGGATAAGCAATCACTGCTTGAAACGGCGAAACGCCTGGCGCTTGAGCTGCCTTTCGTCGAGCTTTGCTGGCCGTTTGGCCCGGAGTTTGATGTTTTTAAAATTGGCGGCAAGATTTTTATGCTGTCGTCAGAACTGCGCGGCGTCCCCTTCATAAATCTGAAGTCCGATCCACAAAAATCCCTGTTAAATCAGCAGATATATCCGAACATTAAGCCTGGATATCACATGAATAAAAAGCACTGGATTTCGGTGTATCCCGGCAAGGAAATCTCCGAAGCGTTACTTCGCGATCTGATCAACGATTCATGGAATTTAGTGGTTGATGGCTTAGCCAAACGCGATCAAAAAAGACTGCGGCCAGGCTAAAACGTAAATCTATAGAGCATTTTTCTCGCTTACCATTTTACTTCGATCCTTGTAATCTGCTGGCACACAAATGTCTTTCACAAGGAGTCTTTATGGATATTATTTCTGTCGCCTTAAAGCGTCATTCCACTAAGGCATTCGATGCCAACAAAAAACTTACCCCAGAACAGGCGGAGCAGATCAAAACCCTGCTGCAATACAGCCCTTCCAGCACCAACTCCCAGCCGTGGCATTTTATCGTTGCCAGCACTGAAGAAGGCAAAGCGCGTGTCGCCAAATCCGCTGCCGATAATTACGTGTTCAACGAACGTAAAATACTTGATGCCTCGCACGTCGTGGTGTTCTGCGCGAAAACCGCAATGGACGATGCCTGGCTGAAGCTGGTTGTTGACCAGGAAGATGCTGATGGCCGCTTTGCCACGCCGGAAGCGAAAGCCGCGAACGATAAAGGCCGCAAATTCTTCGCGGATATGCACCGTAAAGATCTGCAAGATGATGCAGAGTGGATGGCAAAACAGGTATATCTCAACGTCGGTAATTTCCTGCTGGGCGTTGCGGCACTGGGTCTGGACGCGGTGCCAATCGAAGGTTTTGACGCCGCGATCCTCGATGAAGAATTTGGTCTGAAAGAGAAAGGCTACACCAGTCTGGTGATCGTTCCGGTGGGTCATCATAGCGTCGAAGATTTTAACGCTACCCTGCCGAAATCTCGTCTGCCACAAAGTATCACTTTAACCGAAGTGTAATTCTCCCTTGCCGGGCATCCGCCCGGCTATTTATCCTCAGATTTTACTTATTTGCATAACCCCCTTTCACCCGTCATCATAGGCCGCTGTTGTATAAAGGAGACGTTATGCAGGATTTAATATCCCAGGTTGAAGATTTAGCGGGTATTGAGATCGATCACACCACTTCAATGGTGATGATTTTCGGTATTATTTTTCTGACCGCCGTAATAGTGCATATTATTTTGCACTGGGTGGTACTGCGTACCTTCGAAAAACGCGCCATCGCCAGCTCACGGCTGTGGTTGCAAATCATTACCCAGAATAAACTCTTCCACCGTTTAGCTTTTACCCTGCAGGGGATTATCGTCAATATTCAGGCGGTATTCTGGCTGCAAAAAGGCACCGAAGCGGCTGATATCCTGACCACCTGTGCGCAGTTGTGGATCATGATGTATGCGCTGCTTTCAGTCTTCTCCCTGCTGGATGTTATTTTAAATCTGGCTCAGAAATTCCCGGCGGCAAAACAGTTGCCGTTAAAAGGGATATTTCAGGGGATCAAACTGATCGGCGCGATTCTGGTCGGCATATTAATGATCTCACTGCTGATTGGTCAGTCACCGGCAATTCTGATCAGTGGTCTTGGCGCGATGGCTGCCGTACTGATGTTGGTGTTTAAAGATCCGATTCTTGGTCTGGTTGCAGGGATTCAGCTTTCCGCGAACGATATGTTGAAACTGGGCGACTGGCTGGAGATGCCAAAATACGGCGCGGATGGCTCAGTGATCGATATCGGCTTAACTACCGTCAAAGTGCGTAACTGGGATAATACCATTACCACTATTCCCACCTGGTCGTTAGTATCCGACTCCTTTAAAAACTGGAGCGGGATGTCAGCCTCTGGCGGTCGACGTATTAAACGCAGCATCAGTATTGATGTCACCAGTATTCGTTTTCTTGATGAAACCGAAATGCAGCGGCTGAATAAAGCGCATTTGTTGAAACCCTATTTAACCAGCCGCCATCAGGAAATTAACGAGTGGAATCGCCAGCAAGGTTCTACGGAGTCAGTATTAAACCTGCGCCGAATGACCAATATTGGAACGTTTCGCGCCTATCTGAACGAATATCTACGCAATCATCCGCGGATTCGTAAAGATATGACCTTAATGGTGCGCCAGTTAGCTCCCGGCGATAATGGTTTACCGCTTGAGATCTATGCGTTTACTAATACTGTGGTGTGGCTGGAATATGAAAGCATTCAGGCTGATATATTCGACCACATATTTGCCATCGTCGAAGAGTTTGGTCTGCGACTTCATCAGTCACCAACCAGCAATGATATTCGCTCCCTGGCAGAAGCATTTAAGCAGTAATTAAAAAACCGCTCTCATCGAATGAATGAGAGCGGCTTCAAATTGTTGACATCATTTTGTCGGATGCGGCGTGAACGCCTTATCCGACCTACACTATTATTTCGCTTTCCGGCGCAGTGTTTTAAACGCCACAAACAGGAACACAATCCACACCGGCAGCAAAATTGCCGACAAGCGCATATCATCCATCGTGCACATCAACAGCAAAATCATGCCGAGGAAGGCAATGCAAAGATAGTTGCCAAACGGATAGAGCAGCGCCTTAAACTGTGTTTCACGTCCCTGACGTCGCATCGCTGCACGAAAACGCAGATGCGCCAGGCAGATCATAATCCAGTTCAACAGCAAGGTTGCCACCACCAGTGCCATCAGCAAACCAAACGCTTTTTGCGGCAACAGATAGTTGATCAACACCACCAGTGAGGTGATCGCCCCGGAAAGCATCAGCGAGTTGATCGGCACGCCGCGACGGCTAACACGGGTAAGGAACTTCGGTGCGTTACCCTGGACGGAAAGGCCAAACAGCATCCGGCTGTTAGAGTAAACCCCGCTGTTATACACTGACAGCGATGCCACCAGAATGACGAAGTTCAGCGCAGAAGCCACCACGTTGCTGTCGAGGTTATGGAAAATCATCACAAACGGGCTACTGTTAGATTTCACTTCCACCCACGGGTAGAGCGCCAGTAATACCACCAGCGAACCGATATAAAACAGCAAGATACGATAAACCACCTGATTTACCGCCTTCGGGATGCTTTTTTCCGGATCGCGCGCTTCAGCGGCTGTGATCCCAATCAGCTCCAGGCCGCCGAAGGAGAACATGATCACCGCCAGCGACAAAATCAGCCCGTTCCAGCCAGTGGCAAAGAAACCACCAAAGCGCCAGAGGTTATCGATACTGGCTTTCTCGCCGCCGTGACCAGAAAACAGCAGCCACAGACCAAAACCGATCATGCCGATAATCGCCAGCACTTTAATCAGCGCAAACCAGAACTCGGTTTCGCCATACAAGCGCACGTTCACCAGGTTAACGGCGTTGATGATAATAAAGAAGGCGGCGGCCCAGACCCACGTAGGAACATCCGGGAACCAGTACTGCATATAGATGCCCGCAGCGGTCAGCTCTGCCATTCCCACCAGCACGAACATTACCCAATAGTTCCAGCCGGAAAGGAAGCCTGCAAACGGTCCCCAGTATTTATAAGCAAAGTGGGCAAACGAACCGGAAACCGGCTCCTCAACCACCATCTCGCCAAGCTGGCGCATAATCAGGAAAGCGATGATCCCGGCGACGCCGTAGCCCAGCAACACGGCCGGCCCCGCCATCTGAATCGCCGGGCCAATGCCAAGAAACAGACCAGTACCAATTGCACCGCCCAGCGCAATCAGTTGAATATGACGGTTATGTAATCCCCGATGAAGCGTCGGCTCTTGATTCGACGCGGTATCTTCCGATACGGTTGACGCGTTTTTCACGCCTTTCCCCTGTGTGTCTTTTTTAATGAGGGGCATCTTTTAACATTTAGTGCTGGTCGTCGCAAGACACAATCCACACAGTTAAACCGGGTATCCTTTTCTTATGCAAATTGCCGACAAAAAGTACTCTGTTATTGCCAAATAAGGTGTTAACGCCTTATTTGGCCTACAGAAACGTGCAAATTCAATAAATTATAATTCACGCTGTAGGCCTGATAAGGCATAGCGCATCAGGCAATTTTGCCTAAACCCGATGACGGTGCAGCCACATCAACTTATACGCCGCCGGGATAATAAACAGCGACAGCAACGGTGCGGTGATCATACCGCCAATCATCGGCGCAGCGATGCGACTCATCACTTCGGAACCCGCCCCTGTTCCCCACAGAATCGGCAGCAGACCAGCGATAATCACCGCCACCGTCATCGCTTTCGGGCGCACGCGCAGTACCGCGCCGTGATACAACGCCTCATCCAGCTTCTGTTCACTAAAGGTTTGCGGATTATCCAGCGACGGCTCTGCCTCTATGGCGTGACGTAAATACATCAACATCACCACACCAAACTCGGCAGCGACTCCGGCGAGAGCGATAAAACCGGTGCCCGTTGCCACGGAAAGATGAAAGCCCATCCACCACAGGAACCAGATACCGCCCACCAGCGCAAACGGTACACTGCTGATAATCAACAACGCTTCGCCTACGCGACGGAACGCCAGATATAACAGCACGAAAATGATCATCAACGTCATCGGCACCATGAGTTTCAGCTTATGGTTCGCGCGCTCCAGTAACTCGAACTGCCCGGAGAACGCCACACTAGTGCCCGGTTTCAACTGCACTTTCTCGGCAATCGCTTTTTGCAGATCGTGAACCACCGACACCATGTCACGGTCGCGAGCGTCGATATAAATCCAGCTCGTCGGTCGCGCATTCTCGGTTTTCAGCATTGACGGTCCGCCAGAGACTTTGACGTCAGCAACGTCAGCAAGGGTGATTTGCTGTTTCATCGGCGTCAGAATCGGTAGCTGTCGCAGCGCCTGCGGGCTGTCGCGCCAGCTTTGTGGATAACGCAGATTAATCGGGTAACGAGCAATCCCTTCCACCGTTTCGCCAACCATCGCTCCGCCCACTGCGGATGTCACAAACAACTGCACATCCGCCACCGTCATACCGTAACGCGCGGCTTTTTCGCGGTTAATCTCAACGTTGATATAGCGCCCACCTTCCAGGCGTTCGGCAAGCGCAGAAACCACGCCAGGCACCGTTCGCGCCACTTCTTCGATTTGTTCCGCCATCGCGTCGATATCCGCCAGCACGTTGCCGGAAACCTTAATCCCGATGGGACTTTTAATGCCGGTCGAGAGCATATCGATACGGTTACGGATTGGCGGCACCCACAGATTTGCCAGCCCCGGCAGCCGCACTGTGTTATCCAGCTCTTCGATGATTTTGTCCATCGTCATACCTGGCCGCCACTGATCCTGCGGCTTAAGTTGAATGGTCGTTTCTACCATCTCCAGCGGAGCAGAATCAGTTGCCGTTTCCGCTTTCCCGGTCTTGCCAAATACCCGCGCCACTTCCGGCACGCTCATGATCAGCTTGTCAGTTTTTTGCAGCATACTCGCCGCTTCCGCCGCGGAAATCCCCGGTAGCGTCGAAGGCATATACAGCAAGTCCCCTTCATTGATCTGCGGTAAAAATTCGCCGCCAACTTTATTGAGCGGCCAGATTACCGTCAGCACCGAAAGCGCCGCCACCAGCAGCGTGGTTTTTGGCCAGTGCAATACTTTCAGCAACAGCGGATGGTAAATCCGAATCAAAAAGCGGTTGAGCGGATTACTACTTTCTGGCGGAATTTTGCCACGGATCCAGTAACCCATCAGGATCGGGATCACCACGATCGCCAGCAGCGCAGCCCCCGCCATCGCATAGGTTTTAGTGAACGCCAGTGGACCAAACAAACGCCCTTCCTGTCCTTCAAGGGTGAAGATCGGGATAAACGACAACGTAATAATCAGCAAACTGATAAACAGCGCTGGCCCTACTTCAACAGAAGCATCGGTGATCACCTGCCAGCGTGTTTTATTATCCAGCGGGGCGTCAGGATGCTGATGCTGCCACTCTTCCAACCGTTTATGGGCATTCTCGATCATGACGATAGCGGCATCGACCATCGCCCCGACGGCAATCGCAATACCGCCCAGCGACATAATATTGGCGTTCAGCCCCTGAAAGTGCATGACAATAAAAGCAATACACAACCCCAGCGGCAACGAAATAATCGCCACCAGCGCCGAGCGCACATGCCAGAGGAACAGCGCACAGACTACCGCCACCACAATAAACTCTTCCAGCAGCTTGCCGCTGAGATTGTCGATAGCGCGGTCAATAAGCTGGCTGCGATCGTATGTTGTAACTATCTCCACGCCTTCCGGCAGGCTGCTTTTCAGCGCTTCCAGTTTGTCCTTCACGGCGGCAATAACTTCACGGGCGTTTTTGCCGGAGCGCAGGATAACGACCCCACCCGCCACTTCGCCTTCGCCGTTCAGCTCCGCAATACCCCGGCGCATTTCCGGCCCAACCTGAACCTTCGCTACATCACGCAGATAAACGGGAACACCATTTTCACTGGCTTTTAAAACGATGTGATTAAAGTCGTCGAGCGTTTGTAGATAGCCACTGGCACGTACCATATACTCTGCTTCCGCCAGTTCAATCGACGAACCGCCTGCTTCCTGGTTTGAGGCATCCAGCGCACTTTTCACTTCTGCGAGACTGATGCCATATTGCGCCAGGCGCTGAGGATCGATAACTACCTGATACTCTTTTACCACACCGCCCACCGATGCCACTTCCGCAACATTGGGGATGGTTTTTAGCTCATATTTAAGAAACCAGTCCTGCAATGAGCGTAAATCAGCCAGATCGTGCTTCCCGCTGCGATCCACCAGCGCGTATTCATAAATCCAGCCAACGCCCGTGGCATCTGGCCCCAACTCGGCACTGACACCCGCAGGCAGCTTACCCTGCACCTGGTTGAGGTACTCCAGCACCCGCGAGCGCGCCCAGTACGGATCGGTGCCATCTTCGAAAATGACATACACATAAGAGTCGCCAAACTGCGAGAAACCGCGCACTGTCTTCGCGCCCGGCACCGACAGCATGGTAGTGGTTAGCGGATAAGTGACCTGATTTTCAACGATTTGTGGTGCCTGACCGGGGTAACTGGTTTTAATAATCACCTGCACATCGGAGAGATCCGGCAGTGCATCCACTGGCGTGTTAATAATGGTCCAGGTGCCCCAGATACTCAGAAACAATGCGCCCATCAGCACCAGAAAACGGTTCGCCACCGAGCGACGAATAATCCATTCAATCATTGGTTATTCCCTCAATGCGCATGGGTAGCGCTTTCAGAGCGCATCCGCTCCAGCGCACCAGAAATATTGGCTTCGGAATCAATCAGAAACAGCCCGCTGGAAACCACCTTTTCACCTTCCGCCAGACCAGAGCGTAGCGCGGTGATACCTTGTGATGCCTGGAAAACGGAAACGCGTTTCGGAACAAAACGCCCGTCGGCATCAACGGTAATCACCCGCTGTTCGCTGCCGGTGTCGATCAGCGCCTGTGACGGAATCAGCAGCATCGGTTCGCTGGCGGTATTGAGTTGCAACCAGGCGTTCATTCCCGGTTTTAGCGCCTCTTCGGCGTTGTCGACTTCCAGACGCAGTTGCAGCGTGCGGGTCGCGGCATCCACGCCGGGTAGCAGCGTCCATTTGCGAATGGTGAGCGTTTTATCGGGTCGCGCCGGAACGGTGAGCGTAAACTGCGAGGCATCTTTCACCAGCCAGGCGATGGACTCCGGGATCGCGGCAGTGACCCACACCGGGTTCATACCCTGAATTTTCGCTACCACGTTATCTTTGGCGATATTCATTCCCGCGCGCAGATCAAACGCGGTGATCACGCCATCAATAGGCGCTTTGAGCGTAAAGCGAGTCTGGATTTTTTGCGTGGCGATCAAGCGGCGAATATCGGCCTCCGGCATTCCCGCCAGTCGCAGCCGCTCAAGAATGCCTTCGATCTGGGTCGCCGTACCGCCGGTTTCACGTAGCAGTAAATACTCACTCTGCGCTTCCACCCAGTCGGGAATAGTCAGCTCGAGAAGCGGCGCGCCCTTTTTCACTTTATCGCCCACGGTAAGCGGATAAACCTTGTCGATAAACCCGGCGGCGCGGGCCTGCACAATAGCAAACTGATACTCGTTGTAACTGACGTTTGCCGGGAAACTCTGGGCAAACGTCAACGACCCGCGCGTGACGGTGGCCGTTTTCACCCCCAGATTCTGCGTCTGGGTCGGGTCAATACGCACACCAGACGCAGAATTCTCTTCATCGGCATATTTCGGCACCAGATCCATATCCATAAACGGCGATTTACCCGGTTTATCGAACCGCGTATTGGGATACATCGGGTCATACCAGAATAAAATTTTACGTTCTGCGGTTGGTGTTTTTTCTGCTGGCTGTTCCGCCTGGGCAAACCAGGTAAAACCTGCCGTGGAAATAATACCGCCCGCGATCATGCTGCCGATAATAAGCGCGATTTTTTTCATTTCATTAAACCTGGGTTACTGGCTGACTTTAATATCCTGTAATAAAGAAAGGTTGCCCTGCTGGACAAAATTAAACGCCACTTTGTCACCGGTTTTAATTTCGCTCATTTTCGTCTGCGGGGTGATGGTAAAACGCATGGTCATCTCCGGCCAGTTCACGGCAGCAATCGGATCGTGATGGATAGTGATTTTTTTGCTTTCCAGATCAACACCTTTTACCACACCGGTGGCGCTAATTACCTGCGGTTGTGCTTCGCTCATAGTTTCATGATGATGTTCGTTAGCCTGCGCATTAAAGCCAATAACAGTAAACAGACTGAACATTGCGACTTGCAGTGTCTTTTTCATTTTATATCTCCTGGAGTTAAAAAATTATTGCTGCCAACCGCCACCCAGAGCGGTATATAAGGAAACTTCGTTAACCTGACGGGCATAATTCAGGTCGAGTAAGGTTTGTCGGGTAGCAAATAAAGAACGTTCGGCATCCAGCACTTCCAGATAACTTACCGCGCCGTGCTGATATAACGTCCGCGCCCGTTGCAGGGTAATTTGCAACGACGCCAGATAACGCTGCTGAGCGCTGATTTGATCATTCAGGCTTTGGCGTAACGCCAGCGCATCGGCCACTTCTTTAAAGGCGTTCTGGATTTTCTGTTCATAATTCACCACCGACTGCTGCTGGCGAATTTCAGCGATATCCAGATTGGCCTGGTTACGTCCGGCATTAAAAATGGGGATCTCAATTTTGGGGATAAAATTCCACATCCCGCTGCTGGCGTTAAATAATGACGACAGATCGCTGCTGGCGGTTGATATTCCGCTGGTCAGGCTTATAGACGGAAAAAATGCCGCGCGTGCAGCGCCAATATTGGCATTGGCCGCCATTAATGCATGTTCGGCTTCCATAATATCCGGGCGTTGCAATAAGATTTGCGATGACAAACCCGCCGGTAATTTAACGCTTTGCAAGCTGTCGCTGTTTGCTGCCTGCGCTTGCGGCAGCTTGCCGTAGCGTCCCAATAACAGTTGCAACGCATTATTCGCCTGCGCCAGTTCCCCCTGACGTTTAGCAATATCGCTACGGGTACTTTCAATCACCCCACGAGCCTGTTCCAGCGCCAGAACATTGCTGCTACCGGTTAACAGTTGTTTTTCGACAAACGCATATGACTGTTGATAATTACGCAGCGTTTCTTCGGCTATTTGCAATTGCGCATAAGCCAGTTGCTGGTTGTAATAGCTTTGCGCGACATTCGAAACCAGCAGAATATGCACCGCGCGCCGGGCTTCCTCAGTAGCTAAATAATTTTGTCGCTCGGCTTCGCTCATGTTCTTTAAGCGACCGAAAAAATCGAGGTCAAAACTGGCGTTAAGGCCAGTCGAGAACTCCCGTGTCGTGGCGGTATTGCCTTTAAGATTACCGCTCCAGTTGCCGCTACCCTCGCCGTTGAGTTGCGGGTAGCGATCGGCATCGGTCAGTCGATATTGCGCCCGCGCCTCCTGCACTTTTAGCGCCGCCATACGCAAATCCCGGTTATTCGCCAGCGCCTCGCTAATCAGCGTCTTCACCTGATTATCAACAAAAAAGGTGCGCCAGCCCGCACTCTGGTAATTATCGACCGGGTTGATCAGGCTATTCTGACTTAACGAAAACTGCTGCGGCACGGGCATTGCCGGGCGCTGATAATCCGGTGCCAGTGAGCAACCACTTAGCGCGAGGGCCACACAAAGTGTCAGGAGTTTACAATGAGACATAGGCGCATAATTTCTGGTGATTTTATGCCGCCAACTTTACCCGCCAGGCTCTGATTTTCCGGTGACAGGAAAATGACAAAATTGTCATTTTGCCAATAAGCGATTGCCATCTGATCGCGCTCCTCTAGAATTGGCCGGGCAGTATGCGGAGGAAACATGAAACTGTTGATTGTCGAAGATGAAAAGAAAACCGGCGAATATCTGACCAAAGGGTTAACCGAAGCCGGTTTTGTGGTCGATTTGGCCGATAACGGACTTAACGGCTACCATCTGGCGATGACTGGAGATTACGACCTGATAATCCTCGATATTATGCTGCCAGACGTGAACGGCTGGGATATCGTGCGCATGTTGCGTTCTGCCAACAAAGGGATGCCGATTCTGCTGCTCAGCGCGCTGGGTACGATTGAACATCGCGTCAAGGGGCTGGAGCTGGGAGCGGATGATTATCTGGTGAAGCCATTCGCTTTTGCTGAACTGCTGGCGCGGGTGCGCACCTTACTGCGGCGCGGAGCGGCGGTGATTATCGAAAGCCAGTTTCAGGTTGCCGACCTGATGGTCGATCTTGTCAGCCGCAAAGTCACCCGTAGCGGCACGCGTATCACTTTGACCAGTAAAGAATTTACCCTGCTGGAGTTTTTCCTCCGTCATCAGGGCGAAGTACTGCCCCGCTCGCTTATCGCTTCACAGGTATGGGACATGAATTTTGACAGCGACACCAACGCCATTGATGTGGCGGTGAAGCGACTGCGCGGCAAAATCGACAATGATTTTGAGCCAAAACTGATTCAAACCGTGCGTGGCGTGGGTTACATGCTTGAGGTGCCGGATGGCCAATAAGCCATTTCAGCGCCCGTTTTCGCTGGCAACCCGCCTGACCTTTTTTATCAGCCTTGCCACCATCGCGGCATTTTTCGCCTTTGCATGGATCATGATCCACTCGGTAAAAGTCCATTTTGCTGAGCAGGATATTAATGATTTAAAAGAGATTAGCACCACCCTTGAACGGGTACTTAATCACCCTGACGAGACACAAGCCCGACGCTTAATGACGCTGGAAGATATCGTCAGTGGTTATTCCAACGTCTTGATTTCCCTGGCAGATAGCCACGGTAAAACGGTATATCACTCCCCAGGCGCGCCGGATATCCGCGAGTTTGCACGCGATGCCATACCCGATAAAGACGCACGTGGTGGTGAGGTGTATCTCCTCTCCGGCCCGACGATTATGATGCCAGGCCACGGTCACGGGCATAGGGAACACAGCAACTGGCGGATGATTAACTTGTCGGTTGGCCCGCTGGTGGACGGCAAACCGGCTTATACGCTCTACATTGCGCTGTCGATCGATTTTCATCTTCATTACATAAATGATTTGATGAATAAACTTGTAATGACTGCATCGATCATCAGCATCCTGATCGTCTTTATCGTGCTGCTGGCGGTACATAAAGGTCACGCGCCGATCCGCAGCGTCAGCCGCCAGATCCAGAATATCACTTCGAAAGATCTCGACGTTCGCCTGGACCCGCAGACCGTGCCGATTGAGCTGGAGCAACTGGTGCTGTCGTTTAATCATATGATTGAACGTATTGAAGATGTCTTTACCCGCCAGTCCAACTTCTCGGCAGATATCGCCCACGAAATTCGCACGCCAATTACGAATCTGGTGACGCAAACGGAAATTGCCCTGAGTCAGTCGCGCAGCCAGAAGGAACTGGAAGATGTGCTCTACTCTAATCTGGAAGAGTTGACGCGAATGGCGAAAATGGTCAGCGATATGCTGTTTCTCGCCCAGGCCGATAACAACCAGCTAATCCCGGAAAAGAAAATGCTCAACCTGGCAGATGAAGTCAGCAAAGTTTTCGATTTTTTCGAGGCGTTAGCGGAAGATCGCGGCGTGGAACTGCGATTTGTTGGCGACAAGTGTCAGGTCGCGGGCGATCCGCTGATGTTGCGTCGGGCGTTAAGCAACCTGCTTTCTAACGCCCTGCGTTATACGCCGCCCGGAGAGGCAATTGTAGTGCGTTGCCAGACTACCGATCGCCAGGTACAGGTTACCGTCGAAAACCCCGGTACGCCCATTCCGCCCGAACACTTACCGCGATTGTTCGACCGCTTCTACCGCGTTGACCCCTCCCGCCAACGAAAAGGTGAAGGTAGCGGCATTGGCCTGGCGATTGTGAAATCGATTGTTGTCGCGCATAAAGGCACGGTTGCGGTAACGTCAGATGCGCGTGGGACAAGGTTTGTGATCTCATTACCCGCTTAATCATTCAGCAAACAGCAACTTTTATCACCAGTGTAAAAATAACGTGCCGCAATAGTCATACCTATTAATGGTAAAAAGCTGTCACAATTCATAAAAAACCTTAATATACGCCACCCTAAACATAAGCAGCGTTAATGTAAGGTTTTGGCGTGGACTGGCTTCTTGATGTTTTTGCTACCTGGCTTTATGGCTTAAAAGTAATCGCGATAACGTTAGCGGTCATAATGTTCATCAGCGGACTGGACGATTTTTTCATTGATGTCGTCTACTGGGTTCGTCGCATTAAGCGCAAGTTGAGTGTTTATCGGCGCTACCCACGAATGAGTTACCGCGAACTGTACAAACCAGATGAAAAACCGTTAGCGATTATGGTTCCGGCGTGGAATGAAACTGGCGTCATCGGCAATATGGCCGAGCTGGCGGCAACCACGCTCGACTATGAAAACTATCATATCTTTGTCGGCACTTACCCGAACGACCCCGATACTCAGCGTGATGTTGACGAAGTGTGTGCTCGCTTCCCGAACGTGCATAAGGTGGTCTGCGCACGTCCTGGCCCCACCAGCAAAGCAGATTGTCTGAACAATGTGCTGGACGCCATCACCCAGTTTGAGCGAAGCGCCAATTTCGCCTTTGCGGGTTTTATTCTGCATGACGCCGAAGATGTGATTTCGCCAATGGAACTGCGTCTGTTCAACTACCTTGTCGAGCGTAAGGATCTGATTCAGATCCCGGTGTATCCGTTCGAACGCGAATGGACGCACTTCACCAGCATGACCTATATCGATGAGTTTTCCGAACTGCATGGCAAAGATGTTCCGGTGCGTGAAGCCCTCGCCGGACAGGTGCCCAGCGCAGGTGTTGGCACCTGTTTCAGCCGCCGCGCCGTGACCGCGCTGTTGGCTGACGGTGACGGCATTGCTTTTGACGTGCAAAGTCTCACCGAAGATTACGACATTGGTTTCCGCCTGAAAGAGAAAGGAATGACGGAGATTTTTGTCCGTTTTCCGGTGGTGGACGAAGCTAAAGAACGCGAGCAGCGTAAATTTTTACAGCACGCGCGGACGTCAAACATGATCTGCGTGCGCGAATATTTCCCCGATACCTTTTCCACCGCAGTGCGGCAAAAGTCTCGCTGGATCATCGGCATTGTTTTCCAGGGATTTAAAACCCATAAATGGACTTCCAGCCTGACACTCAACTACTTTCTCTGGCGTGACCGCAAAGGGGCAATCAGCAACTTTGTTAGTTTCCTCGCGATGCTGGTGATGATCCAACTTTTGCTGTTACTGGCGTATGAAAGTTTATGGCCTGATGCCTGGCATTTTCTTTCTATTTTCAGCGGCAGCGCATGGTTAATGACCCTGCTATGGCTAAACTTTGGCTTGATGGTTAACCGTATTGTGCAGCGGGTGATTTTTGTCACCGGTTACTACGGCCTGACGCAGGGCCTGCTATCCGTCCTGCGGCTATTCTGGGGCAACCTGATTAACTTTATGGCTAACTGGCGCGCGTTGAAACAGGTGCTTCAACATGGCGATCCGCGTCGCGTAGCGTGGGATAAAACGACGCACGATTTCCCCAGCGTGACTGGCGATACCCGTTCGTTGCGCCCGTTAGGTCAAATTCTGCTGGAAAATCAGGTCATCACCGAAGAACAACTCGATACGGCACTGCGTAATCGCGTCGAAGGTCTGCGTCTCGGCGGTTCGATGCTGATGCAAGGGTTGATCAGCGCCGAACAACTGGCGCAGGCGCTGGCTGAGCAAAACGGCGTGGCATGGGAATCGATCGATGCCTGGCAGATCCCTTCCTCGCTGATTGCCGAAATGCCGGCTTCCGTAGCACTGCATTATGCGGTGCTGCCGCTGCGTCTGGAAAATGATGAGTTAATTGTCGGTAGTGAAGACGGCATTGATCCGGTGTCACTGGCGGCACTGACGCGCAAGGTTGGACGTAAAGTGCGCTACGTCATTGTTCTGCGCGGGCAAATTGTCACCGGATTACGCCACTGGTATGCACGCCGCCGCGGTCACGATCCGCGGGCAATGTTGTACAATGCGGTTCAGCATCAGTGGCTCACGGAACAACAGGCCAGCGATATTTGGCAGCAATATGTGCCGCATCAGTTCCTGTTTGCCGAAATACTGACCACACTCGGCCATATTAATCGTTCAGCGATTAATGTGCTGCTACTGCGTCATGAACGCAGCTCTCTGCCGCTCGGCAAATTTTTGGTTACTGAAGGTGTCATCAGCCAGGAAACGCTGGATCGCGTACTGACAATTCAACGCGAATTACAAGTTTCGATGCAATCTCTATTACTCAAAGCAGGTTTAACCACAGAACAGGTTGCGCAACTGGAGTCCGAAAATGAAGGAAAATAACCTTAATCGCATCATCGGATGGTCTGGTTTACTGCTGACGTCTTTATTGAGTACTGGCGCACTCGCAGACAATATTGGCACCAGCGCCAAAGAGCTGGGGCTTAGCGACTATCGCCATTTTGTTATTTATCCCCGCCTCGATAAGGCGCTGAAAGCACAGAAAAATAACGACGAAGCAACCGCCATCCGTGAATTTGAATATATTCATCAGCAGGTGCCGGATAATATTCCGCTGACTTTATATCTGGCAGAAGCCTATCGCCATTTTGGTCATGATGACCGCGCGCGGCTATTGCTTGAGGATCAGCTTAAACGAACTCCCGGCGATGCCCGGCTTCAACGTAGCCTTGCGGCAATTCCTGTGGAAGTCAAAACAGTGAATACCGTCGAGGAACTGCTGGCCCAGCAAAAAGCGTGCGATGCTGCGCCGACTCTGCGTTGCCGCAGTGAAGTTGGGCAGAATGCGCTGCGGCTGGCACAGTTATCTGTTGCCAAAGCGCAACTGAACGATGCGACGTTTGCCGCATCGCCGGAAGGAAAAACGTTACGTACCGATCTGCTGCAACGCGCAATCTACCTGAAACAATGGTCCCAGGCGGATACGCTATACAATGAAGCACGCCAGCAGAATACATTAAGCGCAGCAGAGCGCCGTCAGTGGTTTGACGTGCTTCTTGCCGGGCATCTGGATGATCGGATCCTGGCGCTGCAATCAGTGGGGATCTTCACCGATCCACAGTCGTATATTACTTACGCGACCGCACTGGCTTATCGTGGCGAAAAAGCACGCCTCCAGCGTTATCTCGCTGAAAACAAACCTCTGTTCACTACGGACTTACAAGAGAAAAGCTGGCTCTATCTGTTATCAAAATACAGTGACACTCCGGTGCAAGCGTTGGCGAATTACACGGTACAGTTTGCCGATAACCGCCAGTACGTTATTGGCGCAACGCTTCCGGAGCTGTTAAAAGAGGGTCAGTACGACGCGGCGCAAAAACTGCTCGCCACCCTCCCCGCCAATGAAATGCTTGAAGAGCGTTATGCCGTCAGTGTGGCAACCCACAACAGAGTTGAAGCACTACGTCTGGCGCGGTTGCTGTATCAGCGAGAACCAGCAAATCTTACGCGCCTGGATCAACTGACCTGGCAACTGATGCAGAACGGACAGTCACGTGAAGCTGCCGATTTGTTACTGCAACGCTACCCTTTCCAGGGCGATGCAAGCGCCAGCCATACGTTAATGACGCGGCTGGCGTCTCTGTTGGAAAGTCATCCTTACCTGGCAACGCCAGCGAAAGTGGCGATTTTATCGAAACCGTTGCCGCTGGCGGCGCAACGCCAGTGGCAAAGCCAGTTGCCGGGTATTGCTGACAATTGCCCGGCAATCGTCCGTTTACTGGGCGATATGTCACCGACTTACGATGCAGCCGCCTGGAACCGTCTGGCGAAGTGTTATCGGGAGACGCTACCTGGTGTGGCGTTGTATGCATGGCTTCAGGCAGAAAAACGGCAACCGAACGCGTGGCAACATCGCGCGGTGGCCTATCAGGCGTATCAGGTTGAAGACTACGCCACCGCGCTGGCGGCCTGGCAGAAAATCAGTCTTCACGACATGAGCAATGAAGATCTGCTCGCTGCCGCCAATACCGCCCAGGCGGCTGGAAATGGCACGGCTCGCGATCGCTGGCTTCAGCAGGCAGAACAACGCGGGCTGGGCAACAATGCTCAGTATTGGTGGCTACATGCACAACGTTATATTCCTGCTCAGCCAGAACTTGCACTGAACGATCTCACTCGCTCAATTAACATTGCGCCTTCAGCTAACGCTTACGTTGCGCGGGCGACGATTTATCGGCAACGTCATAATGTCTCAGCGGCAGTGAGCGATTTGCGCGCCGCTCTGGAACTGGAACCGAATAACAGCAATACCCAGGCGGCGCTCGGTTACGCCTTGTGGGATAGCGGCGATATCGCGCAGTCGCGGGAGATGCTGGAACAGGCGCATAAAGGGCTACCGGACGATCCGGCACTCATCAGACAACTGGCTTACGTGAATCAGCGTCTGGATGATATGCCTGCGACGCAACACTACGCCCGGCTGGTGATTGATGACATTGATAACCAGGCGCTGATTACACCGCTGACACCGGAACAAAATCAGCAACGCTTCAATTTCCGTCGTCTGCATGAGGACGTTGGTCGCCGCTGGACGTTCAGTTTCGATTCCTCCATCGGCTTGCGTTCCGGCGCGATGAGTTCAGCTAGCAATAACGTCGGTGGCGCTGCGCCAGGTAAAAGCTATCGTAGCTACGGACAACTGGAAGCCGAATACCGTATCGGGCGCAATATACTGCTGGAAGGCGACCTGCTTTCGGTTTACAGCCGTGTGTTTGCCGATACCGGAGAAAACGGTGTGGTGATGCCGGTGAAAAATCCGATGTCCGGCACCGGTCTGCGCTGGAAGCCGCTGCGCGATCAGATCTTTTTCCTTGCCGTTGAACAGCAGTTCCCGCTGAATGGGCAAAATGGCACCTCCGACACCATGCTGCGTGCCAGCGCCTCGTTCTTTAACGGCGGTAAATACAGCGATGAGTGGCACCCGAACGGTTCAGGCTGGTTTGCCCAAAATCTGTATCTCGATGCGGCGCAATATGTCCGCCAGGATATTCAGGCATGGACGGCTGATTACCGTGTGAGCTGGCATCAGAAAGTCGCGAACGGGCAGACAATCGAACCTTACGCTCACATACAGGATAACGGCTATCGTGATAAAGGCACTCAGGGCGCACAGCTTGGTGGCGTCGGCGTGCGCTGGAATATCTGGACCGGCGAGACGCATTACGATGCCTGGCCGCACAAAGTCAGTCTCGGCGTCGAATATCAGCATACCTTTAAGGTGATTAATCAACGTAGCGGGGAGCGCAACAACGCGTTTCTCACCATTGGAGTGCACTGGTAAATGCGTAAGTTCATTTTCGTATTGCTGACACTGCTCCTGGTCAGCCCTTTTTCCTTTGCAATGAAAGGTATTATCTGGCAACCGCAAAACCGTGACAGTCAGGTCACCGACGCCCAGTGGCAGGGACTGATGAGTCAGTTGCGTCTCCAGGGCTTCGACACCCTGATTCTGCAATGGACTCGTTATGGCGATGCATTCACCCAGCCAGAACAGCGCGCGTTATTGTTTAAGCGTGCCGCAGCAGCGCAACAGGCTGGTCTGAAGCTGATTGTTGGTCTGAACGCCGATCCGGAGTTTTTTCTGCATCAGAAGCAGTCATCTGCAGCGCTGGAAAGCTACCTTAATCGCCTGCTGGCCGCCGATCTCCAGCAAGCCAGATTATGGCGTGCCGCGCCTGGCGTAACGCCGGATGGCTGGTACATCAGTGCGGAAATTGACGATCTGAACTGGCGCAGTGAAGCCGCCCGACAACCTTTACTAAAATGGTTAAACAATACGCAGCGACTGATTAGCGATGTTTCAGCAAAACCGGTTTATATCAGTAGCTTTTTCGCTGGCAATATGTCGCCCGATGGCTATCGGCAACTGCTGGAACAAGTTAGAGCGACAGGCGTTAATGTCTGGGTACAGGATGGCGGCGGCGTTGATAAACTCACCGCCGAACAGCGTGACCGTTATCTGCAAGCCAGCGCAGATTGCCAAACTGCCTCACCCGCCAGCGGCATTGTTTATGAGTTGTTTGTCGCGGGCAAAGGTAAAACGTTTGCAGCTAAACCAAAACCGAATGCGGAGATCGCCTCGCTACTAGCAAAACGTTCCGCCTGTGGCAAAGACGCACTCTATTTCTCTCTGCGCTATTTGCCCGTCGCGCGTGGCATCCTCGAGTATTAATTGTTTAAGGGAGCAACTTTGCTTGCTCCCTTCCTTTTCACTTGCCTGATCAGAATCCTGTCTGTATTAATTCTCAGTTTTCAACGCATTTTATGCGTCTGACGTTTTTCAATTATTTAACCAAACCGCGATCAAAAAGTGATAGTGTAATTTGCGAAAGAGGAGGCGTTAAAGGAAGAATATAGGTGAAACTAATTTCATCGACTAACTGTTTGTTCTGGAGGTCTTCATTCTCCTACCGGTCAATAGATAACCGGAAGGTTTTAAACTGCTGTTTGTCATGAAACTTCAAAGCTCATTCTTTCATACGTTATATTTTAATTATCTGCCCTCCAATCAAATATTCTTATCAGCGGTTACACCATTATATTCACAATAAACATCATTACCCGCTTTACCATTTGTCACCACATGATAGTTGCCATCAGATCTTGCAATGCTTCGCTCAGGATTACGCTTGCGACGATTTGGCACTTTCCAGATATTCCCGTACATAACACAAATAAGCGGCGTAACCACTACTCAGAGGGAGTATATAATCATATTTATACCACTATATAACTTTTAAATAAGAACAATTATTCATCAAGCGCATTAATATCAGCATATTCCTTTACACAGGAATAAAACCTTTTATTTAATAAACAAAGAGAGTCAATGATGAGTAAAATTACAGGCGTTTTAGTTGACAACCATATCTATGATATTAAAAATGATATGACGAATGGTTACCATTTCCCTAACTGCTTGTTTCCAGGTGCCACCTTTAAGATGGTCATTGATAATGACCCGGTTAATAATGACAAGGTAAAATGGAGCTGTAGCACTGATGCAGACAATAATGTTCTGGCGATCAGTCAGGATGGCACAGTAACTTTTCCTGACGTTGACGAAAAGTGCATCGGGAATATTTTTGCCATTTTCGCTACTGATAAATCAACGAACAAATCTGCCGGTATTTATATGTTTACCGTGAAGCGTTTTTTCAAATACAGCATTGAAACTTATGATTCAGTTAAAGATATTTTACCGTGGGTTAAAAAAATGAACGGAGAATTTCCCGAAGCGCAGGATATCGATAGTTACGATTATAATGATCATGATTCAGGGCATATTATTAAGCAAGAAGTTAACGCAGGACTTTACCAGGAATGGGGCGATGTAGCTAATAGTGGATGGAACACAAATAGTGAATGTGCGGGCATTTGTAGAATTTACGCTTTTAATAAAGAAGATAATATTTATTATTGGCTTAAAAATGATGGGGTCAGACAGGAATTGAGCGTGGGTTTCACCGCTCAGGCAGTTGCATCCTACGGTGAATCCATCGCCTGATTGTGTTTTTGTCCACTATCATTTGTATTATTGTAGCGTAAACATTCACTGAAATTATAAAATTTAACTTACGTAAAACCACCCGTTCAGCGGGTGGCTCTCATATTTATCCACGATGTGGATGAAGTTTAAAAAACAAACAGACTTAAGAGTTTCTTGTTATATTGCTATAAACCATTTAATCACAAAATGCCGACAGTATTTCTTGCCTACAACTTTGTTATTGCTATTCAAAACACAAATATGGTAATCCCCTGCTCCACTTGCAAAAAAACATTTACCCGCAGTATAAAAAAGCAGCCCGTATAAACATACGAGCTGACGTATTTCATTAAACTCGAACGAAACTATTTTTAATGTGGCGCGCTTCGTGACAATAAGTTAATTACCAACACTCCGGCACAAATCAACATCATGCCTATAATGGCTGGAAGATCCAGCCGTTGGCCGAAAAATCCCCAGGACAGTAAACTAATCAGGACGATACCGACGCCTGACCAGATAGCATAAGCAATCCCTGTAGGAATATAAGCCAGCGTCTGAGCTAATAACCAGAATGATGTACAGTAACAAATAATTGTACCAACAGAGGGCCATAACCGTGTAAAACCCTCTGAAAACTTCATTAAGGTTGTACCAATAACCTCTGCAAGTATTGCACCACCAAGATAAATATAAGGGTTCATAGCATATTCATTCCTGTTAATACCGGAGGGAATTGTACTACAGTTCGAACTTAACTCACTGGTTCCCCCTGGTGCATTCATTGATGCTCTTCATCAGTGCTTCAGGGAATGGGCGGATGGGGATCCATAGAAATGGTGCGTAGATATGCTCACCTTACGTCTAATCATTTGACAGAGCACGCGAGGAAAATAGACGATATTTTTGGTAATGATGCCCCAAATACGTCCACTCTGAAATTATGAAGGTGGTAAAGAAGGTGTAACTGGTTGAATTGTAATGGCGCGCCCTGCAGGATTCGAACCTGCGGCCCACGACTTAGAAGGTCGTTGCTCTATCCAACTGAGCTAAGGGCGCATTGATACCACGATGTGCTGTAATCGCGTGAATTATACGGTCAACCCTTGCTGAGTCAATGGCTTTTGAACTGGTTGCTGAACAAGTGTACGGTCGTGTCTGATTTATCTCACTACGACGGCAAACCAACGGCGGTTATCATTATCGGCGTTAATCTGCCTGGTACAGAAGGTTTTACTTTTCAGAAAACGAAAACTGACAGCGCGCTACGCTTCTGACAAAATAGACGCATCCCCTTCGACCTACGTAACAGATGGAATCCTCTCTCTGATGGCAGCAAAGATTATTGACGGTAAAACGATTGCGCAGCAGGTGCGCTCTGAAGTTGCTCAAAAAGTTCAGGCACGCGTTGCGGCCGGACTGCGGGCGCCAGGACTGGCCGTTGTGCTGGTCGGCAGCAACCCTGCATCGCAAATTTATGTCGCAAGCAAACGCAAAGCTTGCGAAGAAGTCGGGTTCGTCTCCCGCTCCTATGACCTTCCTGAAACCACCAGCGAAGCAGAACTGCTTGAGCTTATCGATGCGCTGAATGCCGACAATACCATCGATGGTATTCTGGTGCAGTTGCCGCTTCCGGCGGGAATTGACTACGTCAAAGTACTGGAACGTATTCACCCGGACAAAGACGTAGACGGTTTCCATCCTTATAACGTTGGTCGTCTGTGCCAGCGTGCGCCGCGCCTGCGTCCTTGCACCCCGCGCGGTATCGTCACGCTGCTTGAGCGTTACAACATTGATACCTTTGGCCTTAATGCTGTGGTGATTGGTGCATCGAATATCGTCGGTCGCCCGATGAGCATGGAACTGCTACTGGCAGGTTGCACCACCACCGTGACTCACCGCTTCACCAAAAATCTGCGTCATCATGTGGAAAACGCCGATTTGTTGATCGTCGCCGTCGGCAAGCCAGGCTTTATTCCCGGTGACTGGATCAAAGAAGGCGCAATTGTGATTGATGTCGGTATCAACCGTCTGGAAAATGGCAAAGTTGTGGGCGACGTCGTGTTTGAAGAAGCGGCTAAGCGCGCCTCATACATTACGCCTGTTCCCGGCGGCGTTGGCCCAATGACGGTTGCCACGCTGATTGAAAACACGCTACAGGCGTGCGTTGAATATCATGATCCACAGGGTGAGTAACATGGCGACATTTTCTTTAGGTAAACATCCGCACGTTGAGCTGTGCGACTTGCTGAAACTGGAAGGCTGGAGCGAAAGCGGCGCGCAGGCGAAAATCGCGATTGCTGAAGGCCAGGTGAAAGTCGACGGCGCAGTTGAAACGCGCAAACGTTGCAAAATCGTCGCCGGTCAGACAGTGAGTTTTGCAGGTCACAGCGTACAGGTTGTTGCCTGACCCCATTCCGGCCTGCCTGTATGCAGGCCGATTCTCTTTTCAGACCTTTGCCCTCTTCGTTGCTTTCATTCATGCTGTTAGCATCAACATTTTGCCGAAGCAATCATCATGCCAACCGTTATTACCCACGCCGCCGTCCCCCTTTGTATTGGTTTAGGGTTGGGGTCGAAAATCATCCCGCCGCGTCTGTTATTTGCCGGAATCGTCCTGGCGATGCTGCCAGACGCCGACGTATTGTCGTTTAAATTTGGCGTTGCTTACGGCAATGTTTTTGGCCATCGCGGTTTTACTCATTCGCTGGTATTTGCGTTTGTTGTCCCGCTGTTATGCGTGCTTATTGGGCATCGATGGTTCAGGACGGGGCTGATTCGCTGCTGGCTATTTTTAACCGTATCGCTGTTATCACACAGCTTGCTGGATTCGGTAACCACTGGCGGCAAAGGTGTTGGCTGGTTGTGGCCGTGGTCAGAGGAACGATTTTTCGCCCCCTGGCAGGTGATTAAAGTCGCGCCGTTTGCGTTATCGCGTTACACCACACCATATGGGCATCAGGTGATTATTTCAGAGCTAATGTGGGTATGGCTACCAGGAATAATAGTGATGGGAATATTGTGGTGGAGCAGGCGTAAATTGCGCTGAGCGTATCCTCTCCCTTGCGGGAGAGGATAAGAGTGAGGGTGTTACTTACGACGCCAGGTGGTTCCTTGCGGACCATCTTCCAGCACGATCCCCATCTCGTTAAGACGATCACGCGCCGCATCCGCTGCCGCCCAGTCTTTGGCTTTACGAGCATCCAGACGCTGTTGAATTAACGCTTCAATCTCAGCCACTTCGCTGTCGTCTGCCTGTGCGCCGCTTTGCAGGAACGCTTCCGGTTCTTGCTCCAGCAGACCCAGCACGGCAGAGAGTTTACGCAGGTGAGACGCCATTGCGTTCGCCGCTGCCATATCTTCTGCTTTCAGACGGTTCACTTCACGCGCCATATCAAACAACACGGAATAGGCTTCCGGCGTGTTGAAGTCGTCATTCATCGCCTCGATAAAGCGCGCTTCAAACGCTTCGCCACCCGCAGGAGCAACGGTTTTGTCTGTGCCACGCAGCGCAGTGTAGAGACGTTCCAGCGCCGCACGCGCCTGTTTCAGGTTCTCTTCACTGTAGTTCAACTGGCTGCGATAGTGACCCGACATCAGGAAGTAACGCACGGTTTCGGCGTCGTAGTATTTCAGCACATCGCGCACGGTGAAGAAGTTACCCAGCGATTTGGACATCTTCTCGCGGTCAACCATCACCATGCCGGAGTGCATCCAGTAGTTGACGTATTGACCATCGTGCGCACAGGTGGACTGGGCAATTTCGTTCTCGTGGTGCGGGAACATCAGGTCAGAACCGCCGCCGTGGATATCAAAGTGATTACCCAACTGTTTGCAGTTCATTGCCGAGCATTCAATGTGCCAGCCAGGACGACCCGCGCCCCACGGAGAAGGCCAGCTCGGTTCGCCCTCTTTCGACATCTTCCACAGCACGAAGTCCATCGGGTTGCGTTTGTCATCGACCACGTCAACGCGCGCGCCTGCCTGCAACTGGTCGAGATCCTGACGCGAGAGCACGCCGTAAGTTGGATCGGTCGGTACGTCGAACATCACGTCGCCGTTGTCCGCCACATAGGCGTGACCTTTAGCAATCAGTTGTTCAGTGAGTTCAATAATTTCTGCGATATGGTGCGTTGCACGCGGCTCCATGTCCGGGCGCAGGATATTCAAAGCATCGAAATCTTTGTGCATTTCAGCGATCATGCGATCCACCAGTGCCACAAAGCTTTCGCCGTTTTCATTGGCGCGTTTGATGATTTTGTCGTCGATATCGGTAATGTTGCGCACATACTTCAGCTTATAGCCGAGGAAACGCAGGTAACGCGCAACCACGTCAAAGGCGACAAAAGTACGCCCATGACCAATATGACAGAGATCGTAAACGGTGATTCCACACACGTACATGCCGACTTCCCCGGCGTGAATAGGCTTAAATTCCTCTTTTTGGCGTGTCAGAGTATTGAAGATTTTTAGCATCGAAGATTCCGTTTAGACATGTGTGGGTAATTGAGTTGCGTATAATACCCATATTTCCCGCGCGAATCAGCATACATTGCGAGATGATCCGATCGTGCGGTTATGCTATAACACCACCCTATATATGACCCGAACCGGGTTGAAGCACCAATCAAACGGAACAGGATGCAAAAATGGTTACTTTCCACACCAATCACGGCGATATTGTCATCAAAACTTTTGACGATAAAGCACCTGAAACAGTTAAAAACTTCCTGGACTACTGCCGCGAAGGTTTTTACAACAACACCATTTTCCACCGTGTTATCAACGGCTTTATGATTCAGGGCGGCGGTTTTGAACCGGGCATGAAGCAAAAAGCCACCAAAGAGCCAATCAAAAACGAAGCCAACAACGGTCTGAAAAACACCCGTGGTACGCTGGCAATGGCTCGTACTCAGGCTCCGCACTCTGCAACTGCCCAGTTCTTCATCAACGTGGTTGATAACGACTTCCTGAACTTCTCCGGCGAGAGCCTGCAAGGTTGGGGTTACTGCGTATTTGCCGAAGTGGTTGAAGGCATGGACGTAGTCGACAAAATCAAAGGTGTCGCAACCGGTCGTAGCGGTATGCACCAGGACGTGCCAAAAGAAGACGTTATCATTGAAAGCGTGACCGTTAGCGAGTAATCGTGGCGACACTCTTTATTGCAGATCTTCATCTCTGCGTGGAAGAACCGGCGATCACCGCCGGTTTTCTGCGTTTTTTAGCGGGAGAAGCCCGCAAGGCCGACGCGCTGTATATTCTTGGCGATCTGTTTGAAGCATGGATTGGCGACGATGATCCCAGCCCGTTTCATCGCCAGATGGCGGCGGCGATCAAAGCGGTATCCGACTCCGGCGTTCCCTGTTATTTCATTCATGGCAACCGTGATTTTCTGCTCGGCAAACGCTTTGCCCGTGAAAGCGGTATGACGTTATTGCCAGAAGAAAAAGTGCTCGAACTTTATGGTCGTCGGGTGCTGATTATGCATGGCGACACGCTGTGCACCGATGACGTCGGTTATCAGGCTTTTCGCGCCAAAGTCCACAAGCCCTGGTTGCAAACGCTATTCCTCGCCCTGCCGCTGTTTTTACGTAAACGTATTGCTGCGCGAATGCGCGCAAACAGTAAAGAAGCCAACAGCAGTAAATCGCTGGCGATCATGGACGTTAACCAAAACGCGGTGGTCAGTGCGATGGAAAAGCATCAGGTGCAATGGCTGATCCACGGGCATACGCATCGCCCGGCGGTGCATGAACTCATCGCCAATGCGCAACCTGCTTTCCGCGTCGTGCTGGGAGCCTGGCATACCGAAGGTTCGATGGTGAAAGTCACGGCAGATGACGTTGAGCTAATCCATTTTCCTTTCTGACCGCGAATGAACAGATTCTGAAAAAGCGCCAGACTACCGCAACCTGTATATCTTTTTCTGAGTCAGCAAGGTAATAAGTCCCTGAGTGAAATAACAACAGGGAATATTATTATGCGACGCTGCAACGGATTTTTGATTTCTGGCATCGCCCTTACGGCAGGAGCGCCTCTGTGTATTAGCTGGTTTGGCCTTGTCGGCTTCTATTTTGGCGTATTGTCACTGGTAGCTGCGGCGGTCATTTCGTGGATAGTCTATTTCTGGCTCATTTACTTAGTACTCACCCGCCCCCATAACCAACGTTTTGTCGAAAGATTTGTATTGATTGTCGGTATTTGCTTTTTTCCGTGGAGCATTGTGCTGATATGGGCATTCTTTGCCAGTTCATCCAGAGCGCATAATCAACACGCAGATCAGATTAAAAACTCAACCAATGACGGTTAATCCCGCCTACGCAACCGTTTTCCTTGCTCTCTTTCCGTGCTATTCTCTGTGCCCTCTAAAGCCGAGAGTTGTGCACCACAGGAGTTTTAAGACGCATGTCTTCCCGCAATAATCCGGCGCGTGTCGCCATCGTGATGGGGTCCAAAAGCGACTGGGCTACCATGCAGTTCGCCGCCGAAATCTTCGAAATCCTGAATGTCCCGCACCACGTAGAAGTGGTATCTGCTCACCGCACCCCTGATAAACTGTTCAGCTTCGCTGAAAGCGCCGAAGAGAACGGTTATCAGGTGATTATTGCGGGCGCTGGCGGCGCAGCGCACCTGCCAGGCATGATTGCCGCAAAAACGCTGGTGCCGGTGCTGGGCGTACCAGTACAGAGCGCCGCACTGAGCGGTGTCGATAGCCTTTACTCCATCGTGCAAATGCCGCGCGGCATTCCGGTGGGTACGCTGGCGATTGGTAAAGCGGGCGCGGCAAACGCGGCGTTACTGGCAGCACAAATTCTTGCTACTCATGATAAAGAACTGCACCAGCGTCTGAATGACTGGCGCAAAGCCCAGACCGACGAAGTACTGGAAAACCCGGACCCGCGAGGTGCGGCATGAAACAGGTTTGCGTCCTCGGTAACGGGCAGTTAGGCCGTATGTTGCGCCAGGCAGGCGAACCGTTAGGCATTGCTGTCTGGCCGGTCGGGCTGGACGCTGAACCGGCGGCGGTGCCTTTTCAACAAAGCGTGATTACCGCTGAGATCGAACGCTGGCCAGAAACCGCATTAACTCGCGAGCTGGCGCGCCATCCGGCCTTTGTGAACCGCGATGTATTCCCGATTATTGCCGATCGCCTGACTCAGAAGCAGCTTTTCGACAAACTTCACCTACCGACCGCGCCGTGGCAGTTACTTGCCGATCGCAGCGAGTGGCCTGCGGTGTTTGATCGTTTAGGTGAGCTGGCGATTGTTAAGCGTCGTATTGGTGGCTATGACGGTCGCGGTCAATGGCGTTTACGCGCCGATGAAACCGAACAGTTACCGGCTGAATGCTACGGCGAATGTATTGTCGAGCAGGGCATTAACTTCTCTGGCGAAGTGTCACTGGTTGGCGCGCGCGGCTTTGATGGCAGCACAGTGTTTTATCCGCTGACGCACAACCTGCATCAGGACGGTATTTTACGCACCAGCGTGGCTTTCCCGCAGGCCAATGCACCGCAGCAGGCGCAGTCCGAAGAAATGCTGTCAGCGATTATGCAGGAACTGGGTTATGTCGGTGTGATGGCGATGGAGTGTTTTGTCACCCCGCAAGGTCTGTTGATCAACGAACTGGCTCCGCGTGTGCATAACAGCGGTCACTGGACGCAAAACGGTGCCAGCATCAGCCAGTTTGAGCTGCACCTGCGGGCGATTACCGATCTGCCGTTACCGCAACCGGTGGTTAATAGCCCGTCGGTGATGATCAACCTGATTGGTAGCGATGTGAACTATGACTGGCTGAAACTGCCGCTGGTGCATCTGCACTGGTACGACAAAGAAGTACGCCCAGGTCGTAAAGTGGGGCATCTGAATTTGACCGACAGCGACACATCGCGTCTGACCGCGACGCTGGAAGCATTAATCCCACTGCTGCCGCCGGAGTATGCCAGCGGCGTGATTTGGGCGCAGAGTAAGTTCAGTTAACCTGGTGCTCATATTCTTGCCGGATGCGGCGGGAACGCCTTATCC
>NZ_KE137149.1:1690309-1711609 GCF_000408525.1 Escherichia sp. KTE96 | reverse complement strand
GCATCGCATCAGGCACAAATGCCTACGACGACAACGAAATACAGGTTCCCGCCTCGCCCGCCAGCGTCTCTTCAATTCGCGATAACGCACCAATCCACGCGGGTTTACCACGGCTTCTGACATAACCACTCACCGCCGTCACCTTCGGCCCCATCGAACCATCGGCTTTGGCAAATGGCGCTAACTCATCCGGTGTGGCATGGCGAATGGCGCGTTGCTGTGGCGTTCCCCAGTTTTCATATACCGCATCAGCATCGGTGAGGATCACCAGCCCATCGGCATTAATCTGCCTGGCGAGCAACGCAGCGGCGAGATCTTTATCAATCACCGCTTCACTCCCAGCTCCGTCATCCGTCACCGGAACACCGCCGCCGCCACTGCAAATCACCACATGCCCCTCTTTGAGCAACAACTCAATGGCTTCGCTGTCGAGAATTTTACGCGGTTGTGGAGATGCCACCACCCGGCGCAAGTATTTACCGTCGCGTTTCATCTGCCAGCCATATGCCGTTTCCAGCGACTCTTGCTCTTCCGGCTGATAAACCGGACCGATAAACTTCTCTGGCTGCGAAAATGCCGGATCATCAGGTGAAACTTCAATGCGCGTCAGCACCGTCGTCACCGGTGGCATCTGCGGCTGTGCGCTCAAACTCTGCGCCAGCATATAGCCAATCATCCCCTGGCTTTCCGCCACCAGCACATCCAGCGGATACGGTTCCACCTCTTTCCACGCCAGATTCTGTAACGCCAGCAGCCCCACCTGCGGCCCGTTGCCGTGAACAATCGCCAGCCGATAAGAACGCGCCAGACGTGCCAGCGCGGGTACAGCACTGGCAATATTGCGATATTGATTTTCTGCCGTCAGCGCCTCACCGCGCTGGAGTAAGGCGTTGCCCCCAAGAGCTACAACCAGTGTTTTCATGGTGTTCCTTGTAATAATTGTTGACCAAGCCAGAACCCCAGCAGCGTATCTGCCCCTGACGTATGCCCCAGCGCCAACAGCGAATCAATCGCTGCTTCGATACGTTTCGGGCAACTCAGAGCATGAACAAAGTGCAGGAGTGGCGAGGCGAAATAGCCTTGGGCGGCGTAACGCAAATAACTAACGCTCACCGCCGTGGTAACGCGTTGAAGATTGTCGGAACAGGCAAAAAACGGGCGACCGGAGCGCGCATCTAAAGCGCCATAATACCAGGCCGCCAGCAGCATTCCGCTCAGCGTGTCATCATGACTTGGCGTTAATCCCGGACCTTTGCCCAGCCAGTGCCGCCAGTCGGTCTTAACGCCATTGAGTGCGGTCTGAAAACAGTGACGAAACTGGCGCAATTCAGCGGGTAGCGGATCGCTTAGCGCCAACACCAGTGGCCCAAAAAGCCCGGTTTCCTCCGCGCGTTGCATCCATGCAGCGGCAAGCGGTTGAGGATGCGCAGGCGGCGTAATACGTAGCAAACAATAACGCTGTGGCTGTTTAACCGTAAAACGCCCGAGGCAAATCCCTTGAGCCACAACTTGCGGTCGTTCATTGCCACGTAATCCACCGCATAACGCATCGAATTGCGCGCGGCGAAGCACCCATCCTCCGGGGCCGAAACCACTTCCCTGACGATGCAGCGTTAACAGTTCGCCGCTTTCCGTCAGCAGATTAATCGCCCGCCGCCAGACGCCCGCTAACCGCCAGGACTGGCGATAGTCTGGTGCGCTACGACTGGCAAGCAGAGGATGGATGATCGTCATCGCGCGTTCCTCAACCAATACCCATACTTTCAGCCAGGGCTTCCAGCGCCTGTTCAAAGCAGGCCAGCGGTGCCCGTACAGTGCCTGCCCCTATCTGCCCGATCCCCGCTTCTTTATGGGCGATACCAGTATTGATGAGCGGCGTAATGCCGGTTTCCACAACGCGACGAATATCCAGCCCCAGACATGCGCCCTGGAAATCCCAGCCGGGGATCGGCAACTGCATATTGCGTTCAAGGAAGATTTCCGCCATCTCTTCAGATACCGTTCTTGCAGCCTCCACGCCACCCGCACCGACAAAGCGCGTTACGCCTGGGGCGGCGATCATTGCCGCTCCACCGATACCAAAGGTTTCGGTAATCGCGCTATCGCCCATATCCGGATTCGCCTGCTCCTGCGAGAAGCCGGAGAAAAACAGACCTTGTGGAGTGTTAACTGGCGCAGTAAACCAGCGATCGCCCAGACCGCTTACCCGAATCCCAAACATATTGCCGTTGCGGGTCATTGCCGTAACGATGCTGCCCGCGCGGATCATCGCGCCTGCATCCATCGCCGCCTTGCAATAGGCCATCGCGAGATTGAGGAAGAACTGATCGGTCACGCTAAGGAAGTCCATCACCTCCGCGATTTGCTGTTTATCGTGATCGAGACGGGCGATTTGCGGTGCCAGCGCACGCATCAACAGTGCTGAGGAAGCAATGTTGCGTTGATGGAACTCATCGCCCATCGTAATGCCCTGCGCCATCATCGCGGTGAGATCGATACCATGCTCCATGCGCCCCAGCGCGGCGCTTAATACTGGCATCAACACATCGCGCATCCAGCGATGGCGAGTCAGAACATCTTCGCCATAGGCACCGAAACGCATCACTTTGCCGATACCTTCGTTGAGGTTGCAATACGCCCGGTTACCGTCGGTCACATTCTCAACCACCAGCATCGGCATACTGGCAGAGGTAATACCGCCCATTGGCCCGACAGCATTCACATGGTGGCAAGGAATGAAGTTCACTTCCCCCTGCTCCAGCATCGCCAAAGCCTGCGCTTCATCTTTTGCCCAGCCTTCAAACAGACATGCGCCCACGCACGCTCCTTTCATTGGCCCGGTCATCTCCTGCCAGCGCATCGGTGGCCCGGCGTGAAGCAGTGTTTTACCCTGATTTAACGCACTAATGAGTGAAGAAGCCGGTTGCACATCCAGCCAGTGTGGACGAGCGCGACGAATTTGTTCGATAACCGCAGTATTGGCTTGCGCCACTGATGTAAACATGGGAACCCCTTATTGCAAACGTTCTAATAAACGAGCCAGTTTTTTATTGCCGCCAGCGGCTGGCACCCATTGGTAATGCACTACCGGTTTGCTGGCACTTTGAAGATCCAGCGCAAAACTGCGTAACCCGGCGTTAATCACAGCGACGTTTTTCAGTAATGATGGAGTGTATTTATGCGTGGCTGGCGAAAGCGGATGAATCAGCGCCGCCGCCAGCAACGTGGCTTCAGGCAGTGAACTGACCACCGCGATCCCCGCATCTTCCAGTGTGGCAATTTGTTGCGAACGGCATTGCGGGTCACGTTCAGTACCCGTCACCGTGGCAATGGCATACAGAGGTTGACTATCTGGACGGGCGTCACAGGCTTGTTGCCATGCGCTTACCAGCGAGGCGGCAGGATCGGCAGTCGCACCAAAACCAATCACCACATCGAGTAGCAATACACGCACTTGTGGTTTAGCACCGAGATCGGCAATCAACAGATTACGTAACGTCGGGTCGATCATCGGATGGGGACGCCCGACGGTGTAGAAATCATCGCCCAGATCGAGGATCTGGTGACCATCAGCGTCCAGCATCATGCCGTGATGATGGGCATCGTCGGCTGGCACGCCCAGATGTCCGGCGAGTAATCCCGCCGCTTCGGCTGCCAGCGTACCGCCGGTATACAAGCCGCAAATAAATCCACTGCTGGCCGGAGCTATCGCATTACGTCGCGCTGTAACGCGTGAAAGCAGGCAAGCCAGACGCGCGGCATCATCCAGCGAGGAGGCAAACCACACATTCTCGTCACGAGTCGCCGTCGGGGTATAACCTAAAAACAGCGCCACCGTCGGTTTGCCGGTTACTTTCATGGCATTAACAATTTTCAGGCGCACGGCTTCGGCTGGCGGTTTTGAGACAAACGCCAGCACTTCGCTTTTCTCGTCTGCACTGAGCATTTCCAGCGCCGTCAGCGCACTGATGCCGCCCACTTCACGGCTGAGATCGCGCCCGCCCAGACCAATTGCGTGGGAGATCCCCTCCCCTGCCAGCGCAATCTGCGAGCACAATTCCTGGATCCCTGTACCAGAAGCGCCAATGACACCAATATTGCCTTCCGGCATCACATTAGCGAAAGCCAGCGGCGTAGAGGCAATCATCGACGTACCGCAATCCGGCCCCATCACCAGCAAGCCTTTTTCCCGCGCATGAGTTTTGAGTTGGATTTCGTCTTCCAGCGTGACGTTATCGGAGAACATCATCACGTTGAGGTTGCGATCCAGCGCCTGATTAGCCAGTTCCGCCGCGTACTCACCCGCCACTGAAATCAGCGCCAGATTAGCGGCGGGTAATTTCTGACAGGCGCTATCCCAGCGGCGCACCTGCGTTAACGCCTCGCTGCTGACCGTCCCCTGCGCCAGTTGCTTTAACGCCTCTTCAAGCTGCTGCATAATCGCCTGCGCGATCCCCGCATCCGCCGCTTCGCTACGAATTGCCACGCAAATATCGTTCGGCGTGGCGTTATTAAAATCGTCATGCCAGAAACCTGTAGTCTCTAATAACGCTTTATTAGCGGGCGTACCCATCATTACGGAAACATCATCAACATTTTCTGATTCGCTGAGTTTTCGTGAAATAATCATTAAACTGACCGAATCCTGAAAACACCCTTTTTTAATAAAGGCGTGGATCATAACAACTCCTTAAAAATTGCACCCATGGCAATTGCACGAGCAGTATTAATGTGTCAATTACGGTATCGTCGGCCGATGGTAAATAAGGTGATAAACATCACACAGAGATTATTAGTAAAATAAATCAAATAACCGCCAGAGCATTACGTGTTATTTTTTAACAAGCGACGTAATTTTAAAAATCAGATTAAAAACAGGCGGATTATCAAATAAATTCTAACTATATTTTTTTGCCTGTCTGGATCACATAATCCAGATATTTTCCCTGTATGTTAATTGCAGTCATGCTTCACACCGTCGTTAAAAAGGAAGACAGATGAAAATCAGTCGGGAAACACTCCACCAGCTAATTGAGAATAAACTCTGCCTGGCTGGGTTAAAACGTGAGCACGCTGCAACCGTTGCTGAAGTATTGGTTTACGCCGATGCCAGAGGGATCCACTCTCATGGCGCGGTACGCGTGGAATACTACGCAGAACGCATTTCAAAAGGCGGCACTAACCGCGAACCGGCATTCCGTCTTGAGGAGACAGGGCCGTGCTCGGCAATTTTACATGCCGACAACGCCGCCGGGCAGGTTGCCGCAAAAATGGCTATGGAACATGCCATCAAAACCGCCCAACAAAATGGCGTTGCCGTGGTCGGCATTAGTCGGATGGGGCACAGCGGTGCAATCTCTTATTTTGTGCAGCAGGCAGCTCACGCCGGATTAATTGGCATTTCGATGTGTCAGTCCGATCCCATGGTGGTGCCATTTGGTGGGGCGGAAATTTACTACGGTACTAACCCACTGGCCTTTGCCGCGCCGGGAGAAAGTGACGAGATCCTTACCTTTGATATGGCGACTACCGTACAGGCATGGGGGAAAGTACTCGACGCGCGCTCGCGCAATATGTCTATTCCGGAGACCTGGGCGGTCGATAAAAACGGAGCACCAACAGCCGATCCATTCTCGGTTAACGCCCTGCTGCCCGCTGCCGGACCGAAAGGTTATGGCCTGATGATGATGATTGATCTGCTTTCAGGCGTGTTACTCGGTTTACCGTTCGGGCGTCAGGTCAGTTCAATGTATGACGATTTACACGCCGGACGTAATTTGGGGCAATTACATCTGGTAATTAATCCTGACTTTTTCTCCTCCAGCGAATTATTCCGACAACATCTTAGCCAGACCATGTGCGAATTAAATGCCATTACCCCCGCGCCCGGTTTTAGCCAGGTTTATTATCCCGGACAGGATCAAGATATTAAACAACGCAAAGCCGCCGTCGAAGGTATCGAGATTGTTGATGATATTTACCAGTATTTAATTTCCGACGCGCTTTATAACACGTCATATGAAACGAAAAATCCCTTTGCACAATAATAATTGAGACAGGACTTTCCTATGATCACACATTTTCGCCAGGCCATAGAAGAAACGCTGCCCTGGCTTTCCTCTTTTGGCGCAGACCCAACGGGTGGAATGACCCGTTTACTTTATTCGCCGGAATGGCTGGAAACCCAGCAACAATTCAAAAAAAGAATGGCCGTCAGCGGGCTGGAAACACATTTCGACAAAGTGGGGAATTTATACGGCCGCCTGAGCGGCACCGAATACCCACAGGAAGTGGTTCTGAGCGGTTCGCATATCGATACCGTTGTTAACGGCGGTAACCTTGACGGGCAATTCGGCGCACTGGCGGCGTGGCTGGCAATTGACTGGCTGAAAACGCAATACGGCGCGCCGCTGCGTACAGTCGAAGTGGTGGCGATGGCAGAAGAAGAAGGCAGCCGCTTCCCATATGTCTTCTGGGGCAGTAAAAACATTTTCGGTCTGGCGAATCCTGACGATGTGCGGAATATCTGTGATGCCAAAGGCAACAGCTTCCTTGATGCGATGCTCGCCTGCGGATTTGTCCTGCCGAACGCGCCGCTACCACCACGCGAGGACATCAAAGCCTTTGTCGAACTGCATATTGAACAAGGCTGTGTGCTGGAAAGTAATGGTCAATCAATTGGCATCGTGAATGCAATTGTCGGGCAACGTCGCTACACGGTGACGCTGAACGGCGAATCAAACCATGCAGGCACCACGCCGATGGGCTATCGTCGTGATACGGTCTACGCGTTCAGTCGCATTTGCAATCAAGCGGTTGAAAAAGCGAAAAAGATGGGCGATCCGCTGGTGCTCACCTTTGGCAAGGTGGAGCCGCGCCCGAATACGGTGAATGTGGTGCCGGGGAAAACCACTTTCACTATTGATTGTCGCCATACTGACGCCGCCGTGTTGCGTGATTTCACCCAACGGTTAGAAAACGACATGCGGGCGATTTGCGATGAAATGGATATCGGTATTGATATCGATTTATGGATGGATGAAGAACCCGTGCCAATGAACAAAGAACTGGTCGCCACCCTGACGGAGCTGTGCAAGAAGGAAGCCCTGAACTATCGGGTAATGCACAGCGGTGCCGGACACGACGCGCAAATTTTCGCGCCTCGCGTGCCGACCTGCATGATTTTCATTCCCAGCATTAACGGGATCAGCCATAACCCGGCGGAACGCACCAATATTAACGACCTTGCCGAAGGGGTCAAAACGTTGGCACTCATGCTTTATCAACTTGCCTGGCAGAAATAAGGAGTCATAAATGGGATATTTAAATAACGTCACGGGTTACCGCGATGATTTACTGGCTAACCGCGCGATTGTGAAACACGGTAATTTCGCACTGTTAACCCCAGACGGCCTGGTGAAAAATATTATTCCGGGCTTTGAAAATTGTGACTCGACGATCCTGTCTACACCAAAGCTGGGCGCTACGTTTGTCGATTATCTGGTCACGCTGCATCAAAACGGCGGTAATCAGCAGGGTTTCGGCGGCGATGGGATAGAAACTTTCCTGTATGTGATTTCTGGAAATATCACTGCCGAAGCTGAAGGGAAAAAATTTGACTTAAGCGAAGGTGGGTATCTGTATTGCCCGCCAGGTTCCTTAATGACGTTTGTTAATTCCCAGACCGAAGACAGCCAAATCTTCTTATATAAGCGCCGTTATATTCCGGTAGAAGGCCATACGCCGTGGCTGGTTTCTGGCAATGCAAATGAACTGGAACGTATTCACTATGAAGGTATGGACGATGTGATCCTGCTGGACTTCCTGCCAAAAGAGTTAGGCTTTGATATGAACATGCATATCCTCTCTTTTGCGCCAGGTGCCAGCCACGGTTATATCGAAACCCACGTTCAGGAACACGGTGCCTATATTCTTTCCGGTCAGGGGGTTTATAACCTCGACAATAACTGGATCCCAGTAAAAAAAGGCGATTACATCTTTATGGGCGCATATTCCTTGCAAGCCGGTTATGGCGTAGGGCGCGGTGAAGCGTTTAGTTATATTTATTCGAAAGATTGCAACCGCGACGTTGAGATTTAATTAATACCACTCTCGCTGAGATTTTTATTTTAGCTATGTTGGATTTCGCCACGGTTTATACCGTGGCTTTTTTTTCGCAACATTACCTGATGCGCTTCACTTATCAGGCCTACATGATAATTTTCGCGATTTCCAGGACGGAACCGGCATACACAACACGCACGTTGTCAGTAATCTGAACGGATGCGATATGAACCGCATCCACTTTATTAAGGTAAGAATCAGAGTTTAATTCCCTGACCTATTTTAATGGCACAGGCAATATTCCGCGCGCTGTTAAAGAGATTGGTTTCACCACTGGCGAGCACTTCGGCTAAAGGTGCCAGCCGCGGCAGTATACTGAAAACAGCGTCGATACCATATTGATGCACCACTTCCACGCCATCACCCAATACGCCAGCAATCCCAATCACCGGGACATTTAATTTCTTCGCCACTGACGCCACACCCAGCGGCGCTTTACCGCCTGCCGTTTGTGAGTCAATGCGCCCCTCACCGGTGATCACCAGCGCCGCACCTTGCACCGCCTGCGCAAGATTGACCGCATTTAACACAATATCAATACCCGGTTTGATATCCGCATTGAGAAACACTGCCGCCGCAATGCCCATTCCGCCCGCTGCGCCGCCACCTGCCATCTGGCAGACGTTAATTTCAGTTTGCTGTTGTAAAACACGGGCGTAATTTTGCAGCCCCTGTTCCAGCTCTTCGACCATTTCCGGCGTTGCCCCCTTTTGTGGGCCAAACACCGTAGCCGCACCGCGTGCCCCTACCAGCGGGTTATCGACATCGCACGCGACTTCGATATGGCAGCTCACCAGACGCGGATCGCGCTCCTCTATCTCAATGCTTGCCACACGGGCTAAATTACCGCCATTTGCCGCCAGCACCAGACCATCAGCATCGAGAAAGCGCACACCGAGTGCCTGCGCCATGCCCATGCCGCCGTCTACCGTCGCGCTGCCGCCAATGCCGAGAATAATATGACGAATGCTGTTATCAAGCGCATGGCGAATTAACTCACCGGTGCCATAACTTGACGCCAGTAGCGGATTACGCTTTTCAGGTGCGACCAGCATCAGGCCACTTGCCGCCGCCATCTCGATCACCGCCGTTTTCCCATCCCCAGTAATGCCATAAAAAGCATTCACTTTTTCGCCCATCGGTCCACAGACTTCATGCGTCACGATTTTGCCGCCCGTCGCAGCAACCATCGCATCAACCGTCCCCTCTCCACCATCCGCTATCGGCAAACAGATATAGTGCGCATCGGGAAAGAGGGTCGAAAATCCAGCTTTAATTGCCTGACAACATTTTTCTGCACTTAAGCTCTCTTTAAAAGAGTCTGGCGCAATGACAATTTTCATTATTAATCCTTTTTCAACAAATTATTCGATGCGTTCCCACGGAATTAGATTATCCATAAGAACAGCCAGTAAAATTCCGACCAGTAGGCCGTTACTGAGTAGAGGACGAAGCGTTAATGGAAGATCTTGCAGATACACAGGCGGTAATGCCATTAAAAATATGCCGACAAATAACGGCAATGCGAGGCGATAAATATTGCGAGCGGTAAAAGTTATTTGCTGGCTAAATACCAGAGCAGAAAAGAGCAGCGGTAGATAAGAAACCAGCATAACCGCGCTACTCACCGGTAATGGAATACTACAGAACAGTCGTGTAAGTGCAGGAATCAGCGCCACCAGCAGACAAATAACGCTGCCATAAATAAACGAGCGTCGCGAGTAATCGCCGGTCTGGGTTAATAAACCAATTGATGAAACAAACGGCGAGAATGGAATTACCGACAACGGTACGGTTATCAGGGTCATAAATCCGGTCACCACAAAGCTGCGACGATAACGCGCATTCCCCGCGCCCTGTTGCGGATAAAAAACATCTGTACCGCGAATCGCACCGTAGGTATTACTGATATTAACCAGACCGGTAATCACCGCCGTCAGAATAATTCCCGGTGACAACGTGCCACCACTGCCGAGCGGGAACCACTGCCAGTGCAACTCACCGGAAAGCGAATGCGAGGACGAAAAGCAAAAATGCCATAACAACCACCCGGTTATCGTGCCGACCAGCAAGCCGTAACGGGCAAAACGTTGCGGCAGAAAGATAATCATCGCCAGCACCAGACACATTACCGCCACCGAGAGCGCGAACGGCGGTAACTGAATTTTAAAATCAGGATCGGCTATGCCAAACGGCAGCCCGAGCATACCTTTAAAAAAGATGCTGGTCAGTTGTGCGCCAAGCATCAGCATAAACAGCACCATCACCGTCGGGGTAAATAACCGCGCCAGGCGATGACCTAAGCCACTAACACCAATCATTATTGTCAGTACGCCGGAGAGCGCAATTCCCACCGCCAGACTGGTGGCGATATCGTTGATCGGTGTACCGCGCGACGCTTCTCCGAGGGTGATGGTGAGGATGGTTCCCCACCACAGGCCCCCCGGCCCTTCCATAATTGCGCGACGATGACCGCAGAATGCCTGAGCAAAACAGGCCAGCGCGGTAGAGAGAAAAGCATATTGGGTGAGCGTAAGCAGGCTACTTTGCGGCAACTGAAAAGCCGAAAGCAACGTAGGAGGAACCACAACGGTGTTGCAAAAAATAAAGAAAAACCACTGAAACCCTGATAACAGGCTTTCGCGGCTGACTACAAAATTGAACATAAACACACCTTAACCGGAGAATGCCCGCACGCGGCGGGCATTGCAGGGGCCAGATTACTGCTGATGTTTAAGGATAAATTGACCTTTAGGCGCAACAGGGAAGCCCTGTTCGATGTCGTAAATCACATCACCACGTAAGATGGTTTTCGTGATACGCGCGCCAATGGTACGGCCAACATACGGGCTGACTTTGTGGCGATATTCCAAATCGTCATTGGTAAGAACATAGCTGCTATTCGGCTGAATGAAGACGAAGTCGGCATCTTTTCCTGGGGCGATACGGCCTTTTTGCTGCAAACCGAAAATATCCGCCGCATTGGTGGCCATTAATTTGCCGAACATGGCCAGAGACATACCACGTTTCTGTACCGCTTCATCGAACATCACGTCCATGCAGCTTTGCAGACCAGCGATACCGCCCCATGCTTTCATGATGTTACCGGCTTTCATTTCAGGAGGGCATGGAGAGTGGTCAGAAACCAGGCAGTCGATTTCACCGTTGAACAGTTTTTCCCACATGCCGTTCTGGTTTTCCAAATCGCGGATCGGCGGTGAACACTTCGCCAGAGTGCCTATTTCTTCAAACTGATCGGTATCCAGCACAAAGTAATGCGGGCAGGATTCACAGGTAACGTCCTGACCTTCCTGACGCGCACGAGTCACTTCTTCAACACCTTCCGGGCTGCTGATGTGGCAAACGTGCAGACGGCAACCGGCAACTTTTGCCAGATACAGTACGCGGCGAATCGCTTCCACTTCCGTAAATACCGGGCGCGAAGCGACATAGTCATGCGCGGTTACGCGGCCTTCACGCTTCGCTTCTTCGCCCAGTTCGTCACAGATCAGCGCGTTTTCGCAGTGCACCAGCACCGGCTGACCCAGTTCGCCCAGCTTCTGCGCGCCTTTGAAGAACTGCCAGTCATTGACGTCACGGAAGTCATTGTCGATACCGCGATCGCCACAGGTTGCGACGAAGCATTTGAAGCCGACAACGCCCACTTCATCCAGCTCATGCAGACGGTCGATGTTGTAAGACACCAGGCCACCGAGTTGTGCCGCATCGATAGTCAGCTTGCCTTTAGCGGCATCAAACTTCAGTTCAATAGAAGCGCGGTCAACGGTAGCTGGCAACTGGTTGAGCGGCATTTCGATCATGGTGGTAATACCGCCTTTTGCCGCTGCGCGAGTGCCGGTTTCATAACCTTCCCAGTGGCTGCGACCTGGCTCAGAAATATGGGTGTGCGCATCAACCATGCCCGGAGAGACCACCAGACCAGACGCATCCATAATTTCTTTTGCATCGCCCAGCTCCTGACCGATAGCGGCAATTTTTCCGCCTTTAACGGCGATATCTACAACGCGAGCTTCATTTTCTAAAATGACAGTGCCGTTTTTAATAATTAAATCAAAAGACATAACAAACTCCTTGTAAAATACAGATTGGTTTTTTAACTCAATGTTCAATATCGGGATTAATTAACCTGTGACTTTTTGTTCTCCTGTTTTTTCTATTGCTGTGCGTTTTTTTAATAAAGCGTAAGCCGCAAAGGCGACAATAACGCCGACAAACCATGAAATTCGAGATAATGGTTCCATGAGCGGAATAAATTTACCGCCGAGAGATAAAATAACCGCCACCAGAGTTACTGAGAACGCGGTAAGGTTAAAGCCGTTATCGTAGTATTTAAAATCACCGGATGCGGTATACAATTCATCAAGATTAATTTGCCCACGCATGACCACGAAATAGTGAGCCATCATCACACCAATTACCGGCCCCAGCATTCCGCCGATAATATCGAGGAACAGATAAATACTGTCCTGATTTTCCATTAATTTCCACGGACAGATCAGCAGGCTGATAATACTGGCAATCAGTACGCCGTTTTTATAGGTCAGTTTCGTCGGTGCAATAGCAGCAATCTGATAACCGGCCGGAATAATATTACCGGTGGCGTTAGTCGAAATGGTCGTCATCAGAATAACCAGTACCGCAAAGAATGAGGCGAACAGGCTGTCCCAACGTTGAACAATATCCAGCACGTTCCAGGTATCAGCGCCGTAATGAATACTGGCTCCGGCAATAATACTTACCCCAGCAACCGCAAACAGAATATAGGCCACGACCAGACCCAGCGTTTGCCCCAGCGCCTGCTCACGAAACGAGTGGGCGTTTTGCGTAAAGTCGGATGCGCTTACCGCCGGTGCTGCCCAGACCGCAACCACCGCGTTTATCACCACCAGGAACAGGAAACCACTGTTTTCTGCTTTCTGTACACCACTGGGGATGTAGTCGAGGATTGGACCGATCCCAACCAACGAAATCGCCCAAATCGCCATGCCACCGAAAACGATATAGATGCACGGGTTAAGAATGGCGGTGAATTTATTTAAAACTTTGCAGCCACCGAAGCCAATTCCAACGTTAACCAGCCAAAAAAACAAGAAGGTAATCAGGCCGGGTAGAGAAAGTCCTAACAGAGTGAAATCACCACCGAGAGTTAAAAACCCCGGCCAGATTTTGCCAATCAGGATCAAGCAGGCCAGTGACCCCGCGTAGCATTGCAGGCCAAACCACATGATAGCGGCAATACCACCTCTTAATAATCCGGGAAACAGTGCGCCACGTACACCGTAAGAAGCACGCAGGATCATGGCAAATGGTACGCCGTATTTACTGCCCGCCGCACCGTTTAATACCATTACCGCTGCAATAAAAAAGGCACTAAGGATAATTGCCAGCATAATACTAAAGGTAGACAAGCCGAGAATAAAAAAGCCACCTACCATTACGTAGTTGGGAACGTTATGTACCGACCCCATCCATAAGGTAAAATAGTTAAATGTTTTCCAGGTCCGCTGGTTTTGCGTTTTCGGTAATAGATCTTCGCTATAGCCACGTTGCTGGAATAGTTTTCTCTGATGTTCCATAAATCCCTCTTAATTTCACGTATTGAATAACGCTGTTTTAATCTAGCTATGAGGAACTAATAAAATAAAAAATAGATTTAATACTGAAGCAACATCGTTGGCTGCTTTCTTTTTTACTGCAGGCCGAATCAATTATTTGATATCGGCCATTATTTATTGCGGGCATCGTAGCTTCATCAGCCATGATGCTCATTTATCAGGCCAGTTTATGATTAGCCATTAATTCCAGCGCCTGCACTAATGCAGAGTGATCCAACTGGCTGCCGCCGTTTGCTGCACAGGTATTAAATAATTCCTGGCAGGTCGCGGTGTTTGGCAGATTCAGCGCCAGCGCTTTCGCACTTTGTAGCGCCAGGTTGAGATCTTTCTGGTGCAGAGCGATTTTGAAGCCCGGATTAAAGGTGCGTTTAATCATACGCTCTCCGTGAACTTCCAGAATGCGCGAGGAGGCAAAGCCGCCCATCAACGCCTGACGCACACGCACAGGATCAGCACCGGCTTTCGAAGCAAACAACAGGGCTTCAGAAACCGCTTCAATATTGAGCGCCACGATAATCTGGTTCGCCACTTTGCAGGTTTGACCGTCGCCGTTACCGCCCACGAGGGTGATATTTTTACCGAGCAGTTCAAACAGCGGTTTCACGCGTTCAAATACCGCTTCGTCACCGCCAACCATAATCGACAACGTCCCTTCACGCGCGCCAATTTCACCGCCGGAAACGGGCGCATCGAGATAATCACCACCCAGTTCATTTATCTGACGAGCAAAACGTTTAGTTTCAATCGGTGAAATAGAACTCATATCAACAATGGTTTTGCCCTTCAGCGCAGCTTTAGTACAGCCATTGTCACCAAACAGAACCTCTTCAACATGCGGCGTATCCGGCACCATAATAAAAATGATGTCGGCAGCGTCCGTTACCTGGCGCGCGGTTTCGACATTAACGGCACCGAGTGACAGTAATTCATCAGCAACCGGTCCAATGGTCGTGACATGTAATTGATGACCGGCACGCGCCAGATTAATGGCCATCGGGGTGCCCATAATGCCTAAGCCAATAAATCCCAGTTTCATAATTAACCTCTTTTAAATGTCGCCATTCCTGAATTCAGACAACACGATCCCCTGCCGATGTTGCGGCCTAAAAAAGCATTGTCTGAACAGCGTTACGTTTTAACGGTACGGTTCCATCCAGCGTAAACCGGCTTCCGTAGTGGTTTTGGGTTTATATTCACACCCAACCCAACCGTTGTAGTCAGAATTTTCAATTACCGTAAAGAGATAATCGTAATTAATTTCTCCGGTTCCTGGTTCGCCGCGATGTGGATTATCAGCGATTTGCAGATGACCAATTTTATCGGCCCATTGGGTTATGGTATTGGTTAATTCACCTTCCATCCGTTGCATATGATAAATGTCATACTGGATTTTTACATTGCAGCAGCCAACATCTTCAATCAGTTTCAGTGCCTGCTGAGTTCCGGTGAGATGAAAACCAGGAATATCGAAATGGTTGATTGGCTCAATCAATAATAAAATATCTTCTTTCATCAGCATATTCGCGGCATAACGCAGATTTTCCACAAGCGTTGCGTGAATCTGTTCACTGCTGAAGCCTGCTGGTGTTTTCCCGACCAGACAGTTAACTTTTTTATTACCCAGCGCACGGGCATAACGAATTGCTGCTGCTACGCCATCACGAAACTCTTCTTCACGCCCTGGAATACAGGCAATACCCCGCTCGCCTGCCGCCCAGTCACCCGCCGGTAAATTATGCAGCGTATGTTCAAGTTTATTACTCGCCAGTACCTGTTTTAATTCTTCAATGTCGTAGTCATAAGGAAACATAAATTCAACACCGCGAAAACCACACTGAGCGGCTTTCTCAAAACGGCTGAGAAAATCATATTCGCCAAATAACATCGATAAATTAGCAGAGAAACGTAACATTATTTATCTCCCTTATTCATAGTGCATGAAACAGGTTTCCGTCGGTGCGTCCACTGCGTTATCCGCAATATCTTCAAATTCCATGACGTTATCCAGTTCACTGCCCATCGAAATATTAGTCACACGCTCCAGCATAATTTCCACTACCACCGGAACACGGTACTGATTCATTAAGGCTTTCGCCTGTTCAAAGGCCGGAGCAATATCTTCCGGTTTGAAGACGCGAATGGCTTTACAACCTAAACCTTCCGCTACTTTCACGTGGTCAACGCCATAACCGTTCACATCACTGGAGTTAATATTTTCGAACGCGAGCTGTACGCAGTAATCCATATCAAATGCACGCTGCGACTGGCGAATCAGGCCGAGATAGGCGTTATTGACCAGCACATGGATGTACGGAATGTTGAACTGTGCGCCAACGGCTAACTCTTCAATCAGGAACTGGAAGTCGAAGTCACCGGAAATCGCCACCACATTACGCTCTGGATCAGCCGCACACACGCCCAGCGCCGCCGGAATGGTCCAGCCCAGCGGGCCTGCCTGACCACAGTTGATCCAGTGACGGTCTTTAAAGACATGCAGCATTTGTGCAGCGGCAATTTGCGACAGACCAATAGTGGTGACATAGCAAACATCGCGTCCAAAGGCTTTGTTCATCTCTTCATACACGCGCTGCGGTTTCACCGGCACGTTGTCGAAGTGGGTTTTGCGCAGCAGAGTGCGTTTGCGCTGCTGGCACTCTGCAACCCACTCTTTACGACAAGGCAGACGCCCGGCTTTTTGCATCTCCTGCGCCACTTCAACCAGCAGCATCAGCGCCGCTTTAGCGTCAGAGACAATACCCAGATCCGGACACAGCACGCGGCCAATTTGTGTCGGCTCAATATCGATGTGGACGATTTTGCGCCCTTCGGTGTATTTCTCTACCGAACCGGTATGACGGTTGGCAAAACGGTTACCAATACCAAACACCATGTCGGACGCCAGCAACGTTGCGTTACCGTAGCGATGCGCGGTTTGCAGCCCCACCATCCCGGCCATCAGTTCGTGATCGTCCGGAATACAGCCCCAGCCCATCAGCGTTGGGATCACCGGAACACTGGTCAGTTCAGCAAACTGTTGTAACAGCGCCGCGGCATCGGCGTTGATTACCCCTCCCCCGGCAACAATCACCGGACGTTCGGCCTGAATTAACATTTCTACCGCTTTTTCGATCTGCATACGGCTGGCAGCAGGTTTGTAGGCCGGCAGCGGTTCGTACATGTCAGGATCAAACTCGATTTCCGCAACCTGAACGTCGAACGGTAAATCCACCAGTACCGGCCCCGGACGACCAGAACGCATCAGGTGAAATGCCTGTTGCAGCACACGAGGCACCAGCGCCGCTTCACGTACAGTAACCGCCATTTTACTGACCGGTTTGGCGATAGCTTCGATATCCACCGCCTGGAAATCTTCTTTATGCAGACGAGCGCGCGGAGCCTGACCGGTAATACACAAAATAGGAATGGAATCAGCAGAAGCAGAATAGAGCGCGGTGATCATATCAGTGCCCGCAGGCCCGGAAGTCCCCAAACAAACGCCGATATTCCCTGCCGTTGCGCGGGTATAGCCTTCCGCCATGTGCGACGCACCTTCTACGTGACGCGCCAGGATGTGACGAATACCGCCGTGCTTACGCATCGCTGAATAGAAAGGGTTGATTGCTGCTCCCGGAACGCCGAAGGCGGTGGTGATACCTTCTTTCTCCAGCACATACATTGCCGCGTCAACGGCTCTCATTTTTGCCATTTTATTCCTACCTCTATTAATTGGAAAAATTTTCCAACTTTCATTTTTTGTCAAAAAAACCCGCTCCGCAGAGCGGGATGCGACAGACACTATGGATGTGCTTTCAGTCCCAACGCCGTACTAATATCGCGGGCGGTGTCTCTGACCAGCTCACCCTGGCTGACAAAACGATCTTCTGTCAGTCGTGATGAAGGCCCGGAGATAGAGATAGCGGCAACAACACTACCTACATCGTCGTAAATTGCTGAAGCTATGCAATTCAGGCCTACAACATGCTCTTCTTTATCTACGGTATAGCCCAGTTCACGCGCTTGTTCCAGGTCCTTCAGCAAGGTGGGCATATCCACAAGCGTCGTTGGCGTAAACTGCTGCAAACCGGTTTGCAGGATGATGCTCATCAGCTCCTCTTCCGCCAGCGGATAAAGCAGCGCCTTGCCTGCGCCGGAAGCATGTAACGGCAGACGACTGCCCAGCGGCGCGCACATCCTGACCATCGATTTACACTCTAACTGACCAATTAAAACCGCTTCATTGCCGTTACGAATTGCGACATTGACCGTCTCGCCGGAAAGCAACATCAGGCGGCGCATAAACGGCCCGGCAACGGAGAGGACATCGCGGTTATGGATATACGCCGCGCCGACGTTAAAGACACCTAATCCTATATGCCACCAGCCTAACTGACTGTCCTGATAGACAAAATCCGCTGCCTGTAAAACCTTCAGCAAGCGAAAGGTCGTTGAGAGCGGCAAATCCAGATTGAGAGAAATATCGCTAACCGATGAACTTCCCCCACTTTTTTCCAGATATTGCAGGATCGCAATTCCCCGTTCTAACGCCTGTGCGCCCTTCTGTGCCACAGGCTCTGCCTGTCCTGGCCTGCCGCGCCGTCTAACTTCCGTCATACCTACGTTAACTCCGACCTACAAGTGAGCATAAACAATGAACAATTAGTTTATCTTATGCAAGTCGGTTCCAGGCGTCACGCAAAACAGAGTTCCTGTTCAGGAATACTTTCGACATCACAGTTGTCACTGCCGCCGCGATCGATGGTCAGAAAATCGGTAACCTGCTGCCAGGCGAAAAGCGGATGGTGCCAGACATTACGATGGTAATTCACCCCCTGCTCACCGTTGGTGATAAACGCCCGCAGCGTTGACAGATCTGGGGTTTCATCACCTGACGCCACGACCACCACAAACGCTTCCCCTTTCAACGGAATAAATGCCTGGGTGCCCAACGGATGGCGTTCGAGTTCGTGGATGGTCAGCGGCAGATTCGCCGGTTGCGCGCGGTTAATGCTGATAAGAGTCCGGTCTTGCTCAAGAATCTCAACGAGCGCCAAATCGTGATAACGCTCCACCAGTCCATTGTTTATATGGAAAAAATCCCGTTGCTGCGTTTCGATAACGTCGCCATAAGCACTGAAGGCTTCCTGACTTAACGGTAATACCTGAAGTTTCATCTTTTTGTCCTTGTAACATAATTCCGTTCAACCACCGCCGACCGGTCAGCCAGGTTTCAATAACAGGCAATCTAAAACCTTAAGAGAACAACATCAATACAAAAGTTGGAATATTTTTCCAAAACCAGATTTAGTCCACAAATCACGCAGGGTTATCATGTGAAAATACAGGTAAATCAAAGGACAAGAAAATCATGCAACTTGCTGATTTAAAATGGGATACCTGAAGATGTTTGATCCAGAAACCTTGCGAACTTTTATTGCTGTTGCTGAAACAGGAAGTTTTTCAAAAGCGGCTGAACGATTATGTAAAACCACGGCGACTATCAGTTATCGCATTAAACTTCTGGAAGAGAATACCGGGGTGGCGTTGTTTTTCCGCACGACTCGCAGCGTGACGTTGACAGCGGCAGGCGAGCATCTGCTTTGTCAGGCCAGAGACTGGCTGAGCTGGCTGGAAAGTATGCCCAGCGAGCTGCAACAGGTGAATGATGGCGTGGAACGCCAGGTGAATATCGTCATCAACAACCTGCTCTACAACCCCCAGGCCGTCGCCCAACTGCTGGCGTGGCTGAATGAACGTTATCCCTTTACCCAGTTTCACATCTCCCGACAAATCTATATGGGTGTCTGGGATTCGCTATTGTACGAAGGCTTTTCCCTGGCTATCGGCGTCACGGGGACCGAAGCACTGGCAAATACTTTTAGCCTTGATCCTTTAGGTTCGGTGCAATGGCGCTTTGTTATCGCGGCGGATCATCCGCTGGCGAACGTTGAAGAGCCGCTAACAGAAGCGCAGTTACGGCGCTTTCCGGCGGTCAATATTGAAGACAGCGCCCGAACCTTAACCAAACGCGTCGCCTGGCGTTTGCCGGGACAAAAGGAAATTATTGTTCCTGATATGGAAACGAAAATCGCCGCCCATCTGGCGGGCGTTGGCATTGGTTTTTTGCCAAAATCACTTTGCCAGTCGATGATTGATAATCAACAACTGGTCAGCCGGGTCATCCCGACGATGCGCCCTCCTTCGCCATTAAGTCTGGCATGGCGCAAGTTTGGCAGCGGCAAAGCGGTGGAAGATATTGTGACCTTGTTTACCCAGCGCAGGCCGGAAATCAGCGGTTTTTTAGAAATTTTCGGCAACCCACGTAGTTAAAAATCAAGTTTCCTTGCGCGTTGGCGCGTAAAATAGCGCGCAAGCTGATTTGAGGTTCACTTTTTACTATGCAAGAGAGATACACGGAACAGGACTATCGTGCCCTGCTGATTGCTGATACGCCCATTATTGATGTTCGTGCCCCCATCGAGTTTGAGCAAGGCGCAATGCCCGCCGCTATCAACCTGCCGTTAATGAATAACGATGAACGCGCCGCCGTTGGCACCTGCTATAAACAGCAAGGATCAGAGGCGGCGCTGGCGTTGGGGCATAAACTGGTGGCGGGTGAAATTCGTCAGCATCGCATGGACGCCTGGCGGGCAGCGTGCCGGCAAAATCCACAAGGTATTCTCTGCTGCGCCCGCGGCGGTCAACGTTCACATATTGTGCAACGCTGGCTGCATGACGCAGGGATTGATTATCCGCTGGTGGAAGGCGGTTATAAGGCACTGCGCCAGACCGCGATTCAGGCGACCATTGAACTGTCAAAAAAACCGATAGTGCTGATTGGCGGTTGTACCGGCAGCGGCAAAACGCTGTTAGTGCAACAGCAACCGAACGGTGTTGATCTGGAAGGGCTGGCGCGCCATCGTGGTTCTGCTTTTGGTCGCACGTTACAACCACAACTTAGCCAGACGAGTTTTGAAAACCTGCTGGCCGCCGAAATGCTAAAAACCGACGCCCGTCAGGATCTGCACCTGTGGGTGCTGGAAGATGAAAGCCGGATGATTGGTTCAAATCACCTTCCGGAATGTCTGCGCGAGCGAATGACCCAGGCGGCGATTGCGGTGGTGGAAGACCCGTTTGAGATCCGTCTTGAACGCCTGAACGAAGAGTATTTCCTGCGTATGCATCATGATTTTACCCATGCATATGGTGAAGAACAGGGCTGGCAAGAGTATTGCGAGTACCTGCATCATGGGCTTTCAGCAATTAAACGTCGGCTGGGATTACAGCGCTATAACGAACTGGCGGCACGGCTGGATGCGGCGCTGACAACGCAACTCGCAATCGGCAGCACCGACGGTCATATGGCCTGGCTGGTGCCGCTGCTTGAAGAGTATTACGACCCGATGTATCGCTATCAGCTTGAGAAAAAAGCGGAAAAAGTTGTCTTTCGCGGTGAGTGGGCGGAAGTGATGGAGTGGGTGAAGGCGCAGTGATGGGCGGCATTCTGTGCGCGTTGTTCATGCCGGATGCGGCGTAAACGCCT
>NZ_KE137149.1:1680693-1689162 GCF_000408525.1 Escherichia sp. KTE96 | reverse complement strand
TCATCACCCCGTAAACTGCCTGAACAGTGCCTTCCCCTTAACCAGTCGCGCACCCAGCCAGCCGCCGCACAGGGAAAGAAGCAACGCACCGCTGCACGGCAGCACAATCCACAATCGCCAGTCTGGCTCCCACGGGAAATCAAACACTTTCGCCTGCAACACCGCCAGCGCCGTTTCCGCGCCGATTGCGGCTACCAGGCCGGAAACAAACCCGAGCATGGCAAACTCACACCACAATGTTGTGCGCAGCAGCTTTTTGCCCGCGCCGAGTGTGCGCCACACCACCAATTCCTGATGACGCTGACGCATTCCCACCTGCACCTGTGCCAGCAACAACAACATACCGCAGGCGGTGACCAGCACCACCATCACTTCCAGCGCCCGACTTACCTGCTCCAGCACCTGGCCGACCTGTTTTAAGATCGCACCAATGTCCAACAGGCTAATGGTCGGGAACTGGCGGTTGAGTTGCGTCAACATGCCGTTGCCGTTCTCCCAACGGAAACTGGTGAGCCAGCTCTGCGGTTGCCCGTCCAGTGCCCCTTCAGGGAAAATAAAATAGAAATTCGGACGCAGACTTTCCCAGTCCACTTTGCGCAGGCTGGTGACTTTGGCGCGAAACTCCTGGGTGTCACCCATAAAGGTGACGGTATCGCCCAGACCAACGTTCAGGCGTTTTGCCAGCCCCTCTTCCATCGACACTTCATCGGCTTTTGGCGGCCAGCTACCGGCGACAATCGGGTTATGATCCGGCCGCGTATTTTGCCAGGTGAGATTCAGCTCGCGATTAAGCGCTTCATCCTCATTGCCTTCTGTCGCTTTGCCATTGATTGCCGTCAGCCGCGCCCGCACCACCGGATAAAACGATTCCGGGACTATCTGATATTCCGCGAGGAACGCTTTTAGCGGCGTTACCTGTTCCGTGGCGATGTTGATTAAAAAGTAGTTCGGGCTTTCTGGCGGCAACTGCTGCTGCCAGCGGTCAAGCAGATCGCCACGCAACACCAGCAGCAGTGCCAGCAGCATAAAGGAGAGCGAAAAGGCCGAAAGCTGACTTAACGTTGACCACGGCTGACGTAACAGGCGGCTAACCGCCAGGCGCAGAGGCAGCGATTTCAGCGTCATACTGCGTAATACATTGAGCAGCATCCAGCCCAGCACGCCACATAGCAAAGCCAGCACTATCGCGCCCGCCAGCACCGCCCACAGCAGCATACTGCCACCCATCAGCCCGGCGAGCAGCAGCACAACCACCACACTGACAATCGGCAGATAAAACTTCAGCGGCCAGACGTTGGCGACCACATCATTACGTAATACGCGTAAAGGCTGCGTTGCCAGCAACAGTCGGTACGGTCGCAGCCCCACCAGCAACGAGATAACCGTCATGGTGCCGAGCGCCCACAACCACGGCCAGAAGCTGGCAGGCGGTAGCGCGGCGGGCAGAACAGGCTTGAGCAAAACCATTAACACGCTTTCGAACAACAGGCCAATCGCTCCGCCGGTAACGGCTGAAAGTATCAGTACCATCAGCCACTGACCGACGATTAACTTACGCAGTTGCGCCCGCCCAGCCCCCAGCGTTTTGAGGATCGCCACCAGATCGTAGCGGCTGCGGCAATAATGATTCATCGCCACCGCGACCGCCGCCACCGCCAGCAGCAAGGTCAGCAACGCCGAAAGCAGCAGGAACTGTTGCGAGCGTTCCATCGAACGCCCCAGCGCACCTTCGTCTTGTTCCAGACCGTACCAGCGTTGTTCGGGTTTAAGCTGGGGTAACAACCATTTCTCATAGCCGTCGAGCTGGCTCTCGTTGCCGCCGAATTTATAACGCCAGGTGACCCGACTTCCCGGCTGTATGGCTCCTGTTTTATCGACATCTGCCAGATTCATCATCAGGCGTGGGGCTATCTGGAAGGGATTAAAACCGGAATCCGGCTCCTGAATCACTTCTCCGGCAATGCGCAACGTGGCATCACCCACGTCGATGGTATCGCCCGTTTTCAAATTCAGGAGCGCCATCAGCCGTGGAGCCAGCAATACGCTGCCCGGTTGCGGTTTTAGTCCAGAAGGATTGGTCTGTAGCTCGCCATACATCGGGTAGATATCATCAACCGCTTTGACGTTCGCCAGTTGCGGCGTGTCGCCCGCAAAGGTCATGGTGGCAAAAGTAAGCTGCTTGCCGACTTTCAGGCCGCGCTTTTGCGCCTCTTCCAGCCACGCTGGCGGTACTTCGCGCGAACTGCGCAACGCCCGATCGCCCGCCATAAACTCACGGCTTTGCTGGCTTAAACCTTTCTCCATCCGATCGCTGATATTGCCCAGCGCCAGCACGCAGGCCACCGCCAGGCTTAACGCCAGCCAGACAATCAACAGCGACGGCGAGCGCCATTCGCGCCAGAACCAACGTGCAATCATGCTTCCTCCTGCAACTGTCCGTTCACCAGCCGTAAGCAGCGGTCGCAGCGTGCCGCCAGTTGCAGGTCGTGGGTCACCATAATCAGGGTGGTGCCATGCTCACGGTTGAGGGAAAACAGCAGGTCGGCAATTTTATCGCCCGTCTGGCGGTCAAGGTTGCCGGTGGGTTCATCGGCAAACAGCACATCAGGCCGACCGTTAAAAGCTCGCGCCAGCGCCACCCGTTGCTGCTCTCCACCGGAAAGCTGTGCCGGAAGATGATCAAGACGTTTACCCAGCCCCAACTGTTCGAGCAACGCTTTCGCACCGTTACGACTTTCCGCGCTACTCTCACCGCGCAGCAGCGCCGGAAGTTCGACATTTTCCAGTGCATTAAGGGTAGGAATTAACATAAATGACTGAAAAACAAAGCCGACATGCTTCGCGCGTAACGTTGCCCGCGCTTCTTCATCCATAGTATGTAGCGGTTGCCCCACCAGATTCACTTCACCACTACTACCGTCATCCAGCCCGGCGAGGATCGCCAGTAAGGTTGACTTACCCGACCCTGACTCGCCCACCAGCGCGATGGTTTCGCCGCGTTTGACAACCAGCTCAACTCCGGTGAGGATGGAGAGTTCATGCTCCCCCTGACCGACGGACTTCTTAAGATGATGAACTTCAACAATGTTTTCCGCTGGCATTTGCCCTTCCTGTTCCTGGTCCTGTTAACTTTCCGTGCCGCCGCAGCGGACACGTTATTAATTCTGGGTGATAGCCTGAGCGCCGGGTATCGAATGTCTGCCAGCGCGGCCTGGCCTGCCTTGTTGAATGATAAGTGGCAGAGTAAAACGTCGGTAGTCAACGCCAGCATCAGCGGCGACACCTCGCAACAAGGGCTGGCGCGCCTTCCGGCTCTGCTGAAACAGCATCAGCCGCGCTGGGTGCTGGTTGAACTGGGCGGCAATGACGGTTTGCGTGGTTTTCAGCCGCAGCAAACGGAGCAGACGCTGCGCCAGATTTTGCAGGATGTCAAAACCGCCAACGCTGAACCATTGTTAATGCAAATACGTCTGCCTGCAAACTATGGTCGCCGTTATAATGAAGCCTTTAGCGCCATTTATCCCAAACTCGCCAAAGAGTTCGATGTCCCGCTGCTGCCCTTTTTTATGGAAGAGGTCTACCTCAAACCACAATGGATGCAGGATGACGGTATTCATCCCAACCGCGACGCCCAGCCGTTTATTGCCGACTGGATGGCGAAGCAGTTGCAGCCTTTAGTAAATCATGACTCATAAAGCAACGGAGATCCTGACAGGTAAAGTTATGCAAAAATCGGTCTTAATTACCGGATGTTCCAGTGGAATTGGCCTGGAAAGCGCGCTCGAATTAAAACGCCAGGGTTTTCATGTACTGGCAGGTTGCCGGAAACCGGATGATGTTGAGCGCATGAACAATATGGGATTAACCGGCGTGTTGATCGATCTGGATTCACCGGAAAGTGTTGATCGCGCAGCCGACGAAGTGATCGCCCTGACCGATAATTGTCTGTATGGGATCTTTAACAATGCCGGATTCGGCGTGTATGGCCCCCTTTCCACCATCAGCCGCACGCAGATGGAACAGCAGTTTTCCGCCAACTTTTTCGGCGCACATCAGCTCACCATGCGTCTGTTACCCGCCATGTTGCCGCATGGTGAAGGGCGTATTGTCATGACCTCATCGGTGATGGGATTAATCTCCACGCCGGGTCGCGGCGCTTATGCGGCCAGCAAATATGCGCTGGAGGCGTGGTCAGACGCGCTGCGCATGGAACTGCGCCACAGCGGAATCAAGGTCAGCCTGATTGAGCCAGGCCCTATTCGTACTCGTTTCACCGACAACGTCAACCAGACGCAAAGCGATCAACCGGTCGAAAACCCCGGCATTGCCGCCCGTTTTACATTGGGGCCGGAAGCAGTTGTGGCTAAAGTGCGCCATGCTTTTATCAGCGAGAAGCCCAAAATACGCTATCCGGTGACGCTGGTTACCTGGGCGGTAATGGTGCTTAAACGCCTGCTGCCGGGGCGCGTGATGGACAAAATATTGCAGGGGTGAGTTGAAGCGCGCGCTTAAGCCCCCATGTCAAAGAAAATATCGACAACAGAGAGTGACTCCATGTCCGTACAAAATATTGTCAACATTAACGAATCTAACCTGCAACAGGTTCTTGAACAGTCGATGACCACGCCGGTACTGTTCTATTTTTGGTCTGAACGTAGCCAGCACTGTTTGCAGTTAACCCCGATTCTGGAAAGCCTCGCGGCGCAGTACAACGGGCAATTTATTCTGGCGAAGCTGGATTGTGACGCGGAGCAGATGATTGCTTCCCAGTTTGGTCTGCGCGCTATTCCGACCGTGTATCTGTTCCAGAACGGTCAGCCGGTAGACGGCTTCCAGGGGCCGCAGCCGGAAGAAGCGATCCGCGCCCTGCTGGATAAAGTGCTGCCGCGCGAAGAAGAACTGAAAGCGCAGCAGGCGATGCAACTGATGCAGGAAGGAAATTACACCGACGCACTGCCGCTGCTGAAAGACGCCTGGCAGTTGTCGAATCAGAACGGGGAAATCGGTCTGCTACTGGCAGAAACGCTGATTGCACTGAACCGTTCAGAAGATGCAGAAGCGGTGCTGAAAACCATCCCGTTGCAGGATCAGGACACCCGCTACCAGGGGCTGGTGGCGCAAATCGAACTGCTGAAGCAGGCGGCTGATACGCCGGAAATTCAACAGTTGCAACAACAGGTGGCAGAGAATCCAGAAGATGCTGCACTGGCGACGCAACTGGCGCTGCAACTGCATCAGGTTGGGCGCAATGAAGAGGCGCTGGAGTTACTGTTTGGGCATCTGCGTAAAGATTTAACCGCCGCAGACGGTCAGACACGTAAGACGTTCCAGGAGATCCTCGCCGCACTGGGTACAGGTGATGCGCTGGCGTCGAAATATCGCCGTCAGTTGTATGCGTTGTTGTATTGATATTTCGTTGAGATGCGACGCTTGCCCGGATTTGTAGGCACGATAAGACGCGCCAGCGTCGCATCAGGCATCGCATTATTTATTCTTCAATTGCGCCACCACCAACTGGTGGCGCGAATTATAAAACTTACGATAAGTTAAATAGCAGGCAATAATGGTCGACAGACTGGCGGTCGAGAGCAACATAAAAGTCACCATAATCTGATATTTAATCGCCTTCACCGGATCAATCCCGGCAAATATCAACCCGGACATCATTCCCGGCAAACTCACTAAGCCAACCGTTTTTGCTGAATCGACCGTCGGAATTAAAGCCGCGCGAATACTGTCGCGTATTAATATTGCAGACGCCTGCTTCGGCGTCGCACCAAGACTCAATTTTTCCTGGATTTGCTGCTGTTCGCTGATAAACCGCTGCCCGAGATTGTTATAACACAGCCCCACAGCAACCATCGCATTACCAGCAATCATCCCGGCGATAGGGATCACCTGCATCGGGATAAACTCAATCGAACCCGATAAAATCAGCACCGCCAGAGTAATTCCCGCCCCCACCGTAATGGCAATAAACGACGAAACAAAGGCTTTAGTAATATATTTGCTCCGTTTTTGCGCATTCCACGCCGCATTAAAGCAGATAAATAACACCATCAATAATGTCAGGCTGGCATCATCAACACTGAATATATATTTCAGTACATAGCCAACGATGAACAGTTGGATTATCGCCCGCCCGACGCTCCAGAGAATATCTTTCTCCAGCGCCAGTTTTTCTTTATGGCTAATTAAGATTGCCACCACCACCAGCATTAATGCCAGCGCCAACGACTCGTTAGTAATATTATGCGTGTTCATAGCGTTCTTCCTGCATTTCTCCGGCATTCGGTTGCAGCATAATTACCTTATCCGCATGATTAATTTCATCTTTGTCGTGTGTCACCCACAGCACAGCAATATTTTGCTCGCGTACATAACGGTGGATCATCTCATTGACGTTACGTTTGTTGCTTTCGTCCAGCGCACTGGTAATTTCGTCGAGTAATAATACCTTCGGCATAAATTGCAGATTGCGAATCAACGAGATGCGCTGTTTTTCACCACCGGAAAGCTCGGAGACATTTTTAGTCAGGATGGTATCCGGCAAAGCAAAGCGTTCGAAAAAATCGAGAAAAATGGCCGGATCAGGCTGCTGGTTACGGATCTGCCAGGGAAAAATCAGGTTATCGTATACTGTGTCGCCAAACAGAGTTGGCGTCTGGGCACAGTAAGAAACTTGTTGGCGGTAGATTTCCGGCTTTAGTGTGCTGACATCCTCGCCTTCAAACAGTAACGTTCCGCTGGTCGGACTGATTAATGAAGCAACTATTTTTAGCAGCGTACTTTTGCCGCAACCGGAAGGGCCGGTAATTAACTTAAATTCGCCAGCTCGCAGCGAAAAATTAATGTTATTAAGAATCTTCGTATCACCCGCCAGATATCCGACGTTGTGTAACTGAAGCAAAAGACTATTTTCCGGCATTACCCATCCCTTTTTCTGATTTTTACTAAAAACAGTTTATCCTCCACAGTAATAAGGGGGAACTCCCTTTCAGTAATCAGGTATAATTTGTTTAATCAAGCAGCAACTTTGCTCATTATGGACGGTACAACAGGAGGTTTTTCCGATGCTTATCTTTATCCCGATTCTTATTTTTGTCGCGCTGGTGATTGTTGGCGCAGGCGTCAAAATCGTGCCGCAGGGCTATCAGTGGACGGTGGAACGTTTTGGCCGCTATACCAAAACATTGCAACCGGGGCTAAGCCTGGTGGTGCCGTTTATGGATCGCATTGGTCGCAAGATCAATATGATGGAACAAGTACTCGACATTCCTTCCCAGGAAGTTATCTCGAAAGATAACGCCAACGTGACTATCGACGCAGTCTGTTTTATTCAGGTGATTGATGCCCCACGCGCAGCTTATGAGGTCAGCAATCTGGAGCTGGCAATCATTAACCTGACCATGACCAACATCCGTACCGTACTGGGTTCGATGGAACTGGATGAAATGCTCTCCCAGCGCGATAGCATTAACTCGCGCCTGCTGCATATTGTCGATGAAGCCACTAACCCGTGGGGGATAAAAGTCACCCGCATAGAAATTCGTGATGTACGCCCACCGGCAGAGCTGATCTCTTCGATGAACGCGCAGATGAAAGCGGAACGTACCAAACGCGCTTACATCCTTGAAGCGGAAGGGATACGCCAGGCGGAAATTCTCAAAGCGGAAGGTGAAAAACAATCGCAAATCCTGAAAGCGGAAGGCGAACGTCAGTCGGCTTTTTTACAGGCCGAAGCGCGTGAACGTTCCGCCGAAGCGGAAGCCCGCGCCACCCAAATGGTGTCTGAAGCCATTGCCTCTGGCGATATTCAGGCGGTGAACTACTTCGTGGCGCAGAAATACACCGAAGCGTTACAGCAGATCGGGTCGTCCAGTAACAGCAAAGTGGTAATGATGCCATTAGACGCCAGTAGTCTGATGGGGTCGATTGCCGGGATTGCCGAACTGGTGAAAGACAGCGCCAGCGAGCGGGCTAAATCATGATCGCGTTGCTGGTAGTCCACCCGCATATTTTCTGGCTGAGTCTCGGTGGTTTGCTGCTGGCGGCCGAGATGCTGGGCGGCAATGGTTATCTGCTGTGGAGCGGTGTCGCGGCGGTGATTACTGGTCTGGTGGTCTGGCTACTGCCGCTGGGTTGGGAATGGCAAGGGGTGATGTTTGCTGTTCTGACGTTACTCGCCGCCTGGCTGTGGTGGAAATGGCTGTCGCGGCGGGTACGCGAACAAAAGCACAGCGATAGTCATCTAAACCAACGCGGACAACAGTTAATTGGTCGTCGTTTTGTGCTGGAAACGCCGCTGGTCAACGGGCGTGGCCATATGCGCGTTGGCGACAGTTCATGGCCGGTCAGCGCCAGCGAAGATTTAGGTGCGGGCACGCATGTTGAGGTGATTGCGATTGAAGGGATAACATTGATCATCCGTGCGGTCATCGCCTGATGCGACGCTGACGCGTCTTATCA
>NZ_KE137149.1:1492148-1680353 GCF_000408525.1 Escherichia sp. KTE96 | reverse complement strand
TGATGCGACGCTGACGCGTCTTATCAGGCCTACAAAAATATGCCCGAATCGTAGGCCGGATAAGGCGTTTACGCCGCATCCGGCATATAGCCGAGTAGAGGCAAAATTACTCTTCCCGGCCTTTACTCATACTTTTTTGGTCTTCATCCGGATAGTGTTTTTTTAGATATTCCAGGACGTTTTTATTGACCTTATGTTGGGTATACACCCACCCTTTCCAGTAATCAGGCTGGTCCAGGTACACTTCTGGCGGAATGGTAAAATCAGAAAGCGTTAACCATTCGGCTAACAGATCGGGGTTTCTCTTCTGGATCAACTGCAACAGCATGATCAGCGACATAGCAGAGGCAGGAGCCGTACTATCGCCGCTTAAATACTTCCACACCGTGGAACGATTCGAACGAAAAAGGATGGGGAGTAGCGCCCTGTCCAGATTCATTTCATTAAAAATCTTCTCAAATTCATTCATTTAATTTCCCTGCCTGGCGTAAACCTCTTAAAAATTGAGATTTATCAAAGAAACGCATTCTAGCACACATCAGGAACCTCTTCACGTTTAGCCCAGAAACGGAATTTATTTCGCTTATAAAAACAAGTCGTTACTCTTTTTTACAAGGAAATAGCACGAAATGAACTTCATAATTATTTATATAAGAAACAACCAATGTTTCTTTTGGCTAGTGTTTACGCTTACATCGCATAAAAATGCGCTTTACATCACACAAATGGCGGCGTAGATTTCGTTCAAACTGCAACACATATTATTTCTTATAGAAACAATATTTGTTTTCTTTAGAACAATAAACGTGACTTACTTTGATCGAGAAAAAATGCATGAAATCTGTAAAGTTGTCTTTACTGGCTGTTGTTGTTGCTACCGCGGTAAGTCCATCTGCGTTTGCGGGTGATACTGTTGAGGCAGCAGCGACAGAATTAGCGGCAATCCAGCCAGGAATGTCGCAAATGGAAATTGATCAGAAAATTGGTCGATTTTTAGAAAGGACAGGGAACAGTGCTGCTACACAAAATTATCTAATTGCACATAATTACAAAACTACAACGCCTCAGAAAGCCGATGATACAGCCGCCTCTCCCGTACAGCCCACCAGTACGCTGAACCCGATAACCAATCAAGCGCAGCTCGACCGCGACAACGGGCAGGATACCGCCATTCAGAACGCGCAGCACACAGCCAACTGGGCATCGCTGAAAGCCGATGACGCGCATCATGCCATTATGGTGGCGCAGACGGATATTGATGCTAATAAAGTCGCCATTGCCGACACCCGCAATGATGTCTCGGTCGTGCAGTCTGATGTCAGCACCTTGAAAGGCGATGTCGTACATGCTCAGTCAGCGGCTGACCATGCCAACATTAACGCCAACACCGCACTGATGAACGGCGTCAAACTTTCTGGTACCGTGACTGAAAACAAAAACAATATCGAGCAGAACCGTAACGATATTGCCGTTCAGCAGCAACAACTCGACGAAACCCAGAAAACCGTTGCCGCCACTGGCGATGTACAGACTGCCGCCCGTTATCAGAGCATGATCGACGCCAGACAGACAGCCGCTACCGATGCACAGCAGCAACAACTCGACACTACACAAAAAACGGTTTCCGCACTTGGCGATGCCCGCACCAGCGCACATTATCAGGAGATGGTTAACGCCAGGCTGGCCGCACAAAATGACGCTAATACACGTACCACAGCAGAACAAAAACAAAGAATAGATACCCTCACAACCAACCAGGCAACGCAGCAGCATATCGACAGCGTGCAATACGGGGAGCAAATTCAGCGTCTGGCACAAGATTCAACCCAAACACATGAACAAATTGACAGCCTGACACAAGACGTAACCCAAACGCATCAGCAGTTAACAAATACCCAAAAACGTGTCGCAGATAACAGCCAACAAATCAATTCACTCAATAACAATTTCAGTTCGTTGAAACATGAGGTGGAAGATAACCGTAAAGAAGCTAATGCAGGTATCGCGTCAGCCGTCGCTATTGCTTCACAGCCTCAGGTTAAGACAGGTGATTTTATGATGGTGTCTGCCGGAGCGGGTACATTTAATAATGAATCTGCGGTATCTGTCGGTGCTTCGTTTAACGCTGGAATTCATACAGTAATTAAAGCGGGTGTCTCTGCAGACACACAATCTGATTTCGGCGCGGGTGTCGGCGTGGGATATTCTTTCTAAATTTTATAGCGATTTCTTATTCGCAATATTTCTCAATTCTTTAAGGTTAATAATGATGAATAGCACCATTAAATCGTTTTCCCTGCTGACTATTATCTTACTGGCTGGCTGTAGCTCCCCCACTTCCCGTATCGCAGATTGCCAGGCGCAGGGCGTCAGCCATGACACCTGTTATCTTGCAGAACAGCAGCGCCAGGCGGCTATTTTAAGTGCATCCGAGGCGCAGGCTTATAAGAACGCAGAAGCCGCACAACACGCCCAGGCCGCTAAAAAATCCATTTATAAAGGTTTTGGTCTCACCTTTAGAATGAGCAGTAAAAACTTTGCTTATCTCAATGATTCATTATGCGCGATTGATGAAGATAATAAAGATGCCACCGTATACCAGTCTGGTCTTTATAACGTGATTGTTTATCACCATACAGGGAAAGTCGCATTAATGAAGGAAGGCCAGTTTGTGGGCTATTTAAAATGAAGAATGAAAAAAAACCAACTCTGATGCATATTATGATTATTGGTGCATTTATCTTTGCGTTCTTACAAGTTGTTTTATTAGCCTCCCTGGTTCACGCTGTTAATGCCAGCAACGCAATCCAGGAAGGTTTATTTCAGTCGGGACGCATTATGGTAGAAAGTTTGCAGCATATTCTTTCTGTGCAAACGGGGATTAACTGATTTTTCACCCCGCCCGATGATGGCAGCAGCCGGAGAGATTTTCGATAATCGGGCAATCGGCGCTGTCATCGCCGGGGCAGGCGTTTGCCAGCGCCAGCAACTGGTCGCGCATGGCTTGCAATTCCTCAATATGCCGTTCGATCTCCGCCACTTTCTCCAGCGTGCGCCGTTTTACGTCGGCGCTGTGTCGCTGCGGATCGTTAAACAGGTTCACCAGCTCTCCGCTCTCTTCTAGGTTAAAGCCCACCTGGCGCGCCTGGCGCAGTAACGTCAGTTCGTTGAGATGTTGCTGCGTGTAGGTGCGATAGCCGTTTTCGCTGCGCATTGGCGGTGTCACCAATCCCTTCTCTTCATAGAAGCGGATGGCTTTGCTGGTCAGGCCGGTAATTTTTGCCACATCGCTAATGTTCATCGTTCGCGCAACGCCTCCTGTGCTTTGTTAAAGGGTTTCAACAGATAATCCAGCACGCTCTTTTTGCCCGTGCGGATATCTACTGTCGCGACCATACCTGGGAATATCGGAAACTGTTGTTTATGTTTATTTTCCAGATGGTTGCTGAAGGTGCGAATGTACACCCGATAGTAATAAACATCGCGCCGCACTTCATCCTGAATGGTGTCCGGTGAGATCACCGCCACTTCTCCTGGCAAGCCGCCGTAGATGGAGTAATCGTAAGCGGTTATTTTCACCAGCGATTTTTGCCCCGGATGGATAAATGCCACATCGCGCGGGGAGATTTTTGCCTCAATCAGCAGTTGCTCATCCAGCGGCACGATAGTCATCAGTTTACCACCGGGGGCGATGACGCCGCCAACTGTGGTAACGTCAATGTCCTGGACAATGCCACGTACCGGCGCGGTAAAGTTGAGCCTGGTGAGAGAATCTTCCCGCCCACGGATCACCGAGCGCTGGGTTTCCACTTCCGCATTGGCTTTTGCTAACTCTTCCCGCGCCTGAACGTAATACTGTGTACGCACGTCGTTAAGTTTGTTTTCCAGTTCATTAGCCTGGCGCTGTAAACGCAGCACTTCCACGTTGCTCGCCGCCCCTTGTTTCACCAGCGGCTGGGTCATTGCCAGTTCACGATTGACCAGACTAATCCCTTGCGTCAGTCCGGTGGTGGCTTTGCTTAACCCTTCACGGCGGGTGTTGTATAACGCCGTTTCGGATTCGATAAGTTCGGGAAATTTATTCAGTTCGTCAGGGAACACCAGCGGTTTATTGCTGACTTCCGCCCGCAACCGCGCCGAGGTTGCCAGCGCTGCGTACAGCCGCGACATCGCTTCCTGTACGTCGGATTCAGTTTTGGTGCGGTTAAGCTGCGCCAGTGGCTGACCCTGTTCGACAATATCGCCCACCTTCACGTCGAGATGATACAAAATGCCGCCTTCCAGCGACTGCACCACCTGTTCGCGCCCGGAAGGTTCTACGGTGCCGCTGCCGGTAGTCACTTCATCAAGCTGGAAATACCACGCCCAGCCGAGAAAACAGAGCAGCATCACTGCGGTAACGCGAACTGCCAGCGCCGATCGCGGCAGATGCGGTTCATTAAGGCCACGGTTGTATTGCATTTGTCCGTTCATGCGGCAGACCCCTTATTCTTCTCCTGTAACACCACGCGTCGCGCCGTGGGTTCGCCCTGCTCACGCAAAATGGCCTCTTTCGCACCGTCCATGACAATCCGCCCCTGATCCATCACGATAATGCGGTCCACCAGTTGCAGCATCGCCGTGCGGTGAGTGGCGATAATCAGCGTGCGATGTCCAATCCACTGTTTCAGTTGTTCGATTAAATGCGCTTCCGCCATTTCATCCAGCGAGGCGCTGGGTTCGTCAAGCAGGACAATATTGGGTTGAGAGATAAGTAGCCGCGCCAACAGCAGCGTTTGCCGCTGACCGCCAGAAAGACCAAATCCCCCTTCCTGAATCATGTAGTTGAGGCCGTTTTTCTGCTTCTGTACAAAGGGCAGCGCCCCGCTGAGGGTTAACGCGCGTTCGATATCTTCATCACTGGCTTCCGGCATCCCCATGGTGAGGTTTTCCCGCAGCGAGCCGAAGAACAGTCGCCCGGTTTGGCTGAGCAGCCCCATGTCGCGGCGCAGATCTGCCGGATCAAGCTGCCCGATGCTGATGTTATCCAGCAGCACCTGTCCCTGCTGGGCGATACGCATTCCGGCGAGCATTTGCAATAGTGTTGACTTACCCGCGCCGTTGCGCCCAAGAATGGCGATTTTCTCACCGGCCTGAATATTGAGTTTGCCAATCGCCACATCGGCAATCTTGTCTTCTTCGTCGTAATAAAACACCGCGTTGCTGAACTGATAATTACCGTGCAGCACCGCTTTATGCACCAGTTTGCCGTGTTCCGGCTGATCCACCGGGCGCTTCATCAGTTCATCAAGGCCGTTACGCGCCACTTTCGCCTGCTGCCAGCGTGAGAGCACGCCGGATATCTGCGACAGCGGCGCGATGGTGCGCGAAGCCAGGATCGTCGTCCCGACCAGCGCGCCGGTGGTCATGTCGCCGTTCATCACCATAAAGCAGCCCACCAACAACACCACCACGTAGACGATGGATTGCACTTCCTGGGTCCAGGTGAGCAGCAGTCCGGTGAGAAAACGTTGCTTCATGCTGATGGACGAGGCCACATCGTTGGTGTGATTCCACTGATTCTGAAAACGCTGCTCGGCGCGCAACAGTTTAATGTCTTCAATCGACTGCACGGCTTCCACAAGCGTCGCGTTGCGTACCGCCGACTCGCGCATCCCTTCGTTCGCCAGCCGCGCCAGCGGGCGTTGAATCAGCAGACCGGGGATCACCAGTAATGGCAGCGCCAGCAAAACCACCAGCACCAGCCAGCCGCCGATCATCCACAGAATAAAAACAAACAGCAGGAAGAACGGCAAGTCCGCCACCGCGCCGATGGTGGTGGAAGTAATAAGCTCCCGCACCGATTCCAGTTCGCGGATCTGCGAGATAAACGATCCGGTGGATTTCGAGCGCACGTTGTTTTTCAGCCGTAATGCGTGACCAAAAACGCGATCCGAAATACGCAGATCTGCCCGCTTGCCGATCACATCGGAAAGGTGCGTGCGCACCATGCGCATACAGAACTCAAACAGAATCGCCATCATCACCCCGGCGAACAGCACCCACAGCGTCGGGTACGATTGCGCCGGAACGACGCGGTCGTAAACCTGCATCGAGAAAATCATCGCCGCCAGCGCCAGCACGTTCGCCACCAGTGAGGCCAGCATAATATCGCCGTAGCGCCGCCAGTCTTTCAGCGACAGACTCCAGAACCAGTTCGCCTGATACGGGCGAATATAGTCATCCACCCGCGCATCGGGGATGGCGCTGAGTGGGCGAAGTAGCGCCAGTTCGACGATATTGTCTTCGATATCCGCGACGTTAAGCGTGGTTTCCAGCCCTTCGTCACCGCTGAACTGAACGCTGATATTGTCGTGATTGTCGCGGCGGGTGATTACGCCAATCTGCTGATTATCAAATACCGCGATCAGCGGCAACCGCCAGGGGTTAAGCGAATCGGCGGAGAACTCGACCAGCCGCAGCCCCATCCCCAACTGCCGCGCCATGTCGGTGAGTAACTCCTCCCGCTTACTATCGCGCTCCCAGTTGACGGTTGCGCGCACGTTCTCCTGAGAAAAATCAAGGCGATAATAGCGCGCCACGGCGATCATCGCCTCCAGCCAGGCTTCCACGGACTGGGCATTTTTTTTCATTATCTACACCACCATCAACTGATGATTCGCCAGTAAAGTGGCGAGGTCGGTATGCACGCCCGTCAGCGTGACCACGTTAGCTGTTGCAAAATTGCCGCCCGTGCCATCGCGGTCGATCTGCACGATGGTGTCGCTGCCGCTCTGGGTAACTTTGACAAAATCACTGATGTTTCCGGCCTGTGCATCCAGCGTCGCCACACCGTTGACGTAGCTGGCTTTGCCGTTTCCGGTGTAGCCGCTGCCCTGTAACAGTTCACGAATATCAATGCGATCGGTGTCGGCGGTACCTTCCCATGTCCCTACCGTAAAGCCATTCACCACGTCCGAACCGTTGCCGCCGGTGGCGTCGCTGGCGTTGAGCAGTTTATAGAGCAAGGTGTCGTGACCGCCGTTGCCGATATTGAGCGTGTCGTTACCGCCGCGCCCTTCCAGTTGGTTATCGCCCGTGCTGCCGGTCAGAGTGTCGTTAAAATTCGATCCGGAAATGCCTTCAATATTGGTAAATGTCGAGGTGTTAAAACCGGTGGCCTGGGCGGCGGTGCTGCTTAAGTTAGCGGTCACGCCCACCGTCGAAAGCCGGAAATCAACCACGTCCATCCCGCCGTTCGCCAGCCAGGTTCCGGTGCCAGAGCTGTACACCCAGCCGCCGGAGCCATCGTAAGTGTCGGTGCCTGCGGTGGCAAAGAAGGTATCGTTATAGCCGGTGCCGACGAACTTGCCGTTATTGCTCGCGATGCCTGCTTCGGCGCTGAGATCGTAAGCGTGAGAAGCATCGGTGGCCTGTAAGCCGCCCCAGGTGGTATTCACCGTCTGGTCAATATTGCTGGCAGTCGCGCCAGTGGATTTGATCAGCACGGCGTTGTAGGTTTCTCCGGCATTCAGCCCGTAGAAATTGACCAGCGCCGAGGTGTCGTTAACCCCCATCCCCGACTGCGGGTTGATGATTTGCGTGGCGACCAGCACACCCGCCGAGTTGTACAGTTTTACGGTATTGCCGTAATAGACGTTAATGCCGTTGGGATCGGTGATGCGCAGATGCAGCGAGGTGCCGTAGCTCACCGTGTTGGTGTTGCGGATCAGGAACACGCTGCCCGACTGTTTGGTCACCAGTACATCCACCGCGCCGTCCCAGTCGTAGTCCATTGCCGCCACGCCGCTGGTAGTGCCGCTCTGGCTGCCGCCGAGTACCGACTGCGTCCAGTTACTGGCTCCGCCAACATTGGTGTAAAGGTAGGATTGTCCGGTCTGGGCGATACGGGCGATATCCATCAGGCCGTCATGGTTCCAGTCTACCGCGAGGCTAAACTGGCTGGCGTAGGTCGTCGCCGTGGCACCTACTGCCACCGGGCTACCCAGCACGCCGTTAGTGTTGATCATTAGCGAACCGAAGTTTGCCCTTCCCTGGCTGGCGGGCAGGAAGAGATCCATATCGCCGTCGCCATCGAAATCCGCCCACGTCATGGAGACAGACGTCGAGTTACCGCCGCTGCCCGCCGTGCTGAGGAAGGTGTTGATGGTGTTCTGTCCCCAGACAAACGTGCCGTTGCCCTGGCTGATAAGCGACGAAAGTGTGTAGAAGTTATTCAGGTTGAAAGTGTGCTGAACCAGGTCTACCCTGCCGTCATTGTTAAGATCAACGCCGGAACCTTCGTTGAGCGAAAGATACCCCGTTACCGCCCCGCCGACCGTGGCGCTCCCGCCGTTGTTGGCAACGGTAGAGTTGCCTACCAGGGTGCCCGCGTTATTCAACAGGAAGGTGTTGGAGTCTGGCCCCCCGGCGTCGCCAATCCAGAAATCGAGATAGCCGTCGCCCTCTTTATCAAACGCCACAATCGAGCCGTACCACGTCAGGGTGCCGACGTTCACCTGAATCGCGCTGGAGAAGGTGCCGTCGCCGTTATTGGTAAAGCCGTTGATATAGCCCGTACCGTAGTCATCGCGGGTAATAAACAGATCGCCCGTGCCGTTACGATCGTAATCGGCAATTGAACTGGTGGCGTAGTTGTTACCACTTTGCACCAGCGTCAGTGCGGTCTTCGACCAGGTTAACGGGTCGGTTGATTGCATAATTTGCTGGTTCGCCAGCACCGTCCACATCCCGTGGTTGTCGAGGCCGTAGGTCAGCCCCCAGGCCGTTGTTTTATTGGCGGTCGTCCAGGCTGGCGTGTAATCAATTGCCGCGTTGACCGTTACCGTGCCGTTGCTGACGTTAGCGGTGTTGCCGTTGCCCGCCGAGCTTTTCACCTGCGCGGTGACGTTATAAGCGGTTGCGGACGCAGCCAGCACATCGGTATCCGGCAGTTGCACATACCAGGTATTGTGTGCCGGGTCGACTACCACCGCGCCGCCCGGCTGCGAGGTGTAGGTTTTGCCGTTGACCACCACTTCGACATACTGCCCGCTTGCAAGCGCGGCGGTGATTACGCCGCTGATAATCGGCGTGGTGTCACGCGTGGTTTGATTGGTGATTTGCGCCAGCGTGGTCGGAATAGAGGTATCCACCGTCAGAACAAAATCACTGGAGGAGGTGATATTCCCTGCCAGATCCACTACTCGCGCACTGTAGGTATAGGCACCACTGACCAGCCCGCTGTCGCTGTAGGTCCAGTTCAGCGCGCCGACCATCGTCACCGCGCCTAACAGCAGGCCATTGCGGTAGAGGTAAACCACTTCGCCGCTGGCCAGCGGGCCGGAGAGCACGCCGTTCAGCAGTGGCGTGGTATCGTCGGTGGCCTGCGAACTGCTTAACGTCCCCTGTCGCTGCCCGACATCATCGGTATACGACACAATAGTCGGCGTGGCGGTGGGGTTAATCGTATCGACCACCACCGTTTTCGACACCACCGGGCCGGTATTTCCCGCCAGATCCAGCACCCGCACCTGGTAAACGTAGCTGCCATCGGTCAATGTACGGCTGTCGGTGTAAGTCCACTGCGTGCCGTTGGTGGTGAGCGTGGTCCAGGTCGCGCCGCCATCAAGGCTAATCTGCGCTACTTCGCCGCTGGCAAGCCCCGCCCCCAGCGAGCCGGTCAGCGTGAGCGTGGTATCGCTGGTGATAAAGTCGGTTGCCGAACTCCCCGTATCGGTGCTGATGCTGGCTATAGTGAGCACCTGCGCCGGGTTAACGGTGTCAATCTGCGCTGACTGGCTGCCCGTTGCGCCAACGTTGCCTGCCAGATCGACCACCCGCACCTGCCAGGTTGTCGTGCCGTTAGTCAACGTGCGCCCATCAGCGTATGTCCAGTTCAGGCCGTCTGCCGCCAGCGTCACGTTCACCCAGGTTGCGCCGTTGTCGGTACTGATTTGCGCGAACTCGTTAGCGCCGAGCACCGCGCCCAGTACGCCGCGCACGGTAAGCGTGGTGTCGCTGGTAATAAAATCGCTGCTGCTGGCTCCGGTGTCATCGCTGATGCCGGTAATGGTGATGCTTTTTTCCGCTTCCGGGCTGGTGGTGTCAACCACCACGTTTTGCGTCGCGGTCTGCCCGACGTTCCCCGCCAGATCCACCACCCGCACCGTGTAGTTCCAGGTGCCGTCGGTCAGTGTGCGACCATCGGCATAGCTCCAGTTGGTGCCGATAACGGTTAAAGTGGCCCAGGTAACGCCGCCGTCGAGGCTGATTTGCGCCCGTTCATCGGCGGCAAGCGTTGCGCCGAGCGTCCCGCGCACGGTCAGTGTGGTGTCGCGGGTAACAAAATCGCTGCTGCTTAAACCGGTGTCATCGCTAATGCCCGCAATGGTGATGGTTTTGCTCGCCAGCGGCGCGCTGGTGTCCACGGTGACTATCTGGCTGGCGGTCGCGCCGATATTTCCGGCGGTGTCGATAACCCGCACCTGGTAGTTGTAGTTGCCGTCGGTCAGCGTGCGCCCGTCAAGGTACGTCCAAGTCAAACCGCTTACCGACAGGTTCTGCCAGGTGGTGCCGCCGTCGATGCTGATTTGTGCGAACTCACCGGCAGCCAGCGTCGCCCCCAGCGAGCCGCTCACCGCAAGCGTCGTGTCGCTGGTGACAAAATCGTTAGTGATCAGGCCGGTATCGGTGGTGATCGCACTAATGGCGATGGTTTTCACCGCTGGATCTGGCGCGATGGTGTCGATCACCACATTCTGGCTGTCAGTCGCGCCGACGTTACCCGCCGCATCAATGACCCGCACCTGATAGAGATAATTGCCATCAGTCAGCGTGCGGCTGTCGTTATAGCGCCAGGTTGTGCCAGTGACGGTGAGCGTGCTCCAGGTTGCGCCGCCGTCGATACTGATTTGCGCCGTCTCGTTACTGGCAAGCGCGGCGGTCAGCGATCCGTTGACCACCACCGGGCTGACGCTGGTGATAAAGTCGCTGGCGCTAAGGCCGGTATCGGCTTGCAGAGAATCGACATTAATCCCCATCGCCGGGGCGCTGAGATCAACGGTAATGGTGTGATTGCTGCTGCCGGTGTTGCCAATGTTGTTGCTCACCGAGGCGTTAATCACGTAGGCGTTGCCGTCCGCCAGCGCGGTGACATCGGCGCTGCCGAGGGTGTAGCTCCAGCTACCGCCGGTCTGCACGGTGGTAGTGTAGGTTTTGCCGTTTAAAGTCAGGGTCAGCGTCTGCCCGACCGGCGCGGTGGTGGTGCCGCTGATAACCAGTGACGAGCCGTGTTCCGCCGCATTCACCACATCATCGCCCGCGAAGGTGTTGATGGTGACGGTGGGGACGTCGCCGTTCAACGTCACGCCACGGCTGGCGCTGCCGGGGTTTCCGGCCCGATCGCTGACCGACGCGCTAATGGTGTAGCTGCCGTCGCTTAATCCGGCAAACTGTTGCGCCGGAATAAATACCGACCAGCTTCCGCCGCTGCCAACTGTTGCGCTCCAGCTCTGACCGTTAAAGGTGACGGTCACCGTCTGGCCGACTTCGGCGGTGGTGGTGCCGCTGATGGTCTGCCCGGCAAGCTGCTCGGCGTTGTTGATAATATCGTCACCCGCCACGGTGGCGATGGTGACCGTCGGCGCAGTGGTGTCGACGGTCAGGGCGTGCGTGGTTTGACCGGGATTGCCTGCACGATCGTTCACGCTGGCGGTGATGGTCTGCGCGCCCTGCCCGAGCGCTGCCAGATCCGCCGCAGGCACGTTCAGCGCCCAGGTGCCATTGGCGGCAACCGTGGCGGTGTAGGTTTTGCCGCCAAAGGTGACGGTGACCGTCTGTCCCACTTCCGCGCTGGTCGAGCCGTTAAGGGTTAACGGCTGCTGCTGTTCAGCGGCGTTGAGTCGGTCGTCCGTCGAAACGGTATTAATGCTGATCACCGGCGCGGTGAGATCTACCGCCACGCTGCGCGAAGCCGTAGCGCTGTTTCCGGCGCTGTCCTGGGCGGAGGCGCTGACCGTGTAGCTGGTGCCATCGGCTAGTGCGGCGACGTCTGCCGCAGGCACATTCACGCTCCAGCTCCCGTTGCTTTGAATGGTGGCGCTATAACCTTTGCCGTTAAGCAACACGGTGACTACGGTGCCAGTGGCAAAGTTCGTTCCGGTGCCACTCAGGGTCAGCGCACTGCCTGCTTCGGCGGCGTTAATGAGGTTATCGCCGCTGATGGTACTGACCGAAAGTGACACCGCCGCCGTATTCACCTGCACGTTGTGCGTCTGGGTGCTGCTGTTGCCTGCGCTGTCGGTGATGGTGGCGCTGATGGTTACCGTGCCGTCCGCAAGGCCGGAAATCACGCTGGCAGGCACGCCGACGCTCCAGTTGCCACTGGCATCGGTGCTGGTGACATACTGCTGCCCGGCGATGGTCACTACCAGGCGGTCGCCCGCTACCGCGCCCGTAGCGGTGCCGCTGATAATCTGCGCCTGAGTGTGTTCAACGTTGTTAATCACATCATCGCCCGCCACGGTATTAAAGCTAATCACCGGCGCGGTGGTATCGACGGTTACGCCTTTGCTGGCGCTGCCAAGATTACCCGCCAGATCGCTGACCGTGGCAGTCAGGGTGTAACCATTATTAGCAAGCGTGGTTAAGGCGCTGGCAGGCAGCGTTAAGCTCCAGCTACCATCCGCCTGCACCGTGGTCTGGTAGGTAGTGCCGTTTAGCGTGACGGTGAGCGTCTGCCCCGTTTCCGCGGTGCTGGTGCCGGAAACCGTTACGCCCGCCGCCGCTTCGCTGGCATTGATGATGTTATCGCTGGCAATGGTGTTGATGGTCACCATTGGCACGGCGCTATCGACGCTGTATTCATGCGTTGCCGTGGCGCTGTTGCCGTTGACGTTAGTCACCCGCACCAGGGCGCTGGCATCGCCATCACGCAGAGCCGCCATATCCGCGGCCGGAACGGTGGTGCTCCAGCTACCGTTTGCCGCCACCGTGGCGCTGTAAGTTTTGCCGCCAAAGGTAACGGTAACGATTTGCCCCGCTTCAACACCGGACGTGCTGCCGGAGAGCGTTAACGCCGCGCCTTTTTCGGCAGCGTTAATCACATCATCGCTGGTAATGGTGTTAATGCTGATGGCGACGGCAGTGAGATCAACGGTCACCGGATGGGTAATACTGGTTTGCGTTCCGGCACTGTTCGCGCCGCTAACGCTAATGTTCAGCGTTCCCGCAGGCCAGTTGCTGACATCCGCCGCCGGAACGCCGACGCTCCAGTTGCCGTTCGCCAGCACCGTTGCAGCGTAAGTTTGATTATTAATCACCACCGTCAGCGCCGTGCCTGCGGCAAAGCCGGAGCTGCTGCCGGAAATCACCTGCGCCTGACCATGTTCGATGATATTGACCACATCATCGCCTGCAACGGTGTCGACTCGCAGACCTGGCAGACTGGCGTCAATGGTGATATCGCGCGTGCCGCTGCCGGTGTTGCCAACAGCGTTGGTGACCGAGGCGTTAACGGTTAACTCACCGTTACCCAGCGCCTGCCAGTCGGCGGCAGGCACGCTCACGTTCCAGCTTAAATCTGGCTGGACGGTGACGCTGTAGGTTTTGCCGCCCAGCGTAACGGTGACGGTGCTGCCCGCCGCCGCACCGGTTACCTGGCCGCTGATAGTTTGTGCACTGCCTGCTTCAGCGGCGTTGATAATGTCGTCCGTTGCCACCGGATTAATGGTTACGCCCGGCAGCGCGGTATTGACCTGCACGTTATGGCTGGCGGTGCTGCTGTTGCCCTGGGCGTTGGTGACGCTCGCCGTCACGCTGTAGGTGGCTTCGCCCAGCGCACTGACCGCCGAGGCGGGCACGGTAACGCTCCAGTTGCCGGAGGCATCGGTGGTGGCGCTGTAGTTTTGTCCATTCAGCGTAACGGTGATCGCCGTGCCCGCAGGTTGATCGCTGGTGCCGGAAAGCGCCAGATTCGATCCTTTTTCAGTGGCGTTGATCACGTCATCGCCCGCGATGGTGTTGATGCCAATCACTGGCGCGCTGAGGCTGACGGTCACGGTGCGGCTGGCGTCGTCGCTGTTGCCCGCCCGATCGCTGACGCTGGCGGTGATGGTCTGTGCACCGCTACCCAGCGCCGCCACATCCGCCGCCGGTACACCGACGCTCCAGTTACCGGAGGCGTCCAGCGTGGTGGTGTAGGTTTTGCCGTTGAGCACAACGCTCACCACGTCGCCCGCTTCTCCGCCAGTGCTGGTGCCGGAAATCACCAGCGCCTGCGCGTGTTCAGCATCGTTGATGATGTCATCGCCCGCCACGGTGTTAATGGTGAGAACCGGCGCGGTGGTGTCTACCGCCAGATTATGGCTGGCGTTACCGGGGTTGCCCGCTTTGTCGTTGACCGTGGCGCTGACGGTGTAATTGCTTGCGGTCAGCGCGCCTAAGGCTGAAGTAGGGACGCTGACGCTCCAGCTACCGTCCGCCTGTACATTCCCGGTGTAGGTTGCGCCGTTGAGGGTGACGGTGACCGTCTGCCCGGTTTCGGCGGTGCTGGTGCCGCTGAGGGTGAGCGGGCTTCCCGCCTCCGTGGCGTTAAGGATATCGTCGCTGGCGATGGTGTTAATGGTGAGCGTCGGCGCGCTGGCATCAACACTGTACGCATGGGTTGCCGAGGCGTTATTGCCGCTCGCGCTGCTCACGCTGGCCTGCACGTTCGCCGCGCCGTCTGGCAGAGTTGCCAGATCCGCCGCCGGAACCGTTACGCTCCAGCTCCCGTTAGCGGCGACGCTTGCGGTGTAAGTTTTGCCGCCAAAGGTGACAGTAACGGTTTGCCCGCTTGCAATCCCGCTGGTGCTGCCGGAAAGGGTCAGGTCGGTGCCTTTTTCGGCGGCGTTAATCACATCATCGCTGGCAACGGTGTTGATGCTGATAGCTACCGCCGTTAAATCGACGGTGAACGGATGGCTGACGTTGACCGGATTTCCGGCGCTGCTCTGGCCGACGACTTCAACGGTTAACGGCCCCGCAGGCCAGGTGCTGACGTTCGCCGCCGGAATGCCTACGCTCCAGCTACCGTCCGCCTGTACCGTGGCGGCATAGGCCACGCCGTTGATGGTGACCGTCAGCGCTGCGCCGGTATTCAGGCCGCTACTGCCGCCGGTGATCACCAGCGCCTGCCCGTGTTCGATGCTGTTGACGATATCATCGCCCGCCACGGTATCGACGCGCAGCCCCGGCAGATTGGCATCAATGTTGATATCCCGCGTGCCGCTGCCGGTGTTGCCACTGGCGTTGGTGACCGAAGCGTTAATGGTCAAATCGCCATTGCCCAGTGCCTGGAGATCGGCTGCCGGAACGCTGACGCTCCAGCTTAAATCGACCTGAACTTGTGCAGTATAAGTATTGCCACCCAGCGTGACAGTAACCGTATCGCCTGCGGCGGCGCGGGTCACCGCCCCACTGATGGTTTGATCGGCGCCCGCTTCAGCGGCGTTGATAATATCGTCGCCCGCCACGGTGTTGATGGTGACGCCCGGCAGGCCGCTGTCGACCAGTAAATTTGCCTGGCTGCTGACCGTGTTGCCCACTGCACTGGTGGCGCTGGCGCTGACGGTATAGTTGGCCTGACCTAAGGCTGCCAGATCGCTCGCTGGTACGGTTAACGTCCAGTTGCCTGCTGCGTCGGTGGTGGCACTGTAGTTATGACCGTTAAGCGTGACGGTCACCTGTGCGCCGGTCGCCAGCCCGGAGCTGCTGCCGCTGATGGTCAACGGCTGGCCTTTTTCATCGGCGTTCAAAACGTTATCGCCGCTGATGGCGTTAAAGGTAATTGATGGCAGACCGGTATTGACCGTCACCTGATGGGTGGCGCTGCCGCTGTTTCCGGCGGCATCGGTGACACTGGCGTTAATGGTGACCGTACCGTTCGCCAGCGCCGAGACGACGCTTGCCGGTACGCCGACACTCCAGTTACCGCTGGCATCCAGCACGGTGGTAAAGGTATTTGTGCCGATAGTCACCGTGACGGTGCTACCGGTTGCCGCGCCAGTGGCGGAGCCGCTGATAATCTGCGCCTGGGCGTGTTCTGTGGCATTGATGACATCATCGCCCGCTACCGTGTTGATGGTGACGAGCGGAACGGAAGTATCAACGGTCAGATTGTGGTTAACGGAGGCCGGGTTTCCGGCTTTGTCGCTCACCGCCGCGCTGACGGTGTAGTTACTGGCGGTCAGGGCGCTTAACGCTGTTGGCGGCACGCTGACGCTCCAGCTACCGTCCGTTTGTACCGTGCCGGTATAATTTGCGCCATTGAGCGTGACGGTCACCGTTTGCCCCACTTCCGCCGTACTGCTGCCGGTGATGGTCAGCGCCGTACCGGCTTCGGCGGCATTAAGAATATCGTCGCCCGCAATAGTGTTGATGGTCACCGTTGGCGCGCTGGCATCGACGCTGTAAGCGTGGGTCGTGGTGGCGCTGTTGCCGTTAACGTTGCTGACGCTGGCCTGCGCGCTGGCATCGCCATCACGCAGGGCGGCCATATCCGCCGCCGGAACCGTGGTACTCCACGAACCATTCGCAGCCACCGTGGCGCTGTAGGTTTTGCCGCCAAAGGTGACGGTGACCGTTTGCCCGGCTTCCACGCCGGACGTGCTGCCGGAGAGCGTTAACGCCGCGCCTTTTTCGGCGGCGTTAATCACATCATCGGCGGTAATGGCGTTGATGCTGACGGCAATCGCCGTGAGATCGACGGTGACCGGATGCGTGACGCTGACCGGATTTCCGGCAGTGGTGCTACCGCTCGCCGTAATCGTGACCGTCCCCGCAGGCCAGGCGCTGACATCCGCCGCCGGAACACCGACGCTCCATGAACCATCGGCTAAAACCGTTGCGCTATAGGTCTGGTTATTAATCGAAACCGTGAGTACCGCACCCGCAGCCAGACCGGAGCTGCTGCCGGTAATCACCAGCGCCTGCCCGTGCTCGATGATATTAACCACATCATCGCCCGCGACAGTATCGACCCGCAGACCGGGGAGATTCGCATCTATGGTGATTTCACGCGTGCCGTTACCGGTATTGCCTACGCTGTTCGTCACCGTGGCTGAAATGGTCAGCTCGCCGTTGCCCAATGCCTGTAAAGCGGCTGCCGGAATATTAATACTCCAGCTTAAATTCGCCTGCACCGTGGCGGTGTAAGTCGCTCCGCCGAGCGTGACGGTCACGGTGTCGCCCGCCGCCGCGCCCGTCACCTGACCGCTGATGGTTTGATCTGCCCCGGCTTCGGCGGCGTTAATAATATCGTCCGTTGCCACAACGTTAATGGTGACGCCTGGCAGCGCGGTATTGACCTGTACGTTATGGCTGGCGGAACCGCTGTTGCCATCAACATCGGTTGCGGTGGCGGTCACCGTATAAGTCGCTTCACCAAGCGAACCCACCGCAGACGCCGGAACGGTCACGCTCCAGTTCCCGGAAGAATCGGCTGTGGTGGTGTAATTTTGCCCATTGAACGTGACGGTTACCTGCGTGCCCGCAGGCTGGTTGCTGGTGCCGGAAATCGCCAGATCCGCGCCTTTCTCCGTGGCGTTGATAATGTCGTCGACGGCAATCGTGTTAATGCCGAGCACGGGTGCGCCGAGCGCCACGCTAACGACGTGCGAGGCCGTGCCGCTGTTGCCTGCGGAGTCGGTGACCGTGGCGGTAATGGTTACATCGCCCTGCGCCAGTGCGGAAATCACGCTGGCAGGCACGCCGATGCTCCAGTTGCCGTTGGCGTCCAGCACGGTGGTATAGGTGGTCGTGCCAATGGTAACGGAAACCGTGTTACCGGTGGTCGCGCCCGTTGCCGAGCCGCTGATAACCTGTGCCTGGGCGTGTTCTGTGGCATTAATCACGTCATCGCCCGCCACCGTGTTGATGGTGACAACCGGAGCGGCAAGATCTACCGTCAGGTTATGCGTTGCCGAGGCCGGGTTGCCTGCTTTGTCGCTGACCGATGCACTGACCGTATACGAATTAGCTGTGAGGTTAACTAAATCGCCAGTCGGTACGCTGACGCTCCAGCTACCGTCTGCCTGTACATTGCCGCTGTAATCGACGCCGTTTAGCGTCACGGTCACCGTCTGCCCGGCTTCTGCCGTACTGGTGCCGCTGATAGTCAGCGCCGATCCCGCTTCAGCGGCGTTAAGAATATCGTCCGTGGCGATGGTGTTGATGGTGACAGAGGGCGCGGTGGCATCGACACTATAAACATGCGTTGCCTGGGCGTTGTTACCAGCTACGTTGCTGACGCTGGCTTGTACGTTTGCTGCGCCATCTGGCAAGGTTGCGAGATCCGCCGCCGGAACTGTCAAGCCCCAGCTACCGCCCGTTGCCACGGTGGTGGTGTAGCTTTTGCCGCCGAAAATAACGGTAATGGTCTGCCCCGCTTCCACGCCGGAGGTGGTGCCGGAGAACTGCAAATCACTGCCTTTTTCGGCGGCGTTAATCACATCGTCGCCGGAAAGTATATTGATGGTGATAGCGACGGCGGCGAGATCGACGGTGACCGGATGGCTAATGCTGGTTGTCGTTCCGGCGGTGTTGGTGCCTGTAACCGTAATATCGACCGTCCCCGCAGGCCAGTTAGCGACATCCCCAACCGGAACGCCCACGCTCCAGGTGCCGTCGGCTAATACCGTTGCGCCGTAGGTGACGCCGTTGATTTCCACTGTCAGTGGCGTTCCCGCCGCCAGTCCGGTGCTGCTGCCGGTGACCACCAGTGCCTGACCGTGTTCGATAATATTAACCACATCATCGCCTGCCACGGTATCGACGCGCAGACCAGGCAGGTTAGCGTCTATCACAATGTCGTGCGTTGCGGTGCCGGTATTGCCTGTGGTGTTGGTCACCGAGGCGCTGATGGTCAGTTCACCGTTGCCCAGCGCCTGCAAATCTGCCGCCGGTACGCTGACGCTCCAGCTTAAATCTGGCTGCACGGTGGCAGTGTATTGGTTGCCACCAAGCGTGACCGTCACCGTATTCCCCGCTTCTGCCGTTCCCGTTACCTGCCCGCTGATGGTCTGGTTAACGGCGATTTCAGCGGCGTTGATAATGTCATCGCCTGCTACGGTATTAATGATCACCCCAGGCAGCAGCGATTCGACATTCACCGTATGCGTTGTGCTGCCGCTGTTGCCCGCGCTGTCGGTAGCGGTGGCGCTAATCGAATAAACCGCCTCGCCCAGCGCACCGACCGCCGAAGCTGGCACGGTAACGCTCCAGTTACCGGAACCATCGGTGGTGGCGCTGTACGCCAGGCCGTTCAACATCACAGTGACCGTGGTGCCGGTCGCCAGACCGCTGGAGCCGCCGCTGATGGTCAGATTCTGGGTTTTCTCGGTATTGTTAATGATGTCATCGCCGGAGACGGTGTTGATGGTCAGCGTCGGGCCACTGAAATCAACGGTCACATCGTGAGTCGTGCTGTCGCTGTTGCCCGCGCGATCGCTCAGGCTGGCGGTGATAGTCTGGCTGCCGGTGGCCAGCGCCGTGACATCTGCCGCCGGAATGCCGACGCTCCAGTTACCGGAGGCGTCCAGCGTGGTGGTGTAGTTTTTACCGTTCAGGTTAACCGTGACCACATCGCCCGCCGCCGCGCCCGTGCTGGTTCCGCTGACGACCAGCGCCTGCCCGTGTTCGATAGCGTTGATGATGTCATCGCCCGCAACGGTGTTAATGGTGAGATCAGGTGCGGTAACGTCCACTGCCAGCGCATGGTCGGCACTTGCCGGGTTACCCGCTTTGTCGCTCACCGTCGCAGTCACGGTATAGCTGCTGGCGGTTAATCCGCTTAAGTCCGTTGCCGGAACGTTCACGCTCCAGGTGCCATCCGCCTGAACGGTGGTCTGGTAAGTGTTGTTATTCAGCGTAACGGTCAGCGTCTGTCCGGCCTGCGCCGTGGTGGTGCCGCTGATGGTTATCCCCGCGCCAGCTTCGCTTACGTTGAGAATATCGTCGCCAGCGATGGTGTTGATGGTCACAAGCGGCGCGGTGGCATCGACGCTGTACGCGCGATCCGCCTGGGCGCTGTTGCCGTTAATGTTGCTGACGCTCACCTGCACGTTGCCCGCGCCGTCCGGCAACGCAGCGAGATCGGCAGGTAACACGTTCACCGTCCAGCTACCGTTGGCTTCCACGGTAGTGGTGTAATTTTTGCCGCCAAAGGTGACGGTCACCGTTTGCCCGGCTTCCACGCCGCTGGTGCTGCCGCTCACCACCAGCGTTTCGCCTTTCTCGACGGCGTTGATCACATCATCGCCGGAAAGGGTGTTAATGGTGATGGCAACCGCCGCCAGATCGACGGTGACCGGATGGGTAATGGTGGAGGTTGTTCCGGCGCTGTTGGTGCCGCTTACCGTAATATCCACCGTACCCGCAGGCCAGTTGCTGACATCCGCCGCCGGAACACCGAGGTTCCATGTGCCGTCGGCTAACACCGTCGCGCCATAAGTGACGCTATTAATCACGACCGTTAACGCCGTTCCCGCCGTCAGCCCGGTGCTGCTACCGGTGATCACCAGCGCCTGACTGTGCTCAATGCTGTTAATGACATCGTCGCCCGCCACGGTATCGACCCGTAAGCCAGGCAGATTGGCGTCGATTGTGATATCGCGCGTACCGCTGCCGGTGTTGCCAACGCCGTTAGTCACCGAGGCGTTTACGGTGAGAGAGCCGTTACCGATGGCCTGAATATCTGCCGCCGGAACGCTGACACTCCAGCTTAAATTAGCCTGCACCGTGGCGGTGTAGGTGTTGCCGCCCAGCGTCACGGTGACCGTATTGCCCGCCGCTGCGCCCGTCACCTGACCGCTGATGGTTTGCGCGTTACCGGATTCAGCAGCGTTAATAATATCGTCGGTCGCCACCGCGTTAATGGTGACAGCAGGCAAGGCGCTGTTGACCAGCACGCTATGGCTGGCGGAGTTGCTGTTGCCCGCGCTGTCTGTGACGTTCGCGGTTACTGTGTAGTTAGCTTCACCCAGCGCGCTAACCGCCGAAGCTGGCACCGTGGTGCTCCAGTTGCCGGAAGCATCTGTGGTGGCGGTGTAATTTTGCCCGTTCAGCGTCACTGTAACCGTAGTGCCCGCTGGCTGATTACTGGTGCCGGTGATTTGCAGATCCGCGCCTTTTTCCGTGGCGTTAATCACGTCATCCGTAGCAATGGTGTTGATGCCAATGGTTGGCGAGGTCAGATTCACGGTAACCGTGCGGCTGGCGTCATCGATGTTGCCTGCCGCGTCGGTAATGGTCGCGGTGATGGTTTGCGCACCGCTGCCCAGCGCAGTGACATCTGCCGCCGGAACGCCGACGCTCCAGTTGCCGGAAGCGTCCAGCGTCGTGGTGTAGGTTTTACTGTTTAACGTGACGGTGATGACATCGCCCGCTTCCCCGCCGGTGCTGGAACCGGAGATCACCAGCGCCTGTCCGTGTTCGGAGGCGTTAATAATGTCATCGCCGGAGACGGTGTTGATCGTTAATACCGGAACAGTGAGATCCACCGCCAGACCGTGAATTGCGGTCGCCGGGTTACCCGCCTTGTCGTTTACCGAGGCGCTGACGGTGTACGGGCTGGCGGTCAGATTGCTGAGATCTGTTGTCGGTACGCTGACGCTCCAGCTTCCGTCCGCCTGGACAGTGCCGGTATAGCCGACGCCATTAAGCGTGACGGTTACCGTCTGACCCGCTTCGGCGCTACTGCTGCCGCTGATGATTAGCGGATTGCCCGCCTCGGCGGCGTTCAGAATATCGTCAGTGGCGATGGTGTTAATGGCAAGCGTCGGTGCCGTGGCATCGACGCTGTAGGCGTGGGTTGCCGAAGCCGTGTTGCCGTTAACGTTGCTGACGCTGGCCTGCACCGTAGCGTCACCGTCGCGTAACGCGTTGAGATCGGCGGCGGGTACGCTGGTTGTCCAGCTACCATCGCCCGCTACAGTGGCGGTATAAGTTTTGCCGCCAAAGGTGACGGTGACGGTTTGCCCCGCTTCCACGCCGGAGGTGCTGCCAGAAAGGGTTAAATCTGCCCCTTTTTCAGCAGCGTTAATCACATCGTCGCCGGAAACGGTGTTAATGGAAATCGCCACCGCCGCCAGATCGACGGTGACCGGATGGGTGATGGTGACCGGGTTTCCGGCACTACTGGCGCCTGAAACCGTAATATTCACCGTCCCCGCAGGCCAGTTGCCCACATCTGCCGCCGGAACACCGACGCTCCACGTGCCATCGGCTAATACTGTCGCAGCGTAAGTGACCGTGTTAATCACCACCGTCAGCGCCGCGCCCGCAGCCAGCCCGCTGCTGCTACCGGTTATCACCAGCGCCTGAGTGTGCTCGATGCTATTGACCACATCATCGCCCGCCACGGTATCGACGCGCAGACCAGGCAAATTGGCGTCGATAGTAATATCTCGCGAACCGCTGCCGGTATTGCCCACGCTGTTGGTCACCGAGGCGTTAACCGTCAGGTCGCCATTACCGATGGCCTGAATATCCGCTGCCGGAACGTCCACGCTCCAGCTTAAATTGCCCTGCACGGTGGCGGTATAGGTTTTCCCGCCAAGCGTTACGGTGACGGTATCGCCCGCCGCTGCGCCCGTCACCTGGCCGCTGATAGTCTGGGCGGAACCCGATTCCGCCGCGTTAATAATATCGTCGGTCGCCACCGGATTAAGGGTGACGCCAGGCAGCGCGGTATTGACCTGCACATTATGACTGGCGGAATTGCTGTTACCCGCGCTGTCGGTGACGTTCGCCGTCACCGTGTAGCTGGCTTCGCCCAGCGCGCCGACAGCAGAGGCTGGCACTGTGGTACTCCAGTTGCCTGCGGCGTCTGTCGTCGCGGTGTAATTTTGCCCGTTAAGCGTCAGCGTAATTGTGGTGCCTGCGGGCTGATTACTGGTGCCAGATATTTGCAGATCCGCGCCTTTTTCGCTGGCGTTAATGACGTCATCGGTGGCGATGGTGTTAATGCCAATAGTCGGCGCGGTAAGGTTAACGGTAACCGTGTGCGTCTCGCTGTCGCTGTTGCCTGCCGCATCGGTAACGCTCGCCGTTACGGTCTGTGAACCGCTGCCTAGCGCGGTGACGTCCGCCGCCGGAACGCCGACGCTCCAGTTGCCGGAGGCATCAAGCGTCGTGGTGTAGGTTTTACTGTTTAGCGTAACGGTGACGACATCCCCCGCTTCTCCACCGGTGCTGGAACCAGAAATCACCAGCGCCTGCCCGTGTTCGGCGGCGTTAATAATGTCATCGCCGGCAATGGTGTAGATGGTGAGTACCGGAACGGTGAGATCCACCGCCAGATTATGCGTGGTGCTCGCCGGGTTGCCCGCTTTGTCATTGACCGTCGCCGTCAGGGTATGGCTGCCATCCGTCAACGCTGCGAGATCTGCCGCCGGAATATTGATGCTCCAGGTGCCATCGGCCTGTACCGTTGCCTGATATGTCTGCACGGTTGGGCTATTGAGCGTTACCGTAACAATCTGCCCCGCTTCGGCGGTGGTGCTACCGCTCACCGTCACGCCCGCATCGGCTTCGCTGCCATTGACGATATTGTCGCTGGCAACGGTATTAATAATGATGGTTGGCGCACTGCTGTCGACGCTGTAGTTATGCACCGCCGAGGCGCTATTGCCGTTGACGTTGCTGACGCTGGCCTGCGCGGTGGCGGCACCATCAGTTAATGACGCTAAATCAGCGGCGGGTACGGTGGCAGTCCAGCTACCATCGCTCGCCACGCTGGCAGTGTAATTTTTCCCGCCAAAGGTCACGGTGACCGTTTGTCCGGCTTCTACGTTAGTGGTGGTGCCGGAAAGGGTTAAATCAGCGCCTTTTTCTGCGGCATTAATCACGTCGTCCGTGGCGATGGTGTTGATAGAAATAGCCGCCGGAGTGAGATCGACCGTCACTGGATGAGTGATGCTCACCGGATTTCCGGCACTACTTTCCCCGGACACGGCAACCGTCACCGTCCCCGCAGGCCAGGCGCTAACCTGCGCCGCCGTGACGCCGACGCTCCAGCTACCATCGGCCTGCACCGCAGTGGTGTATTCCACATTATTAATCGTGACGGTAAGCGGCGTGCCTTCTGCCAGCCCCGAGCTGCTGCCGGTGATGACCAGCGCCTGCCCGTGTTCGATGATATTGACCACATCATCACCCGCCACCGTATCGACCCGTAGACCAGGCAGATTGGCGTCAACGGTGATATCCCGCGTACCGCTGCCGGTGTTGCCGTTTTCATTGGTGACTGAGGCGCTCACCGTCAAATCACCATTGCCCAGCGCCTGGATATCCGCCGCCGGAACGCTCACGCTCCAGCTTAATCCAGGCTGTACGGTGGTGGTGTAGGTATTGCCACCCAGCGTAACGGTTACCGTGTCGCCAACGGCAGCTCCAGTCACCTGCCCGCTGATGGTTTGCGCTACGCCCGCTTCGGCGGCGTTAATGATATCGTCGGTTGCTACCGGATTAATGGTCACGCCGGGCAGCGCGCTGTCGACCAGGAGGTTATGGCTGGCGGTGGCGCTATTGCCGATACCGCTGGTCACCGCTGCTGTCACCGTATAGTTGGCCTGGCCTAATGCGGTTACCGCCGATGCCGGAACCGTCACGCTCCAGTTGCCGGAGGCGTCGGTCGTCGCCGTATAATTTTGCCCGTTCAATGTCACGGTGATGGCGGTATTAACAGGCTGATCGCTGGTGCCGGTAATTTGAACATCGGCTCCTTTTTCGCTGGCGTTAATCACATCGTCGCCAGCAATGGTGTTAATACCAATCACCGGCGCGGCGGTATCGACCGTGACGGTCAGTGACTGGCTGCCCGTGTTTCCGGCTTTGTCGGTTACCGAGACGCTGACAGGATAACTGCCGTCCGCCAGCCCACTGACCACCGAGGCCGGAACGCCCAGACTCCAGTTGCCGGAAGCATCCACCACCGTGGTGTAATTCTCATTATTCAGCGTCACGGTGACGATATCGCCCGCCTGTGCGCCAGTGACCGTGCCGCTGATGATTTGCGCCTGGGTGTGTTCCGGCGTGTTGATGACGTTATCGGTCGCCACCGGATTAATGGTCACCACCGGCGGCGTGGCATCCACCAGTGCCACGCGTGAAACGCTGGTCGGGTTACCGGCGATATCGTTCACGCTGGCGGTGACCATGGCGTTGCCGTCAGCCAGCGCGTCAACGTTGGCGGCGGGAACGGTCACACTCCAGGTGCCGTCTGACTGCACGGTGCCCTGATAGGTCTGCCCATTCAGCGTGACCGTTACCGTCTGCCCTGGCTGGGCGTCGGTGGTGCCGGTGATAGACAAATCTTGTCCGCTTTCAGTGGCATTAATGATGTTATCGGCGGTCAGCGAATCGATGCTTAAGGCCGGAGCCTGGCTATCGACGGTAATCGTGCGGGAGGTGTCGCCGGTGTTACCGCTGGTATTAGTGACAGTTGCGGTGATTTCCGTTGCGCCATCTGACAGGCTACTGACTGTACTGGCGGGTACGGTCAGGCTCCAGGAACCGTCGTTCTGTACTGTGGTCGTCAGGGTTTGCCCGGCGAATTTCACCACCACAGTTTGCCCGGCCTCGACGCCCTGGGTAGTGCCAGTCAGCGTCAGCGGCGAGCCTTTTTCTGCGGCGTTGATAATGTCATCGCCGGAAACGATGTTGATAGCGATCGCCACTTCACCCGCATCAACAAACACGTTGTGGTCGATAGAGACCGGGTTACCTGCCGGGTCTGTTGCACTGGCCGTCACGACGACCGTGCCTGCACTGAGCGCCTGCAAGTCCGCAGCCGGAACGCCCACCTGCCAGTTGCCGTTGCTATCGGTCACGCCTTGATACGTTTCGTTGCCGAGCGTTACCGTCACGGTGGTGCCCGCAGGGAGATGACTACTGCTACCAGAAATAACCAGATCTTGCTGCTGTTCGAGGGCGTTAATAACGTCATCGCCGGAAATAGTATTGATACGCAGACCCGGCAGCGTGGCGCTGATGGTGATATCACGTTCACCATTACCGGTGTTGCCGTGTCCGTTCGTCACAGAGGCGTTGATTGTTAATGCGCCATCGCCCAGCGCCTGTAAATCAGCCGCCGGAACGTTCACACTCCAGGTGAGGTTGCTCCCCACCGTCGCCGTGTACGTATTGCCACCCAGCTCAATGGTTACAGTATCGCCCTGCACTGCGCCCACTACGCGCCCGCTCAGGGTTTGATCTGCCGCCGCTTCGGCATTGTTCACCACGTTGTCGCCCGCAAAGGTGTTGATAATCACCTGCGGCAGCACCGTATCGACCAGTAAGTTGCTTTGCGCGGTTCCCGTATTGCCGGTCACATCCGTGGCGCTGGCGGTAACAATATAGTTGGTGTTTGCCAGGTTCAGGACATCGCTTACTGGCACGCTCAATGACCACACGCCGCCGTTAACCTGCGCACTATAAGTGACATTATTCAGCGTCACGTTAACCGTGCCGCCATCGGGCAAATTGCTGGTCCCGCTTAACGTTAGCGGCTGCTGAGACTCCAGCGCATTCAGTACGTTATCACCGCTGATGGGATCTATCGCCACCTGCGGCGCGACGCCCGCCAGGGTGATGTTATGAGTCGCTGTACCGGTATTTCCGGCAGCATCGGTAACCGTGACAATAAGGTCGTTAGGCCCACGCGCCAGCGTGCGGGTTACCGCTGGATCCAGAGCGACATTCCAGGTGCCGTCTGCCAGCACCACACCGGTCAGAACCGTGGCACCTAATTTGACGGTGACCGTGTCGCCAGGTGAAGCCCCACTGACCCGCCCGGAAATAATCTGTGCCACAATCTGTTCAGCGGTGTTAAGAACATCGTCACCCGCAACGGTGTTAACGCTGACCACAGGCGCACTGGTGTCTACCGTGAAATTTGCGCTGTTGCTGGTGGCGTTTCCTGCCCGGTCGCTGACGCTGGCATTTACGGCGTAGTTACCCTCCGTCAGTGCCTGCACTTCTGCGGCAGGCAGCGTCACCTGCCATGTGCCGTCGCTACCGACGATTGCTGTATGGCTTTTACCGTTTACTGTCAGGGTAACGGTTTGCCCCGCTTCAGCATTCGATGTACCACTTAACACCAGCGCGGCGTTATGTTCTGCGGCGCTGACAATGTTGTCCTGAGCGATAGCATTGATGGCAAGCGTCGGCGGCTGGGTATCGACTGTTAATAGTTGCGCACCAGTGACCGTATTGCCCGTGGCATCTTTACCACTAACCAGTACTGCCTGGTTCCCTTCAGCTAACGCCTGCGCATCGGCAGTCGGCACCTGCACGCTCCACGCGCCGTTAGCCCCGACGGTAGTCGTGTAAGTTTTGCCGTTAAGCGTGACGGTGAGTTCTGTTCCCTGTGCCAGATGGCTACTGCTGCCAGAAAGTGTAAATCCGCCAGCCTGCTCGCTGGCGTTAATAATGTTATCGCCTGCGGTGGTGGCAACCTGTACGGCGGCCTGACTGTTGTCGATAGTTAACGTTATCGAACCGGCATCGGTGATGGTGTTGCCGACAATTTGCACGACTGACCAGGTATGTTCACCGGCACTTTGTGTAGGTAAAGAAACGCTCCAGTGCCCGTTGCTGTCTACCTGTGTACTGGCGATGGTGTTGCCGTTGCTGTCTTTGATCTGGATGGTCGCCCCCGCCTGTCCGCTGCCGCTAAAGGTTGGCGTGGTGTCATCGGTGGTGTCATTGGTAGCGAGAATGCCGCGCTGGTCGCCCTGATTATCGGTCACTAAAAATGACGGGGTAGCATTGCCTGGTTCGGCTGGCGGTGGGTTATTAACCACTTCAGTTTTCGAATCATCACCACCACCACTTGCCAGCAAAGCGCCAAGCGCGCCGCCACCTACCGCTGCACCCGCTAACCATCCCCACGGGAAGGTGCTCGCCTGAGCAACGGTATCAAGAAATGGTGCAATACTTTCAATGGCTGCAGTATGGGCTACCAGCTCCACAGGGGCTAAACCACCCGCAGCAGTATCAGCAAAAGTGACATGTGTAAGCTGTTGTCCATCGGCAAAGACCAGCTCCGATTGTTCAGTTGAATTAGCCGCTTGCAAAAAATAGCCATTGCAACGGACAACCGTACCATCCTGCATATAAATCAGTAGGTCATTTCCTTCGCGAACATAACGTGCGACGGCAGATGCCTGAGCATGAACCTGCACCACAGATGGCTCATAAATAACAACCGTGACGTCGCCCGGATTAATCAGCGTTTGTTTGACGGATGTTTTACGCGAAATAACATCAATAATCAGGCTCATAATGGCATTCCTGATAAATGGCGCACATCCTTAGCGAGTCCATTTATCTTAATAAGACAAAGGGTTACTCTAAATAATTCAAGTTGCAGAAAGGTGGCAAGCGAGAGGATACGCAGCCGCAATTCATGCTAACCTGAAGCATGACGAGTAAAATCACTTAATAACGATGTAGCCCTACTATTAATAATGGCAGGATTATTTCAAGTCGGGTAAGTCGTTGTATAAGCCTTGTTTAATTCCCGCTAATGGAATCAGGTTATTAACCGCAGCGGCATAATTAACTGCTGCGACCCAACCATCATAATTGGCATTTATTTCAGCCGATTGCGCCTGAAAGACATCTTGCTCGACGGTTAATAGATCATTCAGACTGCGTTTGCCTAATTTATATTCATTTTGGTACACATCTCGCGTTTTGTGCGCGCTTTCGGATTGCGCTAAACCTGCTTCTTCACGACCCCGTGCACCGGTCCAGTTGGCATACGCCACCGACGCCCGTTGCAGCACATCCAGTTTTGCCTGTTCGACCTGCGAGGCAGAGATTTTTTGTTGCCCTTCGGCTTGTTGCACCTGAGCAGAAACCGCGCCACCCTGATACAGCGGCGCATTGACGTTCAACTGTAACTGGTCGTCCCAGTACGAACGGTCACTGGTCTGGTAGCGCGTTTTGCCCCCCTGAATACTGAGCGTGGGCCAGTATTGCGCTTTGGTTTTTTCTACCCCGTACTGAGCCGACTGGCGTAAGTTTTCTGCCGCCAGCACCAGTGGGATGGACTGATAATCGATATTTTTTAGCGATACTGGCTGTTCGGCTAATTCGCCTGGCGGCGCGGCTATCGCCTCCGGCTGTACGCCGGTCAGCACCACCAGTTGTGCTTTGGCGCTGGCCATCTGTGCCTGATATTGCTCCAGCGTCGAGCGCATTCCGGCAATACGCGTCTGGGCCTGTAATTCATCAGAAGATGAGTTCAGCCCGGCATTGGCGCGCAGTGCCGCCATGTTATAGACATTTTCCAGCGAGTGAATATTGCGTTGCGCCGCGTCACACAAAGCCTGATAACGGCTAACTTCCATATAGGCGGTCGCCGTTTTCTCTGCGACATCGGTCAGGGTGGCCATTAATTTAAAGCGGTAGCTATCACGAGCGGCAGTTTGCAGTTTGATATTGTTGTTAGTTTTACCAAAGTCATACACCAGTTGCGTCAGGGTTATGCCATAAGAAACGTTGTTATCCAGCCTGCCGCTGGAGTCAGTTTGTCGCGACGGGCCTGCGTTGCCGGTTAAACCCACGTGCGGATACCAGGCACTTTTGGCTTCATCGATTTGCGCTTCGCCAATACCTATCTGCGCCGCCTGTTGGGTGACGTCAGGATTGCGGGCAAATGCGCGTAATATACTTTCCTGTAAGGATAAACTGGCAACCGGCGTAACCGCAGGGGCATTAGCCCATTGTGGTAACGGTGCAGCAAGCGCGTCTCCTCCCATCACAATAAAACTTATTAAAAATATCAGACCTTTATTTTTACGGTTTTTTAATTGTAATCGCGCCATAGGTAAGTCACTTCCTTCCAGGTCATTATTTTAACTGATCTTTATAACCAGCATCATTTTATTTAAGAAGGGTAATAACTTGCGCATCTCTTTCGTTTTTACTTCCCCCTTTAAAAGAAATGCAGTTGAAAAGCTTATACGTCATTTATTAATGAATACACTACGACTTTTAGATTACCATCATCCTTGTTAAGAATAATCCATACCAGGAAGTGATAGAAATCACAGTTTTATCGTCTATATATCTTTTTTTTGTGAATTATTTATTAAAGGCATAAGAAAGGAGATTAATTTAAGGATAAAAATAAAAGCGCAGTACAGAAAGCACCGCGCACAGAAAAGTTTATACCGTTTTATTCCGTTTCATTACCATTGCCACAATAAGGCTTAGTAATAGTGCGCCAATAATCCACATCAGCGCACTGCTGCCCTGTGACCACAGACTGTAAATAAACCCGATGATCACCAACAACATAACCAGCGTGCCAACAACAAGGATCGGTAACGAGGCGTGAATATCATGACGCAGGCGGATAGCGACCATAAACACCGCCAGGTAGCAGATCAAAAAAGTGGCACTGGCGACGCTGGCGAGCGAGCCTAAATTCAGCGCCGCCGTCATCAGCATAATCAACACCACTACGATGATGTTTCCCCAGGTACTCTGCCGCCACAGGGATTTATTCATTAATTTCGGCAGTTCGCGCTCGCTGCCCATATTGTCCATGATGTTAAACACGGCAAACAGGTTGGCGTTGATGGCTGAGGCCGTCGCCAGTAAAGCGCCGATGACCACAATCACATAACCCACATGTCCGAGCAACGGAGAAGCGGCTTGCGCTACGGCGGTATCGGCATATTTTTCTAACTCTAATGCCGAAACATCGCTAAGTAGCACCAGCGCCAGCGCAATGTAGAGTAGCGTGGTAACGCCAATCGCCACCAGAAACGCCCGTGGCATAATGACCGCCGGATCTTTCACTTTATCCGCTGCGTTTGCCATCATGCCAAAGCCCGCATAAGCAAGGAAGGTTATCCCAATACAGGAGAAGAACGCGCCGGAGCTGGGTGGTGCAGAGACAGAAATGTGCGCTGGTTGTAGCGACCAGACGCCTGCGACGATCAACAACAACAGGATCATCATTTTGATGCCGACGAGGATCACTTCCAGCCGCCCTACCGCATGATTGCTTAAGGAGTTAAATAGTGTCATCAGCGCAATGATCGCCAGTGCGTACAGCAAAATAAGATGCTCATCCTGGCTGCCTTCATGCAAAAACTGCACGGCATAAGCGCCAAAGGCACGAGCCACCATCGCGATACTCACCGCCAGCGTCATCAGGTACAGTAACGATAGAGCCAGCGAAAAGACGCCATTACCTAATCCCCGACGAAAGAAGTCAATAATCCCGCCGTTACTGGGGTAACTCGCCCCAAGCCGCGCGTAGGCATAACCGGAAAACATCGCCACAATACCGCCAAAGGCAAAGGCGACCCAGGTCGAGGCTTCCATTAACAACGCGGCCTGCCCCAGCAGGGCAAAGATCCCCGCCCCCACCATCGCCCCAATGCCGATGGAAACGACATTCCATAGCCCGAGGGGTTTGTTATCGTTATCACCTTCCGTGTTCATCATGATCAGCCCTTAAACACGTTATAGCCGAGTTGTTTAGCGACCGATGCCACCATTTTTTGTCCGCGAACACTGTTGCCTTCTTCATCCAGCGGTGGCGAGAACGCGGCAATACCCATCACGCCAGGTACGACCGCCAGAATACCGCCGCCAACGCCGCTTTTTCCGGGCAACCCCACGCGATACGCCCAGTCACCGGAGCGACCATACAGTCCTTCCATCATCATTTCGGCCAGGATGTACGGTACATTATCGGCCTGAAGAATACGTTTTTGGCTTAGCGGATTAACACCGCCCGCCGCCAGCGTCGCGCCAAGCGTCGCCAGTTCAACGGTATTGATAAGCGTGGAGCACTGACGGGTGTACACGTCGCAGGCTTCCATCGCATCGCAATAGAGGTATCCGGAGGAATACAGTAGCCAGGCAATTGCGCGATTGTGGAAGTTGGTGGTCTGCTCTGACTGATTCACTTCATCAGAGAGCGCCACCTGCTCCCCAGCCAGTTGTTGTTGGATGTGTAAAATCCGCTGCCAGCGTTGCTCGGCATTGTCGGCTTTGATCAGACTGGTAGTGGCGATAGCACCTGCATTCACCAGTGGCGACAACGGTTTGCCGCCATGAAGTTCTAAGGCGATGACTGAATTAAAAGGCAATCCGGTCGGGTCAGCGCCAATTTTGTCCTGAACCGCCTGCGAGCCGACATCTTCCAGCGCGAGGGCTAACGTACAGACTTTCGAGATGGATTCCAGCGCAAAGCGGTAATCACTGTCACCCGCGCGATAGACGCTACCATCGCAAGTCACAATAGCCACTGCCGCCAGTTGGCTGGGGACATTCGCCAGAAAGGGAATGTAATCGGCATTTTGTCCGCCGCTCAGTGAATGATATTGGGTATATGCCTGGTCCACTGCCTGCTGTAATTTTTTTGCATCTGACATCTTTTGTTACCTCCTTTTTATAGATGCGGGAGGTTATTCCTCACCCCGATGCCAATTTTCAGGCATCCTGATTTAACTTAGCACCCGCAAATTAACTACAGGAAAACAAAGAGATAATTGTCTGATTCTGATGGAAATTGAGCCAATTTTTTAATCTTCACTGACTTTTATCCTGGTGATTAATTAATTTCTTGACCTTCCCCTTGCTGGAAGGTTTACCCTTTATCTCAGTCAGTCAACACTGTCTTAAAGGAGTGAATTATGTCTCAAACAATCGACCTGACCCTGGACGGCTTGTCCTGCGGTCACTGCGTTAAACGCGTAAAAGAGAGTCTTGAGCAGCGCCCGGACGTTGAGCAGGCGGACGTGTCTATCACTGAAGCGCACGTTACCGGTACTGCCAGCGCAGAACAGCTTATCGAAACTATCAAGCAAGCGGGTTATGACGCATCAGTAAGCCACCCAAAGGCTAAACCGCTGGCGGAGTCATCAATCCCGTCGGAAGCACTGACAGCGGTTCCTGATGAGCTTCCGGCAGCGACCGCCGAAGACGATAGTCAGCAGTTGCTGCTGAGCGGCATGAGCTGCGCCAGTTGTGTCACCCGGGTGCAGAACGCGCTGCAAAGCGTACCGGGCGTCACCCAGGCACGGGTAAACCTGGCGGAGCGCACTGCGCTGGTGATGGGCAGTGCCTCCCCACAAGATTTAGTGCAGGCGGTGGAAAAAGCGGGCTACGGCGCAGAGGCGATTGAAGATGATGCTAAACGCCGCGAGCGCCAGCAGGAAACCGCCGTCGCGACTATGAAACGCTTCCGCTGGCAGGCGATTGTCGCCCTGGCGGTGGGTATCCCGGTGATGGTCTGGGGGATGATTGGCGAGAACATGATGGTCACTGCCGACAACCGCAACCTGTGGTTGGTTATCGGCCTGATTACGCTGGCGGTGATGGTTTTCGCGGGTGGGCATTTTTACCGCAGCGCATGGAAAAGCCTGCTGAACGGCGCGGCGACGATGGATACGCTGGTAGCGCTGGGTACAGGCGTGGCGTGGCTCTATTCGATGAGCGTCAACCTGTGGCCGCAGTGGTTCCCGATGGAAGCGCGACATCTTTATTACGAAGCCAGCGCGATGATTATCGGTCTGATTAATCTAGGCCATATGCTGGAAGCGCGCGCACGTCAGCGCTCTTCTAAAGCGCTGGAGAAATTACTCGATTTAACCCCGCCCACGGCACGACTGGTCACCGAAGATGGTGAAAAAAGTGTGCCGCTGGCTGAAGTGCAGCCAGGTATGTTGCTGCGCCTGACGACCGGTGATCGTGTGCCGGTAGATGGTGAGATTACCCAGGGCGAAGCGTGGCTGGATGAAGCAATGTTGACGGGTGAACCTATTCCGCAGCAAAAAGGCGAAGGCGATAGTGTCCATGCCGGGACGGTGGTGCAGGACGGCAGCGTGCTGTTTCGCGCCAGTGCGGTTGGCAGCCATACTACCTTGTCGCGGATTATTCGCATGGTGCGCCAGGCCCAGAGCAGTAAGCCGGAAATCGGCCAACTGGCGGATAAAATCTCTGCCGTGTTTGTGCCGGTAGTGGTGGTGATTGCGCTGATCAGTGCGGCAATCTGGTATTTCTTTGGTCCGGCACCGCAAATTGTTTATACCCTGGTGATTGCCACCACGGTGCTGATTATCGCCTGCCCGTGTGCGCTGGGGCTGGCAACGCCGATGTCGATTATTTCTGGTGTCGGCCGCGCAGCAGAGTTCGGTGTGCTGGTGCGTGACGCCGACGCACTGCAACGTGCCAGTACGCTGGATACCGTAGTTTTCGATAAAACCGGGACGCTGACCGAAGGGAAGCCGCAGGTTGTCACTGTGAAAACCTTTGCTGATGTTGACGAAGCGCAGGCGCTGCGTCTGGCGGCGGCACTGGAACAAGGTTCCAGCCACCCACTGGCGCGGGCAATCCTCGATAAAGCAGGCGATATGCAACTGCCACAAGTCAACGGCTTCCGCACATTGCGCGGGCTGGGCGTGAGCGGTGAAGCAGAAGGCCATGCGCTGCTGTTGGGGAATCAGGCGCTGTTAAATGATCAGCAAGTAGATACGAAAGCTATCGAAGCGGAGATTACCGCCCAGGCATCGCAAGGATCAACGCCAGTGCTGCTGGCGGTTGACGGTAAAGCGGTAGCCCTGCTGGCAGTACGCGATCCATTACGTAGTGATAGCGTGGCGGCGCTGCAACGGCTGCATAAAGCGGGATATCGTCTGGTGATGTTGACCGGGGATAACCCAACGACCGCCAATGCGATCGCCAAAGAAGCGGGGATTGATGAAGTGATTGCGGGTGTATTGCCGGATGGTAAAGCCGAAGCGATTAAACGTCTGCAAAGCGAGGGGCGTCAGGTCGCAATGGTGGGTGACGGTATTAACGACGCGCCAGCACTGGCCCAGGCGGATGTCGGTATTGCAATGGGCGGTGGGAGTGATGTTGCGATTGAAACCGCAGCGATTACTCTGATGCGCCATAGTCTGATGGGCGTTGCCGATGCGCTCGCCATCTCCCGCGCAACGCTGCGTAATATGAAGCAGAATCTGCTTGGCGCGTTTATCTATAACAGCATTGGGATCCCCGTCGCCGCCGGTATTTTATGGCCGTTCACCGGAACCTTGCTTAACCCGGTGGTTGCCGGGGCAGCCATGGCACTCTCGTCGATTACCGTGGTGAGCAACGCCAACCGGTTGCTGCGGTTTAAACCGAAAGAGTAAGTACGTCATTGCCGGATGCGCTGCTTCAGGGCGGCGCATTTGGCATTAACGCACGACTGCCGGATGCGGCGTGAACGCCTTATCCGGCCTACGGTTCGGGCACAAGTCTGTAGGCCTGATAAGACTCGACAGCGTCGCATCAGGCAATAGTGCTCAGGTGCCGGATGCGGCGTGAACGCCTTATCCGGTTTACTGGACAAAGCACTGTGCACAAGTGCAACAATCAACTCCATTTGCGCCATTCCTCCCCGCGCGCTAGCATGATATTTCACAAAGGGAGGTCGTATGGATCTGTTGTACCGGGTAAAAACACTTTGGGCTGCGCTGCGCGGTAATCATTACACCTGGCCTGCTATCGATATCTCTCTTTCCGGTAATCGTCATTTTCATCTCATTGGCAGTATTCATATGGGTAGCCACGATATGGCTCCCCTGCCCGCCCGGCTGCTCAAAAAACTCAAACAAGCCGATGCGCTTATCGTCGAGGCGGATGTTTCCACCAGCGATACCCCATTTGCCAATCTCCCTTCCTGCGAGGCGCTGGAAGAGCGTATCAGCGAAGAACAGATGCAAAACCTGCAACACATTAGCCAGGAGATGGGCATTTCTCCCTCGCTGTTTTCTACTCAACCGCTGTGGCAAATTGCGATGGTTCTTCAGGCGACACAGGCGCAAAAACTGGGGCTGCGGGCAGAATATGGTATCGATTACCAGTTATTGCAGGTAGCGAAGCAACAACATAAGCCCGTGATTGAACTGGAAGGGGCAGAAAATCAGATTGCCATGTTGCTCCAGCTTCCCGACAACGGACTGGCACTGCTGGACGATACTCTGACCCACTGGCATACCAACGCCCGGTTGTTGCAACAAATGATGAGCTGGTGGCTGAATGCGCCACCGCAAGATAATGAAATAACGCTGCCCAATACATTCAGTCAGTCGCTGTACGATGTGCTGATGCACCAGCGCAATCTTGCCTGGCGGGATAAATTACGCGCTATGCCGCCGGGGCGCTATGTGGTCGCGGTTGGCGCACTGCACTTATATGGAGAAGGGAATTTGCCGCAGATGCTGCGCTAAAAAAATGGCCAATATCGCTATTGGCCCGTCAAAGAGGAATTTCATATTTTTATTATTATGCCGTCACTTTAAGCGACGGTGTAAGTCGATTGTCGCTCAATCTCACCATCCTGCCAATACTCTTAGGCAAGATGACTCTTTTTTTTGGGCCGCCATCAGGCGTATGCTTTCTCCGTTTTTTGTTTGAGGCAGGAAAATTACGATGACACCCGCAGTTAAATTACTCGAAAAAAACAAGATTTCTTTCCAGATTCATACCTACGATCACGATCCGGCTGAAACTAATTTTGGCGATGAAGTGGTCAAAAAATTAGGTTTAAATGCGGATCAGGTCTACAAAACGCTGCTTGTCGCGGTGAACGGCGATATGAAACATCTGGCGGTAGCCGTTACGCCAGTCGCAGGTCAACTGGATCTTAAAAAGGTGGCAAAGGCGCTGGGTGCCAAGAAAGTGGAGATGGCCGATCCGATGGTGGCACAACGCACCACGGGGTATCTGGTTGGGGGAATTAGCCCACTGGGGCAGAAAAAACGTCTGCCGACGATCATCGACGCCCCCGCGCAAGAATTTGCCACCATTTATGTTTCTGGTGGTAAACGCGGGTTAGATATCGAACTGGCAGCAGGCGATCTGGCGAAGATCCTCGATGCGAAATTTGCCGATATTGCTCGCCGCGATTAAGCATTGTGCCGGATGCGCACATCCGGCACTTTCAGATTACTGCCAGCTTACCTCACCTTTCGGCTCATATGCGCTCGCATCCAGCGGCGAGTTTTTCTGGATATAGCCTTTCAGCACTTCAGCATCAATAAAGCCGGTATTCACATAACCCGGTTTGTTATCAAGGCGCGGATAACCATCACCACCGGTGGCATTGAAGTTTAATGTCGCCATGCGGTAAGTTTTCGCCGGATCGACTGCTTCGCCTTTGATTTTCAGGTCGTTCAGTTTGCCGTCTTTCGCCACAAAGCTGACGTTGGCAAATTGCGGATAGGCACCGGAATCCGGCTTCATTTGCGCGACGGCGGTCAGGTAATCAATCACCTCTTTACCCGTCATATCCACATACACCACCACATTGCCGAACGGCTGCACTTTCAGCACGTTTTTGTAGCTGATATTACCAGCCTCAATGGAGTCGCGAACCCCGCCGCCGCTCATCACCGCGAAGTCAGCGCCTGTGCGATCCATTTGTGCCGCCAGAATTAATCGTCCCATATTGGTCTGCACAAAACGGACTTTGCTGCGGTCACCTTCCAGGCGACCATTGGTTTCGCCAATTTTCACTTCCAGTTGCGCTTTGCCTTTGTTCTGGAACGGCGATAACAGCGAGATCATTTGCTGGTTCTCAGCGATTTCCGGGGTGTAAAGCACACGTTCACTTTTCCCGTCTTCCCAGGTCACTTTCTTCTTCAGATTCACCGGAATCAACTGGTAGTTGACCATTTTCATTTCGCCATTGCGGAACTCAAAATCAGCCCGCCCCACGTATTTCCCCCACTCATGCGCCTGCACAATCCAGATGCCGTTTTGTTGATCCGGTTTACAAGGCGTACCAGGAACATAATCGACCTGTTTTTTATTTTCCGCCGCCATACAGACCGGATCTTGCGAGTGACCACCGACGATCATCGCCAGCGATCCGGCAGGCAGGCTGCGCGCCATCTCTACATCGCCCGGAGCATTTGAACCGTGCTCACCATTGTCGTAATGCCCCATATGCGTGGCGGCGATAATAATGTCCGGCTTCTCTGTCTGTTGCAGTTCCTGAATCACCAGCTTCGCTTCGTCGGCAGGTTTACGAAACTCAATATCAGTGAAATATTCCGGGTTACCAATTTTCGCCGTGTCATCGGTCGTCAGACCAATAACCGCGATTTTCAGATCCTGACGCTTAAACAACGCCCAGGGTTTAAACAGGCGCTCGCCGGTACTTTTTTGATAGATATTGGCGGACAGCAACGGGAACTTAGCCCACTTTTCCTGCTGACGTAATACGGCGAGCGGGTTATCAAATTCATGATTACCGATCGCCATCGCGTCATAACCAACCAGATTCATGCCGCGAAAATCAGGTTCAGCATCCTGTAAGTCGGATTCCGGTACACCGGTGTTAATGTCGCCACCAGAAAGTAACAGCACGCTACCACCTTCAGCAGCGACTTCTTTGCGGATACCATCCACCAGCGTTTTTTGCGCCGCCAGACCATATTCGCCATATTCATTACGCCAGAAATGACCGTGGTGATCGTTGGTATGAAGCACCGTAATTTTGTAGGTTTTATCCTGCTCATAAGCCTGGGCGGTTTCACTCGCCAGTGTAAATGCGGCTAATAATGCTAATGCCACACCCCGCTGCAAAAACTTCATATTTCTCTCTCCCTGACCAGATATCAACGTGTTGAAAATTAGTATGACGCGACATAATAGACAAATCTGTGTGTGGTGATGGTAAATCTACATACAAAAATGGAAATTCTGTATTAAGCATTGAGACTTCCTTAAGACAGCGCATGCAGGTATGTTAGTCAGGTAATAATCACAAATAAGATAATTCTTTACATCGCAACCCTGAAAAAGTGACTTTCCTATGGCAATGAGTGAACAAACCCAGCCTGTGGCGGGCGCGGCTGCGTCAACCACTAAGGCACGCACATCGTTTGGTATTTTAGGCGCAATCAGCCTCTCGCATCTGCTGAACGACATGATCCAATCGCTAATTCTGGCGATTTATCCTCTGCTTCAGTCTGAATTTTCTCTGACATTTATGCAGATTGGCATGATTACCCTGACGTTCCAGCTCGCTTCCTCCCTGCTGCAACCGGTGGTCGGCTACTGGACCGATAAATACCCGATGCCGTGGTCGCTGCCGATTGGCATGTGCTTTACCCTGAGCGGCCTGGTGCTTCTGGCGCTGGCGGACAGTTTTGGTGCGGTTCTGCTGGCGGCGGCGCTTGTCGGTACAGGTTCATCGGTCTTTCACCCGGAATCTTCCCGCGTGGCGCGTATGGCGTCTGGGGGGCGTCATGGCCTGGCACAATCTATCTTCCAGGTAGGCGGTAACTTTGGTAGTTCGTTGGGGCCATTGCTGGCGGCGGTGATCATCGCACCTTACGGCAAAGGCAACGTCGCATGGTTTGTACTGGCAGCACTGCTGGCTATCGTAGTACTGGCGCAAATCAGCCGCTGGTACGCCGCGCAACACCAAATGAGTAAAAGCAAACCGAAAGAAGTGATTGTTAACCCGCTGCCACGCGACAAAGTGGTACTGGCAGTCAGCATCTTGTTAATCCTGATTTTCTCGAAATATTTCTATATGGCGAGCATCAGCAGCTATTACACCTTTTATTTGATGCAAAAGTTCGGTTTATCTATCCAGAATGCCCAACTTCATCTGTTTGCCTTCCTGTTTGCCGTCGCGGCGGGAACCGTCATTGGCGGGCCTGTGGGGGACAGAATTGGTAGAAAATATGTAATTTGGGGTTCTATCCTCGGCGTTGCGCCGTTTACCTTGATTTTACCTTACGCCAGCCTGTACTGGACGGGTATTTTAACGGTGATTATTGGATTTATCCTCGCCTCGGCGTTTTCCGCCATTCTGGTCTACGCCCAGGAGCTACTTCCGGGGCGTATCGGCATGGTTTCTGGACTCTTTTTCGGTTTTGCTTTCGGGATGGGAGGCCTTGGCGCAGCGGTTCTGGGGCTTCTCGCTGACCATACCAGCATCGAGTTAGTTTATAAAATCTGTGCTTTCCTGCCGCTTCTGGGAATGTTGACCATATTCTTACCTGATAATCGGCATAAATCCTGAATTCCCGGCAGCCAAAGGTAAACTTTGGCTGCTTCATTTTGCAGTAGCCATAAGCCTTTCCTCTTCATACACCTCATCACTTTTCCGATCCGTGCTTTTTTTGCGGCTAATTCCATTTTTCTGCAAAATTCAACAATTATTCATAAACATCATCAATGAAATTGTCATAAACTATTACCTGTAATTTTGGTTTTCCCGGCCAAAATATGGACAACTACCACCAGGAAAAGGAGACGGAATGCATCACGCCACCCCGCTTATCACCACAATTGTTGGCGGCCTTGTGCTTGCCTTTATCCTCGGCATGCTGGCCAATAAACTGCGTATTTCTCCTCTGGTGGGATATCTGTTAGCGGGTGTGCTGGCTGGCCCCTTTACCCCAGGTTTTGTTGCTGATACTAAACTGGCACCGGAACTGGCGGAGCTGGGCGTTATTCTGCTGATGTTCGGCGTCGGCCTGCATTTTTCGCTAAAGGATTTAATGGCGGTAAAGTCGATCGCCATTCCCGGCGCGATTGCCCAGATAGCCGTGGCGACGTTGCTGGGCATGGCTCTCTCTGCCGTGATCGGCTGGTCGTTGATGACCGGCATCGTGTTCGGCCTGTGCCTTTCCACCGCCAGTACCGTGGTACTGCTACGCGCGCTTGAAGAACGGCAATTGATAGACAGTCAGCGCGGGCAAATCGCCATTGGCTGGCTGATTGTGGAAGATTTGGTGATGGTTCTTACGCTGGTATTGTTGCCGGCGGTAGCGGGGATGATGGAACAAGGCGATGTTGGCTTTGCCACGCTGGCGGTTGATATGGGGATCACCATCGGCAAGGTGGTCGCATTTATCGCCATTATGATGCTGGTGGGCCGCCGTCTGGTGCCGTGGATTATGGCGCGGAGCGCTGCAACCGGTTCGCGTGAATTGTTTACCTTATCGGTGCTGGCGCTGGCATTAGGCATTGCTTTTGGTGCAGTAGAACTGTTTGACGTCTCCTTCGCGCTGGGCGCATTCTTTGCCGGAATGGTGCTTAACGAATCCGAACTTAGTCACCGCGCGGCGCATGATACGCTGCCGTTGCGCGATGCGTTTGCGGTGCTGTTCTTTGTCTCTGTAGGCATGTTGTTTGATCCACTGATCCTGATTCAGCAACCGCTGGCGGTGCTGGCTACGCTGGCGATTATTCTGTTTGGTAAATCAGTGGCAGCGCTTTTCCTGGTTCGTCTGTTTGGTCACTCCCAGCGTACAGCGTTAACCATTGCCGCCAGCCTGGCGCAGATTGGTGAGTTCGCCTTTATCCTGGCTGGTCTGGGGATGGCGCTGAATCTGCTGCCGCAGGCAGGGCAAAACCTGGTGCTGGCAGGCGCGATCCTGTCGATTATGCTCAACCCGGTGCTGTTCGCGCTGCTGGAGAAATATCTGGCGAAGACCGAAACACTGGAAGAGCAGACGCTGGAAGAGGCTATCGAAGAAGAGAAACAGATCCCGGTGGATATTTGCAACCACGCGATACTGGTGGGCTATGGTCGCGTGGGCAGCCTGCTGGGGGAAAAATTGCTCGCGTCTGATATTCCGTTAGTGGTGATTGAAACATCACGAACCCGTGTTGATGAGTTGCGTGAACGCGGGGTTCGCGCAGTATTAGGCAACGCTGCTAACGAAGAGATAATGCACCTGGCGCATCTGAAATGCGCGAAATGGCTGATTCTGACCATTCCCAACGGTTACGAAGCCGGTGAGATTGTGGCCTCTGCTCGCACCCAAAACCCGGATATTGAGATTATCGCCCGTGCCCATTATGACGATGAGGTGGCGTATATCTCCGAACGTGGAGCAAATCAGGTGGTGATGGGTGAACGCGAAATTGCCCGTACTATGCTGGAACTGCTGGAAGCGCCACCGGCTGGTGAGGTGGTGACGGGGTAATATATTGACATCATTGCCGGATGCGATGCTAACGCATCTTATCCGGCCTACGCGTGCCATCTTCCGTAGGTTGGATAAGGCGTTTACGCCGCATCCGACAGTCATCAGTTCGCTGGTTTAACGATCCCAGTAAGACTCTTCCAGACTGTCTTCACGCTCCGGCAGCCCGCGTGTTAAGCGTGGTGAATGCTGGTTCAAAACCTGATAACTGACGCGGTTAGCGTATTTACACACCTGCGCTAACGACGAATAGGTTAACCAGGTGAATTTATGCTTACTGGAATTTGGCACGTTGGTGCGGTGATAACTATTGGCGGTAATGTCATGCAACAACGCTGCCAGCGCCCCATCCCCGGCTCCGTTGGTGTTCATGATTTTTTCCGGCCCGCCCATATATGGTGCAATGTGCGAATAGACACGCAACGGATTCTGGCAATCTTTGTGCCGCATGGCGCGGCTAAACTCATACTGGTTAAATTCGGGTATGGCCCCCGGCAATAGCGGATGCTGGGTTTTGCGTTTCGCTTCGTCTTCAGTAAAGCCCGCCATATATAAACCAATTGGCCCCGCGGTGCACAGCACCAGATCTACCCAGTCCAGTGCCTTATCAGATGCCAGCAGCGGATCGCTCTCTCCGGTCAACGCTTCCGCTTCCTCTTCGTTCATCGCCAGAATAGAAACGTGTTCTTTGAGGAACGCCTGCCACCACTGTGGGTTCTCCGCAATAACAAATTTGGTTCCCAGCGTCAGCACCACCGGCACGTTGTATTTTTTGGCATATTCAATAGCTTTCATGGTCGCTTCCGGCATCGGTTCACCCGGCTTGCAGCGCACCAGATAGGACGTTAATACCAGCGCCGACGCTCCGGCAATGACATCTTCCGGAATACTTTCCGCACGTAGCTGGTTCATATGACCCGGGCTGATAGCAAAGGTACGTTCGCCAGACTCACCAATCAGCGTAAAGCAACGACCAATCGGGCCGTCCACCCCTTGCAGATAGTTAAGATCGGTTCGACTGGAGGTGTTACACAAGTAACGGTAGGCGTAGCTGCCAATTTCAATATTGCTGCACATTACGCCCAGCAGCACCGAACGGTCATCCGCCAGCACGGAGTAATTGTGCATGGTGTTACCAATGGTGCCACCCGCGAACTGATGGGTTATCAGGTTGTTCTGTTTCAGTTCCTGATAAAGTACTTCGGCAACATCATCTTCAATCACCAGTGAATGCCCGGCACTTAATCCATAACGCTCAATGAACTCATCATCCACTTTCGCTTCAATATCCACCAGCGTCTGGTCGATACCCACCACCCAGGCGGCGCTGGTTTCGTTTTCTGGTTGGATTTGCTGCAACAGCGGATCGCGTGCGTTTACAGGGAAGTAATGTTTGGATTTACGTTTACCGGGAAATTTCATGGTTGTTTTTACGGGTGGTTAACTGAGCGGCGAATGTTAACACAATCATGCCTGAACGCGCGAGACGCAGGCAGTTTCAATATCAGCAGGTGAGATCGCATTTTCATGGCAGTGGTTCCTTACAATGGCGTTATTTGAAAGGAGTTTTTTAATGAAGACGGAAAACAAATTATCCGTGCTGGAACTTATTTCTCCTGAAATGAAGGCCGTTGTTAATACTCTTCAGCCCGATTTACCGCCCTGGCCCGCAGCGGGAACGATTACTGAGCAACGGCAGCATTACACACTTGAGCGTCGATTCTGGAATGCTGACGCTCCAGAAATGGCAACCAGAGCTTACGCAGTCCCTACGCCTTATGGCCAGGTGGAAACACGGCTCTACTCGCCGGACGCAGACAGCACCGCGACGCTGTTTTATCTGCATGGCGGCGGTTTTATTCTCGGCAATCTCGATACCCACGATCGCATTATGCGGCTGCTGGCGAACTACACTCAGTGTACGGTGGTTGGTATCAATTACACCCTTTCACCAGAAGCGCGTTTTCCGCAAGCAATAGAGGAAATCGTGGCGTCCTGTTGTCACTTCCACCGACAGGCAAGCGATTATCAAATCAATATGTCACGCATAGGTTTTGCCGGTGATTCCGCGGGCGCGATGCTGGCGCTCGCCAGTGCTTTATGGCTACGAGATAAGCAGATTGATTGCGGTAAAGTTGTTGGTGTTTTGCTGTGGTATGGGCTTTACGGATTACGAGATTCCGTAACTCGCCGCCTGTTGGGCGGTGACTGGGATGGTTTAACGCAACAGGATTTGCTGATGTATGAAGAGGCCTATTTAGGTAACAAAGCAGACCGCGAGTCGCCATATTACTGCCTGTTTAATAATGATCTCACTCGCGATATGCCGCCCTGCTTTATCGCGGGTGCAGAGTTTGATCCGCTGCTGGATGACAGTCGCCTGCTTTACCAGACGTTAGCGGCACACCAGCAACCTTGTGAGTTCAAACTCTACTCCGGTACGCTGCACGCCTTTTTGCATTATTCACGGATGATGAAAACCGCCGACGATGCTCTACGCGACGACGCTCGATTCTTTAGCAATAGGTTGCAACCAGATTAGCCATCATTTCGATATGTTCCGGTGTAGCATTAAGCGCCGGAATATATTCATATTTTTTACCGCCCGCACCGAGGAAGACTTCACGGTTTTGCTCAGCAATCTCTTCCAGCGTCTCCAGACAATCCGCAGCAAAGCCCGGACACATCACCTGAATATGACCTACACCTTTTTCTCCGAGCATTTTCAGCGTTTCATCGGTATAAGGCATTAGCCAGGGTTCGCGACCAAAGCGTGACTGAAAGGTCATCATCACTTTTTCCGGTGCCATTCCCAGTGCTGAAGCCAGTTCACGGGTCGTTGTCCGGCAACGTTGCGGGTAGTCATCGCCTTCATCCGCATAACGCTGCGGAATGCCGTGATAGGAGAGCAATAGCAGATCCGGCTCGCCATGTTGCGCGAATGATGCACGAACGCTATTCGCTAAAGCATTAATATAATAGGGGTCGTCGGCATAATCGCGAATAAACGAAATGCCCGGAATACTGCGTTTACGCGCCAGAATGCGCGCCAGTTCATCCCATACCGCGCCGACCGTAGAACAGGAGTATTGCGGGTAGAGCGGCAGCACCACGATATGATCGACATGCTCCGCCAGCAGTTCATCCACCGCGCTTTCCAGTGATGGCGAACCATAGCTCATTCCCAGTGCCACCGGTATTTCCGGTAAGCGTTGTGCCAGCGCCTGCTGTTGCTGACGGCTGTAAACCATTAGCGGCGAGCCACCTTCCATCCAGACAGAAGCGTACAGTTTCGCCACGCGCGGCGAACGCAGCGGTAATATCACGCCGCGCAACAATGGCCACCACAACAGCCGTGAGGTATCAACTACGCGTTTGTCGCTTAAAAATTGTTTCAGGTAACGTTTTACCGCTTCAGGAGTGGGGGCATCGGGTGTCCCCAGGTTTGCCAGCAGGATACCGGTTTTTGTCTGACGCATTACCGCCTCTTATCGATTCAACTTGTTGATAATTGTAGCGGAAAAGTGAGGAATAAGAACTAATTGCTGTGAGAGGTATTGCCTGAGGAGGATAAGCAGACCTGCCCGAAAGTAGATCTGCTGACATGTACCATGCCTGATGCGGCGTGAACGCCTTATCAGGCAGAGTGCAAATCAATGGTGACTTAGATTAGCCGAGGATTTTTTCCAGAGCCGCGCGAACTTCAGCAACCGGTTTGGTGCCGTCAACTTTCGCGTATTTGGTGTTGCCCGCTTCTGCTTCTTTGGAGTAGTAGCCGATCAGCGGTGCAGTCATCTGATGGTATTCAACCAGACGTTTACGCACGGTTTCTTCCTGATCGTCTTTACGGGTGGTCAGCTCTTCACCGGTAACGTCGTCTTTGCCTTCTACTTTCGGCGGATTGAATTTAACGTGATAAACACGGCCAGACGGCGCGTGAACGCGGCGACCTACGATACGATCAACGATCAGTTCGTCCGGTACGTCAAATTCCAGAACGTAATCAACATTGATACCCGCTTCTTTCATCGCATCTGCCTGCGGAATGGTACGCGGGAAGCCGTCCAACAGGAAACCGTTACGGCAGTCTTCCTGAGCAATGCGCTCTTTAACCAGCGCGATCACCAGTTCGTCGGTGACCAGTTTGCCAGCGTCCATAATGTCTTTTGCTTGTTTACCCAGCTCGGAGCCAGATTTGACCGCGGCACGCAGCATATCGCCAGTGGAGATTTGCGGAATACCATATTTCTCCATGATGAACTGAGCCTGAGTCCCTTTCCCCGCGCCCGGAGCGCCAAGCAGAATGATACGCATTGCGAAAATCCCCTTAAAATGTGTCGAATTTTTTGAAAAAGCGATAAACGATACCACCAACAGGCGATTGCCTCAAGAAAGGCACCTTGGGCTGAAACGGTTAAGGGGGGGATAATTTAAGGAAAGGTGATAAAAAATGCCGGATGACGTTAAGGTCATCCGGCATCGTATTCAACGTTCAGGCCGGAGAAACGCAATCGCGTTACATCCGGTATTACATCAGGAAACCAGAAGCTGGTTCATACGACGAATAAACAGGTTCGGATCTTCCAGCGTACCGCGTTCTGCCAGCAGCGCCTGATCCAGCAGCAGTTCTACCCATTCGCTGAACTTCGCGTCATCTTCAGTATCTGCCGCACGTTTCACCAGCACGTGATCCGGGTTCAGTTCGAAGATATATTTCACCTCCGGCACTTTCTGACCCGCCGCGGCGAACAGTTTCGCCATCTGGGTGCTCATTTCGTCGGCGTCGGTCGAAACGATCGCTGGCGTATCGGTCAGACGGTGAGTCAGACGCACATCTTTCACACGATCGCCCAGCAGTGCTTTCACACGATCGATAAACGGCGTCAGCGCTTTTTCTGCTTCTTTCGTGCTTTCATCGACTTCGTCAGCCAATTTTTCCAGCGACTCATCAACTTTAGACACAGACTGGAACGGTTTACCGTCGAACTCAGTCAGATAGTTCATCATCCACTCATCGATGCGGTCGGAAAGCAGCAGGACTTCGATGCCTTTCTTACGCAGCAATTCCAGATGCGGGCTGCTTTTCGCTGCCGCATAGCTGTCTGCGGTGATGTAGTAGATTTTCTCCTGCCCTTCTTTCATGCGGGAAACATAGTCTTCCAGAGACACGGTCTGCGCAGAAGAGTCGGTATGGGTAGAAGCAAAACGCAGCAGTTTGGCAATCGCTTCCTGGTTGGCGAAATCTTCTGCCGGACCTTCTTTCAGCACCAGGCCAAACTGCTGCCAGAAGGTCTGGTATTTTTCCGCATCGTCTTTCGCCAGTTTTTCCAGCATTTGCAGAACGCGTTTGGTCAGCGCATTGCGCAGGTTACGCGTTACCGTGCTGTCCTGAAGGATTTCACGGGAAACGTTCAGCGGCAGATCGCTGGAGTCAATCAGACCACGCACGAAGCGCAGATAGTTCGGCATAAACTGTTCTGCGTCGTCCATGATGAACACGCGTTGTACGTACAGTTTCAGGCCATGTTTGTGATCGCGGTTCCACATATCCCACGGTGCCTGCGACGGGATGTACAGCAGGCTGGTGTACTCCTGCTTACCTTCGACGCGGTTGTGGCTCCAGGTCAGCGGATCGTTAAAGTCGTGGGCGATATGTTTGTAGAACTCTTTGTACTCTTCGTCAGTGATTTCCGACTTGTTACGCGTCCACAGCGCCTGCGCTTTGTTGATTTTCTCCCAGGAAATAACGGTTTCGCCGTCTTTCTCTTCGCGTTTTTCGATCTCTACCGGCAGCGCGATATGGTCAGAGTATTTGCTGATAATGGAGCGTACGCGCCAGTCATCAAGGAACTCATCTTCACCTTCACGCAGATGCAGGGTGATTTCAGTACCGCGATCTTCTTTGGTGATGTCGGCAACGGTGTATTCACCTTCGCCCGCAGATTCCCAGAACACGCCGTTTTCTGGTTTTTCGCCTGCCGCACGGGTGCGCACGGTCACTTTATCGGCAACGATAAACGCAGAGTAGAAACCAACACCAAACTGGCCGATCAACTGGCTATCTTTTGCCTGGTCGGAACCCAGCGATTCGAGGAATGATTTGGTGCCGGATTTAGCGATAGTACCCAGATGATCGATCACTTCATCACGGGTCATCCCCACGCCGTTATCAGAGATGGTCAGCGTGCGCTTGTCTTTATCGAAAGAGACACGAACGCGCAGTTCGCCATCACCTTCGTACAGATCCGGATTAGAGAGCGCACGGAAACGCAACTTGTCCGCCGCATCGGAGGCGTTAGAGATAAGCTCACGCAGGAAAATTTCTTTATTGGAATAGAGAGAATGGATCATCAGATGCAGAAGCTGCTTCACTTCTGACTGAAAACCACGAGTTTCTTGTCCTTTCATGTAGGTCTACCTCAATAATGCCATTTTTAAGGTTAAAAACGGGATGAGGGAGAGATGGGGACAAGGGGGAATAATTTCAAGCGAGAGCAGGTGATCCTGCTCTCGTTTGCTTAAAAACGAATCTTATGGCGTCCGGCAAGGGAGTGTGACAGCGTGGTGCCATCAACCATTTCCAGTTCGCCGCCAACCGGTACGCCATGCGCAATTCGACTGGCTTCAACGTCATATTGCGCGCAAAGCTCGGCAATATAGTTAGCAGTAGCTTCACCTTCGACCGTCGGGTTAGTTGCGAGGATCACTTCAGTGATTTTTTCCTCTGCCAGACGCTGTTCCAGGCGATCGAGACCGATATCGTCCGGGCCAATGCCATCCAGCGGTGACAAGTGCCCCATCAACACAAAATAGCGGCCTGAAAACTGCCCGGTCTGCTCAATGGCGTAGATGTCCGCCGGACTCTCCACCACGCAGATTTGGCCATTTTCCTGACGACGCGGATTTGAACAGATGTTACACACGTCCTGTTCGGTAAAGGTGCGACAATCGGCGCAGTGACCGATTTCCGACATCGCCCGGGTGAGCGCCTGCGCCAGACGCATCCCGCCGCTACGATCGCGCTGAAGCAGCGTGAACGCCATACGCTGCGCCGACTTCGGGCCAACGCCCGGCAGACAGCGCAGTGCTTCCATAAGCTGTGTTAACAGCGGGCTGGTTTGCATCAGAACGGCATCTTAAAGCCTGGTGGCAACTGCATTCCGGAGGAAACAGAGGCCATTTTTTCTTTCTGAGTTTCTTCGATGCGACGTGCTGCGTCGTTGAATGCCGCAGCTACCAGATCTTCCAACATCTCTTTGTCATCTTCCAGCAAGCTTGGATCGATCTCAACACGACGGCAGTTGTGCGCGCCGTTGATGGTCACTTTCACCAGACCTGCGCCGGATTCACCGGTCACTTCCAGCTTCGCGATTTCTTCCTGCATCTGCTGCATTTTTTCTTGCATCTGCTGGGCCTGCTTCATCAGGTTGCCCAGACCGCCTTTACCAAACATAGGTTTCTCTCTCAATCACGTTAAGGATGACGATCATAAGCTGTGCTTACGATCAAATGGGGCGGATACTTTCTTCATCCAGCTCCGCATCGAAGAATCGACGCAGGGTCTGAATATTATTATCCGCAATAATGGACTCGCGCGCCTGCGCAAGTTTTTCTTCGTATATCGCCTGACGCCACTCCAGCGGCGTGCGCACCGCGGGATTATCATCTTCAACGATAGTCAGTTCAACCGTTGAACCCTTTAATGTGCTCAACGCTTCAGCCAGTTTTTGCTGTGCACCGTTGTTATTCAGATGCCGCTGGGAGGAACGCAAATGCAGACATACCGCGTTGCCGTTCTCCTCTTTCCAGGCATTTAATGCCACCTGTTCGACCAGTTTTGGTAGCGAAAGTTGGCTCACCTGAGCGGCCCACGGATCGCGTTCAATGGCTTCTGCCGCCAGCTTTGCCGCCAGTTCCGGCGTTTTTTCATGCTCCAGCGCCTTTTTCAGCGCCTTCGGTGTGGCGACCACTTCTTTTTGCTGCATCACCGGGGTGGTAGCCTTCCAGCGATACGCTTCTTTTTTGACTGGCGCTTTTTCCAGCGCCGATGGCACCGGACGCGCCTGAACGCGATCGGTGACCGAAGCCAGTCTTTCCAGCGCAGCGTTATTCACCGGCCGCGCGCGGGTAGCGGCTGCCGGTTCACTCTTTTTTGCTTTGGTCGCTCCCTGTGCGCGCTGCAGTTGCTGACGCGCCGCCAGCACCTGGCTGGTGGTTTCTGAGAGCGGTACGGTCGGTGCCTGCTGCGGCGCTGATTGCGGCTGCGGCGGCACTTGCGATGACGTCATTACCGCCGTTGGCGCGACGGGCGCAAAGGACTGGCGCGGCGCTTCCGGTTCGGGTAGCGGCATACGCGGATGGAATGCCAGCGCGCGCAGCAACGTCATCTCAACGCCCATGCGGCGGTCCGGCGCATACGGTAATTCTTTGCGACCAATCAACAGCGTCTGATAGTAAAGCTGAATATCCGTCGGCGGTATGGTGCGCGCCAGTTCACGCATCCGCAGTTCGATGGCCGCCATGTCGTTACCCAGCGCGGCAGGCGAAAGCTGGACCATCGCAATGCGGTGCAGCAGGCCGAGCATTTCCACCAGCAACGCTTCCCACTCGATACCACGGGCTGCGGCATCGTTAATCAGCGTCATTACACGCTCGCCGTTGGCCCCAACCATCGCTTCAACCAACGACAGTGCCTGATCGTCGTCAAGCGTACCCAGCATCGCACTGACCGCCTGGGTTGAAACCTGACCGTCACCGCTGGCAATCGCCTGGTCGGTCAGACTTAAGGCATCTCGCAAGCTGCCTTCAGCGGCGCGCGCCAGCAATTGCAACGCCCGCGGCTCGTGAGCGATATGTTCTTCGTTGAGGATGTGCTCAAGCTGATGGCGAATTTGCTCGACATCCAGCGCCTTGAGATGAAATTGCAGACAGCGTGACAAAATCGTCACCGGCAATTTCTGCGGATCGGTCGTTGCCAGCAGGAACTTGACGTGCTCCGGTGGCTCTTCAAGGGTTTTTAGCAGTGCGTTAAAGCTGTGGCGCGACAGCATATGCACTTCGTCGATCAGATAAACTTTAAAACGACCACGCGCTGGCGCGTACTGGACGTTATCCAGCAGGTCGCGGGTATCTTCGACTTTGGTGCGCGAGGCGGCATCGATCTCAATCAGATCGACAAAGCGCCCCTGCTCGATTTCACGGCAGTTATCGCATACGCCGCACGGCGTTGCGGTAATGCCGGTTTCGCAGTTTAGCCCCTTCGCCAGCAGTCGGGCGATAGAGGTTTTTCCGACGCCACGGGTGCCGGAAAAAAGATAAGCATGATGAATACGCCCTAACGACAAGCCGTTCGCCAGTGCGGTCAGCACATGTTCCTGGCCGACGACGTCAGCAAAGGTTTGTGGGCGCCATTTTCGGGCTAAGACCTGATAACTCATTGGCAGGCTCTGAAACGCTGGAAGGTGGATTCACGAAGGGGTAATGCTAACACAGCCCCGTCAGAACGGCGAGGCTGAATGTACATCTTGTACTGCCCACGACGCGGGCTGGCAAAAATTAGTGGCCCGGGAACGGGACAAGGCTATAACAGGTGATGCCTTGATTTTCGAGACGCTGTTCACCGCCGAGATCGAACAGATTAATGATGAACGCAGCGTCGGTGACTTCGCCACCCAGACGACGGATCAGCTTCACGGTCGCCTCAATGGTGCCGCCAGTTGCCAGCAAATCGTCTACGACCAACACTTTGTCGCCTGGTTTAATGGCATCAACATGGATTTCCAGTTTATCGGTGCCATATTCCAGTTCGTAAGTTTCACTGATGGTTTCGCGCGGCAATTTGCCCGGTTTACGTACCGGTACAAAACCTACGCCCAGGCCCAATGCTACCGGAGCACCAAACAAGAAGCCACGTGCTTCGGTGCCCACAACTTTGGTAATACCCGCATTTTTGTAACGCTCAACCAGCAGGTCGATGCTGAGAGCGTAAGCTTTCGGGTCTTCCAGTAAGCTGGTGACATCACGGAACAGAATGCCGGGTTTTGGGTAGTCCTGAATGCTTTTGATGCTATTTTTGAGATACTCAAGCTGCTGTGCAGTCGCGGTCATAAGTGTATGCCTGCTTGTTACGGTGGTACTCACGGCGCGTTTTAAACGTATCAAAAGTAACTTTTGTTTAACCTTTGACCGCCTGCGCCTGTGCTCGAAAACGCCAGAATGTACTGGCTGTGGGCGATAATTGCAACAGCGATTGTTGTGCTTCGCCGTTTTTATTGCTTTTCATCAATCACCGGGATTCGCCACATAAAAATCAACAAACAACCGAGGATGATCAATAGCAGGATGCGTACCCACATCATATGTACAAACCACAACGAAATCGCAAAGGTTACGAGGATCAGTAAAATCGCTCTGGGCTTTGCACCGCGTGGCATTGCATGATATTTCTGCCAGAAGCGTAAATAGCTACCAAACCATGAGCGGTACAGCAACCAGGCGTGAAAGCGCGGGGAAGAACGAGCAAAACACCAGGCAGCCAGCAGGATAAACGGCGTCGTCGGTAATACCGGTAATACCACGCCCAGCGTACCCAGCACTACCGCCAGCCAGCCAATGATGATTAAAATGATTCGTTGCATATTAAGTGTTGTCAGCTTACAGAGTGGCTACTTTAGCATAACAATTATCATTTTCATTGAGGTCTTATCGTGAAAACTACCCTGCTGCTGGAAAAACTGGAAGGTCAGCTCGCCATGCTGCGCCAGCGTTGTGCCCCGGTGGCGCAGTTTGGCACGCTAAGCGCCCGTTTCGACCGGCATCTTTTTCAGACTCGCGCGACGACGTTACAGGCGTGTCTGGCTGAGGCTGGGGACAACCTGACCGCGCTTCATCACGCGGTCGAACGGCAACAACTGCCACAAGTGGCCTGGCTGGCGGAACATCTGGCAGCTCAACTGGAAGCAATTGCCCGTGAAGCGGCGTCCTGGTCGCTGCGCGAATGGGACAGCGCGCCGCCGAAAATCGCCCGCTGGCAGCGTAAACGCATTCAGCATCAGGAGTTTGAGCGGCGGCTACGTGAGATGGTTGCCGAGCGTAAAGCACGTCTGGCACAGGCGACCGATTTAGTCGAACAGCAGACGCTGCATCGTGAGGTTGAAGCCTATGAAGCACGCCTGGTTCGGTGCCGCCATGCGCTGGAAAAAATCGAAAACAGGTTAGCGCGTTTAACTCGCTAACAATGGAGAAAATATGTCACTGGAAAATGCCCCTGACGATGTGAAACTGGCCGTCGATTTGATTGTGCTGTTGGAAGAAAATCAGATCCCAGCCCGCACCGTGCTGCGCGCACTGGATATTGTAAAACGCGATTATGAAAAGAAATTAACGCACGATGATGAGGCGAAAAGTGATAAATAAATGGGGCCGCTAAATGTCCCCGCAGATTGCTGGTAAACGCAAAACTGCCTGATGCGCTACGCTTATCAGGCCTACACCGCTCCTGCAATATAATGAATTTTCGCGGTTTTGTAGGCCGGATAAGGCGGTCACTCCGCATCCGGCATGAACAACGCGCACTTTGTCATTAATCTCGGGGCAACTCAATGCTGCCCCTTTTGTTATTACCCTACCGCAGGCGTCGGATCATCGCCTTTGTAGTCGCGCTTCACTTCAGTCACTTCATCGCCCTTCTCGTTGTGCAGATGCACTTCAAGCTGGTTAAAGGCAATGTTGATGTCGTTTTCGCGGCACAACTGATCAATGGTGCGGTTCAGTTCATCGACAGTGCGGCTGCGGTCACGCAGTTCACGAACATACAAACGCAGCTCATGATCCAGCGTGCTGGCACCAAACGCAGTGAAGAAGACTTCCGGCATGGGTTCGTGCATCACCCTTGGATGCTCCGCCGCCGCCTGAAGCAGTACTCTGCGTACTTTTTCCAGATCAGAACCGTAAGCCACACCGAGGCGGATCACCAGACGGGTGGTGGTGTCGGTTAACGACCAGTTGATCAGACGCTCGGTAACAAACGCTTTGTTCGGGATAATCACTTCTTTGCGATCGAAATCTGTAATGGTGGTAGCACGAATACGGATCTTACTGACCGTCCCGGAGAAAGTGCCGATGGTTACTGTATCGCCAATGCGCACCGGACGTTCGAACAGGATGATCAAACCCGAGACAAAGTTACCGAAGATCTCTTGTAAACCAAAACCCAGACCTACAGATAATGCCGCCGCCAGCCACTGGAGTTTATCCCACGATACGCCAAGCGACCCAAACACGGTCATCGCGCCAACGGCTATGATGATGTAGTTAAGGATGGTAGTAATGGCATACGACGCGCCCTGACGCATATTCAGCCGCGACAGCACCAGCACTTCCAGCAAACCTGGCAGGTTGCGGATCAGCGCCCAGGCCACCATTGAGGCGATAATCGCAAACAGCAGGCTGCCCATCGTCACATTTTTCACCACCGCAGCCCCGGCTTCAGTGCCGTTGTAATGCCACAGGGTGATGCTGTCGAGATAGCTGAATACGGTGATTAAATCGGACCAAATCGCCCAGAACATCAAACCAAACAGCGCAAACATCAGCAACATCGTAATACGCAACGTCTGCTGGTTGACTTGCTCCAGCGCGATGGTTGGCTCTTCCGGCGGCTCGGCACCTTCGGCCCCTTCTTTCACCAGATTCTGCCGACGCGCCAGCGCACGACGCCAGGCGATACGCCGTGCCGCCACACTTAACCCACGCAGCACTGTCTGGTACAGCAAGTTCCAGACGATTACCAGATACACCGTTTCAATCCAACGCCCGGAGAGGCGCAGCGTAGTGTAGAAATAGCCTGTTGCAGTCAGCACCATCAGCGCAATCGGGATGATCGACAGCACGGTAATGGTGACCAGACGCATGGTGTGGGATTCTTTATCACGCCAGCTTTCACGGCACATTGGCCATACCAGGAAGGCGATCAGCAGCAGGTTAAAGAAAATCATCGCCTGCCCCAGCACATCATCCATCAAATGCAGCGGGGAGAGTTCTGCTACCACAGACCAGAAATGGATTGGCAACAACGCGAGGCTGATGCGAACAATCTGCCGACGCCAGTGGCTGGTCTGTTGCTCTGGCATACCAAAGTGACGAACCGCAACGCCGTTTTTCTCCAGCACTTTCCAGCACAGGCCAAACACCAGCCAGAAAATCGCCAGTTTTTTGCTGAACGCCCACAGTAATTCACTGATGTTGAGCTGCATGGTCAGCAGAATCAGACCAACGGCGAGAATAATCAGACACACCGGCAGCGCGCGAATCAGGTCGATAAGAATCGCTTTTGGTGTGTTGAGCTGGCTATCGTTACGCAGGGAACCTACGGCAGAAGCCAGTTTTTGCTGATACGCTTTCAGCCAACCCAGACGCCAGTGGATCAGCCCGGCAATTAACAGCAGCGGTAAACCGGCAAGGAAAGCGATAAATACGGCGGGCCAGGCTTTTTCCCAGTTCACCGTAATTTTCATCGACTTGAATTCATCCTGCAACGTTTGCGGGAACGCCTTAATCCAGTCCCAGTCCATCGGACGGTTACTGTTCACCCAGAAAATTTGTTGGGTCAGGATAGATTTCAGGTTTTTCGACACGCTCATTAACTGCTGCTGGTTGATTTGCAGGTTAATGGCCATCATCAGTTGGTTACCCAACTGTTTGTTTAGCTGATCCAGCAGTTCACGACGCATATCTACCACTTGCAACAGTGCGTCACGGACTTCATCGTTGACTTCGTTAGCATGGCCCTCTTCCAGTTTGGCCACATAAGCATCGCTCTGGAACAGTGCATCACGTTGCTGGTTGACTTCGAACTGTTCGAGACGCAAATCCGCGATGCGGTTGGTCATGTTTTCCAGTTCATCCGCCGACGGCAGCGTTTGTTGTTGTTGGTAAAGAATACGGGACAACAGCAGGCTGCCCTTCAGGACAGAAATCTGCTCTTTAATATTGCGTTCCGATTGCAGCGCCCGCTCCAGCCAGTTTTTAACTTTGATGTTTTGCTGCATCAACTGATTGCCGTTTTCTGTGGCGCTAATCAGACGCTGACTTAATTGCTGGTTAATTTCCAGTTCCTGCTTCACCAGCGGGTTAGCCTGAATACGCGCAGCTTCGTCCGGCGTTGCCGCTTCCTGCGCTGTTTTTTCAGTTAATGTCAGGCGCTTGCTGTTCACCGCCTCCTGCAACAGTTGCAGTTGATGTTCCAGACGCGTGCTGTTCGCCGTCACGTAATCGCGTTGCTTTTGTAGGGTATCCTGTAAGACGGTGTTCCCTTCCAGGCTTTTACGTTGCTGGTCAATCTCGGCATTCAGCAAAACCTGCTGCGCCTGCATCAACACTTTCTGGCTGGGACGTAAAGCCGCCTCACCAACCTCAGTGCCATCCAGACGGCTGCGAATTTGTTGCAACTGCTGCGAGGCGGTATACATCGCATTTTGCACGCGTTCGGGCTGCGTCTGTAATGAAACCAACTGGCTGTTATAAGAAGCCAGATCGTTTTGTGCGTTTTGCAACTCGTCCAGCGCCTGCGAAACGCGAGACTCCAACTGACGTAACGACAGCGTACTCAACGTCTTACGGGTTTCTTCGTCGTTATCCACATCGCCAAGCGCAGTTAACGCAGCAGTTGCCTGGCGCATTTTCTCTGGTGCTTCGGCAACTTTTTGCCGTAATTGCACCGTTTCTTCTTTTACACGCTCGATTTTCTCAAGAGTGGCTAATGTGTCAGTAACATCTTGCTGTACCAGCTTATCCTGGGCAGAAAGATCTTTTTGTTTATTAAGCGAGTCAAGTTGTGCCTGTAGATCCGCTTTCGTCGGTAGATCACCATTCGATGACGCCCGCGCAAAGGCCGTGTTCTGGCATAACAAGACCAAAACAAAAGCAATAAATGCTGAAAAAACAAAATGTCGTGATCGTTTGTAATACTGGAACATAGTCATGATGAGTGAAGGTTTCTGAACCTGAAGAACGACCTGAAATAGTCAAGCGGCTAGAATAGCACGGCGTGGAGAACCAGAATAGCAACAGCGAAAATGTCCAGGATAAATCCTGGAGTCTGATTCAGGATTTTTCGTTGGCGGCAGGTGCACGAAGCGTGGGACAAAGGAGATACATTTCCAGCAATATAGCAACGTAATCGCGGGCTTCTTTTTTGAGATCAAAAGATTGCGGGGCAAACAGCCAATTTTCCATTAAACCGGAAATATAGCCGCGCATAATAATTGCTGCGCGACGCGTCATTAAATCCGCGGGCAGCATTTTCGCTTCAATACAATGTCTTAACGTTTGTTCTATACGGTCATAACTTTCAAGACAGAGATTACGTTGTGCCTGCTGAACGACTGCCATTTCTCCGACAAATTCGCATTTATGGAATATAATCTCCATCAATAAGCGCCGCCGCTCTTCTGTCACCGTCGATTCAAGAACATGAATTAGTATTTCTCTTAACACAGAGAGTGGATCGCCAGGGAATTTTGCCTGATACTCAAGCTCTAGTTCACCAATATTGGATTCTGACAGCTCCCAGATCTCACTGAATAAATCCGACTTATCTTTAAAATGCCAGTAGATTGCACCACGCGTAACGCCTGCTGCTTTTGCAATCTCTCCCAGTGAGGTGGATGATACCCCCTGCTGTGAGAAAAGACGTAGAGCCACATCGAGGATGTGTTGGCGTGTTTCTTGCGCTTCTTGTTTGGTTTTTCGTGCCATATGTTAGTGAATTTACAGGCGTTAGATTTACATACATTTATGAATGTATGTACCATAGCACGACGATAATATAAACGCAGCAATGGGTTTATCGACTTTTGACCATTGACCAATTTGAAATCGGACACTCGAGGTTTACATATGAACAAAAACAGAGGGTTTACGCCTCTGGCGATCGTTCTGATGCTCTCAGGCAGCTTAGCGCTTACAGGATGTGACGACAAACAGGCCCAACAAGGTGGCCAGCAGATGCCCGCCGTTGGGGTAGTAACAGTCAAAACTGAACCTCTGCAGATCACAACCGAGCTTCCGGGCCGCACCAGTGCTTTCCGGATCGCAGAAGTTCGTCCTCAAGTTAGCGGGATCATCCTGAAGCGTAATTTCAAAGAAGGTAGCGACATCGAAGCGGGGGTATCTCTCTATCAGATTGATCCTGCTACCTACCAGGCAGCTTACGATAGTGCAAAAGGCGATCTGGCTAAAGCGCAAGCAGCAGCCAATATCGCGCAGTTGACTGTTAATCGTTACCAGAAGCTGCTGGGTACTCAGTACATCAGTAAGCAGGAGTACGATCAGGCACTGGCAGATGCACAACAGGCAAATGCTGCTGTCACTGCGGCGAAAGCGGCGGTTGAAACCGCACGAATCAATCTGGCTTATACCAAAGTCACCTCTCCGATTACCGGCCGTATAGGTAAATCGAACGTGACGGAAGGCGCATTGGTGCAAAACGGTCAGGCGACTGCGCTGGCAACCGTGCAACAACTTGATCCGATCTACGTTGATGTGACTCAGTCCAGTAACGACTTCCTGCGTCTGAAACAGGAACTCGCTAACGGCACACTGAAGCAAGAGAACGGCAAAGCTAAAGTGTCGCTGATCACCAGTGACGGTATTAAGTTCCCGCAGGATGGTACGCTGGAGTTCTCTGACGTTACCGTCGATCAGACCACCGGATCTATCACGTTACGCGCCATTTTCCCGAACCCGGATCACACCCTGCTGCCGGGTATGTTCGTGCGTGCACGTCTGGAAGAAGGGCTTAATCCAAACGCCATTTTAGTTCCACAACAGGGGGTAACTCGTACACCACGCGGCGAAGCTACCGTACTGGTGGTTGGCGCGGATGACAAAGTGGAAACTCGTCCGATCGTCGCCAGCCAGGCCATTGGCGATAAGTGGCTGGTGACTGAGGGTCTGAAAGCAGGCGAACGCGTAGTAGTAAGTGGGCTGCAGAAAGTGCGTCCTGGTGTCCAGGTGAAAGCACAAGAGATAACCGCTGATAACAACCAGCAAGACGCAAGCGGTGCTCAGCCTGAACAGTCCAAGTCTTAACTTAAACAGGAGCCGTTAAGACATGCCTAATTTCTTTATTGATCGCCCGATTTTTGCGTGGGTGATCGCCATCATCATCATGTTGGCAGGGGGGCTGGCGATCCTCAAACTGCCGGTGGCGCAATATCCTACGATTGCACCGCCGGCAGTAACGATCTCCGCTTCCTATCCTGGCGCTGATGCAAAAACAGTGCAGGATACTGTTACACAGGTTATCGAACAGAATATGAACGGTATCGATAACCTGATGTACATGTCATCCAATAGTGACTCCACGGGTACTGTGCAGATCACTCTGACCTTTGAGTCTGGTACTGATGCGGATATCGCGCAGGTTCAGGTGCAGAACAAACTGCAACTGGCAATGCCGTTACTGCCGCAGGAAGTACAGCAGCAAGGGGTGAGTGTTGAGAAATCTTCCAGTAGCTTCCTGATGGTTGTCGGCGTTATCAACACCGACGGCACCATGACGCAGGAGGATATCTCTGACTACGTAGCGGCAAATATGAAAGATGCCATCAGCCGTACATCGGGCGTCGGTGACGTTCAGTTGTTCGGTTCCCAGTACGCGATGCGTATCTGGATGAACCCGAATGAACTGAACAAATACCAGTTAACGCCGGTTGATGTTATTACCGCAATCAAAGCACAGAACGCCCAGGTAGCTGCCGGTCAGCTCGGTGGTACGCCGCCGGTTAAAGGCCAGCAGCTTAACGCCTCTATTATTGCTCAGACGCGTCTGACCTCCACTGAAGAGTTCGGCAAAATTCTGCTGAAAGTGAATCAGGATGGTTCCCGCGTACTGCTGCGTGATGTGGCGAAAATTGAGCTGGGTGGTGAAAACTACGACATCATCGCGGAATTTAACGGACAACCGGCTTCTGGTCTGGGTATCAAGCTGGCGACCGGTGCAAACGCGCTGGATACCGCCTCAGCAATCCGGGCTGAACTGGCGAAGATGGAGCCGTTTTTCCCGTCGGGTCTGAAAATCGTTTATCCATACGACACTACGCCGTTCGTGAAAATCTCCATTCACGAAGTAGTGAAAACCCTGGTCGAAGCAATCATCCTCGTGTTCCTGGTAATGTATCTGTTCTTGCAGAACTTCCGCGCGACGTTGATTCCGACCATTGCTGTACCGGTGGTATTGCTGGGAACATTTGCCGTCCTTGCTGCCTTTGGTTTCTCGATAAACACGCTAACAATGTTCGGGATGGTGCTCGCTATCGGCCTGTTGGTGGATGACGCCATCGTTGTGGTAGAAAACGTTGAACGTGTGATGGCAGAAGAAGGTCTGCCGCCGAAAGAAGCCACTCGTAAGTCAATGGGGCAGATTCAGGGCGCACTGGTTGGTATCGCGATGGTGCTGTCGGCTGTATTTATACCGATGGCCTTCTTTGGCGGCTCAACTGGTGCAATCTATCGTCAGTTCTCCATTACCATTGTTTCCGCAATGGCATTGTCAGTACTGGTGGCGTTGATCCTGACTCCGGCGCTTTGTGCGACCATGCTAAAACCTATCGCTAAAGGCGATCATGGGGAAGGTAAAAAAGGCTTCTTCGGCTGGTTTAACCGCATGTTCGAAAAGAGCACGCACCACTATACCGACAGCGTAGGCGGTATTCTGCGCAGTACGGGGCGTTACCTGGTGCTGTATCTGATCATTGTTGTCGGCATGGCCTATCTGTTCGTGCGTCTGCCAAGCTCCTTCTTGCCAGATGAAGACCAGGGCGTGTTTATGACCATGGTCCAACTGCCTGCAGGTGCAACACAAGAACGCACGCAAAAAGTGCTCAACGAGGTGACGAATTACTACCTGACCAAAGAAAAGAACAACGTTGAATCGGTGTTCGCCGTTAACGGCTTCGGCTTTGCAGGACGTGGTCAGAACACGGGTATTGCGTTCGTTTCGTTGAAGGACTGGGCTGACCGTCCGGGTGATGAGAACAAAGTTGAAGCGATTACCACGCGTGCAACGCGTGCCTTCTCGCAAATTAAAGATGCGATGGTGTTCGCCTTTAACCTGCCAGCGATTGTGGAACTGGGTACGGCAACCGGCTTTGACTTTGAGCTGATTGACCAGGCGGGCCTCGGCCACGAAAAACTGACCCAGGCACGTAACCAGTTGCTGGGCGAAGCAGCGAAGCACCCTGATCTGCTGACCAGCGTGCGTCCGAACGGCCTGGAAGATACGCCGCAGTTTAAGATTGATATCGACCAGGAAAAAGCTCAGGCACTGGGTGTTTCTATTAACGACATTAACACCACCCTGGGGGCTGCATGGGGCGGCAGCTACGTGAACGACTTTATCGACCGCGGTCGTGTGAAGAAAGTTTACGTAATGTCAGAAGCGAAATACCGCATGCTGCCGGAAGATATCGGTAACTGGTATGTTCGTGCTGCTGATGGTCAGATGGTGCCATTCTCAGCGTTCTCCTCTTCACATTGGGAATACGGTTCGCCGCGTCTGGAACGTTACAACGGTCTGCCATCCATGGAGATCTTAGGTCAGGCGGCACCGGGTAAGAGTACCGGTGAAGCGATGGCGCTGATGGAACAACTGGCGAGTAAGCTGCCTACGGGGGTTGGCTACGACTGGACGGGGATGTCCTATCAGGAACGCCTCTCCGGTAACCAGGCACCTTCGCTGTACGCGATTTCGTTGATTGTCGTGTTCCTGTGTCTGGCGGCACTGTATGAGAGCTGGTCAATTCCGTTCTCCGTTATGCTGGTTGTTCCGCTGGGGGTTATCGGTGCATTGCTGGCAGCCACCTTCCGTGGCTTAACCAACGACGTTTACTTCCAGGTGGGCCTGCTCACAACCATTGGGTTGTCAGCGAAGAACGCGATACTTATCGTCGAATTCGCCAAAGACTTGATGGATAAAGAAGGTAAAGGTCTGATTGAAGCTACTCTGGATGCGGTGCGAATGCGTTTACGTCCGATCCTGATGACTTCACTGGCGTTTATCCTCGGTGTTATGCCGCTGGTTATCAGTACTGGTGCTGGTTCCGGCGCACAGAACGCAGTTGGTACTGGTGTAATGGGCGGCATGGTGACCGCAACGGTACTGGCGATCTTCTTCGTTCCGGTGTTCTTTGTGGTGGTTCGCCGCCGCTTTAGCCGCAAGAATGAAGATATCGAACACAACCATACTGTCGATCATCATTGATAAAACTCGTAATCACTAAGGCCGCGCAAGCGGCCTTTTTAATACGTATAATCTTAAAGTCACAATGTTTACAGCTAAGGTTTCAAACGGAGGGTAGTTTTAACGCGGCATAAAATTCATAAAAAATGCCTATTGTTAGTTAATTTATATTAAGTCGCGCTAATAGGTATAATAACCCATAGACATCTAGAGGCTATTCTTAATTATTTGCGGCAATTCTTTATTTATTCATGTCAATTACATCATAATCAGAGCAATCCTGGGTATTAGTGTGACAAATTCCCATACCATTTTATCAGCCGCGATGCGAGAATCCTGATTACGTTATGAATAGCATCAAACTAACTGCTTTAGGCTTTACGTAGTTGGTGCCAGGATGAAGAAGTAAGCCTTTTCCCTCTCCTCCTCCTAATTGTAATTTTTCGTAATAATGCGATGAAAACCTTCAAAGAGTGGATTATAGTTAATCTAACAAATGTGAGGGCAAGTCCAGGTCAGTAAGTTTTCCCATCCCGAAAGGTGTCCGTTAGTTCAATCGCTAAGAAGGGGACGCGTTATGGATGAATACTCACCAAAAAGACATGATATTGCACAGCTTAAGTTTCTTTGCGAAACCCTGTATCATGACTGTCTTGCAAACCTTGAAGAAAGCAATCATGGTTGGGTTAACGACCCTACCTCGGCTATCAATCTGCAACTTAATGAACTCATTGAGCATATTGCAACCTTCGCGCTTAATTACAAAATTAAGTATAATGAAGACAATAAGCTCATTGAGCAGATAGATGAATATCTGGACGACACCTTTATGTTGTTCAGTAGTTATGGTATTAATATGCAGGATCTCCAGAAATGGCGGAAGTCAGGTAACCGACTGTTCCGTTGTTTCGTGAATGCCACGAAAGAGAATCCTGCAAGTTTATCTTGTTCGAATTATTACAACCATGGGTAGAAGTATGTCCGATAAACCTTTAACAAAAACCGATTATTTGATGCGTTTGCGTCGTTGTCAGACAATTGACACGCTGGAACGTGTTATCGAGAAAAATAAATACGAATTATCAGATAATGAACTGGCGGTATTTTACTCAGCCGCAGATCACCGCCTTGCAGAATTGACCATGAATAAGCTTTACGACAAGATCCCTTCCTCGGTGTGGAAATTTATTCGATAACTCAATTAGTATAAAATCAGGCTATAACAGTCTGTTTATTAAGTATATTCTATTTTTTCCATGAAGGCATTCCTCATGTGATCTCCATCACACAGAAGTAACGGGAACGTTCTCTTCATTGGCTTTTTGCATTACTGTGTTGCCGCATTTTCAGCAACCAGGATGTTTGTAATGAGCACAGAAAAAGAAAAGATGATTGCTGGTGAGTTGTATTGCTCGGCAGATGAGACTTTATCTCGCGATCGCCTGCGCGCTCGTCAGCTTATTCACCAATACAACCATTCCGCGCCGGAAGATCAATCACTACGCCAACAAATTCTCACCGATTTACTCGGCCAGGTTGCGGATGCGTATATTGAGCCTTCCTTTCGTTGCGACTATGGCTATAACATTTTCCTCGGTAAAGGGTTTTACGCAAACTTCGATTGCGTAATGCTTGATGTCTGCCCTATTCGTATTGGCGATAATTGCATTCTGGCTCCGGGCGTTCATATTTATACCGCTACACACCCTGTCGATCCTGTAGAACGTAATGCTGGTGGTGAACTGGGGAAACCGGTGACTATCGGTAATAACGTCTGGATTGGGGGGCGTGCCATCATTAACCCGGGCGTTACCATTGGCGATAACGTCGTAGTGGCATCAGGTGCGGTCGTCACAAAAGATATCCCGGACAACGTCGTCATGGGCGGCAACCCAGCCAGAATCATTAAAAAGTTGTAACTACAATTTGCAACTGTTATGCAAAATTGTGGCAAATCTGTTACTTTCTTCATATCATTCCCACGTTAAAATAGGGTGTTCACTGGAAAGTTGCAGATACCACGAAGGCAAAAGATGACTGAAATACAACGCCTGCTAACCGAAACGATTGATTCTCTGAATACGCGCGAAAAACGCGACAACAAACCCCGCTTTAGTATCAGTTTTATCCGCAAACATCCGGGGCTGTTTATCGGCATGTATGTTGCTTTTTTTGCCACACTGGCGGTAATGTTGCAGTCCCAAACGCTGTCAGATTCAGTCTGGCTACTGGTTGTGTTATTCATCCTGCTTAACGGTTTCTTCTTTTTCGATGTCTACCCACGCTACCGCTATGAAGATATCGACGTGCTCGATTTTCGGGTTTGCTATAACGGCGAATGGTATAACACGCGATTTGTCCCTGCTGCGCTGGTTGAAGCCATACTGAACTCGCCGCGTGTCGCGAATATCCACAAAGAACAACTGCAAAAAATGATCGCCCGTAAAGGTGAACTGTCTTTTTACGATATATTCACCCTCACCCGCACCGAAGTAACATCTTAAGTTAGGTTTTCCCACCAGGCGTAAACCTCTACGCCTGGTCAATTGACAACGATCGTTGCCACCTGTCACTGCATGAAATCCCCGTCCTAACCACTGATCTCTTGCCAGCCTTTTTTCACGATCAGATATACTTTCCCTACACTGTGTTAATAAGGACATGCTGGTGAGAACACGACATCTGGTCAGCCTGATTTCAGGTGTACTTATACTTTCAGTACTGCTGCCTGTCGGCTTAAGCGTCTGGTTGGCCCATCAGCAGGTAGAAGCGTCATTTATTGAGGAGTTGAATACCTATTCTTCCCGTGTCGCTATTCGGGCCAATAAAGTGGCGATGCAAGGAAAAGATGCGCTGCAAGAGCTGGAAAGATGGCAAGGTGGAGCCTGTAGTGAAGAACATCTCATGGAAATGCGCCGGGTTTCATACAGCTATCGCTATATTCAGGAAGTGGTCTATATCGATAACAACATTCCCCAGTGCTCTTCTCTGGAACACGAAAGCCCACCGGATACCTTCCCGGAGCCGGGGAGGATTTCAAAAGAGGGTTATCGTGTCTGGTTAACCTCGCACAACGACTTAGGTATCACCCGTTACATGGTTGCTATGGGAACCGCACATTACGTAGTAATGATCGATCCTGCCTCCTTTATCGACGTAATTCCTTATAGCTCATGGCAAATTGATGCCGCCATTATTGGCAATGCCCATAATACTGTCATAACCAGCAGCGATGAAATTGCCCGGGGCATTATTACCCAACTACAAAAAACGCCCGGTGAGCATATCGAAAATAATGGAATTATTTACGACATCCAGCCCCTCCCGGAGATGAATATTTCCATCATCACCTGGGCTCCAACGAAAATGTTGCAAACAAGCTGGTATCGGCAGGTCTTTATTTGGTTACCTGTTGGGTTATTAATTGGTCTGCTGGCAGCGATATTTGTGTTTCGTATTTTGCGCCGCCTCCAGTCACCGCATCACCGACTGCAAGATGCCATCGAAAACCGTGATATTTGCGTACATTATCAGCCGATTGTCTCCTTAGCCAATGGCAAAATTGTCGGTGCCGAAGCACTGGCACGTTGGCCACAGACGGACGGTAGCTGGTTGTCACCGGATAGTTTCATCCCGCTGGCACAGCAAACGGGTCTTTCTGAACCACTGACGCTGCTGATTATAAGAAACGTATTTGAAGATATGGGCGACTGGCTGCGACAACACCCGAACCAGCATATTTCAATCAATCTGGAATCTACTGTGCTCACATCGGAAAAAATTCCGCAACTCCTGGGGAAAATGATCAACCACTACCAGGTTAACCCTAAACAGATCGCGCTTGAACTCACAGAGCGCGAGTTTGCCGATCCGAAAACCAGCGCTCCGATCATTTCTCGCTACCGGGAAGCCGGTCATGATATTTATCTGGATGATTTCGGTACTGGTTATTCGAGCTTAAGTTATTTGCAGGATCTGGATGTCGATATTCTGAAAATAGATAAATCCTTCGTTGACGCACTGGAATATAAAAATGTCACCCCGCATATCATCGAAATGGCAAAAACGCTGAAGCTGAAAATGGTGGCGGAAGGCATCGAAACCAGCAAACAGGAAGAGTGGCTACGCCAGCATGGTGTGCACTACGGTCAGGGCTGGTTGTACAGCAAAGCTTTGCCAAAAGAAGATTTCATTATCTGGGCAAAACAGCATCTCTGAATTAGGGGCTGGCGGCACGCCGCACAGCCCGTCACGCTACTCGTCGATGATTGACTCGAACCCACCGTAAATCATCCGTTTGCCATCAAACGGCATTGATTCACCGAACTCTTTCATCCGTGGGTCAGACATCATTTTTTGATTGGCAGCGTCGCGGACCTCTTTTGAAGGATATTCAATCCAGCTAAACACCACTTCCTCATTCTCTTCCGCTTTCACTGCCATGCGAAAATCGGTCACTTTGCCGTTTGGCACATCGCTGGCCCAACATTCGACAATGCGAAGCGCGCCAAACTCTTTAAACAGTGGCGCGGCCTTTGCGGCCATTTCCCGGTAGGCATCCTTATTTTCGGCAGGAACAGCAACAACAAACCCATCAACATACTTCATCAGAAACTCCTCCGAAGCGTACTGCGCAGTCAGGCAATTCCTGCAGCGTCAGTCGTGATTAAAGTTTAGCCACATTGAGATTTTTTGACGAAACGGCGGGGAAACAGAAATGGGTGGGGGCCCTGCCAGCTACATCCCGGCACACGCGTCATCTGCCTTGGCTGCTTCCTTCCGGACCTGACCTGGTAAACAGAGTAGCGTTGCGGGAGAACCAACAGAGCCCCCATTGAGAGCGTTGAGAACCAACGCGCAGGCGCATTATCACTGCTGCCCCTGCTAATTGCAACCCATTGCGTGCCAGATGCTGCTTTCTTGCGCAATGCGGCTTCACTCAGGCGTTTTTCCAGATTATGCTGAAAAATTACCTCAGGAAGAAAAGATGGAAAAAGAAGATTCATTTCCCCAACGCGTCTGGCAAATCGTAGCCGCTATTCCCGAAGGCTATGTCACCACCTACGGTGATGTCGCAAAACTGGCAGGATCACCCCGCGCCGCGCGCCAGGTAGGCGCTGTGTTAAAGCGCCTACCCGAAGGCAGCACCTTGCCCTGGCACCGGGTGGTTAATCGCCATGGCACAATTTCGTTAACCGGCCCAGATTTACAGCGTCAGCGGCAGGCGTTGCTGGCAGAAGGTGTGATGGTGTCGGGAAGCGGGCAAATCGACTTGCAGCGTTATCGCTGGATTTATTAACCCTCTCCGGACGGAGAGGGTTAATGGCGCTTAGTATTGCGTAGGTGCTGGAACTGCCGAAGACGGATTCACTTGTGTCGGGGAAGTCGACGGTACAGTGGTTGTTGCGCCACCGCTGGCCTGAACCGGCACGGCGGTTTGCTGAACCGGCACTAATATCAGGTCAGCTTTGGTTCCGCCCTGATTGATCACCGGTTGAACGGTATCGGTGATAAACACCAGTTTGTCGTTGACGGTAACCGCCGCACTCAACAGGATACGCGCATTCGGCTGAACGTCTGCCGGGTTAAATGGCAGAACAAAACTGAACGGTGACTGTTTACCTTCGGTACGTACTGCTTTCTGCGCCAGAACTTTAGAAGGCGCATCCGCTAACGACGCGTCAGAAAGTGTCACGGTCAGCACGGCGTCAGGCGGCAGTGCGACTTTCTGACGGATCCAGACCGTACCGGAAACATTCGGTTGTTGTATAGCAGGTTGCTGTGTCGCTGCAATAGACGTATTTGCAGCCGGTGCTGGCGTCTGGATATCCGCGCTTTTATCCGCGCAAGCCGCCAACGCAATCGCAACCGCTAAACCACTGGCCATGTGCACGAGTTTCATTCACTTCTCCTTATTATCAATGCACCAGCGGGCTAACTTTCCTCGCCGGAAGAGTGGTTAACAAAATAGTAACGTCAATAAGTGTGGCACATGTCACGTATTAACGCCTGCATTTAGCCAGTAATTCAGACCATTGCACCCATCGGACCAGTAACAAAATTGCGTTATACTCAACTCACTTTGGCTTGCTGCGGCAGCTTTGTTACTGGAGAGTTAATATGAGTCAGGCCTTAAAAAATTTACTGACATTGTTGAATCTGGAAAAAATTGAGGAAGGACTCTTTCGCGGCCAGAGTGAAGATTTAGGTTTACGCCAGGTGTTTGGTGGCCAGGTCGTGGGTCAGGCGCTGTATGCTGCAAAAGAGACAGTTCCCGAAGAGCGTCTGGTGCATTCGTTCCACAGCTACTTTCTTCGCCCTGGCGACAGTAAAAAGCCGATTATTTACGATGTCGAAACGCTGCGCGACGGCAACAGTTTCAGCGCCCGTCGTGTGGCTGCTATTCAAAACGGCAAACCGATCTTTTATATGACGGCCTCTTTCCAGGCACCGGAAGCGGGTTTCGAACACCAAAAAGAGATGCCTCCAGCCCCTGCGCCTGATGGTCTGCCTTCGGAAACGCAAATCGCCCAGTCGCTGGCCCACTTGTTACCGCCAGTGCTGAAAGATAAATTTATCTGTGATCGTCCGCTGGAAGTCCGTCCGGTGGAGTTTCATAACCCACTGAAAGGCCACGTCGCAGCCCCCCATCGTCAGGTGTGGATCCGCGCGAACGGCAGCGTGCCGGATGATCTGCGCGTTCATCAGTACCTGCTCGGTTATGCCTCTGACCTCAATTTCTTGCCAGTAGCTTTACAGCCGCACGGCATCGGTTTTCTCGAACCGGGGATTCAAATTGCTACCATCGACCATTCCATGTGGTTCCATCGACCGTTTAATTTAAACGAATGGCTGCTGTATAGCGTGGAGAGCACGTCAGCGTCCAGTGCCCGCGGATTTGTGCGTGGTGAGTTTTATACCCAGGACGGCATGCTGATTGCCTCGACCGTTCAGGAAGGGGTAATGCGTAATCACAATTAAAAAACAGCCGGAGGTGAAAACCGTCCGGCTGTCAGATTGTTGGTAACGTGCTTTTGTTGATGCCGGTGGCGGCGTAAACGCCTTATCCGGCCTACCAATTCTTGTAAATTCAATAAATTGTGATTTTTATTGTCGGCCTGATAAGCACAGCGCATCAGGCAAATTTGTATTTGATTGCAGGTTACGCGTTATAGGCATTTTCGCCGTGGCTGTTGACGTCCAGCCCTTCACGTTCCTGTTCTTCCGGTACACGCAGGCCAACCGTCAAATCCGCCAGTTTGTAGCCGATAAACGCCACCACACCAGACCAGACGATCGTAATGGCGATACTTTCCAGTTGTACCAACACCTGATGGCCCATCGTCACACCTTCCGCGAAGCCCACACCGCCCAGCGAACTGGCGGCAAAAATTCCGGTCATGATACAGCCGACAATACCGCAAACGCCGTGTACACCGAAGACATCGCAGGGATCATCCACCCGCAGCAGACGTTTCAACATAGTAACGCCCCACAAGCCTGCCAGACCAGCTACCACGCCGATAATCAACGCGCCGCCAACACCAATGTAACCACAGGCAGGCGTCACGCCGACCAGACCGGCAATCGCACCAGAGCAAGCCCCCAGCAGAGAAGGTTTACCGCGCAGTGCCCATTCACCGAAGATCCAGCCAAGAATTGCCGCCGCCGTTGCTACCACGGTGTTAACAAACGCCAGTGCCGCAATTTCGTTTGCCGTGCCCGCAGACCCGGCGTTAAAACCAAACCACCCGATATAAAGAATGGCAGTTCCGGTAAAGACCATCGGCAGGTTGTGCGGTTTAAACGCCTCTTTGCCAAAGCCCACGCGTTTACCGACCAGATACGCGCCTACCAGACCGGCGATTGCGGCGTTAATGTGCACCACTGTGCCACCGGCAAAATCCAGCGCACCGTGGGAAGCCAGCAAACCGCCTCCCCAGACCATATGCGCAATCGGAATGTAAGAGAGCGTCAACCACACCACCACGAAGATTAACACTGCCGAGAAGCGAATCCTCTCCGCCAGCGCCCCGACGATCAAGCCAACGGTAATACAGGCAAACGATCCCTGAAACGCCACGTGGATATACTGATAGATACTGCCCATTACCGCGGTCAATTCGATATTTTTCAACATTAACCAGTTAATGTTGCCAAAGAAGTTGTTGCCCTCGCCAAACGCCAGTGAGTAGCCGTAAACCACCCAGAGAATACAAACCAATGCAAAGGTCACGGTCACCTGTGTCAGCATCGACAGCACGTTTTTACCGCGAATCAGGCCACCATAAAACAGCGCGATACCCGGAACAGTCATAAACAGCACCAGCGCAGTACAAATCATCATAAACGCATTGTCGGCTTTATCTGCCACCGCAGGAGCAGCCATTGCCAGTCCTGGCAGCATCGCCAGTGAAGCAAGCCCAGTTTTTATCGTCGCTATCTTCATTTTTCAGTCCTGTTGCTGTGTGCCAGAGATTACAGCGCCGCTTCGTCGGCTTCGCCGGTACGGATACGAATGACGCGTTGCAATTCAGCGACAAAGATTTTGCCGTCGCCAATTTTTCCGGTGTAAGCCGCCTTGCTGACGATATCGATCACTTCATCGAGTTGATCATCGGCAATCGCCACATCGATTTTTACTTTTGGCAGGAAATTGACGCTGTATTCCGCGCCACGGTACAGCTCAGCATGCCCTTTCTGACGCCCGAAACCTTTCACTTCAGTGACGGTCAGGCCCTGGATGCCAATGGAAGATAACGCTTCACGAACGTCTTCCAGCTTGAATGGTTTGATTATCACGGTCACCAGCTTCATAGATCCCCTCCGGTCAGAATTCGGTAATGGTTCTGCTACACGAAGAAGGTATTGCAAGCGGTGTGCCAGAAATGAAAAACGAGAGGGAAAGCAGGACGCAAAGGTGATTGAAAACAAAAACGCACTATGACAGTGCACAGTGCGTTGCATTTTTGCACCAACGATGAAATTTTGCGCTAATCAGGCGCTCAACGATTCCTCTTCACGTACGCTGGCAGCCAGTTCTTCTCCTGCAAGTTGCAGTTGGTACATCTGCCAGTAACGTCCCTGAGCCGCAAGCAGTTGCTGGTGCGTCCCCTGCTCCACGGCTTGTCCACGATGAAGCACCAGAATGGTGTCGGCATCAACAATGGTCGATAAGCGGTGAGCGATCACCACCAGCGTAGTATGTTCGCGCACCGCCGCCAGGGCGTGCTGAATCGCCTGTTCAGTACCGGAATCAATACTGGCGGTTGCTTCATCAAGGATCAGGATTTGCGGTGTTTCTACCAGCACGCGCGCCAGCGCCAGCAACTGTTTTTGCCCGACTGAGAGATTATTCCCCTGCTCGCCCAACGGCGTATAAATGCCATCGCTCATACTGCGCGCCAGCTCTGCCAGTTGCACCGTTTCCAGCGCTTGCCAGACGCGTTCTTCGGAGATATCACGCCCCAGCGTAACGTTCGCCAGGAAGGAATCCGCCAGCACAACCGGATCTTGCTGCACCATTGCCACGCCCTGGCGCAGCGCGCTGTGACTTAGCGAACTTAACGGACGGCCGTCGAGACGAATCTCGCCTTCCGTTAGCGGGTAATAGCCCATCAGCAAACTTGCCAAAGTGCTTTTGCCACTGCCGGTATGCCCGACCAGCGCCACAAAGTTGCGCGAAGGCACAGACAGATTAATGTTTTTCAGTACCAGATTGTCATCACGATAGGCAAACGACACATTATCGACGTCAATGGTGCCGCTCTGTAACGGGCGATCATCATTGCCATATTGCTGGCGCGGCCCGTCCATCAGTTCAAATACACGCTCACCTGCGACAACAGCCTGTTGCAGCATTGCCTGTTGCGTGGTCAGTTCGATTAATGGTTCGTTAAGTCGCCCCAGATAGCTGATAAACGCATACAACACGCCCACTTCAATAGTGCCACTGGCAGAGAAACCAAACAGCATCAACAAACCGCAAAGAATGAGCGATGAAAACAGACTAAGCAGTGGTCGCAGTAAAAAGCCGTCGAGCCGCAGGGTTTGCATTCGCGCCATATAGTGCGAACGGCTGGCCTCCCCCATACGTTCACCAAATCGCGCCTGCTGACGGAACTGCTGGATAACGCTCATGCCATTGATGATTTCGTTAAAACCGTCATTGATATCCGCCAGATAGGCGCGCACGCGGCGGACAATCGGCGTACTGTAACGCTGGTATATCACCATCACCACCAGCACGACCGGGAAGATCATTATTGCCACCAGCGCCATTCGCCAGTCGAGACTGAACATCGCCACCAGCATCGCACCCACAAGTGCGGCGCTACGCAAAACGGTTGCGACCACGGTAACGTAGAGATCGCGGATCACTTCTGTGTCATTGGTGACGCGGGAAATGACCTGCCCGACCGGCTGGGTATCAAACTCACTTAATGGCTGGCGTAGCGCAGCATCCATCACGTCGGTACGCAACTGTTGTACAACGCCAACCGCCGCCCGGTTAAACAACAACGACTGCGCGTAGTGCAGTCCGGCGGCAAGCAGTTGCAGCCCAACATACGCCACCGCCAGACCAACAACCATCTTCAACGGCAGATTATTTTTCGCCACCATATTGTCGATAAAATAGCTGATGAGCAGCGGCCCACTCACTTCTGCCGCTGCTGCAACCCACATCATCAGAACCGCAATACCCAGCGGCTTACGCCACGGCGAACCGTATGCTAACAGGCGCTTCAGAGTCGGCCACAGTTGGCTAAAACTACGCATCAACGGCCTCCTCGTGAATTTCAGGGGCATCGTCAAGCGCCGCCTCCAGTTGTTGATAGCGATACATATCGCGATACCAGCCGCTTTGTTGCGCCAGCACATCATGATCGCCGCGTTGAGCGATATGCCCGTGCTGCATCACAATTATTTCACTGGCTTCTGTCAGTGCAGAAAGACGATGGGCGCTGATGATGACCGTTCGCCCCTGTCCCCACTGGCGCAGGTTATGCAGGATCTGGTGCTCTGTGCGTCCGTCCACCGCAGAAAGCGCATCATCCAGAATGAGGATTTCCGCATTCACCAGTAACGCCCGGGCAATGGAGATACGCTGTTTTTGGCCACCGGAAAGCATCACGCCACGTTCGCCCACTTCTGTGTCGTAACCTTGCGGCAGACGAAGAATATCGTCATGCACACTGGCCAAACGCGCTACGTGCTCAATCTCTTGCTGGGTAGCATTCGGGCAACCCAGCGCAATGTTATTCGCCACGGTGTCGGAAAAAAGGAACGGCGTCTGACTGACGACTGCCAGGCGGCTACGCCAACTGTCGAGTTGTAGCTGCGTCAGAGGAATATCATGAAAGCGAATATCCCCCTCGCTGACGTCGAAATGACGCTGAATGAGTGACAGCACGGTACTTTTGCCGGAACCGGTCGGCCCGCAAATGCCCAGCATCTGACCGGGCTTCAATACGAAACTGACGTTTTCCAGCGCAGGATGGTGAGTTTGCGGATAGGTAAACTGGCGAATATTCACATCCAGTTTACCGCGTCCTTCCGGCACACTTTCGCTACCATCTTTGACGACCGGCGCTTCCGCCAGCATCGTTCGAATACGGCTGTACGCCGCGCTGCCGCGTTCCACAATGTTAAACATCCATGCCAGCGCCAGCATCGGCCAGATCATCAGGCCAAGATACATCATAAAACTGGTGAGCTGTCCCAGTGTTAAACTGCCCTGCACAACCATCCAGCTTCCCCCACCAATCGCCAGTAAATTCGCCATCCCAATAGCGATATAGATGGTCGGATCGAAACGGGCATCAATACGTGCCACACGCATGTTTTTCTTGCCAGTGTCCTCGGCATCTGCGGCAAATAGCGCCGACTGGCGATCTTCCAGACCAAAGGCTTTAATCATACGGATACTGGTGAGGCTCTCCTGGGTGCGGTCGTTGAGGCTGGAAAACGCCGCCTGCGCCAGCTTAAAACGCTCATGTAAAGCGTCGCCATTACGTTTGATCATGATCGCCATCACCGGCATCGGCAGCAGCGCTATTAAGGTCAACTGCCAGCTAATTTGCGTTGACATCATAATCAGCACCGCGCAGCCCATCACCAGCGAATCCACCAGCGTCAGCACCCCTTCCCCGGCGGCAAATACCACGCGATCAACGTCATTCGTCGCGCGGGCCATTAAGTCCCCCGTCCGGTGACGCAGGTAAAATTCTGGATGCTGGCGGCTTAACTGGCGGTAATAATCTTCACGCAGTTCAACAGCCAGTTGATAAGACGCACCGAACAACAGTACACGCCAGACATAACGCAGTAGATAAACCACGACTGCAATCAGCACCATAGTGGCGATCCACATCAGGATCTGTCCGGTCGTAAAGTGTTGTTCCGTCACGCCATCGACCACAATCCCGACTACTTTCGGCGGAACCAGTTGCAGCATCGCGATAATGACAAGCAAGGCCACAGCCCCGAGATAGCGACGCCATTCCCGACGGAAATACCAGCTTAGTTGAGCAAATAATCGCACGCGTTGTGTCCTGACCTGATTTTGGATATTTATTCGATGGGTAAAGAAGTGGTGTATTTAATCTGTTCCATCGCGAAACTGGAAGTAACGTCCGACAGCCCTGGCACGCTGTTTACCAGACGCTTATAAAACTCGTCGTAGCGTTTCATGTCGGCAACCTGGACACGCATCAGATAATCGTATTCACCGGCCATGCGCCAGAACCCCAGCACTTCTGGCATTTCCGTTACCACCGTGACAAAGCGGCAATACCATTCGCTGCTGTGATGTTGCGTTTTAATCAGTACAAAAGCGGTCAGCCCGAGGCCAATTTTTTCCGGGTCCAGTAAGGCAACTTTGCCGATAAGGATACCGTCATCCTCCAGCCGTTTCAGACGCTTCCAGCAAGGCGTGGTTGTCAGATTAACGGCTTCTGCCAGAGCCTGCAAAGAGAGGGTACAATCCTGCTGTAGTAAGGCCAGCAGCTTACGATCAATTTTATCTAACATAGCCCACCCACAGAGAATTATTTTCTCTTTTCATTCTATTTTAAAGGTCAAATACCGACAATTTATTCTGTGCGGTTTAAACGCCACTGCACAAAATGACAAATTCAAAGCAAAAAAAACCGGGCTATTGCCCGGTGCTGGAAGGGATCTCGTTATTCGGGGGAATAAGGTAGATGTGGATTGTCCAGCCAGTGCGTCAAATAGTGAGAGACAGCCTGATTTCGGCAGTGTCCAATCACCGGTAAATGAGGGAGTTCCGCGCGAAGTTGCGGCATCGCATTGCCCATAATAAAGCCGCTGCCGACGCTGCCTAACATTTCACGATCGTTCATCGCATCGCCAAAGGCCATGCAGTCGCGCAGCGAAAAACCTAAATATTGGGTCAGCACCACCAACGCTGCGCCTTTATTGCACCCCACCGGCAGTACTTCCAGGCAATTAATCGCGGAAAAACACAAATGTGCCCGCTCGCCTAATGCTTCCTGTAGTTGGATCTGCAAGCGCGTAAGATCGTCATGATCGCCACAGAAACAGACCTTGGTGACGCGGTCGAGAGGCATTTTTTTGACATTGATAATCTGATAACGAAACTTGCTATAGACAAATGCCTGCAACAACGCCGGAATTTCGCGTTCGGTAAACCAGCCATCATCATTGAAGATATGCATGCTGGCCTGGGTATCCCACTTCTGATAGAGCACCCGTTCCGCCACATCTGCAGGTAAATCATCACGATGTAACAATTCACCTTCCAGAGAATGCACGCGCGTACCGTTGCCGGTAATCAAATACGCATCCAGCGATAGCGCCCCGAGAATGTGCTGCATCTCCAACGCATGGCGACCCGTAGCAAAAGTAAGGGTGATATCGCGTTCACGCAGGCGCGCCAGAGTAGAGAGGGTTTTCTCACCTAAGTGGTGGTCAGGCATCAATAAAGTGCCGTCCATATCAAATGCTGCCAGACGAGCCATTTCTTTCTCCACTCTGTGACAGGGTTAATGGTGATTGAGTATCACCTGATATATACGGAAGTAATAGTGAATAGTTAAATAATATTGTTCCGGGTTTATATGCGACTGCTTAACCGTCTTAACCAGTATCAACGTCTGTGGCAACCTTCCGCGGGAGAGACGCAGTCCGTGACCGTCAGCGAACTGGCCGAACGCTGTTTTTGCAGCGAACGGCATGTGCGCACACTGTTACGTCAGGCACAGGAGGCTGGATGGTTGGAGTGGCAGGCGCAATCAGGACGCGGAAAGCGCGGGCAACTACGCTTTCTGGTGACGCCGCAATTCCTGCGCAATACGATGATGGAACAGGCGCTGGAAACCGGGAAACAGCAGGATGTGCTGGAGCTGGCGCAACTGGCTCCTGGCGAGCTGCGTACCCTGTTACAACCGTTTATGGGCGGGCAATGGCATAACGATACACCGACGTTGCGTATCCCCTATTATCGCCCACTCGAACCGCTACAACCGGGCTTTTTGCCCGGCCGTGCCGAGCAGCATCTCGCCGGGCAAGTTTTTTCCGGCCTGACCCGCTTCGACAATAATACGCAACGCCCAATTGGCGATTTAGCGCACCACTGGGAAACGTCTACTGACGGGCTACGCTGGGATTTTTATCTTCGTTCAACACTGCACTGGCATAACGGCGATGCTGTAAAAGCAACGCAACTGCATCAGCGGTTGTTGATGCTGCTCCAGCTACCTGCATTGGGTAAATTATTTATTAGCGTGAAGCGTATTGAAGTCCCCCATCCGCAGTGCCTGACCTTCTTTTTACATCGCCCCGATTACTGGCTTGCCCACCGGCTGGCAAGCTATTGCAGTCATCTCGCGCATCCACAATTCCCGCAGGTGGGAACCGGTCCTTTTCGCTTAACACAATTCACAGCGGAACTGGTGCGTCTGGAAAGTCACGATTATTACCATTTACGTCATCCACTGCTAAAAGCGGTTGAATACTGGATAACTCCACCGCTTTTTGAAAAAGATTTGGGAACCAGTTGTCAGCATCCAGTGCAAATCACTATCGGTAAACCCGAGGATCTGCCTCTGGTCAGCCAGGTCAGTAGCGGCATCAGTTTAGGTTTTTGCTATTTAACGTTGCGCAAAAGCTCCCGACTAACCCTCTGGCAGGCGCGAAAAGTGATCACCATTATTCATCAATCTGGTTTACTGCAAACGTTAGAAGTCGGAGAAAACCTGATCACCGCCAGTAATGCATTGCTGCCTGGCTGGACTATTCCGCAATGGGAAGTGCCAGATGAGGTCAAACTACCGGAAACATTGACGCTGGCTTATCACCTGCCAGTGGAACTTCATGCTATGGCAGAACAGCTACGGACGACGCTGGCAGCAGAAGGTTGCGAATTAAAGATTATTTTTCATCATGCGAAAAACTGGGATGACACAACCCCACTGGCTCAGGCAGATTTGATGATGGGCGATAGACTAATTGGCGAAGCACCGGAATATACCCTTGAGCAATGGCTGCGTTGCGATCCGCTCTGGCCACATGTTTTCACTGCCAGCACATATGCACATCTGCACTCAACACTGGATGCCGTGCAATTGATGCCTGATGAGGAAAACCGACATAATGCCCTGAAAGCGGTCTTCACACAATTAATGGATAACGCCACGCTGACACCACTGTTTAACTATCACTATCGCATTAGCGCGCCGCCCGGTGTTAACGGTGTCCGTCTGACGCCGCGCGGCTGGTTTGAATTTACCGAAGCCTGGCTTCCCGCACCGTCGCAATGAAGCACTGGTCGGGGTTAACCACAGGCGTTACCATAAGGTTTTTACCGATTTAGCAGGATGATTTATGAAACGTGCTGTCGTTGTGTTCAGTGGAGGCCAGGATTCCACCACCTGTCTGGTACAAGCATTGCAGCAATATGATGAAGTCCATTGCGTGACATTTGATTACGGCCAGCGCCATCGCGCAGAGATCGACGTGGCCCGCGAACTGGCGCTAAAACTAGGGGCACGCGCGCATAAGGTGCTGGATGTGACGCTGCTCAACGAGCTGGCGGTTAGCAGCCTGACGCGTGACAGCATTCCAGTGCCAGATTATGAACCTGAAGCCGATGGTATCCCGAATACGTTTGTCCCAGGGCGTAATATTTTGTTCCTGACGCTGGCGGCAATATATGCGTATCAGGTAAAAGCAGAAGCAGTAATTACCGGCGTCTGCGAAACGGATTTCTCCGGTTACCCGGATTGCCGCGATGAGTTTGTGAAAGCACTGAACCATGCCGTCAGTCTGGGCATGGCGAAAGATATTCGCTTTGAAACACCGTTGATGTGGATTGATAAAGCGGAAACCTGGGCGCTGGCGGATTATTACGGCAAGCTGGATTTAGTCCGTAACGAAACGTTGACCTGCTATAACGGCATTAAAGGCGACGGTTGCGGTCATTGTGCTGCGTGTAATCTGCGTGCCAACGGGTTGAATCATTATCTGGCCGATAAATCGGCGGTGATGACGGCGATGAAACAGAAGACCGGATTGAAGTAATTATTCGGGGTGTCGCCTGATCCGATCTACGATTGTATCACGCCTGGAGGCCGGATAAGACGCACCCCGCGTCGCATCCGGCACAACAAAACGTTTACTGAACCATCTGCTCCAGCTTTTCGCGCAGTTCCCCTTCCAGGGCTAATGCTTTCTGCGTTTTGAGATCAATACAAACAAAGGTGATGAGCGCATCCGCCACCACCTGTCCTTCCGGCTCAAGGGTGATTACTTGACTTAAAATGCCGCTTTTACCGTTTAATTGCTGCAACTGACTGGTAATGGTCAGCAGGTCGCTCAACACCGCCGGGCGGCGATAGTTAATATTGATATTGACTACCACAAAAGCGATGTTATGGGCGGTCATCCATTGAAAGCTGTCGCTATTTTCCAGCCCATCCCAGCGGGCTTCTTCGAGAAACTCAAGGTAGCGAGCGTTGTTAACGTGCTGGTAAACATCGAGATGGTATCCACGAACTTTGATTTGTGTTTGCATAGCGCAATAGCCTTACGTTGTTGTTATAAGAACAGTTATAAGCACAGAGGTCATAACTGGTATGACCTCTTCAGTCTGGCAAAAAATTGCCACTATGCAAATTAATTACAGACTTAATACCGCAAGGTTACGTTCCACCAGCGAATTGCCCATCCCCGGCACCTGTTTTAAATCTTCCACCGTTTTAAACGGACCGTACTCTTCCCGATAACTGACAATCGCCTGCGCTTTCTTCAGGCCAACACCATTCATAACGCGGGCTAACTCTTCCGCACTGGCATTGTTAATACTGACTCTGGTGCCTTCTTCGTCACTGGCTTTCGCCGGTATTGCCGCTTTGCTTTGTGCTGCGGGTGCCTCCGCTTTGGTTTCTACCGCTGCCGGTTTCGCCGTAGGGGCAGCCGCCAGCGCGCTATGAGACATTCCGGCACAAGCCAGAGACAGAGTAATGAGAAGTGCTTTGATTCCGTGTTTCATACTGTTTTCTCCTTGTTTGTTAACAGTGGAATCACCTTAACGGCAGTGAAAACAGTAAACAAATGGCAATATTCAGAAATGGAAAAGGCCGCGAAAGCGACCTTTTCTTGTTACAGCTACAAAGCATTTTTTTGCGAAGCGGCTTCAGGATTATTGCTGTTCCAGCGCGTCGCCAATTTTGATTTTCGCCTCTTTACGCAGGTTACTCATCAGCGCTTCAAAGACGATTTGTGCGTTGTTCTGGGTGATACCCTGCACCATCGCTTTTTTCTGATCTTCCGGCATTGAGCCTTGTTTCACTTCGTCCAGCGCCAGAAGAACCACATTACCTTGCATATCGGTCGCCATACCGTAGCTCGGTTTGTCTTTCGCTGGCAGAGGCAGTGCAAACGCGGCCTGGCTAATTGGGTCACGACCGGAACGACTTAAGGTTTTCGGCTCGCCAAATTTCAAACCGGCAGCTTGCATAGCTTCCGCACCCTTGCCCGCTTTCAGATCAACCAGCAGTTTTTCAGCATCGATTTTCGCCTGCTGTTCAGCTTTGTTGTGCTGAACCAGCGCTTTAACCTGTTCCTGAACATCTGCCAATGGTTTAACCGCTTCTGGTTTATGCTCGCTGATGCGCAGCACGAATGCGCGATCGCCGTCTACGGTGATGATGTCAGAGTTGATGCCCGGCGCACCGTTTTCACCAACCAGACCGCCGTTGAAGATAGCGTCCGCAACCGGCTTAAAGTTTAACTCTTCCGGCAGTTTATCTTTACTAAACCAGCCAGTCTGGGTGGCTTTAACACCCGCAGCCTGCTCTGCACCGGCCAGAGATTCGGTGTCGTTGCTTGCCGCATCGCTCACTTTCTGCTGCAGCGCGTAGTACGCATCCAGGGCTTTTTCGTGTTTCACTTTCGCCGTGATGTCGTCACGGACTTCGTCTAACGACTTCACTTTCGCAGGCTGAATATCGTCCAGACGCACGATCAAGAAACCCACCGAAGATTTGATGACGCCGGACAGTTGGCCTTTTTCTTTCAGACCAGCATTTTTCAGTTCATCCGGGATAGTGGCATCTTCTAACCAACCCATATCGCCGCCGTTACGGGCAGAGATAATATCGGCAGATTTTTCTTTTGCTAACGCAGCAAAATCACCACCTTTGTTCAGCTCATCAAGTACCGCTTTCGCTTCATCTTCAGTTTTGGTCTGGATGATGCTGTAACGGGTACGCTGCGGCTGGGTGAATTGATCCTGATGCTGATCGTAGTAACTCTGGATATCCGCATCACTAACCGGTTGCTGCATCGTTGCGGCATCCAGTTTGATGTAGCTCACGCGGAATTGTTCCGGAGTCATGAAGCTGTTTTTGTTTTGCTCGTAGTAGCTGGCGATTTCCTGTTCGGTCACTGCCTGCTTAGCCGCCAGAGCGTTAACGTCGATAGTCGCTTCACGCACTACACGTTGTTGAGCAACCAGCGCTGCCAGCTCGTCGGTTTCACCTTTTAGCATAAAGTCAGTGCCCGCAACGCCGTTAATCAGTTGTTGGGTCATAAGCTGGTTACGCAGCGCCTGTGCGTACTGATCGGCACTCATCCCCATCTGGTTGAGGATACCGTTATAGCGGCTGTTATCAAACTTGCCGTCAACCTGAAAGGCTGGGGTTGCGAAAATAGCCTGTTTAACCTGCTCATCGCTGACACCCAGTTTTAGTTCGCGGGCGTACTGATCCAGCAGCGCCTCGTCGATCAGACGATTCAGCACCTGTTGACGCAGGGTTTTCATGTAGCCTTCGTTCGCAGCCAGCTCAGAGTATTGATCGCCAAGCTGTTGCTGCATCCGATTACGCTCGCTGTTGAAAGCGTTCTCAAACTGCCCGCGGCTGATTTCCAGGTCATTCACTTTTGCGGCGTAGTTATTGCCTCCGCCAATCAGGTAACCACTCACGCCGGTCAATATGAACGACACGATAATGATACCGAAAATAATCTTGAGCACGAGACTGTTTGCAGCCGTGCGTAAGCTGTCCATCATGGTGTAACAACACTCCGCTGTAGGTGACTGTATACCTCACGCAACATATCGCTGCGTGCAAAGGCCTATTGTGACAAGAAACGGGGGCAATTGTCAGCCCACAACTTGCAGAAAGTCACGGAATACAAATAAAAAAGGCACATCAGTAGATGCGCCCTTGAACTTCGTCACATCCCCAATGGGGACAATACTTAGTTTACCGCGTCTTTCAGCGCTTTACCTGCACGGAAGCTCGGTACTTTAGCTGCAGCGATGGTGATCTCTTTACCGGTCTGCGGGTTGCGACCAGTACGGGCAGCACGCTCTTTAACGGCAAAAGTACCAAAACCAACCAGTGCTACATCATCCCCTTCTTTCAGGGATTCAGTTACGGAAGCAATAATAGCATCTAACGCACGGCCAGCCGCAGCTTTAGAGATATCAGCCCCTGCAGCAATCTTGTCAATCAATTGAGATTTATTCACTCTTCTCTTCCTCTTTATAATTTATCCCGCACTTGAATCCTTCAAGGTGCGAACGCGCAGCAGTTATATCAGGCCAGCCATCCCCTTACAACACCCCTTAATAAGGGCAAGCCTAATCCGCCCTCTAACTTAACGAGACAAAAAAAGGCTGGCAAGCCCGAATTGACCCACCAGCCCTTTTTTTATTAGTGCAATTTGCGCGAAGTCACTATTTTGCAGTTACAACCTGCATTCCAGACGGTTCATTTTGCAGCGCCAGAGTCAGAACTTCCTCAATGCGCTTCACAGGATGAATGTCCAGATCGGCAATCACGTTGTCCGGAATCTCTTCCAGATCGCGTTTGTTCTCAAACGGAATTAACACTGTTTTAATCCCGCCGCGGTGCGCTGCCAGCAGTTTTTCTTTCAAACCGCCGATTGGCAACACCTGACCACGCAGAGTAATCTCACCAGTCATCGCCACATCGGCGCGAACCGGGTTACCGGTCAGGCAAGAAACCAGTGCGGTGCACATGGCAATACCGGCGCTCGGACCATCTTTCGGCGTCGCACCTTCCGGTACGTGCACGTGGATGTCGCGTTTTTCGTAAAAATCTGGATTGATCCCCAGTTTTTCCGCACGCGCGCGAACCACAGTTAACGCCGCCTGAATGGACTCTTGCATCACTTCGCCCAGCGAACCGGTGTAAGTGAGTTTACCTTTGCCTGGAACACACGCTGTCTCGATGGTCAGCAAGTCGCCGCCGACTTCCGTCCACGCCAGACCAGTTACCTGACCAACGCGGTTTTCGTTATCCGCGCGACCATAGTCGAAACGCTGAACACCGAGGTAGTCATGCAGGTTATCGCCGTTAATTTCGATATGTTTTAATGACTTATCGAGCAACAACTGCTTAACCGCTTTACGGCATAGTTTGGAGATTTCACGCTCCAGACCACGCACGCCCGCCTCACGGGTGTAGTAACGAATAATGCCAATAATGGCGCTATCGTCGACGGTCAGCTCACCTTTTTTCAGTGCATTACGTTCAATCTGCTTCGGCAGCAGGTGACGTTTGGCGATGTTCAGTTTTTCATCTTCGGTATAACCAGAGAGACGAATAACTTCCATACGATCCAGCAGTGGCGCCGGAATATTCATGGAGTTCGACGTCGCAACAAACATCACGTCGCTAAGGTCGTAATCCACTTCCAGATAGTGGTCGCTGAACGCCACGTTCTGCTCTGGATCCAGCACTTCAAGCAGTGCGGAAGCTGGATCGCCACGCATGTCAGAAGACATTTTGTCGATCTCATCGAGCAGGAACAGCGGGTTTTTCACGCCCACTTTCGCCATTTTCTGGATCAATTTACCCGGCATAGAACCGATGTAAGTACGGCGGTGACCACGGATTTCCGCTTCGTCACGCACACCGCCCAGCGCCATACGGACATATTTACGTCCGGTAGCTTTAGCGATGGACTGCCCCAGAGAAGTTTTACCTACCCCCGGCGGTCCAACCAGGCAGAGGATCGGCCCCTTGATTTTATTTACGCGGCTTTGAACCGCGAGATACTCAAGGATGCGATCTTTCACACGTTCCAGACCATAATGGTCGGTATCGAGGATTTCTTGCGCCTGACGCAGGTCTTTTTTGACCTTGCTACGTGCATTCCACGGCACCTGCACCATCCAGTCGATATAACCTCGCACCACGGTCGCTTCTGCCGACATTGGAGACATCATTTTCAGCTTCTGCAATTCTGCTTCCGCTTTCTCTTTTGCCTCTTTTGGCATTTTCGCCGCGTCGATTTTGCGCTTCAACGCTTCATTTTCGTCTGGCGCGTCGTCCATTTCACCGAGTTCTTTCTGAATAGCTTTCATTTGCTCGTTCAGATAGTACTCACGCTGGGATTTCTCCATCTGCTTTTTGACGCGGTTGCGAATACGTTTCTCAACCTGCAGCAGATCGATTTCCGACTCCATCATAGCCATCAGATATTCCAGACGTTCGTTAACGTCGGACATCTCAAGAACGGACTGTTTGTCAGCCAGTTTTAGCGGCATATGTGCGGCAATGGTGTCCGCCAGACGCGCCGGATCGTCGATGCTGTTCAGCGACGTCAACACTTCTGGTGGGATTTTCTTATTCAGCTTGATGTAGCCTTCGAACTGGCTGATTGCGGTACGCACCAGCACTTCCTGTTCGCGCTCATCAATGGTCGGGGACTCCAGATACTCCGCCTTCGCAGAAAAGTGTTCGCCATTGTCAGAGAGCGCAGAAATACGCGCGCGCTGTAACCCCTCGACCAGCACTTTGACGGTGCCGTCAGGCAGTTTCAGCATCTGCAATATAGAGGCCACGGTCCCGACGGTGAAAAGATCGTTTACACCCGGCTCATCCGTTGAAGCTTCTTTCTGCGCGACCAGCATAATTTTTTTATCATGGTCCATCGCCGCTTCCAGACAACGGATAGATTTTTCCCGTCCGACAAATAAGGGGATGACCATGTGCGGATAAACCACCACATCGCGCAGCGGCAATACGGGGATTTCAATGCGTTCAGAACGCTCAGGATTCATAGAGCTCTCTCTTAGTTTAATGTCCGCCAGGTAATCAGATGACATGACTGTGCTTCACGCCATCTATTAACATGTACGTCAGTATATGGGGATGTTTCTCCCACATTCAACGTCGGGAATAGAGGAAAAATGAAAGGGGAGATAAAATCCCCCCTTTTTGGTTAACTAATTGTATGGGAATGGTTAATTATTCACCAGACGCCTGTTGCGCTTCCGGCTTGCCATAAATCAGCAGTGGCTTGCTTTGCCCTTCAATAACCGACTCGTCAATAACCACTTTTTCCACATCTTCCATAGAAGGCAGATCATACATGGTATCAAGCAGCGCAGCTTCTACGATGGAACGCAGACCACGGGCACCGGTTTTACGCGCCATCGCTTTCTTGGCGATAGCATCCAGCGCTTCGTCACGGAATTCCAGATCCACGCCCTCAAGGTTAAACAACGCCTGATACTGCTTGGTCAGGGCGTTTTTCGGCTCTTTGAGGATCTGAATCAAAGCTTCTTCGCTCAGTTCATTCAGCGTTGCCACAACTGGCAGACGACCGATGAACTCAGGGATCAGACCAAATTTGATCAAATCTTCCGGTTCAACCTGCGCCAGCAACTCACCTTCGCTTGCTTTGTCAGATTTCGCTTTTACCGTCGCACCAAAACCAATGCCGGAGCCAGTTTCGACACGATGGGAAATCACTTTATCCAGACCGGCAAATGCACCGCCACAGATAAACAGGATCTTGGAGGTATCAACCTGCAAGAATTCCTGCTGCGGATGCTTACGTCCGCCCTGCGGTGGAACGGCGGCAACCGTACCTTCGATCAGTTTCAACAGTGCCTGCTGTACGCCTTCACCGGAAACGTCACGGGTAATGGACGGGTTGTCAGACTTACGCGAAATCTTGTCGATTTCATCGATGTAGACAATCCCGCGCTGCGCTTTCTGTACGTCGTAGTCGCACTTCTGCAACAGCTTCTGAATGATGTTTTCAACATCTTCACCCACATAACCCGCTTCGGTCAGGGTGGTGGCATCAGCCATAGTGAACGGAACGTCCAGCAGACGCGCCAACGTTTCCGCCAACAACGTTTTACCAGAGCCAGTCGGACCAATCAGCAGAATGTTACTTTTGCCCAACTCGACGCCATTGCTGGTATCGCCGTTGCGCAGACGTTTGTAGTGGTTGTACACCGCGACCGCCAGCACTTTTTTCGCCTGTTCCTGACCGATGACGTAATCGTCCAGGTGGTTGCGAATTTCATGCGGCGTCGGTAGCGAACTGCGTTCACGATGCGGTGCTACTTCTTTAATCTCTTCGCGAATGATGTCGTTACATAAATCAACACATTCGTCGCAGATATACACGGATGGACCGGCAATCAGCTTACGCACTTCATGCTGGCTTTTGCCGCAAAAAGAGCAATACAGCAACTTGCCTGAGCCATCTTTGCGTTTATCTGTCATGGGTCAAAACCTCTTCTTTGTTCTTTGTGCCGCACACGACGACGCAAATGCCATTCTCAGGCGCAAGCCGCTTACAGCGTTGTGCCAACCTGAATAAGTATAGCGGCACAGTTGCGCCTCTGGCATCAATTACGATGGGTCAGAATCGAATCGACCAGACCGTATTCCACCGCTTCAGGCGCGGAAAGGAAGCGATCGCGCTCAGTGTCACGTTCAATCTGTTCTAATGATTGACCCGTATGAAGCGCCATAAGTTCATTCATCCGCCCTTTAACTTTCAGAATTTCACGGGCATGAATTTCGATATCAGTCGCCTGGCCCTGATAGCCGCCCAACGGCTGGTGAATCATCACGCGCGAATTCGGCAGGCAGAAACGTTTACCTTTTGCCCCTGCGGTCAGCAGGAATGCCCCCATTGAGGCCGCCTGGCCCATACAAATGGTGCTGACATCAGGCTTGATAAACTGCATGGTGTCATAGATAGACATCCCGGCAGTGATCACCCCACCTGGGGAGTTAATGTACAGATAGATATCTTTTTCCGGGTTTTCTGCTTCCAGGAACAGCATCTGCGCCACAATCAGGTTAGCCATATGGTCTTCAACCTGGCCAGTCAGAAAAATAACGCGTTCCTTAAGTAGACGAGAATAGATATCAAAAGAGCGCTCACCGCGTGAGGTCTGTTCAATGACCATCGGCACCAGCGCCATATGGGGTGCAAAGTTATCTCGTTCGCCGCTGTATGACATTTCCGTCTCCTGGATAAAATTGAAAAAACCTGCTGTACCGATTGTAACCTTATGGACGGATTATCAGCTAGTCCCTGTGTTATGGGTACGGCATCATCCTATTTCAAGCATAACAATCTTTTGTTGTTACGCTAACACCGAAAGAGGGTTTTCGCACGGTTCCATGCAAAATTCATGACAAAAAAAAGCCCACCACCTGGCGGTGACGGGCCTTTGTGCGAATTTAGCGCGTTAGGCTGCGCAAATTACGCCTGCTGGTTCATCAGCTCGTTGAAAGTGGTTTCTTTTTCAGTCACTTTCGCTTTCGCCAGAACGGCTTCAACAGCCTGTTCTTCCAGAGCCACGTTACGCATGTTGTCCATCAGCTCTTTGTTTTTGCTGTAGAACTCGATAACTTCTTTCGGATCTTCGTACGCAGAAGCCATCTCTTCGATCAGGCCTTTAACACGCTCTTCGTCAGCTTTCAGCTCGTTAGCGCGAATAACTTCGCCCAGCAGCAGGCCAACAACTACGCGGCGTTTAGCCTGTTCTTCGAACAGTTCACGCGGCAGTTCCAGAGCTTGTTTTTCGTTGCCACCGAAACGCTGTGCAGCCTGGCGACGCAGAACGTCGATTTCGCTGTCGATCAGCGCAGCCGGAACGTCGATGTCGTTAGCTTTTACCAGACCTTCGATCGCCTGAGACTTAACGCGGTTACGAATGGCGCTCTTCAGCTCGCGCTCCATGTTTTTACGCACTTCAGCGCGCAGACCTTCTACGGAACCATCTTCAACGCCGAAACGTTTGATGAATTCAGCAGTCAGTTCCGGCAGTTCACGCTCTTCAACTTTCTTCAGGTTGATAGCGAATTTCGCTGCTTTACCTTTCAGGTTTTCTGCGTGGTATTCTTCCGGGAAGGTCACGTCGATGGTGAACTCTTCGCCTGCTTTGTGGCCTTTGATACCGTCTTCAAAGCCCGGGATCATACGACCCTGGCCCATCGCCAGTACGAAATCAGACGCTTTTCCACCTTCGAACTCTTCGCCGTCTACAGAACCGGTGAAGTCGATGGTCACGCGGTCTTCAGCTTCAACAGCGCCGTCTTTTTCTTTCCAGGTCGCCTGCTGTTTACGCAGAGTATCCAGCATGCCGTCAACGTCAGCGTCGGTCACTTCCACGATCGGTTTTTCAACTTCGATCGCTTCCAGACCCTGCAGTTCAACTTCCGGATAAACTTCAAACTCTACAGAGTAGGTGAAGTCTTCACCCGGCTTGTATTCGCCCGGAACGTAGGTCGGTGCGCCAGCCGGATTGATTTTTTCTTTAATGATGGCGTCAATGAAGTTACGGCTCATCAGGTCACCCAGAACGTCCTGGCGTACAGACGCGCCATAACGCTGAGCAACGATATTCATTGGCACTTTGCCTTTGCGGAAGCCGTCAATACGTACTTTTTTCGCAACGTTGACCAGCTCGCTTTTAACAGCGGTCTCGATGCTGTCAGCAGCGATAGTAATCGTTACACGGCGGCCAAGGCCTTGAGTGGTTTCAACTGAAACTTGCATCTTGTTACCTCAAAAAATCACAGTGCTCGGTCAACTCTTACCCCGCAAGCACAGGTTGTTGGCTTCGCGGAACCGGGATGTTCTTATAATCAATCACATTCCCTGTTACCAGAATCATCCCGAAAGCATTCAAATAGGACGCGGCATTATAGCGGCATCACTTTTATGAGTCGAGAACGGTTATTGCGCGCTGCCGCGTATTTTTTCACAATTCCCGGGCAATTTTCGTCTGAATGCTGGGCAAAAAGCGCAAAATCCAGACAAAACAAAACGGCCCGCAGGCCGTTTTTCATAAAATCTTTAGCAACATACTGGAAAAACGCTAACTGTTGCAAATGCGTTTTTAGGCGATGCTTCCCGCTCCACGACAAGGAGGAGAAGCAAAGATGGTATCCTGCAATCCTTCCCACTCCTTAATGGTATAAGTATGCAGAGCCAGCGCATGAACGGTAGTAGAGAGTTCCTCCGCTAAAGTACTGTAAATCATTCGATGACGATTCAGAAAACGTTCACCCATAAAACGATCGCTGACCAGCACAACTTTAAAATGGCTTTCAGAGCCGGCTGGGACATTGTGACGATAGCTTTCATCCACAACTTCGAGGAATACGGGTTGGAACGCAGTCCTTAATTTTTCTTCTATCCGCTCACGTATCATCATGAAATATCTCCTCCGACAACGCTGAGATGTCACCCATCCCTTTAAATACTAGCCGCTTTAACCGTTTCCATTACAGCTTAACAACAAATAATTAGCTTTCATCCTGTTTTTTCTGTCAAGCGTATGAAGTTTACTGATTTAAAGATTGATTCACCGGCTTCACATCGGTGTTTCTTTTACCTAAGGCGATTATTTCGTCAACATAATGAATTTACATGTCTTACCCACTTCCCCTCGTCGTTGGCGATGTTATGATGGCGGGAATCTTTACCAAACACGCTTAAAAGTCTCTGAGAGCCAGAACATGTTCAAAAAAATCCTCTTCCCGTTAGTTGCTCTGTTTATGCTTGCAGGATGCGCGAAACCGCCAACAACCATTGAAGTTTCTCCGACGATGACACTGCCACAGCAAGATCCAAGTCTGATGGGCGTCACCGTTAGCATTAATGGTGCCGATCAGCGTACCGATCAGGCGTTAGCAAAAGTCACCCGTGACAACCAAATTGTTACCCTGACCGCGTCCCGCGATCTGCGTTTCCTGCTGCAAGAAGTGCTGGAAAAACAAATGACCGCTCGCGGTTATATGGTTGGCCCGAATGGCCCGGTTAATCTGCAAATCATCGTTAGCCAGTTGTATGCCGACGTGTCCCAGGGCAATGTGCGCTACAACATTGCTACCAAAGCGGATATCGCCATCATCGCCACCGCGCAGAATGGCAACAAAATGACCAAAAACTATCGTGCCAGCTACAACGTTGAGGGCGCTTTTCAGGCCTCTAACAAAAACATCGCTGACGCGGTTAACAGCGTGCTGACCGACACCATCGCTGACATGTCTCAGGACACCAGCATCCACGAATTCATTAAGCAGAACGCACGTTAATTTCTGCCCTCTGGCCCGGTGCAAGTCGGGCCTGTAGACGCCCATGTCCAGTCAATATTTACGTATTTTCCAACAGCCTCGTTCAGCTATTTTGTTGATTCTGGGTTTTGCTTCCGGGCTGCCGCTCGCCCTGACATCCGGCACGTTACAGGCGTGGATGACAGTCGAGAATATCGATCTTAAAACCATTGGTTTCTTCTCGTTGGTGGGTCAGGCTTACGTATTTAAATTTCTCTGGTCGCCGCTGATGGACCGCTATACTCCGCCGTTTCTCGGGCGACGGCGCGGCTGGCTGCTCGCCACACAAGCGTTATTGTTGCTGGCGATTGCGGCGATGGGTTTTCTCGAACCTGGTACGCAACTTCGCTGGATGGCGGCACTGGCAGTCGTTATCGCTTTTTGCTCGGCCTCCCAGGATATCGTCTTTGATGCGTGGAAAACGGATGTGCTTCCCACGGAAGAACGCGGCGCAGGTGCGGCAATCAGCGTGCTGGGTTACCGTTTAGGGATGCTGGTTTCCGGCGGTTTAGCCTTATGGCTGGCGGATAAATGGTTGGGCTGGCAAGGCATGTACTGGCTAATGGCAGCTCTGTTAATCCCGTGCATCATTGCGACTTTGCTTGCGCCAGAACCAACCGACACCATTCCTGTACCCAAAACGCTGGAGCAAGCTGTTGTTGCGCCACTACGTGATTTCTTTGGTCGCAATAACGCATGGTTAATTCTGCTTTTAATTGTGCTGTATAAGCTGGGCGATGCTTTCGCCATGAGCCTGACAACCACCTTTTTGATTCGCGGTGTCGGATTTGATGCCGGCGAAGTGGGCGTGGTTAACAAAACGCTCGGCTTGCTGGCGACCATCGTCGGCGCATTGTACGGCGGTATTTTGATGCAGCGTCTTTCACTGTTCCGTGCGCTGCTGATTTTCGGCCTTTTACAAGGTGCGTCCAACGCCGGTTACTGGCTGCTTTCTGTGACTGATAAGCATCTCTACAGCATGGGCGCGGCAGTCTTTTTCGAAAACCTGTGTGGCGGGATGGGCACATCGGCATTTGTGGCGCTGTTAATGACCCTGTGTAATAAGTCATTTTCCGCTACTCAGTTCGCCCTGCTCTCAGCGCTTTCTGCTGTAGGACGGGTTTATGTAGGCCCCGTAGCGGGCTGGTTTGTTGAAGCTCACGGCTGGTCGACATTCTATCTGTTCTCTGTTGCGGCCGCTGTACCTGGACTTATTTTGCTGCTGGTTTGCCGCCAAACGCTGGAGTACACGCGGGTCAACGACAACTTTATCCCACGTACCGAGTATCCATCTGGTTATACCTTTGCCATGTGGACACTGGCAGCAGGCGTCAGTCTGTTGGCCGTGTGGTTACTGCTGTTAACGATGGATGCGCTGGATTTGACTCACTTCTCTTTCCTGCCTGCACTGCTGGAAATCGGCGTTTTAGTCGCTCTGGGTGGTGTCATACTTGGTGGTTTATTGGACTATCTGGCACTACGAAAAACGCATTTGACGTAATCAGTGAATATTATTTAGCTGTAGTAATCACCCGGCGTAATTATTACGGCTAAATAAACATCAGCAGCGCTTAATAATATTTGTTCTTTTGTGCGGCTTAGCTTTCGGAAATTATTGACCCCATCTATATATTTTATTTTTTACACGATTCAGCTAATGACTCTTTATTTCCCCACGCCCGTTTTGTCACCTTAATGATAATTATTTGTTAAATAATTGTTTTATTTTGAGATTGGTTATACCAATTGCCATCCCCACCCCCTCCTTCAGTCCCCTTTCGTTATAACGCCCTTTTGCAACAGCTTCTTAAAATCAATCCGATATGTTTTGCAACATATGTGACCTGCAAGCCAAATTCAAGTAACAGTAATTTAATCATGTTTACAGTAATGTAACCTTCCCGTAAAATGCCCACACACTTTAAACGCCACCAGATCCCGTGGAATTGAGGTCGTTAAATGAGACTCAGGAAATACAATAAAAGTTTGGGATGGTTGTCATTATTTGCAGGCTCTGTATTGCTCAGTGGCTGTAATTCTGCGCTGTTAGATCCCAAAGGACAGATTGGTCTGGAGCAACGTTCGCTGATACTGACGGCATTTGGCCTGATGTTGATTGTCGTTATTCCCGCAATCTTGATGGCTGTCGGTTTCGCCTGGAAGTACCGTGCGAGCAATAAAGATGCTAAGTACAGCCCGAACTGGTCACACTCCAATAAAGTGGAAGCTGTGGTCTGGACGGTGCCAATCTTAATCATCATCTTCCTTGCGGTATTGACCTGGAAAACCACTCACGCTCTTGAGCCTAGCAAGCCGCTGGCACACGACGAGAAGCCCATTACCATCGAAGTGGTTTCCATGGACTGGAAATGGTTCTTCATCTACCCGGAACAGGGCATTGCTACCGTGAATGAAATCGCTTTCCCGGCGAACACTCCGGTGTACTTCAAAGTGACCTCCAACTCCGTGATGAACTCCTTCTTTATTCCGCGTCTGGGTAGCCAGATTTATGCCATGGCCGGTATGCAGACTCGCTTGCATCTGATCGCCAACGAACCCGGTACTTATGACGGTATTTCCGCCAGCTATAGCGGTCAGGGCTTCTCCGGCATGAAGTTCAACGCTATCGCCACACCGGATCGTGCCGCATTCGACCAATGGGTCGCAAAAGCAAAACAGTCGACGAAAACCATGTCTGACATGGCCACCTTCGAAAAACTGGCTGCGCCTAGCGAATACAACCAGGTGGAATATTTCTCCAACGTGAAACCCGACTTGTTTGCCGATGTGATTAACAAGTTTATGGCTCACGGTAAGAGCATGGACATGACTCAGCCCGAAGGTGAGCACAGCGCACACGAAGGTATGGAAGGCATGGACATGAGCCACGCGGAATCCGCCCATTAAAGGGGTTGAGGAAGAATAAAGATGTTCGGAAAATTAACACTTGATGCAGTCCCGTTCCATGAACCTATCATCATGGTTACGATCGCTGGCATTATTTTGGGAGGTCTGGCGCTCGTTGGCCTGATCACTTACTTCGGTAAGTGGACCTACCTGTGGAAAGAGTGGCTGACCTCTGTCGACCATAAACGCCTTGGTATCATGTATATCATCGTAGCGATTGTGATGCTGCTGCGTGGTTTTGCAGATGCCATTATGATGCGTAGTCAACAAGCACTGGCCTCGGCTGGCGAAGCAGGCTTCCTGCCGCCACACCACTATGATCAAGTTTTCACCGCTCACGGTGTGATTATGATCTTCTTCGTGGCGATGCCTTTCGTTATCGGTCTGATGAACCTGGTGGTTCCGCTGCAAATTGGCGCGCGTGACGTTGCGTTCCCGTTCCTCAACAACTTAAGCTTCTGGTTTACCGTTGTTGGTGTGATTCTGGTTAACGTTTCTCTCGGCGTGGGCGAATTCGCGCAGACTGGCTGGCTGGCCTATCCACCGCTATCGGGAATAGAGTACAGTCCAGGAGTCGGTGTCGATTACTGGATATGGAGTCTCCAGCTATCCGGTATAGGTACGACGCTAACCGGTATTAACTTCTTCGTTACCATTCTGAAGATGCGTGCACCGGGCATGACCATGTTCAAGATGCCGGTATTTACCTGGGCATCACTGTGCGCAAACATTCTGATTATCGCCTCCTTCCCAATTCTGACGGTTACCGTCGCGTTGCTAACCCTGGATCGCTATCTGGGCACCCATTTCTTTACCAACGATATGGGTGGCAACATGATGATGTACATCAACCTGATTTGGGCATGGGGACACCCGGAAGTTTACATCCTGATCCTGCCTGTTTTCGGTGTGTTCTCCGAAATTGCAGCGACCTTCTCGCGTAAACGTCTGTTTGGTTATACCTCGCTGGTATGGGCGACTGTCTGTATTACCGTGCTGTCGTTCATCGTCTGGCTGCACCACTTCTTTACGATGGGTGCGGGCGCGAACGTAAATGCCTTCTTCGGTATCACCACGATGATTATCGCCATTCCGACCGGGGTGAAGATCTTCAACTGGCTGTTCACCATGTATCAGGGTCGCATCGTGTTCCATTCTGCGATGCTGTGGACCATCGGTTTTATCGTCACCTTCTCAGTGGGCGGTATGACTGGCGTGCTGCTGGCAGTACCGGGCGCAGACTTCGTTCTGCATAACAGCCTGTTCCTGATTGCACACTTCCATAACGTTATCATCGGCGGCGTGGTCTTCGGCTGCTTCGCAGGGATGACCTACTGGTGGCCTAAAGCGTTCGGTTTCAAACTGAACGAGACCTGGGGTAAACGCGCGTTCTGGTTCTGGATTATCGGCTTCTTCGTTGCCTTTATGCCGCTGTACGCGCTGGGCTTCATGGGCATGACCCGCCGTTTGAGCCAGCAGATTGACCCGCAGTTCCACACGATGCTGATGATTGCAGCCAGCGGTGCGGTACTGATTGCGCTGGGTATTCTCTGCCTCGTGATTCAGATGTACGTCTCTATTCGCGACCGCGATCAGAACCGTGATCTGACTGGCGACCCGTGGGGTGGCCGCACGCTGGAGTGGGCAACCTCTTCCCCGCCTCCGTTCTATAACTTTGCCGTTGTGCCGCACGTTCACGAGCGTGATGCATTCTGGGAAATGAAAGAGAAAGGCGAAGCGTACAAAAAGCCTGACCACTATGAAGAAATTCATATGCCGAAAAACAGCGGCGCCGGTATCGTCATCGCTGCTTTCTCCACCATCTTCGGTTTCGCCATGATCTGGCATATCTGGTGGCTGGCGATTGTTGGCTTCGCAGGCATGATCATCACCTGGATCGTGAAAAGCTTCGACGAGGACGTGGATTACTACGTGCCGGTGGCAGAAATCGAAAAACTGGAAAATCAGCATTTCGATGAGATTACTAAGGCAGGGCTGAAAAATGGCAACTGATACTTTGACGCACGCGACTGCCCACGCGCACGAACACGGGCACCACGATGCAGGCGGAACCAAAATCTTCGGATTTTGGATCTACCTGATGAGCGACTGCATTCTGTTTTCTATCTTGTTTGCTACCTATGCCGTTCTGGTGAACGGCACCGCAGGCGGCCCGACAGGTAAGGACATTTTCGAACTGCCGTTCGTTCTGGTTGAAACTTTCTTGCTGTTGTTCAGCTCCATCACCTACGGCATGGCGGCTATCGCCATGTACAAAAACAACAAAAGCCAGGTTATCTCCTGGCTGGCGTTGACCTGGTTGTTTGGTGCTGGATTTATCGGGATGGAACTCTATGAATTCCATCACCTGATTGTTAACGACATGGGCCCGGATCGCAGCGGCTTCCTGTCAGCGTTCTTTGCGCTAGTGGGTACGCACGGTCTGCACGTCACTTCCGGTCTTATCTGGATGGCGGTGCTGATGGTGCAAATCGCGCGTCGCGGCCTGACCAGCACTAACCGTACCCGCATCATGTGTCTGAGTCTGTTCTGGCACTTCCTCGATGTGGTGTGGATCTGTGTGTTCACTGTTGTTTATCTGATGGGGGCGATGTAATGAGCCATTCTAACGTGAGCGGCGGCGCGTCCCATGGCAGCGTAAAAACCTACATGACAGGCTTTATCCTGTCGATAATCCTGACGGTGATCCCGTTCTGGATGGTAATGACAGGAACTGCCTCCCCGGCCGTAATTCTGGGAACGATCCTGGCAATGGCAGTGGTACAGGTTCTGGTGCATCTGGTGTGCTTCCTGCACATGAATACCAAATCAGATGAAGGCTGGAACATGACGGCGTTTGTCTTCACCGTGCTAATCATCGCTATTCTGGTTGTAGGCTCCATCTGGATTATGTGGAACCTCAACTACAACATGATGATGCACTAAGAGCGGCGGTTATGATGTTTAAGCAATACCTGCAAGTAACGAAACCAGGCATCATCTTTGGCAACCTGATCTCGGTGATTGGGGGATTCCTGCTGGCCTCAAAGGGCAGCATTGATTATCCCCTGTTTATCTACACGTTGGTTGGGGTGTCACTGGTTGTGGCGTCGGGTTGTGTGTTTAACAACTACATCGACAGGGATATCGACAGAAAGATGGAAAGGACGAAGAACCGGGTGCTGGTTAAAGGCCTGATCTCTCCTGCTGTCTCGCTGGTGTACGCCACCGTGCTGGGTATTGCTGGCTTTATGCTGCTGTGGTTTGGCGCGAATCCGCTGGCCTGCTGGCTGGGGGTAATGGGCTTTGTGGTTTATGTCGGCGTTTATAGCCTGTACATGAAACGCCACTCGGTCTACGGCACGTTGATTGGTTCTCTCTCCGGCGCTGCGCCGCCGGTGATTGGCTATTGTGCAGTGACCGGTGATTTCGATAGTGGCGCAGCGATTCTGCTGGCTATCTTCAGCCTGTGGCAAATGCCTCACTCTTATGCCATCGCCATTTTCCGCTTTAAAGATTATCAGGCGGCAAACATTCCGGTACTGCCGGTAGTGAAAGGCATTTCCGTGGCGAAGAATCACATCACGCTGTACATCATCGCCTTTGCCGTTGCCACACTGATGCTCTCTCTCGGCGGTTACGCAGGGTATAAATATCTGGTGGTCGCCGCGGCAGTTAGCGTCTGGTGGTTAGGTATGGCCCTGCGCGGTTATAAAGTCGCTGATGACAGAGTCTGGGCGCGTAAACTGTTCGGCTTCTCGATCATCGCCATCACTGCTCTCTCGGTAATGATGTCCATTGATTTTATGGTGCCGGACTCGCATACGCTGCTGGCTGCCGTCTGGTAACGCAACATCCCTGTTAAAAAAGGTGCTACGGCACCTTTTTTCTTAGCATTAGAAACATATCCCCCACGAAATATTTACTAAAAAATCCGCTTGTTTACCCCATTCGTTTACCGCTTTACACTAGTCGCGAATTTAAAATAGAGGTGGTAATGAACGATTATAAAATGACGCCAGGTGAGCGGCGCGCGACCTGGGGTTTAGGGATCGTATTTTCATTGCGCATGCTGGGCATGTTTATGGTTCTGCCGGTTCTGACCACGTATGGTATGGCTCTGCAAGGCGCCAGCGAAGCGTTGATCGGTATTGCGATTGGCATTTACGGTCTGACTCAGGCCGTTTTTCAGATTCCGTTTGGCCTGCTTTCTGACCGCATTGGTCGCAAGCCATTAATTGTCGGCGGGTTAGCCGTATTTGTCGCCGGTAGCGTTATCGCCGCGCTCTCTGACTCCATCTGGGGAATTATTCTGGGCCGGGCGTTACAAGGTTCCGGTGCAATTGCCGCTGCCGTTATGGCGTTGCTGTCTGATCTCACCCGCGAACAAAACCGTACCAAAGCGATGGCGTTTATCGGCGTTAGCTTTGGCATTACCTTCGCCATTGCGATGGTGCTTGGCCCAATTATCACTCACAAACTTGGGCTACATGCGCTGTTCTGGATGATCGCTATTCTGGCAACGACCGGCATTGCGTTGACCATTTGGGTTGTACCCAACAGCAGCACGCACGTACTTAATCGTGAGTCCGGGATGGTGAAAGGCAGTTTCAGCAAAGTGCTGGCAGAACCGCGACTACTGAAACTCAACTTTGGCATTATGTGTCTGCACATGCTACTGATGTCGACGTTTGTCGCTCTTCCTGGGCAACTTGCTGGCGCGGGTTTTCCGGCAGCGGAACATTGGAAAGTCTATCTGGCAACGATGTTAATCGCCTTTGGCTCTGTCGTGCCTTTCATTATCTACGCTGAAGTTAAGCGTAAGATGAAGCAAGTCTTTGTCTTCTGCGTCGGGCTGATCGTGGTTGCGGAAATCGTGCTGTGGAACGCGCAAACGCAGTTCTGGCAACTGGTGGTCGGCGTGCAGCTTTTCTTTGTGGCGTTTAACCTGATGGAAGCCCTCCTGCCCTCGCTTATCAGTAAAGAGTCGCCAGCAGGTTACAAAGGTACGGCGATGGGCGTTTACTCCACCAGCCAGTTTCTTGGCGTGGCGATTGGCGGTTCGCTCGGCGGCTGGATTGACGGCATGTTTGACGGCCAGGGCGTATTTCTCGCGGGCGCAATGCTGGCAGCAGTGTGGCTGGCAGTCGCCAGTACCATGAAAGAACCGCCGTATGTCAGCAGTTTGCGCATTGAAATCCCGGCGGATATTGCCGCAAACGAGGCGTTAAAAGTGCGTTTACAGGAAACTGCAGGCGTCAAAGAAGTGTTGATTGCAGAAGAAGAACATTCAGCTTACGTGAAAATCGACAGCAAAGTGACGAATCGCTTTGAGGTTGAACAGGCAATTCGTCAGGCATAAAAACGAGGCGAAATTGCCTGATGCGCTATGCTTATCTGGCCTACAAAGTTGCAGCAATCTTTTGAATTCACAAACTTTTGTAGGCCGAATAAGGCGTTCATGCCGCAGCCGGCATGAACAAAGCGTATGTTATCGCGATTAATCGCGGAAATTTTTGAACTGGAATGGCTGGCCGAGATCGCCACCACGCACCATCGCCATCACTGCCTGCAAATCGTCACGAGATTTGCCAGTAACACGGATCTCATCACCCTGAATTTGCGCCTGCACTTTCAGTTTGCTGTCTTTGATCATCTTGACGATTTTCTTCTGGGTCGCGCTCTCAATGCCCTGCTTCAGTTTCGCTTCCACAAACCAGGTTTTACCGCTATGAACGATATTTTCCGGTACATCCAGCGAGCTGCCTTCAATGCCGCGTTTCAGCAATTTGGCACGCAGAATGTCCAGCAACTGATTGACCTGGAAATCGGACTCGCTCAACACTTTAATGGTTTTGCTGGCGTCGTTCAGCTCAAACGACGCTTCAACGTTACGGAAGTCAAAACGAGACTCTACTTCGCGACTCGCGTTATCGACCGCGTTACGCGCTTCCTGAAGATCAACTTCAGAGACAATATCGAAAGATGGCATCTTTTTCTCTCCCTTCATTTTTGATGCGAAGCATAATACCTGCAAAGTTAAATAACAGACAGTCCTGCGCCAGGACGCATCCCTTAATTGTGCATGGTCACAACACCATGCACAATTAAGGGATAGCCTTATTGAACACCCGGTGTGGTTGCGGGTGAGGAGGAACAATGAAAATTACCGTATTGGGATGCGGTGCCTTAGGGCAATTATGGCTTACAGCACTTTGCAAACAGGGCCACGAAGTTCAGGGCTGGCTGCGGGTGCCACAACCGTACTGTAGCGTGAATCTGGTTGAAACAGACGGTTCGATATTTAACGAATCTCTGACCGCCAATGATCCAGATTTTCTGGCCACCAGCGATCTGTTACTGGTGACGTTGAAAGCCTGGCAGGTGTCTGATGCCGTCAAAAGTCTGGCATCAACACTACCTGTAACCACACCAATTTTGCTGATCCACAACGGCATGGGCACCATTGAAGAGTTACAGAACATTGAGCAACCTTTACTGATGGGCACGACCACCCATGCAGCGCGCCGCGACGGCAACGTCATCATTCACGTGGCAAGCGGTATTACTCATATAGGCCCGGCGCGTCAACAGGATGGTGATTACAGCTATCTGGCAGATATTTTGCAAACCGTTTTACCTGACGTCGCCTGGCATAACAATATTCGCGCCGAGCTGTGGCGAAAACTGGCGGTTAACTGTGTGATTAATCCGCTGACTGCCATCTGGAATTGCCCGAATGGCGAATTACGTCATCATCCGCAAGAAATTATGCAGATATGCGAAGAAGTTGCGGCGGTGATTGAACGCGAAGGGCATCATACTTCTGCGGAAGATCTGCGTGATTATGTGATGCAGGTGATTGATGCTACGGCAGAAAACATCTCGTCAATGCTGCAGGATATTCGCGCGTTGCGCCATACAGAAATCGACTATATCAACGGTTTTCTGCTACGTCGTGCCCGCGCGCATGGGATTGCTGTACCGGAAAACACCCGCCTGTTTGAAATGGTAAAAAGAAAGGAGAGTGAATATGAGCGCATCGGCACTGGTTTGCCTCGCCCCTGGTAGTGAAGAGACTGAAGCGGTCACCACTATCGACCTGTTGGTTCGCGGTGGCATTAATGTCACTACTGCCAGCGTCGCCAGCGATGGCAACCTGGCAATTACCTGCTCGCGCGGCGTGAAGCTGCTGGCGGATGCGCCGCTGGTCGAAGTGGCCGATAGCGAATATGACGTGATTGTACTGCCTGGTGGGATCAAAGGTGCAGAGTGTTTTCGTGACAGCACCCTACTGGTCGAAACGGTTAAACAGTTCCACCGTTCCGGGCGTATCGTTGCGGCGATTTGTGCTGTGCCAGCCACGGTGTTGGTGCCGCACGACATCTTCCCGATTGGCAATATGACCGGCTTCCCGACGCTGAAAGATAAAATTCCCGCAGAACAATGGCAAGACAAGCGCGTCGTCTGGGACGCACGCGTAAAATTGCTGACCAGCCAGGGGCCAGGCACGGCTATTGATTTTGGTCTGAAAATTATCGACCTGCTGATTGGGCGCGAGAAAGCCCATGAAGTCGCATCACAACTGGTGATGGCGGCAGGGATTTATAATTATTACGAGTAATGTCGATGCGGTAAGCGTCGCATCTGGCCAGATGCGACGTAAATACCCATAATTACGGGCGATACACTTTCACATTCTTAAAGCCCTGCTCGCGCAGATAGAGCGCCTGCAAGCGGCTCATCACCCCGCGCTCACACCACAACAGCCAGGTTTTGCTCTGGTCGAGATCGCCAAATTTAGTGCTCAATTTGTAGAACGGCAGGGAAACTACATCGATCCCTTCGACTTTCAGCGGTTTATCTTCCTGTTCATCGATAGAGCGAATATCGAGGATCACGTCATTCGGGCCGAAGCCATTGACGGTTTCCACTTCCACCACTTCCTGCTCGGTCTGCTGGGCGATTTCGCGAATATCAACGTTATTCGCTTCCTCAACCACTTTGTCGAGAATGCTGAAGTCGAACTTCTCTTCTTCCGCTTCAATCTTCGACTTAACCGCTTTCACCGTCGGGCTTTTGGAGATCACGCCGCAATATTCCGGCATCGTGCGGGCAAAGTCTTCAGTGCCAATCTGACGAGCAAGGTTAATGATGTGCTCTTTGTCGTAAGAGATCAGCGGACGCAGGATTAGCGTGTCAGAAACGTTATCAATCAGACGCAGGTTGGTCAGCGTCTGACTGGACACCTGGCCCAACGCCTCGCCAGTCACCAGCGCCTGTACGCCGTAACGCTCAGCCACTTTAGATGCGGCACGCACCATCATACGTTTGAGAATGACGCCCATCTGACCGTCGTCGATTTTCTCAAGAATTTCACCGACTACCGGTTCGAAGTTAATGGCGACAAAACGCACGCGGTGAGAGCTGCCAAAGCGATTCCACAGATAATGTGCCACCTGACGAACACCAATTTCGTGTGCCGCGCCGCCGAGGTTAAAGAAGCAGTAATGCACACGGCAACCGCGGCGCATCAGCATATAACTGGAAACGCCAGAGTCGAAACCACCAGAGATCAGCGACAGCACATCTTCCTGGGTGCCTATCGGGAAACCACCAATACCTTCGTAGCGGCCTTTGATCAGCAGCAGACGATCGTCTTCCACTTCCAGATGGACAGTCACATCCGGGTTAGTCAGCTTCACGCGAGCGGATTCAATATGTTGATTCAAGCCACCGCCGACGTAACGTTCCACATCAATCGAGCTAAAATCGTGCTTACCGCGACGCTTCACGCGTACACAGAAGGTCTTACCTTCCAGTTGGTCACGGTACTGAACCAACGCTTTCTCGAAAATATCGTGCATGTCGGTAAACGGCACGTCTTCGACTTCGAGAATATGGTGGATACCCGGAATGCGGGTCAAAGCGTCGCGAATTGCCAGACGCTGGTTTTCATCTTTCGCGCGAACTTCGATGTTATCCCAGTGACGGACAACTGCGAGCGTCTCATCATAGTGCTTTAAAACGTTACGAATATTCCCGGTAAGGATTTTTATAAAGCGCAAGCGCACAGATTGGCTCTTGATGGTGATTTCCGGGAACAATTTAATGATAAACTTCATGGCGGCAATGGTTCTTTGGCAAGTCTTAAGCGACTTGTTTGGGGAAAAATACAGCAGCCCACACCTGCGGCTGCATCCAGGCGCGGAAGTATACCACTAACATCGCTTTGCTGCGCATATCACCTTACCATTGCGCGTTATTTGCTATTTGCCCTGAGTCCGTTACCATGACGGGGCGTAAAATATTGAGAGTCAGACATTCATTATGCCGAAGAAAAATGAGGCGCCCGCCAGCTTTGAAAAGGCGCTAAGCGAGCTGGAACAGATTGTGACCCGTCTGGAAAGTGGCGACCTGCCGCTGGAAGAGGCACTGAATGAGTTCGAACGTGGCGTGCAGCTTGCACGTCAGGGGCAGGCCAAATTACAACAAGCCGAACAGCGCGTACAGATCCTGCTGTCTGACAACGAAGACGCCTCTCCAACACCTTTTACACCGGACAATGAGTAATGGACTTTCCGCAGCAACTCGAAGCCTGCGTTAAGCAGGCCAACCAGGCGCTGAGCCGTTTTATCGCCCCACTGCCCTTTCAGAACACTCCCGTGGTAGAAACCATGCAGTATGGCGCATTATTAGGTGGTAAGCGCCTGCGACCTTTCCTGGTTTATGCTACTGGTCAAATGCTCGGCGTAAGTCTGAATACTTTGGACGCACCAGCAGCAGCCGTAGAGTGTATCCACGCTTACTCATTAATTCATGATGATCTACCGGCAATGGATGATGACGATTTACGTCGTGGTTTACCCACCTGTCATGTGAAGTTTGGCGAAGCGAACGCCATCCTCGCCGGGGATGCTTTACAAACGTTAGCATTCTCGATTTTAAGCGATGCGGATATGCCAGAAGTTTCAGACCGTGACAGAATCGCGATGATTTCAGAACTGGCAAATGCCAGCGGTATTGCCGGAATGTGTGGCGGCCAGGCGTTAGATTTAGACGCGGAAGGCAAACACGTACCTCTGGACGCACTTGAACGTATTCATCGTCATAAAACAGGTGCGTTAATTCGTGCCGCCGTTCGTCTTGGTGCGTTAAGCGCCGGAGATAAAGGACGTCATGCCCTGCCAATACTCGACAAGTATGCAGAGAGCATCGGTCTTGCCTTCCAGGTTCAGGATGACATCCTGGATGTGGTGGGAGATACTGCAACGTTGGGTAAACGTCAGGGTGCCGACCAGCAGCTTGGCAAAAGTACTTACCCTGCACTTCTGGGACTTGAGCAAGCCCGGAAGAAAGCCAGAGATCTTATCGACGATGCTCGCCAGTCGCTGAAACAACTGGCTGAACAGTCGCTCGATACCTCGGCACTGGAAGCGCTAGCGGACTACATTATCCAGCGTAATAAATAAACAATAAGTATTAATAGGCCTCTGATGAGTTTTGATATTGCCAAATACCCGACCCTGGCACTGGTCGACTCCACCCAGGAGTTGCGACTGCTACCAAAAGAGAGTTTACCGAAACTCTGCGACGAACTGCGCCGTTATTTACTCGACAGCGTGAGCCGTTCCAGCGGACACTTCGCCTCTGGGCTGGGCACGGTCGAACTGACCGTGGCGCTGCACTATGTCTATAACACTCCATTTGACCAGTTAATCTGGGATGTGGGGCATCAGGCTTATCCGCATAAAATTTTAACCGGACGCCGCGACAAAATCGGTACTATCCGCCAGAAAGGCGGCCTACACCCGTTCCCGTGGCGCGGCGAAAGCGAATATGACGTGTTAAGCGTCGGGCATTCATCAACCTCCATCAGTGCCGGAATCGGTATTGCGGTGGCTGCCGAGAAAGAAGGTAAGGATCGCCGCACCGTCTGCGTAATTGGCGACGGCGCGATTACCGCAGGCATGGCATTTGAAGCGATGAACCATGCGGGCGATATTCGTCCTGATATGCTGGTGATCCTCAACGACAACGAAATGTCGATTTCCGAAAATGTCGGCGCGCTCAACAACCATCTGGCACAGCTACTTTCCGGTAAACTTTACTCATCACTGCGCGAAGGCGGTAAAAAAGTCTTCTCTGGCGTGCCACCAATTAAAGAACTGCTCAAACGCACTGAAGAACATATTAAAGGCATGGTAGTGCCTGGCACGCTGTTTGAAGAGCTGGGCTTTAACTACATCGGCCCGGTTGACGGTCACGACGTGCTGGGGCTTATCACCACGCTAAAAAATATGCGCGACCTGAAAGGCCCGCAGTTCCTGCATATCATGACCAAAAAAGGTCGTGGTTATGAACCAGCAGAAAAAGACCCAATCACTTTCCACGCCGTGCCTAAATTTGACCCGTCCAGCGGTTGCCTGCCCAAAAGCAGCGGCGGTCTGCCGAGCTATTCAAAAATCTTTGGCGACTGGTTGTGCGAAACGGCAGCGAAAGACAACAAGCTGATGGCGATTACGCCGGCGATGCGTGAAGGTTCCGGCATGGTCGAATTTTCACGGAAATTCCCGGATCGCTACTTTGACGTGGCAATCGCTGAGCAACACGCGGTGACTTTTGCCGCTGGTCTGGCGATTGGCGGGTACAAACCGATCGTGGCTATTTACTCCACCTTCCTGCAACGCGCCTACGATCAGGTGCTGCATGACGTCGCAATTCAAAAGCTACCGGTTCTGTTCGCCATCGACCGCGCGGGCATTGTTGGTGCTGATGGTCAAACCCACCAGGGGGCTTTTGATCTCTCCTTCCTGCGCTGCATCCCGGAAATGGTCATTATGACCCCAAGCGATGAAAACGAATGTCGCCAAATGCTTTACACCGGTTACCACTACAACGATGGCCCGTCAGCGGTGCGTTACCCGCGCGGCAATGCAGTTGGCGTGGAACTGACGCCGCTGGAAAAACTGCCGATTGGTAAAGGTATCGTGAAGCGTCGCGGTGAAAAACTGGCGATCCTCAACTTTGGTACTTTGATGCAGGAAGCGGTGAAAGTCGCTGAATCGCTAAATGCTACGCTGGTCGATATGCGTTTTGTGAAGCCGCTTGATGAAGCGTTAATTCTGGAAATGGCCGCCAGCCATGAGGCGCTGGTCACCGTTGAAGAGAACGCCATTATGGGCGGCGCAGGCAGCGGCGTGAACGAAGTATTGATGGCACATCGTAAACCGGTGCCAGTGCTGAATATTGGCCTACCGGACTTCTTTATTCCACAAGGAACGCAGGAAGAAATGCGCGCCGAACTCGGCCTCGATGCCGCCGGAATGGAAGCCAAAATCAAAGCCTGGCTGGCATAATCCCTACTCCACTCCTGCTATGCTTAAAAGATTGTTCATAGACTCTAAATAATTCGAGTTGCAGGAAGGCGGCAAACGAGTGAAGCCCCAGGAGCTTACATAAGTAAGTGACTGGGGTGAACGACAAATCCGCATGGAGCGGATTTGAACGCTGTTTGCAGCGGCCCTGTTAAGGGTGAGGCCATGGATGGGCCGAATAACTTGCAGCCGCAGCACATGCAACTTGAAGTATGACGAGTATAACGGGAGTGGCAGCATGCAATACAACCTCTTAGGGAAAACCGACCTTCGCGTTTCCCGACTTTGCCTTGGCTGTATGACCTTTGGCGAGCCAGATCGCGGTAATCACGCATGGACGCTGCCGGAAGAAAGCAGTCGCCCAATAATCAAACGCGCCCTTGAGGGCGGCATTAACTTTTTTGATACCGCGAATAGCTATTCCGATGGCAGCAGCGAAGAGATCGTCGGTCGCGCATTGCGGGATTTCGCCCGTCGCGATGACGTGGTCGTCGCGACAAAAGTTTTCCATCGTGTCGGTGACTTACCAGAAGGATTATCCCGCACGCAAATTTTGCGCTCTATTGACGACAGCCTGCGTCGTCTCGGCATGGATTATGTCGATATCCTGCAAATTCATCGCTGGGATTACAACACGCCGATTGAAGAGACGCTTGAAGCCCTGAACGACGTCGTAAAAGCCGGAAAAGCGCGTTATATCGGCGCGTCATCAATGTACGCCTCCCAGTTTGCTCAGGCGTTGGAACTGCAAAAACAGCACGGCTGGGCGCAGTTTGTCAGTATGCAGGATCACTATAATCTGATTTATCGTGAAGAAGAACGCGAGATGCTGCCGCTGTGTTATCAGGAAGGCGTGGCGGTTATTCCGTGGAGCCCGCTGGCACGGGGCCGTCTGACGCGTCCGTGGGGTGAAACCACTGCACGACTGGTTTCTGACGAAGTGGGAAAAAATCTCTATAAAGAAAGCGATGAGAATGACGCGCAAATAGCTGCCCGTTTAGCCGGTGTAAGTGAAGAACTGGGCGTTACGCGGGCACAAGTTGCACTGGCATGGCTATTGAGCAAACCCGGCATTGCCGCACCGATTATCGGAACTTCGCGGGAAGAACAGCTAGATGAGTTACTGAATGCGGTGGATATCACGTTGAAGCCGGAACAAATTGCCGAGCTGGAAACGCCATATAAACCGCATCCGATAGTGGGATTTAAATAGGTATGCAGGTCTGATAAGACGCGGCAAGCGTCATATCAGACATCGCGCACAACCGCCGGATACAGCGTGAACGCCTTACCCGGCCTGCTACAGAATACCCATCGGCCAGTGATGGCCGATAAAATAGAGTATTCCAGCGGAAATCACTCCGGCGACAATATCGTCGATCATGATCCCCATGCCACCATGCACATTGCGATCAAACCAGCGGATCGGCCACGGTTTCCACATATCCAGAATCCGGAAAATGACAAACCCGGCAGCGACCCACTGCCAGTCATTGGTCGGCAGCGCCATCAGGGTGATCCACATGCCGATAAACTCATCCCAGACGATACTGCCGTGATCGTGCACACCCATATCTTTCGCCGTCTGATGGCAAAGATAGACGCCGATGCAGATCCCCAGCATTACCACCAGTGAGTAGAGTTGCCAGGGCAAAAAAGTCATCAGATACCAGAAGGGGATCGCCGCCAGCGAGCCCATCGTACCTGGAACAATCGGGCTTAACCCACTCCCAAACCCCGTAGCCAACAAGTGCCACGGGTTACTCATCTTCAGGCGACTTTTCGCGACATCTTTATGGCGTGGCAAAATGGTCATATCCTTTCCAGTCAACCGTGACAGGTTCGCCGTCACGCACAAAACAAAGCCCTTCGATATCGGCGGTCATTTGCCCGATACAAGTAAACGGTACGCCCAGGTGCCCCAGAGCAACATCCAGCGCGCCACGGTTAAGCTCCGGCACAGTAAAGCACAACTCATAATCTTCGCCACCAGAGAGCGCCCAACGCAGCGCCTGTTCCGGTTCAACATGACGTGAAAGTGCGTCAGAGAATGGCAACAATGTCAGATCAATTCGTGCGCCGCAGTCGCTGGCTTTCACGATATGCCCGAGATCGGAGATCAGACCGTCAGAGAGATCGATGGCTGAACTCGCCAGATCGCGCAGTGCCTGCCCCTGTAAAATACGCGGCGATGGGCGGAGATGACGTTTTATTAAATACTCCGCATCTTTAGCATCTGCAACCTGCAAACGGTTTTGCAAAATCGCCAGCCCGGCGGCGCTATCGCCCGGCGTACCGGTCACATAGATCCAGTCACCCGGTTTCGCACCTGAGCGCGTTAAAGCTCGTCCCATCGGGACAAAGCCGTGGATACCCAACGTCATTGATAGCGGTCCACGCGTGGTATCGCCGCCAATGAGCTGCATATCGTAATAATTGAGGAGCTCGAAAAGACTGTCGCTGAAGGATTCAAGCCACGCTTCGTCCACGTTCGGTAAAGTCAATGCCAGCGTCAGCCAGGCTGGATCGGCCCCCATCGCCGCCAGATCGCTTAAGTTTACCGCCAGTGCTTTATACGCCAGATCAGCAGGATCGATGTCAGGGAGGAAATGGTTACCCGCCACCAGCGTATCAGTGCTGATTGCCAGGGTCTGTTTCTCGGGGATATTGAGAAGTGCACAATCGTCACCGATGCCAAGTTCGACATCAAGACGAGAGCTTCTTACTCGGTCAAAATAACGGGCAATCAGGGAGAACTCGCCACATGCCATACGTTACGCCTCAGCAGGTAAAAAAGAAAAGGCCGGCGAGTGCGGAACTGTTTTCCGTTACTCTACCGGCCTGGATATCACTTTTTGTTAGGGCGAATCACAGGTGCTGCTTTATCGAGTACACCGTTGACGAACTTATGGCTGTCTTCTGCGCCGAACGATTTCGCCAGCTCGATCGCTTCGTTAATAGCCACTTTGTACGGCACATCGCTACGTTTAGACAGCTCGTACAGCGCAATGCGCAGTACCGCTTTTTCTACCTGGCCCAGCTCTTCCAGCAGGCGAGACAGATATGGCTTCATCAGTCCGTCGAGGTATGCGGTGTTAGTCGCCACCCCGGCCAGCAGCTCACGGAAGTACAGGATGTCAACGTCTTTTACATCCTGTTCAGCCAGGAACTGGTATTCAACATCAGCGATGTCGTTCTGGGACAACTGCCAGGAGTAGAGCGCCTGGACGGCACACTCACGAGCGCGGCGACGAGCAGCAGGTTTCACGGATTTCCCCTTACTAATTTCAGGCCTTGATGGCTTTCAACACATTAATCATTTCAAGCGCGGTCAGTGCAGCTTCTGCACCTTTGTTACCAGCTTTGGTGCCAGCACGTTCGATCGCTTGTTCAATGCTTTCGGTGGTCAACACACCAAAAGCAACCGGAATTTCGCTGTCCTGGGCAACATGCGCCAGGCCGTTGCTTGCACCGCCAGCGACATATTCAAAGTGGGCAGTGCCACCACGAATAACGGTTCCCAACGCAATCACCGCGTCGTATTTACCGGTTTTTGCCAGTGCGCCTGCCGCCAGCGGCAGCTCATAGGCACCAGGCACCCAAACAACGGTAATGTTTTCATCTTTTACCTGACCGATACGTTTCAGTGCGTCAATCGCACCTTCCAGCAGGCTGTCATTGATAAAGTTGTTGAAACGCGCAATGGTGATGGCGACGCGAGCGTCCGGGGTAGCAACGTTAGCTTCAATAATGTTCATTTTTTTCCTTCGGGTTCGAGTATGGCCCCGCAGGGGGGCGGATTTTAGCATAATATTTCGTGCGCTGCTTCCCTTTCGAGCCGGGAGATCATGCGCCCACTAAATGCAGGCAAACATCCGGGCCTACATGACGTATCTCTTTGAATTTAAATTGGGGCGCGTCGGCTAATTTCTCAAGCCCCGGCAGCGTACATAATCCGCGGGCGTCGCTGCCTAATAGTTTAGGTGCGATATAGACAATCAGTTCATCGACTAAACCCGCCTGTAGCAGTGCTCCAGCGAGCGTTGGCCCCGCTTCCACCCAGATGCTGTTAATTTGCTGTTTACCCAGTTGCATCATCAGCACAACCAGATCCAGATGACCTTTATGTTCTGGAATCAGCAAGGTGCGCACCGTTTCCGGCCATTCACGAGAATCATCCTGAGTGCGCGCGAACCAGGTTTCACCCGGCTGCTGCACAATGCGATGTTCCGGCGTTACGCGATTTTGGCTATCAATCACAATGCGTACCGGCTGGCGTAGATTTTGTTGCGGATAAAGCGCCTGAGTTTGTTCATCCAGTTCAGACCAACGCACCGTTAAAGCCGGATCGTCCGCCAGCACCGTGGCGCTGCTGGTTAAAATAGCATGACTTTGCGCACGCAAACGCTGAACATCGCGACGCGCCTGGGGGGAAGTGATCCACTGGCTTTCGCCGTTGGCCATCGCCGTGCGGCCATCAAGCGACGCGCCAAGTTTCAGTTGGATATAAGGAAAGCCAGTGCGCATCCGCTTAAGAAAGCCTTTATTCAACGGCTCGGCTTCGCTCATCATCAGGCCGTGGCTGACGTCAATCCCTGCTTGTTGCAGACGATAAAGTCCACGCCCTGCGACCTGCGGGTTAGGATCCTGCATTGCGGCAACCACACGCGCCACGCCAGCAGCAATTAGCGCATCACAGCACGGTGGTGTACGACCATGATGGCTACAAGGTTCGAGTGTCACATACGCAGTTGCACCTTTGGCTTTTTCACCCGCCATGCGCAACGCGTGTACCTCGGCATGTGGTTCACCCGCACGGTGATGATAACCTTCACCGACAATTTCGCCATCTTTGACAATGACGCATCCGACATTCGGATTGGGATGCGTGGTGAAACGTCCTCGTTGCGCCAGCTTTAGCGCCCGCGCCATGTAATACTCATCCTGCACGGTTTAGTCCTCCAGGCGCGCGATCTCTTCGCCAAATTCTTTGATATCTTCGAAACTGCGATAGACAGAGGCAAAACGGATATAGGCGACTTTATCGAGTTTTTTCAATTGCTCCATCACCAGATTGCCAATCATCTTGCTCGGCACCTCGCGCTCACCGGTGGCGCGGAGCTGTGACTTTATATGGTTAATCGCCATTTCGACATCATCGGAACTTACCGGACGTTTTTCCAGCGCCCGCAGCATTCCGCTACGCAATTTTTCTTCATTAAACGGTTCGCGCACGTCGTTGCTTTTAACAACGCGTGGCATAACCAGTTCCGCCACTTCAAACGTGGTGAAACGTTCATTACACACCAGACACTGCCGACGGCGGCGTACGGATGAACCCTCGCCCACGAGACGAGAGTCAATAACCTTAGTGTCCACGGCGAAACAGAATGGGCAATGCATACGGCATCCTGACCAGGTGGTTAACAGAAATCTATTTTACCCTGAACTGACGATACAACAAAGGCGCAACGCTTTTGAGACAAAGGATCGATGTTTTCGCTGCTTTTTCCCTCTACCATTAGGCTAATTGCGACAAGAAAGGGACAAGCATGAACACTCACGTTTTTCGACTGCTCTTGCTGGGAAGCCTGTTCAGCTTAAGCGCCTGTGTACAGCAAAGCGAAGTACGACAGATGAAACAAAGCGTCAGCACGCTGAATCAAGAGATGACGCAACTCAATAAAGAGACCGTCAAAATCACTCAGCAAAACAGGCTGAATGCACAATCCAGCAGTGGGGTTTACCTTCTGCCGGGAGCAAAGACACCAGCGCGTCTGGAAAGCCAGATCGGCACCTTACATATGTCGCTGGTGAATATTACGCCAAATGCAGATGGCACTACGCTGACGCTGCGTATTCAGGGCGAATCCAATGATCCCTTACCCGCGTTCAGCGGAACCGTTGAATATGGGAAAATTCAGGGAACAATCGACAACTTTCAGGAGATCAATGTGCAGAATCAATTGATTAACGCCCCTGCCAGTGTCCTCGCGCCCAGTGATGTTGATATTCCGTTACAGTTAAATGGCATTTCAGTGGATCAGTTAGGCTTTATACGCATCCACGACATTCAACCTGTTATGCAGTAAACGTTTCGCGGGGCATTTTGTGTGTCCCGCAACATCTTTCCCCATCATTTTGTTATTCCGCTTACATCACCCGGATTGATAGTAAAAGTTTGCAACAAAGGTGAAAGTCAGTACAATCCCCGCCCGAATGTGTGTAAACGTGAACGCAATCGATTACGTAAATGATAGAACTGTGAAACGAAACATATTTTTGTGAGCAATGATTTTTATAATAGGCTCCTCTGTATACGAAATATTTAGAAACGCAATTTGCGCCTTTTTCACTCCCGTAAGGGATTTTCAAACAGTGGCATACATATGAAAAAAACATTACTGGCAGCCGGTGCGGTACTGGCGCTCTCTTCGTCTTTTACTGTCAACGCAGCTGAAAACGACAAACCGCAGTACCTTTCCGACTGGTGGCACCAGAGCGTTAACGTTGTCGGAAGCTATCACACCCGTTTCGGACCGCAGATCCGCAACGATACCTACCTGGAGTACGAAGCATTCGCTAAAAAAGACTGGTTCGACTTCTATGGTTACGCGGATGCGCCGGTATTCTTCGGCGGTAACTCCGATGCAAAAGGTATCTGGAACCACGGTTCTCCGCTGTTTATGGAAATCGAACCGCGTTTCTCCATCGACAAACTGACTAATACCGATCTCAGCTTCGGTCCGTTCAAAGAGTGGTACTTCGCGAACAACTACATCTACGACATGGGCCGTAACAAAGATGGTCGCCAGAGCACCTGGTATATGGGTCTGGGTACGGACATCGATACTGGCCTGCCGATGAGCCTGTCCCTGAACGTGTATGCGAAATACCAGTGGCAGAACTACGGCGCAGCGAACGAAAACGAGTGGGACGGCTACCGTTTTAAAGTGAAATACTTTGTACCGATTACCGATCTGTGGGGCGGCCAGTTGAGCTACATCGGTTTCACCAACTTCGACTGGGGTTCCGATCTGGGTGATGACAGCGGTAACGCAATCAACGGTATTAAAACGCGTAGCAATAACTCTATCGCTTCCAGCCATATTCTGGCGCTGAACTATGATCACTGGCACTACTCTGTCGTCGCGCGTTACTGGCATGACGGTGGTCAGTGGAACGACGATGCAGAACTGAACTTCGGTAACGGCAACTTCAACGTTCGCTCTACCGGTTGGGGTGGTTACCTGGTAGTAGGTTACAACTTCTGATTATGAAAATGCCGGATCTTGTATCCGGCATTTTTTTATCACTTCTTCTTGTTCATCATCGCTTTTAAATCAGCGAACGGATTGTATTTCGCTTCGCCAACATCTTTCTGCGCATCTTCCCCTGCGATAACGGTCGTACCATACTGATCTGCCTCGGTATATTTCGAATGTTCATGATCGTGGCAATAAAGACACAGTAATTCCCAGTTACTACCATCTTCCGGGTTGTTGGTATGGTCGTGATCAATATGGTGCACAGTTAGCTCACGCAGGTTGGAATAGACAAACTCGCGGGAACAACGTCCACACACCCACGGATAGAGTTTCAGCGCCTTTTCACGATAACCGCTTTCTAACCGCGCATAGTTTTTGGGGATGACAGCCATAATAAATTACCTGGAAGAAATGTAGGGTTACGCGCAGTTTCCCAAGATGTAGGGATTTTCGCAATCCTGAGTAAATAAATTCTCACATTACCAGTGACGGCGAGGTTCCATCTGCTGATGAAGAATACGCGCAATGAGAATGTCATCTACTCTTATAACGTAATAAACAGTATGAAACCTAAATGCGATATTCTTTACCTCTGGAACCGCATCATAGTCTTGCCCTATCCCGGGCATTTTCTAGTTATTCGCCAACGCTTACTAAGGTAATTTTGCGCATAAGCGATCCCCACGTATTAACTATTAATACAAAGTATATGTCAGAACTATCTCTACAACCAAAGCTGTATCCAGTTCAATATGCAATAACCAAAAAAAACCGCAGCGCAAAAACGCCACGGTTTTTTTTAACTGAACGGCTTTAAAACACCCTTACGGCAGAATTGACGGTTGATCCGCCCCTTCTTTTTCCACTTTCTGCTGCAGCATGTGCTCACGCTTCATGCCCAGTTTCAGAGCCAGTGCCGATGCTACGTAGATAGAAGATGCCGTACCGATGGAAACACCAATTAGCATGGTCAGCGAGAAGCCTTCCAGCACCGGGCCACCGAAGAGATACAGCATCAGGATAACCATCAAAGTAGTACCGGATGTGATCAAAGTACGGTGCAGCGTCTGGGTCAAGGACACGTTAAAGATTTCGTAAGGCGTACCGCGACGGATTTTGCGGAAGTTTTCACGAATACGGTCCGATACCACGATACTGTCGTTAAGTGAGTAACCGATGACCGACATCAACGATGCCACAATGGTCAGGTCAATCTCGATATGGAATAACGACAAAATACCCAGCGTAATGATAACGTCGTGTGCCAGCGCGATAACCACCCCTGCCGCCAGTCGCCACTCAAAGCGGAAACCCACGTAGACAAGGATAGACAGCAGCGCCGCCATCAACGCCATCGCACCGGTTTGCGCAAGGTCTGCCCCCACGCTCGGGCCGACGAACTCAATACGCTTCACCGCCGCGTTCTGGTTGGTAGATTCGTTAATAACTTTCAGAACCTGACTACCCAGCACCTGACCGCCTATTTCGCCTTCAGCAGGCGGCATACGGACCATGATGTCGTGGCTGCTACCGAAGTTTTGCAGCATCGGCTCTTCAAAGCCCGCTTTCTGCAATGCATCACGCATTACGTCAATTTCAGCCGGTTTTTCGAGCGTAATTTCGATAACCGTACCACCGGTAAAATCCAGCCCCCAGTTAAAGCCACGCACGCCCATAATGACGATAGCAGCAATTAACAGCAGACCAGAGATGCCGAAGGCCCAGTAGTCCCAGCGCATAAAGTCATAGACTTTACGACCGTGGTTTAGTTGTTCAACAGTATATTCCTGTGCCACATCGCACTCCTCAGATTGACAGCTTCTTGACGCGCTTGCCGCCATATAGCAGGTTTACGATGGCACGCGTACCGACAATCGCGGTAAACATCGACGTCGCCACACCGATACCGGTAGTAATCGCGAACCCTTTAATTGCCCCAGTACCAACCGCATACAGGATGATGACTTTAATCAGCGTGGTGATGTTCGCATCGAAGATAGAACTGAACGCGCCACGATAACCTTCGTCAATCGCCTGCTGAACGGTACGTCCGTTGCTCAACTCTTCTTTAATACGTTCGTTGATCAGTACGTTCGCATCGACCGCCACCGCAAGGGTTAAGACGATACCCGCAATACCCGGCATACTCAGCGTTGCACCTGGCAACAGCGACATAATGCCGACGATCAAGATCAGGTTGGCAATCAGTGCACTGGTCGCAATCAGACCAAACTTCTTATAGAAGAGGATCATGAACAGAATAGAAACCAGCAGACCGGCGAGACACGCTTCCAGCCCCTGCTCAATGTTCTGCATACCCAGAGTCGGGCCAATGGTACGTTCTTCAACAATCTGAATCGGCGCAATCAACGCACCGGCACGCAGCAGCAGCGACAACTGACGCGCTTCGTTCGGGTTGTTGATACCGGTGATACGGAAGCTGTTACCCAGACGAGACTGGATATTCGCGATGTTAATCACCTCTTCCTGTTTCACCAGAACCGCACGACCGTTAGCATCTTTCTTACCGCTGTCTTTGTACTCCACGAACAGGGTTGCCATCGGTTTACCGATGTTGTCCTTGGTGAAGTTAGACATGATGTTGCCACCAGCGCTGTCGAGCGAGATGTTAACCTGCGGCTGGTTGTATTCGTCCTGGCTGGAAGTGGAGTCGGTGATATGGTCACCGGTCAGGATCACGCGTTTGTACAGCACAACCGGCTGACCTTCGCGGGTCTGTTTCACTTCAGAGTCACCCGGTACGCGGCCAGATGCGGCAGCAGCCTGGTCAACGTTGGTGTTTACCAGACGGAATTCCAGCGTTGCAGTCGCCCCCAGAATCTCTTTCGCACGCGCAGTGTCCTGAATACCAGGCAATTCAACAACGATACGATCTGCACCCTGGCGTTGTACCACAGGCTCAGCGACACCAAGCTGGTTTACACGGTTACGCAGGATGTTGATATTCTGCTGCACCGCATATTCACGCGCTTCACTGAGACGCGCATCGCTCATCACCGCACGCAGTTGGTTGCTACCCTGGCTGCTAATGACCAGATCGGGATGGCGTTTGCTCAGATACGCAATGGCTTCATCACGCGCATTAGAGTCACGGAAGGTGATGCTCAGACCGTAATTATTTTCTTTACGAACAGTGGTATACGGGATGCCTTTTTCGCGCAAGTCGCTGCGCAGGCTGTCGATATTTTGTTCCTGGAGTTTGCCCAGCGCAGTGTCCATATCCACTTCCATCAGGAAGTGAACGCCACCACGCAGGTCAAGACCGAGCTTCATCGGCTCAGCGTGAATAGCTGCCAGCCAGCGCGGCGTTGCCGGGGCAAGGTTAAGCGCCACGACGTATTTGTCACCCATAACGCCCATTAATGCTTCACGAGCGCGCAGTTGGGTGTCAGTGGAGTCGAAGCGCGCAAGAATAGCGCCCTCTTCCAGTGCCACAGACTTAGCAGTTATTTTTTCTTCTTGTAACGTTTTCTGGACCTGGATCAGCGTTTGCTCACTGGCGGCGACTCCGCGCGCGCCAGTGATCTGAACAGCCGGATCCTCACCAAACAGGTTGGGAAGCGCGTAGAGCAGACCGATGACAATCACCACGATCAGCATGACGTACTTCCACAAAGGATAACGGTTTAACACGGCAATTCCCTTAGGGAAAAATTTTAATTACAGCGCCTTCATGGTGCCTTTCGGCAGAACGGCGGCTACGAAGTCACGTTTAATAACTACTTCAGTGGTGTCATTCAGTGCGATAGCAATGTAGCCGTTTTCCGCTACTTTGGTTACGCGACCTACCAGGCCACCGTTCGTCAGCACTTCATCACCTTTGGCGATGGAGTCCATCAGCTTTTTGTGTTCTTTGGTGCGCTTCTGCTGTGGGCGCAGGATCATGAAATAGAAAATCAGACCGAATACCACCAGCATCAAAATCAAAGACATCGGGCTACCTTGTGCCGGAGCACCCGTTGCCGCTACCGCATCAGAAATAAAAAAGCTCATTAAATTTCCCTCATTATTAATATTAATCAACGTTCAAAGGTGGTACTTCTCGCCCCTGACGCTGGTAAAAATCAGCTACGAAGCTCTCTAATTTACCCTCTTCAATAGCCTTGCGTAAACCCGCCATCAAACGCTGGTAGTAACGAAGGTTATGAATGGTGTTGAGTCGCGCGCCTAATATTTCGTTGCAACGGTCGAGATGATGCAAGTAGGCACGTGAATAATTGCGACAGGTGTAGCAATCACACTCAGGATCGAGCGGCCCGGTGTCGCTCTTATACTTCGCGTTGCGAATTTTCACCACGCCATCGGTCACGAACAGATGACCGTTACGCGCATTACGTGTTGGCATTACGCAGTCAAACATATCGATACCGCGGCGCACGCCTTCAACCAGGTCTTCCGGTTTACCAACGCCCATCAGGTAACGCGGTTTGTCTGCCGGAATTTGCGGGCACACATGCTCCAGAATACGGTGCATATCTGCTTTCGGCTCACCCACAGCCAGACCGCCGACAGCGTAGCCATCAAAACCGATATCTACCAGACCTTTAACAGAGATATCACGTAAATCTTCGTAAACGCTGCCCTGAATGATGCCAAACAGCGCATTTTTGTTTCCGAGACTGTCAAAACGCTCACGGCTACGCTTCGCCCAACGCAGAGACATCTCCATGGAACGTTTTGCGTAATCCCAGTCAGCGGGATACGGCGTACACTCGTCAAAAATCATGACAATATCTGAACCAAGATCGTACTGAATCTCCATCGATTTTTCAGGATCGAGGAAAATCGGGTCGCCGTTGATAGGGTTACGGAAGTGCACGCCCTGTTCGGTGATTTTACGGATATCGCCAAGGCTGAAGACCTGGAAACCACCGGAATCGGTGAGGATTGGGCCTTTCCACTGCATAAAATCGTGCAGATCGCCATGCAGTTTCATGATTTCCTGGCCCGGGCGCAGCCACAGGTGGAAAGTATTGCCGAGGATAATTTGTGCGCCAGTGGCTTCAACTTCTTCCGGCGTCATTCCTTTTACAGTGCCGTAAGTGCCCACGGGCATAAAACAAGGCGTTTCCACTACGCCGCGATCAAAGACCAGGCGGCCACGGCGTGCGCGACCGTCGGTGGTGTCCAGTTCAAATTTCATTTTTTCTCCACTACGTCAGAAAAACAGTCCAACGTTTAAACCAGCGCCGCGGAATTACTCCCCGACGCGCTCATTAATTGCCTGCGGATTGTACGTGATAAACATCGCATCACCGTAACTAAAAAAGCGATATTTCTCTTCAACCGCCGCTTTATAGGCGTTCATGGTGTGTTGATAACCGGCAAATGCCGAAACCAGCATAATCAGCGTCGACTCCGGCAAATGGAAGTTAGTCACCAGCGCATCGACCACTTTGTACTGAAAGCCCGGATAGATAAAGATTTGGGTATCGTCAAAGAACGGTTCGATGAGAGCGTTTTTCGCCGCCTGGGCCGCGCTTTCCAGCGAGCGCACAGAGGTGGTGCCAACCGCAATTACCCGATTTCCGCGCGCTTTCGCTGCCAGCACCGCGTCTACCACATCCTGCGGCACTTCGGCGTACTCCGAGTGCATGATGTGATCTTCAATCGTGTCGACGCGTACCGGCTGGAAGGTGCCCGCGCCAACGTGCAGAGTCACGAACGCCATCTCAACGCCTTTAGCGCGTAATTTTTCCAACAGCGGTTCGTCGAAATGCAGTCCGGCGGTCGGGGCCGCAACTGCGCCCGGTTTTTCGCTATATACCGTCTGATAAAGTTCACGGTCTGCATCTTCATCCGGACGGTCGATGTACGGCGGCAGCGGCATATGACCGATGCTGTTGAGAATATCCAGCACCGAACGTTGATCATTAAATTCGACTTCAAACAGCGCGCCGTGGCGGGCAGTCATCGTTGCTTTAATGCTTTCGTCATCACCCAGCAGCAGTTCAGCGCCCGGCTTTGGTGCTTTTGAGGCACGAATATGCGCGAGAATACGTTTGTCATCGAGCATCCGCTCAACCAGCACTTCAATCTTGCCGCCGCTGGCTTTACGACCAAACAGGCGCGCCGGGATCACCCGGGTATTATTAAAAACCAGAAGATCGCCAGGGTTGAGCTTATCGAGTAAATCGGTGAAAGTACCGTGCGTCAGCGCGCCCGTCGGCCCGTCCAGCGACAGTAAACGACAGCTACTGCGTTCAGGCATGGGATAGTGGGCAATCAGGGATTCGGGCAATTCAAAAGAGAAATCGGTAACGCGCATGACACTGACTCAGACTAAAATAAGAGGCGGGTAGTCTAGTGCCGGGGCGTCCTCCCTGCAACCTTTACCCTCCTTGATGGATGACATAATCTATACACAAAATCATTCAAGATGCATCGAGATGGCAACTGAATGAGTCCCCAGGAGCTTACATTAAGTAAGTGACTGGGGTGAGTGACAAATCTGTCCGTAACAGATTTGAACACCGTGTAACGGTGGCCCGTAAGGGCGAGGCTCATGGATGAGCCGAGTAACTAGCAGCCAACGAAGAGGCAGTTTGAAGGATGAAGTGTATATGAATTTTTTAGCTCACCTGCATTTAGCCCATCTCGCTGAAAGCTCGCTTTCTGGCAACTTACTGGCTGATTTTGTTCGTGGAAACCCTGAAGAAAGTTTTCCACCCGACGTCGTGGCTGGTATTCATATGCATCGGCGTATCGACGTTTTGACCGACAATCTGCCGGAAGTCCGCGAAGCACGTGAGTGGTTTCGTCGTGAAACCCGCCGGGTTGCGCCTATCACGCTGGATGTCATGTGGGATCACTTTCTTTCCCGCCACTGGTCGCAGCTATCGCCCGATTTTCCGTTAGAGGAATTTGTCTGTTATGCCCGCGAGCAAGTAATCACTATTCTGCCGGATTCACCACCACGCTTTATCAATTTGAACAATTACTTATGGTCAGAGCAGTGGCTGGTGCGTTATCGCGATATGGATTTCATCCAGAGTGTGTTAAACGGCATGGCAAGCCGTCGCCCACGCCTGGATGCCCTGCGTGACTCCTGGTACGATTTAGACACCCATTACGACGCGCTCGAAAGCCGCTTCTGGCAGTTTTATCCGCGGATGATGGCGCAGGCTTCACGCAAAGCGTTGTAAGGCGTTAATTCATCCACACTGTGGCCGATATCGCTGGCAATGTCAGAATCCCGTCCGCCAGTTGCCCGTGCCCTTCTTTGCGTTGCCACGCTGTAATATTGAGCAACGGTGACGCGGGCAGCACCACTTCACACGCTTCGCCACGGTTAATCGCCACCAGCACACGCTGCTGATTTAGCAAGCGCACAAACACCACCACATTCTCTTCCGCGTACAGCACCTGACAGCCACCGCGACGCAGTGCCAGGCTCTTCTTACGCAGCGCAATCATTCGCTGGTACAACGAGAATAGCTCCACATCTTGTTTTTCCACCTGCCACGGAAATGGCTTACGGCAAAACGGATCATTGTTACCATCCAACCCCACTTCATCACCGTAATAAATACAAGGCACGCCTGGCCAGGTAAACAACCAGACAACGGCCAACGGCAGACGCGCGACGTCTCGTCCGAGCAGCGTTTTAAATCGCGCAGTATCGTGGCTGTCGAGCTGATTAAACATACGCAATTGCTGTTGATGAGAAAGCCCGGCGCGATAATTATCCATCCAGGTCATACAGGTTTGGGCGTCAATCTGCTGGGGATCGTAAGAGATATCGGTGTTGGCCAGAAATCCCCACAACGGGAATGTAAAGCCACGGTAGTTCATGGCGGCATCTTCCACATCTGCCTGCAACCACTGCCGCGCATCACCAAAATATTCACCCACAATGTACGCTTCCGGCTGGGTTTCTTTCGCAGCCCTGGTGATCCCGGCGACATGCAGCAAATTATTGCGCGCACCACCCGCTTCTCCCAGCATATGCATCACATCCAACCGCCAGCCGTCCATATTCCACGGCGCTTTCAGCCAGTGACGGACAATGCTGTCTTCACCGCGATAAATTTCATTCACCAGACTTTCCGACTGATAGTCCAGTTTCGGCAAACTGGCATAGCCCAGCCAGTCGAGCGCCGTGCCATCATCACTAAATGAATACCAGTCACGCCAGGGCGATTCGGGGTTGTGACAAGCGCCGCCCGTTCCACGATTGTGCCGGTCAAACCAGGCATGAGAGTCACCACTGTGGTTAAACACACCGTCCAGTACCAGCCGCATTCCCTGTTGCTGCGTATTGTGCCTCAAACGCAGCAACGCCCCGTCGCCGCCAAACTGCGGATCGACGTGGCGATAATCTTCGGTATCGTACTTATGCACGCTGGGAGCTTTGAATACCGGATTGAGATACAGCGCTGTCACGCCGAGTTTTTTCAGGTACGGCAGTTTTTCGCTTATCCCGTCCAGATCACCGCCATAGAACGTTGATCCGCCCGCTTGTGCCGTGACGGGTTCGTCCCAGCCACGCAGTATGATCTCCCGTCCGGCTGCGTGATGATAATAGACATGATCCTGCGTTGCTTCACGTGACTGACTTCGGGCAAAACGATCCGGGAAGATCTGATAAAAGATTTGATCCGCTGCCCATTGTGGCCCGATATCCGGCACATCGACGGCAAACTGCTCCAACCGTGCTGGCGGTATTTGGCTAAAACCTTGCGGCGTAAACCATCGCTGGCGATCGTGCCACAGCAATTTGAAACTGTAGCGCCGCCGTGGCTGCCCGGTGGAGAGAGAGAGCGCAGCCCGCCATGCTGTTACGCCTGGATGCGGCTGACTGCGCTGTTTATGCATCGGCACTGATGTTTCTTCGTTATCGTTTTCCATGCGCAGCATAATGCGCTGTGGCGGCTCTTCGCCTGTCAACCACAGTGTAATAAGCAGTTGATCTTTGCTTTGCTTAACAAACGGGGACACCGGCAGGTGCCATGCATTCAACATCATAATTCCCCTGTGATTAAAATATGATCACCTTGCCACAGCCTGATTCAGGATCAATCATCATCTGAAGGATATTTGGGGGGAGGAGGACGGGGGCGGATAACTTTCGGAATAGCCGGATCAGGATGTGTCCTGATCCGGCTGACAAAAGCGGGAACTAGTGGTTTTCAGCCAACTGGCGGTCGTGGCGGCGTTTAAACATCCAGCCAATCAACAGCACAACAATCCACGCGAAACCAACGTACAGAGAGATGCGCGTTTCAGGGTGATAACCAATCAGTCCGATGATAAAGATCAGGAAAATCAGCCCCGCGATAGTCGTTGCCACCCCACCTGGGACTTTAAATTTCAGCGCCTTAACTTCTTCTGGCGGTAGACGGCGACGGAAGGCTATCTGCGACAGTAGGATCATAATCCACACCCACACAGTAGCGAAGGTCGCCAGCGAAGCGATCACCAGGAAGACGTTTTCCGGCATGATGTAGTTCAGATACACCGCAAACAGCAGCGCGGTGGTCATTACCAGCACTGTGACCCACGGAATACCACGACGCGACGTTTTGCTGAAGATTTTCGGCGCACTACCCTGCTCTGCCATGCCGTGCAGCATACGGCCTACGCCAAACACGTCGCTGTTAATTGCCGACAGCGAGGCAGTCAGCACAACGAAGTTAAGAATGCTGGCGGCAAAAGTAATGCCCATATGCTGGAACGTCAGCACAAACGGGCTACCGGCAGTGCCGACCTGATTCCACGGATAGATAGACATAATGACGAACAGCGTACCGACATAGAACACCAGAATACGCATCGGCACTGAGTTGATCGCACGCGGAATAGATTTCTCAGGATCTTTTGCTTCACCGGCGGTGATCCCGATAATTTCGATCCCACCGTAGGCAAACATCACCATTTGCAACGACATCACCATGCCTAGCCAGCCGTTACTGAAGAAGCCGCCGTTGCTCCACAGGTTATGGATACCTGTCGGTTGCCCACCGTTGCCAATCCCCCAGATGATGATGCCGAAACCAGCAACGATCATGATGATAATGGTGGCGACTTTAAAGAACGAGAACCAGAACTCCAGCTCGCCAAACACTTTCACGCTCATCAGGTTGATGGCGCAGATAATCAGCACTACGCTCAGCACCCAAATCCAGTGCGGCACCGTCGGAAACCAGACGCCCATATAGATACCGAAAGCGGTCACATCAGCGATGGCGACAATAAGGATTTCAAAGCAGTAGGTCCAGCCGGTAATGTAACCTGCCAGTGGGCCAAGGTTTTCCTGCGCATAACGCGAGAAAGAGCTGGCAGCAGGGTTATGTACCGACATTTCCCCCAGCGCACGCATAATGATATACGCCGCGGCACCACCGATAATATAGGCCAACAACACGCTCGGACCGGCCATTTTGATGGCGTCTGCCGAACCGTAAAACAACCCGGTGCCAATTGCTGAACCCAGTGCCATAAAGCGTATGTGTCGGGTACTTAGCCCACGCTTTAGCTTGTTCTTACTTTCCATCAATTCCTAACCCATCAACACAATAAAAAACCACGGGGCATCGCAGCCCCGTGGTTAAAACAAATTTTCAGTGATTTAGTGAGCGCTGGAGGCCACCTGACGACCTGCCGCGCGATCCCAGATAATGGCCAGAACCACCATCACCACTGTTGGCATTAACCACGCCAGACCTTGTTCGGCCAGCGGTAAACGCTGCGCCCAGGACGGTAAGATATCGCTGAATGCAGATGCTTTGATCCCGTCGAGAATACCAAAAAGCAGACTGATAAACATCGGCGGAGCAATCACACGGGACGAATTATGCCACCATGAGCGTGTAAAACTTAATACAACCAGTGCGATACATGGCGGATAAATGGCAGTCAGCACCGGCACAGAGATCTGAATCAACTGGCTCAAACCGAGGTTAGACACCACCATCGAGAAGCCGCCGAGGATAAATACCAGGGTACGATAAGAGAGCGGTACATACTGGGCGAAGAACTCCGCACAGGCACAGGTCAGGCCAACCGCCGTGACCAGGCAGGCGATGAAGATTAACGCTGCCAGCAGGAAGCTCCCGCCGCCGCCAAAGGTGTGCTGAACGTAAGCATGCAGAATAGCCGCACCGTTTGCGGATTGGTCAACCAACGACGCGCTGTCTGAACCCAGACGGAACAACGCCAGATAAAGCAGAGTTAAACCAACGCCCGCCATCAGGCCAGCCCAGACGGTGTAACGGGTTAGCAGACGCGCTTCAGTAACGCCGCGAGAACGCGCCGCGTTAACAATAACGATACCAAACACCATCGCACCCAGCGTATCCATCGTCAGATAGCCATTAACAAAGCCGTTAGAAAACGCAGCGTTTTGATAAGCCTCAGTCGCGGTGCTAATAGAACCCGCAGGCCAGACAATTGCAGCAACAGACAGAATGACCAGCGCAATAATTTTCAGCGGCGCAAGGAAGTTACCGACGGTATCCAGCAGTTTGCCCGGATAGAGCGAAACCAGAATGACGATAGCGAAATAGACCAGGCTGTAGATAAACAGCGGCAGTGCAGAATCACCCGTCAGCGGCGCAATACCGACTTCAAAGGAGACGGTTGCCGTACGTGGCGTAGCGAACAGCGGCCCCACCGCCAGATAGCAGACGGTTGCCAGTAACACGCCAGCAACTTTACCGATGGGGGTGCTCAGGCTATCAACGCCGCCGCCAACTTTCGCCAGCGCCACTACCGTTAATACCGGCAGACCAACGGCGGTAATGAGAAAGCCAAACGCAGCAGTCCAGACGTGTTCGCCCGCCTGTAAGCCGACCATAGGAGGGAAAATAATGTTACCTGCGCCGACGAACAACGCAAATGTCATAAAGCCCAGAGCGATAATATCGCGCGATCTTAATTGATGGGTCATAAATCATACTGCCTGTGGATGTGGTGTTGTAACGTTAAATTTTTGTGCCAATCCCTGGGGATGATACAGCGGTATTTTTAAACAATTTCAGCGGGAAATACTCCCAACCTGACGCGGCGAAGAATAGTTTTTCGATTTACCGCTTGAATGCAGTCAGTATGACAGCACCTGAAGCGCAATTTAAACGCTTATAACGTTTTAAAGCAAGATGGGATCTAAAAACCAGAGGGATATAACGATAAGAAATCACTAACCAGTATAAAACGCTATTTCAGCGAAAAAGTCATGGCTAATCATGCGAACAAAAAATCACCAACCCTTGTAAGGTTTAGCGCTTATTTTTTGGCTGCAAAGAAAAAAAGCCAGCGTCGGCTGGCTTATGGCAACAAAAAATGACAAAGGCAGATTAATCGTTGTTTTTGGCAATTAAACGTTCCGGCAGAACAAAACTGAAACGCGTACCTTTGCCCACCGTACTGTCAATATTCAGGCGGCTTTCGTGGTGATTCACCGCATGTTTAACAATTGCTAACCCCAGTCCACTACCACCGGTTTGTCGGGAACGCGCTTTATCAACACGATAAAAACGCTCGGTCAGCCGTGGAATATGCTCCGGTGCGATACCCGGCCCATTATCTTCAACACTAAACTCGGCACCGTGCGGCACTCGCTGCCAGCGCACCGTGATATGTGTACCTTCTGGCGTATGATTCACCGCGTTATAGACCAGATTCGAAATCGCACTGCGTAGCTGATCTTCATTGCCAGACACTTTTAGGTCATTATCTATTTCAAAGGTAAATGTCTGTTTGTGCTGACTCAGAGTCTGGGCTTCACGCCCAACGACACGCAGCATCATAGGTACATCAACCTTTTCATTGAGTAACTGTGTTGGCGCAGCTTCAATTTTCGACAGCGTCAGCAACTGCCTCACCAGTCCTTCCATTCTCTGGGTTTGCTCGCGCATTGTGTGCAACGCTTTTTCACGTACCGCACCTTCCAGCGGCTGCTCATGCATCATTTCCAGGTAACCCTGCAACACAGTCAATGGCGTGCGTAACTCATGGCTCACGTTGGCAAAAAAGTTGCGCCGAGCCCCTTCCAGTTGATGCATTTGCGTGACATCACGCGCCACCATTAACAGTTGTTTATGCGTATAAGGCATGACGCGAATTTCCAGATGCCGCCCGGTGTTGAGCACCAGATTGAGCGGGCGAGAAAAATCACGCGTTTTCAGATATTGCGTAAATTCCGGATAACGCAGCAGGTTAAGGATGTTCTGCCCGTTATCTTCCGGCCAGCGCAGGCCAAGAGTTTGTTGCGCCAGCCCGTTACACCAGAAGATCCCGCCCTCTTCCGTGGTCAGCACCACCGCATCGGGCAGCGACTCCGCGCCGCTACGAAAGCGTTTGATGAGATTGCCCAGTTCGCGGCGGCGTTTTTTATTACGCAACTGCATCTGGTGTAAGCCATACAGCAGCGGTTCCCAGCTTCCACGCCCGGGTGGCGGCGTCATACTGCGATCCACCCACAGCCACCATGAGAGGCGTAATAAATTCCAGAAATGCCAGATAAGCAGTCCCGTTACCGATGCCAATAAAAACCAGGGCAGATAACCCAAAAAAGCACCCAGGATGAAGGCCGGGAGGCAGCAAAGTAGCAGCTCCAGCACCAGCCTTTTCCACGACAGCCGTTCCAGCACGTAAGATACTCCAGTTATGAACAAACAAGCCTTGCTCTGCGTCCGACGAGCAAGGCGTTAAAAGCGGGTTGAAAAACGATATCCTGTACCGCGCACGGTCTGTACCATGCGGTCATGCCCGCCAGGTTCCAGTGCTTTACGCAGGCGACGAATGTGGACATCAACCGTACGGTCTTCTACATAAACATTGGTTCCCCAGACGTGGTTTAATAGCTGTTCGCGACTGTACACACGCTCGGGGTGAGTCATAAAAAAGTGCAGCAGCTTAAATTCAGTCGGTCCCATCTCCAGCGGTTCTTCGCCCGCCATCACCCGATGAGACGTCGGGTCCAGACTTAGCCCCAGCATCTCGATCACCTCTTCCACCGCCATCGGTGAAATACGGCGCATCACCGCTTTAATACGTGCCACCAGTTCCTTCGGTGAAAACGGCTTGGTGATATAATCATCCGCGCCGGTTTCAAGACCGCGCACACGATCTTCTTCCTCCCCTCTGGCGGTCAACATCACCACCGGTATATCCCGGGTCATCGACTCACGCTTCAGATGTTTGATGAACTGGATACCGGAGCCGCCGGGTAACATCCAGTCGAGGAGAATTAAATCCGGCCAGGGTTCATTCAGTTGGTTCACAGCACTGTCATAATCTTCCGCTTCGACCGGCTGAAAGCCATTTTGCTCGAGCACGAAGCAGACCATTTCGCGAATTGGAGCTTCATCCTCTACGACCAGAATACGTCTCGCCATGATTTGCCCTGTTGTAATAAATAGATTGCGATCATCAATGCGACGTCATTATGCGTCAGATTTATGACAGATTTATGAAAAGAACGTCGCACTCCCCTTCAGGTTATTGATTTCCGTGGCGCAGAAAAAAGCAAATAAGACACCTGATTGGGTATAATCGCGCCTATGCTTTTTCGCCAGGGAATTGTTATGCGCATCCTTCACACCTCAGACTGGCATCTCGGCCAGAACTTCTACAGTAAAAGCCGCGAAGCTGAACACCAGGCCTTTCTTGACTGGCTGCTGGAGACAGCGCAAACCCATCAGGTGGATGCAATTATTGTTGCCGGTGATGTTTTCGATACCGGCTCACCGCCCAGCTACGCCCGCACGTTATATAACCGTTTTGTTGTCAATTTACAGCAAACAGGCTGTCATCTGGTGGTACTGGCAGGAAACCATGACTCAGTAGCCACGCTGAATGAATCGCGCGATATCATGGCGTTTCTCAATACCACCGTGGTCGCCAGCGCCGGACATGCGCCGCAAATATTGCCTCGTCGCGACGGAACGCCTGGCGCGGTACTGTGCCCCATCCCTTTTTTACGCCCGCGTGACATTATTACCAGCCAGGCGGGACTTAACGGTATTGAAAAACAGCAGCATTTACTGGCAGCAATCACCGATTATTACCAACAACATTATGCAGATGCCTGCAAACTGCGCGGCGATCAACCTCTGCCCATCATCGCAACGGGGCATTTAACGACCGTTGGCGCGAGTAAAAGTGACGCCGTGCGTGACATTTATATTGGCACGCTGGACGCGTTTCCGGCACAAAACTTTCCGCCGGCCGACTACATCGCGCTCGGGCATATTCACCGCGCGCAGATCATTGGCGGCATGGAACATGTCCGCTATTGCGGCTCTCCCATCCCACTGAGTTTTGATGAATGCGGCAAGAGTAAATATGTCCATCTGGTGACATTTTCAAATGGCAAATTAGAGAGCGTGGAAAACCTGAGCGTACCGGTAACGCAACCGATGGCAGTGCTGAAAGGCGATTTGGCATCGATTACCGCGCAACTTGAACAATGGCGTAATGTGCCACAGGAGCCGCCTGTCTGGCTGGATATTGAAATCACTACCGATGAGTATCTGCATGATATTCAGCGCAAAATCCAGGCATTAACCGAATCACTGCCTGTCGAAGTATTACTGGTGCGTCGCAGTCGGGAGCAGCGCGAGCGTGTGTTAGCCAGCCAACAGCGTGAAACACTCAGCGAACTTAGCGTCGAAGACGTTTTTAATCGTCGTCTGGCACTGGAAGAACTGGATGAATCGCAGCATCAACGCCTGCAACATCTTTTCGCCACGACGTTGCAGACCCTCGCCGGAGAACACGAAGCATGAAAATTCTCAGCCTGCGCCTGAAAAACCTGAACTCATTAAAAGGCGAATGGAAGATTGATTTCACCCGCGAACCGTTCGCCAGCAACGGTCTGTTTGCCATTACCGGCCCAACCGGCGCGGGTAAAACCACGCTGCTCGATGCCATTTGTCTGGCGCTGTATCACGAAACGCCGCGCCTCTCCAACGTTTCGCAATCGCAAAATGACCTGATGACCCGCGATACTGCCGAATGTCTGGCGGAAGTGGAGTTTGAAGTGAAAGGCGAGGCCTACCGCGCATTCTGGAGCCAGAACCGGGCGCGTAACCAGCCGGACGGTAATTTGCAGGTGCCACGCGTAGAGCTGGCGCGCTGCACAGACGGTAAAATCCTCGCTGATAAAGTGAAAGATAAGCTGGAAATGACGGCGACGTTAACCGGGCTGGATTACGGACGTTTCACCCGTTCGATGCTGCTTTCGCAGGGGCAATTTGCTGCCTTCCTCAATGCTAAACCGAAAGAACGCGCAGAATTGCTGGAGGAGTTAACCGGCACCGAAATTTACGGGCAAATCTCCGCGATGGTCTTTGAACAGCACAAATCGGCCCGCACTGAGCTGGAGAAACTGCAAGCGCAGGCCAGCGGCGTCGCGTTATTAGCGCCTGAACAGGTGCAATCATTAACAGAAAGTTTGCAGGTACTCACTGACGAAGAAAAGCTGTTACTCGCCGCACAGCAGCAAGAGCAACAATCGCTTAACTGGTTAACACGTCTGGATGAATTACAGCAGGAGGCCAGCCGTCGTCAGCAGGCTCTGCAACTGGCGTTGACCGAAGAAGAAAAAGCGCAACCTCAACTGGCGGCGCTTAGTCTGGCACAACCCGCACGAAATCTCCGTCCGCACTGGGAACGTATTGCAGAACACTCTACGGCGCTGGCGCATACTCGCCAACAGATTGAAGAAGTAAATACTCGCTTACAGAGCACAATGGTGTTTCGCGCGAGCATTCGTCACCAGGCGGCGAAGCTGTCGGCTGAATTACAGCACCATCAACAAACCCTGAATGCGTGGTTACAGGAACACGACCGCTTCCGTCTGTGGAACAACGAGCTGGCGGGTTGGCGTGCGCAGTTCTCCCAACAGGCCAGTGAACGCGGGCATCTGCGACAGTGGCAACAGCAATTAACCCATGCCCGGCAAAAACTTAATGCCCTTCCGGCTATCTCTTTAGCTTTAACCGGCGATGAAGTTGCTGTCGCACAAGCGCAACATGCTGAACAACGCCCGCTACGTCAGCGCCTGATTGCACTGCATGGGCAAATTGCTCCCCAGCAAAAACGGCTGGCGCAGTTACAAGCCACTATCCAGAGCGTCACGCAGGAACAGACGCAACGTAACGCCGCACTGACCGAAATGCGCCAGCGTTATAAGGAAAAAACGCAACAGCTTGCCGACGTCAAAACCATTTGCGAGCAGGAAGAGCGCATCAAAACGCTGGAAGCACAGCGCGCACAGTTACAAGCAGGTCAACCTTGTCCACTTTGCGGTTCCACCAGCCACCCGGCGGTAGAGGCGTATCAGGCACTGGAACCTGGCGTTAATCAGGCCCGATTACTGACGCTGGAAAACGAAGTGAAAAAGCTCGGTGAAGAAGGCGCGGCATTACGTGGACAACTGGACGCATTAACCAGGCAGCTTCAGCGGGATGAAAACGAAGCACAAAGCCTCCGGCAAGATGAGCAAGCACTTACTCAGGAATGGCAGACACTCACTGCCAGCCTCAGTATCACCTTGCAGCCGCAGGACGATATTCAACCGTGGCTTACCGCCCAGGAAGAGCATGAAAAGCAACTGCAATTACTCAATCAGCGTCAAGAATTGCAGGCGCAAATTGCCGCGCATAATCAGCAAATTATCCAGTATCAACAGCAAATTGAACAACGCCATCAGCAACTCTCTACGGCATTAGCGGATTACGCGCTGGCATTGCCGAAGGAAGATGAAGAAGAGAGCTGGTTATTGGCACGTCAGCAAGAAGCGCAGATCTGGCAACAGCGCCAGAACGAATTAAGCGGGCTGCAAAACCGCATCCAGCAACTGACGCCGATTCTGGAAACGCTGCCGCAAAGTGATGAACTTCCGCACAGCGAAGAAACGGTGACGCTGGAAAACTGGCGGCAAATTCACGAGCAATGCCTCGCGTTACAAAGCCAGCAACAGACGTTGCAGCAACAGGAAGTTCTGGCGGCGCAAAGTCTGCAAAATGTCCAGGCACAGTTTGACGCTGCCCTACAGGCCAGCATTTTTGCCGATCAGCAAGCGTTTCTTGCGGCACTGATGGATGAACAAACACTAGCGCAACTGGAACAGCTCAAGCAGAATCTGGAAAACCAGCGCCGTCAGGCGCAAACGCTGGCAACTCAGGCGGCAGAAGCTCTGGCACAGCATCAGCAACACCAGCCTGACGGGTTGGATCTCACTTTGACAGCGGAACAGATTCAGCAAGAGTTAGCACAAACTAACCAAAAACTGCGTGAAAATACCACCCATCAGGGCGAGATTCGCCAGCAACTGAAACAGGATGCAGACAACCGTCAGCAACAACAAACCTTAATGCAGCAAATTACTCAAACGACACAGCAGGTTGAGGACTGGGGTTATCTTAATTCGCTGATTGGCTCCAAAGAGGGTGACAAATTCCGTAAATTCGCCCAGGGGCTGACGCTGGATAATCTGGTCCATCTCGCTAATCAGCAACTGACCCGTCTGCACGGGCGCTATCTGTTACAGCGCAAAGCCAGCGAGGCGCTGGAAGTCGAGGTTGTCGATACCTGGCAGGCCGACGCGGTGCGCGATACCCGCACCCTTTCCGGCGGCGAAAGTTTCCTCGTCAGTCTGGCGCTGGCGCTGGCGCTTTCGGATCTGGTCAGCCATAAAACGCGTATTGACTCACTTTTCCTTGATGAAGGTTTCGGCACGCTGGATAGCGAAACGCTGGATACCGCCCTTGATGCACTGGATGCCCTGAACGCCAGCGGTAAAACTATCGGCGTAATTAGCCACGTTGAAGCGATGAAAGAGCGTATTCCTGTGCAAATCAAAGTGAAGAAGATCAACGGTCTGGGCTACAGCAAACTGGACAGCGCGTTTGCAGTGAAATAACTATTCAGCAGGATAATGAATACAGAGGGGCGAATTATCTCTTGGCCTGATTGGTCGTTATCCTGCAAGCTATCACTTTATTGGCTACGGTGATTCGTAGCCGTCCTGTTGGTTGTGATGGTGGTATGAATAAAGTTATTTTATCTTTAGCTCTCGGCACGTTTGGTCTGGGGATGGCCGAATTTGGCATTATGGGCGTGCTCACGGAGCTGGCGCATAATGTGGGGATTTCTATTCCTGCCGCCGGGCATATGATTTCGTATTATGCGCTGGGCGTGGTGGTCGGCGCGCCGATAATCGCCCTCTTCTCCAACCGCTACTCGCTCAAACATATCTTGTTGTTTCTGGTGACGTTGTGCGTCATTGGCAACGCCATGTTTACGTTATCTTCGTCTTACCTGATGCTCGCCATTGGCCGACTGGTTTCCGGCTTTCCGCATGGCGCATTTTTTGGTGTCGGAGCGATTGTATTATCGAAAATTATCAAACCCGGTAAAGTCACCGCCGCCGTGGCGGGTATGGTTTCCGGGATGACGGTCGCCAATCTGCTGGGTATTCCGCTGGGAACGTATTTAAGCCAGGAATTTAGCTGGCGTTACACCTTTTTATTAATCTCTGTTTTTAATATTGCAGTGATGGCATCGGTCTATTTTTGGGTGCCAGATATTCGCGACGAGGCGAAAGGAAACCTGCGCGAACAGTTTCATTTTTTGCGAAGCCCCGCGCCGTGGCTAATTTTTGCCGCCACCATGTTTGGTAACGCGGGGGTATTCGCCTGGTTCAGTTACGTAAAACCTTACATGATGTTTGTTTCCGGTTTTTCGGAAACGGCGATGACCTTCATTATGATGCTGGTCGGGCTGGGGATGGTACTGGGGAATGTGCTAAGTGGCCGGATTTCAGGACGTTACTCTCCGCTGCGCATTGCGGCAGTGACTGACTTCATTATTGTGCTTGCATTGCTGATGCTCTTTTTCTTCGGCGGTATGAAAACAACGTCGCTGGTTTTTGCTTTTATTTGTTGTGCGGGATTATTTGCCCTCTCTGCACCGCTGCAAATTCTGCTACTGCAAAATGCCAAAGGTGGAGAGTTATTAGGTGCTGCAGGTGGGCAAATAGCGTTTAACCTCGGTAGCGCAGTTGGCGCATATTGCGGTGGTATGATGCTGACGCTGGGGCTGGCATATAATTACGTGGCGCTGCCCGCCGCCTTGCTTTCGTTTGCTGCGATGTCGTCGTTGCTGCTGTATGGTCGCTATAAGCGCCAGCAAGCAGCGGATAATCCGGTGCTGGCGAACCCATTGGGGTAGGTCGCGGTCACGGTGAACGTTGCTTGTTGCCGGATGCGGCGTACAGATATGCTCATTTTGTAGGCCTGATAAGACGCGGCAAGCGTCACATCAGGCATCGGAGTACGATGTCGGATGCGGCGCGAGCGCCTTATCCGACCTGAGCATCAGGCATGATGCACCAATGGCCTAACTGTTTTTACTCTTGCGGCCATAACCACGCGGCACCGCGTACGCCGCTCGAATCACCATGCTTCGCCTTACGTACCGGCGTTTCACATTCTCCACCGAAGACAAATTGTTTAATCAACGGCGGAACCGTTTGATATAAACGGTCAACATTGCTCATTCCACCGCCCAGCACAATCACATCCGGATCGAGAATATTCACCACATGTGCCAGCGATTTTGCCAGTCGTAGCTCGTAACGACGCAATGCCAGCTCTGCAACGGGATCTTTCTCTTCAACAAGACGAACAATTTCGCGGCCTTTCAGCGCATTTCCACTTAAACGATGATAATCCGTGGCAAATCCAGTACCAGAAATAAAGGTTTCAATACAACCTTGTTTACCGCAATAACAAGGGACTTCCTCGCGATAACGCAGTTCATCTTCGTCCATCCACGGTAGCGGATTATGTCCCCACTCGCCTGCCGTGCCATTGCCGCCGATATGCGCCCGACCATTGAAGGCTACCCCCGCGCCGCACCCCGTGCCGATAATCACGGCAAAGACCGTTTGCGCTCCTGCTGCCGCACCATCTACCGCTTCTGAAACCGCCAGGCAGTTGGCGTCATTGGCCAGACGGACTTCCCGCTGCAGTCGCGCACTTAAGTCTTTATCGAATGGCTGACCGTTAAGCCAGGTTGAATTGGCATTTTTCACCACGCCGGTGTAGGGCGAAATCGAGCCTGGAATGCCCATGCCTACCGTTCCGCGCTGCCCTGTCGCCTGCTCCGCCATCTCTACCAACGTGGCGATCGTTTCAATGGTCTGCTGGTAATCATCGCGCGGCGTGGGCAGACGATGACGGTACAACTGCTCCCCGGCCTCGCCCAGTGCAATCACTTCAGTTTTAGTGCCGCCTAAATCGATACCTATACGCACAGAACTCTCCTTATTTTTTTCAATATCAATAGCGTAGAGACGGACACCCGGATTGACAATGCAAGGCCGCCGACAATTCGTTATTATGCCCGCTAAATTTAACGACAAGGCCGTGGAAATTATCATGCTGTGGTTCAAAAATTTAATGGTTTACCGTCTTAGCCGCGAAATTTCGCTGCGTGCGGAAGAGATGGAAAAACAGCTAGCCTCGATGGCATTTACCCCATGCGGCAGCCAGGACATGGCGAAGATGGGCTGGGTTCCTCCGATGGGATCGCACAGCGATGCATTAACGCACGTTGCCAATGGTCAAATTGTTATCTGTGCGCGTAAAGAAGAAAAAATTCTCCCGTCTCCGGTCATTAAACAGGCGCTGGAAGCGAAAATCGCCAAACTGGAAGCGGAACAGGCGCGTAAGCTGAAGAAGACCGAAAAAGATTCCCTGAAAGATGAGGTGCTGCACTCTCTGCTGCCGCGCGCATTCAGCCGCTTTAGCCAAACTATGATGTGGATCGACACGGTTAATGGTTTGATCATGGTGGACTGCGCCAGCGCCAAAAAAGCGGAAGATACGCTGGCGCTGCTGCGTAAAAGTCTGGGGTCGTTACCGGTTGTGCCGTTGAGCATGGAAAACCCGATTGAACTGACGTTGACCGAATGGGTACGCTCCGGTAGCGCGGCACAGGGATTCCAGTTGCTTGATGAAGCCGAGCTGAAATCGCTGCTGGAAGATGGCGGCGTGATCCGTGCGAAAAAACAGGATCTGACCTGCGAAGAGATCACCAATCATATTGAAGCCGGAAAAGTGGTGACTAAACTGGCGCTCGACTGGCAGCAGCGCGTTCAGTTTGTGATGTGTGACGATGGTTCGCTTAAGCGCCTGAAGTTCTGCGACGAACTGCGAGATCAAAACGAAGACATCGACCGTGAAGATTACGCCCAGCGTTTTGATGCCGATTTCATCCTGATGACCGGCGAACTGGCAGCATTAATTCAAAACCTGATCGAAGGATTAGGTGGCGAAGCACAACGTTAATTGCTGATTTTTCTTCAACGCCAGATAAGACGCCTGCGCGTCTTATCTGGCATGTGACGCCATACCAGGCATTAATATAATCATTCGCTACATCGCGCAATGATTTTTATAACATGGCAAACCGGAGCTTCCACTATTTTAATTGCGCATCAGGTAGCGGTAGCAATGAATTAGAGATTGAACGTCATGGCCAGCAATACAAGCACCTAACCCTTTGATTTAAATGTTAATGTTCAATAAAGCCAATTGATTTGAATATATCAAAAATATAAAAATCAGCAGCCTTTGAAATTTTTAATTATAAAAACAAATTACTTTTCAGAAAAATGCCCTCCCAATCAACGGGAAGGCGAGATATTACAGATAGCGGCACAAATAAGAGGTCGGTTCAGCAACTTGCAAATGAAATTCACTGTGGCCGGGAACATTGAATACGGAACCGGCTTCATACACTTGCCAGTCGGTCGCATCAGGCAGCAACACATTCAGCGCCCCGCTGATTACCGTCATCTCTTCAGGTTCAGCGGTGCTGAAGGTATATTCGCCTTCAACCATGACACCAACGCTGGCGCGACCAGTGCTGCTGCTGGAAAAGCCGATCGATTTCACTTTGCCGGAAAAGTACTCGTTACTTTGAAGCATAAACTGGCCCTGTCTGGTAGTTAAACATCCACTTCACTATAGGGGTCAGAGGCGCTGACTGTCACGCAAAATTAAACCAGTAATTCTGCCGCCAGCCTTGCAATCAATACGTTAGAGAGCAAAACAGGAACATCGAGCTGTTTTTGCAGTAAATCGCGATGACGTTGGTTAAATCCCAAACAATCCAGCATGATGACATCTGCGCCGTTTTCCAGTAATTCTTTCCCGGCATCGATGATGTTCTGTTCAGAATCGTGAATGGGATTGCCCAGAGAAAACAAGGGGGGTTTTTGCAGGATTTGCCATTTTTGCGCCTGAACGTGCAACAGTTCTTCTACCGGTACAATAACACCGACCTGATGACCTTCGACAATGGAGGAAACCAGCGGTGGTAATATACGTAACGGTTCGAGAAAGATTGTATTACGCGCCGTCATACAGCTAATGTTTGCCGTACTCATCAGCAAAATGACGTCGTACCCCTGATTATCAAGCACTTCAACCACGCTTTGCAGATCTCGCTCCACTTTACGACGCGAAATGTGGGCCAGTTGATTATCATTTAATAAAGTGAGAATCGTTTCTTCACCTGCTTCTGGCGCATACTCCGCCATCACTTCTTCGCGGCTTAACTTCCCCAGCAGGCTATGATGGGAAATGTTATTTTCGTCAATGTACTCAGTCAGGAGCGGCAAAACTTCCTGCATAGGTACAATGCCGATGGTCAGGATCGCCAACGACGCACTCATTGTTTTTCCACCTTACTTTTATTTCGTCGTTAATTACCGGGCAAATGCTAAGCACCACTGCTGACACTTACCTGTGCTACAAATGACAAAAAGCGTAGCAGCAGACGCATCCGGCATAATGTAAAGATTCCAAATGATTCCAGTAATGGATTGTTATTGTTTAATATTCTAATTATTAGGAAAACATGGATTGCGAAAAATGTGACGCAAGTCCGTTGTAGCGGCACTCAGAGTCCTTTCCGAGCAGTCTGATACGGTCACTCTTTGTCAGGATCCTCATAGCGTTTTTTCGCATCCATCGCTTCCAAAGCTGTCGGATGTTCGCTGATTAAAGAGTCAGGTTTGGGATGATCGGCTCTAAGCTGATACCAGGTTACGGTCTGCCCTGGTTTTCCTTTTTCAATCGTCACAACATATGCTTCACGAGGATAAGGTGGTTTCGTTGGCATCGTTCTTCCTTATTTCACAGGATGAACGTTAAGTATAGGCACTCGGGAATCAACAATTGATCGTCTGTGCCAGGGCGCAACGAATTTCAGAAATCACCTGGCTGGGTTCGTTGTTAGCGTTAATGATAATATGCGCAACTTCGCGATATAACACATCGCGTTCTTCCAGCACTTCCTGAACTTCTTCACTTAGCGGTTTTCCGGTTAAGGCTGGTCGCAAATCCTCTTCGGGTGCAGCTTGCAGGCGATTAACCAGTACCGCTACTGGCGCACACAAATAAACCACAATCCCGTTATTGCGCATGTAGTGACGATTAAATTCCGTCAGAATAATGCCGCCACCCGTGGCAATAACAGTGGATGGCGCAGTCACCGCTTCCAGTGCTGCGGTTTCTCTGGCGCGAAATCCGCTCCACTCTTCCCTTTCGACGATCTCTGCGACCGTCATATTGAGTTGTGATTGCAGCCATTGATCGGTATCGACAAACCGATAGTTGAGCGAATCGGCAAGGGCCATTCCGACCGTTGTTTTACCACAGCCCCGAGGCCCGATCAGAAAAAGAGGTTGTGTCATCGTGGGTTTTCCCCAAAAGGCCGCAATGCGGCGAAAGCCGGTTTCGTGAGAATAGCGATCATACCATTAAACTAGTACAATTTCGATTGTAAAGAAATAATTCCATTTAAGGTAAAAATTTCAATCTACACCTTACTATACCAAGAAATTAGCGAGAAAGAAGTGTAAATAATAAATTACATTTATGCGCGACTACGTTGCACTTCCAGCCACCACTTTTCCAGCTCAGCGGCAAAGGCCTGGCGGTCACGTTGTGAAAGGCTATCTGGCCCCCCGGTTTGAATACCACTGGCGCGTAAGGTGTCCATAAAATCGCGCATTGTCAGGCGTTCGCGAATGGTCGCCGTCGTGTAACGTTCGCCACGTGGATTAAGTGCCGCAGCCCCCTTCTCGATGACTTCAGAAGCCAAAGGAATATCAGCAGTGATCACCAGTTCGCCCGGCTCACACTGACGTACAATTTCATTATCGGCAACATCGAAGCCTGCCGCGACGCGTAGCGTGCGAATAAACCGCGATGGCGGCACGCGTAAACTCTGATTTGCCACCAGCACCAACGGCACCTGCATACGTTCTGCTGCACGATACAGAATCTCTTTAATTACATTGGGACACGCATCGGCATCCACCCATATCGTCATAAGCCCCTCCTTTGTTGGGTCATCCTCTATTGTGTCGCGCTTTTGCCTTCCGGCATAGTTCTGTTTATGCTTCTGACCAGGCGCTTTCCAAAACAATGAATTTCACGGCAGGAGTGAGGCAATGGAAAAGAAAATCGGTTTTATTGGCTGCGGCAATATGGGAAAAGCCATTCTCGGCGGTCTGATTGCCAGTGGTCAGGTTCTTCCAGGGCAAATCTGGGTCTATACCCCCTCCCCGGATAAAGTCGCCGCTTTGCATGATCAGTTTGGCATCAACGCCGCAGAATCGGCGCAGGAAGTGGCACAAATCACCGACATCGTTTTTGCCGCTGTTAAACCTGGCATTATGATCAAAGTGCTTAGTGAAATCACTTCCAGCCTGAATAAAGACTCGCTGGTGGTTTCTATTGCTGCGGGCGTCACACTCGACCAACTTGCCCGGGCACTGGGCCATGACCGGAAAATTATCCGCGCCATGCCGAACACTCCCGCGCTGGTCAATGCCGGGATGACCTCCGTGACGCCAAACTCACTGGTCACGCCAGAGGATACCGCCGATGTGCTGAATATTTTCCGCTGTTTTGGCGAGGCGGAGGTGATTGCCGAGCCGATGATCCACCCGGTGGTCGGCGTGAGCGGTTCTTCACCTGCCTATGTTTTTATGTTTATCGAAGCGATGGCCGACGCCGCCGTACTAGGTGGGATGCCACGCGCGCAGGCGTATAAATTTGCCGCCCAGGCGGTAATGGGATCTGCAAAAATGGTGCTGGAAACCGGAGAACATCCGGGCGTATTGAAAGATATGGTCTGCTCACCAGGAGGCACCACCATTGAAGCAGTACGCGTGCTGGAAGAGAAAGGTTTCCGTGCCGCAGTGATCGAAGCGATGACGAAGTGTATGGAAAAATCAGAAAAACTTAGCAAATCCTGATGAACCACTCCGGACGTCAGGCCGCCACTTCGGTGCGGTTACGTCCGGCTTTCTTTGCTTTATAGAGTGCCATATCGGCCGATTTCAGCCACTCGCGATAGTGACTCATTTGCGGACTCAGCGGCGCGACACCAACACTTATCCGCAACATCACCTGCGGCGTACTTGGTAAGCGTAATGTATTTAGCCCATCATGTACGCGTAACATGGCGGTAATGGCGTTTTCTGCTGGCGTACCAGACATAATCACCGCAAATTCATCGCCCCCAAAACGACCAATCACATCACTGCCGCGCAGAGTGATTTGTAACTGTCGGGTCAGTGCCACAATCGCTTCATCACCCACATCGTGGCCCCAGGTGTCGTTGATGCTTTTGAAATGGTCGATATCGATGATTAATAACGTCGCATCGCGGTTATGCCGCCGACAATTATCAAACTCATTACGCAGCATAATTTCCCAGTGACGCCTGTTATAAACCCCCGTCATGCCATCACGAGTGCTCATTACCTGCAATCTGCGTTTATGTTCTGCAAGTTTTGTTGCCGTCTGGTAGCTGACCCAGCCAAACAGCAGAGGATAAATAACGATAATGGGAAGGGAAAGCCACCACTCCAGCGGTGCACTATTTAGCGACACCGTGATCCCCGTTAGTTCAAGCGTGACAAGGCAGGAAACTACCATTAACACCAGACCAGCGACAAACAGACGAGGGCCACCAGCCCCCATCAAATTCAGACACATAATCATTAACATCGCGATCGAAGGCAGCACGTTTACGCCCATCACGCCTACCCACATCCCCGCTAATACTGCATCAGTTTTTAAGTTGTAAATTTCCCGGCTAAGTGGATCAATGGCCCTGCTCGCTAACTGCCAGGCTAAATGCGGCCAGACAAAAGCCCAGCCGACCAACACCAGCCACCACCACCCCGGCGGCGGGTGCGAAACCAGCGTTGATGCAATCGGTAAGAACATCCCAGCCAGCCCAACCATACGGGGCAACCTGACGCGACGGGCAAAGCGCAGCCCGGAACGCTGATGTTCGTTTTGAGGAGTTAATGGTGGTTCCTCCCCGTGCGCCGCCGCTTTTTTGAAAAAGTTTTCATCATTCATTATTTTTGGGAACATTTAGAAACAATTTGCCCAAATTATAGAGACGGGATTAAGAGCGGGAGTATGAAATTTCGGGTGAGCCATTTTCTTAGCTCACCCGTTAGCACTATCAGGTATTACGCGGCGTTCTTGAGGCAGGTGCTCATAAACTTATTGCGATCATCACCTTTCAGAGATTGCTGCGTCGCCTGACCATTGCATTCGCGCATCTTCTGCTGTTGCGGCGTCAAACTCTTCTCGCCGGGCGCAGACTTACTGTTCTTCAGGCAATCACTCATGTACGTCTTACGGGCATCCCCTTTCAACGCCTGCGCCGTGGCCTGTTGATTACAGGAAGTCATACGCTGTTGTTGCGGGGTTAACGTCCTCTCGGCAGCGCCGACTGTGGTTAAAAAAACTAAACCGAATAGCAGGGTAACCAGTAATGTTATTTTCATAGCACCATCCCTCTTAACATTTTAACCAGGAGCGTTTGCGCCCGTGATCTGCCTTTAAGTCTGGTTGCTAACAGCAAAAAAACCACCCGACGACACAAATTCATCGTCGGGTGCGGTTTAATTACAGGCCCAATGCGGCTTTCATGGTGTAGAAGAGATCGGTCTGATCGGTCAGGCCAACGACGTTTGCAGCGTGCGGGCCATAAGCAGCAATACGCAACTGGCTGCCAGTATGCTCTTGCGAATCCTCTTCAGAGTTACCGTAGCTCATCACCATTACTGCGCCATCTTTGGTATTTAACGCCTGAGTCAGACCCGGTGCTTTGGTATCCGGCGGGACAATTTGGCTGGCGTGAGCATGGTCAGCCGTTACCACTACCAGGGTGTTACCATCTTTTTTGGCAAATTCCAGCGCCCGTTGTACAGCTTCATCAAGGTCAACCGTCTCACCAATTTGCCCACAAGGATTCGCGGCGTGATCCTGTTTGTCGATCGATGCACCTTCGACTTGCAGGAAGAAGCCTTTTTCATTTTTACTTAATAACTCAATGGCCTTGTCGGTCATCTGCGCTAACGTCGGTATGCTGTCATTACGCTGCGGATTCGGAGTACAAGTTACCGCAGGCTTATCGATATTGCCGTGATAAGACGCCTTTGGACCTTTCCAGCGTACCGGCATATTGCCATCGGAAAATAATCCGAGCAGTGGTTTATCCTGATTTGCCTCCGTCACCGCTTCTAACGAGGCCGTATCAGTTACTAACTGATAACCACGCGCCTGTGCTTGTTCACGCAGCGTTTTTCCCTGCCATTCACCGGCGGTTGCTGTTTCTGCAAACGTTTTTGCACCGCCGCCAAGCGTTACATCGGCACGAGCGTTAAGCAGTTGTTCAGTGATGGAGCCTTTACCGCCTTTTTCCAGCGCATTACTCGGGCATTTTTCACTGGTAACGCTCGGTCCGTAGCATTTGCGCGACGTCACATGCGCCACCAGCGCGGCAGGTGTGGCATCCTGCAATTCAGCCGTTGAAACGTTGCCAGTGGCCAGGCCTGCGGCTTTTGCCATCTCCAGTATCGTTGGATGATCTTTTTCATGAATATCGACGCCCAGCGCGCCGTTATAGGTTTTGACGCCAGTTGACCAGGCGGTTGCTGACGCAGCGGAGTCGGTTACGTAGTCCGGTTTACCGGTTCTTTTATCCAGAGAATAGTGAGTGTATTGCCCGGTAAGCGGTAACGCATCGATTCCTTTAAAAAAACCGCCCGCACCTTCGGCATAATTTCGTGCGGCAGTAATTTCCGAATCCCCCATCCCATCGCCAATCAGTAATATAATATTTTTTACCGGCTTATCGCTAAGTGAATCACGCAAGGCGGCGGTCTGATCGCCTGTTAAACGGCGGGCACCGCCGGGCGTAGTAATATCTCCCTGTGCAGCCCGGTTTTCCAGAATGGGTGTCTGCGGCGTCTGGGCGTTTGTTACAGGGGTAAACAATAACGGTAAGAGAGCCAGTGCAATAGTGCTTTGTTTCACTTTATTTTCTCCATGTACAAATACAGTAAAAAATAAAAACAAAGCGACTATAAGTCTCTGGCGTGACAGCTTTATGACAATCGTTGAAAAGGCTTAATTTTTTACTGACGAGGATGCCTCAATAACTTCTTTACGTAATCGCGCAGCAGCTCCGTGTCGTCATCAGGAATGCTGGCATCGGGCTTTACCGCATACAACGCCCCCTCAACCTGATCAATCAACCGCTGTTGGTCTTTTTGCGCCATATTGCGAAGCATCGCGGTGACAATAATCTCCAGTGCCTCAACCTGCGCGCACAGTTCCTTCGACTCTTCTTCTTTTTGGGCAAGCTTAAATAACAACTCAGCAATGAGATTTTTCATGTCTGTATTTCCTTATCCAAAGTATGGAGAAGTTAACATTATGCTTCATAACTGCATAGGGGCTGGAAGTAGTATTTTTATGACGAAGGAAATACTTTGCACAAATATTTCCACATATTTATCAGCGAAACGTTTCTCTTATTTAAATAATTACCTTACAAATAAAACAGCTATTCAATTATAAATCATTAATATAATAAAAAGTTATGAAATATATTTAGTTCGTTAACTTATTATTAAGTTATTCACAAGCCGAGTCATGGTTAATGCCAGCAACAAATTAGCTTCCCGTTCATCATTTTTGTGATCTGTAGCACATAATTTAATCGATGATATTTCACAGTCAGTACGCTGAGCGCTTTGTGACCAGAAGATTGCAACATTCTGTCAGAAGGCCGCGAATCAACCGTTTTGTCGTGGTAATGTATGTTCTTTATGTTCGACGGGATAGGTTTTTAAGATGGAAAAACTGCGGGTAGGTATCGTTTTTGGTGGAAAATCAGCGGAACATGAAGTGTCTCTGCAATCGGCAAAAAACATTGTCGATGCCATTGATAAAAGTCGTTTCGACGTTGTGCTGCTGGGCATTGATAAACAAGGGCAATGGCACGTCAGCGATGCCAGTAATTATCTGCTAAACGCAGACGATCCTGCCCATATCGCGTTGCGCCCTTCGGCTACCAGCCTCGCGCAGGTGCCGGGTAGACATGAGCATCAACTTATTGATGCACAGAACGGCCAACCATTGCCGACGGTAGATGTCATTTTCCCGATTGTCCACGGTACGCTGGGTGAAGATGGCTCCCTGCAGGGGATGCTGCGGGTCGCTAATTTACCGTTTGTCGGTTCCGATGTGCTGGCCTCTGCCGCCTGTATGGATAAAGACGTCACCAAACGTCTGCTGCGTGATGCCGGGTTGAACATTGCGCCATTTATTACCCTGACACGCGCCAATCGTCACAAAATCAGTTTTGCCGAAGTGGAGTCTAAACTGGGTTTACCGCTGTTCGTTAAACCCGCTAACCAGGGCTCTTCTGTTGGCGTCAGCAAAGTGACTAACGAAGAACAGTACGCGATTGCCGTCGATCTGGCGTTCGAGTTCGATCACAAAGTGATCATTGAACAAGGGATCAAAGGGCGTGAGATCGAATGCGCGGTTCTGGGCAACGACAATCCGCAAGCCAGCACCTGTGGCGAGATCGTCCTGACCAGCGATTTCTACGCCTACGACACCAAATACATTGACGAAGATGGTGCGAAAGTGGTGGTTCCGGCAGCCATTGCGCCAGACATCAACGATAAGATCCGGGCGATTGCCATTCAGGCTTATCAGGCGCTGGGCTGTGCTGGCATGGCGCGTGTAGACGTCTTCTTAACGCCGGAAAACGAGGTGGTGATCAACGAGATCAACACGCTGCCGGGCTTCACTAATATCAGCATGTATCCGAAGTTGTGGCAAGCCAGCGGTCTGGGCTACACCGACCTGATCACGCGTTTGATTGAACTGGCACTGGAACGTCACGCTGCGGATAACGCGTTGAAAACCACAATGTAATTTTCAATCGCCCGGTAATATTTTTATTGGGCGTTTAAGACTGGTGACAAGCGTAAGATTGCCTGATGCGCTACGCTTATCAGGCCTACCAGACAATTTCAATATATTGATTTTGCAAGATTTTGTAGACAGGCTAAAGCGTTAATGCCGCATCCGGCATGAACAACGAGCACTTTGCCATCCCCTGAACGCCCAATCATATGTTATTGGGCGTTTTCAGTTTCGTCATCGCGACGACGAATAATCAGCCCCGCCAGCCAGAAACTAATTACCCACGTCACCAGACCGACTGCATATGTCTGCCAACCTTTTGCTTCAAATCCCAGCAAACCCACCACACCGTTAAGAATGAAAATGAGACCAATGGCGAACGCATAGTAGTGCCAGTCGCGGCGGATTTTTACAGGCAGATTCATGGCAGCTCCGATAATGAAAAACAGCATCCTCGCATATTCTGTAACATCCGTCTGTGGCGTAGACAGCATTTCCAGTATCGTTAAAAAATTTAGCTTAAAGTTACCATTTTGTGACTCACGACGAATATTCACGCTTCGGGAATATTCCCACCATCAATTTACCATGATTCTGATATTGACAATCTCAATGACCTGTCAGACTTGCCATAGCCGCTGGTATCACACCAGAAGAGAAGCAAATGACTTCCGGAGGTTTTTATGGCTGATTTCACCCTATCAAAATCGCTGTTTAACGGAAAATATCGCAACACCTCTTCAACGCCTGGCAACATTGCCTATGCGCTGTTTGTACTGTTTTGCTTTTGGATTGGGGCGCAATTACTGAATCTGTTGGTGCATGCGCCTGGCGTCTATGAGCGTTTAATGCAGGTTCAGGATACAGGCCGCCCACGAGTGGAAATCGGCTTAGGTGTCGGCACCATTTTTGGGCTAATCCCATTTTTGGTTGGTTGCTTCATTTTTGCCGTGGTTGCTTTATGGCTGCACTGGCGACATCGTCGCCAGTAAGATTTGCTGTGCCAGATGCGGCGTAAACGCCTTATCTGGCCTACGATTCCCCATTGATCACGGTTTCATACAACGCGCCCGTCGCTCATCAACGCGCTTCGCAAACCATGCTGTTGTAAGGTTACGAGTGATTTTCGGGCTTTCCAGTTGGATACCGGGCAACATTTCACGTGGTAGCGATTTACCCGTTTTCGCTTCTGCAAGCTGATAAACTTTCTGGTACAACGCCGTCTCTTCAAAAGAGAAGCGGTCCCCTTTCTCTAACTGACGGCGAATTTCGCTGTCACTCATACCCAGTTTGCCTGCCAGTTTGCGCGTTGCCAGTTCTGTTTTACCGGGTTCTTTGCTGTCATAGCGAATCAAATCCCCATCCAGCGCCAGTTTCACGCCGCTGGCTTTGCTGACCGCGTTCTGAAACGCGGCGTTCCGACTGGCATACCAGCCGGCATTAAAGTCAGCAAAACGATATATCGGCGCGCTGTAACTGGCGGGATAATTCAGTAAATGGTAAGTACCAAACCATAATCCGCCGCGACGACTAAAGACTTTCTGACGGACAGTACCGTCCATTTTCCACGGATAGCCTTTGGTATGCTGTTCGGCAAAAGCAATGCTGACTTGCATCGGCCCACCCGTGCGCACCGGGTTAAGCGAACCAAACAGCGTCTGGCCCATCGGCACCATGCTGATCAGATCGTCAAAAATCGCGCTTAACTGCTTTTCTGTACGCACGGAATCTAACCGTTCGCTGTAACTTTTGCCGTTTGGTGATTTAATTTTCAGCGCGGTATGAACCAAAAAAGCGGGGATATGCATCCGTTCGGCGCGACGGTCAATCTCTTGCCAGGCAATTTTACTTAAGCCCGGAACGGCCGGATCCGCCTGATAATTAGACTCCTGCTGTGCCACCGCCAGCACCGAGCAGACGTTTTCCAGCGTCGGTGCCAGCCCCTGACTTTCAAAAGTGGTGGCAATATCTTTCGCCCAGGCATCGCGGTCTTTCACGCTGGCGGGCAACTTCTGCCGCACGACGCTCGCTACATCTATCGCTTTTTCGCCCTTTTTCAACGGTTGCGGAGCCTGACTACTACACCCCGCTAAAACCAGAACCGCCAACAATGAAAGCGAAGAAAGACGAGTGAACTGCGACATTACCTCTCCTTTTTAACTCAACGTATGGGTTACTTCCTGAATTTTGTCACCATCCAGCTCATGTTCAAAGCTGCGCAGACGTTTGTAGATAGACATTAACTCTACCAACGTAGTCCATGAGTTAATCAGATACTGGAAAGCCCCGCGCACCTGGCCGAAAACGTTGGTAATTTGCGTCATCAGGCCGAGCGTAATCGTACCGGCAACAATCGACGGAAACAGCAAGAACAAACCGAAAACGTTATCAACCTGCAAATAGAGAATGCGGGCAATATTGAAATACATATAGTGAAAATAGAGACGAAAATAGTTCTTCCGCACGGCGCTGAACAGCTCGCGTACCGTTGGTGGCGTCGCGCGCGATGCATCGTCTTCACCATAAACCAACTCTTTACGATAAGCCGCTTCTACGCGCTGGTTTTTAAATTCCAGTCCCGGCAGTTTGATCCCCACCACCGCCAGCAGCCCGGTGCCCATCAGCGACCAGACGATGGCAGCAATCACCAGGCCATACGGAATATGTCCAATAATCGGCAATTCCGGCACATGCGCGGAGAGCGTCACCAACACCGGCAAGAAGGCGATCAACGTCATGATAGCGTTGATAAAACTTACCCCCATATTTTCCAACGTAGAGGCAAAACGCATAGTGTCTTCCTGCACACGCTGGGCGGCACCTTCGATATGACGGAGTTGTTGCCAGTTTGCCATGTAGTACTCGTTCATCGCTGTACGCCAGCGGAACACATAGTGGCTAACAAAGAAATTGTTCAACACACTGATCACTACCGCAATCAGCGCAATCCCCAGAAAGACGCCCACTTCGCGATAAAACTGTTCAATGGTCACTTTATGCGGCGAACTTAGCGCGGTTTGGATCAGATCATAGAACGGCGCATACCAGGCGTTGACGGCAACCCCAACTTCCACCAGAAACCAGGTAACGAAGATAATCAGCGCAGTACCGAGTATTGACCAGTATTGCCAACGATGCGGGCTGTATATAAACCAGAACAGCGCAAAGAGTCCTACACAAACAATGTAGTAAGCATAAAAAACCAGGAAGTCTAATGACCAGAAACGGGCGGCGCTAATCGGGATCTGCCCGGAAGCCCCGGTGATACGAGCCACCCAATCACCACCACCGGCTTGCCAGAAGATCACGGCAATCAATGCCCAAACAAAGGCCGAGAGGAAAAACGTACCCGGCTTTGGGAAAAAAGACTTAAACATATGCTCTCCTGCTAACTTCTTATCATTTTAACAACTGCTGTGCATAAACCGCATGACCACTCCAAAGAGCAAGCCAAATGAAACCGCCCATTGTGACCAATGGCAAGCTACTTAGTTCGTCAACCTGAACGTAAGAATTGTTTCGACGGATTTCACAAACAAAGGATTGTTTACATTAGCGGATTAACACGCGCAGGATCACAAATGCAGGCATTGGTGAGCAGGAAAAAGAACGTGTTTACGCGCCGTTACGTTTTTAACACTATTATTGCACTAATTCGCCCTTTGCAATCCATCTATGAGTAGTATAAATACGCTTAGTTACCTTCATTTAATTTATGGACACCACCGTTGAAACGTAGTCTGCTTTTTTCTGCCGTGCTGTGTGCGGCGTCATTGACCTCCGTCCATGCGGCGCAGTCGATCACCGAACCGGAGTTCGCCTCTGATATTGTCGATCGCTATGCCGATCATATTTTTTACGGCAGCGGTGCCACGGGGATGGCCCTGGTTGTTATCGATGGTAATCAGCGCGTCTTCCGCAGTTATGGGGAAACGCGTCCCGGTAATAACGTTCGCCCACAATTAGATTCTGTCGTGCGAATTGCGTCGCTCACTAAGCTGATGACCAGTGAGATGCTGGTGAAATTGCTCGATCAAGGGACGGTGAAATTAAACGATCCGCTAAGTAAATATGCGCCGCCAGGCGCACGCGTGCCGACCTACAATGGAACGCCCATTACGCTGGTGAATCTGGCAACCCATACCAGCGCCCTGCCGCGTGAACAGCCCGGCGGCGCAGCAAATCGTCCGGTGTTTGTCTGGCCGACTCGCGAGCAACGTTGGAAATACCTTTCCACCGCCAAACTAAAAGCCGCACCGGGTAGTCAGGCTGCATATTCCAACCTCGCATTCGACTTACTGGCAGATGCGCTGGCGAATGCTTCCGGCAAACCATATACGCAGTTGTTTGAAGAGCAGATTACCCGTCCGCTGGGGATGAAAGACACCACATACACACCATCACCGGACCAGTGCCGTCGTTTAATGGTTGCCGAGCGCGGGGCCAGTCCTTGTAATAATACCCTGGCGGCAATAGGCAGCGGCGGTGTTTATTCCACGCCTGGCGATATGATGCGCTGGATGCAGCAGTATTTGTCGTCTGATTTTTATCAGCGCAGCAACCAGGCGGATCGTATGCAGACGCTGATTTATCAACGCGCGCAGTTTACGAAAGTGATCGGCATGGATGTACCCGGTAAAGCAGATGCGCTCGGTTTAGGCTGGGTATATATGGCACCGAAAGATGGGCGTCCGGGAATTATTCAGAAAACAGGCGGCGGTGGCGGATTCATTACCTATATGGCGATGATCCCGCAAAAAAATATTGGTGCTTTTGTGGTCGTCACGCGTTCGCCGTTGACACGCTTTAAAAATATGAGTGATGGCATCAATGATTTGGTGACCGAACTTAGCGGGAATAAACCATTGGTCATCCCCGCGTCCTGATTAATACTCTGAAGGCAAACGGTTGATAGCAACCAGTTTGCCTTTATTCATTTCGATATAGCCACCCTTGCGTAAAGCCGCGAGAACTTCTGCCACGACAGAACGTGATATGCGTGTACGTTGATGGATATAATTCATAACACCAATACGTGAACGCAATTCGTCATTCCAGTCAATCATTGATAATAAAGTAGCGCGGATTTGTTCATAGGAATTGTGACCAATGAGCTGAACGTCACGTAATTCCAGAATTCGATTTTGCCAGGCTAACCAATAGAAAGCGTCACGCCAGAGTTGATGTTGTTCAATAAGAGTAATGGTTTGTTTGGCAGGCAGATGATATCCCATACAGTTTCCTTCTGATATTAATTTGTATGGTATATCGTTTTTCATTAATCCATCAGCCAGACCCATAATATAAGGAGCCTGGGTAATACCGATAAGTACGTTTTCTTCTCTACGCAGAGAGATAACACCTTCTAAAATAACGAATGTATCTTCGCTATTAACATCACTTGAAAATATAACTTGTTTTTCATTATTAAACTCGAAGCGCGTGCCGTATCTGGACAAACATTTATCGAGCTTACCAAATTCCTGAAGAGGTTTAACTACAGATAACATTTGCGCGTCCTTTGCAGTAATGCCCGTCAAATCCTTGACGGGCATTATTTAGATTAAATTACCTATTTCTTCAGAATGAAGAATATTACCAGGTATATTTAACACCCACATTCGCGGACCAGTCTTGATCTACGTCACCGCCACCGAGGTAGTTAGCATCGGTATAGGCACTGAAGTTCTTGGTAAAGCTGAACTGAGTACCCAGACCAACACGTACCGCAGACCCTTCAGTACCGTTATCGATGGAATCGCCGTTCACATCGTTATCGTTGTTAGAGTCGTCGTAGACGTAAGCCAGTTTGAAGTACGGAGTCAGAGCCTGGTCTTCGCTGTAAGTGAAGGTATAACCTGCATCTACACCCAGCTCATAACGCATGCTGTCGTAAGACTGACCGTCAACTTTCATGTCGTTGCTCAACTGGTAGTCATCACCAGACTGGAACAGACCAGAAACGCTGCCGTAAGGTGTTACGTAACCAGCATCACCCAGTTTGAAGTCGTAACCGGCTTTCAAACCGAAGCCCCACGCGTCAGAGTTGGTGCTACCGTCAACGTAAGTACCGTTGCTCATGGTTGCAGACAGATCGTTGTTGAAGTGAGAGTAGCTCAAGCTACCATCAACAAAGATGTTGTTCGCGAAGCGAGCAGAAGAGTAGATGTAGGCAGACTGGCTGTCTTGATCCACCTGACCAGAACGGTCATTCATGTCACCTTTACCGAAGCCTGCAGCCGCACCGACGATCCACTTAGCGTTATTACCGTCAATTTTGGTATCAACACCGACCATGATGCCGTTAACATCCTGATCGTAGTCAATGGTGCCGTTGTTGCCGTTGAAGTTACCACCGAAGTAGCTTACCCACGCGCCACCGTTATCAGCCAGGCCATGACGAGAGTTGGTCAGACGAGTACCAACGGTGTCTTGTTCCAGGTTCCAGATATTGGTGTTTGCAGACGGAATGCTCAGCGCCATGTTCGCGTAGTCGGTCAGCTCGGTCTGATGCAGAACAACGGTGTTACCTTCCTGGCGGGCTTCGTAGGTGTAAGCACCCAGGTCAGCTTTGTTAGCAGCAGAGAAGGTAGCATTGCTGTTTTTATCGTTAACGTAAATCAGCTCGTTACCGTTGTAGTCAGCGATTGAACCAGCACCAGTAGCGTTGTCGATACGAACTTTGTAGTTACCGGTTGCAGCGGCAACATGGTCACCGCTGTTATCAACTTCGTTCTGACCAGCTTCGATAGAAGCAGTGTTATCGTTATCGCCGTTACCATTAATGGTTAGGTGACCATCAGAGTTCATTGCGATTACGCCATAACCGTAGTTTGACTTGGTAGTGTCGTTGGTACGGTCGTTGGTCAAGTCTGCATCAAGTACGAAGCGGTTGCTTTCGATGTTGAATACACCAGCATGAATGTTGCCACTGGTATCAGTGGTGCTGGTCAGGTTCAGTGTATCAACCTGAAGAGCATTCGCCGCAGTGTTACCAACATCCAGGATACCGTCGTTAGTCACTTTGATGTTGTTCGCATACAGAGCTGCATCACCTACAGCCCAACCAGCAGAAACTTCATCAGAGATGGTTACGGTACTGTTGTCGATAGTCAGTGAATCAGTTGCAACATGACCATCTTCGTTGATGTTCAGCGCAGAAAGACCTGTCAGAGAGATAGAGTCAGAAATCAGCGTTGAATCAGCAACATTAACAGTTGAACCACTGTTGATGCTCAGAGTATCGATCAGAGAAGTTTTGGTGGTATCCCACTGTGAACCAGTGTTCAGAGTCACATTGAACAGACCGCTCTGGTAAACTTCGTTACCGATGATGTGATCAAATTCGCTGTATTCAGAGTCGATGTTTTCTACACCAACCGTTGATAAAGGCCACAGGCTATTAGCAGCGATGTCGATCAGAGTTGCAGTAGCTTCGGTATTGACACCATAGGTATAAGAGTCATTTACACCATCACTATCAGTATCAACACCAACCTGATGCGCAGACATTGCTGCACCAACCCACTTGCTGCCATTGTTCAGGGTCAGATCCAGACGATCAGTACCATCCCAACCGTTAGTATCTACATCACCGTCAGCATCACGATAGCTATCACGGCCATGTGGGAAGAAGTTCTCATCAAAGTTGCTTGAGAAGAACACATCGCCCATCAGCGTGGAGTTATCGAATGTTGCAGTAGTCTGCATGGCGTTATCAGCATCAGGATGTGCAATAACGGCTAATGCGATATCATCAGCGTTCCAGCCATTACCATTGTAATCACTGGCATTACCGGTATTACCAAACCAACCAGTAGTTCCTTCATCAGTCCATGAACCTGAGGTCACGGTAGAATCTTTAACAGTAATAGTGTTATTAAACACTTCACTGCTGTTTACGCCAGTGCTGACCGTGTTGTCGTCAATATCTTCCCACTCATAACCCTGAGTCAGCGTAATACCTGCCACGTGAGAGTTATTAGAGATGGACAGATCAACTTCTTGATCCAGAGTAATGGCAGTACCAATGTTATAAACGTCTACAACATGAGTATCAGCGGCATTATTGTAGGTGCCGTTATAAGTATAGTGTTCGTAGTTGTCGTCGATTGTTGAATTATCAACAGTCAGCGCCAGACGATCATGGTAGTAGTCATCCGCACGATCAACACAATCAGTTGTCATGCACTCGGAATAAATCATACCGTGGATAGTGCTGTTTTTGATTGTCAGACTATTGGCGTTGGTATTGGTAGAAATACCATCGTCCAGATAGTAGGTAGAGATTACGCCATTAACGGTAGCTTTATTGATGACGGGATAAATATCGCCGTTGTAATAGCTGTCAGCTGCGTAGTTGTTCCAGCCTGCATAACCATCATAGTAAACGTCATCAGCATAGGTGGCGTCATTGTAGTGATGGAAAGTATTGTAAGTTTGACCAGAAATATCGTTGGTCGCTGCATTAGCCTGAGAGGTGATAGCCAGAGTGCAAGCCAATGCTAATTGTGATACTACAAGTTTCTTTTTCCAGGAGTGCATTTGTCATCCCTCCTCAGGGACGTAATAAGTTGATCCATCAATTATCAATGCATAGAAAACATATTATGTTTCGCGCTAACGATTATGCTGCGTTACAGACGAATGGTTCAATTATTCTTTCCCCTAAGCCCGAATGTGGACATATATAAATCACACGTGCACACTTATTACAAAAATAGATAAAAACGCAGTATTTCAATATGTTAATGATGGCCTTAATTTTAACTCATACACTTTGCAATATATTACAAAAACAAATCAGACAAATAATGTATCAATAACCAAAATAACTTTTAATCATTCTGTTTTTGACAGTGCAATCAAATAACCAAAAACAATAACCAATAGCTATAAATAAAAATTAAAAATATTTTCAATGAATATGAAATTATTGCTATTTCTATTAAAAAGATGTCATGGCCTCTCTTTCATTCCCTTCTTAACAACATCGCGACAACTTTCGTAAAACACTCCTGCCCCGCTTCAGGTATACTGTGCACCTTAATTCCACAAACATCAGGCAGACCATGACAGACTTAATCCAACGCCCTCGTCGCCTGCGCAAATCTCCTGCGCTGCGCGCCATGTTTGAAGAGACAACACTTAGCCTTAACGACCTGGTGTTGCCGATCTTTGTTGAAGAAGAAATTGACGACTACAAAGCCGTTGAAGCCATGCCAGGCGTGATGCGCATTCCAGAGAAACATCTGGCACGCGAAATAGAACGCATCGCCAACGCCGGCATTCGTTCCGTAATGACTTTCGGCATTTCTCACCATACCGATGAAACGGGCAGCGATGCCTGGCGGGAAGATGGTCTGGTGGCGCGTATGTCACGCATCTGCAAGCAGACCGTGCCAGAAATGATCGTCATGTCAGACACCTGCTTCTGTGAATACACTTCTCACGGTCACTGCGGAGTGCTGTGCGATCACGGCGTCGACAACGACGCAACCCTGGAAAATTTAGGCAAACAAGCGATAGTTGCTGCTGCTGCGGGTGCAGACTTCATCGCCCCTTCCGCTGCAATGGACGGTCAGGTGCAGGCAATTCGCCAGGCGCTGGACGCCGCAGGTTTTAAAGATACTGCGATCATGTCGTATTCGACTAAATTCGCCTCCTCCTTTTATGGCCCGTTCCGCGAAGCTGCCGGAAGCGCATTAAAAGGCGACCGCAAAAGTTACCAGATGAACCCAATGAACCGTCGCGAGGCGATTCGTGAGTCACTGCTGGATGAAGCCCAGGGCGCAGACTGCCTGATGGTTAAACCAGCCGGAGCGTACCTCGACATCGTGCGTGAACTGCGTGAACGTACTGAATTGCCGATTGGTGCGTATCAGGTCAGCGGTGAGTACGCGATGATTAAGTTCGCCGCGCTGGCAGGTGCAATAGATGAAGAGAAAGTGGTGCTCGAAAGCTTAGGTTCAATTAAGCGTGCGGGCGCGGATCTGATTTTCAGCTACTTTGCGCTGGATCTGGCTGAGAAAAAAATTCTGCGTTAATGACCATGGATGCCGGGTAATCCCTACCCGGCACTTCACCTTACTCTGCCCGATAAAACGGTTTATCCCCGAGAATTGTCGCCCGATGCATAATCCGCCGCTGCGGCAGATAATCAGCATTCGCATAGTGCTGAGTCACACGGTTATCCCAAATCGCCACGTCATTTGGCTGCCAGCGCCAGCGCACCTGAAATTCCGGTTTGGTGATATGGGCGAATAAAAAGCCCAGCAACGCTTCGCTCTCTTTCTCGCTAACATCGATAATTCGCGTAGTAAAACCTTCATTAACAAACAGCGCCTGTTTACCGCTCACCGGATGCGTACGCACCACCGGATGGAACAACGGTGGATTTTTCGCAGCAGCCTCGCGCCAACGTTGATGTTCCTCCTCGGTTTTACGATATTTGTATTCCGGAAACGATTTACGGAAATCATGCTCCGCACGCAGCCCGCTCAACAGTTGGCGGAAGGGAGTTGAAAGCGCCTCATACGCTGCAATACCGCTGGTCCATAGCGTGTCACCGCCGGTCGAGGGCAACTCTTTCGCTGCCAGAATCGCCCCAGCGGGTGGCGTCTCAATAAACGTCACATCGGTGTGCCAGTTGTCGTTATCTGGCGGATTATCGTTATGGGTATCCAATACGATAATCTCCTCAACCCCTTCGGCATGAGGATAAACAGGGTGAATATGCAGCTCGCCAAAACGCTGGGCCAGCGCGCGTTGCTGCTGCGGCGTAATGGCTTGTTCACGCAGAAAGACTACCTGATGGCGCAGCACCGCATGGTAAAGCTGTTCAAACTGGTTATCGCTTAACGGACGCGTCAGGTCGGCACCCGAAATTTGTGCGCCAATATACGATCCCAGCGGGGTAATGCTCAGACGTTCACTCATTGTATTTCTCCATGCCAGGGCGTCAGGCGGCGCTGTAACGCGCGCAACCCCAGTTCTAAAAGAAAGGCGATAATCGCGATCACCGCAATCCCCGCCAGTACCACGTCAGTCGCAAGAAACTCCCCCGCAGACTGAACCATAAAGCCCAAACCACGCGTCGCTGCAATCAGTTCCGCCGCCACCAGCGTAGACCAGCCCACCCCCAAACCAATACGTATTCCGGTGAGAATTTCTGGCAGCGCACCAGGCAGAATAACAAACCACAGCACCTGCGCACGGCTTGCGCCCAGCGACTGCGCGGCACGAATGCGAACCTGCTGCGCGCTTTTCACTCCCGCCAGCGCCGACATCGCCACCGGTGCAAAAATCGCCAGATAGATCAGTAAGATCTTCGAGGTTTCACCAATACCAAACCAGATCACCATCAGCGGCAAATAGGCCAGCGGCGGCACCGGGCGATACAGTTCGATTACCGGATCAAGAATGCCGCGCACCGTCGGGCTTATCCCCATCGCGATCCCGACCGGAATGCCGATCAATACCGCCGCAAGTAACGCCAGCAAAATGCGCGTCAGGCTGGCTGCCAAATGCTGCCAAAGTGTGGCGTCCATAAATCCTTGCGGCCCGGCAATGGTGAGCAGTTTTTCCAGCACCTGCTGCGGCGGTGGTAAAAACAGCGGGCTAATCAGTTGCAGCGCCGCCACTGCCCACCATACAGAAAGTAAAACGGCTAACGTGCCAATGCTTAAAGTCACCCGACCTGAGAGCGGCCAGCGCCATTTCAGCCGACGCGAATGCAGTTTTTCATTAATGACCACGCTCATGAGAACGCCTCCCGTTGCTCAAATACGCGGCTTAAGACATATTCGCGCATGGCGATAAACTGTGGATCAGACTTAATGCTGCGACTCGACTCCCCCGCAACAAAGCGGCGGGCGAAGTTGAGCGGCAACCGCTCCAGCACATGACCAGGAGCGGATGAAAGCAGAACCAGTTCAGTTGCCATAAACACCGCTTCTTCTATATCGTGGGTAATCAACAGCACCTGCTTGCCGGTCTCCTGCCAGAGTTTCAGCAGTAAGGTTTGCATCTGGTCGCGGGTAAAGGCATCCAGCGCGCCAAACGGTTCGTCGAGTAATAACAACTGAGGATTAGCCGCCAGCGCGCGGGCAATTCCCACCCGTTGACGCTGACCACCGGAAAGCTGCCAGACATATCTTTTTTCTGCGCCTTCCAGACCTACTTTTTTCAGCATCTGGCGCACGATTTCCAGACGTGGCGTTTTCTCCATCCCCGCCAGTTGCAGGCCAAACGCCACGTTATCCTGCACATTGCGCCACGGCAGCAATCCTTCATTCTGAAAAACCACGCCGCGCTCAGCCCCCGGTCCCTGAATACGCTTGCCCGCCAGTTGAATGCTGCCGTGCTGATAAGGCACAAAACCAGCTATCAAATTTAACAAGGTAGTTTTGCCGCAACCGGACGGCCCCAGCACTACCAACAATTCGCCGTTTTCCAGCGCCAGGTTGATATCTTCCAGCGCCGGTTTGCCGCCATAATCGGCGTAAAGATGAGAGATTTGCAGCATTCGCGCCTCCTTTTATTGCACGAAGCGCGAGGTGACAAACTGGCTGTAATCATTCGCCACGGCGGGAACTTTGCCCTGCTCTTTCAAAAACTGGGCGGTATCGATGATCGCTTTGTTCACCGGCCCGGTCAGTTCTACCGTCTGTTGCTGCGGCGTCAGATAGGTATTCCCCTTCACCAGCCCTGGTACATCGCCTTCCGGCACGCCGCTTAAGCGCGCCAGCTTGCTGATATTTTCCGGCTGTTTCAGCCACGCGTCAGGATTAGCAATATACGGTTGCTGGGCATCGATAGCGCTTTTAGCAAACGCTTTCACTACCTCCGGATATTTCTCGGCAAAATCTTTACGCACTACCCAGACATCCAGCGTCGGCGCGCCCCACTGGCCGACCTGTTCAGAATCGGTCAGCACCTTGCCGTCTTTTTCCAGGGCGTTAACCGCAGGTGCCCAGACATAAGCACCATCAATATCTCCCCGTTGCCATGCGGCGATAATCGCGGGCGGCTGCAGGTTCACAATTTCCACTTGTCCGGGTTTTATGCCCCAGTGTTTCAGCGCCGCCAGCAGACTGTAATGCGTGGTGGAGATAAACGGCACGGCGATACGTTTGCCAATCAGATCTTCCGGTTTGCTGATGGTTTTCTTCACCACCAGCGCTTCGGAGTTACCCAGTTTTGAGGCTAAAAGAAAGACTTCAATCGGCACCTGTTGGCTGGCAGCCACCGCTAATGGGCTGGAGCCGAGGTTGCCGATTTGCACATCGCCAGAAGCCAGCGCCCGCACAATGCTGGCTCCGCTGTCAAACTTACGCCAGTCCACGGTCACCCCGCTCTCTTTGGCAAAGGTGCCATCAGCCTGAGCCACTTTCGCCGGTTCAGCGGAGGTTTGATACGCCACGGTGACGTTCACCGCCTGCGCCTGAAAAGCGATGAATGCCAGTGCGGCAAGAAGTGTGTTACGCGATGAAATTGTCATAATTATCTGCTCCCCTGTCTTGTTATGGGTGCAGTATTCGCGGGTAAAGACATTTATTAAAAGAATTAATCATTATGGGCAATATGTTTTTATTCTTAGCAAAAAAACGGCAAACGATAGATTAGTTATGCATTTGCTAACCGTTTCCCTACAAAGTAATGCCATATTTCTTTTTATATACGAATAAAAATTCGAACTACGCTACTTTATTTCTCCAACCTACTGACTAAGTAAACCAATAACAAATACATATATCATTCTAATTTTATATAATGCAAAGCATAGAAACCACTTTATCATACAAATTCATTCATAATGCGAATGTAAAAACCAGTTTTTCACAGAAGATATTTTTTAAATGCAATTAATTGACAAACTAAATCACATCTAAATACAATATATAAAAAATATAAACACATTCACAAAACACACAAACAGTTAACATATGACACACACAATTCAAACTTATACCGCTTACGGCCCTCCGGGCATTAAATAACCCCGTTCTCAGGATTATTCTTTTTTACAGCGTGCCATTTTTAACATCTGAGTATGTTGCAGAGGATTGCAGCTCTGCATTCGCCGCGCTTTCAGCATAATAATTAAAATGGAGTGTCATGAATTGGACAAGGTTTTAAATTCTGCGTTGCATTCTTCAGCAGAAAAGAGGAAAGGTATCCTTGCGATTGGCGCACATCCTGACGATATAGAATTAGGTTGTGGTGCATCGCTTGCTCGTCTTTCGCAGAAAGGAATTTATATCACTGCTGTTGTCATGACTGCCGGCAATTCGGGTGTTAGCGATGTCATCGATCGTTGTGAAGAATCTCGCGAAGCATTAAAGATGTTGGGTTGTCAGCAAACTATTCATCTTAATTTTGCAGACACCCGTACACATCTGCAACTCAATGATATGATTTCTTCCCTGGAAGATATTATTAAAAATCAAATTCCCTCTGATGTAGAAATCATACGGGTATATACCATGCATGATGCTGACCGCCATCAGGATCATCTGGCAGTTTATCAGGCGTCAATGGTTGCCTGCCGCACTATTCCACAAATTCTCGGCTATGAAACCCCAAGCACCTGGCTTTCATTTATGCCCCAGGTTTTTGAATCCGTGAAAGAAGAATATTTCACCGTCAAACTTGCAGCATTAAAAAAACATAAAAGCCAGGAGCAACGTGATTATATGCGTCATGAACGTTTACGTGCTGTTGCACAATTTCGCGGACAACAGGTCAATAGCGATCTGGGTGAAGGCTTTGTTATTCATAAAATGATTCTTTGAGCAGATAAAATGAAAACCTGGATCTTTATATTTATGGCCGTCGCAATATTGCTATGGTTTTTGAGTACGTTAAGGCGTAAGCCCAGCCAAAAGAAAGGCTGTATTGACGCAATTATTCCTGCCTATAACGAAGGCCCTTGTCTGGCACAGTCGCTGGAAAATCTACTGCGCAACCCTTATTTTTGCCGTGTGATTTGCGTTAACGACGGCTCTACGGATAACACAGAAGCAGTAATGGCGGAAGTCAAACGCAAATGGGGCGATAGGTTTGTTGCTGTTACACAAAAAAACACCGGCAAAGGCGGTGCTCTAATGAACGGCCTCAACTACGCCACATGTGACCAGGTTTTTTTAAGCGATGCCGATACTTACGTCCCTCCAGATAAAAATGGCATGGGGTATATGCTGGCGGAAATTGAGCACGGCGATGACGCCGTAGGCGGCATTCCCTCGACAGCCTTGAAAGGCGCAGGCCTGTTGCCGCACATCCGCGCGACCGTAAAGTTGCCGATGATCATTATGAAACGCACGCTACAGCAACTCCTGGGCGGCGCACCGTTTATTATCAGCGGTGCGTGCGGGATGTTCCGTACTGATGTATTGCGTAAATTCGGTTTTTCGGACCGAACGAAAGTTGAAGATCTTGACCTCACCTGGACGTTGGTCGCCAATGGTTACCGCATTCGTCAGGCGAATCGCTGCATCGTTTACCCACAAGAGTGCAATAATCCACTTGATGAATGGCGACGCTGGCGGCGTTGGATTGTGGGCTATGCCGTCTGTATGCGCCTGCATAAAAAGCTTTTATTTAGCCGTTTCGGCATCTTCAGTATATTTCCTATGCTTTTGGTTGTGCTTTATGGCGTTGGAATTTATCTCGCTACCTGGTTTAATGAATTCATCACCACCGGGCCACATGGCGTGGTATTGGCAATGTTTCCGCTTATCTGGGTCGGCGTAGTTTGTGTTATTGGTGCTTTTAGCGCTTGGTTTCATCGTTGCTGGTTGTTGGTGCCTTTAGCGCCACTTTCCGTTGTGTATGTATTATTAGCTTATGCCATCTGGATTATTTATGGACTTATTGCCTTTTTTACTGGACGCGAGCCTCAACGCGACAAACCTACACGTTATTCCGCACTGGTGGAAGCGCCAATCGCTTACTCCCAACCTTCTGTCACCGGAACTGAAAAGCTATCTGAAGCTTAATGTTAAAGAGAAAAATATTCAGATTGCAGACCATGTGATTATTGATGAAAGTGCTGGTGAGGTTATTATCGGCGCGAATACACGTATTTGCCACGGCGCAGTTATTCAGGGACCAGTAGTGATTGGCGCAAACTGTCTGATAGGTAATTATGCATTTATTCGCCCAGGCACAGTAATCAGCAATGGTGTAAAAATTGGTTTTGCTACTGAAATAAAAAATGCAGTTATTGAATCGGAAGCAATGATTGGACCGCAATGTTTTATTGCCGACTCGGTAATTGCAAGCCTGGCATATTTGGGCGCACAAGTGCGTACCAGTAATCATCGTCTGGATGAACAGCCAGTGTCTGTGCACACTCCAGAAGGTATTATCGCTACCGGATGCGATAAATTAGGGTGTTATATTGGACAACGTTCACGTCTTGGCGTGCAGGTTATTATATTGCCAGGACGAATTATTTCCCCGAACACACAACTTGGCCCGCGTGTGATTGTAGAACGTAATTTACCTACCGGAAGTTATTCACTCCGGCAAGAACTTATCCGTACAGGAGATTAAAATGATAAAACGGACGTTATTAGCAGCGGCAATTTTTAGTGCATTTCCTGCTTGTGCCGGGTTAACTTCCATTACCGCAGGCTACGATTTTACCGATTATTCTGGCGATCACGGTAACCGTAATTTGGCGTATGCTGAACTGGTGGCGAAAGTTGAAAACGCAACGCTGCTTTTTAATCTTTCCCAGGGACGTCGTGATTATGAAACTGAACATTTCAATGCCACACGCGGTCAGGGGGCTGTCTGGTACAAATGGAATAACTGGCTGACAACCCGAACGGGTATTGCCTTTGCAGATAATACGCCGGTCTTTGCTCGCCAGGATTTTCGTCAGGATATTAACCTGGCCCTGCTGCCAAAAACGCTGTTCACGACCGGTTATCGCTACACTAAATATTATGATGATGTTGAAGTCGATGCCTGGCAAGGCGGCGTATCGCTCTATACTGGCCCGGTGATCACCAGCTATCGCTATACTCATTATGACTCCAGCGATGCAGGTGGCAGTTACAGCAATATGATTTCCGTGCGCCTGAATGATCCGCGCGGCGGTGGCTATACCCAGCTTTGGCTAAGCCGCGGAACAGGCGCTTACACCTATGACTGGACGCCAGAGACGCGCTACGGCAGCATGAAGAGCGTAAGCTTGCAACGTATCCAGCCGCTGACAGAACAACTTAATCTGGGGCTGACGGCAGGTAAAGTGTGGTACGACACACCAACCGATGATTATAACGGTCTGCAACTCGCAGCCCATCTGACCTGGAAATTCTGATTCCTTCCGCCGCCCACTTCCCGGGGCGGCAATCTCACTTGATTAGCGCACAAACACTTTCCTCTTCATTTTCTCCAGATATCTCTCATATTCAGCAGATAAATTTTATTCGCCAATGTTATATACTATAGGGGGGTATGCATTGACTCATAACATACCCCCCTATAGTATATTGCGTGCAGATGATGAGGTGCGAAATGCCCAGTACTCCGGAAGAGAAGAAAAAGGTTCTTACTCGAGTTCGTCGTATTCGGGGGCAGATTGATGCTCTGGAACGGTCGCTGGAGGGTGATGCCGAATGCCGTGCCATACTCCAACAGATCGCCGCCGTTCGGGGCGCGGCTAACGGGCTAATGGCAGAAGTGCTTGAAAGCCATATCCGGGAAACGTTTGACCGAAATGACTGCTACAGCCGCGAAGTCAGCCAATCCGTTGACGACACTATTGAATTGGTTCGCACCTATCTTAAGTAGCTGAACCTATTTACCTTATTGAGGAAGAACGAGATATGAAATCACGTGCTGCCGTTGCATTTGCGCCCGGTAAACCGCTGGAAATCGTTGAAATTGACGTCGCACCACCGAAAAAAGGTGAAGTGCTGATTAAAGTCACCCATACCGGCGTCTGCCATACCGACGCTTTTACCCTCTCTGGCGATGATCCAGAAGGTGTATTCCCGGTGGTTCTCGGTCACGAAGGGGCTGGCGTCGTGGTTGAAGTCGGTGAGAGCGTGACCAGCGTTAAACCTGGCGACCATGTGATTCCGCTTTACACCGCAGAGTGCGGCGAGTGTGAGTTCTGTCGTTCCGGCAAAACCAACCTCTGTGTCGCCGTTCGCGAAACCCAGGGCAAAGGCCTGATGCCAGATGGCACCACGCGCTTTTCTTACAACGGGCAGCCACTTTATCACTACATGGGGTGCTCTACATTCAGTGAATACACCGTAGTCGCGGAAGTTTCTCTGGCAAAAATTAATCCAGAAGCAAACCATGAACACGTCTGTCTGCTGGGCTGTGGCGTAACCACCGGAATTGGCGCGGTACACAACACCGCAAAAGTCCAGTCAGGGGATTCCGTTGCCGTGTTTGGGCTTGGCGCAATTGGTCTGGCGGTTGTTCAGGGCGCTCGTCAGGCGCAAGCAGGACGAATTATTGCTATCGATACAAACCCGAAGAAATTCGATCTGGCGCGTCGCTTCGGTGCCACCGACTGCATTAACCCGAACGACCACGACAAACCGATTAAAGATGTCCTGCTGGATATCAACAAATGGGGCATCGACCATACCTTTGAGTGCATCGGTAACGTCAACGTGATGCGTGCGGCGCTGGAAAGTGCTCACCGCGGCTGGGGCCAATCGGTGATCATCGGTGTCGCGGGTTCCGGTCAGGAAATCTCAACCCGTCCATTCCAGTTAGTCACCGGTCGCGTATGGAAGGGTTCCGCGTTTGGCGGCGTAAAAGGTCGTTCTCAGTTACCGGGGATGGTTGAAGATGCGATGAAAGGTGATATCGACCTGGAACCGTTTGTCACTCATACCATGAGCCTGGATGAAATTAATAACGCCTTTGATCTGATGCATGAAGGCAAATCCATTCGAACCGTAATTCGTTACTAATTTCCCGCTGGTTTTACCCCGTCCGGTTCGGGCGGGGAGTCGCGTTTTCTTTTGAGACTGATGACAAACGTAAGATGACCTGATGTGCAAGCGTCGCATCAGGCATCTGTGTGCAATTGCCGGATGCGGCGTGAATGCCTTATAAGGCAATTTAGCCTTTGGTATTATCACCACATCAAATCATCAGGCACTTTGAAATCGGCATACGGATCTTCTTCATCCTGCTCTTCAGCGCTGAGTGCGCTGTGTAATACGATACTGCTGGCATCGCGCTGGGCGATCTTATCGGCAACGCTTGCCGGAATAATCGCATATTCACTTTCGCTATTGTTATCGACCTGCAATCGGGCAATCGCCAGGCGTCCATTAATCAACTGCGTTTGCGTAAGCTTATCGACAAAAATCTTCTTAATCAGATTACCGTCAGTGAAGTTAAAACCGATATCGCCATTGGCAATGGTGATACGATTCATTTCAATGAGCTGCTTCACCTGGGCTTTATATTCTTTCGCTAACGCCGCTTGTTTTTGTTGTTCGCTAAGTTGTTTATCGCGCTCAAGCTGTGCCTTTTTATTTTCTTCTACCGCCGCCCGCGCTTCACGCGCCTGAACACGCGATTTTTTCGCCGTTCTCTCAACCTTCGCTGCTTTTTTGCTGGTGACTAATCCCGCTTTGAGCAACTGCTCCTGTAAGGTAAGTTTTGCCATCTTTGTTTCCAAACCCGATGAATAATTTTTAGCGAGTATACCTGTAAACGCCGTGGGTGTATTGGGGGAAGTCCCTTTCTCCCCTGCTTGATAAAGCGCGTCAGGCATCAGTGCACGCCTGCATTCGTGTTTTCCGGCTCATCAAAATAAACACCGCTAACCCAGCAACAAGAATGCCCGGTGCAGAAGCTACCATTACGCCGACCGTGCCGGTACCTAAGGCCAGCATTTTCCCGGCCAGCAACGGACCACTCATTGCTCCAAGACGCCCAACCGCCACGGCGGTTCCCACACCGGTTGCGCGGATCTGCGTGCTATAAAACAACGGTGCCAGCGCATACAAAACGCTTTGCCCACCTGTCGCAAACAACCCAGCGCCGAACCCCGCCAGCAACATACCGCTAAACGACGACACCGTTCCCAGCGCCAACAGCGAAGCTAACATGCCGCTATAAATCAGTAGCGACATGGTCATTGGACGCAGCTTATCCATCAATGCGCCCAACATTAACGTCCCGCTTGCCGCCCCCATTTGCAGTGCAAACATCACCCCTGCCGCCTGCGACGGCAAGAATCCTTGCTCCACCAAAAGCAGCGGTAGCCAGTTGATCAACATGTAGACCACCAGCAGCGTGAAGAAATAACACAACCACAACAGTAGGGTCGCGGTTGCCGTGGCTGGCGCAAATAACGCACGCAGCGGCGGCGCGGCCTGTTTTTCACCAGCGAAAACCGCCGACTCCGGCAGCCAACGCATTAACAGCGGCACCAGAATCAACGGCACCACACCGCCTACCCAAAATACCGTCTGCCAGGCTAAATTTGCTCCAGCGAAACCCAGCGTAGCCGCCAGCGCCGCGCCAATGGGGACACCGCAATACATCAGGCTCACCGCCGTCCCGCGAAAACGTGGCCCTGCCGCTTCAGACGTCAGGGCGATGAGATTCGGCAACGCCGCCCCCAGCCCGATACCGGTCAAAAGCCGCGCAAAGACCAGAGAGGGAAAATCCCATGCCATAGCGGTCGCTAGCGAGAACAGACCAAACAGCGCAACTGCACCAATCAAAATACGTTTACGACCGTAACGGTCCGCCAGCATCCCGCCAACCAACGCGCCGGGTAGCAAACCGAGTATTCCGGCGCTGAAGATCCAGCCCATTTGCATTTTATCGAGTGCGAAGGCCTGGGCGATACCTGCCGCCGCAATGCCAGCCGCCTGAAGATCCAGCCCTTCCATCAGGGCAACCAAAAAACAAAGCCCAATGGTAAGCATCAGGCGGGATGAAGATGATAAAGGGGTACGAGTCGACATAAGATGAACCTCGTTGCGGGTGCAGGTGAATCGCGGCTGATGCATTGCCAACCGCGTAATCAGAACCATTTAATGACAGCCTCCGGGCGAAATGTAGGCCGGATAAGGCGTTCATGCCGCATCCGGTAGTCGTGCACAGATGCCTGATGCGACGCTGACGCGTCTTATCATGCCTGGGATGGGCATACAAAATGCACGTTGTCGGCAGTCATCATTATTTGTTGTTGCGCAGATCCAGCGCCACGTCGACGATCATATCCTCCTGGCCGCCAACCATCCGGCGTTTGCCCAGCTCAACGAGAATATCCACCGCACTTAAGCCGTAACGCGCCGCTGCCGTTTCACAGTGACGCAAGAAACTGGAGTAAACGCCAGCGTATCCCAACGCCAGCGTTTCGCGATCGACACGTACCGGACGATCCTGCAACGGACGCACCAGGTCGTCAGCGGCATCCATTAACGCATAGAGATCGGTCCCATGCTGCCAGCCCAGTTTATCCGCGGCGGCAATAAACACTTCCAGCGGCGCGTTACCTGCACCCGCGCCCATCCCCGCGAGGCTGGCGTCGATGCGGTCACAGCCCTCTTCCACCGCCGCGATAGAGTTCGCCACGCCAAGACTCAGGTTATGGTGAGCATGCATGCCGGTTTGCGTTTCCGGTTTCAGCACCGCTTTCAGGGCGCGGAAACGGTCACGGATATCGCTCATGTTCATCGCACCGCCAGAATCCACCACATAAATACAGGTCGCACCGTAGCCTTCCATCAGCTTTGCCTGCTTCGCGAGATTCTCCGGCGTGGTCATGTGGCTCATCATCAGAAAGCCAACGGTATCCATTCCCAACTCACGGGCATACTGAATATGCTGGGCGGAAACATCAGCTTCGGTGCAGTGGGTCGCCACGCGCACCACCCGCGCGCCAGCCTGCCAGGCATTTTTCAGATCGTGAATAGTGCCAATTCCTGGCAGCAACAACGTCGCGATTTTGGCGTGCTTCACCACATCCGCCGCTGCTTCAATCCATTCAAGGTCGCTATATGCACCGAAACCATAGTTAAAACTGGAACCCTGCAAACCATCACCATGAGCCACTTCAATCGAATCCACGCGAGCATCATCCAGTGCTTTGGCAATCTGGCGGACATTTTCCAGCGAATACTGATGACGAATGGCGTGCATACCGTCACGCAACGTGACGTCCGAGATATAAAGTTTTTTACCGTTCATGCCGCTTCTCCTGCCTTGCGCGCCAGTGACTGGGCCATTTTTTCTGCTGTCGCCAGCGCACTGGAAGTCATAATGTCGAGGTTGCCTGCGTAGGCAGGCAGATAATGCGCTGCGCCTTCGACCTCCAGCCAGACCGCCGTTTTCAGACCGGAGAACTGACCAACGCCCGGTAAATTAACCGGTGTATCCTGCGGGATGACTTCAAACTGCACGCGCTGTTTCAGGCGATAACCCGGTACGTAAGCCTGCACCGCCTCAGCCATTTCATTGATTGAGGCTTCGATATCATCTTGTGAAGCTTCATCGCTCAATACATACACCGTGTCGCGCATCATCAACGGCGGCTCTGCCGGATTAAGCACAATAATCGCCTTCCCTTTTGCCGCGCCGCCCACGACTTCAATGGCTCGCGAGGTGGTTTCCGTAAATTCATCGATATTGGCACGCGTGCCGGGTCCGGCAGATTTACTGGCGATAGAAGCGATAATTTCGGCGTAATGAACACGCGCCACACGTGAAACAGCCGCCACCATCGGAATAGTTGCCTGGCCGCCGCAGGTGACCATATTGACGTTCAGTTGATCGACGTTTGCATCGAGGTTAACCACCGGCACACAGTAAGGGCCGATGGCAGCCGGCGTCAGGTCGATTAAGCGAATATCCGGTTTCGCTTCGCGCAGAGCGGCATCGTTTTTCACATGCGCGCCCGCGCTGGTAGCATCAAAGACAATGTCGATATCAGCAAATTCAGGCATGTTCATCAGCCCGATCACCCCTTCATGGGTGGTGGCGACGCCCATACGTCTGGCACGTGCCAGACCGTCGGACTGAGGGTCAATGCCGACCATCACCGCCATCTCCAGATGCTGACCGTGACGCAAAATTTTAATCATCAGATCGGTACCAATGTTGCCAGAACCGATAATGGCGACTTTACGTTTACTCATGACAGACTTCCTTTTGGGGCCGCATTTGAAAATGTCGCAGCAACTGAGCCTATGCCTTCGATATGGGCTTCAAAACGATCGCCCGCATTTACCGCCACCATCGGACCTAATGCCCCGGTAAGAATGATATCTCCGGCGCGCAGCGGTTCACCCAGGCTGACCATTTTGCGTGCCAGCCAGACGGCGGCATTAAGTGGATGCCCCAGGCATTCGCTGCCGCGCCCGCTGGAAACCTCTTCGTTATTACGCGTCATCGTCATAGCGCAGTTTTTCAGGTCTAACCCTGCCGGACGTTGCGCCGGACCGCCGATGACATACCCCCCGCAGGAGGCGTTATCTGCCACGGTATCGACAAACTGAATCGACCAGTCGCGAATACGGCTGCCCACCACTTCCAGCGCCGGAAGCACCCATTCAATGGCGTTATACAGTTCGTTAAACGTGGTATCGGTCGCGGGCAAATCGCGGTTTAGCACCAGTGCGATCTCCGCTTCAATGCGGGGTTGCAAGACGCGGGAAAAAGGAATGGTTTCGTTATCGCCATAACACATGTCGGCAAATAATGTTCCGAAATCCGGTTGATCAACCCCCAGTTGTTGCTGCACTTTCGGATGCGTCAGTCCCACTTTACGCCCCACAACGCGACGCCCCTGCGCGACATCATGTTGCACATTGATGCGCTGAATCGCGTAGGCGGCTTTCGCGTTTTCAATACCAATCAAATCGCGCAGCGGCGCAATCGCTTCGCCCTGCTCTGCGGCGCGGCGTAAATCCGCCGCCAGTTGCTCAAGAGTATGCTTCGTCATGACCGTTCCTTAAGGACGTGCGAGGAAATTCAGCACCAGTTGATTGAAAGCGTCGGCATGTTCCCACTGCGCCCAGTGACCACAGTCGCGGAAGATATGCAGTTCAGAACCGGCGATACCGGACAGCAAACGCAGCCCCGCATCCATCGGCACAAAACGGTCGTTACGCCCCCAGACAATCAGGGTTTGCGCTTTAATTTCCGCCAGACGTGGACCAAAATCCGGGAACTGTTTCGGATTGGCTTCCAGGCTCTTAACGAAGTTATCCAGGTGATCGCGGCGCGACAGCATATTATTCAGGCGTGCTTCAAACAGAGCGTCGGTCAAATCGCTGGTATCGAAAACGAAGATATCCATCATCAGCTTCAGGTTTTCGATAGTCGGCTGACGATAAAGCTGATTCAGTCGCTTAATGCCTTCAGTTGGCATCGGCGTAAACAAACTCATGCCACCTGTACCGCCGCCCATCAGCACCAGTTTGCCGACGCGCTCCGGCCAGTTAAGAGTAAACGCAACAGAACTGTGCCCACCCATCGAGTTGCCCAGTAGGTGGATTTTGCCGATATCCAGTTGATCCACGACGCTTTTCAGGATGCGCGCATTGAGATCCGATCGCGAACCACTGTTAACGATCGAATCACTCTTACCCCATCCAGGACAATCCAGCAGGATCACCCGATAGCCCGCCTCTACCAGCGGATCGATATTGCGGCTGAAGTTCGCCCAGCCAGTAGCCCCCGGGCCGGAACCGTGCAGCAGGACAACGGTTTCGTCGCCTTGTCCGCTGTCATTAAAATGGATGCGTAGCGTTTTACCCGCTTCTTCTACATTCAGAAAACGGCTGGTGGCGGCTTCGGTTTGTGGCTGATAACTCATCATCTTCTCCTGCATATTCAGTTCTGTGTTCTGGCGCTTAACGAGCCAAATCCGGCAATCCACTCCGGGATTGGGCGGTAATAACGCCCTTCGCTACGCCAGTTGCCAAACGCAGAAATAGCGGCAAAAGCAGCGACCCAGGTTTTGATTTCATGTGTCGACTTTCCGGCAATGGCGGAAAGCTCTTCGTTACTGACGGCATCCAGTTCCTGTATGCGTCCCTGCTCCAGCAAAGTCATGAACTGGTTATCCCAAATCGGGTTAAGCGGATGCAGAGTTCTCTGATCCTCAACAAACTTCTCAGCGGCGTTAATCACCCGTTGCTGGCGCATTTCGCGCTCATTGGCGGGCAAATATTTCCCACTACCCAACAGACGATCGCGCATATGGGCATCGGCTTTTGCCAGTTCGGGCACCGGCGGCTGATGGGAAAGCCCACCGGAACCAAGAAACAGCACGCGTTTATTCAGACTACTGGTGAAACGACCAATCGCTTCACCCATCATTCGGGTTCGCTGAAAACCGGGCAGCGGCGTGGCGACGCCGTTGATGAATACAGGCAGGACCGGCACCTTATCCAGCCCACCGAGCAAAAACTCCAGCGGCTGGGCGAACCCATGATCCACCTGCATACAGTAAGAAACGGCAAGATCGATCCCGTTCTTCATTACGGCATGCGCACAAGCCTCCGCCAGCTCCACAGGCACGGGTAGCTCTCCCGCCGCACTGCCGAAATCACCAATTGCCGTCGCTCCGACGCCTAAACAGAACGGTGGCATCACGTCATAGAAAAAACCGTTGTAATGATCTGGCGCAAACAGCACCACCAGTTCAGGGGAGAAAGCCGCAATGCGCTCGCGGGCACTGGCAATCACGCCATTGACCTCATCGAGTACCTCTTGCGCCGGGTCGACATACCCCACCAGCGGCGAGTGGGAAAGACAATGAAGATAAGCGTGCATATCAGGCTACCTTTTCGACAGAAACGTCGGCATCAGGGCGGTTCAGTGTCATCACCGACGCCAGTTTATTCAGCGTATTACCCAGAGTTTGCGGAATGGCGATGGCGGCAACAAAGCGATCCGGGCGCATCACCACCAGCGAAGCATTATGTTGTGCGAACCAGCTACGCAGGCGACCTTGCATATCACCCAGGCGCAGCACTCCGTCGTGGTTATCCTGCGCGATATGAATTTGCACTTCTGGCACCACCTGAATGAAGCGTGTGCCCAGCGCGCGCCACTGCTGGATTTGCTCGTTGCTCATCCCCCACAGCGGATTGCATCCCCAGCCAATCACCGCGAAGTTCGCGCCGATCGCATTATCGAGCAGTGTTACGTCACCGTTTTCCAGCGTGACTTTCGGCTGAATAAACATCTTGCCGACCGGAGAGTGCTTCGCCTCGCCCTCACGTACCAGCGCACCGGCGTAGTATTGCGGCATCGGCTTGAAGCGCATTTCGAGGAAGTAGCGTTTTACTGGCGGCAAGTAATTCAGCAGCCAGGAAACGCCGTCACGCAAGCTGCCCTGCCAGCGTTTCGGAGGAGCCAGTACGTTGCCCGCCGTCACCGACAGGTCAATCATCGCTTTGGCGTGATCGCGACGTTCTTGTTGATAGGTATCGAGCAGCGCATCGCGAGCTTTCCCCTGGATAACCAACGCCAGTTTCCAGGCGAGGTTAAAGGCGTCGCGCATACCACTGTTATAGCCCTGCCCCTGCCATACCGGCATGATGTGCGCGGCATCGCCCGCCAGCAGTACGCGGTCAATACGAAAACGTTGCGCCAGCCGCGCGTTGTGGGTGTAAACACGCTGGCGAATCAATTCGACGTTGTCCGGATTAGGCAGCACTTTGCTTAACAGCTCGCGCATATTTTGCGGCTCGCAGAGCTGTTCTTCGGTTTCTCCCGGCATCACCATAAATTCAAAGCGACGTACCGCATGAGGCAGAGCCGCAGAAACATACGGGCGCACCGGATCGCAACACAAATAGATATGCGGCGTACTTAACGGATCGTTGGCGATATCCACCACAATCCACTGATTTGGTGCGGTTTTACCTTCAAACGGTACATTCAGGGTACGGCGGACAAAACTTGCTCCACCGTCACAGGCTACCAGCCACTGGGCTTTGACGGTTTCCCGCTGCCCTTCTGCCGTTTTCAGATGCAAGGTCACTTCGTCATCTTGTTGGCTGAAGGCCTCCAATTCGCGGGAAAACAGGCAGCGCACATTCGGAAAACGCGACAACCCTTCCAGCATCACTGCATCGACCTGCGGCTGAATAAAGGCGTTACGGCGCGGCCAGCCAAATTCATCGGTCATTGGCTGAATATCGGCAAAACAGCGACCTTTTGGGGTGAGGAAACGCATCGCGTGCCACGGCGTAGTATGCGGTAAAACATTATCAACGAGGCCGACCGACTGCATGGTGCGCAGCGCCTCGTCATCAATACCAATCGCACGGGGATAATCGATCAGTTTGTCGAGTTTCTCCACCACCAGCACGTCAATGCCCATCTGGCCGAGATAGTTCGCCATCATCAACCCGACCGGACCGGCACCAGCGATCGCCACCTGAACGCAATGGTTAACAGCAGGCTGGATGTCAGGGTGTTGTATTGCCATTTCAGTACCTCACGACTCGGACAAAATGCCGTTGCGCGCACAGTACAGCGCAACTCGTTTTGTTAAAAACATGTAAATGATTTTTTATTGTGCGCTCAGTATAGGAAGGGGGTTTTCGGCTACAATCAAAACATGTCTGAGTGTGCACCAAGTGCACAACGTTGTTTTAACTATATAAATGTCAATTAATATGCAGAAAGATGAGCAGACGGAATACAAAACCGTGCGCGGCTTAACCCGCGGTCTAATGTTATTAAATATGTTAAATAAACTCGATGGCGGTGCCAGCGTCGGGCTGTTGGCGGAGCTCAGCGGCCTACATCGCACCACTGTGCGGCGACTGCTGGAAACGCTGCAGGAAGAGGGATATGTCCGCCGCAGTACCTCCGATGACAGTTTTCGTCTGACCATCAAAGTGCGGCAATTAAGCGAAGGATTTCGTGACGAACAATGGATTTCTGCACTGGCGGCCCCGCTACTGGGCGATCTGTTGCGCGAAGTGGTATGGCCGACAGATGTGTCCACGCTGGATGTTGACGCAATGGTAGTACGCGAAACCACCCACCGTTTCAGCCGGTTATCCTTTCACCGGGCGATGGTCGGGCGACGTTTACCGCTGCTGAAAACCGCCTCAGGACTGACCTGGCTGGCCTTTTGCCCGGAACAAGAACGCAAGGAGTTAATCGAAATGTTAGCCGCCCGCCCCGGTGATGACTATCAACTGGCACGAGAACCGTTAAAGCTGGAAGCCATTCTGGCACGCGCGCGCGAAGAGGGTTACGGACAGAACTACCGCTGCTGGGATCAGGAAGAGAAGATCGCCTCCATTGCCGTGCCCCTACGCAGTGAACAACGGGTGATTGGCTGTCTGAATCTGGTGTATATGGCGAGCGCAATGACCATCGAACAGGCAGCGGAAAAGCATCTTCCGGCACTGCAACGGGTGGCAAAACAGATCGAAGAAGGTGTGGAATCGCAGGCTATTCTGGTGGCCGGACGGCGAAGCGGCGTGCATTTACGCTAGCGACGTCAATGTGTAATTTGGCCCATTCTCATCGTTATTCGCCCATTTGCCCACATGCACAGTACGGGCTGCACGCTACGCTAATGACATCAATACTGTGATGTGGAGCAAATCATGAAAATTACTCAAATTCGTAATGCCACCCAAATTATCCAATACGCTGGCAAAACATTTCTTATCGACCCGTTACTCGCGCCAAAAGGAAGTTATCCGGGTTTTGCCGGAACGGCACGCGCAGAAATCCGCAATCCAACGGTAGAATTACCGTGTGATTTAACAACGTTACTCAACGTTGACGCCCTAATCGTGACCCATTTGCATGAAGATCACTGGGACGAAACAGCCTCCCGCGTTGTCCCCAAAGATAAACTGATTTATGTGCAAAATGAGCAAGATGCTGAATCACTGCATAAACAAGGATTTACGCATCTTACCGTACTTACCGACGAGACTAAATTTGGCGATATAACTCTGCATAAAACGACAGGGCAGCACGGCTCCGATCGCACCTATGCCGACCCGGCTATGGCGAAGCGTTTAGGCGCAGCCTGCGGCGTTGTTTTCCGGCATCCGACAGAGAAAACGCTCTATCTGGCTGGCGATACCCTCTGGCGTGACGACGTCGAGGCTACAATGCTAACTTTCCAACCAGAAGTGGTTGTGTTGAATGCCGGATTTGCGCATGTTCTGGGGCATGGTGCGATAATTATGGGAGCAGAAGATATTCTCAAAACACATTTTACCCTGCCAGAAGCGCAAATTGTCGCGACACATATGGAGGCCGTAAACCACTGTTTGCTGACGCGTGATGCGCTCAAAGAATACGCCAGAGATAATCAAATTATCGAATTTGTGAACGTACCAGAAGATGGTGAAACGTTGACATTCTAATTCGGAGATAAAGAGTGTTATGCGCCCGCTGACTGTTGCCATTATCGCCGTTGCCGGTTTTAGTCCTTTTCACCTTTCCGTACCGTTTATCGTGTTTAGCGAAAAAATGGCGAAAAAAAAACGCTTTCACGTGATTATCTGCGCTGAAAAGCCGGGAAACGTGGACTCTGCCGATGGGTTTTCCGTAACCGCCACCCATGACTATACCGCAGTCATACAAGCGGATATTGTGATAATTCCTTACTGGGGAACAATTACACAAAAACCGCCACAAAAACTGCTGGAAGCCTTAACGACCGCACAGGATAACGGGGCACAGATTGTCGGGCTTTGCCTGGGCACGTTTGTGCTCGGCTATGCAGGTTTACTGAAAAATAAGCGTGCAGCCACGCACTGGGAGTTCGAACGTGAATTTCAGGCACGTTTTCCAGAAACACATCTGGATATTAACGCGTTGTATGTAGACGATGACGGCATTATTACCTCTGCCGGTACTGCCGCGGCGCTGGATTGCTGTTTGTATATTGTTCGGCAACATTTTGGCAGCGACTATGCTAACCACATTGCCCGACGGATGGTCGTACCGCCATATCGCACCGGCGGTCAGGCGCAGTTTATTGAGCAACCGGTGCCGAAAAATACCCATGATGAACGCATCAACCTCCTGCTGGACTACCTGCGGCAAAACATTGCGCAACAGCATGATCTCGACTCGCTGGCGCAGCGAGTAATGATGAGTCGCCGCACACTAACCCGCCATTTTATGAAAGCGACCGGTTCGAGTATCGCTGAATGGCTCATCACTGAACGCTTACGCCGTAGCCAGGAACTGTTGGGTTCCAGTCAGTTGCCCGTTGAGCGGATAGCGGCTGAGGTGGGCTTCCTCTCACCTGTGACGTGGCGTCAGCATTTTAAATCTCACTTCGGCGTCAGCCCCGCCGAATGGCGCAAAACCTTTCGTGGTATGGCATGATAGCGCCCGGAAGAGAGTCATTTCAGGGTGGTGAATGTGAAACCAGTAACGCTATACGATGTCGCTGAGTATGCCGGTGTGTCTTATCAGACCGTTTCCCGCGTGGTGAATCAGGCCAACCACGTTTCTGCGAAAACACGGGAAAAAGTGGAAGCGGCAATGGCAGCGCTGAATTACATTCCCAACCGCGTGGCACAGCAACTGGCAGGCAAACAGTCGTTGCTGATTGGCGTTGCCACGTCCAGTCTGGCTCTGCACGCACCGTCACAAATTGTCGCGGCAATAAAATCCCGCGCCGATCAACTGGGAGCTAGCGTCGTAGTCTCGATGGTGGAACGAAGCGGCGTCGAAGCCTGTAAAGCGGCGGTACACAATCTTCTCGCGCAACGCGTCAGCGGTCTTGTCATCAACTACCCGCTGGATGAGCAAGATGCCATTGCTGTGGAAGCCGCCTGTGGTAACGTGCCCGTTTTGTTTCTTGACGCCTCTGACAAGTCACCCGTCAACAGTATTATTTTTTCCTATGACGACGGTACGCGGCTGGGCGTGGAGCATCTGGTCGAGTTGGGTCACCAGCAAATCGCGCTGTTAGCCGGTCCATTAAGTTCTGTCTCGGCGCGTCTGCGCCTGGCTGGCTGGCATAAATATCTCGGCCACAATCAACTTAAGCCAATAGCAGAGCTTGAAGGTGACTGGAGCGCAATATCGGGTTTTCAGCAAACCATGCAGATGCTGAATGAGGGCATCATCCCTACCGCAATGCTGGTTGCTAACGATCAGATGGCGCTGGGCGCAATGCGCGCCATTACCGAGTCCGGGCTGCGCGTCGGTGCGGATATCTCGGTTGTGGGATACGACGATACCGAAGATAGCTCGTGTTATATCCCACCACTCACCACCATCAAACAGGATTTTCGCCTGCTGGGACAAACCAGCGTGGATCGCTTGCTGCAATTCTCCCAGGGCCAGGCGGTGAAGGGAAATCAGCTATTACCCGTGTCACTGGTTAAACGAAAAACCACGCAACCTCCGAACGCGCAAGCAGCCTCTCCCCGCGAATTGGCCGATTCTTTAATGCAACTGGCGCGACAAATTTCACGACTAGAAACCGGACAGTGAGCGCAACTCAATTAATGTGAATCAGCTCACTCATTAGGCACCCCAGGCTTTACACTCTGTGCATCTGGCTCGTATGTTGTGTGAAATTGTGAGCGGATAACAATTTCACACAGGATACAGCTATGACCATGATTACGGATTCACTGGCCGTCGTATTACAGCGTCGTGATTGGGAAAACCCAGGCGTTACCCAACTCAATCGCCTTGCAGCACATCCCCCTTTTTCCAGTTGGCGCAATAGCAAAAAAGCCCGTGATAATCACCCTTCCCGTCAATTGCGCAGTCTGAATGGTGAATGGTTATTTACCTGGTTTCCGGCACCGGAAGCGGTGCCGGAAAGCTGGCTCGAACGCGATCTCCCAAAAGCCGATAATATTCCGGTGCCGTCAAACTGGCAGATGCTCGGTTACGACGCCCCCATTTATACCAACGTGACCTACCCCATTACGGTGAATCCGCCGTTTGTTCCCGCAGAAAACCCAACGGGTTGTTACTCGCTCACATTTAATGTTGATGAAAGCTGGCTCCAGGATGGCCAGACGCGGATTATCTTTGATGGTGTTAACTCGGCGTTTCACCTGTGGTGTAACGGACGCTGGGTTGGCTACGGCCAGGATAGCCGCCTGCCGTCTGAATTTGACCTGAGCGCCTTTTTGCACGCCGGAGAAAACCGCCTCGCGGTGATGGTGCTGCGCTGGAGTGACGGCAGTTATCTTGAAGATCAGGATATGTGGCGAATGAGCGGCATTTTCCGCGACGTCTCGTTGCTGCACAAACCGACCACGCAAATCAGCGATTTCCATGTTGCTACCCATTTTAATGACGATTTCAGCCGCGCCGTGCTGGAGGCTGAAGTGCGCATGGGTGGCGAGTTGCGCGACTTTCTGCGGGTAACAGTTTCTTTGTGGCAAGGTGAAAACCTGGTCGCCAGTAGCACCGCACCTTTCGGCAGCGAAATTATCGATGAGCGCGGCAGTTATACCGATCGCGTCACGCTACGTCTGAGCGTCGAAAATCCGGCGCTGTGGAGCGCAGAACTCCCGAACCTTTACCGTGCAGTTGTTGAACTGCACACCGCCGACGGTACGCTGATTGAAGCGGAAGCCTGTGATGTTGGCTTCCGTCAGGTACACATTGAAAATGGTCTGCTGTTGCTGAATGGCAAACCGTTGCTGATTCGCGGCGTTAACCGCCACGAGCATCACCCTCTGCGCGGTCAGGTCATGGATGAGCAGACGATGGTGCAGGATATCCTGCTAATGAAGCAGAACAACTTTAACGCCGTGCGCTGTTCGCATTATCCGAACCATCCGCTGTGGTACACGCTGTGCGACCGCTACGGCTTGTATGTGGTGGATGAAGCTAATATCGAAACCCACGGCATGGTGCCGATGAATCGCCTGACGGATGATCCGCGCTGGTTACCGGCGATGAGCGAGCGCGTAACGCGGATGGTACAGCGCGATCGCAATCACCCGTGCGTGATTATCTGGTCGCTGGGTAATGAATCCGGTCACGGTGCTAATCACGACGCGCTCTATCGCTGGATAAAATCCGTCGATCCCTCCCGTCCGGTGCAGTATGAAGGTGGCGGAGCAGACACTACGGCTACCGATATTATTTGCCCGATGTATGCCCGTGTGGATGAAGATCAGCCCTTCCCGGCAGCACCGAAATGGTCAATCAAAAAATGGCTTTCACTGCCTGGTGAGTTGCGCCCGCTGATCCTTTGTGAATACGCCCACGCGATGGGCAACAGCCTCGGCGGCTTTGCCAAATACTGGCAGGCATTTCGTCAGTATCCGCGTTTACAAGGCGGCTTCGTCTGGGACTGGGTCGATCAGTCACTGATTAAATATGATGAAAACGGCAACCCGTGGTCGGCTTATGGCGGTGATTTTGGCGATACACCGAACGATCGCCAGTTTTGCATGAACGGTCTGGTCTTTGCCGACCGCACGCCGCATCCGGCGCTGACGGAAGCAAAACACCAACAGCAGTTTTTCCAGTTCCGCTTATCCGGGCGAACAATCGAAGTCACCAGCGAATACCTGTTCCGTCATAGCGATAACGAAATCCTGCACTGGTCGCTGGCGCTGGATGGCAAGCCGCTAACGAGTGGTGAAGTGCCTCTGGCTGTCGCGCCACAAGGAAAACAGTTGATTGAATTGCCTGAACTGCCCCAGCCGGAGAGTGTCGGGCAACTTTGGCTCACGGTACAGGTGGTGCAACCAAACGCGACCGCGTGGTCAGAAGCCGGACACATCAGCGCCTGGCAGCAATGGCGACTGGCAGAAAACCTCCGCGTAACGCTCTCGTCTGCGCCCCACTCCGCCCCGCAACTGACCACCAGCGAAACGGATTTTTGCATCGGGCTGGGTAATAAACGTTGGCAATTCAACCGCCAGTCAGGTCTTCTTTCACAAATGTGGATTGGCGATGAAAAACAACTGCTGACCCCGCTGCGCGATCAGTTCACCCGAGCGCCGCTGGATAATGACATTGGCGTAAGCGAAGCGACTCGTATTGACCCGAACGCCTGGGTAGAGCGCTGGAAAGCGGCAGGCCATTACCAGGCAGAAGCAGTGCTGTTGCAGTGTACCGCAGATCGGATTACCGACGCGGTACTGATTACGACTGCCCACGCGTGGCAGTATCAGGGGAAAACCTTATTTACCAGCCGGAAAACCTACCGTATTGATGGACACGGTGAGATGGCCATCAGCGTGGATGTTGAAGTAGCAGGTGATACGCCGCATCCGGCGCGGGTGGGCCTGACCTGCCAACTGGCACAAGTCGCAGAGCGGGTTAACTGGCTCGGATTAGGGCCGCAAGAAAACTATCCCGACCGCCTTACTGCGGCCTGTTTTGACCGCTGGGATATGCCGTTGTCAGAGATGTATACCCCATACGTCTTCCCGAGCGAAAACGGTCTACGCTGCGGAACTCGCGAATTGAATTATGGCCCACACCAGTGGCGCGGCGACTTCCAGTTCAATATCAGCCGTTACAGCCAACAACAACTGATGGACACCAGCCATCGCCATCTGCTGCACGCGGAGGAAGGGAGCTGGCTGAATATCGACGGTTTCCATATGGGGATTGGCGGCGACGACTCCTGGAGTCCGTCAGTTTCGACGGAATTCCAGTTGAGCGCCGGTCACTACCATTACCAGTTGATCTGGTGTCAAAAATAATAATAACCGGGCAGGCAATGTCTGCCCGTATTTAGCGTAAGGAAATCCATTATGTTCTATCTAAAAAACACAAACTTTTGGATGTTCGGCTTATTCTTTTTCTTTTACTTTTTTATCATGGGGGCCTATTTCCCGTTTTTCCCGATTTGGCTACATGACATCAACCATATCAGCAAAAGTGATACCGGCATTATTTTTGCTGCTATTTCTCTGTTCTCCCTGTTATTTCAACCGTTGTTTGGTCTGCTTTCTGACAAACTCGGGCTGCGCAAATATCTGCTATGGATTATTACCGTCATGTTAATGATGTTTGCGCCGTTCTTTATTTTTATCTTTGGCCCACTGTTACAATATAATATTATATTAGGTTCGATTGTTGGCGGCATTTATCTTGGCTTCTGTTTTAACGCGGGTGCACCGGCAGTAGAAGCATTTATCGAGAAGGTCAGCCGTCGCAGTAATTTCGAATTTGGTCGCGCGCGGATGTTTGGTTGCGTTGGCTGGGCGCTGTGTGCCTCAATTGTCGGCATCATGTTCACCATCAATAACCACTTTGTCTTCTGGCTGGGTTCCGGCTGTGCGCTCATCCTCGCCGTTCTGCTTTTTTTCGCCAAAACAGATGCACCTTCTTCCGCCACGGTTGCCAATGCCGTAGGTGCAAATCATTCCGCATTTAGTCTTAAACTGGCGCTGGAGTTGTTCAAACAACCGAAACTGTGGTTCTTATCGCTGTATGTTATTGGTGTTTCCTGCACCTACGATGTTTTTGACCAACAGTTTGCTAATTTCTTTACTTCGTTTTTCTCCACTGGTGAACAGGGTACGCGGGTATTTGGCTATGTCACAACAATGGGTGAATTACTTAACGCTTCGATTATGTTCTTTGCACCACTGATTATTAATCGCATCGGTGGGAAAAATGCCCTGCTGCTGGCTGGCACCATTATGTCTGTGCGTATTATTGGCTCATCGTTCGCCACCTCGGCGCTGGAAGTGGTTATTCTAAAAACACTGCATATGTTTGAAGTACCGTTCCTGCTGGTGGGCTGCTTTAAATATATTACCAGCCAGTTTGAAGTGCGTTTTTCGGCAACAATTTATCTGGTCTGTTTCTGCTTCTTTAAACAACTGGCGATGATTTTCATGTCTGTTCTGGCGGGCAATATGTATGAAAGCATCGGTTTCCAGGGCGCTTATCTGGTGCTGGGTCTGGTGGCGCTGGGCTTTACCTTAATTTCCGTATTCACGCTTAGCGGCCCAGGCCCGCTTTCCTTGCTGCGTCGGCAGGTGAACGAAGTCGCTTAAGCAATCAATGTCGGATGCGGCGCGAGCGCCTTATCCGACCAACATACCAGAGCGGAATAATCGTAATGAACATGCCAATGACCGAAAGAGTAAAAGCAGGAAAGTTATTTACCGATATGTGCGAAGGTTTACCTGAAAAAAGACTTCGTGGGAAAGCGTTGATGTATGAGTTTAATCACTCACATCCATCGGAAGTTGAAAAAAGGGAAAGCCTGATTAAAGAAATGTTTGCCACGGTAGGAGAAAATGCCTGGATAGAACCACCTGTTTATTTCTCTTATGGTTCCAATATCCATATAGGCCGCAATTTTTACGCAAATTTTAATTTAACCATCGTCGATGACCACACAGTCACTATCGGTGATAACGTACTGATTGCCCCCAACGTTACCCTTTCCGTTACCGGGCACCCTGTACACCATGAATTGAGAAAAAACGGAGAGATGTACTCTTTTCCGATAACGATTGGCAATAATGTCTGGATTGGGAGTCATGTGGTCATTAATCCAGGCGTCACCGTCGGAGAAAACTCTGTTATTGGCGCGGGCAGTGTCGTAACAAAAGACATTCCGCCAAATGTCGTTGCTGCAGGCGTTCCCTGTCGGGTTATTCGCGAAATAAACGAGCGTGATAAACAGTATTATTACAAAGATTATAAAGTTGAATCTTAAGGTTAAATAAGCACAGGAACAAAAGAAGGTAGCAGAGTAATGAATCATGGTAGCCACTGACACAAGTCAGTGGCTGTTCACCCCAGACGATTACCGTTTGTAGTCAATGGCTTCCGGCTGATCCAGATATACAGTGGTTTGTGCCGGTTGTGTACTGGCAATCACCTTACCGCCACGTACCGAATAACGTACCGGAACCTGACGACGCAGCGCGTCAAACCCATTTTCTGCAGGCAGGATAATCAGGTTGGCGCTGTTTCCAGCGGAAACACCATAATCCTGTAAATTGAGCGTTCTGGCACTATGATGGGTGATTAAATTCAGACCATCGTTAATCTGCCCGTAGCCCATCAACTGGCAAACATGCAGCCCCATATGCAGCACTTGCAGCATATTCGCCGTTCCCAGCGGATACCACGGATCGAAGACATCATCGTGACCAAAGCAGACGTTAATGCCGGACTCCAGCATCTCTTTGACGCGCGTAATGCCGCGACGTTTTGGATAAGTATCAAAACGTCCTTGCAGATGAATATTGACCAGCGGATTGGCAACAAAGTTAATGCCGGACATTTTCAGCAAGCGGAACAAGCGCGAAGTATACGCCCCGTTATAAGAGTGCATTGCGGTGGTGTGGCTGGCGGTGACGCGCGCGCCCATTCCTTCACGGTGCGCCAGCGCGGCAACAGTTTCGACAAAACGCGACTGCTCATCGTCTATCTCATCGCAGTGAACATCGATCAGGCGGTCGTATTTTTGCGCCAGCGCGAAGGTTTTATGCAGCGACTCCACGCCGTATTCGCGGGTAAATTCAAAATGCGGAATCGCCCCCACTACGTCAGCTCCCAGGCGTAGCGCCTCTTCCAGCAACTCTTCACCGTTGGGATACGACAAAATCCCTTCCTGCGGGAAGGCGACGATTTGCAGGTCAATCCACGGCGCGACTTCCTGCTTCACTTCCAGCATCGCTTTCAGTGCAGTCAGGGTTGCGTCGGAGACATCTACATGGGTACGCACATGTTGAATGCCGTTGGCAATCTGCCATTTCAGCGTTTGCCAGGCGCGTTGCTTAACGTCGTCATGGGTTAATAACGCTTTGCGCTCGGCCCAGCGTTCAATGCCTTCAAACAGCGTGCCGGACTGATTCCAGTTCGGTTGCCCGGCAGTTTGCGTGGTGTCCAGGTGAATATGCGGTTCCACAAACGGCGGTAAAACTAAACCTTTCTCAGCATCCAGACTGTTTTCAGTCACGGGCATGACGCCGGATTGCGCATCAATGGCGCTGATTTTTCCGTCCTGCAGATGAATCTGCCACAGCCCCTCTTTGCCGGGTAACCGGGCGTTAATAATTGTCTGTAAAGCGTTATTCGACACTGTTAGCCTCCACATGCGTCATTGCTGCTGTCGTTCTGCGATTCAAAATCGGGTTAAGGATCAGATAGCTCAGCGCGCCACCTAATACAGCGTTGACCGGAACAATCCCCGGTAACCAGTGGCCTGCGGCAATCCCCAGCGCGACAGCCAGAATCGCCACCCAATTGACACTCATCATACGCGTGGTCGCAAAGTGCTCATAGCGGCGGCGGTTCATCAGATAGTCCGCGATGATTACGCCGCCAACGGGAGGGATAGCTGCCGAAAGAAAGGTCAGCCAGCCGACAAAATTGTTGTACAGCCATAATGCGCAGACCGTACCGATAATACCGTTGATGACCGAAAGGGTTTTGCTCGACATACCAGTAATGTTGGCGAAACCTAAACCCGACGCATAGAGCGCGTTATCGTTGGTGGTCCAGATATTCAACCCCAGCACCACAATCGCAGGCAGCAGCAGACCCTGAGCAATCATCACATCAGAGATATCTGCCATGCCCAATGCCGCAGCACCTGCCGCACCGAAAATAAACATTAACGAGTTGCCGAGGAAAAAGGCCACCATTGCCACCAGCACCGCCAGTTTGGCATTGCGACCAAAACGGACAAAGTCGGCAGTGAGCGTACCTGCACTGATAAATGAACCGACAACCAGCGCCAGCGCGACATTGAAATCTAGCGGTTGTGCGGGAACGACCGCTTTTAATGCCTCCAGACCGCCCATGCCGTTAACGGCCAGCCACACGGAATAACCGCCAAGACAGGCGATCGCCGGAACCGCAATTACAGAAAGAACTGTCAGCGCCGAAATGCCAAAGAACACGGTGACGGTCATCAGTAAACCAGAGACGGCGATGAGCAGATTAATATCCAATCCCGTCGCCTTGCCCACCGGAATGGCAAACATCGCCACGCCAACACCAAACCAGCCAACCTGGGTGCCGCCCAGCAGCAGTGAAGGTAACCATGAACCTTTAACACCAAAAGAGAAGCGAGCAAGAAGATGGGTCGTCAGGCCGGTTTTTGCGCCAATGTAGCCAAGAAATGAAGTGTAAATACCGAGGAGAAGATTACCGATGAGGACTGCGAGGAAGAAATCATGATAGCTAAGACCGGTTCCGAGAGTGCCGCCGGTCCACATACTGGCGGAAAAGAAGGTTAATCCCAGCATGACGAACGTCAATGCCAATACCCCTTTCCGCGCCGACTGCGGGACTGGCCCCTGGCTAAAGTTGTTATCTTGCGACACGAAATTCCTCCGTTTGCTGTTTGAAACCCAAAAAATCCGCCGCATTCTATTCATCTGAAAATAAAAAGCAATCGTTTCCGTGGTGGAATATATTTTTTATATGGATGAGTGCGAAAAAGTGGATAAAAAATTATCTCTGGAAAAACAGTGGGTAGACTTGATAAGACGCGCCAGCGTCGCATCAGGTATCAAAGCACAGTTGTCGGATGCGGCGCGAGCGCCTTATCCGACCTACGGTTCAGACCTGTAGGCCTGATAAGACGCACCAGCGTCGCATCAGGCATCACAGCACAGTTGTCGGATGCGGCGCGCGACGCGTCCGACAATACCTTACTCTTCCATCGCCTGGCGGATCTGATCCAACGACGCGGGATCATCAATGGTCGTCAGATCCCCCGGATCGCGTCCTTCGCAAATGGCCTGGATCGTGCGGCGCAACATTTTTCCGGATCGCGTTTTCGGCAACTGCGAGACAAACCAAACGTGCGCCGGGCGGCCAAAGTTGCCAATCTGGCTGTCCACCAGCGCCATAATTGCCTTTTCTTCGGAGTGTGCCACCTCGCGGTCTTCCAGACTGTCGCTCTCTTTCGGAATAACAAACGCCACCGCCACCTGCCCTTTCAACGCATCTTTCACCCCTACCACCGCCACTTCGGCAACGCCAGGATGACTGGAGATACTCTCTTCAATCTCGCGCGTGCCCAGCCGATGCCCGGCAACGTTAATCACATCATCAGTGCGCCCGAGAATAAAGTGATAGCCGTCAGCATCGCGGATACCCCAGTCAAAGGTGGCATATACCGGACGGGAAAACAGCGACCAGTATGTCTTCACAAAGCGGTCGTCGTCACCCCAGATAGTCTGAATACAGCCCGGCGGCAGCGGCCCTTCCACCACCAGCATCCCTTTCTCATTCACGCCGCACGGTTCGCCAGTAGCTTCGTTGAGCAACTGCACATTGTAGCCATACATCGGCACGCCGGGGCTTCCCAGACGCGTCGGCCTGTCGTCCAGGCCTCGAGCAATCGCCATAATCGGCCAGCCGGATTCGGTCTGCCAGTAGTTGTCGATGACCGGCACATCCAGCGTATTGCTCACCCAACTGGCGGTCGGTTCATCCAGCGGTTCTCCTGCCAGATAGAGCACTTCCAGCGACGAGAGATCGTGTTTACGAATTTCAGCAGTAGGAAATTTTTTCAGCACGCGAATAGCGGTCGGCGCTGAGAACATGCGGCTCACCTGATATTTCTCGACAATTTTCCACCACACGCCACAGTCCGGCCAGGTCGGCAACCCTTCGTAAACAATGGTCGCCATCCCCGCCAGCAGCGGTGCATAGACAATATAAGAATGCCCCACCACCCAGCCGATATCCGACGCGCAAAAGAACACACCGCCCGCTTTGCCACCAAAAATGGTTTCCATTGAGGTTGCCAGCGCCACCGCATAACCGCCGACGTCACGCTGCACGCCTTTAGGTTTTCCGGTCGTGCCGGAGGTGTAGAGAATGCAGGAAGTTTCGTTAGATTCCAGCCAGGCGACCGGCACCCGCGCGCCGATGTGCTGATGACGCAACGAAGCGAAATCAACATCCCGCCCGCTGACGCGCGCCATTTTCGCCAGCCCGCGATCCACCAGCAAAACGTGGCGCGGTTGGTGCTGCGCCTGCTTTATCGCATCATCGAGCAATTTTTTATAGGGAATGATTTTGCCGCCACGCGCCCCGGCATCTGCCGAGACAATCAGCACCGGTTTGGCGTCGTCGATTCGCGCCGCCACGCTGTGCGAAGCAAATCCACCAAATACCACCGAGTGAATAGCACCAATCCGCGCGCAGGCCAGCAGGGTAATGTGCGCTTCGGCAATCATCGGCATATACACCAGCACCCGATCGCCGCGCTGCACGCCCAATGAGCGCAACATTGACGCCACCGCGTTCACTTCGTCATATAACTGGCGAAAGGTAAACGTGTGCTCTTCTTCTGTTTCCGAAGAGACGGCAATCAGCGCCAGCGCCTCTGGCTGTTTCTCCAGCCAGCGGTCGACGGCGTTGTGGCACAAATTGGTTCGGCCTTCACAAAACCAACGGGCAAACGGCGGATTGCTGTGATCGAGCGTTTGCGTAAAGGGCGTCTGCCAGTCGATACGCAGGGCCTGCTCGGCCCAGAACTGCTCCGGTTCGTTAATCGAACGCTGATAAAATTCGCTAAAAGACATAATGCTCTCCTGTTGAACTTACGCCTTACCGCCGTTTGCTTAAATCACGTACAGGTCGAGATACTCATTGACCGGCATCTGCTCGAGGCGAGTTCTGTCGAGAGAAACCGCCAGAATGTGCTGCTGCTGGCGAGTCGGAAACTGGCGCGCAAGGTTGATTTTGAATTTATCGACCAGCTTCGGAATGCCATCCTGACGGCGGCGGGCATGACCAATTGGGTACTCCACCACCACTTCTTCAAAGCGCGTACCGTCGGTGAACTCAAGGGTAATGGCGTTGGCAATAGCGCGTTTTTCCGGGTCGTGGTAGTCGGCAGTAAACGCCGGATCTTCAAAGCAAGTGATCTTCTCGCGCAGGGCGTCGATGCGTTTATCTTGCGCAACCTTGTCTTCGTAATCTGCCGCCGTTAAGCGCCCAAACAGCAGCGGGATCGCCACCATGTACTGAATGCAGTGGTCGCGGTCAGCCGGGTTATTGAGCGGCCCTTTTTTGTCGATGATGCGAATACAGGCTTCGTGGGTGCGGATGGTCACTTTTTCGATATCCGCCGCTGTTTTACCTGCAGCCTGCATCTGTTCATAGAGCGTCATCGCCGCTTCAACTGCCGTCTGGGAGTGGAACTCCGCCGGGAAGGAGATTTTGAACAGCACATTTTCCATAACGTAGGAACCGTACGGACGCTGGAAGCGGAACGACTCACCTTTGAAGGAGACGTCGTAGAAGCCCCACACCGGCGCAGTCAGGGCTGACGGATAACCCATTTCGCCGGTTTTCGCCATCAGCGCCAAACGTACCGCGCGGGATGTGGCATCGCCCGCCGCCCAGGATTTACGCGTGCCGGTGTTCGGCGCATGACGATAGGTGCGCAGCGACTGACCGTCCACCCACGCCAGCGAAACAGCGTTGAGAATTTCCTCGCGGGTCAGGCCGAGCATTTCGGCCACCACGGCGGTGGAAGCCACTTTCACTAACAAAACGTGGTCGAGGCCGACGCGATTAAAGGCGTTTTCCAGCGCGATGCAGCCCTGAATTTCGTGGGCTTTGATCATTGCGGTCAGCACGTGCTTCATGGTCAATGGCGCTTTGCCGCTGGCGACCGCGTTGCGGGATAACCAGTCCGCCGTGGCGAGAATACCGCCGAGGTTGTCGGAAGGATGGCCCCACTCCGCTGCCAGCCAGGTATCGTTGAAATCGAGCCAGCGGATCATCGCACCGATGTTAAACGCAGCCTGGACAGGGTCGAGCTGGAACTGAGTTCCGGGGACACGCACGCCGTTAGGTACGACGGTGCCGGGGACAATTGGCCCCAGCAGTTTTTTACAGGCTGGATATTCCAGCGCTTCCAGACCACAGCCGAGGGTATCGAGCAGGCAGTAATGGGCGGTGTCGTAGGCCACTCTGGAACTGATTTCGTAATTCATGACGTAATCGACAATATCAACGATTTCACGGTCGAATTCCGGGCGGATGTTGTTGATTTGAGCTGACATTGGGTACGTTTCCTTATTGTTATTCGTAGAGGTTTACTGGCGCTTATCCAGCGCAACAAACTGACGGTCTTCCGGTCCAACGTAATTCGCGGAAGGACGGATAATTTTGTTGTCCTGACGTTGTTCAATAATGTGCGCCGCCCAGCCGGTAACGCGAGCGATGACAAACAGCGGAGTGAACATCTCAGTGGGGACGCCCATCATGTTGTAGGAAACGGCAGAGAACCAGTCGAGATTGGGGAACATCTTTTTCGTCTCCCACATCACCGTTTCCAGACGATCGGCGATGTTGTACATCTTCAGTGAACCGCCTTCCTGCGAGAGCTGCTTCGCCACACGTTTGATCACCTGATGGCGCGGATCGGCAATGGTATAAACCGGGTGCCCGAAACCAATGACCACTTCTTTGTTTTCCACGCGTTTACGAATATCCGCTTCGGCTTCATCCGGCGTTTCGTAGCGTTGTTGGATCTCCAGCGAAACTTCATTCGCCCCGCCGTGTTTCGGCCCACGCAGTGCGCCGATTGCGCCGATAATGGCTGAATACATGTCAGAACCGGTGCCCGCAATAACCCGGCTGGTGAAGGTGGAGGCGTTAAACTCGTGTTCGGCGTACAGCACCAGCGAAATTTGCATCGCCTTTTCCCAACTTTGCGACGGCTTTTCGCCATGCAGCAGATGCAGGAAGTGGCCGCCGATGGAGTCGTCATCGGTTTCCGGCTGGATGCGTTCGCCGTTGTGGCTGTAGTGATACCAATAGAGAAGAATCGAACTCAGCGACGCCAATAATTTGTCAGCAATATCCCGCGCGCCTGAGACGGTGTGCCCCTCTTTTTCCGGCAGCGTACAGCCGAGCGCAGAAACGCCTGTGCGCATGACATCCATCGGGTGCGACGCCGCAGGTAAGGCCTCCAGCACGGTACGCACGTTAGCCGGTAAACCACGCAGGGCTTTCAGTTTCGTTTTGTAGGCGGCGAGTTCGTCACGGGTCGGCAGCTTGCCGTGGATCAGCAGATGCGCCACTTCTTCAAATTCGCAATGTTCTGCGAGGTCGAGAATATCGTAACCACGGTAGTGCAGGTCATTGCCGCTTTTACCCACCGTGCAGAGCGCCGTATTGCCCGCCGGAACGCCGGAAAGTGCCACAGATTTTTTCGGTTTAATGACATGGGTACTGTTTTGCAGGATCGTTGTGTCGCTCATGTTGTCCTCGTCATTGTTATCATTTGTAGGGTCGGGAT
>NZ_KE137149.1:1365263-1491678 GCF_000408525.1 Escherichia sp. KTE96 | reverse complement strand
CGGCGCATCAGGCATCGGTTGTCGGATACAACCAACGGGCGTTTGTTTTATTTCGCCTGACTACGGGCAAACAGATCGTCGAGCTTCTCTTCGTACTGGTAGTAGTTGATGCTTTCGTACAGCTCGTTGCGGGTTTGCATGGTGTCGATGACGCTTTTCTGCGTGCCTTCCTGACGCAGGACGTTGTAGACATGTTCGGCAGCGCGGTTCATGGCGCGGAACGCTGACAGAGGGTACAGCGCCATTGCGACATGAGCGCTGCGTAATTCATCGGTGGTAAACAGCGGCGTAGCGCCAAATTCGGTAATGTTGGCAAGGATCGGCACCTGCACCGCATCGGCAAACTGGCGGTACATGGCGAGTTCGGTAATCGCCTCCGGGAACAACATCTCGGCACCGGCTTCAACGTAAGCCTGCGCACGCTCAATCGCCGCGTCCAGCCCTTCAACCGCCAGCGCATCGGTGCGCGCCATGATCACAAAGTCAGGATCGGTTTTCGCATCCACCGCCGCACGGATCCGATCCACCATCTCCTCTTTCGAGACGATCGCTTTATTCGGACGATGACCGCAGCGTTTCGCACCAACCTGATCTTCAATATGCAGCCCCGCCGCACCGGCCTTAATCATCGATTTAACGGTACGAGCGACGTTAAAGGCCGAAGAGCCAAAACCAATATCAGCATCGACCAGCAACGGCAGCGAGCAAACGTCGGTAATACGGCGAATATCGGTCAGTACATCATCAAGGGTAGAAATACCGAGATCGGGCAACCCCAGCGAACCGGCCGCCACACCGCCGCCGGAGAGATAAATTGCCTGATATCCGGCACGCTGTGCCAGCAACGCATGGTTAGCGTTAATGGTGCCGACAATTTGCAACGGGGTTTCTTTGGTGAGTGCGGCGCGAAACGCTTTACCTGGAGAGTGTAGAGACATAGCCCATCCTTTGTTATCAACTTGTTATTTCGTTGATAAACACAAAGCAAGGGCTGTGCCACAATTACTCAAATCAAACTAAGTATTAAATTTCAATGATTTATTAAAATCACGCTTAATTAATCCGCAAATATGCGTTTCAGTTAACGTTTCAGACAATGTTTCACTGCGTTTCATTGCAACAATGATGAAACAAGTCTAAACCCAATATTCGGTTTCTTGATTTATGGCGCGCAATGGCACATCCACCTCGACTTAACGACGATAAACCGGTTATCTGGACAGTATCGGTGACGCGCTTGTTCGAGCTGTTTCGCGATATCAGCCTCGAGTTTGATCACCTGGCGAACATTACCCCTATCCAGCTTGGCTTTGAGAAAGCGGTGGCCTACATCCGTAAGAAACTGGCAAGCGAACGCTGCGACGCCATCATCGCCGCAGGCTCTAACGGCGCGTACCTGAAAAGCCGCCTGTCGGTGCCGGTGATTCTGATTAAACCCAGCGGCTTTGATGTATTACAGGCACTGGCAAAAGCAGGAAAACTCACCTCGTCTATCGGCGTCGTCACCTATCAGGAAACTATCCCGGCGCTGGTGGCTTTTCAAAAAACGTTTCATTTGCGCCTCGACCAACGCTGCTACATCACCGAAGAAGACGCACGTGGGCAGATCAACGAACTGAAAGCCAACGGCGCCGAAGCGGTAGTTGGTGCTGGGCTAATTACCGATCTGGCAGAAGAAGCCGGGATGACCGGCGTTTTTATCTATTCTGCCGCCACCGTGCGCCAGGCATTCAGCGATGCGCTGGATATGACGCGCATGACGCTACGCCATAACGCCCACGATGCGACCCGCAACGCGCTGCGTACTCGCTACGTTCTGGGCGATATGCTCGGTCAATCGCCACAGATGGAACAGGTGCGGCAAACCATTTTGCTGTATGCCCGCTCAAATGCTGCGGTGCTGATTGAGGGAGAAACAGGAACCGGCAAAGAGCTGGCAGCACAGGCAATTCATCGGGAATACGTTGCCCGCCACGATGCGCGACAGGGGAAAAAATCGCATCCGTTTGTTGCCGTTAACTGCGGGGCGATTGCTGAATCACTGCTGGAAGCGGAGTTGTTTGGCTATGAGGAAGGGGCATTTACCGGCTCGCGACGCGGAGGCCGCGCCGGGCTGTTCGAAATTGCCCACGGCGGCACACTGTTTCTGGATGAGATAGGCGAAATGCCGCTGCCGTTGCAGACTCGCCTGCTGCGGGTACTGGAAGAAAAAGAGGTCACCCGCGTCGGCGGGCATCAACCGATTCCGGTGAATGTGCGAGTTATCAGCGCCACCCACTGCAATCTGCAAGAGGATATGCAGCAAGGGCGGTTTCGCCGTGATCTGTTTTATCGGCTGAGTATTTTGCGCCTGCAGTTACCCCCACTACGCGAGCGGGTTGCGGATATTCTGCCGCTGGCGGAAAGCTTTTTGAAAGTGTCACTGGCAGCACTTGCCGCCCCGTATTCTGCTGCGTTACGCGAGGGGTTAAATACCTGCCAGGCGGTGTTATTGCACTATAAGTGGCCGGGGAATATTCGCGAACTACGCAATATGATGGAACGACTGGCGCTATTTTTAAGCGTGGAACCGATGCCAGATTTAACGCTGCAATTTCTGCAGCGATTATTGCCAGAACTGGCCAAAGAATCGGTTAACGTTATCGCCGCCACCGTGCTGACACCACGGCAGGCGCTGGAGAAATTTAACGGCGATAAAACAGCAGCAGCGAATTATTTAGGCATCAGCCGCACGACGTTCTGGCGGCGATTAAAAAATTAAATTGCCGGACGCGGCGTGAACGCCTCATCCGGCCTGCAAAACTATGAATATCAATATGTTGCATTTACTGATAAACGTGCGCATTAGGCATGTTTACATGGACTTAAGAATTACTTCTTCTTATAAATATTTGCCGTGCCGTGGATCTTATTGTCAGTCTGACCGGAGGTCAGCACTAACACATCAGCCCCTTTTTCATCCGCTTTTTTGATCAAATCTTCTTTCGCATCTGCGGTAGACATTTCATTACTGGTTGAAATATCACCTATTTTTTCATATTGCGATTCAACCTTTTCAAATTCCGCTTTGGTCATCAATTCCGCTGCATAAACGTTTGTGACAACAAAAGCTAACGCACCAACTAAGAGCTTAGTTCCAGTTTTCATCGGTGAACTCCATGATGTGTGATTAGGCTAATACCCTGAAGCTAACAGTCATCATCAGGGTTGATTAATAAGTAGTTCAGCGATTAAGAAAAATCTATAGCAAAAGAGAATATATTTGTATTATTCTTAATGTGAATCCCACTTCTCCTGCCAGTTAATAACTCTTCCTGCAATTGTCGCTGGTATCATTTGAATTATTTTTTATAATAATCTCAAATTTTCACCCTGCCAGAAACTCAATGTAAAAATCATGAAGTCCACATCATTTTTCTTAATAAAAAACTTTAACCATCTATTTAATTGATTTATATAAGCTTTACTTATTGCACTTTTATAGTTCTTAAGACGATTTATTATTATTTTTTTCAAAAATACCATGTTAACATATTGACATCGATGACAAACCACAAAAAGCTATCAATGCAATAAATAACTAACACTTTAATATATTTATTGCAGCCTCTGTTACAGATATTCTTATTTAGAGAATTGCATGCTTACGCCTTGCAAGGTTTCAGGAAGAAAAGATGTGCAATAAAAAAGCATTTCGCCATTTAATTTTTAAGGATAAAAGTGAGTGATATGAAATCAGCAAAAAAAAGCTTATCGACACGGGCGATAGCCATTTATACCATATTATTTACGCCAGTATCCTTGGCTATCACCCCACCTGTAAATTCAGATAGTAATGTTGTCATTAATAATAATGAAGAGATAAAACTCATTGCGTCAGAAGGCTACGATCCCGGATGGGAGCATTTTAACTCATTGAAAGTAGGTGAAGACTCTAATGGTTCATTACTCATTGATAATCTTTCACTTACCACTTCAGCAGCCAGCATTGGTAATAATGCTGAAGGCTCCATCACTTTAACAAACCATACCAACTGGCAGTTCGACACACCTTCCTCCAATATTTTTTTAGGCACTAACGAAGGCTCCGGTACGTTATACGTGTTAGATGGTAGTAAGATAAGTGGCCTGCAATCAATAAGAGTGGGTGAGTTTTATGGTGATGCCAGGGGGACGTTGGTTATTGATGGGGAAAGCTCATCAGTCACCTCTAAAATTGCTATTGTTGGCGATCAGGGAACAGGGAAAGTATCTGTTACTAATGGCGGAACACTCACTTCCCTGACTCAAATGAATATTGGGTATGTTGACGCCAATTCTTCTCTGTCAGCTAACCAGAGTAGCTATGGAGAAGTTCTGGTTGCCGACAAAAATTCAACAGTAAATGCCCCATATATACTTCTTGGCGGATATAATACATCTTCCGTTTCTGATACTACCGGAATTCTCACTGTCAGCAACGATGGTGTAATCAATGCGAATTCATATATCTGGGTTGGTGTCTCCTCTAACGGAACAGGAATGTTAAATATTGGAGGTGCGCAAGGTGAGGCTGCGCAGCCTGCTGGTTCAATTAATACACCCCGAATTTATTTAGGGGGGACAAATGCGTCAACCACTTCAATATTAAACTTTAATCACACCAACGCTGATTTTGTTCTGACCTCATACATAGACGGTAAAGGCCAGGTTAACCAGGTAGGTTCCGGAACAACCACATTATCCGGCTCGAATATCTATACTGGTGATACCTATATAACTAAAGGCAGCCTACGCGCTGGTAAAGTAGATACCTTCAGCCCCAACTCCGATTATATTGTCGACAGCGGTGGAGATCTCGATTTAAACGGTTATTCACAAACGTTAAAAACGCTGGCACTGGCTGGAACAGCAACGTTGTCTGCGTATGAAAATGGCCACGAGTTCACGCCGACCACACTGACCATTAACGGTAACTATACTGCCAATGATGGTTTGTTAGTCATGCATACGGTATTAGGCGATGATAATTCCGTAACGGATAAACTCATCGTAAAAGGTGATACTTCCGGTAGTACCCGCGTCATGGTCAACAATGCGGGCGGTCTGGGCGCGGATACTCTGGAAGGGATAAAAATTGTGGAGGTTGACGGCCTGTCAGAGGGCGTTTTCAGTAAAGAAGGTCGTATTGTTGCCGGTCCCTATGACTACAACGTGGTAAAAAGCGACAACCAGAACTGGTTTTTAACCAGTGAAATTCCCGCAGGACCGTATACCCCACCGGAACTGCCCGTCATCCCGGAACCAGACCCTGAGCCACCTGTAACACCAGAACCCCCTGTAACACCAGAACCGCCTGTGACACCGGAGCCACCTGTTACGCCATCTGTTCCACAACCAGAACGAAAACATCTGTATCGCCCGGAAATTGGCAGCTATCTGGCCAATATTCAGGCGGCAAATACGCTGTTTAATACCCGACTGCATGACCGTCTGGGGGAAACACAATACACCGACCTGCTGACCGGCGAGCAGAAAGTAACCAGCCTGTGGATGCGTAACATTGGCGGGCATAATCGCTTTAAAGATCGTTCGGATGAATTGAGCACCCAGAGCAACCGTTATGTTCTGCAACTGGGCGGCGACCTCGCACAATGGAGCAGTAATGACCTTGATCGCTGGCATCTCGGCTTAATGGCTGGCTATGCCAACAGCAAGAGTCACACCCATTCCAACCTGACCGGGTACAGCTCACGTGGGCAAATCGACGGCTACAGTGTGGGGGTGTATGGCACCTGGTACGCTAACGAAGCGGACAAAACCGGGACTTATGTTGATAGCTGGTTGCTCTATAACTGGTTTGATAACACCGTCTCCGGCGAGTACCTGCCGGGTGAGAAATATCACTCTGACGGCATCACCGCCGCCATTGAAGCGGGTTATACCTTCCGTCTTGGTGAAAGCGCCGATGCGCGTACCAGCTACTGGTTGCAGCCAAAAATGCAACTGACGTGGATGGATGTGAAGGCAGACAATCATACTGAAGACAATGGCACTCTGGTTGAGGACAGCACCGAAGGCAACCTGCAAACGCGTCTGGGGGTGAAAGCGTATCTGCAAGGCCATAATGCTCTTGATGATCATAAAGAGCGTTCCTTCCAGCCTTTTGTGGAAGCCAACTGGATTTATAACTCCCGCAATTACAGTGTGAAGATGGATGGCATCAGCGATGAAATCATCGGTGCGCGTAACATCGGTGAGTTAAAAGTCGGGGTGGAAGGTCAGCTTAATCCGCGTCTGCAACTGTGGGGCAACGTCGCCCAGCAGTTGGGTGACAACGGTTACAGCGATACCCAGGGAATGCTGGGCATGAAATATCTCTTTTAATGCCACTTTGCCACCTGTCGCGTACAGGTGGCACTCTTTTTAGATCCGCGTTCTTTGTGATCGCGCTCGCATTCAGTCATTTTTACTATAAATATGATGAAGTTAATTCAGCTTATTTATGAGTGAAATCACTATGGTTCCTTTGCACGCCGTTTACCTGACCGTTGGACTGTTCGTTATCACCTTTTTTAATCCCGGGGCAAATCTCTTTGTCGTGGTTCAAACCAGTCTGGCTTCAGGCCGTCGCGCGGGCGTACTCACCGGGCTTGGTGTCGCGTTGGGCGATGCCATCTATTCCGGGCTGGGGTTGTTTGGAATGGCAACGCTCATTACCCAGTGTGAAGAGATTTTCTCACTCATTAAAATCGTCGGCGGCACTTATCTCTTATGGTTTGCCTGGAACAGTATGCGCCGACAATCAACACCACAGATGAGCGCGCTACAACAGCCCCTTAGTGCCCCGTGGTATGTATTTTTCCGCCGTGGATTAATTACCGATCTCTCTAATCCACAAACAGTTTTATTTTTTATCAGTATCTTCTCAGTGACGTTAAATGCAGAAACGCCGACCTGGGCGCGTTTAATGGCCTGGGCAGGAATTGTGCTCGCGTCTGTTATCTGGCGTGTATTTCTTAGCCAGGCGTTTTCTTTACCGACCGTGCGTCGCGCATACGGGCGTATGCAGCATGTCGCCAGTCGGATTATTGGTGCAATTATCGGTGTCTTCGCGCTACGGCTGATTTATGAAGGGCTAACACAGCGATGAGCTGATAATGGTATATCCAGGTCATCAACTTAATTGAGAAGTTGGACCGCCATCGAGGCCTCGAACCCCGTACCATACAACAATCCTGGTTGTCGTCTGCTCTTCCTGATGAGCTAATGGCGGTTTTTGATATGAGCCTTACAGTATTATTCGCTGTCAGGCTTTGGTGCGATGCATAAGATACAGAAAGCGCCCCATGCAAACTTGATGGAATTATGATTTTTTTCATATAAATGTCAACTCATACATTCACAAAATATATTTATTATTCATAAACCAAGCAACACCGAATCCCTGTCGGTTGACTTGCCCTGCCCCGGCATATTCAGGGTTATAGAAGGGGGCAACTTCGCGCTCTTTTAAGTCTTGTCATCAACCATTGCGTTCCCTATGCCGGGGGAGCGCCCGCCAGCACCGCTTCAAAATCTGCGGCGGTCAGATCGCTTGCCCCTTTGAGCATATCTCTGGCCAACGCTCTGCGTCGGTTCAGTAATTCATCCAGCGTTTCTTCAAAAGTCATTAACTGGCTATCACGCACTGTCGGATAATAGACGTAAACATCTTTCTGCTGCCCAATGCGGTAGGCTCTGTCAGTCGCCTGATCTTCCTTCGCCGGATTCCAACAGCGGGTAAAGTGGATGACATGATTCGCTTTTTGGACATTGACGCCAAACCCAACGGCGATGGTGGATAAAATAATAACGTTAAAACCTGGCGTTGATTGAAATGCATCGATCAGGCTCTGACGATTTTGGTCACTGCCAGATTTGGTGCTGGTATCACCATTAATAATAAAAGGCTTAAAGCCAAAATTCTGCGCAATCAGATGTTGCAGCTCTCGTTGAATATCGCGCAGTTCCGTAAAAATAATCACTTTGTCATCAGATGACTGGCGAATGGTGTTTAACGTCTCCAGCAGCCATTTTACTTTCGGAGCATCGTTACGTAAGCGCAAATCTGCACTTACGGAATAAGGCCATGCGCAAATAAGTTTCAACCGATGCAGCAACCCCAGCATACCTGAGCCTCGTTGATCCAGCCCTTCGCTGATCTCCTGTTGGTTTTGCCAGCTTACAACCGAGTGGGTATAGAGATCCCGTTGCAATGGCAGCATATTCAACTGTTTACAGTACTGATCTTCAATCTTATCCGGCAGATCTTTCGCTACTTCTTCTTTGGTGCGGCGCAGTGTCTGCGGTTCTATTAATTTGCGTAGCGATTCGAGGACAGCATTATCATTCTGTTGCTCAATGGGGCGCAGATAATCTTTACCAAAATTATTTAAAGCCCCCAACAACCCCGGCTGAACGAAGTCAAATAAACACCACAGATCGACAAGGGTGTTTTCGACTGGTGTTCCGGTACATGCGACTTTAAATTGCGCCTGAATGGCTTTTGCCGATTGGGTTATTAATGCCGCCGGATTTTTGATTTTCTGCGCTTCGTCGCACACCATTATGGACCAGGGCTGACGAGCCAGGGAAAATTCCTGATCGCGCAACGTCTCGTAGGTAGTAAGAACAATATGCGCGTCACCCACCCAGTCATTTTGCAGTAAGTTCTTAATGCCCTTGCTTTTAAGTGCCTGAGGAATGCTCTCTTTCGCGCACTTCTTCGCCTTAAGCTCATTACCATAAAGTTTTAAAATCGACACCTGCTCGCGCAGGAAGAAATTCCCGACCTCACGTTCCCAGTTATCGAGTAACGATACCGGAGCAACAATCAGCGAGGGGGGCGCATCCGGGAAACGTTCTCGATGCCAGATGAGAAAGGTTAAAATCTGTAAGGTTTTACCCAACCCCATATCGTCCGCCAGTAAACATCCCGCCGTCTCGGTTGGCGACTTTAGATACAACTGTTGGAGCCACGCCACCCCTTTACGCTGATGTTCACGTAGCTGAATGGACGTTTTGAGGATCATCGGCAGTTCGACTTCTGCCTGATGTGCGCCGAGCAAGGAATCCCGCCGTTGTTTAACATACAGCGCCTGCTCAATATTTTGTTCTATCAGCAGAACGGCACGACTAACCGGTTCACTGCTTACGCCATCATTTGTTTCGCCATCGATTTTCTTTTTCCATTTATCGTGGAAAATTTCTGCTTCTTCGCGAGGCAAAAGGTTGTCGTTCCAGGGCATGGCAACTTCCGGCGCATCCGTGGCTTTTGCCTCTTCCAGCCGCTCTTCCAGTTCCTGAAAATGTTGATGATTATCGAGATCCCAGCCAGAGAACATGACCTCGCACATCTCTTGCGCAAGGTTCTCCGGAAGCCATTTTTCACTTTCACTTTTGACCAGATAAGGCGAACTGATTTTTTCAAATTCACCGATCCCGATAACCCGGTCACTGTATTTGTTGAGATCGAGAACGTGGGTAAAATTCATTCCCGCCGCCTGTTGCTGCCAGTTTTCAAGCAACGCCTGATAACCTTGCAGTTCTTCCTGGCTGAATCTGGAAAGCTCCAGATCGTAACCCTGCCAGACTCCGGCGGGCAGTTGTGCCGCTAACTTTTGTTCCAGTTCAGAGAGCAACGCCGCCAGTTCACCTGGGCGTTTAAAGATATAGGTTTCATCCGGCACGGATTGTTCAGTTCTGGGGCTGAGAAAAAGCGTTACAGATGCAATTTGCCTGTTTTCATCGATCTGCGGCTCCAGACGAAAATCATAAAAGTAGATCCCGGCGTCCTGTAAATTCTGCTCGTAAACGTCAGGATCGAGCACCTGGCTCGCCTCTTCACCAATCCAGGTGTAGGGATTGCGAACAAATGAGAGCGCATCATCCCCCGCCACACGACGCCCGGTAATAGCGTGCACGGAGGTCAGGACGTCTTTGACTTCAGGAGAAAGAATGACATGATTTAAGACACCATCATCCCCTAAAACACGGTAACGATCCTGCACCTGTTGCGTACGGTCAAAAATCTGTAACCAGTTTGCAGGCTGCTCATCAAAAACCGGTTCAATTTCCAGTACCGGAGTATCTACCACCAGCGATTTTCGCAGTTTTAACTGTAACGATTCTGGCCTGATAACGATCGTTTTTGCGAGATAGTCATCCAGTTTTGCCCCTGCTTTTTTGGCCTGCCGCCGTATTTTAGCCCAACTGGTTTGGTTGACCGTTTCGCCCGGCGTCTGTCGCTGCTGCAATCTGAGTTGCTGTAGTGCGTCCAGAAGCTGCCAGTTCTCTTCGCTTAACACAAAGGTGCCTTCCGCAGAGGAAAAGCTGGCTCCCGTGCAAGTTATTCCGACGGGGCGATAGTCGTCGGGCTGCGTCCATTTATCAATGAAAACGCGAAAAGTATCATCGCTAATACTTCCCGTTGCAGCAAGATGAGCCGTCAGATTGCGCTGTGGAGGAAAAGCGAAAATCGCCAGGCTGCTGGCATAGTCATCATTTTTCCGGATGCGATAAAAATCATCCCAGCTAAGAAACCAGCAATCAGACCAGTGTGAAACATAATCTTCCTCATGAAGCTGTTCCAGACATGAGGCGACAGGCCAGTTATCTTCACTATCAGCAAGACTAAAGGGGAAAGAAAAGCCCTCCTCTTTCATTACATACAGCGGCACAAATGAAGCGGGTAGTGAGGTATTCTCTTTAATAAATTTACCCAACAATTTTTTGAACACTATTTGCTCCAGTAAGTAAATTTACCCAGCACCGGTTTAAACCCGAGGCTGAGTAATTTTTGCGCCGCTTCATGGTCAGGCTCATTGAACTGAATGTGGATTGCGCCCCCCAGCCCTCGTTTATCCATCACTTTACAATCGACCGAACGAATAACCTCCCGGATTTGCTGTTCCCGGCCAGGTAGCTCTTTTTTGGCTTTTAACGCTGAGGCGATGATGTTGGTTTGCTCTTCCCGGTCTGACTTTGCATCACTGACTTCATGTTCAGGCAACGATGCAGGCTCTGGCCGACTCACGGTCTTTGACGCATTGAAGCGGGAGGCATCCAAAGTGACAGAGGGCTGATTTACATCTTCCGCAACGTAATCAATACCCAACTTACGAAGTTCTTCGTCATATCGGCTCATCCAACCTTCAATTCGGTTGAGTGAGTAGCGAAATACCGGCGACAAATGCGGTAAACGCAACCGGACTTTGCGCCGGTTATTCCGCTTATCTTTCAGATCATAATCAATATCAAGAATGCCGGTTTCCGGATTAAAGGGCGCATTCCCCATATGGTAGGCATACATCGCCCCCACTTTCGAAAATTCGACAAACAGATAATCGCCAATGCGCATAATCATGGCATTGTTATCGCGTGAACCAGAGCCTTGCAGGCGGCTTAATCGCCCTGCGTTTTTCGCCCTGAACTCAACATAATCGGCATCTTTGGATCGCAGCGCCTCTTCGCCCAGCACAATGCGCGTATAGCTCATCTGATTGGCAAAACGTAGCCAGTAGAACAGGCGCGCATGGTCAACATCCCGATTGCCTTTCAGCAACTCAAAGAACAGTTTCAGGTCGTCTTTGGCGAACCACCCTTGCACCATCAGTAATACGGGATTTTCAACGTGAACATGCCAGCTTTTATTACGACTGGTTAACTGCGGATTTCCCCAATATTCCAGGGCCAATTGCTTGAGTTCGAAATGTGTTTGATGTTTAAAAGCCGACTGATAATAACGGGTCAAAGTGGCTGCCAGAATATTATCTTTAAACCGCGTAAGCTGGCGGCTTAACGCGATAAGCGAATTAATTTTCTGCTGAAAATCATCGTCATTCTGGCGAAAAATCTCATTGATCAGGTGGTTAACAATTTTGCGCCATAACCAACTGGTTTGCGGAATTTGCGCAACTTTCTCCAGCACCGAAATATCCGTTATTTCTCCGCGCCCGAGCTGTTGTCCGAGAAGAAACCCTGCATTATCGGTAAAAATATCGCTATAGGTGCCAATGACCGACATCCAGGACATCTGACGCGGCGCACTCTCCTTAAGCTGTTGAAAACCGTGGGCAATCTGCGTGCGTAGCTGCAGCCACTGCGGATTCTTTTCTGGCGTATCGCTGGCATGACCAAAGTAGCTGGTACATAACGCCAGCCATTCCCGCCGCGTTAACCGCCGCTGCGCAATTTTTTGTTCAATTTCAGCGATAATTCTCGCAAAGTTTGTTGCATCATCCATCAATGCAATTTCAAACAGATCGCCTTCTGCTACGTCATTGAGGCCAAAAAAAATCATCTTCCATTCGAAGGGCTTTGGCATCTCCCCCGCACGCAGTCGGGCAATGGCCTGTCGGCGTTTCTCCAGAGGGGGAACCATCTTCACCGCGCGAGCATCTACCTTTCTCTCAAGTTGCGCGATAACGCGCTGAAGATAGTTAAAAGCGTGGCTTACCGTCGGCTGCGCGTTCTGCTCTCTGTAGGGAAGTAAGCGGGTTTTCAGTTTTTCAATAGCGGAAGTCATTGCATGATTCCTAGCTGACAGGTTTCCTGGCTAATGCCTGGAACAACATCCATGCTTTCATCGTGCTTTTTGTCTTTCAGGCCAAAGAATTGCATCCGCAGTTCTACGCGACGGCTGGCCTCTTTGCTCTCTTTCGCATTGTTGAACGAAACCCCACCCGCCAGAAATAATTTGCGGATCTGGACTTGCTGTTCCGGGGTTATTTTTTGCTGTAGCGCGCTTCTGCTATCCAGCAAACTGCACATCACCCACTCCGAGCGTTGCAACGAAAGATGCAAGTTATAGAGATAAGAACCATCGGTATCCGTAAAACCTTCTATAACAATTTGCTTAAACCATTTTTTGCCTTCATCGCTATTTGCCGCCTCCAGCACTAACGGCACCACATCCTGTAGCGCCTGTAATCCTTCGGCGTTAAGCGCGAAGCGATTGTGCTCAAAACGCCCTGCTTCACCAAAGCTGATACGGTTATCATGGCAGTCAACCTGAATCGTCTTGTTGAGATTTTTTGCCTGAAGTTCAAGTTTTTCACACAGGCGAGCGATATCATGCCCGCGCGATCTCTCCCCGGCTTCCGCCTGCTGAATTCGCTGCGTAACAGAGCTAAGCGACGCCACCATCACCACCAGAAACAACACCATCATGGCAGTCATCAGATCTGCATAGGAGATCCAGAAAGGTTTTTCCGCTTCATCGCTGCGCCGTTGCCTGCCATTAAATACCCGGTTAAACATCAGCCTGTTCCTTACGCGCGACGATGACGGAGTACCGTTTCCAGCGTATCCACGCTTTCACCGATAATCTCAACCGAAGAACTTAAGGCTCCTGCCGCTTTAGTCAGTTGCGTATCCATCTCCTGTAGTGAACGATTCAGGCCGTTTTCCACCCCGGTCGTAAAGGATTCAAAACTGGTTCCCATCACCTCGGCAATGTTATGCAGAAACTCCTGAGCCTCGCGGTTATATTGTTGCAGGCGTTCGGAATACGCCTTCAGATCGTCAACAAAACGGCTGCGGGATGATTGTTCATCATGGCTACGGTTAATCAGCGTTTCGAGTGCGGTTATGGCATTCGCCACGACTTCACGGGTATTACGATAATCAGCAATCAATGCCCCCAACTCCGCGCTGGCACCGGAAAGCGTGCGCCCTGCCTGTTGCGTGCTATTCAGCACCTCGGCGGTCAATTGATTAGCCTCGGCAACGCGATCGCCCGCAGCTTCAAAGCGGTCGGCGGCCACGCGCATTTTGTCGGCTCCTGTTTGTATCTCTTCCAGATGGCGCGTGGTGTTTTGCGCCATCCGTTGCAGCAACTCGCCAGAGGCTGATTGCTGTTCACGTAGCATCTGCATCAGCGACTCAACCTGACTTTCAAGCTGACCAATGATTCGCTGCGCTTCCTGTTGCAACGCACTCTGCGCTGATTGCTGTTGCTGACTGAGCGACTTCTGACCTTCTTCCAGTTGTCCAAACAGGCTGCCAAGTTGGCTACCCAATTGATCAATACCGCTGGTCATTTTCTCTCGCAGGGCATCCTGGCTGGAATGCATGGTTTGCTGTAACGACGTCATAAACTGTTGTTGTTGCTCGGCCGCCGCCTGCTCACGCGCTTCGCTACGTGCCAGGAGCTGCTGAGTCTCTTCATGCAGCACGCGTTGCCCTTGTTCCTGAGTCTGGCTCATCTGTTTTTGCCCGGACTCTAGTTGGCTGAATACGCCCGCCAGGTTTTGCGTCAGCGCTTCCACCCCTTTGCTCATATTGCCTATCAGCAGATTTTGCGCCTGATTTTGCTGCTGATTAAGTTGCTGCTGGCCATTTTCCAGTTGTGCGAAAAGCGTTGCCATATGACTGCCAAGCGTATCCACAGAAGCCGCCATTTTTTCCATGGTTTCATTTTGCCCTTGCTGAACACTGGACTGGATAGCCTCAATAAAAGCGCGCATCTGTTCCGCCATCGCTTTTTCACGCGCTTCACTGTCGGCAAAGATTTTTTCCAGTTGTTGTGCCATCCGTTCGCCCGCACCCTCACCTTCTGCGCCAATACGGGCAACGGACTCCTGCAAACTACGCAGCATCTCATTCATCCCTGCCTGCATCTCCTGCTGACCGCTTTTCATTTCGCTTAACAGTTGAGAGATCAGTTGCGCGCTGCCCTGACGTGAGTCATCCCCGGCCTGACGCATATCCTGCAACAACGTAGAAAAACCGCTTTGCATCGACTGAATGGCTTCCACAGAACGCCCCATCATCTCCTGCATGGTGGTGAACTGCTGACCAAAGGTGTTATCCATTTTGCTCATAAAGGCAGTCAGGACGTTCTCCAGCATCGACTGCACACGATGGCTCTGATCGCCGGAAGCGGTTTGCACCACACCAGCAATTTTATCCAGCGGATTTTTCAGACTGGTTTCAATAGCGCCACTGACCTGTTCAGCAAACTGTTGGCCTGACTCGCGATATGTCGTTGATAATGTCTCTGCCAGCTTTTGATTTTCCCGCATCTGGCTATCTACCAGGTTTTGCAGCATTTCACGCAGGTCAGTGACCAGACCATCCTTAAGTTGCCTCGCATGGGTGGTGTTTTCTTTAGTACTGGAAAGAAGTTGCGAAAGGTAATCTTCACCGACGCCGCCTTCAAAAAGCTGGTCAATGCTGGCGGTAAGGAGTTCAAGATTTTTATAACATTGCGCCAGTCGCCATTTTTCAAACATGGTGACCAGAATAGAGAACGTAATAGCAAATGCCGAACCTAAAAACGCATACAGAACGTCGCGTAAAAGGTTAGCGACACTGGCGCTGACCTGCTCTGGCGTGCTGGGGTCAAAATGGTGCAAACCAATCATCAGCCCCGAAAAGGTGCCGATAATCCCAATTCCGGTCAGGATGCCAGGGAGATGTTTAAACGCTTCTGTATAGAGAGGAATTTCGACTAATAACGGTTCCGTAAACCATGCTGACGACGGAGCCGTTGAGCGGATGGCGCTAATTTTTTTTTGCCCGCTGTTTTCATCAAACTCAAACTGGCGATGTAGAGACTCTTTAAATTCGCTCCAGGGGTGCGCAAAAAATTTATCAGAGAATAACGCGTCTAATTTTTCGAGTTGTTGTGCCGGTTTTTCATTGCCAAGTAGCCGAATTGCTTTCGCTTTTTGTTTAAAGCGTGCTGAAACCCTAAATGAAGGAATAGCGTAACGGACAATGAAACCCAACAACAAAACCCCAACCACAATAGCGACATAAATCGGCACATTTTCTGGATTAACAGAGGTTAACGTGTCGAGGAACGAAGTCAGCGAAAACATCTAAATACCTTGAGTGAAGGAAAAGAAATTTGCAGGGCAGAACATCACCAGCAAGGAAAAAAACCGCCCGCTCATTATAGGAAAAGTCTCGATTTTTACATCTACAAAACGTTATATATCTCATAAAAACATTGATCAAACACATGCGTAAGAAATTTAAATCGCTTGATGGGAATAATTCACAGAATTTATGCTTTTTGACACAAAGATTGTGGATTTTATTTTTTGCCGCCGGGCTTACGGATGAAACTTTTTCATGGAGTGCGCGGCTTCTAATAACGTCCAGTCACTATTCAACGAGACAATTAAATGAGTGAGATTGACATTAAGGGCGATGAAACGCTGGTTGCTCTGCTACTGAACGCCGACAAAAACGAATACCACCAACGCCAATAAATTCATTTTGCGAAAATGGCACAACAATCGCTTAATGCCGCAAAAGTCGCAATTAAGGACGCCCGTCAGGCGTTCGGCCAATTCCAGCAAAATATGCTGGATAAGCCGTTACAGACCAGCCGCATGTTGATGGAAATGAAGATGGTAAACCGGTGAAGTATTATGCGTTGCCGAATGCTTAAGGCGACTCGTAAGATTTGCTGTGTGGTTAGTGGAACCACACACTATTTCTCATGTTCAGGAGAGTCAAAGCCAACAAAGCCATATTCAGGCGCCCCCATCCCTGGGGTTACTGCTCGCCGTTACAAACGCGTCAAATGCACATCACCCTGTCACACTCCCCCATACCAGTTGTCCTTTATGGAACGTCGCCGTGCGCGGCGAGATACGCGCCACCGCCTCGGCGGAACAGGAGGCATCCACCAGCACAAAACTGGCGTCATCCTGCGCTTTTGGCCAGACGCGCTCGCCTTTTTCATTCAGCGGCAAAACGTCACCAGTGGCTAAAAACAGCGAACGGGACAGGTTTTGTTCGTTAGGGCGAATATAAAGCTGCGCGTACAAATTGGCTTTCTCCAGCATGTCGCCCAGGCCGTAAGGCGACCAGTGATCAATAACGCTGTCGGTGCCGGTCATCACTTTTACGCCCTTGTCGTGTAGCTGCTTGAGCGGCATATGCAACGTGCCAATCGGCACCGTCGAGGCGATAGAAATTTGCTGCGCCGCCATCCGGTGCGCCAGTTCATCTACCTGTTGCTCGTTGAGCATGGCCAGCGCAAAGGCGTGGCTGATGGTCAGCTTGCCTTTTAGTTGCGGCGTTTTCTCTACCGTTTCAACCATATAATTGATGGCCGCCACGCCCGCCGGAGTGGTTTCGTGCAGGTGAATATCGACGCCTTTGTCATAGTCCAGCGCAATCTGGAACATGGTGTCGAGAGATTTTTCCATCGCACCATCAACACTGGTCGGGTCCAGGCCGCCGACGTAATGCGCGCCTGCCTGCATCGCTTCGCGCATTAAGGGTTCCGATTTCGACAGCAGCAAACCGTGCTGCGGGAAGGCGACAATTTCACACTCGAAGCCCGCCTGACGTCGTGCCAGCACCGCCTGCAAATTTTGCAGATTTTTCAGGCCGGAAACCGGTTCGATATTGCAGTGGCTGCGGGCAATGGTGGTGCCTTTCGACTGCAATAAATCGATCAGTTTTTCCGCCCGCTCCTGAGTGTACGGTTGCAGCTCCGGCAGCATTTTCTGCTCGAGCTTGATCATGTCCTGGATGGTGGTGCCTGCCGGGCGATTGAGTGAACGCCACGGCCCGCCGTAAAAGGTTTTGTCGAGATGAATATGCATGTCGCGGGTGGTGGGCAACATCAACTTACCGCCAGCGTCATAGTGCGGCAGCGTGGCGTCCGGATGCTGCTTGTTCTCGCGCAGCGCAACAATTTTGCCGTCCTGAATCTCCACGGTCTGGCGCGCCGTGCGGGTCTGCACCGCCACGCCGTTTTCGTAGTCAAAACCGTTTTCCAGCAGCACGTTGTCGAGATAGTAATGCGGGTCAGTGATTTTCATGGTGTTGTTCGCTTCGCAGTGGATTGTGTCAGAGGCTGCCGCATGGGCAAGCGGCACAGACGTACCAAACAGCGCGGCGGCGGTGACCATCTTACCGCTCTGGCTCAGAAACTCACGGCGGCTATTGCTTTCTTTCATCTTACGTCCTTACGTTTTAATAATATGAGTGCCCGTTTCACCGCGCAGCGCCGCGGGCAGGCATTCCGGCGTGGTGATAATCACTTCTTTGCCGCCCTGTTCCAGGAACGTCAGGCTGGCGATGATTTTTGGCAACATGCTGCCGGGCGGGAAATGCCCTTCCTGCATATAACGGGTCATAGTGGCAATATCTACGCGATCCAGCGCCTGCTGCTGCGGTTTGCCAAAGTGGATACACACTTTTTCCACACCGGTGGTGATCACCAGAATGTCGGCGTGAATTTCACGCGCCAGTAGCGCGGTAGAGAGATCTTTGTCGATAACCGCGTCCACGCTTTGGTAATCCCCCGCTTCGCTGCGTACCACCGGAATGCCGCCGCCGCCCGCGCCAATCACCACAAAGCCCTGTTGGATCAGCGCTTTAATAGCAGGTGCTTCGACAATACGTTTCGGTTCCGGCGAGGCGACAACGCGGCGATAGCCCCGTCCGGCATCTTCTACAAAACGCCAGTCAGGGTTTGCCTTTTGTAATGTGTCACGCTGGGTTTCACTGAAGAATGCGCCAATAGGTTTGGTGGGATGAGCAAAACCCGGATCGTTTTTATCCACTTCCACCTGAGTCACCACGGTGACGGCTTTTTTCTCGCCGTGGCGGGCAAGCCGGTTATTCAGCGCCTGTTGGATCAGGTAGCCAATGCCGCCTTGCGTATCTGCCACACAGTTCGCCAGCGGCGTTAGGGGCAGCCCTTCTCGCTCATGGGCAATCTCCGCGCGGCGTAAATCCAGACCGACCTGCGGCCCATTGCCGTGGGTCAGCACAATGTCGTAATCGGAAGCCAGCATTTCCAGCACCGTATCGGCGACGGCTTTCACCGCCTCCGCCTGATGCTCAATCGACTGGCTGGCGTTATCTTTGATAATGCTGTTGCCACCAATGGCAACGACCACAAGTTCTTTCATGTTGTTATGTCCGCTACAGAGGGTGATGGGGTTATGACCAACGCCAGACTGCCTGATGCGCTACGCTTATCAGGCCTACAATTCTCGTGCCATTCGCAGGCCGGATAAGGCGTTCTCGCCGCATCCGGCATAAACATGTAAGTCAAACGCCGTAACGTTCACACCAGCCAAGAATGGCTTTCTCGAAGCAGGCGAATGGTGGATGCACAATGCCCGCGCCAATCATGCCGACGCCTGCATCTTTATGAGCGATGGCGGTGTTGATCACCGGCAGAATGCCGCTGCTACCCACACGGGTGATGTCGATAGCCGATGGCACGCCCATAAAACCCAGCAGCGGAATGGTGACGTTAGGGTTTTCACCGAGGGTGATTTCACGCATCTGACGGGAGAAATCTATAGCCTCTTCCACCGTGCCGCCCACCAGCGCGACGATTGCAGGTGCGGTCGCCATAGCAAATCCACCAATGCCATAAGTTTCGGTAATAGCACTGTCTCCAATATCCAGCCCCGAATCTTCCGGCTTATAACCGGCAAACATCGGCCCGATGACCTGCTGCGCCGGGCCGGTAAACCATTGCCCCGGTAATCCGCTGACCCGCAGGCCGAACTCGACGCCGTTACGCGCCATCGTGGTCACTACGGTGCTGTATTCAATGCCGTGCGCCGCATCCATCGCCGCTTTACACATTGCCATCCACGTCGGGCCGGAGAAATAATCGCTGCTGGCAACAAACTCAAACACTTCGCGCTGTTGCTCCACGGAATAACCTGCCTGAATAATCCCCGGCGTCAGCGCCTGAATCAGCAGCGTCGTCCCGGCGTTATTACGGTTATGGCATTCATCGCCCATATGCAGCGCCTGCGCCAGCATTAAGCGCAGATCAATCTCGCCGATAATTTTCATCGCGTCGCGCAGCATTGGCCCCTGCACATCACGCATCCAGTTGAGGCGGTCAATCACGCTCTGGTCGTTAGCGCCCATACGCAAAATCTTCGCCATCTGCTCGCTCATGTTGGTGTAAGCGATGTTGCCGTAGGTTTTGTTTTTCACGATGTGCATAAACATCGAGGCCGAGGTAACGCCCGCCATCGATCCCACACAGTCGTGTTCGTGGCACGGCGAGAAAGTGATCTCCCCGGAAGCCGCCAGTTCAGCCGCCTCATCGAGATCTTTCGCCAGCCCTTCAAACACCAGCGCACCGGTGACCGCACCTTTCATCGCGCCGCACATTTTTTCCCAGGTAACCGGCGGCCCGGCGTGAAGAATGGTTTTCGCCGTCATGCCCGGCACCACGTTAATCGCCTGATCAAAACCAATCAGCACCGGATGCGACTGGGTAATCCGCTCCAGCGCCTGCTGGTTAGCGGCAGCGATTTTGTCCGCCAGCGGCGAATCAGCAATGTTGTCCAGCGCCTGTACCACCTGCATATTGCCCTGTCCCGGCGGCGTCCAGTCTAGTTGGGTCACTTCTACATGCTGCTTTTTCAGATCATCGCTAAACATGGCGATGCCGACGTTAATAACGTTCAACGGTTGGCTAAATAGTGACTGGCTCATCAGGCTTCCTCCCCTTTGCAGATAAATTCACGCGCCAGCAATCCGGTATTGGTGCTGCTGCTGGCCAGAATTACCCCGGCATCAAGCAGCATCTGGCTTTGTTGTGCTAACGATGGCGTATCAAGATCGGTGCCCAGTACATAGGCGAGAATGATCAACTCACGGCCTTCGGCTGCGGCGATCGCTTTCGCTTCTTTGATCGCATCGAGGGTGGAGCCGACCGGATCTTCATGCGATCCAAATCCGAGCACGAAATCCATCACGATCACCGCCACTTCTGGATCGCGCGCTTCTTCGATCAAGCGGCTGATACGGTTGGTCGGGTCAATCATCGGGTGCGGCTTGCCGTTGGTGAAGTCGTCATCGCCAAAGTCGAGGAAGGTGTGTTTGATGCTGCGGTTGATATCTTGCAGGCGGAATTCCGGATCGGGCTGGATGTTGCTATAAACATCGCCATGTTTTTCCATCACCGCGAACATGGTTTCGTCACACAGCGTGCCGCCGCAGAACAGTCCACGAATGTATTTCTGTTGTGGTTGCAGACGCGCACGGACATCAGCAATCAACGGCTGGTTCAAGGTATGCAGATCGAGATGTTCTTGTTTCACGCCGGAGAGCATTACCGCTTTCAGCGCCGCCTCTTTGCTGCCGCGGGCAAACTGTAGCCCCTGCTCATCCACTGGTGTTTCACCACGACCGAGGAAGCAAACCACCACCGGCTTGCGGCAGGCGCGCGCACGTTCCAGCACTTTACGAGCCACCGCAGGCGCAGGCGGTTTGGAGATCAGCGCGATGATTTCAGTTTGCGGATCGTTTTCCAGCATTCCGATGGCATCGAGCATCATCAGACCGCCAATTTTCTCGCTCAGGTCGCGCCCACCGGTGCCGATCAGTTGCGAAACGCCGCCGCCAAATTCATGGATACGGACGCTCAGTTCCTGGCTGCCGGTGCCGGATGCACCAACAATACCGATGTTGCCGCGACGCACGGCGTTACCAAAACAGAGCGCCGCGCCGTTGATAATCGCCGTGCCGCAGTCCGGCCCCATCATCAACAGCCCTTTTTCGTGAGCGAGTTGCTTGAGCGCCAGTTCATCTTCAACTGAGACGTTATCGGAGAACAGCATCACGTTGAGGTCGTTTTGCAGCGCCTGACGCGCTTCGCGCGCGGCAAACAGGCCATTGACAGAAATCACTGCCAGGTTACTTTCCGGGATATGCTTTTTGGCGCTGGCAAGGGTGGCGTAACGCGCCTCATGCGAGCCGCTTTGCGCTTTGCTGTTGAACAGTTCTTCAATCTCCGCCAGCAACTGCTCGTTGTCTGCGTCTGGTTTGCCGTTGATGACAATCATCAGGTCGCCGTTTTTGGCCTGTTCCAGCTCCGGCGTCAGCAGCCCTAAATTTTTCAACACGCCTTTGTTCATTTCGGTCGCCATCGCCACAAATGCCTGCTCGACGCCGTCGAGTTTATTTGCGCGCGTGGAGATGGACATCAGCGAGACAGAATCAAAATAGGTATTCGGTTTAATGACTATTTTAACTGACATAATTCCCTCCGTAGGTTTGGCTCAGCGCACAACCATCGGCCATGCCATACAGCATGTCGCAGCCGGAACTGGAGCCAATATGTTTAATCTTTTCTATTGCCTGAGTTGAGTTCCCAGGGACGCTATAAATAATGTCGTAAATAAAATAATGAATATTTTCCCGACAACGTTGTTGCAATGCCGCTTCTAACGTTATGGCACTTAATAACGTAGTGTTATTTCTGCCGCATTGCAGGCCGCGATAAAATTCCCCTTTGTATTTTTCTGCCGGATGTCCGGAAATAAATAAAACAAGCGCCAGACCTGTTAAATAATCATCGGCTGAAGGTGTCAGCCCAATCCCTAACCCCATCATGTTAGCGACCGCTGATGCGATATTTTGTTTATCGCTTAACGCCTGAATTACACGACGTCTTTTAATCTGTAATTCTTTATTTAACGCCTGATAAAACGGATTATCACCGCAATAATTAAACAGGGTTTCATTTTCCCCCAGATGCTGATGAATAATGTCGTGCCACTGTTGCCAGGCGATAAAGTGGAAATTCTCAGTGGTCAATTGCAGTGCTGGAGACAGCCAACGCTGGCAACGACGCTTATCTATATGAATATGTTGACCAACCGTAATCCCGTGATCGTCAAACTGAACCTTATCGCCATGACGGAACAGACCATCAAAGTGAGTGAGTGCCAACCGACAACTGTTTGGCGCATTGTCGTACTCTTCACAAAGTAGCGTCAGCAACTGTTGGTGAGCCGGGAGTGCAATGTTTACCGCTCTGGCAAAGACCTGTTCAACCTGACCTTCTCCCCGCTGCGCCAGAAAATCCGCATCCGCAGTTAGCGCCCACACACACCGTCTTTCTGGTGTGTCGATAGCAAGCCTCCCGGTTTATGCGCCTGCGGCAATCAGCAACTGCGCAATCTCTTCAAAACCGCGTTCCCGCGCCAGTTCCAGCGGTGTTTTGCCATATTTATCAGTCAGATGCGGGCTGGCACCGTGTTCCAGTAATAACTGGACAATCGCCTGTTGTTTAATCCCGCCATCATTAAGCACAATCGCTTCCAGTAGCGGCGTCCAGCCAACATGATTGGTCTGGTTGACGTTAATATCCGTATGCGTCAAAAGCTCTTTCACAATACTTAAATGGCCTTTTTCACAGGCTGGCGTCAGGCCGACACCGCCAAAACGGGTGACGCAATTAAGATCGGGTTTAGCCGGTAAAATAATTCGTAGCAGCGTTAAATCATCGTTCAGGCAACTCATTAAAAAAGGATTTAAGCAGGTATGGTCTTGTTTGTTAATATCTGCACCGGCATCAATTAACGCCTGCACACATGCATATTGCTGATATAAACTTGCCAGCGTAATTGCCGTTTTCCCCTGGCGATCGCAGGTATTAATATCGACACCCAGCGCAAGGCAGGTTTTTACTTTATCAATATCACCTTGTAGGGCAGCCAATAAATAGTCGGCAGGTAGATTTTTTATACTCATTCACATTCCCCTGGTTTTTGTGGCTGTTTTCGATGAATTGAGAATAGCAACGAAACTCAACCAAAAGAACCCGCTTAAATTTAATTCGCTGTATTCCGTCTTTTTGTTGAATGATGCTCAACAATCTTTTAGCAGTGTGCGCCAGTGCAATATTTATCTTTTTCTCCCCATACCCTTTCACTCAATCAGGTTTTATTTCTCTATAGTCTGCATATGTATTAACAGCTTCCGTCCACGTCTAACCAGAGGAGAACAAGATGAACGGACTCACTGCAACGGGTATTACCGTCGGTATTTGTGCAGGGCTTTGGCAGTTAGTGTCTTCACATGTCGGGCTTTCTCAAGGATGGGATTTATTAGGAACAACAGGCTTCGTCGCCTTTTGCAGTTTTTATGCCGCAGGCGGCGGTAAATCGGGGTTTATCAAGAGTCTGGCAGTCAATTATTCCGGGATGGTGTGGGCATTTTTCGCTGCACTGGCTTCCGGCTGGCTGGCCTCTGTGAGTGGGCTTTCCGGATTCTGGGCAAGCGTGATTACCACCATTCCCTTCTCGGCGGTGGTGGTCTGGCAAGGGCGTTTCTGGTTACTGTCATTCATTCCCGGTGGATTTCTTGGCATGACGCTGTTTTTTGCCAGCGGGATGAACTGGACAGTAACGCTACTGGGTTTTCTGGCGGGTAATTGCGTGGGGATAATTTCAGAATATAGCGGACAAAAATTAAGCGAAGCGACAACCAAAAGCGGCGGGTGTTAAAAGTTATTCAAAAATGATTATCTATCTTTAATAGATACCTCTACAGTCATGGCTGGAGAAATTCATATTAGAAAATGGCGGGAATGGTTTAATGAACTCAATTTTTACCGAAGAAAATCTGCTGGCGTTTACTACCGCTGCACGTTTTGGCAGCTTCAGTAAAGCCGCAGAAGAGTTGGGTTTAACGACTTCCGCCATTAGCTACACCATCAAGCGAATGGAAACGGGGTTAGATGTGGTGCTGTTTACCCGCAACACCCGCAGCATTGAGCTAACGGAATCCGGGCGCTATTTTTTCCGCAAGGCCACCGACCTGCTGAATGATTTTCACGCTATTAAACGCAGTATCGATACTATTTCGCAAGGCATAGAAGCGCGGGTACGCATTTGTATTAATCAGCTACTTTATACACCCAAACACACCGCACGCTTATTGCAGGTACTGAAAAAGCAATTTCCCACCTGCCAGATTACCGTCACCACCGAAGTGTATAACGGTGTCTGGGACGCGATTATCAATAACCAGGCGAATATCGCCATTGGCGCGCCCGATACGCTACTGGACGGTGGCGGTATTGATTACACCGAGATTGGTGCGATTCGCTGGGCCTTTGCCATCGCCCCGGCTCATCCGTTAGCCTTCATGCCGGAGCCAATCGCTGAAAGTCAGTTACGTCTCTATCCCAATATCATGGTGGAAGACACCGCACATACGATTAATAAAAAAGTGGGCTGGTTGCTACACGGTCAGGAATCGATTCTGGTGCCAGATTTCAACACCAAATGTCAGTGCCAGATTCTGGGCGAAGGGATTGGTTTTTTGCCGGATTACATGGTTCGCGAAGCGATGGCGCAATCACTGCTGGTTACCCGCCAAATTCATAACCCGCGCCAGGATTCGCGCATGTTACTGGCAACCCAGCACTCCGCAACGGGTCAGGTGACGCAGTGGATTAAAAAACAATTTGCGCCAAATGGCATATTAACAAGGATCTATCAGGATTTACTGCATCGGGAGAATTAATACCCGGCACTCTCCCGATGCACTCTGAACTGCGGCTTATATCAACCACCCGCTTTCATTACCCATTCAGAGATAAATTTATCACCCGATACTGGCGGGGAGAACAAATAGCCCTGCAAAAAGTGAACGCCTTTGCCGATCATTAAATCCGCCTGCTCCTGAGTTTCAACCCCTTCCGCCACAATATTAAGACCAGGCTTACGTGCCAGTTCGACAATATTATCCACAATATGGCCGGAGATTTCGTCCACACTGGCCATTTGCACAAACGACTTATCGATCTTAATAAAATCGACCGGAAACGCCTGCAAGTAACGATAGGTCGCATAACCAGTACCAAAATCGTCCAGAGCAAATGTGATGTTATGGCGATGCAGGCTGTCAAAAATCGCTCTGGCTTCTGGCGTTACCGGAATTGGGTTACGTTCCGTCAACTCGAGAACCAGTTTGATTTTATCGTTGCCTAATTTCTTAACCAGGTTCAGACACTCCTTTTCAAACCCGGATGCCAGGAAACAACCCGCGGACACGTTAATACCAATATGGAAATTATCCGGCAGCAAATGTTTTACTGGTGCCAGAATATCCGCGGTTTGTTTCATCAACTGACGGGTCATTATCACAATCAAGCCGGATGATTCCGCCAGAGGAATAAACTGATCCGGAGGAATAATTCCCGTTTGCGGATGCTCCCAGCGAACCAGCACTTCACAGCCAGTCAGTACCCCTGTCTGTGCGCAGAAAACAGGTTGGATCCACGGTTTGAATTCATGGTTTTCCAGCGCCAGACTGATTGCCTCAGGTGTGACAATATGGTGATAGTGGTTGTCAGAGATATATCTGTGACTGTTATTACCACTGGCGGATATGATCTCCGGATTGTACTGGAAGAAAATATCGCGCCAGAAAGTAATATCGCTTTGGATCCCCAGTTTCTCAAAGAGCTGTTTCTTTTGATGTGAAATTGTCTTTGCGCTGCGATTTCTATATTGTGATATTTCTGTAACCGACATCCCCTGCATCAGCAGCTTGAGTAGCAGTCGCTCTTTCTCGGATACGTTACCGGGCAATGACAAATGAACCGTTGTACCGAACTCTTGCAGAAAAACACGAAAATCACATGAATCCATGAACACACCTTTTATCTTTTATCGCTGTTCAGTATGAGTTACTACTGGTGGATTCCCGAGCACGCATAAGGGGTAACCATAAACATCAACAATGCCGTATCGATAACAACAAACATCACTATCAATCAGTTTATCGTTACCTCTAATGTTTGCTCAATAATGTTTACGCTAAATACCTCAGAAATGTAATCACAAGTGAATCTCAGTAGATAATAACGCAAGTTTAATATTAAAAGCCAACAATCTCAGTCACGCATTTGGGGTACTATAGAAGTAGTTCGACTATTTCTATATTTATAATTTACCACTAAGTACTGACCTTCATTCACGAGCGAAGGCGCATTATATGAATTTAACAATCCAAATCAACTTAAAATATCCCAACTGATATGAACATGGCGTCAACATCCGATTACAAAATGAGTAAAGATGTGTCTTAAACACACAAATTATTCATACTATGCACATAGTTTCATAGCATCAATTTTAAGGCTGAATCCATTCAGCTTATATTGAAATATTAATAAGAGATTAAGAATAAATAATATTTAAAACATCCAATAAAATATCATACACAGACAATTAAACCTTAATTAACATGTAGTTACAATAATTCTGACGCATTAACTCCACACGCCTTGCATGAATAAGACCCCAATTCGAATATGTAATTACAATTACCTCAAATAAGAATAAACTTATTGAACAATGGTTTCGACCCGGTGGTGATTTTGGGCATCAATGTTTCTTTTTATGTTTTTATTATTCACTGTCTGGCAGACCATCAGTCTAAACTAATGGCTTCGCTGTATAGATATAACCTCTGCGAGAGGATACACGATTATCTACAACGGTGATGATGCGCTAAAGGTATAAGAAAGTGCGCCATATACAGGACATGGCGCAGACTTGTGTCCCACTGTGTAAATCGGTAATAGCGGTATAGTCGCTGTCTTTCTTGCTACTGAATAGCAGAATGGCTATCAATATTTCTCTCAGCAATCCTCAATAATCAGGTATACCGCTTTCACCGGGCCATGAACTCCAACGACTTTGATAAGCTCAATGTCCGCTGTTGAACTGGGGCCACTGATGATGTTAATGCAGGATGGCATACGTTCACCGGCCTGCGCTTTCTGATGCAATTTTTCTGCAAGTTGTGCCACTCGCGGCAAGATGGTGCTTTTACGCAGAATAAAAATAGAGGACTCCGGTAGCAGGCTCAACGAACGCCCGCGCTCGGCAGCGGAAAAAAGTACCACGCCTCCCGACTCTGTTAAGCCATATTCAGCATACACAACGCCAACTTTCGCCTGCTCCGCCTGAGAGATATTCTCTACACCTTTCGCCGGGTCCCAAACAATGGCATTGCATTCCTGCTGTAAACGTTCGCTGATCCCCAGTTCCTCCAGTCGCGAGTCACCGCTAATCACAACAGACTGATCTCCCAACTCTTTACACAGGCGTAATGCGGCTTCTGCAGCCTGCGCCTCGCTGGTCAGTTCACAACGCGTCAACATGACATCGCTGGCAAACTGGATGAACGCATCACAGCGCTGCTGCTGATTCAGTTCAGTAAGCCGCTCGTTAGCATAGTTGTTAAGCGGCACATCTTCTGCTTGCGGTTCGAGTCGCAACGGGCGACCCAGAGCCTGAGCAATGTTGTTCAAAAATTCGCTACGATTATCCATTCTTTTTCTCCTGCGCCTGATGTTTCTTAAACCAGCTACGGAAACTCTCGCCGTCAGCTTCAGGAAGATCGCGTGCTTCCATCCAGTCACTAATCGCGCCAATCCTGAGCGGTGTTTTGCCGCCATTGATAAACCAGCTCGCCGCATGAGCGCCTGCCATCATTCCGACTTTCCACAATCCCGGATGACTATTGGCATAAGCGAACATTTTTATCGCTCGTTGCTCTGCTTTTGCTGTGATCCCTTTTTCAGCCATCACCCGACGATGACGCAAAATCAGTTTCGACAGAGGAATACGTACCGGACAAACGCTGTCACAGGCTGTACATAAAGAACAGGCGTAGGGGAGATCTTTAAAATCTTTATAGCCGCCAAGCAGTGGCGAAATCACTGCGCCGATTGGCCCTGGGTAAATAGAACCATATCCGTGGCCGCCAATATGGCGATATGCCGGACAAGTATTCATACAGGCCCCGCAGCGAATACAACGCAGCACATCCCGAAATTCAGAGGCCAGCACCTCAGAGCGCCCGTTGTCGACAATAACCAGATGAAACTCTTCAGGGCCATCAACGTGTCCGGCTTCGCGCGGCCCTGTCAGCCAGGTGTTGTATCCCGTCAAACGCGCGCCAACAGCACTGCGCGCCAGCATGGTAATCAATACATCAACCTCGGCAAAAGTGGGGGCAATACGCTCCATCCCCATTACCGCAATGTGCGTTTTAGGTAACGTGGTACACATCCGCGCATTGCCTTCATTGGTCACCAGGCATACCGAACCCGTCTCTGCCACCGCGAAATTACAGCCGGTAATACCGATTTCAGCACTGAGGAAATCTTCGCGGATTTTTTGCCGGATGAATAAGGTCATTGCTTCAGGCGTTTCCGGGCCGTCATAGCCCAGGCATTCATGTAGCACCCGGCGGATCTGGTGGCGATCTTTATGGATAGCCGGAACCACGACATGAGATGGCGGATCTTGATCCAACTGGAGAATATATTCACCCAAATCAGTTTCAATCACCTGAATGCCCGCATCCTGCAACACATGGTTGACACCAATCTCTTCGGTCACCATTGATTTGGACTTCACCACCTTCCGCGCGTTTTTACGTTGGGCAACCTGTAAAATATAGCGGGTAGCGTCTTCTTTGGTTTTTGCGAAATAGACGTGGCCGCCGTTTTGCGTCACTTTTTCTGAGAGCTGGTACAGATAAGCGTCAAGATTACTCAGAACATGATCACGAATCTGGGCGGCACGATCACGCCACTCCTCCCAGTGCCCTAATTCATCAACCATTTTTTGCCGATTTGCACCAATACGCTGCTGCGCGTTTGCCACCGCTTTGCGCATGATCGGATCTTCAATTTGCTGACGGATGCGTGTTTTAAATTCTGTATTACTGGTTTTGATCGACATCTTTATATCCTCAGCGACTCATCAGCACTTCAGCAATATGCATCACTTTGACTTTCTGCCCTTCCCGTTGTAACCGCCCACTAATGTTCAGCAGGCAACTCACGTCAGCACCAATGAGATACTCAGGACGAACCTCCATCAGATGTGAAACCTTTTCTTTCACCATCTCGCCGGATATTTCGGCCATTTTGACCGAGAATGTGCCGCCAAATCCGCAGCAGGTGTCCTGTTCGGCAAAGGGCAACAACTCCAGCCCGCGCACATTTTTCAGGAGCGTAAGTGGCTCATCCTTCACCCCCAACTTACGGGCCAGACTGCAAGACGGGTGATACACAGCCCTCCCTTGCAAGCTGGCTCCTACATCAACTACCCCTAATTTATTAACAATAAAAGAGGTGAGATCCTGCATACGCGCAGCGACCTTTTCGGCACGTAATGCCCATTCAGGCTCCTCAGCCAGATAGGTCGGGTAACTTTTTACGGCATAGGTGCAGGAACCGGCAGGAGAAATAATGGGATCGTCGTTTTCCTCCAGTGCGGCGATCAGATTTTTCATCCCTGGAATCGCTTCTTTGATATAACCACTATTGATCGCTGGCTGACCGCAGCATCCCTGTTTCTCCGGGAAATTTACGTGACAGCCGAGTTTTTCCAGTAGCAACACGGAGTCTCGTGCCATCCTTGATTTCAGTGCATCACCAATACAGGTAACAAAGAAATTTACATTCACAACCAATACTCCATTACTTCATTTCTGTTTATGCCCGATGGCAACCACCCCTTATGGGTTATCAATCATCAACAAAAATAGGGGCTCTTTTTTAATCAGGTAGCAAAATACAATTTCAAACTCATTTGTATGACAAAACAGATAATCCGTCATTCAATTCCGGGATGCAATAACTAATTTTATTTCTTTCGGCATCGCTCACATTTTTATAATGACACACACTATCAACACGGGATCATGAATTTGATTTAAGAAGGCAATAAAGTTCATAACCATGAACTCCAATACCTATTTTGAGCTACTCATTTTGGGGCTGTGAAAATATACACTCATTGTTTTATACGTCGAGTAACCAACAATAAACATACAATCATCAACAGCCATAATTTTATTTTACTGAAGCGATTCAGTTTGCATTTTTTATTTTTACAATGAGATAGCCTTCTTCGGAAAAATATATAAACAAGGTCAAGCGATATAGTTGGAAATAGAAATGCACGGATATTTAATGTTTGCTATAGCACTCTCACCTTTGCTCCTTATGGTATTTCTGATTCTGAAACTGAAGATGCCTATCCATTATTCAGTTCTGATATCACTGGCATTCACTGCTGTTTTATCTGTCCTGTTCTGGGACATGCCAGTACAAAATCTTAAAGCCTCCGTGAGTTATGGCGCACTCAAAGGGTTATGGCCGATAGTGATTGTGATCCTCGGCGCGATATTCAGTTATAACGTGATGCAGGCAACCAAAGCGCTGGATATTCTCCGCGATATTCTCGCCAGTATTAGCGAAGATAAGCGTATCCAGGTACTCCTTATTTCGTGGTGTTTTGGTGGTTTTCTTGAAGCTGCCGCCGGTTACGGTACAGCGGTCGCAATCCCTATCGGTATCCTCATCGCGCTGGGATTCAACCCACTGAAAGCCGCAATTGCTTCACTGGTTGCTAATACCGTACCTACAGCGTTTGGGGCAGTGGGTATTCCGGTTTCGATTCTGGCCGAACAGGTTAACCTGTCGGTTTACACCTTAGGTGGCACAATTATTCTGCAATTGGCGATTTTTAATCTCCTGCTGCCCTTTGTCATTATTGGTATTATTGGCGGCGGTGTGAAAGCAATTCGCGGCGTATTCCTTATCACGCTGCTATGTGGCATTGCGACACTTGTTCCGCAGTATTTTGTTGCCATACATCTCGGTGCCGAATTACCCGCTTTTGCTGGCAGCCTGGTTAGCCTTTTCACTGTCGCAATTGCCAGCCGTTTACGCAAAAGAGACGTAGATCCCGAGTGGCGTATTGAAGCCAGCCATACCCGTGAAATGGCACCACGCTCAGTAAAGGTGCTGTTTCGGGTCGGCTCTATTTACCTGTTCATTTTTATCTTTATTCTGCTGTGCTCACCGTTATTCCCAACGATAAAGGCGGCAGCATCTCAGTTAGCTTCAGCACTGCATTTTTCACTGGTCGATGGTGGAACATTGGTGTTAAAAATCGAATGGCTCACGACGCCAGGAATGCTGATTATCTTTGCGACTATTCTCGGCGGTTTTATTCAGGGGGCTTCAGCACGCGGTATGCTGGAAGTTTTTGTCAAAACCGTGCTCCAACTTAAAAATTCTATTATTGCAATTATGGCTATTGTCGCTATGGCAACAGTTATGGATCTCAGCGGCATTATTTCTACGCTGGCACAGTCAATTGTCGACCTCACAGGAAGTTCATATGTCTTCCTCGCCCCGGTCATTGGTGCTCTGGGTACTTTCGTCACTGGTAGCGACACTAACTCGAATATTTTGTTTGGCAAACTGCAAACTATTGCAGCCAGTAAGTTACATATCGATCCCAACTGGCTGGCGGCGGCAAATACCTCCGGTGCAACGGGAGGAAAAATGATTTCGCCACAAAGTATCGCCATTGCCGTTTCAGCCACGAAAATGGAAGGACAGGCTAATCAAATAATGTCTGGCACCATGAAATATTGCTGTGCCTACATCGCGATACTTGGCTTAAAAGTTGGCCTCTTTTATTTCTGGTTTATGCGATAATATGCTTTTATATTTGTCAGAACACAAATAAAGGCTAAGTAACAGAAATCTTATCTCCAGAATGCCAGGATGTTCTTTATATCCTCCAGAACATCCTGCTGTTTTCCTCCACTACGCTAAGTATGACAGACTCTATTTTTATGCCCGGTAATCTTATTCATACTTAGCTTACAAGATAACCTCCTGAAGTTGTCTGACTCTTTCCCGATATTCTCCCGGAGTACAAGCAAACTCCCGGACAAAAGCCTTGTGAAAAGATGATTCACTGGCATAGCCTACCGACTCAGCAATCACCACAACAGGGAGCGTTTCCCGGGAAAACATCTGGGCCGCTATTTGTAGGCGTAACTTTGTTAATACAGCCAGTGGCGTAGTTCCGGAAACATCACGGAAAAGTTGGGCAAAACTTGCCCTGGACATGTGAGCGATGCTGGCCAGTGATTCGACGGTCCAGGCGTATCCGGGCATTTCCAGCATTTGCTGGATCACCGCACCAAGACGCGGATGCAGTAGCAAACTGAGAATGTTTTTCTCTGTATTAGCCTGTGCAATCCATTCACGTACCGCGAGTGTAAATAGTGTCGCGCAGACCTGGCTACACAGTGCATCCGCTCCCGGCATTGCCGATCTGGATTCCTGTTGTAAAAAAGGGATCGCTTCCCTCAGCCAGTGAAATTCCACACTGTCGCTTTCCGGTGCCAAAACCAGCACTTCCGGCAAAGAGGTTAAAAAATAACGCGCCGAACGTTGCAGTCGAAGAGTGCCGCAGACAATACAGGTCGATTCATTTTCGACGTGACTCAGGCGATGCGCTGAATTGTGTGGTAACAGAACCACACTCCCTGAGCGTAACGTAAAGGTCTGCCCCGTCGGTATTTCCAGTTTCGCCGCACCTTGTGTTAGCGCATGCCAACGAATAACCGACAGTTCTCCTGCGCCATGTGGAAGCTGCCAGTCGCTTCCTAACTCGCAATTTTTATCGATCGTTCCTTGTGGAGCGTTAAGCATCAACAAACGGCTAAGGGCATCCATATCAGACTCCTGAGTGGTTATTGATTACAGATAGCAGCAATCTTATATAAGCATTAATCTAATATCATCAATTAGTTAATCATCATCGTCATATTGTGACCCTGATTAAAAAACAACAAACACCAGACGATAAGACAAAATTTTAAGCGTTGTGAAGAAATATTATTTTTGCCTTTACGTCTATAGTCATTATGTCAAATGAATACGTTTCGACAGGAAATTATCATGAATAAATATCAGGCAGTTATTATTGGTTTTGGTAAGGCAGGAAAAACATTAGCCGTCACGCTGGCTAAAGCGGGTTGGCGTGTGGCCCTCATCGAACAATCGAACGCAATGTATGGCGGGACTTGTATTAATATCGGCTGCATCCCGACCAAGACGTTGGTTCATGATGCACAACAGCACGTAGATTTTGCCAGTGCCATGCAGCGTAAAGATGAGGTCGTCAGTTTATTACGCGATAAGAATTTCCATAATCTTGCAGATATGACCAATATCGACGTGATCGACGGACAAGCGGAGTTTATCGATAACCATATTCTGCGCATTCATCGACCTGAGGGAAATCTGGAGATTAGTGGCGAGAAAATTTTTATTAATACCGGTGCGCAAACCGTGATTCCGCCAATTCCTGGAATAACCACAACGCCTGGCGTCTATGACAGTACCGGATTACTGAATCTGAAGGAATTACCCGAGCATTTAGGTATTTTGGGCGGGGGATATATTGGCGTTGAGTTCGCCTCTATGTTCGCCAATTTTGGCAGTAAGGTTACTATTTTCGAAGCCGCGCCTCTGTTTTTGCCTCGTGAGGATCGGGATATTGCTGATAATATCGCGACTATTTTACGCGAACAGGGCGTCGATATTATCCTCAATGCCCATGTGGAGCGAATCAGCCACGATGAAAATAAAGTGCAAGTGCATACCGGGCACGCCCAACTGGCGGTGAATGCATTGTTAATAGCTTCCGGCCGTCAACCGGCTGCTGCTTCGTTAAAGCCAGGAAATGCCGGTGTCGCGGTAAACGAGCGCGGAGCAATTGTCGTTGACAAGCAATTACATACCACAGCGGACAATATTTGGGCGATGGGAGATGTTACCGGCGGGCTACAGTTTACCTATATTTCACTGGATGACTTCCGCATCGTGCGCGATGAGTTACTGGGAGAAGGCAAACGTAGCACAGACGATCGGAAAAATGTGCCTTATTCCGTATTCATGACTCCACCGCTGTCCCGGGTTGGTATAACGGAAGAGCAGGCCAGGGAAAGCGGCGCGGATATTCAGGTGGCAACATTACCTGTAACAGCAATTCCGCGCGCCAGAGTGATGAACGATACCCGTGGGGTATTAAAAGCGATTGTCGATAATAAAACCCAACGCATATTAGGGGCATCACTGCTGTGTGTTGATTCCCACGAGATGATCAATATAGTGAAAATGGTGATGGATGCCGGACTGCCTTATAGCGTATTACGCGATCAGATTTTTACTCACCCGTCGATGAGCGAATCGCTCAATGATCTATTTTCATTAGTCAAATAACCCAAAAATCAGACGCCAGGACAAATATTCTGGCGTCTCAGAGAAAAGCATTTTATTAGCTTTTGCTTATTCTATAACTTCTTAATCACTTCATTGATGGTATTTTATATGTTTAAAAAAACTGTTTTATTTGCAACGCTATTATCTGGCGTTATGGCTTTTTCCACCAATGCAGATGACAAAATAGTTCTGAAACATGTCAGCGTCTCGTCAATATCAGCCTCACCAACAGTTCTGGAGGATGCCATTGCCGATATTGCCAGAAAATACGATGCTTCATCATGGAAAGTCACCTCAATGCGAATTGATAATAACTCAACCGCAACGGCAGTATTGTATAAATAAGGATGTTTACAATGGAAAAATACCTGCACCTGTTAAGTCGGGGGGATAAAGTTGGCCTGACATTGATTCGACTGAGCATTGCGATTGTTTTTATGTGGATTGGGTTATTAAAGTTTGTCCCTTACGAGGCAGACAGCATTACACCATTCGTCGCGAACAGTCCGTTAATGTCGTTCTTCTATGAACATCCGGAAGACTATAAACAGTATCTGACTCACGAAGGCGAATACAAGCCAGAAGCCCGGGCATGGCAAATTACCAATAATACCTATGGTTTTTCCAATGGCCTTGGCGTCGTGGAGGTGATGATTGCGCTACTGGTTTTGGCTAACCCTGTTAACCGGTGGTTGGGTTTATTGGGAGGACTGATGTCATTTGCCACACCTCTGGTAACACTCTCATTTTTAATCACCACACCTGAAGCCTGGGTGCCCACACTGGGGGATGCTCATCATGGTTTTCCTTATTTATCCGGTGCCGGTCGTCTGGTGTTGAAGGATACCCTGATGCTGGCTGGCGCAGTCATGATAATGGCCGATTCAGCACGGGATATCCTCAACCAACGAAGTCATGAATCATGTTCAGATTTTAAAGTTTAAATTTTTATAATCAGAACAGAATTTGTTTCTCATTATTCAGGCGTCAGTCTTCTCTTTGTACAGGCGAGGCTGACGCTATTTTGATGCTCAATTATATTATTAGCGATATGTAGTAATAATTTTCGATAACCATGACACCAATTAAACAACGTTTATCTTCATACTTTCCTATTCCTGTCTCTTGTTTCTCATTCAACTCGGAACAACCTGAATTAAATCACAAAGGTTATAAATCATGGTAAGCAGTCTTATAGCGACATATTATTTTTTTAAGGTAAAATCTCATGCCACATTAAATTACGGCAGCCACACTAAGATAAACAGAATTTAAACCCTATATGATACTAGATTGTGACATTGTCCTCCCTATCAAGATTAGTTAACAATATCGCCTGTGGCTGAATAACTCCATTCAACCACAAGCGGATAATTTTATGTTTTAATTTTCAGTCTGTACTGTTGCTATATACGCATTCCTGACTTCCGGCAACGCATCGTTCATCGATTCTTCTACGATACGTCGTAATTCTGGATGTTGTTGATCACTGCGACGTAAAATTTCACTCGCAAGTCTTATACATGCAGCACGAACAAATGAGATACTGACAGACTCTCGGCTAAAAGGAACAATATTTTCGTACCCTGTGTTATCAAAAATAATGGGTAAGGAATCAATTAACGATGCTGTACTTTCCGTATCCAGAAAGCCTTTGCAATACATCTCATGGGCCACCGAAATCAGCGCCTGAAGCCCGGCGATCCGACCTGACTCTACAATCATGATAAAACGCTTTATCAGAGTTTCGAGCATGGATGAAGAAGTATGTTCTCGCCACGCCAGTAATGCATAGGAAGCATGAGCGATAGTATTTGGTTCTCTCGATTGTAATTCCCGACGAAGAATTTTTTCCAGAGTATATGAAGGGACTATACCTTCATATACAAAACGAGGAAGGCCAACAAGTACGACAGGAATATCGTATTTTTTACCGAAATTATATAGTTTCTGAAAATTGTCTTCAGTAAGAATCGACTGAGGTAGTGCAGGTACTATTGATCTGGCAAGAGCTTTGCCAATCAAGCGTGCGCACTGCTCATCACATTGTTGCAACAATCCCAGAATATCATTCTCTTGTTTTTTCGGCTGCCACATCACCATCCGCTCAAACAAATCACTCGCCTGTACTGACGTAGGAAATACCTTAGCACTTTCACTCAAAGCAGCATTAATCATACTTGCAAGGCGGGCTTGCTCGAACAGGCTATCGCCCTGTACATCAAATAGATATTTTTTGACGAGTTTGCCTACGACATTCGGTTCCGGGGAAGGTATTTCAAGCAGAGCTGAAGGATATAATCCTGTCGCCGGCAATACCGTGAAATTCGGTTCTTCACTCCAGACCCGATTCTGAATTTTTAGCCGCTCTTCTTGGGTCAGAAAGCCCTTTGATATTAAAGGGAGCAGACGTTCGAGTGCGGGTGCACTTTTTGCAGAGTTCGGCATAATCTGGTTAATAATAGCGTCTATTCGGCGATCGATTGCCGGATTTTGCGATCTCTTGCCAGGAAAATGAATAACCGGATTCATCCATATGCGCGGCTCTCCATCACCGAATTCAGACGCAAGCGGAATGTCTAATGCATCAGGAAGAACGTTAACGTGCTGATTCTCAGGTATACTTTCCAGAGTAAACTTAGCCAGGTCCCGCAACGCATCGATTAACAATGGATGACGGAACGCAAGTTTATTGCACAATGAACAGGCCCGACGAAAATATTGTATTGCCAGGTCGGGAGTTGCACGTATTGAAAGGCGCGCAAGCACTTCAATAAACACACACAGTCGGTCTAGAATATACCTGTAATCATCGCCCGAATAGTTAGTTAATTTTGCAATATAGTAATCAACCGCCAGTGAACACCTGCTGAGTAATGTATCCGCATCGGCTTGTGGTAAGCATGCAATTCTAAGCCTGGAAAAAACACTATTCATAACTTTACAGTTATCGCTGCTTGCCGAGCGAATAGCGAGTGTAAGATAGTCGAGATTGTTTAAGCCTTCCAGGTCAGTAAGTTTGACAGCATATGTAACCAGAAAACTCATATATCGCCAGCGCAGCGGGATACCAACCGTTGCAGATATCCCTTCAAACAACCGTAACGGATGCAATTCATTACTGAACGTCACCCGATAAGCGTTATCTTTGTAATATCCCGCTTCGAAAGATGGTTCAATAGTCTTCTGTTTCTGCTGTTCTTCCAGCACCTTGTTGATACTATTACGGATATTTTCAATCTGATCCCATGGGCTACATTTTGAACGCTGATGATCTGCAAAAATGATTTCTGTATCATTTTTCGCAGACCAAGGAGCTGTTCCATGGAGCAGCCACTGCGCCCATGCCAGCTGGGACTGAATATACAATGAGTTACGGTTATGTCGATATTGTACCAGAAGCTCACGATGCGCTTCTGCGATGAATTTTTTACCTTGTTCAAATTTACCCAATTCAGCATACAAGGCGGCTTTTCTCATCTTCCAGACTGCACTACTACCTTCTATTTGGTCGGCCAGTTTTTCTAGTACTGAATAATCAAAAGCATCACGTGAAACAAGGGCTTGGTGATAAATCAGCTCATTGTAGCTTTCTGGCCAGTACTTTGTGCCTTTCTCCAGAATTGAACTAGTGAGCTGGATAATATTTTGACTTTCGTCAGAAGCTATTCGCCGGGTGTTTTTGAGCAAAAAAAGTGCAATTTCCAGCTGTTGTTTTTTACTGAGTGAACAGGGTTTCGCAGGATCACACACCTTGAGCAGCTCTTCAGCCATCCAGTATGGCAAGTCTTCGAATGATTTATCAAAGCGCCAACTCATTTCGTATAAAAGTGCTTCACGGTTTTCCGCAGACATTAGCGATAAATGCCGCAGGCCAGGTACGGGATAATTGATCTGCATGCTCACATCCTCAAGTAGATGCACAGGACATACGAGCCACCCAGGATAAGATTCTCTGTCTTGCTTAAGCAAAGCAAGCTGATTTTCCAGTAGCTTTGCACCATGTGAGGGGTCATACAATTTGGCATTTTCTTCTTCACTGAAGGTGTTAGGACGTAGTCGTGTAGGCTTCCATTCCCAGACCGGAACAGGTTTACTCTCCTCAAGAAACTGAAGAAAAATTTTGGTTGCTTCGAAATGTTTCACGTCTTGATCATCGAATTCTGCAACCAGTTCATGCAGGTCTATCGGGGCAACATTGATGGACTCAAGGTACTTTCGCTTTGGTCCATTCAGATTCAAAGAACCGACGAGGTAAATGCGACGGGAATGCATAGCGAGATTATCTCTTACCCACCCGGCCCATTGTAAAAAATTAGGATCTTCACCGGAAAAACCCAACAGGCAGAGTTCATTTTCGATAAAAACCTGACGAGTAAAATTCACGAATGCAGCTAAGGATTGTGGATATCTTCGATAATCTTCTTGGGTAAAAGTCAGTTCATCCGTAACATCGATTGTTCCATGCAACTTCACTATTCGCGGCGATCGACAGCAAGAAAGATCACTCTGTTTGTTTACGATGCTGTAAACACGGCTATGAAGTTCTGTAGAGGCACGTTCAAGAAGTGTATCCCAGTTGGTCGTTAGTACTTCAGACCAGGGTAACTTAAGTAAGCGCTGGTGGAGTTCACCAGGAGACCACGCAACATCGTTCACTGTCTTCTTAATTAAATCATGAAGAGCTAACTTACCGAAAAAGGCACAATACTCCTCGGCCAGGCGGAGCGGATCAGTGCTCCTGGAATTTAGCTCTGTAGCAAGCGCCTGTGAAAAATCATTCCACAGAGGTAGTTTCTTACGCGCATCACCTGTCGTGGCTGCACTTCTGCTGAATCCCGCACCAACCATTACCGCTGCACCGTGATAGGTATTGTCACGTTGCCATAATGAAGACGCCAGTTTTTTTAACGCCGAGTAGTCAGGTAGAGATGATAGTTTCTTATCCACGTCCCTAAATCCAATTTTGTGTAAAATATGAAATAGTTGTGATTACATAATCACGTCACTTGCACTCAAGGTAATAATGGGTGACCACACTCGAACTGGGTCATCGATACACTCACCTTTCAGCTAACTCTCTTACTGAACCTGCAAGCAAAATCGACACGATTATAAGTTGCAATAGCATAAATGAGGCATAAGAGGATGAGGATAACGTGCTTACTTGAGTGTAAGGTAATTATTCGATTTAGATGATAACAGGAACAAAACATAACCAACACAACGAGAGAATTCAGAATTCTTTGTCATGTCAAAAACCTACAGCGTCATAACATTATTCCAGCAACCTTTGAAATAAATAGCTAACTGTAACAATGCCAAATTCTAGTTCTGAATTGGCATACCCCATCTTTCCCCAACTCGTCCTGCTCTGTTTTCTGCAGCTTTTTTTGACGCGATATACCAACCTTAAATCAGCCATGAAGGCTTTGTGATGTTTTGAGCAATGTATTTAATTAAGTTACGTATCTGATTAATGACACACATCTGGACTTATTTTTGTGGATAAATGCAGTTTATAGTATCCGGGAACTCGGTCAGCGAGTCCACGTAAGCTATCAGAATGTTATCAATGCCACAGTTTTGTAGGCAAATTAATACAGGCTGGTAGACTGACCCCAGCCTGCTGGAGAGCATCGGAGGTTAATTAAATATTCTTATCAAAGAAAACGTCTAATTTTTGCGTCGCCTGGTCAACGTATTCAGGCACCCAATAGGTCTCAATATGGGTAGCGCCATCGATCAGGAAGAGTTCTTTGTTTTTCGTACCTGTGGCTTTAGCGAATGCATCTTCAGTCATGTACAACGTATCCGCTTTTGTACCGGCAATCATCAGCAGTGGTTGATTGATGAGATCGATATGGTCTGTCACGTCAAAGCTCATCAGATCCAGCAAACTACTTGTGGTGTATTTAAACGTTGAATTTGGATGTGCGTGCGTTTTCCAATAATACTCATAGCCCTGTCGGTACAAAGCAAATGGCAATTTAGCGATCTGTTCATCAGTCAGGTTGGCATCACCGGAGTAAAGCACTTCACCTCCGGCTGCTTCCTGAGCGCGTGCGTCAGAAGCCTGCTGGAGCCGCTGCTGGATAGTATCCAACTGTGAATTCTGAAAACCATTACGCCGCACAAGACCTGAATTAAACATGCTGATGGTGGCAATCGATTTGAAGCGTTTATCCGTCTCAGCGGCAACAAGTGAATAGCCGCCTCCTCCACAAATCCCCAGCAAGCCAATACGGGTGCTATCAACACCGGGATACTGACTGATGAAGTCAGCCATGCCGTGGATATCTTCAATACGATTTGCGGGCTTGTCTACGTTACGCGGCAGACCTCCGCTGGCCCCCTGATAAGCAGCATCGGCGGCGATGGTAATATATCCGTGTTCTGCCAGGCGTTGGGCATATAACCCGGCAACCTGCTCTTTTACGCCACCATTAGGGTGAGCCACCACGATTGCCGGATATTTTTTCGCAGGATCATAGTTAGCCGGTGTATACACATTTGCTGCAATTTGAATGCCATGGAGATCATATTTCACCGGATGGATATTGACCTTACCTGCGACATTCTCGGTGATAGCCCCGTCATAAACGAGAGTAAATGGGTTCTTTTTGTAATCTGCTGCATTGGCTGAGGTGATACCGACTACCGCCGTCATCAGCATTGCACTTAAAAGAGTCAATTTCATGGTTTCTCCCGATAAAAATGCGTGTTCATAAGGTAAGCGAGATGGAACATTCAGACACAGGGTAGAGAGAAAAAACTGTCAGCATCATGACCGCTAAATAACATTTTTGTCAGGAAACACCCCTGATAATCGCGTTTTCTGTTGTCGGTGGTTGAAATGAGAGAACGCAGACCCTTTCCCTGACCTGATTTATGAATCAGGCTGATTAACCCTATCGGTAAAGCTCTCTCAAATGCACATAAATATGTTGCTATACTCAACCTGACTTAAGCGGTTGTGATATACCCCGTATAAAATAAGTCACTTATAACAGTTCAACAAATAAAATTCACAGCTTCCGGGTTAATAATTATTATATATACCATGGCAAGGATATTAATATGGCGACACTTGAGCAACTTATCATTTTCTTTCTTCTTATTGGCGTTGGCGTTATAGCTCGTAAAGTGGGAGTCATTACACCAGGAAACACTCCCCAACTCACATCTCTTGTTTTTAACTTTGCGATGCCAGCCATTATACTTTCCGGAATAACCACTGACCAACCACATATTTCCGGAAAAGAACTTTCCATCGTGCTTGCATCTGCATTTACTGCGCTTATTTTACTGATTATTTGCAGCCGTATACTGGCAAGAGTTTTACGATATGAAAGAGAATATCATGGTGTGGTTACTGTTATGACAACATTTACCAATATTTCCATGATGGGGATCCCAATGATATATTCATTGTATGGCGCTGAAGCCATGATTTATATCACTGTGTTTTTACTCCCATATAACTTATTATTCTTTTCATATGGCTATTACTGCATGAAAGACCAGAGTGGAAATGCTGAAGCGCTTAGCTTGAGAAATATGTTAAACGTCATCAACCCAGGGATTATTGCCTGTATCCTTGCTTTAATTTTATATATTTCAAATATACACATTCCTTACGTCATTGCACAACCAATCAAAATGCTGGGCGCAATAACTGGCCCGGTTTCAATGCTACTGATTGGCTCATTCCTGTTAGATATCGAATGGAAATCTGTTTTTAAGGATGTAAAAGTATGGGTATTCACTTTTTTTAAAATGGTCATTATTCCGCTTGTCATTATATTAATAATGAAGTTATTCATTACAAATGGGCTATTACTGGGTGTCCTGCTGGCTGCGGTAGCGACGCCGGCTGGTGCCGGAACTCCCTTATTAGCTCAGATGTTAAATAAAAAAGTTTATCCGTTAGCTCTTAAAGGTGCAACGTTAACCACACTGGTGTCACTTATTACGATGCCTCTCGTAGCAATGATGACAGGTATTGGATAATACCTGGAGCACTATTTGAAGCCATAATAAAATATCAGAGATAATATATGAGCCATAAAACTTCCTTCAAAAAAACGGTCGGTAATGTTTTGTTGTCCGGACTGATATTTTCTGTTTCTGGTTGCGCAATGCACAACATTCAGAGCCAAAGTGCAGAACCGCATATTGTATTACAAACCCAGGGAAGCTTTACTGTAGGTGGTACAACGGTAAAACATTCAGGCACATTTTCAGAACAAAATTTTCTGTCTCCTGATGGTCAGACAGCTTATGGCGATCATGCTTACGTCTTCTACCAAATTCCGGTAAATACACATAAATATCCTCTGGTCTTCCAGCATGGCGGGGCACAAACCAAAAGAACATGGGAAAGTACACCAGATGGACGCGATGGATTCCAGAATATTTTCCTGAAAAAAAACTATAGTGTTTATCTCGTTGACCAACCCCGTATGGGTGAAGCCGGTTTATCAACCAAAGATGATACGGGTAAAAATCCCTGGGCGGGCAATCCTATGTATGCCGACAAGACATTTTTTCTGTTGTCCCGTGTTGGCAATGAACAGGGCGTATTTAAAAATTCGCAGTTTCCTGACAATCCTGAAAGTATTGAAGCATTCCAGCGTTCCTGGAATCCCTACTCAGGAGAACTTGATAATGAGCTGAATGCGAAAACACTTGCTCAGTTATTTGAAAAAATTGGCCAGGGTATTTTAATCACTCACTCGATGGGCGGCACTATTGGCTGGAGAACCCCCTTTTATACCGACAATGTAAAAGCTATTGTTGCTTATGAGCCAGGTGGAACACCATTTATCTTCCCGGAAAATGAGATGCCATCCCCGGTGAAAACCACATTTGCCCCCTTGAGCGCTTCCGCGATGGGAGTTCCCATGAACGAGTTTCTCAAACTCACGCGGATCCCAATCGTTATTTATTATGGCGATTTTATTGCTGAAAAACCGGATACGGCCGTTGGCCCGGATAAATGGAGAAGTGAATATGAAATGGCAAAGCAATTTGTTATGGCCATCAACCGTCACGGTGGAGATGCTACCCTTGTCCATCTCCCTGATATTGGCATCAAAGGCAATTCTCATTTCCTGATGGCGGAAAAGAATAATCAGGAGATTGCCGGGATAATGGCATCGTGGTTACACGATAAAGGACTCGATAAATAAACCAGTGCCCTAAAATCATTAATGGAGCGGGATAAATATTATGCGCCTTTTACTTATAGAAGATGAAGAGAAAACCTCGACATATATCAGCCGTGCATTAAAAGAATCAGGGTTCATCGTTGATATTTCTGCCAATGGCGCTGAAGGGCTTCATTATGCGCTGGAATTAGACTACGACGCGATAATTCTTGATGTGATGCTACCCGGAATGGATGGTTATCAGGTGCTGGAAGGCGTCCGGACCAGGAAACAGACCCCCGTGCTGATGCTGTCAGCACGGGGATCGGTCGACGAACGCGTCAAAGGGCTGCGTCTGGGAGCAGATGATTATCTCCCTAAGCCCTTTTCACTCATTGAATTGGTGGCGCGTATTCAGGCGTTGGTGCGTCGCCGCCCTACGGATGGCGCAGACATCACTCAGCTTCATATTCAGGATCTGCATCTCGACTTACTGGCGCGCAGGGTATTTCGCGGAGGAACGAGACTGGAACTAACCGCGAAAGAGTTTTCCCTGTTGAGTTTGCTCGCTCGCCATCAAGGGGAGATCCTGTCAAAGATGATGATTGCCGAACAAGTCTGGGACATGAATTTTGATAGTGATGCCAATGTGGTTGAAGTCGCTATTAAACGTTTACGCGCCAAAGTTGATGCCCCATTCGACGTTAAGTTGCTTCATACCGTTCGCGGCATGGGGTATGTCCTCGAAGTCCGGCCTGAGTAAATAAAGGGGATAAGCATGCTCAAGCGTTCCATCTCTGTCCACCAGGCGCTGATGTTTGCCTTATCCGCGCTGCTGATTGTTTCCGTTATTGGCATCCTGCTCAGAAGCTCTTTGCATGATTCCTTACAAAAACAGATGCACAACGAACTGTTGTTCAGGGAATCATTGATGAGTCCGTGGATCACCGCTCGAACCTCAGCCGACGGTTGGTCCACGCTTGCCAATAAATTCACCGTATTAGCCAATTCCGAAGGTGAGCGCGTGCGCTACTGGATAGTCAGCGATAACCCGCGTTTCAGCGTGGGAGGAATACCGCCAGTGGGAGTTCAGTGGTCTTCTTTGCGGGAGGGATTTAATAAAGTACCCGGCGCATCAGAGGGCGCATGCTCGCTGTTTCTGTTAGTGAAAACGATCCCGGCAAACGGTGAAAGACCTGAGTTACGTTATGTGGTCGCCATTGACTCCACGCCGTACATGGGCACGCTCAATGCCTTTACGCGGACACTGTTGATCATTACTGCTCTGGGCGTAGCGATCGTCGCCCTGCTGGGCTACGTTGTTTCAAAGATTGGCCTGCGTCCGGTGGGAATGCTCAGTAAGCAGGCGCAACATCTCGCACCAGGGGATCATAGTCAGCGACTGGATGCCAGAGCCTTGCCCGAAGAGTTGCAGCAACTGGCCTCATCATTTAATGGCGTGCTGGAGCGCCAGGAAATCGCCTGGCGGCAACTTGAAAGTTTTAATGCTGATGTTGCTCATGAACTTCGCACGCCGCTGACTAACCTGATTGGCCAAACGCAACTGGGGCTATCACGCCGACGATCTTATGAAGAACTGGAAGAATTATTGGGCTCGAATCTGGAAGAGCTTGAACGTATGACGTCTATTGTCAATGACATGCTGTTCCTGTCTCATGCCCACGCGGGGGAACATGCGTCTCAGCTTAAACAAGTCTCCTTGCGAGAAGAAACCCTTAAGACAGCAGAATATGTCGAGCCTTCTTTTACAGAAAAACAGCTTTCGCTGGATGTTGAAGGCGATGTCACTGCGCTTATCGATCGGCGGCTGTTCCACCGCTCACTGGCCAATTTACTGGAAAATAGCGCAAGACATTCCCCCTCCAATAGCACGATTACCGTGCGGTTAAGCGAAAGAGATAATCAGGCCTGTGTTGAAGTTTCCAATCCGGGCGATCCGATAGCACCTGAGCACTTACACCGGCTTTTTGAGCGGTTTTATCGCATCGACACCTCCCGGGCAAGAAGTGATGCCCATCATGGGTTGGGTCTGTCGATTGTGCGCGCCGTCGCTATTATGCACCGGGGAGATGCCTTTGCCCGTAGTGAAGGTGGCATCAATACATTTGGCCTCACCTTTGCGATGCAAGCAAATAAAACAGCGGGCAATTCGCCTTCAGGCACTGAGTCTGGTGCAGCGTTAACTGACAAAATTGTCAGGGAGGCGTCAGCCTGACGACATGTCACGCTGATTAGAATCATTGCATCCCCTCCATCATCGTAGATAAGGACGCTTTGCATGATCAGACAGTTACGTTATCTCGGGTTACTACTGCCACTCTTCACCGCTTCATCCTGGGCAGTGGAGCAAAATTCCGCTGTCCATATTGCTCCCGCCGGAAGCCAGAATGCGGTGTACGGATCAGCGGAGAACTTTACCGGTCGTGTCCGGGTTGATCCGCTGTTCAACGCAGACAACGACATCCGTGTTTCCGCGGCTTATGTCACCTTTGAACCAGGCGCTCGCTCCGCCTGGCATACTCATCCGGCTGGTCAGCGGCTGATTGTGACCGCTGGTGTTGGGCTCACCCAACAAGAAGGCCAGCCGGTACAGGTGATCCGTGCTGGCGATGTTGTCTCTTGCCCGGCGGGCGTCAAACATTGGCATGGTGCAGCCCCCGGTAGCGCGATGACACATCTGGCAATAACCGGCGTGGTGGATGGCAAAAGCGTTAACTGGAAGGAGTTAGTGACAGATGAACAATACCACGCCCATTAAGATATTAACGGCAGCGGTACTGCTAACCTTTGGTTTTGCGCTTACCGCAAATGCTGCGCTCATCAATAAAGGAGCTACCAAAATGAATCATGAATACACGGTTTCAGATACGCTTTCAGCTCGCCAGCAGGCCATCCCGTTGATTGCCGCCTCAATGGCCAGCAGTCAGATGGATAAGCTGAATGCAGCACTTAATCAGGGACTTGATGCAGGACTCACGATAAACGAAGCTAAAGAAATTCTCATCCAGCTCTATGCCTATACCGGATTCCCCCGCAGCCTGAATGCTCTGAATGAGCTGATGAAAGTCGTCGAAGCACGTAAACAACGTGGCATCGAAGACATTGAAGGTAAAGAGCCAATCGCCCCGGTTCCCGTCGGGGATGAACTTCGCCGTGTCGGTATCGCAAACCAGACTAAAATCGCAGGAGCGCCTGTCCAGGGGCCACTGTTTGATTTTGCGCCCACGATAAATCAATTCCTGCAAACGCATCTGTTCGGGGACATTTTCGCCCGCGATAACCTCGACTGGCAAAGCCGTGAACTGGCAACAGTTGGCGCATTAGCAGCCACGCCAGGCATTGAAGCCCAATTGTTGTCACATACGCGAGCAAGCATGAGAGTTGGCCTGACAGCAGCGCAGTTACGGCAGTTGGCACAGGTTCTGCGTGAACATGGTGACCATGATGCGGCCACAAGAGCTGAAGAGGCACTGCAAAAAGCGATTGAAAGCAAATAGAGAAGGTCGCCATGCAGACTGGCCCCCTGATCAGAGAACATATGTGATTCATCATCCGCATTCATGAATCTGCCAAATAAAGGCAATCAAGGGGGCAAAATAATTAACGCTGGTAACTCAGATATGATTGAACGGCAACCATAACAGAGGATGTAATCTTGAAAACTGTCTTAAAAACGCTGGCTATCTGCATGATGGCAGGAGGTCTGGCGGCGCAGTCGGTCTCTGCCGAACCATTGGTCATTCAGGAACAAGGAAGCTTTTCTGCCGGGGGCACCATCATCACCGCGCCAGGAACATTTGATGCGAAAAAGCCGCTGGACTCGGCGGGGCAAACTTATCATGGCGATCATGCATCAGTGTTCTACCAAATCCCGGAGAATCCGCATAAATATCCCATCGTTATGCTACACGGCGCAGGTCAATCTTCCCGTACCTGGGAAAGTACGCCGGATGGTCGTGAAGGATTCCAGAACATATTCCTGCGTCGCGGATTCTCCACGTATATTGTCGATCAGCCGCGTCGGGGTGATGCCGGACGTACCACTGTAGAAAGTACGGTTACACCAAAACCCGATGAGCAGATGTGGTTTAACCAGTTCCGTGTTGGCGTGTGGCCAGCGTATTTTAAAGGCGTTCAGTTTTCCCACGACAAAGAGGCACTGAATCAGTATTTCCGCCAGATGACCCCGAATACAGGGCCGTTTGATGTCAATGTCATCTCTGATGCGATGTCTGCCGTAGTGGATAAATCAGGTCCGGCAATCCTCTTCACTCACTCTCAGGGTGGTGGTCCAGGCTGGTATACCGCGATAAAAAACAACAAGGTAAAAGCCATTGTCGCCTTCGAGCCAGGAAGTGGCTTTGTGTTCCCGGAAAAAGAACTCCCACCCCCTATGCCAAGTGCGTTCGACACGCTGAAGGGTGAACCAGTGCCAATGGAGCAGTTTATGGCGCTGACTAAAATCCCGATTCTGATTATTTACGGCGATAACATACCGGATAAGCCTGTAGCCATGCCCGCGCAGGACAGTTGGCGAGTACGCCTGGCAATGGCGCGTACGTGGCGTGACGTGGTTAACAAGCATGGTGGGGATGTGACGGTGACGCATCTGCCTGAAGTAGGGATAAAAGGTAATACCCACTTCCCGTTCTCTGACCTGAATAATGTGCAAATCGCTGATTTGGTCAGTAAATTCATTCATGACAAAAAACTTGATTAATTAAGCAAAGGGGGCTGACTCGCGCTCCCTTTATGTTGGGACTTCCCATATTCCGTCACATCAGGATACAAACTGATACTCTTTCCTTTCCGCAATGAGAAGCACGAAAGAATCTTCATGATTTGATGGCATTCATCGTTGTTGCGCGTAAAAGGAGTTTCACCAGAGCAGCGGTTCAATTTTGTGATTTATTGGTAAATATAAAGAATCGCTGCTCTGAATTACTCCGTTACTCAGCCATTCAGTGAAGCCATGTCAATGACAAAACGATGCGCCATATCCCCTTTTGCAAGGCGGGCAAAAGCATCGTTTATCTGATCAATATTGATCATTTCACATTCGGGATAGACATTATGCTTCGCGCAGAAATCCAGCACTTCCTGTGTTTCTGCAATACCACCGATGAGTGAACCTGCAACACGGCGACGCCCCATAATCAGAGGGATCGTTGAAGGTTCTTCCACAGGACCAACCTGGCCAACAATAACTAATGAACCATCAATATCTAGTAATGGGGTGTAGATATTCAGGTCGTGTTTAACGGGAACTGTATCGATAATCAAATCGAATGCGCAGGCTGAGCTTTGTAATGCCTCGGGGTCTGAAGACGGGAGAATGCCTTTTGCACCGAGCGATTTTGCCTCATCCTCTTTGCTTTTCGTCCGGCTAATCACAGTAACGTCAGCCCCCATCGCAACGGCCAGTTTTACCGCCATATGGCCTAATCCGCCTAACCCAATAACGCCAACACGGCTGCCAGGGCCAACATTCCAGGTACGTAATGGTGAGAACGTGGTGATACCTGCACAGAGAATCGGCGCGGTTTTCGCTAAATCCATATTTTCAGGGATCCGCAGGACAAATTCCTCACGTACCACAATATGTTTGGAGTAGCCTCCCTGAGTGATTTCGCCGCTAATCCGATCCTTAGCACCATAAGTTGGCGTCATCCCGTGGCGGCAATACTGCTCTTCGCCCTGCTCACACTGGTCGCAGTGCATACAGCTATCGACCATACAGCCAACGGCAACATGATCACCTACCTGATATTTTTTAACCCCCTGCCCCACTGATCTCACGACACCAACAATTTCGTGCCCCGGAATTAACGGATAAGGTTGAGGCCCCCAGTCGCCATTAACTGTATGTAAATCTGAGTGACAAACGCCACAATAAAGAATTTCAATGGCAATATCATTGTCACGTAACTCACGACGTTTAAAATGATAAGGAACCAGCTTTGCGTCGGCAGAGAGTGCAGCATAACCAATAGTTTTCATAACGTGCCTCTTCATTGTGAAATGATTAATAATTTAAGGATCATATCCTTAAAGCACTGGCTAAAAGCCATATTGTCTGAATGTGACTACTTTATAAAATAAAGCCTGTACGCTCAGATAAAACATCCTCATCCAAATGATATAGCTCAACAAATACTAAAATCAGTCATGTATTTTTACGCCAAGACAACCACGAACAAACTCAGGATTAAAATGTTTTACGGATTCGCCAACATAGCCTAAATCGAGTGAACTAATTTGTTCCATTTCTTCATCTGTCAGGGAAAAATCCCAGATGGCGAAATTTTCCTCAATACGGTGTTGATGAGTCGATTTCGGTATAACAACTACGCCTCGTTGAATATTCCAGCGCAGGATTACCTGAGAAATCGATTTCTGGTGAGTATTTGCAATACTCTGAAGCATTTTGTTTTCAAATGGCTTATGTCTTCCACCGCCTAATGGAGCCCAGGCTTCAGGCTGCACATTATAGTACTTCATCGTTGCCAGCGCCTCAGGTTGAGCAAAATAGGGATGCAGTTCCACCTGGTTTACCATTGGTTTTACTCTGACAGTTTCACAAAAATTTGCTAATACATGAGGATAGAAGTTGGAAACACCAATCGCTTTCAGTTTCCCCTCATCATAAGCCTCTTCCAGGGCGCGCCACGCACTGAAATAATCGCGCATTGCCTGGTGCAATAAATAGAGATCAAAGTATTCAAGGCCCGATTTTTTTAACGATGCTTCAATTCCTGCTTTTGCTGTATCGCGATCGACCATGTCCTGTACCCAAAGTTTTGAGGTAATAAATAATTCCTCTCGGGTACAAAGACCTTCCGAAATGGCCTCACGAACCGCTTCACCGACAGCATCTTCATTACCGTATACCGCAGCAGTATCGATAAGACGATAACCTGTCCGGATAGCACTCAACACCGACTGTTTACATTCTTCTTTATCGGTAACCTGAAAAACCCCAAAACCGACCATCGGCATTTTAAGATTGTTGCTTAATACAGAAAATTCCACGGTAAGCACCTCCATCACGTATGGATCATTATTCTAAGTTAAAATACAACTCCCGATTAGTATGCAAATTGTGATTTCACTTATGCAGATAATTCATTAATAAAATAGACCCACCTGGTTACTAGGCCACTCAAATCTGCATTCTGGCGGATTAATGAATTTTGTTCATAGCCCCTGACAAATCCTTCCGTCTAATCTCATCACTCCCTTTACGTTATGCTTCCCGTGAACAATAACGGGAGGTAACACCATGCAAACTGTAAAACTGAACAACGGTATTGAAATGCCCTTGCTGGGTTTTGGTGTATTTCAGATGACAGATGCCGCCGAATGCGAAAGAGCGGTTATTGACGCTATTGACACCGGTTATCGCCTGATTGATACCGCCGCTTCATATCAGAATGAAACCCAGGTTGGGAATGCGCTAAAACAAAGTGGTATTGCGCGTAACGAACTCTTTGTCACCACTAAACTCTGGTTGCAGGATACGAATTACGAAGGTGCCAAAGCCCAGTTCGAACGCTCACTGAATCGACTGCAACTTGATTACGTTGACCTGTATTTGATTCACCAGCCATACGGCGATGTCCACGGTGCCTGGCGCGCCATGGAAGAACTGCAACAGGCAGGCAAGATCCGCGCTATTGGCGTCAGTAACTTCCACCCTGACCGACTGGCTGACCTTATCGCCTTTAATAAAGTCGTTCCGGCGGTGAACCAGATTGAAGTTAACCCCTTCAACCAGCAATTACAGGCCGTTCCGTGGATGCAAAGTCGTGGTATTCAGCCAGAAGCCTGGGCACCGTTTGCGGAAGGTAAAAATGGTCTGTTCCAGCATCCTGTATTGGCGGCAATAGGCAAGAAATACGGCAAAAGCGTGGGTCAGGTTGTTTTGCGCTGGATCTACCAACGAGGCATCGTTTCGCTGGCGAAATCAGTACGAAAAGAACGCATGGAAGAAAACATTAACATTCTTGATTTTGAACTCAGTCCTGAAGATATGCTGCAGATTACTGCCCTTGATACTGCAACCAGCGCGTTCTTCTCTCACCGCGATCCCGCAATGGTGGAATGGCTGACTGGCCGCAAACTTGATGTTTAAGCCGCGATAAAAGAGGTATTCATTCAATGCAAAAACGTTATCTGGGTAAATCCGGACTCGAAGTCTCCGCCCTTGGACTCGGTTGCATGGGCTTGAGCTACGGCTACGGTCCGGCAACAAATACCCGTCAGGCTATCGAACTCATTCGCGCTGCCGTTGAACGTGGCGTTACCTTCTTCGATACCGCCGAAGTGTATGGTCCGTATCTGAATGAAGAAGTTGTTGGCGAAGCCTTAAAACCGTTTCGTGACCGCGTGGTGATTGCCACTAAATTTGGCTTTACCTTCGGTGATGATAATAAGCAGCAGATTTTAAACAGCCGCCCGGAACATATCCGTGAAGCCGTTGAAGGATCATTACGCCGTCTGAAGACAGATGTTATTGACCTGTTGTATCAACACCGTGTCGATCCAGATGTCCCGATTGAAGACGTTGCTGGAACGGTGAAAGACCTTATCGCAGAAGGTAAAGTCAAACATTTCGGTCTGTCCGAAGCGGGTGCGCAAACCATTCGTCGTGCACATGCAGTACAACCTGTCACCGCCCTGCAAAGCGAATATTCCATGTGGTGGCGTGAGCCTGAGCAGGAAATTCTGCCGTTGCTGGAGGAGCTGGGAATTGGTTTTGTGCCATTCAGCCCATTAGGTAAAGGTTTTCTGACGGGGTCAATTAAACCAGGGACAACTTTTAGTAAGGATGATTACCGCAGCACCGTACCGCGTTTCGCTGCACAAGCCATTGAAGCCAATGAAAAACTGGTCACGTTGTTGGGTGAGCTGGCTGCAGAGAAAGGGGTAACGTCTGCCCAAATTGCACTGGCCTGGCTGTTAGCACAAAAACCGTGGATTGTTCCCATCCCGGGCACCACTAAACTGCACCGGCTGGAAGAAAACCTGGGCGCTGTCGACATTATTCTTTCGCAGAAAGATACACAGCAGATAACCCTGGCACTGGAAACAATTAAAATCGTCGGTGAACGTTACTCGCCTGAGCACCAGGCACGCGTAGGTCGTTGATGCCCAAACGGGTCCACAGCAAAATGCGGACCCGTTATTCCGAGTAGCGAAGTGCATCGATCAACAGCGCAAAAGCAGGCGGGTGCTGCTTACGGCTGGGATAGTAAAGATAATATCCAGGGAAAGAAGGACACCACTCCTGTAAAACCTGAATAAGTTCGCCTGACTTTACATAATCCTGAACCGAGTTTTCGGGAACACAGGCGATACCAAATCCTGATAATGCTGCATCAATTCTTTCTGGCAGCAGATTAAACGTCAGTTGCCCATCAACTCTGACCCGTAACGGTTTTCCTTCTCGCTCAAACTCCCAGTGATAAATTCCACCGGCAGTTGGCAAACGCATATTGATACACTGATGATTTTGTAGATCGTGAGGCGTTTCTGGTAAGGAATTAGCCGCAAAATACGCCGGTGCTCCCACCACGGCCATCCGCATATCAGGTCCAATCTTCACGGCAATCATATCTTTATCCACACTTTCACCCAGACGGATCCCGGCATCAAAGCGGCCTTCAACAATATCGACAAAACCGTTATCTACCACCAGTTCAACATTGATTTCGGGATACTCCCTGAGGAACGGTTTTAGCTTCGGCCAGACCAGACTGCGCGCAGCATGTTCCCCGGCAGATAAACGAATATTCCCGGAGGGCGTGCCGTTCAGTTGAATAAGTGATTCCAGCTCCTGTTCAAGCTCGTCAATACGAGGCTCAAGACAGGCAATTATTCTCTCCCCTGCTTCCGTGGGAGCCACGCTGCGGGTAGTTCGGGTTAAGAGGCGGATATTTAGCCTTTCCTCCAGCGCCTTAATCGCATGTTTCCTCCAGCGCCTTAATCGCATGGCTGAGAGCAGACTGAGAAACACCGAGTTTGCCCGCGGCTTTGGTAAAACTTCGCTCCCTTGCCACCACAAGAAATATTTGCAATTCGTTGAAGTTTTCTTTGAGCATTGGCGATTTCCTTGTAGAAGCATTCCCTTCAAAACGCACTCATGAAGGGTGTTCATAGACACAATCATTTTAGCCCCATTATTGACAATAATGATAATTGATATTCTGGCTGTATCGAAAATAAGGCTGAATTATCAGAAGGTTTATCATGAAAATACTCGTTGCAGGAGCGACAGGAAGCATTGGCATTCATGTTGTGAATACTGCTATTGCAATGGGCCATCAGCCCGTGGCTCTGGTCAGGAATCGGCGGAAAATCAAATTACTCCCTCGTGGAACAGATATTTTCTATGGCGATGTTTCAATACCTGAAACACTCACCGATTTACCGAAAGATATTGATGCCATCATTTTTACACTTGGCTCCGATGGTCAGGGACGTATTGGTGCCAGAGCGATAGATTACGGCGGTGTACGTAACATTTTGCGAAGATTCATGGCTACACCTGTTCGCATCGCCCTGATGACAACAATTGGCGTTACTGAGCGCCTCAGTAGCTGGAATCAACGTACTGAAGTTCATGACTGGAAAAGACGAGCTGAACGCCTGGTCAGAGCCAGTGGGCATACCTACACTATCGTCAGACCCGGCTGGTTTGATTACAACAATGATGATGAGCACAGAATCGTTATGCTTCAGGGGGATAGACGCCATGCGGGAACACCGGAAGATGGTGTTATCTCCCGGGAACAAATCGCCCAGGTTCTGGTAACTGCTCTGAGCAACGATGCAGCAAAAAATAAAACGTTCGAACTGGTCGCAGAGCGAGGAGAAGCACAGCAGGATCTCACCCCTCTGTTTGCAGAGTTGCAAAGTGATAATCCACAAAAAAATGATGGGGTTTTCGATATAAACAATATGCCCCTTACTGAAGAACCGGAATGCATTATTAACGACCTGAATCTGTATTCAAAAAATTCAAAAATCTGACAACGTTGTCATATGACAGTCAGTCTTATGACAGTTTAGAACTGTATATTTACATATCAAGAAGGAGGAGGCTCCTCCTGATATTCGTCAACTTCCAAATATATCGTTCAAAACAGGTATCAGATATGAAAGCACTACTAATTACTGCATTATTCATGGGATTCATTTCGGTAAATACCGCATCTGCTGCTGAGGAGATTCGTCATGCAGATGGCAAAGAAAAGATTGGTGTAGTTTCAGTCAGTAATGCCCTGACGCTTGATGAGGTATCAAATGCGCTTTCTCGTAAAGCTGATGAGCAAGGAGCAACGTCGTTCAAAATCCTGTCTACGACTGGGAATAACAAACTGCATGGTGTTGCTGAAATCTATAAGTAAATAGTAACTGACTGTTTATCATGAGCATCGATTCCATGACTTGCCCTTACGGCGAAAATACAGCCTCTGCGGGCTGTAAATACGGTGCTCTCTAAATGTGAATAGCACAATTACGCGGGGATCTTACAAGAAGAGCAGAGTAATCCTCAGGGCCAATTTCAGGTGTCGAATATGGATCACTTTTGTGCGATTAGTAATAATTGATGTAATACATCTTTTCAAATTTGTGATACACCTCAAAAAATTGGTTGACCAAACTCGCTATCTATATACAAGGCGCTTATGAGGTGCGCTCTTTTTAAAGCGAGGAAATACCAATGAAAGAGAATAAGATACAGGAAATCAGTAATAAACTGATTAATATTGTTGTTTTTGTTGCAATTGTAGAATATGCCTATTTATTCCTCCACTTCTATTAATTACATCAAAAAACAATTCCCTTAGGTGATATTTAATATATGTATCTTCTACCTCCTTCATAATAGCTATGCCTGTGGGAGAGGTATTTGTACTGTTTCAAAGGGAAGCTTAAAAAAACCGTATTTGTGCCGCACTGAAAGAGATTGCGCATTGAGTCAGCATTTTAGTTACCCAATGCGCATGTTGGTTCACTAAATTGCTACTTTGGCTGTGTGATAAATAATCAGCCGGTAAAGCAGAGCTTACCCACATTCTCAAATGCTTTCATACTGCTCCGCGGGTCGCGTCGTAAATCAGCAGTTCGGCTGCTGAATAGTGCCGTTACCAACGATAGCCAACAACATCTCTCACTTCCGGCACGTTCGGTTAGCTGCTGGAATCCCGCATATCCAGGTGGTCATGGGATTTTGTTGAAATTATCTGGACGAGAATGTATCTTTATTGTTATGTTATAACGTAACAGGAAGAAGTAATGAAACAAAATATCCATCCTGAATATCGTACCGTGGTGTTCCACGACACCAGTGCTGATGAGTACTTTAAAATTGGCTCCACTATCAAAACAGACCGTGAGATTGAACTGGATGGCGTAACGTATCCGTATGTAACGATTGATGTCTCTTCAAAATCACACCCGTTCTATACCGGGAAACTGAGATCCGTTTCATCAGAAGGAAATGTGGCGCGATTTACCCAGCGTTTTGGTCGTTTTGTTAGCACGAAAAAGGGGGCATGATGAAAGTCCTTAACTCTCTGCGCACAGCAAAAGAACGCCACCCAGACTGTCAGATTGTGAAGCGAAAAGGACGGCTATATGTTATTTGTAAATCTAATCCCCGTTTTAAGGCTGTTCAGGGGCGCAAGAAAAAGCGTTAACTCTGAGTTCGAAGGTTCAACAATACTTGTCTGGCTGGTCGCATAATCATGCCTGATTAATGCTGGTGTATTCAGTACGCCAGCATTAACTCACCTACTGCTGACGCTGTGTATTAGCTGCATCAATCGCTTTTTGATACCACTTTTCAGCCAGTTGGGGATTTTTCTCGACGCCCAATCCTAGTGAATAAATATCACCTAAAGCCACAAAACTGGGGGCAGTGATATGATCCATTCTGTTGATATGTTTAAGATAAAGGTTTATCGCTTTTTGGTAATCGCGTTCTACACCATAACCTTGCTCATAAAGTTTCGCCAGACGATACTGCGCCGTAATATCATTATGTTTATCGCCGTTCTTATAATATTCCGCTGCTTTTTTATAGTCCTGAGAAACGCCTAATCCTCTTTCATAAATAATCCCAAGATAACGTGCAGCTTTCATTTCTCCCGCTAAGTCAGCTTGCTCAAAAAGGCTTAAGGCTTTGGCATAATCAAACGGTACGCCATACCCATTAAGATATAAAATCCCTAAATCCAGTTTCGCTCGGGGATTTCCGCTGGCTGCTGATTTCGTCAACCATTTAAAAGACTGAGCGTAATTCACCGTTTGGTTGTAGTTTCCATTTAGGTATGCTTCCCCCAATCTGGCTTGTGCTTCTGCATCTCCTTGAGCAGAGCGTGTAAGTATTTCGTCAAAATTCATTTTTGATGCCGTATCTGCATATACAGATGCAGAAAAAAATAGAATTACAAATAATAATGTCTTCATTCTGTCTCTCGGCAAAAATGACTGTCAACACGTTACCTGATGACAGTCTGGTCTATTTTTTATTGTTTACGTTGGTTAAATAACCATTCGCGAATAGGTTCTATGCTGTAAGCAATACGCCATGTGTTACGATGCCCACTTGCCCCTTCTCGCGAAGAGTATTCATCAAATACACTGTCTTTTATAAAAACGGTATAACGGATATTAGTTTGTTCTTCAAACAAAGTGTCGGCAGCAAATCGATATTGCTCAGGCTCCCACTGGCCATTCCATGCCGCGCGAGAAACCTTTCCGCCAAATTGCTCAAGACGTTCAGTAATCGCGTTGAAGCTGGGAAAAGCTCCTGAATCATCCTCTGAGGCCATAAACCATAATTTGTTTTTAGCTATTGGAGCAACCTGTTCCGCATCCCACTTTCCTGCAACCAGGTAACTTGCTGTGAAAAAATCAGGATATTTAATATTCATGGCGATGGCCAGCATACATCCCCCTGACTGACCAGTAACATAAATACGCTCAGGATCTATTTTATATTCTTTTACCAAATACTGAACAAGATTTATTGTTGTATCAAGCAATGTTGAGGTACGCCAGTCATCATCAGCAATGATTTCATTATATTGAGGAGCTAAAACATAACAGGGGCGTTTCATTTGCTCTTCAGGTTCTGCCCAAATTACTGCGCCTAACCCCTGAAACAGAGTCGTTGTAACTTGTGCACTGGTAGCCCCTGCATCATGCATAAAAAGAACCAGTGGTAATGGTTTATTTTGTTCTTCAGGAATAAAGAAATTATATTTTAGTATTTTCCCGCTTTCTTTATCTTTATATTCATCTTGTCTAAAACTATCCACTACCAGGTTTGAAACGGCGTTAGTTTCCAGTGTGGTATTTTGTGTGACGACAACAGCAGAAGCATCTTTATATTTAATTGTTTGGTTCAGTTTTTCTCCTGCAACCCAGGTAGGTTTACCTTGCCCTTGTTTGGGCGCTGCTTTTTGTATTGTTGGGTCCGTTATAGTTTCTTGCCATTCATTTTGTGGTTTGCTGTGTTCCAGTTCAAGTATCGCGTACTTACCTGATTTTGCTTCAACCAAAGCTGTTGACTGGCTGACAAATGTTTTATTGATGTGATAATTTTTTACACTAAACTCTATTGTTGAAAGTTCTTCCTTGTTTATAGGTTTTTCAAATTCTACAGCGATCGCAATAAGTCGAACTCCGTCACCAAAAACTTGTGTAATAGCTGTAGCATTTATTGCTTTGTTATTTGTGTTTGCAAATACAATGCGAGGCATTGAAACAATTAAAGCACCCGCAACACTTTTAATTAAAAACTCTCTGCGCGTCGGCATAAATGCCCCTTTACTTCTGATAAAAAGTAGATGAGTATCAGTATGAACAAGGACTATGATTTTTCAACTTTATCATTCGTACTTATATTTAACTTATCTTCAGTGCTAACTCTGTACCTCGTTTTATCGGTAATGTTATAGAAATAAAACCATTCTGTGGATCACGAACATAAGATAAAAAATCTGGTTCTGCGTTATCATTTAATATATATCCTCCCACTCGTAGCTGCGGCGCAACAATCTCAGTAACCTGACGAGCAAGACTTGGGCCATCAGCAAGAGGGAAACCATCAATAAGAATAAAATCGACAGGACCACCGAGATCTTTCAGCGTTTCTCTCGCATCACCGACACGAATATCAACAAAAGACGTAAGACCAGCCTCTGCCAGATTTCGGGACGCGACTTCAGCCTTTTCCCGAACCATTTCAGAACCAATCACCAGTCCGCCACCATTATCTTTCATCGCAGCGGCAAAATAGAGTGCTGACATACCTACAGAAGTTGCAAAGTCCACAACACGAGTGGCTTTCATTGCCCGGCACAGTAAGTAGATAAGTTCCCCCTGCTCCGGGGCTATGGAAAAGCCATAACCGGAAAATTTTTCAGGATCAAGTACAGGAGCTTCGCGAAACATCTCCTGCGGGGGATGTTTACGTTCATTATTCATGCGTTCCAGAACACGTATAACCTGGGGATCACGAATGGGGCTGATGCTATTATTTAATCGACTCATAAATAAGGACCTGTATTTTATGAAGTGATGTTACCTGGTTGTTTTCATACACCATGTTATGATCATTGCTTATGTTGTTGGTATAGTGATACCATTTTTGGTACTGGTCAAGTACCAAAAATGAATACAGGAGTAAATGTCTTTGATGAACAAGAGCGAAGTGAGTACACCGGTGCGACGGGGAAGACCCAAAAGTGCGGGACTTGATGAGCGTAAGAAAGCAATAGTTATTGGTGCGTATAGTGCCTTCATTGAGCTTGGTTTTGCCCAAACCTCAACCACAGAAATTGCTCGTCGGGCAAAAGTATCAAAAAGAACAATTTATGAAGTATTCAGTAATAAAAAGGAAATTTTTTCTGAAGTAATTAAAGAATATAAAACCCTGTTCCTCGATCTTCCAAGACCGGAAAACGAGATGCTTCCTATTAATGAAACTCTGTTTCGCATATTCCGATTAGATATAGGTCAGGAAGAAGCTAAAGAGAGAGAAGCACTCTTAAAATTAATGACACGTGAATCAATTCTTTTTCCAGAGCTTTCAGACTATTTATATGCCACTAAAACGCTTCATTCAAGAGAACTGTTAATAGAATGGCTGGATATTCAACAAGCTCAAGGGCGTATTGCTGTTAAAAACACGGGTAATTGCGCGGGGATGCTAATGGATATTGTTTTTGGCGCATTAATTCCTCGTCGATGGGTTTTGGACGTTAACGAAGATCAGACACTAACACCTGAAGGTCGTCAGCAGCAACTTGAGGAAATAAAAGAGCGTATCGAAACCGTTATACAAGGGATCAAAACTGAGCCTGCTCATCCATAGCATTTGATGGACGTTTTTTATGCAAATTACGAGGTAGCACTCATACTTTATACAAATAATCTTGCCATCAAAGATGAAACCGGCTTACTCAATCTGACTGATGAAAGTGTCGAAAAGCGCCGGAAGGCGCAGGATGAAAAATATTTAATACGCGTGCTAATCCGGAATAACACCATCGACAATAAGTTGTAACAAGCCCTGAGAACAATGCTCTATCCGTCCACGAATATGATATACACTAGCCAGATTCTCTGGCGTAATGACCTCTTCTGGATTTCCGCTGGCAATAAGTTTACCTTTTTTTAGCATGACGACATAATCACCGTATCGTAATGCGATATTTATATCATGAACTACCATAACTGTGACTATATTGCGACTCCGTGTCTCGCTTCTGACTAAATCCATAACATGAAACTGGTGGTTTAAGTCCAATGCACTCAGTGGCTCATCCAGTAGTAATATAGATGGATTTCGGGCCAATGATTGTGCCAGCCCAACCAGTTGCCGCTGACCTCCGGATAATTGATCCAGATAACAAAAGGCCAGATGTTCTATTCCTAGTTGTCTGAGAATAGCTATTGATTGTGTTTTTTCATCTATGCTCCCTATCTTTGAAGTACGCAGAGCAACAAAAATAGATTCCAGCACATTCAAATGCACGTCATGCGGTAAGAACTGTGGTAGAAATATTGTACTGTCGGCACGGGCTGAAAATGGCATCTGCATAAGGTTGACCCCATCAAGAAATATATTACCGCTAACCTTATTCAGCCCCGCCAGGGCACGTAGCAACGTCGACTTTCCACAACCATTTGGCCCCAGAATGATGGTTATTTTTCCGCGAGGGAGTTCAGATAAACTAAGATCACATATTACGTTTTTTTTCTGATAACCCGCGTTTAATTTATACAGTGAAAGACCTTTCATAACAAACTCCTGCGATAACGCAGAATAATACTAATAAATAATGGAACACCAACAAGTGATGTGACAATACCAATCGGGATAATGACACCAGGAATAATACTTTTTGAGGCAATTGAAGCCAGAGAGAGCACCAGACCTCCAGTTAATGTGCTTCCCGTCAGATAAAAACGATGTTCCTCACCAAATAGCATTCGGGAAATATGCGGAGAGACAAGACCAATAAAACCAATCGGACCAACGAAGGCTACCGACAATGCAGCAAGTAAACTTATACGTAACAGGGAAGAAAGACGCAGTTGATAAGCATTGATACCAAACCCCATAGCCCTCTCTTCTCCCATGCGCAATGCTGTAAGTTGCCATGAGCGAGAAAATGACCATAGAAAAACAATGATAAACACGCCTAATAAAACGCCCAGTCTGCTCCAGGATGCACGAGCCAGACTGCCCATTGTCCAGAATACCAGTCCCTGGAGAGTATCCTCATCCGCAATAAACTGCATCATTGCCACAAGTGCATTGAATGTGAATACCAATGCGATACCCAGAAGAATCACTCCCGAAGTTGCTATTCTTAGCCAACGAGACATGCTATCGAGTAATAAAGCTGACAGAAGAGAAAATATAAAAGCGTTTGCTGGAACAAACCATGTTGCCGATATACCAGGAATACCGATCCCCAGGACAATAGCCAGAGCTGCACCAAATGCCGCTGCAGAGGAAACCCCAAGTGTAAAGGGACTGGCTAATGGATTGTTGAGGATCGTCTGCATTTCTGCGCCCGCGAGTCCCAAAGCCATGCCAACCAGCAAAGCCATTAAGGCGTAGGGTAATCGGATTTCCCAAACAATGACCTGGATGCTGGTATCAGAGCTAAATGGATGCACTAATGCGTGCCATAACTCACTGACTGACAAACTGGAAGAACCCAGAATAATATCCAGAAATAGTGAGAAAAGTGTCGCCAGTGTTATTATTGAAATCAATATAATTCGTTTACGGACAAGTTGGTGGTACTGATACTCTATCGCATCAGGTGATTGTGAATAGATGAGGTACGGCAACGTAACGACTCCTTTATCTCTGCTATTCTGGCAATACGTCTTTGGGGTTACAGATAACTGAATTGAAAGTTTCTGCTGAACAAATAAAAATCACATTCTCTTCATATAACCACATCAAAAATATCCCCGAATCACTTTTCCCAGCGCCTGACTGGTGTTACCATTTCGGTATATAACCATTTATATACCGATTTTTAGTGTGATGGAATATGAAAATAAATAATAAGTTGTTTTTATTAATGATTTTTTTGCTTTCTTTATCATTTACTACGCAAGCTGAACGAACTTTCACCGATCAGATTGGTCGTGAGGTGAAAGTACCCGACAAAGTTGATCGTATTGTTGTACTTCAACATCAAACTTTGAATCTTTTAGTGCAGATGAATGCCACCGATAAAATCGTGGGTGTTATGTCAAACTGGAAACAGCAACTTGGCAGCAATTATGCACGTCTTGCACCAGAATTAGTCAGCAAGGCATCATTAGGAGATTTAACCCATGTCGATGCTGAAAAATTGGTGGCCTTGCATCCACAGGTCGTTTTTGTCACCAATTATGCGCCGCAAGAAATGATCGACAAAATCAGTAGCCTTGGAATTCCAGCAGTAGCAATTTCTTTGCGGCACGATGACGAGGGAGAGAAGAATAAACTTAATCCAACAATGGCTGATGAAGAACAGGCTTACGTAAAAGGGCTATATGAAGGGATTATGCTGATAGGCAATATCATCAATAAGCCTGAAGAGGCTAAAGCGTTAATCAAGGCCACTGAAAATGGTCGTAATATTGTGAGTGAGCGGCTGCAGAATCTACCCGAAGAAAAGCGTATTCGTGCCTATATGGCTAATCCAGAATTGACAACGTATGGTTCCGGAAAATACACAGGATTAATGATGAAACATGCCGGTGCAGTAAACGTCGCCGCGTCCACCATTAAAGGGTTCAAACAAGTCTCAATGGAACAAGTAATTGCATGGAATCCTCAGGTAATTTTTGTGCAAAATCGCTACCCTGGCGTGGTGAATGAAATACGGTCAAATCCGCAATGGCAGGTAATAGATGCTGTCAAAAATCATCGTGTTTATTTGATGCCAGAGTATGCAAAAGCATGGGGTTATCCGATGCCCGAGGCTATGGGTATTGGAGAGTTGTGGATGGCGAAAAAACTGTATCCTGAAAAATTCAATGATATCGATATGCATAAAATAGCCAATGACTGGTATAGAAAGTTTTACCGTACTAATTATCAAGGTGAATAATAATGCGTGTACTTGCTGCGGGTAGTTTACGCCAGGTATGGAAATCACTTATATTGGGATTTCAGGATGATAATGTTCATTGTGACTTTGGTCCAGCCGGTATATTGAGGGAACGTATTGAAGCGGGTGAGAGATGTGATCTTTTTGCATCAGCGAATATGGCTCATCCGCAAATGTTAATGGCCACAGGACATGCCTTGTGTATTAAACCTTTTGCCTATAATCGTTTGTGCCTGTATGTTCGGGCGAATAAACTTAATGAAAATGACGATTGGTATTCTTTATTAAACAGGGAAACGTTGCGAATCGGAACATCAACCGCGGGATGTGATCCCGCTGGTGATTACACTCACCAGCTTTTTGAAAATATGGGTAGTGTTGGAGTAAAAATAAGACAACGGGCAGTTGCATTGGTGGGGGGAAGACATTCATTACCTCTTCCAAAAAATGTGATAGCCGCGCAGTGGCTAATTGAAAATGATTATACCGATTTGTTCATAGGTTATGCCAGTTACGCTCCCGGCTTACAATCAATTGAATCAGTAAAAGTTATAGAAATACCTGAACATTATAATCCGATTGCTATCTATGGATTTGCCTGTCTGACCGAGAAAGCCAGGCCACTTTGCAACTTTTTAGTTTCGCCAGATGCCAGGGCGATACTTGAGCAACATGGGTTTATGTCATCACGTTGAGCCTACACTCTTCGCATTACAAACTATAAATACCATTATATAAATAAATCAGTTAATTCATCATAACTGCATTTCCACACCCTGTCCCAAAATATGTGAAATTTTATGAATCTCAGTTTTACCCAGTATGCGTATTGATACCTGCATAGTCCAGGAGAAAGTAAATGGCGATGTAGACGTATGAAAAGAAGAATAAAGCCACGGCTTTGATCTATAAAAATGGCGCTATATCTGCGCCATTTTTATCATTCAATTCGTTATCTGTTTGAACCTAAAGGGATCTCAGGATCAGGCTCGTGAGTAATTCTGTTTCGTAAATCTCTACGAATAATTTCAATAGACCAGAACCATACTAAATGTCCAAAAATTTCAGAGACATTCTCATACCACGGAAGATCAAAAAGAGGTGGTGTAAGTCCCATTAGAGGGAATGAAATCATATGAACAAAAAGTTGTGCTAAAGCGCCTGCAAGCAAGCCCTGCCAAAGTTTAATTTTGGGAAATACTTCGGCTACTACGCAATAACCAACAGCAAAAACTATCGAAAAGATTATGTGCGTTACACCAACCCAGTTAAAGACATGCCCGGCGAAGGTATAAACCGCCGAATTTGGATCTGTCAGTCCCAACCAATCCCGAAGAAAAATATACGGAGGATTGAGAAAGTTACGGGAGCAATCAATTTGTCCTGCCGCCCTGATTAATGATTCCGGACCACACGCTGCATTAAACATATCAATCGGACTACGTGGCGGCAATGGGACTTCTGCCCCCCACTTAACAAATGCTGAAACAACGCCAGCAATCAGCCCGATAAATGCAGCAAGACCATAACGTCTACGGTTTGGTGGAGTTTGCTCAAATATATTCATACTTACCCTGTTTATTTCATTACGTTAAAGCACCTCTTTAGGAGTATTCATAAAAATAATGAGAATGTAAAGAACTGTATTGTTTTGTATTGATAACAGGTTATTTAATAACCTGTTAACGTATACTCCATAATTTCTCCACATTTTCATGTTAAATATAGTAAAGAGAGTATGATGTTTCTCTCAGAGATAATTAATCATTCCTTTTGCCCACCTCAACGGTGGGCTTTTTTTATGCAAAGTCTAAAAATTACACAGACAATAAAAATAATTCAAAGTAACCGTAACTTATCACTTATCCGACTGTTACAAACTACAATAGTTAATCTTTTCTGGTTATATTTTATCTGACTGCTAATATTTAAACAGACAGGAAATTAATAAGAATTGCTAATCATTCAACACACATACCACTGAAAGGTCACCAACCTGCCGCAGGTGGTAAAAATGGTATTGCTGCGGTTTTGTTGTGATTTTTATAAGCAGTATTGGTGAATTATGAACCATCAGCCCCATGTATGACGTGCATTTTTCCGAGTATCCTTGTTACTGAGCCGGGATGCCGGATAGTGCACGAATAATAAAAGTGTCTCAGCCGAAGAATAAACGGCTCCGCTGGATGGAGTCTCATGAAACACAAAGGCTGATTGTTGAATTTGTATTGATAACAGACTTCGTTGCAGGAAATGGGAGGCTGGGAGTCTATCGAAATGGTTCGTCGATATGCTCACCTTTCAGCCAGGCATCTCACCGGACACGCGAGCAAAATCGACGCAATTATAAGCCGCAATGACACAAATACGGCACAAGAGGAGAACGTGGTTTACTTAAAGCAAGATAATTTATTGATTTAAATGGTGCCGATAATAGGAGTCGAACCTACGACCTTCGCATTACGAATTATAAGAATCCGCTTCTAATTCAAAGCATTACCCCATCAACACTGCGCTCACACGTCCCACCACATCAAAACATGTAAAGCCTTGCAAGCCATTGCGAGGCCTTATGTGTCTCAGTTTTGTCCCACCTTGTATTACGACTTGCATAGCCAATGAAGATAAACGTGACGACAAACGGCGCAGCAGTCTTCTTTTCCTTCATACTTTCCCCACCCAGCATGCATACCTTTATGCCATAACTGAAGTTTATGTCTGTTATGAGCGAAAAGCGGGCATTAACGCCCAATTAAAGTGTGAAGCACGTATTCACCATACTCAATTTGAATACCTTAATCACTAAATTTGAACCAAACTGAAAATGCCAAGCGTGCTGAGCCATTCTTAAATTGTTTGTTATATTTCAAGCACGACAGAGTCAATAGACAACCTTGAGTTATCAGAAATATCCTCGACAAACTCAGCCCACGTACCTCTCTCGACTCTTCGACTGCAATAATGCGAAGTAGCCCTAATGAAGCCAATAGCGACATCATACAAATCTTGGATAAATTCTTCTATAATAGCTTCGTTGTTGTCACCGTAGGATAAAAATATAGAGTCACGATAGTTCGCTTTACCACGGTATCTAAATGCCTGAATAAGGAAATTAACTTGTCCTTTTTCTAGTGCGTGATCGCGAACTTCGCGAGCAGCTTTCGTGCGAAAGTTGTCAACACCAAGAGCTTTGAAATCACGAGAAGTTCTCACCCTCTCTTCTGTTTCCCACTTTTTGTAGCCATGAGTCCCCTTTAGATAGGAAACCAGTGCACCATGAGCAGTTTCATTATCATAAGCTCTATTATTCAGGTCGAAACGGTTAGCACCTCTATATGCAGCAATCTCGGCATCAGCAGTGTTTGAAACTAAACTAGTTAGAAGAAGATTAAATGGATATGGGATAAGTTCTTTTTCCGCGATATCTGACTGCCAAACTTTTGCTGTGGCTGTATGTGTCTCTTGAATAGAACCAGAAGATGCTGCAACCATCGCGCTAGCGGAAAAATAGATACTGTAATACCAAGAAATAATAGCTGAACGACATATGTCATATTTATCTTCGACATCTTTATTCATACTTTTCAAAGATGACAGATTATGTAAGGCCATCATTGTGTTCTCAAACACAAGCGTATCAGCTTCACGATTGACAGGTCTACGTTGTACCCGAGCATATAAATCATTTAGTTTATCATCGGCACAAGCGCCACCGTTAACGACTTCGGCAAGGGCCCTCATCCAATTTACAGTCCCCTGAAACGCAAACCGGGGCTCTGCCTGATCACCGGCTTCAAATAGCCTGTCTAATAGCCACTTACTCATGATAAACCTTTGGAAATATGCGGTTATTCAGCGGAAAAATCTGTATCTAAACACGGACTTTTCCACGTTTGTAAATTTAATGTGTGGAACACTACATCGCTTTTGTATAACTGACAACAGCTTATAGGTACAGCCGGGAATTGTATTTGTTATAAATACGGATTAATCCACCTAACAAGTGGTGGCGATACCTTGATCCGGACAAGATATTTTTGCAGTGCAACAACGTCTGCAATTGGCACAGAGCAGACCAGAGACACAGGCGTAAAGCCATGGAGGATCGGCGGGAGGAGGTAAAAATCCTCTCATGCAAAAAATACGCAAAATCGATAACAGTTGGAAATCATTCAATACTCGCACTATCGGAAGTTCACCAGCCAACCGCAGCACGTTCTTGCATACGACGTGGCTGCGGTTTCAACTCCCGCCAGCCCACCAATCATGATTGGACGGTGTAAGGACAACACCAACAAAAACAGGAAGTTAGCAGTCTTAGCAGGACACCGACCAGACGGTGAGGAGACAAAAAAGGATACGCAAAGGAGCCGCGGCTCTCGAGTGACACAAAAGCCCGCTTATGCGGGCTTTTTGTTTTTCCCTTAAGTTCCTAGCCGCTTATCTATAACTATGGAAAAATGTTAACCCTGACTGTATGTTAACAAAGGGATGTATATGTCGGTTTTTCATAACTGGCTGCTTGATATCGCAAGCGGGAATTACTTTATCTACATCAAACGCCTTTCTGCAAACGACACAGGCGCAACAGGTGGCCATCAGGTCGGACTTTATATCCCCTCAAATATCGTTGAAAAGCTTTTTCCATCTATCAATCATACTCGCGAACTGAACCCTTCAGTCTTCCTTACTGCGCATGTATCATCCCATGATTGCCCTGATACCCAAGCACGCGCAATTTATTACAACAACCGTTATTTTGGTAAGACCCGAAACGAAAAAAGAATTACGCGCTGGGGGAGAGGAAGTCCATTACAGAACCCTGAAAATACAGGAGCCCTCACAATTCTTGCTTTCAGGTTAAACGAACAGAACACTGACTGTTCCGAGGTAGATATATGGGTCTGCGTCAATCCCGATGAAGAGGATATCATCGAGTCTGCTATTGGCGAAATCATACCTGGAACCCTAATTTCCGGCCCTGCCGGACAAATTTTGGGCGGATTGTCTCTTCAGCAAACTCCAGTAAATCATAAATATGTTATTCCTGAAGACTGGAAGAAGCGTTTTCCTTCTGGAAACGAAATTATTCAATATGCTGCTGGCCATTATGCTAAAAACTCCAAGGATCCAGATGAGCAACTGATTGACCGTCGGCGTGTCGAGTATGATATTTTTCTACTCGTCGAGGAATTACATGTTCTTGATATTATTAAGAAAGGATTCGATTCTGTAGATGAGTTTATTGCATTAGCCAACTCTGTCAGTAATCGACGTAAATCAAGGGCAGGCAAATCACTTGAACTTCACCTAGAGAAGCTTTTTATCGAGCACGGACTACGGCATTTCTCCACTCAGGCAGTTACTGAAGGTAATAAAAAACCAGATTTCCTGTTTCCTTCAGCAGAGGCATATCATAACGTTGAATTTCCTGTAGAAAACTTACGTATGCTGGCAGTAAAGACCACCTGCAAAGATCGCTGGCGTCAGATACTGAATGAAGCAGATAAAATCCATCAGGTACATTTATTTACACTGCAAGAAGGTGTTTCTTCAGCACAATACCGAGAAATGAAAGATGCGGGTGTCAGACTCGTTGTACCATCAACTTTACATAAAAAATACCCAGAAGCAGTTAGAGAAGAATTAATAACGCTCGGAGCATTCATTACTGAGCTGATAGAGCTTTACGCTGAACTATCATAGGCTGACTCCCGGCTTAAAAGGCCGGGAGATGTTCTCAAGGCTGCCCAGTCTTACCAGCATCAGCAGAAACAGCTTTGAGGATATAGGGTTCCAGAAGTCTGGCAACAGCTTCAAATACTGGCACCACAACTGAGTTACCGAACTGCCGATATGACTGAGTATCTGAAACCGGAATACGGAATGGTTTCCCTCCAGGTTTTTCAAATCCCATAAGGCGTGCGCACTCTCGGGGAGTCAGCCTGCGTGGTCGACGAGCCTGATTACTCTCATTCATAAAGTCAGCCTCTCCCGTTGCCATATCCCAACCACGATCAATAAGAATTTCTGATCCGTCTTTGTGATATCTGGCAGAAAGTGTGCGTGCAATGCTTTCCTTATTCTCAGGATTGACCAACCCAAAGCCAAAACCATTCCCCTTGGCTGCATGCTTTTTGGCGTAGTTATAAAGGTACTCCCATAGTTTTGGCGTAAGTATATATTTACTGTCGACTACAGGCTCCAGCAATTCACCAAATGATGGGCGGTGTTCCGGATAAAAACGACTGATATCACGCAAGGTAAACCCCTTGTGAATATTCAGATCTCGTCTAAATCCGACCAGAACAATGCGTTCACGATGCTGAGGCAAAAAATGCTTCCCATCGATAATCTTTGGATCGTTTTTTCCCATTTCTGCAGCATCGGCAACTTCGTAGCCCAGCTCGTCAAGGGTCTCCATAATGACTTTGAAAGTTTTACCCTTATCATGGCTCTTCAGATTTTTGACATTTTCCAGCACAAAAATTGCCGGTTTTTTTGCTCGTATAATACGTGCCACGTCAAAAAAAAGTGTTCCTTGTGCTTCACATTCAAAACCATGCGCACGACCAAGTGAGTTTTTCTTACTAACACCAGCAAGGCTAAATGGCTGGCACGGGAACCCCGCAAGAAGCACATCATGATCCGGCACATGCTCATCAATATATGCATAAGCATCCGTTTCCAATACATCGGTTTTATCACTCAGCGTGACTTCCCGAATATCGAGATTGAATTTATGCACCTGTTCATCGTTAAACCAGTTGGCCTTGTATGTACGCACAGCATCTTTATTCCATTCACTGGTAAAAACACACTGGCCTCCAATGGCCTCAAAACCTTTCCGTATCCCTCCAATTCCAGCAAATAAGTCAATGAAGCGGAAAGCATATTCCGGATGGTTTGCAGGTGGTTCTGGTAGCATCTTACGCAGAAGAGACTCTTCTACTGAAGTCAACGATTTTGGTAAACACTTGCCATTAATCCAGCGGTTAATGGTTTCACGGCTCCACTCATTTTTTCCGACTTTTCTCAGTAATTCAGCCACATACTTCTGATCATAGATTTCCAGCACTTTCTCGATAAGCTTTTTATCATTTTCCTGTCGCAGCTTTTCTTCCGCCTCGGCTTCCTTCAGCAGATGCTGTGCCAACACTTCAAATTCAGACATAATTCCTCCAAGGGGTCTAATGGGTGAAACTTTATCACTCATTCAACCCAGAAGGAAATGTTTTATCTGGATATTTAAACAGTGACTACAACGTAATCTAGCACTGGTGATGCTTTGTTAGGCATAGAGAATCATTCTATATACGACTAATGACAGAAAAACAGCAGACAAGTAGTTTGTTCATAAATTAACGCATACTATGTGTCTACGGTTTTCGAGACCGGTCCAATCATCAAACGAAACATAAAATTAGCTCACATTATGAGGAAAAGTATCTTTTTTGTACTATGTAAATTCAAAGGCTTAGCCTCATTTCTCCGATGGTTTTCTCAACACTACTGGTTGTGAGCCCTTGCAATGATCATTAATATACGTCTCACAAATAATTCTTCATAGATATTGCAAAATGGATATTACTGAGTTTCCTTCTGGAGTAATTGAACACCTTGGCTGGTATGTATACCGATTGATTGATCCGAGGGACGGAAGCACCTTCTATGTAGGGAAAGGCAAAGGTAACCGCGTATTTGCCCATATGCGCGGTGAAGTGGCAGCGACTGATGATGACGAGTTACTGAGCAACAAGCTAAAGCAAATTAGAGAAATAAGGTTAGCAGGACTTGAAGTTATCCATGTCATCCATCGACACGGAATGACTGATGAAAAGACGGCGTACGAAGTTGAAGCAGCACTTATTGATGCCTACCCTGGGTTAACGAATATCATGAATGGTGCTGGCAGCAATGAATTCGGCGCCGCGCATGTCAAAGAGTTGATAGCAACATATCAGCCCGAAACCATAACATTTCATCATAAAGCATTAATGATATCCGTTAACAGAAGTGCAAAGGATTCAGAGCTTTATGATGCGGTTCGATTTAGCTGGCGCATTAATGTCTCTCGCGCCAGCCAAGCAGAAATCATTCTTGCTACTGTAAGGGGGATCGTTCGAGGGGTTTTCATTGCTGATAAATGGCTCAAATCAACACGTGAAAATTTCCCTTCGTTGAAATACTGGGACGAGGATCCTGACTTTGAGGCAACACAAAGTTCGCGCTATGGTTTTGAAGGTCGAGAAGCCCCACCTGAAATAGCAAATCTTTATCTTGGAAAAAAAATACCAGATGAATTAAGAAAAAAAGGAGCTATGTCCCCGGTCCGTTACTCACCTAATTTTTGAGTCTTTAAGTGATAAGCATAAACCGCAGCACGTCATGCATACGTCGTGTCTGCGGTTTTTCTTTTTTGCTTACACGGTGTCTGGTTCTTCTGGCCACTCAATATCCGGTGCAGTTGATGTATCAACACGGTTCAGCAACACCCGATACTTTTTCCAGGCTTCCAGCAATGAGGTTTCTTCCTCCGTTGCGATTTCCAGATCTACAGCATCCTGAAGTGGCGCAATATGCTCACTGGCTACCTGCATCAGGCTGTTTTTTGTTTCTTCCGCCTCCCGGATCCGGAACAGTTTTTCTGCTTCTGCATCTTTCACCCAGGCTGTGCCGTTCCACTTCTGAAACTCCCCTTCCGGCGATAACCAGGTAACATTTTCCGGTAACGGACCGAGTTCAGAAATAAATAACGCGTCCCCTGACGCTACGTCATAAACCGTTTTACCCCGATGATCTTCAACGAGATGCCACGATGCCTCATCACTGTTGAAAACAGCCACGAAGCCAGCCGGAATATCTGGCGGTGCAATATCGGTACTGTTTGCTGGCAGACCTGTATGAGGCGGAATATATGCATCACCTTCACCAATAAATTCATTAGTTCCGGCCAGCAGATTATAAATTTTTATGGTCCGTGGTTGTTCACTCATTCTGAATGCCATTATGCAAGCCTCACAATATAGTTAAATGCGATGTTTTTGACGGTGTTTTCCGCGTTACCAGCAGCGTTAACGGTGATGGTGTGTCCATGTGAACCAATCGCAACGGAGTGCGTATGAGCACCAATACCGACAGTATGCGCGTGTGCACCTGCAGATGCTGCTGTGCCGGACAGTGAGTGGCTATGATTACCATCTGTACTGGTATTAGCGAACCACCCCGTAGACATACCTACTGAGCCTTGTACACCCCAGGTATTTTGACCTGAGCTTGTATAACCATATTGATAAGTATCTTTAAAAACACTGGGGTTAAATCGACGGCCATCTCTATGGCTGTGATTACCAGCTGCATTCGTGCTGCCACTTAAACTATGGGTATGCGCACCAGTGTTATTCGTGGATTTAGTGCCGTAATCAAACGACGATGTGGTTTTCGTCCCCAAATCCGTACTGGATGCGCTGGCGCTGTGGATATGCGATTTAATGCCGTCCTGTTCCTGAGACAATACGGCCCGACCACTGGCAGGTTTGCCCTTAATCGTCCAGCCACGCATATCAGGGATCACACCTGACGGATAAGCGGCTGCAAGTTTCGGGTAAGCAGATTTGTCAAAAGTCTGTCCCTGCATCAGGGCATAACCAGACGGAACGGTATCTGATGGCCACGGGATTGGTGCACCGACTGGGTAGCTTTCTGGTGGAAGATTTTTCGAGGTATAAACTTCTGCCCAGCCTTCCTCAAAACCATAGCCATCTCTTGAGGAACGGTAGAACAGACCTCCATTTCTGTAATGCGCCTTCATCTGCAGGGTCCGGCAACTTCCGACTCCGGTATAGAAGTTAACCAGAATATAGCTGTCGCCAGAGCGGGTGACATTGTAAGCGCCTGATTCGGCATTCCAGGGAACGCCACCATCCGCATCGGCATACGTATCCGTTGCCCTTCTGGCAAAAGCAGCCACATGCGCGGCGGTTAAAGTAATATCTCTGGAACCATCAAACTCAACCCCAGAAACCAGTCTTGGCGTTTGCAGCTTTGTTGCTGTCAATGCGTTACCGTTCAGACTTGCAGACAGTTTGGTTCCAATAACCAGTTCGCCGGTTGCGTTATCAATAGCAAACGGTCTTAATGTATTCCAGCCACCATAAACATCACCTTGATTGGTAAGCAGCAGGTAAGTTTTAGCGCCATCATTACGCCATAATGCCCCATACTCCCCACCTATCATTCGAATCTGATTACCACCACGCGCTACAATTTCGTCTGTGGCAAAAAGTTTTTTGCACGACAAGTTATCGTTAACGATTAACGAATGAGACTCATAAAAACCACGCCCACTCTTAAAATCAAGGATAACGTCCGCCGCGATACATTCAGTCGCCGGATTTGTTGCCCCAAACTTATAGGTCGTATCATTAACAACGAGATCAGCACCAGGTGCGGATATTGACAGGCCATCTTCGAGAAACGCAAAAACAGGGAAAGCAGCGCCATCAACATAGAACACAGAGCGCAAATCATCGCCCTTATTACTCATCATTATTGAGTGAATGGCTCGTTCATTGTTTTGATATTGCCAGAACATTCCATAAGCATAACGCCCCCTGTCAGTCCAGCCACCAGGCATAACAAATCCGTTAAACTCGCAGTTATTCATCGGATCGCCTGCGGTTCGCGTTGCCGTGGTGATAATGACCCTTGATGCCAGTTCGCTTACTGAGCCAGCAGAACGCATAACAACAACAGGGTAATATTTTCCAGATGTTGCACCTGCAGGAGCGTTAACCCGCACATAACGCATACCACGCTTATCAGCAAAGTCTGTTTTACTGACCGCGTTAATGTTGTTCAGGAAGCGTCCCTTATCGGGTATATCAGCGCCGTTCTGGTCTTTCTGCAGACGTTTCTCAGCATTGTCATTGGCTGCTTTTACTGCCTTTGGCGTTGCCGCCAGCGTTTCAGACGTGCTGTTGGTCGCACTACTGAGCTGTACTATCCCCTTTTTCGTCGTGCTCGCATCCTCAAGCGCCACGGCGGATGCAATATCCTCTGCCCGTTTTGCCGCTGTCTCAGCGCGCGTTGCTGCAGATTCCGCCGTACTTTTGCTCTGAGCTGCTGCCGTCGCACTGCCAGCTGCCTCTGTCGCCTTCGTGGATGCCGTCGTGGCGCTACCCTTCGCTGCTGACGCCTGTCTGGTCGCCTCATCTTTTGAAGCAGACGCAGATGATGCCGATGACGACGCCGAACTGGCTGACGATGCGGCAGCCGTTTTTGAGGATTCTGCGCTGGTTTCCGACGCTTTCGCGTTCGTCTCGGATGTCTTCGCTGCGGAAGCAGACCTCGCTGCTGCGCTGGCCTGTTCAGTGGCTTCGCCAGCCTTCGTTGTGGCTGTTGAAGCAGACGATGCGGCGCTTTCTGCCGATTTTCCGGCGGCGGTGGCACTGGCTGAGGCCTGCCCGGCACTTGTTGACGCTGCACTGGCAGACGACGCAGCCGCTGTTTTTGAGCCTGCCGCAGCCGAGGCGCTCTGTCCCGCTGCCGTTTCAGAAGACCTGGCGTTCGTCTCTGACGTTTTTGCCGCCTTCGCGGAATTTCCTGCCGCTGTTGCCGAGGAAGCTGCGCTACTGGCGCTCGAGGATACGTTCGTTTCTGATGATTTTGCCGCCTCTTTTGAAGCCGCCGCATCCCGGGCTGAGGTGGCAGCTTCTGACGCTTTCGTAGTCGCGGTGGATGCAGAAGTGGCTGCTGATTGTTGTGACGCTGCAGCATTCGTTTCTGACGTTTTCGCGGCACTGGCACTGGTAGCTGCCGCGCTTTTTGAGGACTCTGCAGCGGCAGCACTTTTTGATGCTTCAGTGGCCTTTGTTGATGCCGTTCCTGCGCTGGAAGTCGCTGACTGAGCCGACGACGCGGCCTGTCCGGCTGACGTGCTGGCTGCGCGTGCTGAGCCTGCAGCATCAGTCGCATGGGTTGCCGCCTCACGGGCTGATGTGCTGGCATCACTGGCTGACTTCTTCGCGGCTGCCGTGTTCTGTGCCACCACGGACGCGTTACGCGCCACCTCTTCCACCATCAGCTCAAAACGGCGCAGTGCCTCCGGACGGGCATCATCCTCCGTCATGGCACCGAGAAAATCATTCAGCGTACCGGGTCGGGAATCTTCATACACTGTGATGGTCCCGGCATGTGACGGCGGGAATCCTTCCACCAACAGAATAACGCTGTACTGACCGTACTCAACGTCCATACTGTAACGCCCGGCTTCATCCGGATTTTCTGAGGCCAGCGTGTTCACCACCACCGTGGTGCTGTTACGTTTTGCTTTCAGCTGGATTGTGCAGTTCTGTACCGGTTTTCCTGTGCCGTCTTTCAGTACACCTGAAATCTTTACTGCCATATTCACCCCACAAAAAAGCCCGCCTGAACCGGCGGGCTGTCATAACACTGTGTTACCTGGCTAATCAGAATTTATAACCGACACCCACGATGAAACCGTCAGTGCGCCAGTCACCGCTGCCGGAGCCTTCATAAGCGACGTCAACGGCCACGGATTCGGTCGGGTTAAACTGCACGCCAGCTCCCCACGCCAGAGACGTGTTGCTGTGGCGACCGTCATCACTTCCGGTCAGCACATCGTGCGTTTTCCCCTTGTTGTCAGTTACGCGGATATAATCTCCGGAGAAAGTCGACACACGGCTGTAAGCCATACCCGCCATCGCATACGCGCTGAACCATTCATTCACGCGCACAGACGGCCCCGCCATCACGCTGAACCAGCGGTTACGCACGGAATCTTCATGCCAGCGGGTATCGCTGTAATGCGTTTTTTGCTCATCTTCAGCGTTGGTATAACTGAATGACGTAATCAGCCCCAGCGTGTCCGTAAACTCATAACGGTATTTCACGTTAATCCCGTTCAGATTATCGCTGCCGGGAGCGTTCGTACGGGCATGAAGATACCCTGCGCTCAGTGTGGCCTGCTGCTCAGACGCCCATGCAGGCGCACCGGATACGGCCAGACAGATGGCTGCGGACAAAATGGCTGCACAAACTTTACGCATAATTACCTCTCGCTTTTCTGCAATAAAAAAGGCGCCATTTCTGGCGCCCGTATATGGGTTATAAAATTCAGCTGATACTGATGCCTGCGGTGGCTTTCTTCATCACCACAACCAGCAAATCGCTGATACTTGCTGTGGGATACCAGTTATTTACCAGCCATGCTGACACCGAAAACTCCAGTGTCATGTGACCGTGACCGGCAGGCATATCAATAACACCACTGTAAATCAGCGTATTATCCAGCGCGGTACGGTTATAAATTTCAGCACCGTTTTTCCGTACTATCAGACGGCATGAGGAGTAAATATCAGTATGCTCTTTCTCATGTTTAGCGCCGCTGAATGCCACCGCCGGAATAACAATCTGCCGGTCAAACGGCTGATCGTCATAAACCCTGACGGTAATGGTTCCTGATGGCCACCGCTCCGGTGCACGGGAGTCCCGGGGGAAAGCTTTGCCCACTGTTTTAACGAGATCGCCTTCAATCTGGTTGGCGGACAATTTTCCCAGAACCCGACAGTTCTCGTTAATCGTGACGTTGTTGAGCGTCCCGGAGTTCGCATTCACGTTACCGCTGATATCGGCATTTTTCGCCGTCAGCCGCCCGTCCGGTGTCAGGGAAAATACCGGTGTATTTCCACCACTGGTAATGGTGGGGGCCGTCAGGCGTTTCAGGAACACGTCGTTCATGAATATCTGGTTGCCCTGCGCCACAAACATCGGCGTTTCATTCCCGTTTGCCGGGTCAATAAACGCGATACGGTTAGCGGCAACCAGAAACTGGCTCAGCTTGCCTTCCTCCGTGTCCTCCATGCTGAGGCCAATACCCGCGACATAATGTTTGCCGTCTTTGGTCTGCTCAATTTTGACGCCCCACATGGCATTCCATTTATCGTTGGCGTCTTTCCACTCTTTCGAAAACTCCTCCAGTTTGCTGGCGTTATCCTCCGTCAGCTCGACTTTTTCCAGCAGCTCTTTACCGAGATGGGATTCGGTTATCTGGCCTTTGAAAAAATCCAGGTAACCTTCCGCATCATCGCTCGCCCGACCGACGGCCTCCACGAATGCCGATTTGCCAACGGTGTTCACACTGCGGATATAAAAGTAATAATCATGGCCCGGTTTGATATTGATACTGGCGGCTATCCAGTACAGTCCCGTACCAAGGTAGCGGGCTGTGGTTTCAACCTGCCTGATATCGGTAATCCGCGTTTCCGAGAACCAGAACTCAAACTGTACCGTCGGGTCATAAACGGCAAGATGCGGCGTGGCGGTTATCTGAAAATAGCCCGGCGTCAGCTCAATCCTCGACGGTGCTGCCGGTGCGGCAATCCGGAACGATACCGACGCCGGATCGCCCTGCTGTCCCCACGCATTTACCGCCCGGACTGTCAGCGTGTACCGCCCCAGCGCCAGTTGCGTGAAGCGGTACGTGGTTTCCGTCGTCCGGGCCGTGCTGACCAGCCGCTCACTGCCGTCATCCGCTGCCACGGTCAGGCGAAGCATAAAGCTCACCCCCTTCACCACCTTCGGCGTGTCCCAGCGGGCCAGTACCTGATACTCCCCGCTGTCTGCGGTGACTTCGGCAGTCAGGTGCTGCACCGCTGGCGGCGTGACACCATTCACCGTGCCGCTCTGGTCGCCGTCAAAGTGCGCCCCGTTATCCACGATGGCCTCTTTTTCCGGCACATGCTGCACGGCGGTGATGGCATACGTGCCGTCGTCGTTCTCACGGATACTCACGCAGCGGAACAGTCGCTGGCGCAGCGTCGGCAGCTTCAGCCCCCATACGCTGTATTCAGCAACACCGTCAGGAACACGGCTCACTTTTACCTTCACGCCGTCGGTGACGGACTGAACCTCCACGCTGACCGGACTCCCCTGCCCGTCAACCAGGCTTATCAGCGTGGTGCCGGAAGATGGCAGCGTGATTTCACGGTCGAGCGTCAGCGTCCGGGTCTGGCTGTTTACCGCCAGCACGCGCCCGCCGGTGCTGATACCGGCATAGTCATCATCGCAGATTTCAATGACATCGCCCGGTACATGGCGAAGCCCTTCGGCACCCACGCTGAAGTCCACGGTCTGCGTTTCCAGCAGTTCTGTTTTAATCAGCCACAGCCCGGCGCGATGTGCCTGCCCCCGGCTGGTACAGCCAAAAGCATCCATCTTCGTGACGTTACGACCGTAACGGGCAATGGCCTGCGTGTCCTCCACAAGCTCTGTCGCCGTCTCCCAGCCGTTATTCGGGTCAATCCAGTTCACCTCAACGGCATTATGGCGGTCCTTCAGGGCGCTGAAGCTGTAGCGGAACGGCGCGCCATCATCCGGCATCACCACATTACTGCGGTTATAGGTCCACACCTTATCTGATGGTCGGTCCTGCACGAACGTCAGCGTCTGCCCGTTCCATACCGGCATACAGCGCATCGCCGAGCAGAAATCACTGAGCACATCCCACGCCTTGCGCTGTGTGGTCAGGTACGCATTACAGGTGATGCGCGGCTCCGTGCCGCCAAAGCCGTCCGGCACCGACTGGTCGCAGTACTGGCCGATGACATACAGCGCCCATTTATCTACATCCGCTGCACCAAGACGTTTCCCCATGCCGTAGCGCGGATGGGTCAGCATATCCCACAGACACCAGGCCATGTTGTTGCTGTATGCCGGTTTAAACGTTCCGTCCCAGATACCGCTGTATTGCCGCGTCTGCGGGTTATAATTCGACGGCACCTGCAGAATACGCCCGCGCAGATGATAATTACGGCTCACCTGCTGGCTGCCGAACTGCTCCGAGTCCACCTGCACGCCGAACAGTGCCGTGTTCGGGTAGCACTGTTTCACATCGATAATTTCGGTGTATGACGACCAGAGCGTTTTGTTCTGCAGCTGGTCTGTGGTGCTGTCCGGCGTCATCCTGCGCATCCGGATACTGAACGGGCGCGGCGGCAGGTTATCCACCACCACCGAGGCCAGATACTGTGAAGTGGTTTTACCCTTAATGGTGATGTCTTTTTCCGTCACCCAGCCACCGTTACGTTGTATCTGAACCAGCAGGCGGACTTCCGATGGATTCCTGTCCCCCTTTGAGGTGGTTTCCACCAGTGCCTGCACGCCGAAAGTAAAACGCAGACGGTCAATGTTTGCCGACGTGATGGTCCGGGTGATCGGCGTGTCATATTTCACTTCTGTACCGAGCACCGTCTCGGAGCCGGAGGATTCAAATCCCTCCGGCGGTGTCTGCTCCTGCTCACCGGCCCGGAACACCACCGTGACGCCGGAGATGTTGGTATTCCCCTCAGTGTCCAGCACCGGCGTACTGTTCAGCAGCACACTTTTTAATCCCTCCACCGGACCTTCAACCGGCCCTTCGCTGATGGCATCGATCACACTCAGCAACTGCGTGGACTTCAGGTTGTCCTTCGCTTCGCGCGGGGTATGCCCCTTACTGCTGCCTTTACCCATTCTTCACGCTCCATAAATGACAAAACCGCCCGCAGGCGGTTTCACATAAAACGTTTTTCATCAGCGACCAATCACCACAACCTGACCACCGTCCCCTTCGTCTGCTGTGCTGATCTCCTGAGATACCACACGTGATCCCACGCGCATTTCACCGTACAGAACGGGCAGAACATTGCCCTGGGCAACCATATTATCCAGTGAAGAAAAATAGGTGTTCTGTTTGCCGTTATCCGTTGTCTGTGTGCGGGGGGTTTTGGGTTTAGGGGCCAGCATCTGTGCAACACCGCCAAGCGTCATACTGGCACCGAGAGAAAACAGCAGATTACTCGCCATAATTCCTACCCCCGGCATCCATATAGCAACCGCCATAACAGCCGCCCCCAGCACAGCCTGAAACACACCGCCACTTTTGGCTCCTGCCAGACGCGGCACGATATGGATCACAGCACCATTTGCCAGCGGTTCATTAAGACGGGCTGATAATTCCGTTTCACCTGTATCACGCCCGGCAATGCGTACCTGATACCAGCCGTCGCTCAGCTTCTGACGAAACGCCGGGATCTGCATGGCCAGCGCCCGGATGGCTTCGGCCCCCGTTTTCACACGCAGATCGATGCGGCGGCCAAATCGTTGTAAATCCCCGTAAAGGCAGATGCGTGCCATGCCTGGTGACGCCAGAGGGAGTGTGTGCGTCGCTGCCATTTGTCGGTATACCTCTCTCGTTTGCTCAGTTGTTCAGGAATATGGTGCAGCAGCTCGCCGTCACCACAGTAAATGGCGGCATGATTCGGCACCGATGAACCAAAGCAGCACAGCAGCACATCGCCCGGTTGTGCTGATGACAACGGCACCTGATACAGCCCTGTGGCCTCCAGATTATCCAGATAGAGATTCTGACCTGATTTCCACCAGTCATCATGTCGGTAAAAATCCGGCAAATCGATACCTGCAAGATGATAGGCATCGCGGAACAGCGTATAACAGTCTGTCACCCCGTGCTCAAAACGCCGCCCGGTGAGATGCGGCACACAGCGGAACTTATGAATCGTCCCCCGGCAGACCAGCCACCACGGCAAATCACTCTGCACCTGCAGCCGCCGGTCGGCCTCACTCAGCCAGGGCAGACCACCGGGGTGGCTGTGGACCAGCGCCACAATCTCACCCTGCATTTCTGCCTGCAGCCAGTCTTCCGGCGACATACGGAAATACGCCTCCGGCTCACCGGAGATATTCACGCAGGGAAAATATCTTTCCTCCTCCGGCGTTCTCACCACGAAGCCGCACGACTCCGCTGGCGCACATCGCCGGGCGTGCGCCAGAATCGCTGATTCTGTCTGTGTCATGGGATTTACTGCGAAAGTTTGTTAATGGAAAGGAAGCCGCCAAAGTTGCCGACGTTATTGCGGAACTTACAACCGCTCAGGCATTTGCTGCATTTATCCTTCGTGATATCGGACGTTGGCTGGTCATATTCATCCGCGACAGCCGGACCGTGATAACCGCACTCATCGCCGCGATAGGTCCAGGTGCAGGTGTTGGCCAGCATGATACGTCCCGGAAAAACAGCGCCGTCCGTTTCCGTCGGCGTGGACAGTACAAAAGAGGCACTCACCGCGCTCAGTTCGCTGCACTGCTCGATGCGCCAGCGACTGATCACCTCCTGCTCCGGATCGGCGTCGCTGTTTCCGTTGACGAAGTTCACCGCATCCAGAAAACGGGCGTAAACCTTACGCCTGACCACCGTTCCGCCGACCAGACTCTGCAGATCTTCCGTCATCCCGGTGACCATGCCATACAGGTTAGAGACTGCCAGCGTGGGGCGCGTACTGGTGCCTTTGCCATTCAGTTCAAAACCACTCCCCTGAATGGGATACGGCTGATACTGTCGCCCCTGCCAGGTGACCGGCTCACCTTTTTCGTTCTGCTCATTACAGAAAAAATAACGTTCTCCACCGATCTCTGTCAGATCGATTTCCCAGAGCACCACGCTGGCCGACTGATCCGCACGGGTGCATTCATTCAGTGTGTCCTGTCGGATATCCTGCATCAGTTCACCACCTGTTCAAACTCTGCGCTGAACTCAACACGCAACATACTGACCCGCGACGACCATTTTGCGCAGGTCACCTTTATCTGCCGATAGCCATAAGGCGGCGTCCACAGAAAGGCCTTCCAGCCCCCGTGCTCAGCCAGAAACGATTCCAGTGCCGTGGCCTCCTCGCGGGGAACAGAAAGCGTCACGCTGTACGTTTTCAGGTCAGCGTTCAGCCCGGCAGGCGCACGCTGAGAATAGCCATCACCAAAGCGCACCTTTCTTACGGAAGGGGCCGAAGCCACATCCATACCGGGTTTCACTTTCCAGCGGAAGGTTTTCATCGTCCACCTCCAGAGAACAGACCACCATCACGGGACTGCTGTTGCATAAAGTCCGCTGCTGCTTTTTTCCCGAGGTCATAAACCACCTTCAGGGCAGCCGGACCTATCTGCCCGTTCGTGCCATCGTTATTGATCTCAATGTTGTACTGCGGGGCAAACATCGCCATACCTGAACCACCAATATCCGCCACAACCCCCAGCTTACCGTCAGCACCACGACGCAGTGGCAGAATGGCTTCAGGCCCAGCTTCCCCCATCACACCTGCACCTTTTGCAAAAGCAAAAAACGTCGGACGGTTAACCACCGTGCCACTGTAACGACTCAAATCAGCAGACTGATAAATCCCCCCATTGGCATTCAGGGAAAGGCTGCTGAGATCAAATCCCAGTACACTGCCAATCCCTTTTATCGATTTCATCATGGTTGCCTGCGCCAGGATTTTCGCCATATCTGACAGCACAGAAGAGGTGAAGGATTTGAAATTGAGTTTGCCGGTAGTGACAAAAGTTGCCAGGCCATTTCCCATGTTGCTGAAGGCTGACGAGAACACCTGTTCTGCTGTTCCTGCCGTATTATCTGCATCCACGGTAAAATCCTGAAATGCACGCAGGACTCCGTTTTTCCAGTTACCCTGCACAACTTCAAGCTGTTGCCAGTAACGGCGATTCTCATTCAGTTGTCGGTTCAGGCTCTCCGTCAGCGCCTGCTCGGCCTTTCTGTAGTCATCCGTGTTATATGTCCCTTTCTGCTCACTATCCCGCCTCAACTGCTCCAGCTGTTGCTGGTATTTCTGGCGAAGACTCAGTTGTACCTGATATCGCTGCCGCTGCTGATCACCCATACCCACCGTGGCGATATCCAGGTCATGTTGCTGACGCTGAGCGCGCTCTTCTTCAGCCAGTTGACTGGTCAGCTGAATTGTTTTTTTCTTCAGCTCGTTGAGTGCCGTCTGTTTCTGAAGCTCCTGCTGTTTTACATCCAGCAGCGTCAGTGCCTGAATCAGTTCATCTTTACGGGCCAGTACACTCTTTTCATCTGCCGTCAGTTTTTTCCCGTCCAGGTCGCTGATGCGCTGCTGCAGAGCCAGAAGCTGTTTATGCGCTTCTGTCATCCTTTCCGTGGCAATGCCTGCTGACTGTCTGGCAGCAGCAATCTGTCCTTCCACCTGTGCCTGTTGCTGACTGTACTGCAGCAATAACCGGGTGGCCTCATCATTACGGGTTTCGCGTGTTTTTTTCTTACCGGATGCCAGGGCTTTCTCGTAACGTTCATTTTCACGTTGTATCGCCGCATCCCTGACAGCCTGATCGGCGTACTGCATGGCATTAATACGCGCAATTTCACGCTGATGTCGTGCTGCTTCCGTTTCATTCATCCGGTTCAGTGCAGCATTTTCAGCATTACGTCGTTTCTGTTGCTCCTGATAATTCCGCTCTGCCTGCTCTTTTGCATCCTGCAAATCCTTCTGGCGTTTTTTCTCCTGAAGATCGTTAAGACGCTGCTGATCGTATTCAACCTGAGAAGATGATGCCGTCCAGGGGAGTCTTTTCGCCCGCGACACTTTCTCCTGTAAAGCGGTAATCTGTTCATCCAGCGAGTCTTCACGACCAATATTCATGGCCGCATCCCAGAAACGACTCCATAAATCAGACAGATACTTCAGCGTACTGCCCAGCGCATTGAGGTTATTATCAATATCCGCAGTACGTCGACCGGTTTCCTCTGCCAGTGCAGACATGGCTATCCGTGCCGCATCACTGGACCGCCCCTGTTCCCCAAGGACGCGTATCTGCTCAAGCTGAGTGGCAGTAAGAAAATGCAGCTCATTGTCCAGAGCCTTCGCGGCATTTACAGGATCATCCTTCAGCCGCTTAAACTGATTTATGGTATCGCTGACCGACTGGCCAACCGATCGCTCCATCTGTGCGGCAGCTCTCGCCACCATACCGATATCGTTTCCACGAAATGCACCACTCCCCACCACCTGAGCCAGCGCACCGGCTGCAGCATGTTGCGTAATACCATTCCCGGAAATAGCACGACTGAGCGTCCACAGCTGCCCGGCAGTGACTCCGGCATAATGCCCCGTCAGCGACAACTGGCGGTTAAATTCTTCCCCCTCCTTCTGACCATCATACCAGGCTTTACCCAGACCATAGACGGCCGCGGCAATACCGCCAATAACCCCGCCCAGCATCATGCCTTTCGGTGACATCAGTGTGTCTATCCATCCGGCACGGTTAGCCAGCGTTATCCCGGATCCCCTCAGCGCCCCTAAATTGCCGCGAGCCAGTTCACCTATCAGAACGCCTATCTCCTGGCGGGCCGCTGCACTTTTCAGACCCAGCGAATGCGTGGCTTTTCCTGCCTGCTCCATTTTGCGGATATACACTTCTGCAGCACTGCTTACCCCCAGCTGGGCAGCCTTAGCACGAAGCAACTCAGAAGAAGAAAGATTCAGGCGGGTTGCCTGCTCTTTAAGCTGACGGATAAACGCCACTTTCTGTCGGGTAGCCTCTGCCTCAGCCTGCGTAAGAACACGGGTTTTCGCCGTAACCTCAGAAATCAGCGCCAGATAATCCTGCTGACCAATCCCGCCACTGTTTCTGGCCTGTCGGATCTGCTGCTGAATACGCTGTAATTCCTGCAGCCCCGCACTGGCCTGTTTCACACTGTCAATCTGACGATAAAACGCGGCAGCCGCTTTATCCTGAGCCTCCGCCAGAGCCATGGCCTGCGCCTGTTCCTCGCGCATTTTCTGGCTCAGTGCCTCCATACGCTGGCGGGTTTGCTCCACCTCGCGGGCCATGCGTTCATGAGCCTGTGCGCTCTTCTCCACCGTCTGCGCATGGACGGATGCGGCTGTTGCAGCCGAAGAAGCCGCCTGCATTGTCTGCCGGGCGGCCTGAGTCTGACGCTCCATAAAACGCTGCATACGGGCAGAAGACCGTTCTGCATCGCTGGCTGCACCATTCAGAAGGTTTTTGATACGGGGAATTTCATTTTTAAACTCTGCCGCATCAATCCCCAAATCAATGACCAGGTTGGCTATCTGGTCCATAACGCACACCTCCGGAAATACCTTCCCCAAGATGCATCAGTTCTTCGTCCGTTCGCTCCGGTATCCCGTTCTCTTCCGGTAAAAGGCTGAAATCAGCCACCGCAGCATCACTGCTACCGGACACCATTCTCACGATCAATGCCTTCAGCGAGGCAAACTGCGCATCCATCCACACATCACTGAAGCTCTGCATCTGGAAATAATCGCCCCATTCACCAAGCTCAGTGGCCGACATTTCCGACAGCATCCGCCGCCAGTCTGCCCGCCGGAACTCCCGGGCAAGCCGCATGACAAACTGCATTTCCCGCGTCAGGACTTTTCCGGCGTCAGCACCTCATGCTCCAAATCCCCGGCATTCTCAATGGCTCCCATACCGCTCAGCGACAGAACCATCTCCGCCCCCGCTCCCAGGGCATCATACGACCATGTTGTAATAACGGATGCGCAAAGCGTCTCAACATCCTGAGACTGTTCCGCATTCCACAGTGAGCGGGAAACCAGCCAGGCATTGATATCCATCCCCATCCGCAGAAAAGCAATCTGTCGTTCAGCCTCCGGCAGTTCTCCCTCTTCGGCATCAAACTTTGCCGTTCGCTGCTGAACAAACGCCAGATATTCAATTCTCTGCAGCCCGGACAGCTCACTGAGCACCACGGACTGCTTTTCATAATTAAACGAGCCCTGTTTCAGAAACATCATGTTCTCCACCTGCAAAAAAGCCCCGGATAACCGGGGCAAATGATGAGTATCGTCCTGTTAACCTGCGGCGCTGACAGCCACCGCAGCCACGGCCACAAAATCGCCGTCAGAAGTCATGCCCACAATGCTGACACTGCCCTGCTTCACGCCTTTCACCGTGGCCACAAGCCCGTTCAGGGTCACCGTGGCAGTCTGTGGATCTGTCGAATGCACACTGATCGCTTTGTCACTGGCTCCGTCAGGTTTTACTGTAAAGGTCAGCGTGGTGGTTGCTCCCACTTTTACACTGGCAGATGCCGGTGCCACCGTCAGCCCGGTAACGCTCACTGTTTCAGTGCCTTCCTCTGCCAGATACGGACGCCCCACACCGCTGATTTTCACTGTGCGGGTCATCACGTCTTTTGAGGCAATGGTTTTACCCAGTGAGCTCAGCCAGCCACGGAAAACATCAACAGTGCCGTTGGGATATTTGATACGAAACGCGCAGACTTCACCGGAGTCGAACAACTGAACCAGTTTTTTCTGCCCGCTGTCACCCGGACGCCAGGCCAGCGTCGCCGAAGTATCACCGACGGATTTCTGCCCCTGGGTTGTCGTTTTCCAGTCTGCATCTTCATCATCGAGATAAGTGTCATCTTCTGCATCAGCGGTCATTTCGCCAGGTTGCAGATCCTTCACCATCGCAAGACGCAGCCAGTCAGTGTCCGATAAAGGGTTCGCAAACGCATCGCCCTTGCCGGTGTACATCCAGAACGTCGTTCCCGCACCTTTCGTTTTTGCCAGTGGATTTGGTGTGGTCATTGCCACCTCCTTAATTCGTGTACGTGATCTGGTACGTGATTTCCGCCATCGCCCAGGTGGCCATCTCATTATCACGTTGATAGTTAAAACCGAGTGGGATCAGGGTGTCGATGAGTCCGGAAAGTGCCGGTACATCATTCAGGGCCGGGAAAATAGTGCTCTCCATCCACATATCCAGCTCTGAATCCGGTGCCTGTGCCCGGATGAAGACAGCAATATGCAGAACAGCCTGCCAGTCATCTTCATCCGTCATTTTTCCGGTGTACTGAGCATCACTCAGCCACACCGCCACGGCAGGCAGTTCCTGCGCATCAATAAATGCCGGAAGCCCGTCAAAAAACGTGGCGCTGTCTCCACACTGTTCCCGAAGGCGTGCCAGTACGGCCTGGCGGATTTGTGTATGTCGGTTCATCGGGTCAGCCATAACCTCAGTTGTTGTTTCAGTGCATACCCCAGCTGTTTCGGCATTTCCGCAGCAATAATGCGGTCGCGGGCATCTTCAAATGCCTGTGTCAGCGGTCCGGACAGCGGGACTTTCACCACATCAATGGGGTAACGATTTTTGCCATCAATACGCCGCATCACATGCCAGCGACCATTCGCCAGTTGCTGAATAAACGCATCCCGGAAAAGATATTTACCCACCTTCAGCACACTGCCACGGTACTGCAGTTTTCCACCACGCCGGGTCAGTCTGACCCGGGCGGTCCCCAGCTTAATGGCAGGCAGATTGCCCCGGTTAACGCGGATCCTGGCCGTCATTTTTCCTGACGGACTGGCTTTAAACACCCGGACACGCTGACGTACCAGTTTCAGGGGTATCCCTTTCACCTGGTTATCTCCCGCAACGGTATTCCCGGCAACCTGCCGGGTGGCAACCGAGACCGCTTTCTGTGCAACACGGTTTATCGCCCATGCGCTGGCCTGTGGCACCATACGGGTATCAAGGCTGTTCAGATTGCGGATGGCATTCTCAAGCCCCTTCATCCCACACCTCTTTACTCAATAAAGATCATTGGCTTACCGTTAAAGCGTTCATGCCGTGTGACCGTCCAATGTTGTCCGTCATAAACAACGCGATCCCCGCGCCGTGGGCGGTATCCCGAAGAAAACACCACCAGAGAGACCGCAGGTCCGGACAGAGCATTCAGCTCTGCCAGTGTTTCTCCCGGGATCACAGTCATATCGACATCATTAATCGAGGCTGTCTTTCCCATCTTTCTGACCGTGATCGCATCCATACGCGCTGCCAGCCGGGAAAAGGGATCAGACATTGAGTTTTACCGGCACTTCTTCTGCACTGGTTCCGGCATCTGCCCAGACAACCCCGACCAGCGGATCAGAGCCGCTGTTAGTCAGCTGAACTTTTCCGGACTTCAGATAAACCTTCTTACCCGTTTTCATGTCATCCGTTTTCAGCTTAGGCAGCATAAACACACCTTCGGTCATGCCGTCGCCTGTTTCACCCTGTTGAATATCGGTCAGCGCCACCGCAAAAATATCACCCACCTGCACCAGATCTCCGCTGCTGATGGCTGCACTGGCAACAATCGCCACCGTTTTTCCTTCTTCTACAAAATTCTTTGCCATAACTGTCTCCGCACAGCCCCGTTCAGGGGCTGATTTCAGGTACAAAAAAAGCCCTTACGGGCCATCAGAGTTGTTATCTGCGACGATTACGCCGTACATTTCACCAGACCGCGGTGATCAACTGGCGCGACACCAGCGTCAATACGCACTTTCGTTGTCACGCCATCCACACTGAAGCCCTCCATCTGATCAATATATGGCGTATCCACACCGTTGAGATAAGCCACTTCAATCGTATCGGAGCCTTTGGACGCAGCCAGGTAGAAGGTGGTCTGGCTGTTATCATCAAGACGAGGCTCTGCAATAACGGTCGCAAAATCTTTCACCGGGTTAATAATACCGGCGTTAATGTCAGCCCCCTTGACACTTGAGGAGCGAATGACCTGGTTAGCAACAGACTCCATCGCCGTCGGTACCAGTACGAACGCAGGACGAATATTCAGATGACGCTCACCCTCTTTCTGAACGCGCATCAACTGGCGGGCTTTATCCAGCGATGCCACGTCCATTGCAGCGCTCTCCAGTACGTTTGCATGTTTCGCTTTATCGAACAGACTTACATTATCTGTGGAGATTTTCGGGTTAGACGTCAGAATGGCATAAACCAGATCGGCAATAGTGGATTTCGCCGCACGGCCCAGTTTCATCGGGACATCGGTCAGCATATTCAGATCATCATTGATAATGGCCTGACGGGTGATACTGAACAGCTCGCCATAGGTCGCCAGTGCAATAGTGGCCTGTTTATCTCCGGTGGTGACGTATTTATATTCCGCCCCTTCACGCACCTGACGCAGAGCACTGAAGCCCCCCATACCCACACGATGGGCAATTTTAAAATCAGACAACTGACCTTTCCGCGTCCACTGTTCATAGGTTTCAGGGGCATCTTCCCAGCCCTGCAGAATGGCTTTGTTCGCAACATCCAGCAGAATATTACCGAAGTCAGACGTACTGTGTGTGAACGCCGCACCGACCATCTGCATCGGGTTATAACTGGAAACCCCAATACCCCGTTCAGTCAGTGACATACGGGCATATTCACGCAGGGTCATCCCGTTGTAGACATTATCACGTTCGGTTTTTTCAAATCCGGCACGCGCCATCAGCGCCTGGCGGATCCCGTCCCCCACAAAATTACCGTTACCGGCATAAATATGAGCCGGGGTATTTTTATTGGATGGCGTGGACTCGCGCCCCATCTCGTTCAACAGCTTTTCGCGGGCCTGCTCCAGCGAACATTCAGGATCGGCAAGACACTGAGCCTGCAGCGCCTGATAACGCCCGCCAAACATGGCAAACAGATCATTAATACCGTTTACACGCGCTTTTTGCTCTGCCAGGACCTGCGCACGGATGCTGTTTTCATCCACCACGGGTGCTGCTGCCTGCACTGGCGTCCGGGAGGCTGCAGGTTCATCATCCTGTACGCGTGGAGCACTGTTGCGTGGCGGAGTAATCATGTTTCGAATGGATTCCGGCATCTTTTTAAATTCCTCTGTACGTTTTGACTGAATACATGCCATTGCCTTAACGGCTGGCGTCACCTGATCAGCAAATCCCTGTGCCAGACATTCGGCACCGGACATCCAGGTCTCATCCGCCAGCATGGCAGCAATTTCATCGGTGGTTTTCCCGGTTTTCTGTGCATAAGCGGGTAACAGAACCGCCTCAACCTTATCGAGCAGGTCGGCATAGGTGCGCATGTCCTCCGCATCACCGCCCGTAAAGCCAAATGGTTTATGAATCATCATGAAGGTGTTTTCCGGCATAATGACCGGGTTTCCCACCATCGCAATGACCGACGCCATTGACGCCGCCACACCGTCGACATAAACGGTAATGGACGCACCATGTGTTTTCAGCGCATTAAAAATGGCGATGCCTTCAAAGACATCGCCACCCGGTGAATTAATATGGAGATTAATGTGGGTGATATCGCCCAGTGCATTCAGATCACTGATAAACTGCTTCGCTGTAACACCCCAGAAACCAATCTCGTCATAAATATAAATATCCGCGTCACTCTGGTGACCAGCCTGCATCCTGAACCAGGAATTATTCTTCGGACTGGTCGTCGGTGTGCTGCGGCTCCTGTCGTTTCGTTGCGGCACTGCTGCCTCCTTTATCACTGGCCGGATCGGTATCAAATACCAGATCCAGCTTGCGGTTTTCATCAATTTCGGCCTTGCGCCGACGTTTGACATCATCCGGATTACGACCACCAGCACGTACCCAGTCTGATTCTGTCGCCGCTCCACCACGAATCTGGATTTTCCAGGCCTCAGCCTCCTTAACAGGGTCAATCCACGGCATCACCGGTCCGGAATACACCGCGGTATACAGTGAAGAACGGTCAAGATCGCGGGGTAGCCTGATAACACCGGATGCCACAGCCTGTTTCAGCCATGCACGATACATCGGGCGGGTGACGGCACCAATAAACCAGTCCTGCAGGATCAGGTAGCCATCAGTAGATTCAACCAGCTCCTGACGCTGGGCGCTGTAAGTGCCGTTATAGTTGCGCGCTGTACTGGAAAAACTCAGACGACTGCCCGCCGCCACGGCACGCAACTGACCATTACGAAAAGTTTCAAGGTTAGGATTGGGGCGATCCGACTTCACCATTCCGATTTCTTCGCCGGGTTTCAGATCGTCGTAAATAATGCCTGGCTGAATGGTAAGCTCGCGTTCCTTATCCTTGCTGCCATTACCATCCGGTTCATAGCTCTGCCCGTCGCCTTTGCGGATGTACATCCCCAGAGCAGCGGCGATCCTTGCTGCAGTCAGCTCATAATCTTCATAATCTTTCAGGGCACTGAGGCGGATCAGCACACCGGACAACAAAGACGTCCCGCGCATCTGGTGCAGACGGCGAACAAATTTAAGATGCAGCATTCGCTCTGCATCCACTTCTTTGGTTTCCATCTGCCGTCCGGATACGGGACGGCTTTTATACACCAGATATTTTTCGGGACGCCCCCAGTCATCAACAAACACGCCCTGATTCAGCCTGTTGCTCTCATCACTGGTCATGGGAATAAAGTCTGGCTCGAGCGCCTCCAGCCAGAAATGAACACCGGCAGAAGGCGTCAGGCTGTTTATGCGCCCGGAAACCATCTGGGCAAACACCTCACCATCGCGCAGCCAGGTACGCAGCATCAGACGTTCCAGCATCGGACGGGTAAACTGCCCGGTGACTTCCGGGCTGACAGACCATTCACTCCATCGGGTGCGAATCTCCGCAGCCAGGTCACGGGCAATGGCCCCATTGCGTAATACCGGATGTGGCTCGACAATAATCCCGTTTTTCCCCACCACCCGTTCTTCCAGCTTGTCAAATACACCAATAACCAGATCGTGGTTGTTATCAAGGTAACGGGCCTGCTCACGTAACGACACGGCCCCGTACTGGCTTAGCTGGTCGGCAGTTCGGTTCTCCCGTCGGGCTTTGTGTGTCCGCGTCGTTTTTACGGCTTCATAAGCCTGGATCACCGCACGGGAACGCAGCCTTGCCGCTTTCCATCCAGGTGAAAAAACGCCAATCACATCATCAAGAATTGCCATCAGAACCTCGCCAGCCGGTACCCGGGATGCCCCCGTCGTCGTGTAATCAGAGCCGCAAGGCGGCGCTCCCACTCCTGCCGTCCCTGCCGGATCTCAGATAAGTTTTCCATGGTCATCTGCTGACCATTAAAGGTGACGGATTTTCCGTCCAGCACCGCCATTTCAGCTTCCATATAACGCTGAATCATGGCTTCGATATCATTCTGGTTCATAACCATCCTCCGGAAGTCAGCCAGGGGTTAACATCGTCAGTTACTGTTTTCTTCCGTTTTTGTTTTTTAACAGGCGTGGATACCGGTTCCGGTGAGGATGACGGTTCGGTACTGTCCTGGACACACTCCAGCCAGGTTTCCCGGCTCGCCCACTCCGGTGCATCCGGCCAGCGGATCTTTTCGTATCCATGCAGAATGACCAGAGCCTCGGCATACACCATCAGGTCAAAAGCTTCGTTGGCACCGCGACCAGGCTTACTCCATTTCCCGTCACTGCTCCGCTCTTCATACGTCAGTTCGTCGTAAAACCAGCTCCCCAGCCAGTCAGGGAAATGCACATAGCCGGGACCTGGCGAGTCACGCCATAACGCGTTATTCACCCGGTCTTTCAGTGCATCCGTCTGAAGAAGCCAGAGCGGCACATCACCTGCGGCCTGCGCCCGTCGGCCCGTTCGTCCGGTGTTATCAGGGAATGTACGAGTGATCAGTTTTGCGCGCCGGATGCTGTCGCCCTTAAACAGGTAAATACGTTTACCAAGGCCATCACGACGGCAACGACGCCAGAATTTATAGGCATTATCAGTGACCCCGTCTTCACCGCCGGAGTCCACCGCCATTGCCATCAGTCGCATTTGTTGAGAAGGATCGGAGGCCAGCGGCCAGCTTTTATGAAAAACATCCGTCAGCAGGACATCCCAGTCTTCCGGATAGCTGGCCGGATCAATTCGCTGGCTCTCCCCGTCGCTGTCACCGCGCAATGACTGCGTGATGTTGTAACGATCAATAATCCAGCGTTCGCCACGGCTGCCATAGCCCGTTACCTGAACCACAAAACGGCGATGACGTCCCGCCTGCACATCCACTGTCGCCACAAGGAAATTAACGCCATCCGGCACACTGTGGGAAGGAACTGGCTCTGCCCGCTGCTCAAGCAGTTCACTTTTTCGTTGCTCCATGCTGGCGCGGGGAAGATAAGGTAATCCCCAGTCGGTGTTGATAACCGCCCTGAGTGTTTCTTCACTTCCGGTTGTCTCGTATTCCTGTTCTGCAGTAAGCAGTTTGTAAACGAGTTGCGAGAGTGTCTGGTAAGCAGCTGCCGGACCCTCCATCCAGAATGACGCAATACGTGAGCGTCGGGGATCACCATAACGACTGCCATCCGCATTGATGGATTCACCATCCCGCAACCAGACCCCACGTCCGTTCAGCTCACGTTTTTGTTCAGGCATAATCCGTCCTGAACAGGAAGGACACTGAATATAAGCCGCCTCACTTGCCAGCACGGGATCGGCAATATCACGGAAACCAGCAACCACATCGCCGCAGGGCTGAAAATACTCACCACAGTGTGGACAGGGCCAGTACCAGCGACGGCGATCGCCACGGTTATAGAGCGACAGTATCCCCGTGGTTGGTGGAGCCTCATGCGGTGAAGTCCGTCGCCATTTCACATCCTTCACATCCCTGCCGGGGGAACTCTCCACCAGCGTCATACCACTGGACATAAATGTGGTGGTACGTTTTGAGGCAAGAGAGAAGGCATCCCCCTCGCCATCAATATCTTCCGGAAAACGGTCATAATCCGTCAGCGCCACGCATTTATAATCTGATGAGGACATGATATTGACTGACGGCCAGCCGATTTTCAGGTAGTTGCCAGCAAGGAATGTTCTGTCATAAACGTTGTTGTCATTTTTGTTCGGACTCAGGCGACTGACCACTTCCGGGCTGACGCGAAACGTTCTGGCAAGTCGTTTTTTGGAGTGTTCGCGGGCTTTTTCCTCCGTCATCTGAATGATCAGCATATCCGCAGGATCGCAAATCACGTTGTAAATCACCCAGCCGTCAATCAGGCCGATAGTCTTGCCGGTTCGTGCCGGACCAACAAATATCACTGCGTCGTATTCACGCGAGGCCAGGCAGTTCATCGGCTCAATAACATACGGTGCCACCAGCGGATCCCACGGGACTGAGTTCCCTGCCCCCATGGGCACCCGCATATACTGAGCAACGGCATCAGCAACCCGCATTCGTCTCGGTGCGCGAAGGATATAACCTGAATCGGTTCGTGCTGCCTTTGCGGTTTCCTGATTCAGCATTACTCCTCCTGCTGTAATTCCTCCTCATCATCCGCACCTGCTTCAGTCACCCGCAGGGCTATCTGATCGCGCAGATCATCAATAATGGACTGAACACGGCTCACAGCGGCAGGCTGCAGACCGCAGTCACGTTCAAGAATATCCGGTAATGTCTCCAGCACCTGCACGACCGCTTTTGCCCAGATGGCAAACTCCCGTCTGACATCACTGGCCGGAATGAGTTGTGCCGTTTCCTGTTCGAACTTAAGACGCTCACGTTCAGACTGATACCAGGCTTTGCGCTCATGCGCGTCCATTTCGCCTTCTGCAACCGGCGGTGGCAATGCCAGAAATGCCGACACAATATCAACCACCCGATAAAGCTTGAGGTTGCTTTCATGCCCCCCTGCAACGGGTAGATTTTGCAGCCTTGCCGCAGCAGTCTGGCGATGTACACCTGACAGTGCCGCCAGTTGACTGATATTCAGCGTCAGATTTTTTAACTCTCGATCCATACCCGCTCCAGAATGTTTTAAACATGCATCTTGCGAACAACTTTAGGCAAACGGTGTTAGTGGTGAACAAAAAACAATCAAAATCGACACCATAAAAATAAAATAACCGTAATATCAATACATTACAGTAGTGGTGATGACGAATGAAATTTCAAAAACTAGCCTTTTTCCGCGACGCTCCCGCCCCGTGGCAGGACACACTGCCGGGAGGACCCATTAAAAACTGCTAAGCTGGGCTCGTTATGGCAACAATTCCATACGAAGTTTTATAAGTAAGAAGTTGCATGCCATCAGGCACCACCGCTGCTGATTACGACCATCAATGTGAACCACAACCAGCGCATCGGGTTACAGATAATTCATATGCTCAACGAGCATAAAGTTCAGAACGTTTAACTTCAGGTGCTTTGTTTTAGCCATACCGTCCGTAACAACATGATGGAAGCGGGTACTTAGAGAACACTATGGATAGAAACTTGCATTACTAATCTCACAATTTATTCATACAGTTATATGATAAATATATTATTAGTTATAACATGTTGAAAATTCATAAAGGAGAATTACCTGTATGTCTAGAGAAGGCTCGTTGGACTTATTGCAAGAAGTTGAAGAAAGTCTTGACATAATGAGACAGACACAGCATATCAAGCCTGTAAAAGTCAAAGCTATTTTGGAAAACTTACGAAGTTCCTTAGAGTATCTCGCTAATGATACCTATGATAAATATATTTCTCCACGCAGTAATGATGAGCGCCCCAAAATATATTTCCCTTACGGAAAAAGAGAGTTTATTGATAAATTTTTCTCAAAGACGCTAAAAATAAACCCACCATCATCTTCTCCATTATATAAAATTTTTACTTCTATACAGGATTATCACACTGGCGAATCTTGGTTGGAAATGATGTGTAATCTCACTAATGAAGTAAAGCACAGACAACCAATCCCCTTAAGAGAAGAGAGTTCTGTTAAAGACCTAAGTGTGAGCGTAGATGGTTTTGGTTTAATCACAGCAGGAAGCTCAGCAAAAATTCTCTTTAAAAACAACCACATCAATGGCAAAAAATTAGAAGACTTTACTTTCGAAAATGGGAAATTACAAAGAAGTGGTAATGGTGTACCTTTAAACATAGTCATTACCGAAGAGAAAAAAATAAGATTCCATGGGAATGACCATGAAGTAATTCCTTTCATTGAATCATGCCTTATTAAAATCAGAATTTTTATTATCGAAGCCTATAATGAGTTAGATAAGATTTGAATTACCCCCTAAACACCACAGCAAGTGGGAATTAACCACCCTATATTAAATATCCCTTTGTGAATGTGTTAAAGCTTATCGTCACAAAGGGATGCCCATTATTAATCTCACTAGGCAATGAATTTCTAATATTAAATTTCATCGCCAGATTTTAAATTTCCTGCAACCTTACTGGCCATGCTCAGATGGTCTGTAACGCAACTCATCAATTTCACGAATACTCGAAAAATTATTATTTCCTTTTTCTATCAACGCCAGTAGCGGCTTAATCCACAAGACAGCTTGGCAGTAGGTCATTGAGCTGGTGGTAGCGGTACGATCATAGGCTTCATTAGGTCTGCCGGTATCGGTGTGCATGGCGCTGGCACGTAAACGGTACGTGTATTCGAGCAACCCACCAGCGATATCAGCAGGAACAGGCAGATCACAGGTTTTTTCACGGCGGAGAATCTCCCGGTATTCGATTACGGTTTTTTCGGTGCTGGTGTCGATCAGGGAGTTAAGACTGTTGGCATGTTCTGCAACCTGATTGAATCGATTGAAGTTGAATGCCTGGGTGGCGATTACCTGCCCCAGCATAGAGTTGTCACTTCGCAGAACGTCGTTATCGCTCTGAAGATTACTGGCGTGAGAGCAACTCTTGACGAGAGCGACCGAAAGGCCAGCAATAACGACAACGCCTATAAGATCCGGATTAATTTTCATTGCTCCAGCCCCCAGCACGCCAGTGCGCTTTCCTGATCGCGCCGCTCGACCTGCCCATAACAGCCATTCTTCTGCCCTTTTGTCAGGCGGCAATCACGCCCACCATCTTTTATCCACCAGCGAATCGCCTCGCATGCCCCCTTACGATCATCGGCATTCAGCCGCTTATAAAACGTCGACGGGAAACACTTACCGGGGCCAATGTTATAGGGACAAAATGACGCTATACCCGCTTTCTGTGGTTCGGTCAGTGGCACTTTAATATTGCGCTCCACCCATGCCAGCGCCTTATCCCGTTCAATGGCGTTAACCTGGTCGCATTTTTCCTTCGACAGTTTCATACCGGGAAAAACGGGTTTTCCATCCACCACCGTGGCACCCCGACAGATGGTCCAGATGCCGGAACCATCGCGGTATGCCGTTGTGTGGTTACCTTCTTTTTCATTCAGAAACTGGTCGAGAATATCAGGCGCAGGCGCACCGACGGCAATCAGTGCCAGAACGGCAGCCGACAGGCCGTATCTGATTTTTACGTTCATGGATATTTATCAGGATTTATCGGTTTCTGAACCCTGGATATGTTTATCTGTCCCGGCCTGTTGAATCAGGCAAGGAATAGTTAAATACAATAGAGAGGATTGTTTATGGACAATAGCACCATTTCTCTACAGGAGTTGCTCGACTGCATTTCCAAGCTTCGGGATGATGTAAATGCCCTTACTGTCGCATTTTCATATCTGGCATTCTCAATTCCCAAGGAACAAATGCAACCAACACTGGCATCGCTCCAGCTTGAATCACTCAACCCCAAATGGTCCCAGCAACAACAAAATTCTTTCAAGTGGCTGGCGGTATTACTGGAAGAAAAATATGCTGGTGAAATTACCATTTCGGCGGAGTCTTCAGAGAACCAGTAATTCTTCCCGGTAGCTTTCCTTTGTAGGTTATCCACACATTCTGCGCCTCTAAAATTATGGGGCGCTTTTCCGGCGACAGCTCATCCCCTTCACATAACCCGGCAGCAACATCCAGGAAGACCTGTCTGATGCTCCTTCTGGCTGCTGCCTCATAAAACTCCAGCGCGGCACCTTCAACACGGTCCAGCGAGATGTCCAGGTCAAAAATTTCACCGTCAAAGCGTTCTTTGTCCCGTAACGCTAAAGTTACCGTAACTTTATTCTCAAAATTGCGGATCCCTTTCACAATCAGTTCATATTTTTGAGTCATTGAATTACTCTCCCCGTGCAGCCTTACGCTTGTCTTCTTTAATCTTGAAATAAAGGTTTGTCAGATACGTCAGCAAGCCAAATACCAGACTACCCAGCACACCTATTGCCGCCCACTGTGAGGGCGTGACTTTATCGAGCAACTGTAAAAACCAGTACCCGGCACTACCTGCTGAGGTGCCATAGGCGACACCCGTTGTTAACTTATCCATGGATTTCATAACCCCACCTCGCAGATGCGGGTGCTGTGTAATGGAAATAAAAAGGCCACCTACGTGGCCACCAGATTATTTCCCCACCAGCTCGTTTATCTCTTTCACTGTCTGGTTAAACCGCTCTGACTCAAGCTCAACACCTAAGGCCCGACGCCCCAGCGCCATTGCTGCTTTTATTGTGGAACCGGATCCCATAAAAAAATCAGCAACCAGATCACCAGGTCGACTACTGGCATTGATTATTTGCCGGAGCATATCCGCAGGTTTCTCACACGGATGTTTACCCGGGTAGAACTGAACGGGTTTATGCATCCAGACATCGGTATAAGGCACGGAGACTGATACGGAGAAATAGCGCCGGAGAGATTTAAACTCATCCAGCAATTCAGAATATTTGCGATTCAGTGAATCATAAGATGCCACCAGCTGGTGGTGTGGTTGTTCCAGTTGTTGTTCCTGAAACTTCTCTGCCGCTATACGGGAAAACAGTGCCTGTAACTTCCGATAGTCAGCCTCATTCGGCAACTGCCACTGACTGGCACCAAACCAGTGGGAAACCATATTTTTCTTACCTGTGGCTTCGGCAATTTGTTTTGCCGTTATACCCAGTTCGGCACGAGCATCCCTGAAATACGATATCAGCGGTGCCATTATGTGCTGTTTGAGTTCCCTTTCTTTTGCCGCATAGCCGTCACTTTTGCCGCGATATGGCCCCTGGTAATGTTCAGCAAACAGAACGCGCTCTGTGGCAGGAAAATATGCGCGCAGACTTTCTTTATTACACCCATTCCAACGTCCGGACGGCTTCGCCCAGATGATATGGTTAAGCACGTTGAAACGTTCACGCATCATGATCTCAATATCAGATGCCAGGCGATGCCCACAGAACAGGTAAAGGCTTCCGGCAGGCTTTAACACCCGCCAGAACTGGGCCAGACAGTGGTCCAGCCACTTAAGGTAATCTTCGTCCCCTTTCCACTGATTGTCCCAGCCGTTGGGTTTCACCTTGAAGTACGGCGGATCGGTAACAATCAGGTCAATGGAATCATCAGGCAGGGACTGAATAAAATGCAGGCAATCAGCGTTGATTAAATCAACACTGTTTATTTTTACAGTATTTTTCATGGATCAGTAAGCGTAACTCTGGTAGGCTCACTCTGCTTTTGCGCTAAAGCAGTGGGCCGTGGTTCGCTTGTGACCAGTAAGCATGAGCGAATGGCTGGCAGGTGCTACCAACACCCACCAGCCGCCCATTTTCACAAATTAAAAGCCCTTCATTGCTGAAGGCGTCTGTAACAGCCGAACTGGTAATCTGCCAGCCCCGCCATAACCAGCTGGGTCAGTATTAACTGACAGCGTTCGCGTGAAAGGTATGTGTTTTGTGCAATCTCCCCGACTGTTGCCGGTTCGATGCTTAATTCATTAAAAACAACTTTCGCCGTTTCTGTCATATCTTGCTGTTTTAGCATGTCTTTTTCCCTTCTGGTTAACATGACATACCAATAACTCTTGTCTAAAAAGCCAGCAAGATAAACAGTCAGTATTCACGACCACCAGCGTGTTTACCGTACTGCACCAATGTTTAATTTATAAAAAAACCGCGAGAACGCGGTAAGTATTGTTAAAAAACCAACAGTAATTTCACTCAACTTATTTAATACATTCTTTTGCTTGCGCATAATAAATTTTATGAGTATTAGCAAGCTTAACGAAGTTATACTTAACTGCCCCTAACAGGGTTCCAACTCTTGTATGCCCTTCCATTAAATGGAGCCCTGTTGTATTACTTTTCAGCAAAGCTCGATCTATAAAAAATGGTGGTTCGCACCATGTGCCAAAATTACACCAATGCGCTTTTATTTCATCATCCATAAATACATCACCTTTACGGGTCATGTAATCTTCAACGACCTCATGCAAAAAATCAGGGCAAGTAGCATTATCCCCGATAGTTAAAAAGTTTTTAGTGGGAAGTTCAATCAATTTCCATTCAATTTGGTCAATATCAAGATCCCCATAAAGCTTCTGAAATCTGTCATCGCCTACCAATCCATAATAAATCTCCTGAATTACAGGAGAGGGGGCAATGATAGAATATTGCTCACGAAGTATTCTTTCAGCCTCAGGAGCTTCAAATATGGTTCTTTCTGAGAAAATAGGCAGAAGATCTCGGTATAACATCCATATCCCCGTGTAAGAAAAAATAATTTAACCCGCTCGGCTGCGGTTTTTTGGACTTATCAACGGTAGACATACAAAGCCCATCGTTGAGAAAATCTTATCCATGTTTTTTGAAAAATGCAAGCATCATGTCGCTATCTTTGGTGAAAATCATTTATCTTGTCACTTTTCTCAATTGCGCTTCAGCATATGCTTCTTCCTGCCAGCACTTTGTAACCAGTTTATCAATGACGTCTGCATATCCTTTGTACCACTGATAATCCGTCAGGTCTGTTACCAGATTCTGGACATGATGCCGCGCCAGTGTGGTCGGTAAACGGCTAAACCGATTTCCATTGCAACGCCCACAAATCTTATAAACAGGCGTGCCATGAAGCCGGGTCCTTTTTTCATCCAGGACAATACCTTTACCCTTACACCCTCTGCACGCTGTGCTGACTTCTCCCTTACCATGACAATGCTGACATAGTTCCTTCACCCACTCTTCCTTGATAACAGATTCCCCGCTTCTGGAGTGTTTCACCACTTCGCGCAATACATTATGAAATCCAGTACCAGCACAATGCTCACAGCGAGCCTTACTTGCCGCAGACCTGGAATAATCAGCAAAGGCAAAATTCACAAGGTAAGGAATAATCTGTAGCCGGGTTTCTTCACTCAATTTATTCAATGTCGGGTTATCCAGTGCCATCGCGTAATTGAGCAGACCTTCAATCGCAAACTGAGGATCCTGAACACCAACTTTTGCCAGGAATAAGGCAAACCCAAGCGGTGCTTTCGACTGCACCATCCCCTGCGCAGCCATCACATCCGTAATTGTTAAACCACCAGAGCCTGTCGCCGGTGCGTCATCGCTCAATTTTGGAGATTTTGGGGAGTAATATTTCGGTAAGGCTTCAAGGTTCATGCTCGTTCTCCACTTACGCCAGTACACCTATTGCCAGCGCACGATCGATAAAACGAAATATCAGCTCCAGCTGGGAGCCATACTTCTCTTCAAATGCCACGGTATCCGCATGCAGCTCGTCGTGATGCTTTCTGCACAAAGGCAACACAAAAAGGTCATGCGCTTTTGTTCCCATTCCACCCTGACCGTGACCTATCAGGTGGTGGGGATCATCAGCGGGCTTTCCACAACATGCACACGGCTGTGTCTTAACCCAGCGCGTGTACTTTTCATTAACCCAGCGGCGACGTTTTGGGCGTAACATAAAAGACTCCGGCGACTCCGGATCCACTTTCAGCGCCAGCACCTTTTTCGCCTTATCCTGGATGATGCTGGTGGCAGGAACCGAAGGCACAAGGTCACTTTCCCGGGTGACAGACGGCACAACAGGCTTCGGTAATCTCAGTGCCTTACGGGCTGCACTTTCCGGTAAGGCGTCCGCCAGGTCATTACGAATCAGCCACCAGCACAGTTCCGGCATTGTCACAACGTGACTGTCATCAAAACCGAGATCCCGACGCACAACAGACAACACCCAGCGGGCACAGTTATCCGTTGCCATTGATTCCAGCCGTTCCGTGAACTGATCGCGCAGCTGGTTATCGCAGTGCCAGCACAGACGGATTGCGCCCGGAGCGTGTCGCATTGTTGTCATGTTCTCGCTGTGCCAGTCGGAATGAAGCCACTGGCAGCCTTTTTCACGAAGTAACCAGCTTTCAAGACATTCCACGCCACCAGCACGACGGATCACTGCCTCATTGCGGAACACGGCCCGAACGGCAGGATCATCCGCCAGCGGTTGTGATGCCGCGGGAACGGCACCACTGGCGAAAGATGAATAACGTTCCGGCTCAGGCTCCAGCAGGACACGCCCCTGCATAAACAAGGGCATCAGCTCTGAACCTGGCCTGAACAATACGATCCCCATACGCGGGGCAATTTCAGGGGTCAGTAGTGCTCTCACGGTCACCTCAATGAACGGTATCGAGCAGCTTTAACAGCTCTGGGAATCGGGATTCGAAGAAATGCGGCTGCGTCTCGCGCGGATTTGCGGGACTGGTGATGTTCTTGCCGAACATGCAGCCTTTCGCCGTCAGCGACCAGAATTTTTTGATGTTGTTAATCGCTGTACGGCTGTATCGTTCGCGCTGTTCGACGATCCCCAGCTTCGCCATCTGGTGATATGCCTGATTAGCCGTAAGGCGGATACCATACTGTTTCAGCAGTGCACTCAGCGACAGCGTAGGGCGACTTGAGCCATCAGGCGCGTCAGCAGGAGCATCAATGGCATAGCGCGGTGCCAGATTCGGTAAGCCAACAGCCTCCTGGAGTTTCTGACAGGCACCAAGCACAGATGAGTTAGACAGGTTTAACTCCCGGCGCATAAAGTCCAGCAGAATCACGCCAGCCTGCATCTTGTCAGCAGCCTGTCCGGATAACTTTTCCGGCGCGCTGGTTACCATATCGAAAGTACGGATCACCTTCAGATGGAATGACGGGCTGATCCACATTGCATAGGCATACACCAGTTCCTTACAGACATACGTTCCCCGTTCATTTCCCCCATGAATCACACTCACCGGGTCAACACCCAAATTCTGGGTGTTGGTTAATTCATGAACAAGCTCAACAGTTTGTTGGCTGGAAAGAAACTTTCCTGGCTCCTTGGTTCTGGCATTTGCACCAGATGCTACTGCTGCGCGATGCAGATCGTTCAGGCTGTAACGCCCATAAGCATCACGACGAACTTCAATACCATCAATGACCATCAGATTATTCATACTTCGTTTCTCCTCTTAATCAGGCAGCTGCACCCGCCGTTTTCTCGTACTTACTGATAGTGATCTCGACCTTCCCTTCCGGGATAACCGGTCCCCACTCCACCAGCATTCTTTTCACCTGACTGTCGTCTTCCCACACCCCCGCGTGGGTCAGGGCGTCAAACAGCGCCTTGTTATAGTTGTCCAGATCGCGGATCCTGTTATCCGGAGGAAACAACACGATCTCCACTGAAGCAGGTGCCGACGTTGGTTTCGGCAGACGACGTAACTGCTCAACTATTGCTGCGCACGCCGCGCTCTGGAATTTTCGCCCCGCCGCGCTTATCAGGCTCTTACCAGCAAACGCCCCTTTGTTGGGGTGTCGCCAGTACGTGTTCACGCTGGGCGGAAAAGGCAGGATCAGCTTCATACTTTCAGGCCCCTCTCATGTAACCAGTGGGTTGCACGCAGCCTTGCGTTTTCCTCACCGGCAAGCAGTGAGCGGATAATCCCGACCGCCTCGCTGTCGTCGTCCTTCACCGCGGTATGAAGCGTGATGCCCCGGGCCACGCCACGCTTTATCGTGATGACGCCTTTTTTCTCCAGTGCGCGAAGATGCTCCACCGCTGCATTCACTGAACGGTATCCCAGCATGGTTGCCACCTCCTGATTGGTTGGCGGGAAGCCACGTTCTTTCTGATAAGAAATCAGCATATCCAGCACCTGCTGCTGACACTGAGTTAACGTCGTCATTAAGCCCCCACGTAATTCCCTGACAGATACCATTCATCACCCGATACAGCGCGCTTGCTGCTTTTCCGTAAGCACCGCTCTCGACGCGCCAGAAAGTTGTTTCGTTCTGGCTGGGAGTGACTTTCACGGAATGCCGCCATCCACACCGTTGCAGCACGACGGTATAAGCCCCTGGACTCCAGCTCTTCAGCCTGGCGGGTCAGGCACAAAATCACCCGGGGATCGTTAGTGCCGACATAGAAATTGCGCACAGGTCTGGTTTCACGAACAGATTGTGGTTCCGGCTCCTGCGCTCTCTCAGTCAGGCGCGGGAAATGTCTGCGTGTATCTCCTTCACAACGGTGAGCCACACACCCACTCTGACGTAACTTGCTTGCTGACTGCAGAACGCGCTGCCGTGAGTAACCAGCAAAAGCATCTGCAATGTCTCCGGAAGTACAGCCCGGATGGGCTTCAATGAATTTCTGAACGTCATTCAAAAGACTCATGATCACCCCCTGAATCCTGCCGGGATCTGGCTGTAGTCCACGTTGTCGTAACTGGCTTTGAAGTACGGGTCTTCACGTTTTTCTGTGTGCGTGCTGACGGACGGCGATAAGCGCAGGGAAAGCTCATCCCATTTTTCCCGCAACTTCGACGGGCTGAGCACGTTACGGCACCAGAACGGATCGCGGCTGACGCGGCTGTACATCTCGCAGATTTGTTTGTGAGTACGACCATCCTGCACACACATCAGGCGAATTTCGTTTGCCCATGCTGTCCAGTTCGGTTCTTTGGGACGAACCACCTCGCCGTCACATTCGGCGGCCTGCTCGTACAGGGCAATGATTTTTTTCCAGAGCCACTGTGCGCAGGTCAAATCATCCTGCGTTCCCCACTGGCGCTTTTTAGGGCTGAATACAACCGCATCAGGATGGCGAGTTAAAAAATCCTGTTCAGCCGTCTGCGTGTCCGGTTGCGAAGCGTCCGGACGAGAAGGTTTTTTATCTGACGGATCATGTTTTGATTTTACTGACGGATCCCCGCCAGATTCTGACGGGTGAAAACCCGCTTTTTTGCCAGATTTCGACGCATCAAATTTTGACGGGTCAGATTTTGATACGTCAGATTTTGACGGGTCAGAATCTGACAGTTGAGAAAATGCCGCTGCCTGAAGCTTCGCAACGTTAAGCTGATAAACATTCGACGCATTGCGGTTACCCTGGCGACGCGCCTTACGCGTTAACCAGCCTTCTGCTTCCAGCCGTGCGATAGCCGTTCTGACGGTACTCATCCCCGCGCCAATCTGGCGGGCAATGGTTTCAATTGATGGCCAGCACACACCTTCGTCATTACTGAAATCAGCCAAGCGGGCCATAATTGCCACGCTGGATAATTTCATGCCTGACGCTGCGCAACCATCCCATACATAGCCGGTTAATTTAGTGCTCATGACCGACCTCTATTTCCCTGAATTTACGACGAAACTGTTCGAGCGGGCTGAAGCACTCATGCTCATAGCCTTCACGGAGGTAGATAACCCGTTGTGTTTCCGGCTCCCAACGAATGACTCTGACGGGCACTCCGTAGTGATCTTTGAACCAGCGGTTAACTTGTCGCAAAGGACTGCCTCCTTCTGCCGGTTGAAATCCCCCACAGCCCACTCTGCAAAGCTGTGGGTTACAATTTCCCTGTCACCTGGTACATTCACTGCATAGCAATACTCCACCTTCGCTTTTCCACCCGGTACAGGAAGCGCAATCAGTTGCGAGCGACGGTAGTGTGTTGTTAAACTGTTCATGCGTTAGTTTCTCCACAGTCACGACACGCCACGGCGCCCGGAGCTGCACACTCGCGGGCGTCATTACTTTCTGAAATGCAAAAAATTTTGTAGACCAGTGCTGCATGCTCCTGCAGCTTCGAAATTGAGAGGTACAACTCGTCGTTAATTGCTGTCTTCTCATGCGGTTCCACTACACCGTCTTCAATTGCTGAACGAATCTGTTTTGAATAACTGCCGATCTGTTCAATGACCTCCAGCAGGCGTTGGTTGATATCGGCGTTGTCCACATCCTCGACGTCAGGAAGAGACACAAAGACGCCATTTGCAGACTGCGCCACAGCATCAGCAATGAAGTGAGTGCCACCAGCACGCTGTAAAACCATTGCCCATCCCAGCGGGAAAATCTGATCGCCATCTGCACGAAGGCGGTTGAATAAAGCGTTTTCTGTTACATCGAGCCAGTCAGCCGCTTCAGCGTAACCACCCGGCAACGCCGCGATAGTTTTTCTGACAGCTTTCACGTACCACTCAGGCTGTTTTTCTATTTTCCAGTGATGCTTACCCACGATTAGCCTCATCGTTCTGTGGTTAAAAATTGAAAGTGTTCTGCTAATCTTTCGGATAGATATCCGGTCTTAAGTCAGATTTCGTAATTGCACCTGACGTGCATTGCTCAAGTTTTTTAGCCAGCACAAAACTGGCTTTTTTATAGCCATTGAAAACCAGCCGTAAGTAGCCAGGTGTTGAGCCAACTTTTCCGGCCAACTCGCCCTGCTGTTCTTTGGTTAAAGAGTCCCAATACGCTTTCATACAATATGTACCTCCGGTGTACATATTACATGATTGAAATGAACCTTCAAGATACTTGTACCTTAACGGTACAAGGGTTTTAATTTCGTTATGAAAACAATCCATGACATCCGGCGGTCTAACGCCAGAAAACTGAGAGATGGTGTTGGCGGGAATTCTTCCTTTGCCACTATGATTGATCGCGAGCCAACCCAGACCAGCAGGTTTATGGGAGATGGTGCTACTAAAAATATCGGTGACAGCATGGCACGACACATCGAAAAATGTTTCGACCTGCCTGTCGGATGGCTCGATCAAGAACACCAGACAACGAACATCACAAAAAAACCTGATGTTTCAATCACTAATAAACAAATCACATTAGTCCCTGTCATATCATGGGTACAGGCCGGAGCATGGAAAGAAGTTGGATATTCTGAGGTTGATTTGAGCACAGCAGAAACGTATCCCTGCCCTGTACCCTGTGGGGAAATGACTTATATCTTGCGGGTGATAGGTGATTCAATGATTGATGAGTACCGCCCGGGAGACATGATTTTTGTCGATCCTGAAGTACCTGCCTGCCACGGTGACGACGTTATTGCATTGATGCACGATACAGGTGAAACCACCTTCAAAAGGTTGATAGAAGATGGGACACAGCGTTATCTCAAAGCGTTAAACCCAAACTGGCCTGAGCCTTACATTAAGATCAACGGTAATTGCTCTATAATTGGTACAGTGATTTTCTCAGGAAAACCAAGAAGATACAAAATCAAAGCCTAATCAATGTTTATGAACCTGCTTCGGCAGGTTTTTTTATACTTGACAATGTACCTTTGAGATACATAATGTACCCAAGCGAAACAACGAACAGGCAGGACGCCCACGAAGTAGCCGCCTGGGGCATATGAAGTCCAGGATGATTCGTTAGCAACAAAAAAGCGCCCTACAGGACGCTTAGCTCTTTAACAATCTGGTCCCCATCAACAAGTAACTGATAACTTGAGGAGATGTGAAATGCACAAAACAGAACCCAAAATCGTCGCGCCTGGCTACACAGATGAGGAAATTTATGAGTGGATGACAAAGAAGCTGGCAGCTATAAACCAGCTTCGTGAAGTGCTGTCTTATCGACAGGAAACAATAGACTCCTTAAAAAAACTGGATCAGGAAATCACGGTTTTATCACAGGATGTTACTTTAGATATTGTGCAGACAAATTAGGATCCCATTCATTTTCGTCAAAATCATCAAAGTGATGAATTTGTGATCTCCAGTCTCGATAATCTAAAAATTTCTGGGCGGTTACGCTTATTTTATCAAGTGTGAGTTCATCCTGAATTGAAAGAAGAAGTTCATCAAATTTCATCTCATTAATCTGTTTTGGCATCCAGTGATGCTTCATCAGAATAAGGTGAACCAGAGCCTTTTTCCCATTCAACTGATTATAGGGAGTGCCGAATTTCTTCCGGTGCTCATGTAAGACAAGGTCCAAAAGAGTAAGTAATGTTGCCCTTGATTCAACTTTGCTTATTTCGACTGATGACACTACCCCACTGATTTCAATGCCCCGATACTTTCCAACATTTTCACAGTGGGATTTGTACAGCGTATAGATATTACCGGACATTTCTTTTCCTTTTGCGTTGTTGGGGATAACCAGATTAACCGAATCCTTGTTGTTGGGGAATAACTAGGTCCACCTCGCCTGATGTGGCTAAAAGCAGGCACATAACAGCTAAGTATTTTCAACCAGAGAGAATCCTTAGCGTTGTGGTGAATGCGGCTCAGCGCACGCGGGTTAAGGTTGAGGCTGACAGTCGACCTTCTGTGGATACCCACCCGCCTGGTGTGCAACCTTCGCCAGGCACCGGGAGGCACCCGGCACCACAACTTTATGCTGTGTGTAGTCTTGGCGGTACCAGCTTGTACCCTTGCTTCCGGCTGGTACCGTCCTTTTTACAAAACAGAGAAGAGCATCACCGGACGACGGGCTCATAACCCAATCCATCCGGGCGGCTGCCACCGCAGGTGTTCTTCTCTGTTTTGTGGAGAAACTAACCGCCCCTACGGGGGCATTTATGGAAATGTAATTGACTCAATAATCGCCGGACGGTGAGGGCTTCCTTTTACCGGAATTCAGCGCGGTGCAGCGCATATACGTGGAGAACAAAATGTCATTTATTAAAACTTTTTCCGGGAAGCATTTTTATTATGACAGGATAAATAAAGACGACATCGTTATTAACGATATCGCGGTTTCCCTTTCAAATATCTGTCGCTTTGCAGGACATCTTTCACACTTCTACAGTGTCGCCCAACATGCGGTGCTTTGCAGCCAGCTGGTGCCGCAGGAATTTGCTTTTGAAGCTTTAATGCATGATGCAACAGAAGCATATTGCCAGGACATCCCCGCACCACTGAAACGACTTCTTCCTGACTATAAACGGATGGAAGAAAAAATAGACGCCGTAATCCGTGAGAAATACGGGTTACCTCCTGTTATGAGCACGCCAGTGAAATATGCCGATCTCATTATGCTGGCAACCGAACGCCGCGATCTCGGGCTTGATGATGGCTCTTTCTGGCCTGTGCTGGAAGGTATCCCGGCAACAGAGATGTTCAACGTGATTCCACTGGCTCCAGGCCATGCCTACGGGATGTTTATGGAACGCTTTAACGAATTATCGGAGTTACGCAAATGCGCATGAATGTTTTCGAAATGGAAGGGTTTCTTCGTGGGAGATGTGTACCGCGAGATCTGAAAGTGAATGAAACGGATGCTGAATACCTGGTGCGTAAATTCGATGCGCTTGAAGCTAAATGTGCAGCACAGGAAAACAAAGTAATACCAGTGTCAACTGAACTGCCACCAGCAAATGAAAGTGTTTTGTTATTCGATGCTAACGGAGAAGGCTGGCTAATTGGCTGGCGTTCTCTCTGGTACACCTGGGGACAAAAAGAAACCGGAGAATGGCAGTGGACATTTCAGGTCGGGGACCTTGAAAACGTCAATATCACTCACTGGGCAGTAATGCCAAAAGCACCGGAGGCTGGAGCATAATGACCACTTTTACCGACAAAGAACTGATTAAAGAAATTAAAGAGCGTATCAGCAGCCTTGACGTGCGAGACGATATTGAGCGCCGTGCTTATGAAATCGCACTCCTATCTCTGGAAGTAGAACCAGATGAACGCGAAGCTTATGAATTATTCATGGAAAAGCGTTTCGGTGACTTAGTAGATCGTCGGAGAGCAAAAAACGGCGATAACGAATACATGGCATGGGATATGACTCTCGGTTGGATCGTCTGGCAGCAACGAGCTGGTATCCATTTTTCAACAATGTCACAACAAGAGGTGAAATAATGGAGCCATACAGCCTCACACTCGATGAGGCCTGTCATTTTCTCAAGATATCCAGACCGACTGCCATTAACTGGATACGCACAGGGCGTCTTCAGGCAACACGCAAAGATCCCACTAAGAATAAATCTCCTTACCTCACAACACGACAAGCCTGCATTGCGGCTCTTCAGTCTCCGCTGCATACTGTCCAGGTGAGCGCGGGTGATGGCATAACAGAGGAAAGAAAATGTCACTCTTCCGCAGAGGTGAAATATGGTACGCCAGTTTCACATTGCCGAACGGTAAAAGATTTAAACAGTCTCTTGGAACAAAGGACAAAAGGCAGGCGACAGAACTCCATGACAAGCTAAAGGCTGAAGCATGGCGGGTCAGCAAACTTGGTGAAATACCTGATATAACGTTCGAGGAAGCTTGTGTCAGGTGGCTTGAAGAGAAAGCACATAAAAAATCACTGGACGATGACAAAAGCCGGATCGGATTCTGGCTTCAACATTTCGCAGGAATGCAACTAAGAGACATTACTGAATCAAAAATTTATTCAGCAATGCAGAAAATGACGAACCGGCGTCATGAGGAAAACTGGAAACTCAGGGCAGAAGCATGCAGAAAAAAAGGGAAACCTGTTCCAGAATACACGCCAAAACCAGCGTCCGTTGCAACGAAGGCTACGCATCTTTCATTTATAAAGGCCCTACTAAGAGCCGCAGAGCGTGAATGGAAAATGCTGGATAAGGCACCAATTATTAAAGTGCCTCAACCAAAGAATAAACGGATCCGCTGGCTGGAGCCCCATGAAGCACAAAGGCTGATTGATGAATGTCCGGAGCCATTAAAGTCTGTTGTTGAATTTGCACTGGCAACAGGCTTAAGACGCTCGAACATCATCAACCTTGAATGGCAACAAATAGATATGCAGCGCCGGGTGGCATGGATAAACCCGGAAGAGAGTAAATCAAACCGCGCAATTGGCGTTGCGCTGAATGATACTGCATGTCGCGTATTGAAAAAACAAATCGGGAATCATCACCGTTGGGTATTTGTGTACAAGGAAAGCTGTACCAAACCAGACGGAACGAAAGCGCCAACAGTAAGGAAGATGCGGTATGACGCAAACACAGCCTGGAAAGCGGCGCTGAGACGGGCTGGTATTGATGATTTCAGATTTCACGACTTGAGACACACCTGGGCAAGTTGGCTGGTTCAAGCCGGAGTCCCGTTGTCAGTGTTACAGGAAATGGGAGGCTGGGAGTCTATCGAAATGGTTCGTCGATATGCTCACCTTGCACCTAATCACCTTACCGAACACGCACGGCAAATAGACTCGATCCTGAACCCATCGGTCCCAAATTTGTCCCAGTCAAAAAATAAGGAAGGTACTAATGATGTGTAACTTATTGATTTTAATGGTGCCGATAATAGGAGTCGAACCTACGACCTTCGCATTACGAATGCGCTGCTCTACCAACTGAGCTATATCGGCCCTGAAAAGGACATGTTCACGAACGTGAATCACGGTGGACAAGGTTAAAACTAACCGGGCGATGCGTCAATGGCCTTGTGAATCAAATGGCTACTTTTGCATCACCCGGTTTTATTTACGCACGAACGGTGTAATCACCAATACCGATCCACTTGTAGGTGGTCAGCGCTTCCAGCCCCATTGGTCCGCGTGCGTGGAGTTTTTGCGTGCTTACCGCCACTTCCGCGCCAAGACCAAACTGACCGCCGTCGGTGAAACGTGTAGACGCGTTAACGTAAACAGCAGAGGAGTCCACTTCATTGACAAAACGCTGGGCATTGCGCATATCACGCGTCAGGATCGCATCGGAGTGTTGCGTCCCGTGTTCACGAATATGGGCGATGGCGTCGTCAAGATCGCTGACGATTTTGACGTTCAAATCTAACGACAGGAATTCATCGTCATACTCTTCCGCCTTAACAGCCACCACTTTCGCAGATCCTGCCTGCAACTGCGCCAGTGCCGCAGCATCGGCGTGTAACGTCACGCCGCTTTCCGCCATTTGCTTGCTTAACGCAGGCAGGAAGTTATCAGCGATGTTTTTATTCACCAGCAACGTTTCTACCGTATTGCAGGTACTCGGACGCTGGGTTTTCGCGTTGACGATCACTTTCAGGGCTGCAGAAATGTCAGCACTTTCATCAACGTAAATATGGCAGACGCCAATGCCGCCAGTGATCACCGGAATTGTCGACTGCTCGCGGCACAGCTTATGCAAACCAGCACCACCACGCGGGATCAACATGTCGATGTATTTATCCATGCGCAGCATTTCACTCACCAGTGCGCGATCCGGATTATCAATCGCCTGCACTGCGCCTGCCGGTAAACCGCAGGATTTCAGGGCGTCCTGAATCACCGCTACCGTTGCAGCGTTAGTGCGACAGGTTTCTTTGCCGCCGCGCAGGATCACCGCGTTACCGGTTTTCAGACACAGCGAAGCGACATCAACTGTCACGTTCGGACGCGCTTCATAAATTACACCTATAACACCCAGCGGCACGCGGCGACGCTCCAGACGCAGACCGCTGTCCAGCACACCTCCATCAATCACCTGCCCTACCGGATCGGCAAGATTACACACCTGCCGCACATCGTCGGCAATGCCTTTCAGGCGCGCGGGCGTTAACGCCAGACGGTCAAGCATCGCTTCGCTAAGGCCATTGGCACGCGCGTCAGCAACATCCTGGGCGTTAGCATCGAGGATGCTTTCGCTCTGTGCTTCCAGCTCATCAGCGATCTTTTCCAGCACGCGATTTTTTTCGCGGCTGGAGAGTTGCGCTAATTTATACGAGGCTTGCTTCGCAGCAATGCCCATTTGTTCCAGCATCGGCCTGCTCCTTAACGGGTAATCATGTCATCACGGTGAACGGCAACCGGGCCGTATTCATATCCCAGTATTGCATCAATTTCTTGCGAGTGGTGTCCGGCAATACGGCGCAATGCATCGCTGTTATAGCGGCTAACGCCGTGAGCAATATCGCGACCTTCGAGGTTGCAAATGCGGATGACTTCACCGCGGGAGAAGTTGCCACTCACGCTTTTAATGCCTTTCGGCAACAGGGAACTGCCGCGTTCAAGAATAGCGGCGGTCGCCCCTTCATCTACAGTAATTTCACCCGCTGGCGGCGCGCCAAAAATCCAGCGTTTGCGGTTTTCAAGCGGAGTAGCCTGGGCATGGAACAACGTACCAACCGGGATACCTCCCATCACGTCGCCAATGACACCTGGCTTGCTACCCGCGGCAATAATGGTATCGATACCCGCACGACAGGCTACGTCAGCCGCCTGCAACTTGGTGCCCATGCCGCCGGTTCCAAGGCCTGAAACGCTGTCACCGGCAATCGCGCGCAGCGCATCATCAATACCGTAAACATCTTTAATCAGTTCCGCCTGAGGATTACTGCGCGGGTCTGCGGTATACAAACCTTTTTGATCGGTCAGCAGCAGCAGTTTATCGGCACCGGCCAGAATTGCCGCTAACGCCGAGAGATTATCGTTGTCGCCAACTTTAATCTCTGCCGTAGCGACAGCATCATTCTCATTAATTACCGGAACGATGTTGTTGTCGAGCAACGCACGCAGGGTATCGCGGGCGTTCAGGAAGCGTTCACGATCTTCCATATCTGCACGCGTCAGCAGCATCTGCCCGACGTGAATACCGTAAATTGAAAACAGTTGTTCCCACAATTGAATCAGTCGGCTCTGCCCTACCGCCGCCAGGAGTTGTTTCGAGGCGATAGTCGCTGGCAGTTCCGGGTAGCCCAGGTGCTCACGTCCGGCGGCAATCGCGCCCGACGTCACAATTACAATCCGATGCCCGGCGGCATGTAGCTGCGCGCACTGGCGAACAAGTTCAACAATATGGGCACGGTTCAGGCGGCGCGATCCGCCTGTTAGCACACTGGTGCCGAGTTTTACCACCAGCGTCTGGCTGTCACTCATGATTCTCTGCCATTCAATGTTAGGAAAAATGATATCAAACGAACGTTTTAGCAGGACTGTCGCCGGTTGCCAACCATCTGCGAGCAAAGCATGGCGTTTTGTTGCGCGGGATCAGCAAGCGTAGCAGCCGTTGTTTACGCTTTTATTACAGATTTAATAAATTACCACATTTTAAGAATATTATTAATCTGTAATATATCTTTAACAATCTCAGGTTAAAAACTTTCCTGTTTCCAACGGGACTCTCCCGCTGAATATTTGTGCGTTAATTAAAATCAGGAATGAAAATGAAAAAGAGCACTCTGGCATTAGTGGTGATGGGCATTGTGGCATCTGCATCCGTACAAGCTGCAGAAGTATATAATAAAGACGGTAATAAACTGGATGTCTATGGCAAAGTAAAAGCCATGCATTATATCAGTGATAATGAGAGTAAAGATGGCGATCAGAGTTATATCCGTTTTGGTTTTAAAGGCGAAACACAAATTAACGATCAACTGACCGGTTATGGTCGTTGGGAAGCGGAGTTTGCCGGAAATAAAGCGGAGAGTGATACCGCACAGCAAAAAACGCGTCTCGCCTTTGCCGGATTGAAATATAAAGATTTAGGTTCATTCGATTATGGTCGTAACCTTGGCGCATTGTATGACGTTGAAGCCTGGACAGATATGTTCCCGGAATTCGGTGGCGACTCCTCCGCCCAGACCGACAACTTTATGACTAAACGCGCCAGCGGCCTGGCGACTTATCGTAACACCGACTTCTTCGGCGTTATTGATGGCCTGAACCTGACCTTGCAATATCAAGGAAAAAACGAAAACCGCGATGTTAAAAAGCAGAACGGCGATGGCTTCGGTACGTCACTGACATATGACTTTGGCGGCAGTGATTTCGCTATCAGCGGTGCCTATACCAACTCTGATCGTACCAACGAGCAGAATCAGCAAAGCCGTGGCACGGGTAAACGCGCAGAAGCGTGGGCTACGGGTCTTAAATACGATGCTAATAATATTTACCTGGCAACCTTCTATTCTGAAACGCGTAACATGACGCCAATTTCTGGCGGCTTTGCCAATAAGACGCAAAACTTTGAAGCAGTCGCACAATACCAGTTCGACTTTGGTCTGCGTCCATCCCTGGGTTACGTATTATCAAAAGGGAAAGATATTGAAGGCATCGGTGATGAGGATCTGGTCAATTATATTGATGTTGGTGCCACGTATTATTTTAACAAAAACATGTCAGCATTTGTTGATTATAAAATCAACCAACTGGATAGCGATAATAAGTTGAATATCAATAATGATGATATTGTCGCGGTTGGGATGACGTATCAGTTTTAATTAATATTGCCGGATGCGAAGCATCCGGCACATTTCACTCACGCCGTTAACTTCACCGGTTCATCGCGAAAATCATCCGCCGGTTCCAGCTTAAAATTCAGCGTCGTCAGCAGTTCACGCAGCTTTTCATGAAACTCACGCAAAGTATGCTCCAGTCGCTCAACCACTTCTGCATCGTTTACCGGAACACTCGTCCAGTCACCTGCTTTATCAAACAGACCGAACTGATAACTGTAGGTAAAACGGGACTCCTGCGCTTCCAGTTCCATCCACCAGCCCCAAAACTCACGCACTTCCGGCGCGGGTTTCACGTTGACGCATACAGCCAGACAATCGAAAAAGAATCGATTATCTTCGCACTTACCTTCACGAATATACGGGCCAAGTGCGGTAAATTTTTTGATCAATCTGCTTTTCGGGTGTCCACTCGGTAACGTCATTGCGATCTCCTGTTGTGATGCAACTGTTTTACCAAATTGACAAAATTTAGCAAATTTTTAACACAATCGTTTTTCGATCCAGTCGGTGATTTCCTGAAGCGCTTTGTCAAAATTCCGATACACCGGATTAAATGGAATTTCTAACAATTTACCGTCGGCAGATGACGAAGTGATTAAGCGGGAATCTTCTTCCGGGCTGAACGGATCGTTCTTCCAGTAACCTGATAACATTGGCGTTGGGCAACGACGTCCCAACAATCCTTGCACTTTTAATGAATAGCGATTCAGCTCCACGCGCAACGCTTCGTCGGAAGCATCATGCATCCCCAAACGGCTGGCCAGTACGTCAAGATACATTTCCGGCACCTGTTGCTGGCACTTAAAATCACTCAACAAGGTGTGAACCACCGGCCCAAGACAGGCAACGGCTTTCAGACGCGGCGATTCAAGGTATGCGAGGCGCACGGCAACGTTAGCACCAAAACGGAAACCAAAGGCTGCGACGCGTGTGTGATCCACCCACGGCACGTTTGGCAACGCCTTTAAAACATGTTGGTGCAGCAAGCTGGAATCCTGGGTGAGTTTCCATTTTGAGGAAAAACCGACCGAAGGCATATCAATAGTCAGCATCGCAATGCCGCGCGGTGCAAAATAGCGCTCATAAAGGGAGTAATAGTCTGTTTGCATCGCATCCAAACCACCACACATTAATACTGTCGGGAATGGGCCATCGCCTTTTGGCATATGCAAAAAGCCAATGATGGGCGCGCCGCCCGGCACAGTAAACTCCATCTGCCGCATGGTGCCAGGCAGACGTTGCGCCGCTTCTTCATACGCGCGATTTGACAACGCCTGTACCTGTTCAGCCAGATCATCGCCCTTCAAGTGCGGATAGGCGGCAATATTGTACAACGTAGCAGCGTGCAGCCAGTGACGCCCGCTGACTTGCGGGTCTTCTTCCGCACAGGCTTTCTGTTGCCACAGCATTGCCTGGGTGGCCCACTCATAAATCCAGTTGCCACCGCGGTAGCCAATCACCGTATCGTATAAATCATTGTCGGTGCGTTCGGCATCGCTCATCACAATACGCGCCTGGACATCGAGGATTTCACGCGGATCAACGCCACGCCAGATCCACATCAGGCGGTTAATCATGCGATACCAGTGAGGAATATTTTTGCCATCGAGGGCCGACTGCACCGACGGTTGCGCACCGCGGTTAAAACGGCGGACTAGCGTCGAGGTTTCAGGGTGTTTAAAGCGGGGTTTGAACAGGGTTTCGCTCAGGTTAGCCTGTGTCATGGATGCAGCCTCCAGGAATACTTACTGGAAGCTATTGTAACCTGCCTGACGTCAAAAAGAACAACGCCCGGCAAAGCCAGGCGTTGAAAAGATTAGCGACCAGAGATAGGCGGAACGAACACCACGCCCATATCCCACGGCTGCTCAATCCAGGTATTTTGCGGGATATCAACAACATAATCATCAACCAGCGGACGACCAGCCGGTTTAGCGAAGATGGTGACAAAGTGCGCTTTTGGATACATTTCACGGATTGCCACCGCAGTACCGCCGGTATCTACCAGGTCATCAATGACGATGAAGCCTTCACCATCGCCTTCTGCGCGTTTCAGTACTTTCAGTTCACGCTGGTTGTCGTGATCGTAGCTGGAAATACATACGGTATCGACATGACGAATACCCAGTTCACGCGCCAGTAAGGCTCCGGGCACCAGACCGCCACGGCTAACGGCAATAATGCCTTTCCATTGTTCTGAAGGCATCAGGCGGCTTGCCAGTTTACGTGCATGAATCTGCAACATGTCCCAGGTGACGATGTATTTTTCGCTCATGTGAAGTGTCCCAGCCTGTTTATCTACGGCTTAAAAAGTGTTCGAGGGGAAAATAGGTTGCGCGAGATTATAGAGATCTGACGCACTAAAAACCAGTATTTCACATAAGTCCGCGTCTTTTTGCGCACTGCTACTACCTGTCGCTGGATAAAGTGGTATTCTCAAACATATCTCGCAAGCCTGACTTGTGCTGACAACATTTTCTGCTAACCCTGTGACCTGCAATACTGTTTTGCGGGTGATCGACAAGGAGACTTAACGTGTCTGAACTGTCTCAATTATCTCCACAGCCGCTGTGGGATATTTTTGCCAAAATCTGTTCTATTCCTCACCCGTCCTACCACGAAGAGCAGCTTGCTGAATACATTGTAGGTTGGGCAAAAGAGAAAGGTTTCCATGTCGAACGCGATCAGGTGGGAAATATCCTGATTCGTAAACCTGCCACTGCAGGTATGGAAAACCGTAAACCGGTCGTCCTGCAGGCTCACCTCGATATGGTGCCACAGAAAAACAACGACACCGTGCACGACTTCACTAAAGATCCTATCCAGCCTTATATTGATGGCGAATGGGTTAAAGCACGCGGCACAACGCTGGGCGCGGATAACGGTATTGGTATGGCCTCTGCGCTGGCGGTTCTTGCCGATGACAACGTGGTTCATGGTCCGCTGGAAGTGCTGCTGACCATGACCGAAGAAGCCGGTATGGATGGCGCGTTCGGCTTACAGAGCAACTGGTTACAGGCTGACATTCTGATTAACACCGACTCTGAAGAAGAAGGTGAAATCTATATGGGTTGTGCGGGTGGTATCGACTTCACCTCTAACCTGCATTTGGATCGTGAAGCGGTTCCGGCTGGCTTTGAAACCTTTAAGTTAACCTTAAAAGGTCTGAAAGGCGGCCACTCCGGCGGTGAAATCCACGTTGGCCTGGGTAATGCCAACAAACTGTTGGTACGCTTCCTGGCAGGTCATGCAGAAGAGCTGGATCTGCGCCTTATCGATTTCAACGGTGGCACACTGCGTAACGCCATTCCGCGTGAAGCCTTTGCGACCATCGCTGTTGCAACCGATAAAGTCGATGCACTGAAATCTCTGGTGAATACCTATCAGGATATCCTGAAAAACGAGCTGGCAGAGAAAGAGAAAAACCTGGCATTGTTGCTGGACTCTGTAGCGAACGATAAAGCTGCACTAATTGCTAAATCTCGCGATACCTTTATTCGCCTGTTGAACGCCACCCCGAACGGCGTTATCCGTAACTCCGACGTGGCAAAAGGCGTGGTTGAAACCTCACTGAACGTCGGTGTGGTGACCATGACCGACAACAACGTAGAAATTCACTGTCTGATCCGTTCACTGATCGACAGCGGTAAAGACTACGTGGTGAGCATGCTGGATTCACTGGGTAAACTGGCAGGCGCGAAGACCGAAGCGAAAGGCGCATATCCTGGCTGGCAGCCGGACGCTAACTCTCCGGTGATGCATCTGGTACGGGAAACCTATCAGCGTCTGTTCAACAAGACGCCGAACATCCAGATTATCCACGCGGGCCTGGAATGTGGTCTGTTCAAAAAACCGTATCCGGAAATGGACATGGTTTCTATCGGGCCAACCATCACTGGTCCACACTCTCCGGATGAGCAAGTTCATATCGAAAGCGTTGGTCATTACTGGACACTGCTGACTGAACTGCTGAAAGAAATTCCTGTGAAGTAATAACGATAACGTCCACGCCTGCGGGCGTGGACTGTTCAAGGATGAAGGGCAGAATTGTATGGCGCTTTACATTGAAATAACAAAGCATTATGAAACCCATGAAAAAGTCGCATATTTGTATAGCTGCGACCATATTTCATGGGGGGAATTTTTGATCACCAAAGAAAATTTCGCGCTGAAATCCGTGAAAGAGCTTGAAGGTGAAAAGCAGAGTTTTTTTATGCTCAGAGCCTGGGGCAAAGTCAGAAGAACATATTTAACCACGAGAGAATTTCCCAAGGAAATATGTTACGCAGCCTGACGTCAGAACAATTTTTTCATGCGTTTTACAATCATCATTTTGACATTACGCTTGCACCACACAGCAATAGCCGCCGTTACCAATATCAACTCCAGTAAAAACGACCAGTGTAATAAAAAATTTAGCCACCACGGCTGATGTACCGCCGTAATATGAAATAGCGCAAACGGTTTATTAACGAAAGGCATTAGCCACCAGATATCCCCAACCAGCGTATCAAGTAATAAATGCACAATACCATTCAGGCAAAATATCACCCCCAACCACGGCGGAAGTTTATTCTTCGCGACGCCAGCCCAGAGTAGCGTCGCAGCCAAAAGTGTGAACCATAGCAATGGCCAATGAGACGGGTAAAGATGATGATGACGTTGCCCGCTATCAATCAGATAGCACCAGAAGAGATCAAAATCGGGTGCAACTGCCCCGACTAAGCCAATAACCATCACCCTCCGCGCATGACGAGCAATCAGCGGCAAGCGTTTTACTAAAGTACAATTTATTAAATATCCAGCCGGAAGATGACCGATAAACATGATGATTCCTTTCGTTTTCACCCGCTGCTTTCACGGAGAAAACGGCGGGACATGTTCCTGAATTACACAGCGATAAAAGCCATCCCTGTAAACGTCCGTCGCGGGTTACCACGTTCAATCTGATGATGGAACATTCGCCGCTGCGATTTCAGCGCCGCACTATTTTCCTGTTGCTGTTGTTCCAGCTTCCAGGCAATCAGCAATCGCGCCAGCCGTCTGTTAGCATGCTGGCTACGTTCCGATTGTACCTTCACACAAATCCCACTTGCCAGATGCGTGGCGCGCACCACCGAGTCGGTTTTATTGACATGTTGACCGCCCGGCCCCGACGAGCGCAACGTCTCATAACGGATCGCATCTGATTGTTCCTGCTCATCAGCGGTAAAACGCCCAATGCCCAGAAACCAGTTTTTACGCCCATGATGAGGTCGATACGGGCTTGGGCAAATCCACTGAATCGTACCACACCAGCGTTCACTTAATGCCCATGCATTATCGCCATCCAAAGAGACCAGCGCCGAACGCAGCGTGTCAGAGTAGCGCCCCGTTTCTGTTTCCAGCACCGTTACCGCGACGCGCTGTTGGGTAGCTTCTTTAATCAGCCTGTCCAGCGCCTTTTTGACGGCAAGACAGCATTCTTCTGGCCCCTGGGCAGAGGAGAGTTGCAACAAGATCATCCTTTTTTCCCTCCACTGTTTTTGAGCGTCAGTACCGGACGCAACCGCGCGACTGGATTAACTAAACCGGCCCGTACCAGGCATTGCACCACGCTTTCTGCTGATTTATAGGCCTGCGGCGCTTCTTCGAAGATGAGTTGTTTATCGCGGCAAATTACCCGGCTGCCAAGTTCAGTACGCGAGAGTTGCGTCACGGTGTATTTCGCCGCCAGACGCCCTTTACACTCGGTACGTCCCCATTTGCGTCCTGCCCCATGCGCCAGCGAATGTAATGTTTCTTCACAAATGACAGGCTGAACCAGCCACGAGAAATCACCGCGTGAGCCGGGGATAACCACCAGACCGCTATCATCTGGCGTTGCCCCTTTACGATGTAACCAGCCTTGTTGATCGCCAATTTGACTCGCGGTAATAAAGTTATGTGCCACATCCAGAACCAGACTTCCCGTCGCCTTCACCTGCTGCATCATACGCAAAGCAATCATCTGGCGATTCATACGCGCAAACGCCAACGCATCGTCATGCTCCGCGATATAACGTAGCGCGTCGTCACAGACTTCTGGCAAGCCATGATGAGAAAACGAGGCAATATGTCGCTGTAAAATAGACTGCCCCAAACCACGCGAGCCGCTATGAACCAGCAGTTGCAAATACCGCGCATCCATACCAGCCAGTGCAAACAACTCAGCGTTGATGATTTGATCAATCTGTTGCAGTTCAGCGAAGTGATTGCCGCCGCCGATGGAACCCAGCGAGCTGCGCCACGGATGCTGTGCAAACGCTGACGGCAGGTTTTCCTCCAGCCAGCTTTCTTCGGCAACATCATCCAGAGCAGACAATCGCTTTTCAAACTTATCGGCATTGTATTTGCGGGCAAGGATATCTGTTTGCCATAGCGCCATGCCGCAACCGATATCATTGCCGACCAGCGCCGGGTAAAAACGCCCAACGGAGAAGAAGGCTGCGCCAATCGGGTAGCCGCGTCCGGGGTGTAAATCTGGCATCCCTACTACGCGTTGCATATCGGGAAGTTTTGCTGTGGTGTGTAATTGTTGGATCGCTGAACTCTCGATCCACAGGTCATCGGATGCGATGGTAAATACCGCATCGGATAAAGGACGAATATATTTGCCCATGTACCATTCCATTTATACTCATCATACTTCAAGTTGCATGAGCTGCGACTCAAATTATTAAGAGTAACAATTAAAAAATCAGAAAATGGCAGACGAATCCAGGGCAAAAAAAAGAATTAATCCTGGAAAGGTCTGCAAAGCGTCATTGATAAAGAATTTGTCATGATTGACCTCCTTGCAGTTTGTGGAATAAGAAAACGCGCACATACCAGGCAGGCAATATTTACATTGCAAGCTGGAATTAATCTGGCTGCTGATAACGCATATAAAAATTAGTCAACCACTCTCCCCGGCATTCAACGTTCTGCTGCTTAACTACCTGAAAACAATAACGTTCAAAAAAGGGTTTCGCCGTTATGCTGGCATTTACTGTAAGTTCGGATTCAGACTTAATCGATGGTTTTAACAAGGCGCTGGCGACACCGCGGCGGGTGTATTTCGGGTCAACAAATAATAAGTCGATATAGCGGTCAATTAGCGTAATAAATCCGACTGGTTGCTCATCAATGACCGCAACCCGCACTTGTGATTGCGCGATTTTTTTCTTCCAGCGTGTTTCATCAATCTGCGCCCAAGCGGCAATTTGCTGCGGAGAATAATGTTGGCTAGCCGTCATCGTAACCGCTCTAAGGAAAATAGCGCATATGTGCTGAAAATCTCCGGGCCGATAGTCTCTTATTGATATGTTATTCATAACCCCAACACCAGTTGTCTTTCCATTTGCGGATCCAGCAACGTCACATGCAAGCCCACCAGCCGCACACCGCGCCCGCTGCGGCGTTCATCCCAGGTTTTACGCGCGGTGGCGATTAGGTCAGCTTTATTCAATCGCGGCCAGACATGTTCCTGAGTGGTTTGCTGAAAATCGTCGAACTTTAACTTCACCCCCTGACGAGCAATCAGCAAATCTGGTTTTACCTTCGCCAGACGGCGTTCCAGCTCCGGGTATAGCCGCTCAATGATCGCTTCACATTCAGACCAGTGATGAATATCTTCCGCCATCGTGCGTTCCACGCCGACGGATTTGCGCAGGCGTTCGCTGTTAACATCGCGCTCATCGATGCCCTGACTACGCTCCCATAAAATGTGACCAAATTTGCCAAAACGTTTGAGCAACATCACCAGATCATACTTTTGCACATCGCCGCAGGTTCGCAGCCCCATCGCTTCCAGTTTTGCCGCCGACACTTTGCCGACACCGGGAATTTTCGCCAGCGGCAGGGTTTGCAGAAATGCCGGAACGTCAGCCGGAGTAATCACAAACTGACCGTTGGGTTTATTCATGTCAGAAGCGATTTTAGCGAGAAACTTTACCGGCGCGACGCCCGCAGACGCCGTCAGTTGCAACTCGTTAAAAATCGTCTGGCGGATTTCCTGGGCAATGAGGGTCGCAGAACCGTGGCAATGTACGCTGTCGGTGACGTCAAGATAGGCTTCATCCAGCGACAGCGGTTCAATGCGCGAAGTGTAGCGCGAGAAGATTTCGCGGATATGATTCGAGGCTTCTTTGTAAGCGTCAAAGCGCCCCGGAAGCAGCGTAAGATGTGGGCATAATTTGAGCGCCATACCGGTCGGCATTGCACTGCGTACACCAAATTTACGCGCGGGATAATTAGCGGTGCTGATCACCCCCCGACGTTCGCGGCTGCCGCCAATAGCAATAGGGATATCGCGCAGGGCGGGATTGTCGCGCATCTCCACCGCTGCGAAAAAACAGTCCATATCCACATGAATGATTTTACGCATTGCTCACCTCTCAACACTGGTAAAGTATACAGTGTTTTCAGGGTTTGAGAAATGCGTAAAGATTCAGCAATCTGCCCCCTTATCGCCGGATGCGACGCTGGCACGTCTTGTCCAGACTACAAGAGGTAGTTTTTGCTACCCGTGCTGTTTATCCAGCTTTTGTACCAACGGCTGCACCACTTTGTCGCCATGCTGGCCAAAATATTGATACAGCGTATCGGACGCGCTTTTGGTCAGCACCATAATCTCAATACGTCGGTTACCCGCGCTTTGCGGATTTTTGGTATCCAGCAACATCTGGTCAGCCATCGCACTCACCTGCATCACTTTATCTTCTGGCATTCCGGCTTCTTCCAGCACGCGACGAGCCGAAAGCGCGCGGTCGCCCGAAAGGTTCCAGTTGTTGTAGATATTGTTTTTATAGGCCATCGCATCGGTATGCCCGGTAATAATAATTTTGTTATCGAGCGAGTCGAACACCGGCGCGAGCTCCACCAGCAGGGTTTTAAAGAACGGCATAATCTTCGCGCTGCCGCGTTCAAACATATTGCGGTTCTGGTCGTCTTTAATCAGCACGCGCAATCCCTGCGGGACAATTTCCATCTCCAGATTCGCTTCCATATGCGCATCGCGGGCGATGATGTTGATATCGGTCGCCAGTTCGCCAAGCTCGGTGGCGGATTTCTTCTTAAGCAGCGCCGTTTTCTCGTTCACATCGCGCACTTTTTTCTCCGTCTCTTCCGGCACCGCCACGGTAGCGGGTTTCGGCGGGTGGGTCGGGCTAATTTTATTTAACGGCGACAATCCACCGCCGTTGAAAATCGACTGCCCGTGCAGCGCGGCGATAATGCTTTCCCGCTCAGATTTACTGACGCTGTTGACAATCAACTTTATCGTCGTCACCAAAGGAGCCGAGCGTATTTCCGAGGTTTCTGCCCGCTTTACCCTGGACGCGATGCCCGGCAAGCAGATGGCGATTGACGCCGATCTTAACGCCGGATTGATCAACCAGGCACAGGCGCAAACCCGGCGTAAAGACGTTGCCAGCGAGGCCGATTTCTACGGCGCGATGGACGGGGCGTCGAAGTTTGTGCGTGGCGATGCCATCGCCGGGATGATGATTCTGGCGATCAACCTGATCGGCGGTGTCTGTATCGGGATTTTCAAATATAACCTGAGCGCCGATGCCGCTTTCCAGCAGTATGTGCTGATGACCATCGGTGACGGGCTGGTGGCGCAGATCCCTTCCCTGCTGCTCTCCACGGCGGCGGCGATTATCGTCACCCGCGTCAGCGATAACGGCGATATCGCCCATGACGTGCGTAACCAGCTCCTGGCAAGCCCGTCGGTGCTCTACACCGCCACCGGAATTATGTTTGTGCTGGCGGTGGTGCCGGGAATGCCGCACCTGCCGTTCCTGATGTTCAGCGCCCTGCTTGGCTATACCGGCTGGCGAATGAGCAAACGCCCGCAGGCGGCGGAGGCGGAAGAGAAAAGCCTCGAAACGCTGACCCGCACCATCACCGAAACCAGCGATCAACAGGTCAGTTGGGAGACAATACCGCTGATCGAGCCTATCAGTTTAAGCCTCGGTTACAAACTGGTGGCGCTGGTGGATAAAGCGCAGGGCAACCCGCTCACCCAGCGTATTCGCGGCGTCCGGCAGGTGATTTCCGACGGCAACGGCGTGCTGTTGCCGGAGATCCGCATTCGGGAAAACTTCCGCCTCAAGCCCAGTCAGTACGCCATTTTCATCAACGGCATTAAGGCTGATGAAGCGGATATTCCGGCGGATAAACTGATGGCCCTGCCCTCCAGCGAAACCTACGGCGAGATTGATGGCGTTCTGGGTAACGACCCGGCGTATGGGATGCCGGTGACCTGGATACAGCCTGCGCAGAAGGCGAAGGCGCTGAATATGGGGTATCAGGTGATCGACAGCGCCAGCGTGATTGCCACCCATGTGAACAAGATTGTGCGCAGCTATATTCCTGATTTGTTTAACTATGATGACATCACGCAGTTGCATAACCGCCTGTCGTCGATGGCTCCGCGACTGGCGGAAGATTTGAGCGCGGCGCTGAACTACAGCCAGTTGCTGAAGGTGTACCGGGCTCTGTTGACCGAAGGCGTTTCCCTGCGCGATATCGTCACCATCGCCACCGTGCTGGTCGCCAGTAGCACGGTGACCAAGGATCATATTCTGCTGGCGGCCGATGTGCGCCTGGCGCTGCGGCGCAGTATTACCCATCCGTTCGTTCGCAAGCAGGAGCTGACGGTGTATACGCTGAATAATGAGCTGGAAAATCTGCTGACCAACGTGGTGAATCAGGCGCAACAGGGCGGCAAAGTGATGCTCGACAGCGTGCCGGTTGACCCGAATATGCTCAACCAGTTCCAGAGTACGATGCCGCAGGTGAAGGAACAGATGAAAGCGGCGGGGAAAGACCCGGTACTGCTGGTGCCGCCGCAGTTACGCCCTTTGCTGGCGCGCTACGCAAGGTTGTTTGCGCCGGGGCTGCATGTGCTGTCGTATAACGAAGTGCCGGATGAGCTGGAGTTGAAGATTATGGGGGCGTTGA
>NZ_KE137149.1:987060-1364822 GCF_000408525.1 Escherichia sp. KTE96 | reverse complement strand
ATTTGTAGGCCGGATAAGCGTAAGCGCATCCGGCACTAGCGCACAATTACAAAATGATACGCTCCCCGGCACTAAAATCCATTACGTCTCCCGCCCAATCGATGGGATATAACCCTTTCGTGACATCGCGATGAAACGTTGAGAATGGCCAATCACTTACTTGCTTTACCCAGCCATGTTTTACTGGATTTATATAAATATAATCAACATGATGGCGATAGTCTTTGGTATTGCGGATGGCGTGCTCCCAAAAACGCGGTTGCCAGATATTTTGCAATCCACAAGCATGGGTGAATTGCTTTTTAATCTCCCGCCAGCGAGAAGAAAAATCATCATCGCTCTCGGGTAATGTCCAGATACAGTGCATATGCTCCGGCAAAACTACCCAGGCGTTAATTTCAAAAGGTCTGGCTCGCTTAACTTTAACAATGGCGTTACGGAGCATCTGATACTGGGTGGTCAAAAGCTGGCTTCGACGATTCCGTAAATTTACCGTGAAAAACCAGGTTCCCCCCCTTGATGTAATAACGACGATATTCAGACATAGCGACTCCTTTTTCTCAACGGTAAGAAGAAAAGGAAAAGTCGACAATGAGGTTATGTTATATCGGGAAAGCAGCTCGCAAAAATGCACAGATTTGTAGGCATGATAAGACGCGCCAGCGTCGCATCAGGCATCGGAGCACAATTGCCGGATGCGGCGTAAACGCCTTATCCGTCCTACAAAATCGTATCTTCCGTCAAAATCCGCCGAGCACCTAAAAAATGGTCCTGCCAGAAAGGTTCAGCTAACCGGCTTATCCGAATGGTTTCGCCGGTACGTGGCGACTCGATAAATTGCCCATCGCCCAGATACACGCCCATATGATCGGCTATCTCGCGGCTGTGGATATGGAAAAACAGCAAATCTCCCCGGCGCAGGTCGTTATTCGCCACAATCGTTGCCCGATGGTAGTGATACATCTCATTGGCCGTGCGCGGGAGCTTCGCCTCGAGAATTTTGTTGTAGGCATAAAAAACCAACCCGCTGCAGTCGAAGCCTTTATCAGGCCGCGTGCCGCCCCAGACGTAAGGCTTACCAAGCTGTTGCTCCAGGCGGTGGATCGCCACTTCGGTGATATTGTGCAGGTGGTCGCTGCTTAAGAAATGGTTGTTTTCTGCCAACGCCTGCCAGCGTCTGTCACTCGACTTGAGCGGCGCAGGAAACCATTCTGGATGCTGTTTTATCTGCTCGCGGTTGTGCTGGCGCAGCGCCCTTCTGCTTTGTGCGTTCCCTTCTACAATGTAGCTGGCCTGTTTTTTCAGATGCGCGTGGTATCGCTTTAGCAATCGCGCACGGTTTTGCATCCGCTGGCGGGCGGCGTAACTGAAGGAGGTGTGTGATGCGGGAGTGGCGTTGGCAAATATAGGAAGCCAAAGGGACAAAAAAAACACGCCCAGGCGCAGAAATCTGCCATGAGAGAACGAATACATGAAGGATATAAACTGGCTGAATGAAGGTGATAATTTTAAAGGAGCGGGTGGGTAAATAGGATTATTAATCGCTTATTTGCATATTACTATTGCAGTTTCATAACCTTAGGAAATAAGTAATAAATCCGCTATACAGCCGCTTTTCGGACTTTTGAAAATCGCCCTTTATGCTAAATTTGTAAACCCAGCACCGACAGGCTTGCGTAAAACTCTTTTGGTGCTAATGTGAGCCTTCCAAATCCAGACTATTCCGATTTGGGATCTATTTTGCCGCCCTGGCGTGTGTAACCGTTTTATCAAGGAATAAGCAGTATGCGTAAAATCGCATTAATTCTTGCGATGTTGTTGATCCCGTGCGTTTCGTTTGCCAGTTTGCTGGGCAGCGGTAGTTCCACCACGCCAGTGAGCAAAGAGTATAAGCAGCAGTTGATGGGCTCCCCTGTCTACATCCAAATCTTCAAGGAAGAGCGCACGCTCGATCTCTACGTCAAAATGGGCGAGCAATATCAATTACTCGACAGCTACAAAATTTGTAAATATTCCGGCGGGTTAGGCCCCAAACAGCGTCAGGGCGATTTCAAAAGTCCGGAAGGGTTTTATAGCGTTCAGCGTAATCAATTAAAACCAGACAGCCGTTACTACAAAGCAATTAATATTGGTTTCCCCAACGCCTATGACCGCGCGCATGGTTACGAAGGGAAATACCTGATGATTCACGGCGATTGTGTTTCTATCGGTTGCTACGCGATGACCAATCAGGGTATTGATGAGATTTTCCAGTTCGTTACTGGCGCACTGGTGTTTGGTCAGCCGAGTGTGCAGGTGAGCATTTATCCTTTCCGCATGACCGACGCCAATATGAAGCGCCATAAGTATTCCAACTTTAAGGACTTCTGGGAACAACTGAAGCCGGGCTACGACTACTTTGAACAGACTCGTAAGCCACCGACGGTTTCTGTCGTCAATGGCCGTTACGTGGTCAGCAAGCCGTTGAGCCACGAAGTGGTGCAACCACAACTGGCATCAAACTACACGCTCCCCGAGGCAAAATAAGCGCCATTCGCCTGGCATAATCTTTTGCCAGGTTTCATTGCCCGTCAGCGGCTGAGTTGCAATCACCGTGACCACATCATTCGGTGTGGTCTGCGAGCTGAAGTCGATTTCCACATCCTGATCCAGCAACGTTGCCACGCCAAACGGCGCGCGGCGGGTGATCCAGTGCAGATTGGTTGAACAATACGCCATCACGTAACGTCCGTCCGAAAGCAGCATGTTGAAGACGCCCTTCTGCCGCAGTTCATCCGCCAGTGAGGCGATATATTTAAATACCGCCACCATGTTGCCCGGTGTGCGCGGATAACGCTGCGTCAATTTATACAACAACCAGCAGAAGGCTTTTTCGCTGTCGGTTTCGCCCACCGGGCGAAAGTTGCCGGTTTCCAGTGATTTATAGCCCGTCAGTTGCCCATTATGCGCATACGTCCAGTTGCGTCCCCACAGTTCACGGGTAAACGGGTGAGTATTTTCCAGCGCCACCTCGCCCCGATTCGCCTGGCGAATATGAGCGATTACCGAGCAGGATTTTATCGGATAGTCCTGAACCAGTTTGGCGATGGGGGAATTAAAGCTGGGTTGTGGATCTTTAAATGTGCGACAACCTTTGCCTTCGTAAAAAGTGATTCCCCAGCCATCTTTATGCGGCCCGGTTCCACCACCGCGCTGCACAAGCCCAGTGAAACTAAAGCAGATATCGGTTGGGACGTTGGCGCTCATCCCGAGCAGTTCGCACATCGGTAACCTCCACAACAGCAGGGGGATGCCCCCGGCGAAGATTGGTTTAAGGATTTTCTGGCCGGACGCGGCGTAAACGTTTTATCCGGCCTACAGTTCGGGTACAGATTTGTAGGCATGATAAGACGCGTCAGCGTCGCATCAGGCATCAGCGCACAAATGCCGGATGCGGCGTAAACGCCTTATCCGGCCTACGCCAGACTTACTTAGCCATCTCTTTTTCGATTAACTGGATCAGAATATGGATCACTTTAATGTGAATTTCCTGAATACGGTCGGCATAGCCAAAGTGCGGAACGCGAATTTCAATATCCGCTGTGCCAGCCATTTTGCCGCCGTCTTTACCGGTCAGGGTGATCACTTTCATCCCCTTCTCACGCGCCGCCGCGATCGCTTTGATCACGTTTGCAGAGTTACCGGAAGTGGAGATCCCCAGCAGCACGTCACCTTCGCGACCTACCGCTTCAACGTAGCGGGAGAAAATATCGTTAAATCCAAAATCGTTACCGACGCAGGTGATGTGGCTGACATCAGAAATGGCAATCGCCGGATAGCCCGGACGGTTTTCACGGTAACGACCGGTCAACTCTTCTGCAAAGTGCATAGCATCGCAATGGGAACCGCCGTTGCCGCAGGAAAGCACCTTACCACCGGCTTTAAAGCTGTCTGCTAACAGGACCGCCGCGCGCTGAATGGCGTGAATATTGGCGTCATCTTTTAAAAAGTTAGCCAGCGTTTCCGCCGCTTCGTTCAGTTCGTTACGAATAAGATCCTGGTACATGAGGATATCCTTCAGCATAAATTAAATAGACAAAATGCAGTGTACCGGATACCGCCAGAAGCGAGAAGTCCAGGGCAGCGCAATGGCCAGGACTTTTTGACCTGAAGTGGGGATAAAAACAGCAACAATGTGAGCTTTGTTGTAATTATATTGTAAATACATTGCTAAATATTTTTACATCTACTACAACCATATCATCACAAGTGGTCAGACCTCCTACAAGTAAGGGGCTTTTCGTTATGATGATTTTGAGTATTCTCGCTACGGGTGTCCTGCTCGGCGCGTTGTTTTATCACCGCGTGAGCTTATTTTTCAGCAGTCTGCTTTTGCTCGCCTGGACAGCCGCCCTCGGCGTCGCAGGTCTGTGGTCGGCGTGGGTACTGGTGCCTCTGGCCATTATCCTCGTGCCGTTTAACTTTGCGCCTATGCGTAAATCGATGATTTCTGCGCCGGTGTTTCGTGGTTTCCGTAAGGTGATGCCGCCGATGTCGCGCACCGAGAAAGAAGCGATTGATGCAGGCACCACCTGGTGGGAAGGTGACTTGTTCCAGGGCAAACCGGACTGGAAAAAGCTGCATAACTATCCACAACCACGCCTGACTGCTGAAGAGCAAGCGTTTATCGACGGTCCGGTAGAAGAAGCCTGCCGGATGGCAAATGATTTCCAGATTACGCATGAGCTGGCGGATCTGCCGCCGGAGCTGTGGGCATATCTGAAAGAGCATCGTTTCTTTGCGATGATCATCAAAAAAGAGTACGGCGGGCTGGAGTTCTCGGCTTATGCCCAGTCTCGCGTGCTGCAAAAGCTCTCTGGCGTGAGCGGGATCCTGGCGATTACCGTCGGCGTGCCGAACTCATTAGGTCCGGGCGAACTGCTGCAACATTACGGTACTGACGAGCAGAAAAATCACTATCTGCCACGTCTGGCGCGTGGTCAGGAGATCCCTTGCTTTGCACTGACCAGCCCGGAAGCGGGTTCCGATGCGGGTGCGATTCCAGATACCGGGATTGTCTGCATGGGTGAATGGCAGGGGCAGCAGGTGCTGGGAATGCGTCTGACCTGGAACAAACGCTACATTACGCTGGCACCGATTGCGACCGTGCTCGGACTGGCGTTTAAGCTCTCTGATCCAGAAAAACTGCTCGGCGGTGATGAAGATTTAGGTATTACCTGTGCACTAATCCCAACCACCACGCCGGGCGTGGAAATTGGTCGTCGCCACTTCCCGCTGAACGTGCCATTTCAGAACGGACCGACACGCGGCAAAGATGTTTTCGTACCGATCGATTACATTATCGGCGGCCCGAAAATGGCTGGGCAAGGCTGGCGGATGCTGGTGGAGTGTCTCTCGGTGGGCCGTGGCATCACCCTGCCTTCCAACTCAACCGGCGGCGTGAAGTCGGTGGCTCTGGCAACCGGTGCGTATGCTCACATTCGTCGTCAGTTCAAAATCTCTATCGGTAAGATGGAAGGGATTGAAGAGCCGCTGGCGCGTATTGCCGGGAACGCCTACGTAATGGATGCTGCGGCATCGCTGATTACCTACGGCATTATGCTCGGTGAAAAACCCGCCGTGCTGTCGGCTATCGTTAAGTATCACTGTACCCATCGCGGGCAGCAGTCGATTATTGATGCGATGGATATCACCGGCGGTAAAGGCATTATGCTCGGGCAGAGCAACTTCCTGGCACGAGCTTACCAGGGCGCGCCGATCGCCATCACCGTTGAAGGTGCCAACATTCTGACCCGCAGCATGATGATCTTCGGTCAGGGAGCGATTCGTTGCCATCCGTATGTGCTGGAAGAGATGGAAGCGGCGAAAAATAATGACGTTAACGCATTTGATAAGTTGCTGTTCAAACATATCGGTCACGTCGGTAGCAACAAAGTTCGCAGCTTCTGGCTGGGCCTGACGCGCGGTTTAACCAGCAGCACGCCAACCGGCGATGCCACTAAACGCTACTATCAGCATCTTAACCGCCTGAGCGCTAACCTCGCCCTGCTTTCTGATGTCTCGATGGCGGTGCTGGGCGGCAGCCTGAAACGTCGTGAACGTATCTCGGCACGTCTGGGGGATATTTTAAGTCAGCTTTACCTCGCCTCCGCCGTTCTGAAGCGTTATGACGATGAAGGCCGCAATGAAGCTGACCTGCCGCTGGTGCACTGGGGCGTACAGGATGCACTGTATCAGGCTGAACAGGCGATGGACGATTTACTGCAAAACTTCCCGAACCGCGTGGTTGCCGGGTTGCTGAATGTGGTGATCTTCCCGACCGGACGTCATTATCTGGCACCGTCTGACAAGCTGGATCATAAAGTGGCGAAGATTTTACAAGTGCCAAACGCCACCCGTTCACGCATTGGCCGCGGTCAGTATCTGACGCCGAGCGAGCATAATCCGGTTGGTTTGCTGGAAGAGGCACTGGTGGATGTGATTGCCGCCGACCCCATTCATCAGCGCATCTGTAAAGAGCTGGGTAAAAACCTGCCATTTACCCGTCTGGATGAACTGGCGCGCAACGCGCTGGCGAAGGGGCTGATTGATAAAGATGAAGCCGCCATTCTGGTAAAAGCAGAAGAGAGCCGTCTGCGCAGTATTAACGTTGATGACTTTGACCCGGAAGAGCTGGCGACGAAGCCGGTAAAGTTGCCGGAGAAAGTACGGAAAGTTGAAGCCGCGTAATGCCGAAAGGTTTCATTTGAGACTGATGACAAACGTAAGATTGCCTGATGCGCTACGCTTATCAGGCCTACGTGATTCATGCAATATATTGAATTTTCACGATTTTGCAGGACGGATAAGGCGTTCACGCCGCATCCGGCATGAACAACGCGTACTTTGTCAACAATCAGAACGGAGCCGAAAGGCTCCGTTTCTTTATCCGCTAATTATTTAAAATTAAAGCCATCCGGATGGTTTTCCAGGCTGCCGGTCAACGCTGCAAACAGCACCGTTTTACCATCAATCGAGAGCGCATCGTTCACATTTAGCCAGGTGAGCTTCTCTTGCGACGTTTTCTCATCAATGGTCGAGAACAACCCCGTCATCTGATTAGATTTCTCGGACCACATCACCGCAATACGTTGCGAGCCGCAGTCATGCGGTTTGCACGCAGTCATCACCTGATACGTCTCATCTCCCAACGTCACTGTTTGCGCGGGGGTATAAGTACCGCCTTTTATCACCCAGGCGGGCAACTTATGCCCTTCCACCATCTGATTAAACGCTGCTTTGGTGGCTTCACCCTTTGCCAGGCTGCTAATGGTTAAATCATCCTGCGCCATTGCACTGGTGGCGATGACCAAAGCGGCGACTGTCGTTATTGCCTTAAACATCATTCCTCCCGAGCTTATCCTGCCCATGTTATTAACGCCCTAAAGATTGGCTATAACACAGTAATTTGCAAATAAGATATTTCCAATATCAGCATTTGTTATCAATCTCTACCGCAGTAAGGTAATAACCCGATAAAGTGTTAAAGTTATAAAACCCCTCAAATAAAGGAGTTGTACACCGTGCCTGGTTTGAAGATTACGCTTTTGCAGCAACCGTTGGTGTGGATGGATGGTCCTGCCAACCTGCGCCATTTTGATCGTCAACTGGAAGGTATTACCGGGCGCGATGTGATCGTTCTACCGGAGATGTTTACCAGCGGCTTTGCCATGGAAGCTGCGGTTTCATCGCTAGCGCAAGATGATGTTGTGAACTGGATGACCGCTAAAGCGCAACAGTGCAATGCGCTGATTGCAGGCAGTGTTGCATTGCAAACGGACGCTGGTTCGGTTAATCGATTTTTGCTGGTAGAGCCAGGCGGCACGGTGCATTTTTATGATAAACGTCATCTGTTCCGGATGGCGGATGAACATCTGCATTATAAAGCAGGCAATGAGCGAGTGATTGTGCAATGGCGCGGCTGGCGTATTTTGCCGCTGGTGTGCTACGACCTGCGCTTTCCGGTGTGGTCGCGCAATCTCAATGATTATGACCTCGCAATCTACGTTGCCAACTGGCCTGCCCCGCGCTCTTTGCACTGGCAAGCATTGCTGACGGCCCGCGCGATTGAGAATCAGGCGTATGTCGCGGGATGTAATCGCGTCGGCAGCGATGGCAACGGCTGCCACTATCGCGGCGACAGCCGGGTGATTAATCCGCAAGGCGAGATTATCGCCACCGCCGAACCACATCAGGCTACGCGTATAGACGCTGAACTTTCGATGGTGGCGTTACGGGAGTATCGCGAAAAATTCCCGGCATGGCAGGATGCGGATGAGTTCAGGTTGTGGTGAAATCAGCGCCAGATAGGTGAGAGAAGCGGGAGTTGAGATCGGCACGAACCTTACCGTGAAGATCTCGGAGGGATGCCTAAGCCTGATCGCTGAAAGCGACGAAGTACAGGAACTGAGGAAGGAAATTTATCAGGTTAAACAGGTGGTTAAGGGGATGCGGGACGGGATGTTTAGTGTGCTGAACGAGAGTTAAATAATAAAAAGCCGGCAAGATAATGATTAACGACAGCTAATCTGGTTTCGAGAGAATATTTTGGCTTTGCCATAAAAAACTGCACCTTAATCAGTTGGGTGTCCAACTTTTGGGGTGCAGTCCAAAGTTTTAAAACCTTCCCGGCTTTTTATTCTGTCTTATTATAATGGATACTCATCATCTTCCGATGAATTTATAAATTGCTCCAAGTTTACATGAAGAGTACTTAACCTAGCTTTTAACTCATTAAGTGAAGCGATAACTTCATATTTTCCAACATAATCATATGATGGATCGTATTCATTATCTATGTCAGAAGCTAAAAATGATGATATTCGTAGTTTAAATTTAGCGTCATCTTTACTACATTCATTAGCATAAGGTGAATGCCCTATCATAGCATATTCATCTAATCTAAAAGGATAAGATGGTTTTAATTCATCGATCAATGAAATTTCAACCCATGTTCTATATCCAGGCATTAATGGACTAATTTCTTTGAGCAAAACCTTTCCACGTAACAATGTATTGAGATTGTTCATTATTATGTCTCCCACGGGAAAAATATATGTATAACACTCCCATCATGTTGATGAACTTGTAAATGTGGTAAATCACCATCAGGATTTCCTGGCCCATGACCTGATACTCTATATGGAGGTTTTGTTACAGAAGGATCTTTTATATCATCCCAATGATATGAACCTGCTTTTGTTTTATTTCCAGTAAGATATTCCATTAAGTTCTTAGTGCTTGGGCCTGACTCACCTGTCATATTTTTATAGTTATGACCTAAATATCTATCCATAAACAATTGTTCAGCGTCACTTCTAGACCTAACAGTAACTTTGGTTTCACCACTATCTAATAAACGATTCGCTTTTTGGTTGCTAACAGCACATGGAGTTAATCCAAGCGGATCAATATATTTAAGAGGATTAGGCGCATAAGCATACTGGTTCAGCCCACCCGCCAGCCCTATCGGATCCTGGCTGATAAACCGCCCACACTCCGGCGCATAATATCTGAACAGATTGTAATGCAGCCCCGTTTCTTCGTCAAAGTACTGCCCCGGCAGCCGCAGCGGCTGTTCAAAGTACGCCCCGCTGTTGCTGATGTCGCCCCGGTTTTCTCCGAACCCCGCCTGGTAGCCCGCCCACACCAGTGTTCCGTCCGATGCGCTCACCTCCTGTACCGTGCCCGTCAGGTCCGTGTGGTAATACCAGATTTTCCGGCTTTCTCCGCGCCCGGTGATGGCCGCCACCGGCGTGTACGGCTGTTCCGCGTCGTACAGGTACGTCCGCTTTCCCTGCCACGTTGTCTCCTGCAACAGCCGGAATCCTTCCCACACAAACGTCGTCCGCCGCTGTTCCCTCTGGTTCGTATGGCGGCCATACGTCGCCTTGCTGATACGCCTGCCCAGCGCATCGTACTGATACCGCGTCTCGCTGTTGCTGCTGATGACCCGCGTTAACTGACCCTGTGCGTTCCACTCCAGTTGCTGTTCTCGCCGCTCTGTCAGTTCACCCCATTCGTTATAGCGGTAACGGTCACGCCCGTAGCCCGGCAGGCGGTTGTCCATCACCGCTCCCTGATATTCATCCGTCAGCAGGTTGCCTGCTTTGTCGTAATAATAATGGTCATGGTCGTACATCTGCCCCGTACGACCGGTCAGCCAGCCGCTCCGGTCATAGCTGAACACCAGGCAGCCACGCAGTTTGTCGTTAATGCCGCTGACTTCACCGTCTGCGTTCCAGATGTAATCCCGCCCCGTCACGCTGTCGCTCTGTGTCGGGGGATTTCCGGCCTGTTGCGGACTCCGGCTGCCGCCTGGCAGGCTGCGCTGCCAGCTTAACCGGTTGTCGGCGTTGTAGCCGCTGAACGTCGTCAGCGCCCCCTGGGTGCGCATCACCTGGCGGTGCAGACTGTCACGCTCATATTCACTGACCGTGATACCATCCAGCGCCGTCTGGAGCAGATGCCCGCTGCCGTAGTAAAGATGGCTGAGGTGCTGCCCGTCCGGCAGGGTAATATCGGTGGGGTTGCCCAGCGCGTCGCGCTGATATTTTATGCTGCCGTGTACGCTGTGCTCTGCCGTCAGCCACCCGCTGCGGTCATACGCGAAGCGCACCCTGTCCGCCTGCATGTGGTGCAGACGCTCACCTTCTTCCGTGGGGGTGAGCGTCACCTCCGTTATCTGGTCAAGACGGTTGTAGCTGAAGGTCCGTGTACTGTGCTGCGTGTCACTGCGCAGCAGGCGACCCAGCACATCACGCTGCTGTTTCTCATTGCGCACCCCGCCTTCTGTACCCTGCGTCTGGATGATGACCGGATACCCGCCCGCATTCAGCGCAAACATCCGTATCAGGCCGTCCGGGCGCTGTTCTCCCGTCAGTCGTCCATCCGCATCGTGACTGAACCGGTAAAGCGCCCCGTTGCCGTTGCTCAGGCTGGCAATCCACCCCTCCGCAGTGTAATGCCAGCGCGTCTCCCGTTTCTCTTCATCCGTGTGGAGCGTCAACAGCCCCCGCGGCGTATACTGCCAACTCTGTATACTGCCCGTAAGACGACGGTGGCTGCTCAGTAATCCCAGCGCGTTCCAGGTGTAACGGTCCTGCTGTTTGCCCGGATGGCTAACTGTCTCCGGCTGTCCCAGACGGTTATAGCTGATGTGTACCGTTTTCCCTTCCGCGTCCGTCACCGCCGTCAGGTTGCCGTCTTCATCGTATTCATAACCCGTGGCGCGCCCTGAACAGTCGGTGTAACGCACCAGTTGACCGCGCGCATCGTGCACCAGCGCAACCAGGCCGCCCCTCGCATCCGTGCGGCTGACTGCCAGCCCCTGTTCATCATACCCGTAGCGCGTGACGCGTCCTTCCGGGTCTGTTTCCTGTATTACCTGACCGTGTTCGTTGTAACCCGCTTTCCACACATGGTCGTCATCCAGCGCACGACGAGTGATTTCATCAAAACTGCCGTTCCACTGCGTCTGTGTCACCCGGCCTGCCGGATCCGTCTCTTTCACCACCCGACTCAGGGTGTCGTATTCCAGCGTTACCCTGCGTTCGCCGGGGAGTTCAACTGCTACGGGAAAATGGTTTTCGTTGTACGTGAAGCGGTACATCCTCCCGCCCGCCGTCCGGTGCGCAGTCACATACGTCTGTTCATCAAACCACCACTGCCACTTATGCCCCGGCCTGCCGGTAACCACCGTCTGCCCGCCAGCAAAATCATAGCGGAACCGGTAATCCTCGCCATCGCTGGTCGAGTGCTCCACCACCCTGGGAACCCCCTCAATCTCTTCCCAGCGGTAGGTACAGGTGAAGCCTGTCGCGTTGCGGTGCTCTGCCATCAGGCCATTTTCATAGGCGAACTGCCGCACTGCCACACCGGCCCGGTTCACCACACCGGTCAGTTGCCCGTTATTGTCGTAACGATATTCCACCAGGTTACCGGGACGTCCTCCCTTCACCAGTTCAATATGCGAAAGTCTTTCCCCCGCCGGGGTCATTGTGCGGTGCAATAACAGATGGTGCCCGCTGCTGGAAGCCACCCGCACCAGCCTGCCGTTCTCTCGCCCGAAAGCTATACGCTGTCGGTAGGGCGTCTCCATAAAAAGTAACGGTGCGACGCCGTGGTCATCAAATTCATCAAATATGTAATAGCTGCGGTCGGTGTAATGCAGTACATAGCGTCCGTCATGCAGGCGGCTCAGGTAAAACTGCTCTTCCGGATCGAATATCTGGTGCCCCGGCGTCAGCATGTCTTTCGGATAACTTAACTCACGCCCCTAGCCGCCAATCAGAGTGATATATTTCTCATCGGTGCGCAGGGTTATTTCCCAGTTCAGCCGCCATCCTTTGCCCAGTAGCCCCTCAGTTTCCAGATGGCTGGCATAAAAGCGCGAACAGGTAACAGGCAGGCGGCCCGGCAGGGTGAAATCCGTTTCCGGCAGCAGAATTTTTTGCCCGGTAGTTACATCAACCGGGTTGCTGAACAATCCCATAGCGGCCTCGGAAATGCCCATCCCGGCAATTTCGCCACCAATAAATTTTGCCGCGCATTTTGTGCCAAATTTCGAGCCCATCTTTGTCGCCTGACGCGAGGTTCCAGCCAGCCCCCCCAGCATTCCGGCGACCACATACAGCACATCCACAACCTGACGCAGCCAGTCCGGGATTTCCGGGCTGATTTCCAGTACCGTCTGCGTACCGCCGCCGAGAAAGACATTGGGGGAGCCATCCTCAATCACCGCATCACATTCAGTATGATCATCTTTTCGGGCGGCAGGCTGACTGTTGATGTAGATGTTGCCGGAACCCTGGGCAATGCGGATTTCCGGAGAATGGTCTTCGCATATCACCGTACTCAGTACGGCGCGCGCGGCCGGGCGACTGTTAGTTCTGACATTATCAGATCCGGTCAGAATTTTTCCTGCTGTGGAATGTATCGAGCGCCCGATGGCCTCCCCAAGTTGCAGGACTCCGGAAGCGATCTGATCAGCCAGAAATCCCAGAACAAGTCCGGCAAAAAAACCACAGGTAGCAAAAGCAAAGCTGGCGGCGGCAATAATGGCAATGCCAATGATGGCCCCTATCAAAAAACCGGCAAGGGCGCTGGTGTGGTAGATAGGATCATCCACCCGTGCGGCTTCATACATGATAAAACCTCCCTGTTTTTTAGTTTTTAGCAGGCTGAAAACTGGTCAACCATGCAGTCCATAGCTGGTCGGTGTGCTCATCAAAAGGGCGCTGACTGGTCAGCGTCAACACCAGTACCTTTGCTGACCCGGTGATAAACCCGGCCTGACGCTGATACACTTCTGTTTTTCCAGAACGGTGGGTGGCGAGGATCTGCTCACCTGTCATGGCATCTTCGCCGGCTCCCGCCAGTGCCGTTCCCCGCGAAAGTACCCGATGCTGGCCAAGGTTTTTTTTCATCAATGCTATCTGGCGATCAATGTAGGTCGTCAGGTTTTCCTCTGGCCTGAGCGTGTCGCGGGAAATATTCAGGCTGGGTGATGCTCTCTCATTGCCCGACGGGACGAAGATATTGACGGTGCGGTCAAGAAAAGTTTCAGGCAGGGCAAAGCTGCCCTCCTGAATACGGTAAAGGCTGGTCATAGAAAAAATTCCTTTTATATTTTTTATTCAGAAGCGTCCGGGGTAGGTAACGGGGCAATATCATCCGCAGTCATGGCTTTGCCGCCATCCGGGTTCATATCAATTCCACTGCCAATGAGTTGCATAACATCGCTGGTGTGCAGTAAAAGTTGTTTTCCGCAAAACTTAATCGAGCCATCCTTGTGTAATACAAGCGCTGCATTGCCGCAGCGAAGGGTAAATTGATCGACAACGTCCAGACGATATGTCGTTCCGACATTGATGGTTTGGGCCTGTTTGACGGAAAGCCCATCATTTTTTGTGATGGTGGCATTGCGGTCTTCTCCCACGCTGATGGTTTCATTTTTAACAATGGTTTTTGTGCGATCGACCATGACTGTATGCGTTTCATTGTTTTTTACCGTAGTATTCAGGTCTTTTTCCGCGTGGAACTTCACTTCTTCCGCACCCGTTTTGTCATCAAAGCGCAGCATGTTTCCGTTCGTCGGCCCGCCCTTTAACGAGTGACTGAATATCCCGCTCTGCGACGCCATGCCCGGTAGCCCCCACGGTGGCATGGTGTCCTGGTTGTAGGTGCGCCCGATGATTATCGGTAAATCCGGGTCACCATTTTTAAAGTCCACCAGTACTTCCTGGCCGATGCGCGGGATCTGGATCATGCCGAATCCTTTCCCCGCCCACGGATAGCTGACACGGATCCAGCAGGAGCTGTTTTCGTCATTGTTACCGTAACGATCCCAGCCAAACTGCACCTTCACCCGCCCATATTTATCCGTCCAGATTTCCTGCCCCGCCGGGCCGGTGACGATGGCGCTCTGCGGGCCTTTGGTGTGGGGTTTGCTCAGGGTTCGCTGTGGACGGTAAACTTCGCTGGTGGGGTGCAGTTCAAACGTGGTGACATAGGTAAAATGCTGGTTCTGACCGCTGTGCTGCGCATTATCCCGTAAAAACAGCGTGGTCTGTACCAACAGGTAATCCTGGTTAACTTCTGCCGTCGGATGATTCATCAGCGTGAAGGTGTAGCCCGTCATGAGGGTACGGATATTTCCCGCCCCGCCAACACGGCTGCCGGGGCTGCGCTGTGCTTCCATACGAATGCGCGTCAGCATCTCACCTTCTCCCGTAGTGAAGTAATCACCAGGCCATTCGTAATGCTCATATTCAGCATGACCGGTATCGCGCGGACTAGCTACGGTACTTTTCAGCAGCGAACGTGGCTTCATAAAATCAAAATCGTCCAGCACCCACTTTCCAGTACGCAGCTTCTCACTGGCCGTAATGGTGTGGATAAACTCCTTATCCAGCTTCAGTCCTTCCTGGTGCCACTCCACCAGCGGCGAGTCCGGGCATGCTTTATGACCATTGATGGCATCAGCCAGCACCAGCGTGTGGCTGTTCTCACTGTGTTCAAACCACCAGTAAATCCCCCATTCCTGCATCAGGCGCTGAATGAAATCAAAGTCAGTTTCACCGTACTGTACCTGCCAGGCGCGGGGCGGATAATTTTCCACCAGCCGCTTTTCCACCGGAAAGGAATATTCATCCAGTACTTCACTGAGAATATCCACCACGGTTTTGTTCTGGAAAGCTTTGTAGTCACTGGTGTGGGTCAGCAGTTTCAGCCACGGTTCAATGCGTAATTCATACGTGACCGAACGTCCCTCATGGCCGACTACCCGCGCAGCGGTCACCAGCCCGCTGATATACCGTTTTCCGCCACCGTCCAGTTCGATACTGACGCACAGATCTCTGCCCACCATCGGCTTGAGCGGCAGATTGGCGGCGGGCGAAACGTAGCCCAGGTTCAGGGTGTCTGGAGTTTTAAGCTGCACAGTGTAGGAAAACAGATTTCCAAGCCCTTCCGAACCATTCATCCCCGCGAACAACAGCATCTGCGGTGGCACCGCACTACCGCTTACAGTGATGTTATGCGCCCCCAGTCCACCGGCTGCAAGCGACGCCACCGCATCCTGAACTGCGCCAGCCATATCCGAGATCCCTGCCGCCGCAGCGGCGGCCTGCGCTGCGGCTACCGCCGCTTTCACCAGTCCCGATGGTTCCGGCAGCGCACCAAACAGATCCGCTGCTGCCTGTTCTGCCATCTGTTCGGCTGCATCAGCTACATCTGTTGCGGCTGAACCTGCGCTTACAGCACTACTTTCTCCGGCTATTGGCGGCGTGGTGATGGCTGGCCCACCATTACTGCCAGATTTATTACCCGTAGATACAAAACTCATGATATTTATTCCTTTAATATCGGATTAGAATTTAGCGCCCGGCGGCCAGAAAAAATAAGAAATAACCCGCCACTGTCCATCTTTATAATGAAAAAAACATGTCAGATTTAAATCCCCCGGCAAATGCCAAAATATTTCTTTGATGGGGATATTTCTGAATTCAGGATTTGTTGAGCGATAGGTATTTTCAATTTCTATATAATATTCACCAACAAATTTATAACGAGGTTTTATAAATTCATACGCTGGCTGACCATAGTTATTTAATAGAACATTCTCTTCAACTCCATTATACACACCACTCGCATTCAGATAAGCATGCCCAGGAATATCAGACATGTTATTTTTCGCCCCACCCACTATCAAAAAAATAATCACAGCGTATATTAGTTTCATTTTTTTACGCTTTTCACAAAAAAATTAGAACCCGGAACCATTCTATTTAACCGCTCAATGACATTTCCCATATAACGAGAGCGCAGCTCCATACCAATATTCATTAACGCACTGGCATCCCCGGAAAATGGGGTAGTTGCTTTATCTGCATCATCACTATAGTATTCATCAGTAAGATATCCAATAATATGCCCAAGCTCGTGAGACAACCCTATTTGCTCATGGCAAGCTTTTGATGAACCAAGACATTTAGCTGCAGCAACTATATCTTTAGAGTCAAGTTCCACGTATCGACTATTCCAGACAATGGAACTCTGACGAAAACTATTTGGATCATCATTATCAATTTTAAACACCACTACATCCCAATACCCATGACGATCAGTCTGAATTATTTCTATTGTGAAAGGTAAATCCTTACCATTAAACTTACTGACAAACTCAGACTTCCCAGAAACGGATAAAAAAATCTTATTATTCCATGTTTGATTAATGACAAAAATAACTTTCCCATGAAAGGTATTTTTCTCCATATCTGTCCAATCAGTTTTTGCATCCCATCTTTTTATCCAATTATATTTCCATCTCAGCAATAATGAGATTGCACCATTTTCACGGTCAATTCTTAAATCTCCCCAGGCATCATTGTCCCTGATATATCGTTTATCCAGCATTAAGTCATCATAAGCATCGTATGCCTGCTGAATAGCCTCATCATGAGAGTTACCCATGTTCACCTCCTTATATTGCTATATATCCAATAAACCTGAAGATGATTGCTTACCCACCAATGCAGACGGGACCAGGGGTAGCCTGAAGTCAACAAATAGCAATCAACTTGAAGTTCAGGGGTATATTTGTTTCCCATCTACACGTTTATCGTCATATTTTTGTATAGCTATTCTCAGCATTCGTGGGCACATTATTTTTTCTCCAACCGCAGCGCATCCACATACCGCCCCTCGCTGTTCTGCTGCCAGAACCAGCCTTGCCCCTGCTGCGCCTGCGCCAGCATTTTGTCCGGCCAGCCTGGCCACGGCAGGTGGCGCACACCAGGCAATTCCACTATCGGCGCGTCCGGTAGCCCGGTGAGTTCCCGGCTACGCTGCGGTACACGTCGCAAGCCGCGCAGCCACTGCGCCCAGCGCGGCCCCGGCCGCCACATCGCCCACAGTTGATCTGTCTGCTCTGCCAGCCGCCCGCAGCATTCTGTCTGTGGTGAGACATATACTGCCGCCAACTGCGCCAGCCAGTACAACCAGCCCTGCGTGTCATCCAGGCTCTCTTCCAGCCATTCCCGTCCGGCACGCTGATAAATCACCAGCGGCCACGGTCTGCCCGTACTGTCTCGCGATGCGGTCAATACTCCGGTCAGCCATTCATCACGCCCGCCAATGGGGAGAAACCCCGGCGATAGCACAAAACTCCACGGCAATGGGTGGTGCTCCGGTAGCGTCTTTTTCTCACGCGGTGACAGGTGCATCCAGCCGTTGTTTGCTCCAGCCTTCGCAGCATCCGTTCCTTCCGGCAGAACAATATGCCGCCCCTGTCCCAGCCACGTCTGCTGGTTCAGCCATGCCTGCCACACCTGCGCTTCGTTCGCACTCACCCGCCAGCGCACGTAGTCACGCTGGTCCGGCAATCTGCCGAACATCGCCGGAGCCGATACTGCCGTAGCCCGGCGCATCAAAGCGTCCTCTCCGGGCAGGCGAAGCGTTGCAGTAGCCCCCGGTTCACCGGGTCAAAATCCCGCCCAGCGGTAATCTCCAGCACCACCCGCCGCCCATCAAAACTGTACTCCACCTGCTGAGTTCCCCGTACCGCTGTCTCCTGCGCGTTACCCGCATCCAGCAGATGAAACAGCGCCCACGGCCCGTTAGTCAGTAACGTCGAGGTGTCCTGGCGGATGCGCGGGCTGGCGGTGATTTCCGCCATTGAGCCATTACGCGGCCCGGGCCAGCTCACTTTCAGCGGCCTGACCGGGCCGTGAGCGTAACGCAGCACCTGCCCGTCAATGTCAATCACCAGTTCGGTGATGGCAGGGTCCATATCCACGACGCGGACCTGCATCGCCCAGGAGAACTTTTTCCCGCCTTCCCCGTTAAAAAAAACGCTACGGATCTGCTTTGCTTCCTGAAACGGTGTCAGATCCGGCCCGAGCAATGTCATGTTGCCTTCGGTCGGCTTGTAGCGCCACGGGTTACTGGCAGTGTCCGCCAGCGGGGCAAGTTGCTTCGTCCAGAAAGCATCCAGCACGCCGCCGCTGGCAAAGATACGGTTAAAATCATCCGCACTGACTTCCTGTGGGCTGTCGGCAAAGGGGTAGCGTCCGTCAATGGCATCACGGCACTCATCACCGATCACCGCCTCCATTTGCGCATTCAGCACTTCACCCGTTCCGGCGTTGATTTTGCGCGTCCCCTGCTGTGTTAAATCCAGCAGAATATTTTTCAGCGGTGCAGGCAGTTTTGCTGCCTCCAGTTGAAGTTTATCCGCCGCCGAAATGCGGCCCGGTAATGTGCTGGCCGCCAGCGCACTGTCGGCAATGGTGAGCTGGGTGTAATACTCATTGAGCATCGTCAGCAACGAATTAAGCTGTGGTGCGCTGCCCCCTTGTGCGCTGTCCGTACGCCCGGAAACCACTTCCCGCAATGCGGCAAAACGATCATCCACCAGTGTTTTCTCCAGACGTTCTTCCGGATGGATGTCCTGCAACAGCTTCGCCGTCTGTACCGCTTTCCCCGCATTACCGGAAAGCCGATCCTGCGCTCGCTGAGCCATCTGCTTTTGTCTGGCCTGCGCATCCAGCGGCGGCACCAGGGTGGTCTGATCTACCACGACTTTACTCAGCCGCATCAGCGGGGAATCAGGTGAGGCCAGAGTACGCAGGACCTGAAGGTCATACGCCAGTCCGGGGCTGCCGTCTTCCCCAGCGCTGTTGATGCTGTGAATGCTTGCCAGAAAATCCTGCCAGCGGCGGGCATATTCAGCGAGGTACAGGCGACGGACTTCACGGGTAATCGGGAGTTCCTGTCCCGGTAACTGGCTCATTACAATCTCAGTCGTTTTTTTTTGCGCACTTTCGCGCCCCATCACCCAGGCGTCATCCGCTGATGCGGCGGCGACAAACTCCGACAGCCGTTTGTCGAACAGTTCCCGGTAGCCTTCGCGGGTGAAGATGCCAGGCACGCCCCGATCTAATGGCGCACCATCCGTGCGGACAAAAACCGTTCCCGCATCCGCGCCCACGGCACGAACCAGCGAAAACTCCTGCGGCGCTTCGCTCTCCATAGAAGCCAGTGCACGAGTATAGATACGCTCGGTGCTGGTATGACCGTCAAGAAAGGCTCGCGCCAGGCGGATCAGCCCCTCATCTTTTTCGTATGGCGAATGCACCACGCGACTGCCGTCAAACAGAGCATCGATATGTTCCAGCACGGCTGCGCGACCGCCGAAATCCGCCACGCTGTCGCGGTTGTTCAGATCGTTCAACACCCAGGCGTGGATCTCCGCGGCGTTGTATTTGTCCTCGTGGTCTTTATCGAGGTTCAGCAGCAGATAAACATGCAGAGCGTCATAGGCAGCTTTACTGTCCTGACGGGCAATCGCATCCGAAAGTACGTATTCCATGCGCTTCACCAACGGCGGTAGCAGTAACTGGTCAAGCAGGCGGTCATACAGGGATGCCACGCTCTCCATCACCGGAGGGACGCTGTAAAGACCATAACGCCAGGCCAGCGGCGGTGAGTCCGGATCCAACCCCGGCCAGGCAGAGAGCGCCCGCGCCTGGTTCAGTAATGCGGGAACCGGCTGCATGGCGGGTTTTCCGGTATAGGCTTTGACGTCATCATCCAGTTGGGTCGTCCGGTTGGTGATTTCATGCAGATAATCGCTGTTACCCTGCTGGCTGCCCTGCATTCCCTGCCACAACCAGAAAGCCAGCGCCAGTACCAGCAGATGCCCACCGGTACGCAGCAGGCGGTAACGCCAGGCCCACTGAAGGTTCGGCTCCACCATGTGCGCTTCACGGAAGATAAATTTAGTCAGCAGGTCATGGAGAAAATAGCTTCGGTTGCCATCCGGCAGAGTATGGGACGGAGACTCCTCGTTCCCTTTTATTGCCCGGACAAAACGCTGCCAGATGCCCGTCTGGTCTGCTACGGCGTCTGCCTGCGCCTGTGCGGCACTGGTGAAAAATACCCCGCGCAGGGTGTTGTTAAGCTGGGTGGCATCGAATTTTGAATCGAGGAAAATCTGTTCAATGGCTTCCAGCAATGGCGTGCCCAGCGCGGCAAATTCACGCGGGAAGCGGTAGAGCCGTTGGCGGCTTTTAAGGTCGTACTCTTCCTGCAACCGACTATCCATCCCCTGATCCAGCCGCAGCGTCAGATTTGCCAGTTCCTGACCACAGAGCGCATGCAGTGACTGCGAATCACTGGCGTGACGCCTGCGGCTGTATGGCAGAGTAAAGCCCCAGACCTGAGCACGCAGGTGACTGGTCAATCCACGGAAATACTCCGTAAAGCCGGGTAGCAGATCCATTTTGGTGACAACCAGATAAACCGGGAAACGAATGCCCAGTGTCTCCCGCAGTTCCGCCAGCCGCGCACGCAGGGCTGCACAGGCAGCCAGCCGTTCAGCCGGGGATTGTGCGGTCAAATCTGCCACATTCAGCGTCAAAATTACGCCGTTCAGCGGCGCGCCGGGACGGTGTTTACGCAGTAGCCCCAGAAATCCCTGCCATTCCCCGGCGTTGCGCTGGGTTGCACTGATTTCACCGCCATCATCGTGGCGGGCATAGCGCCCGGCGGTGTCAATGAGCACAGCCTCATTAGTAAACCACCAGTCGCAGTGCAACGTGCCGCCGCCCGGCACGGTGAGGATATGCGCGGTCTGCTCCATCTGTTCCGCCAGCGGAAACTGTAGCCCGGTGTTAAGCAGCGCGGTGGTTTTACCATCACCGGGGCTGCCGATAACCATGAACCACGGCAGTTCGTACAGGAAGCGTTTCCCTTCCAGGACCTTACGCCAACCAGGTAGATCCACACGCAGTTGTTTCAGTTGTCGGATGGCGCGGTTGAAAATATGGCTGACGGTGCGCAGATCGGCCTTAATTTCCCCGGCCACCGGTACGTCTTCCCCGCGCGGATGCAAGAAACGGCGCAGCAGTTGTTCATCCAGACGCAACGCCCGCCAAAGCCGGTACAGGCCATACAGCGCATAGCTCAGCAGGATCATGCCGATCAGCGTCAGACGCAGCCACAGCGGCGCAAACGGGCGAACGTCACCGAAGGCCAGCAACGGTGAGACAAAGCCGATAACCAGGCACAGAACCGTCACGCCAATGATGCTCATCGACCAATTCACCAGCCACAGCGCGAGGAACATTAGTAACAGAACGATAGTGACTACCCTACTCCCCACGGATGCAAGCGGATGCAGGGTATCAAACGCCACCAGCGGCCCGAGAAACCAGACCAGTAGCGCCAACGCCACCACGCAGACAACGACCAGCGCACGGCGGGAAAACAGCAGACTGAGAAATTTTTGCATTATTGTTCAGAACTCCATGCGATAATCAGTAATAGCAAAATGCCGCAAGCTGAAAAAATCCGTCCAATACGGGCTACTGAAAAAAAATAAAGAGCAATCTGAACAATTATCAAAATAAAATAAATCAACATTTTGATTATTTCTCTGTTCCCATTTCCCTGAGGCAACGCTGTTATTGAAGGATCTATATCCTGCATCTATTGATACTCATTCCCGGAAAAAAGCATAATGATGTTCAGACCCATAATGAATAATAACCATCCTGATATTTGAATTATTCTTCTCACGAAGACTCCTAATGGGTGATGAATAAACGAGAGAAATGCAACCAGTTGTTGACAATAAAATTGCCATAGCTGGTATCTTCCTTTATTTTCTCCAGGGTAAGCGACATACACCGGTTATAACGGGCACCAATAATTCTTATCTGCTCTTCCGTCAGGTGTGGTAAGGAGGACTGAAATCCATCTCTTGCAGCTAATTGATAAAGATGTCTGGCCACAAGTTGAATATTAAAAATATCATGCTGGAGGCAATTTGCCAGTTCACGCAATTGAGAGGTATCCATTTTTGACTCATCAAGCCCAGGTGTTCTGGCTGTGGTTCGCAATTGCATACTCACTGCACCAAAAGATGTTTTTTCTGGTCTCGAAGTCATGGTGATATGTTCATCAATCCACTCAGGCCCACTCCAGTTAATAGTCCGAGCATCAAATGCCAGCATATCTACAATACAGGGCTCTCCCCCGACTTCTATCCAACACACACCAGCCAGTAAAGGCGCTGGCAAATTATATGTATTGGCAGCCGACGTTATCAGAAGGTGGTTATGTTTCACCCAGCGATCTTTGAAATAACGCCCATAAGGTACACCTTCGCCCCATTTTTTTGGGGCTAATTTCCAGAAAAGAAATTCGGTCACGCCCCATACCGGTGAATGATTCGATGCATTGCAGTCCAGATTCTTCATTTTTCTCACTCCACCACCAGAATTTCCACCCGGCGATTCTGCGCCCGTCCGGTTTTAGTGCTGTTATCGGCCACTGGTGCGGTATCCCCTTTCCCGACACCCCGGATCCGGCTGGCCGAAACGCCACCGGACGTCAGCAACGAAGCCACTTCTGCCGCACGTTTTTCTGATAACACCTGATTCGACGGGAATTCAGCGGAGTGGATAGGCTGGCTGTCGGTGTGACCGGTCACCGTCACCGCACCGCCCACACGCGCAATCTCGCGCGCGGCCTTATCAATCACCGGGCGGAGCGCATCATTTACGGTTTTCTGCCCCGGTATAAACATCGTATCGCCTCGGAAGATCACACGGCTGTGATGGTCATCTTCCTCCACCGTCAGCAGGCCACGGGCAATTTCGTTCGCCAGCAGGATCTTCAGTCGCAGTTTGTGCACCGGAATCGGTGGCGGCGACAGGTGTTTACCGATGGCATCGATATGCTGCTGTACGGTTAAGGTGGCGAGATTCATCCGGTGGCTGTAAAGGCCAAACAACGTCAGCATCACCAGCAGAGCTATTCCGGCACTCAGCCAGACCGGCACCCGGCGCATCCGGCGCATCCGTCCGCTGACAGCTCCGGTAAATCCCGGCGAGAGCGTCGGCGTGACCGGATCGCGGCGCTGGACCAGTTGGGTCAGCAGTTGCTGGCGAATATCGTCCAGTTGCTTACGTCCGTCGGGCCGTACGCTGTAGCGACCTTCAAAACCCAGCCCCAGAATGTGGTAAATAATTTCCAGCACATCGCTGTGCTCCTGGAAGCTGGAGGCCAGACGACCAATTATCTGAAATAGTTTGATACCACCTTCACTTTCGCCATGAAAAGTGACCAGCAGACTCTTCCCAGCCCAGACACCGCGTCGTCCCCAGGTGGTGTTGTTGGCGGCTTCATCAAGCGACGTACACAGGCAGTAGCGCACCGCCAACACATGTTCGCGGCGCAGGTTTGCCTGGTCGCACAGCGTCTGATACCGACGAACTTCACGCTCCAGCAGGGCGCGGTAATGTTCGACAAAAGCAGGGGCAAGTTCACGGGGCATCTGCGCCAGTGCGCACAGCAGCGGACTTGCCGCCGCCAGTAGGGGATTAGCGGCAGCGGTGATTTCGGCCAGCCGGAGTTTCATATCCGGGCCGTCTTCAACCACCACCTTTATATCTTCCCTGCGAAGGCTGTCCTGTATTGCGATATCATAACCTTCATTATCAGGTGGTTTTGTCCCCCCCACTGATGGCTGGAATGGCAGGGTATTCATCGCAGGATGCGTCAGAATATCGTCGGTCATTTATCGCGAACTCCCCACAGCTCCAGCTCCAGCCCTGGAAATTCTCCGGCGGTATGCATTGCCATGCCGCCATAGCGGGCGATATGTTCCCACAGCACGCCGTCGCGACGGATGTCGTAATAGATATAACCGGACTGGAACGGAATCTGACGCGGCGGCACCGGCAGCACCTGTAAAGCAAGGCCCGGCAGATGCGAACGAATCAGCTCCGGCAGGCGTTCGGACGGCCCTATTTTGGTCTGAGCCGAAAAATGTTGCAGCAAGGTTTCGGCGGACATCTGCGCCTTCACCGCCAATACTAACGAGCTGAAATCTGACAGTTCGGTAGGTTCAATCACCGCATTGAGAATACCGTAAGTTCCCTCCTCCAGAGTGATTCGCTGCGCCCCGCGGATCAGCACAGCATTTAGCAGATACTGCACCTCATCTACCACCGATTTCAGCCCGGCATAGGGCGTCAGGTGCTTATATTCTTTATATTTTTCCGGACGGCGTGTTTGCGGACGCACGTAGGTAGAGAGTTCTCCGGCCAGTGCGCAAAGATTACGATAGAGCACTTCAGGCGACAGCGGCGTTTTCGACATATGGATCAGTAAGGGGCCAAAACGATTGAGAATTTGCAATAGCAGGTAATCCGACACTTCCGCCGCCTCATGGCCGTGTTTATCACTGCCCGTCAATCGCTCAGCCAGAGAATTTGCCCGCATTTTGATCAGATCGTTGATCCACGACAACCATGTACATATCAGTGAACTTGCCTGATAGTTCACCACCGGCGGGATCAAATCTTCGTCAATATCAACCCGCCCCTCTGGATGCAATGCTGTGATACGTGTCAGCGGCAGGCCGATCCACGCATCCGTCACCGCCTTTTCCGGCAACAGACGGAGGCGCAGGTGGCTGAGTTGCAACAGTTGTGCGCCGCGCCCCAATGAGTTTGCATCACGGATTTCATTTTCATGAACCGAAAAGCGTGCCAGCGATTCTGGATTATTGCCAAAACTGGTTTCTTCGCTGTTCGGTGTACGTATTGGCACCGCCAAATAAATCAATTGGTTAAGGTGCTCTGGCAGGATGGTAAGAGGCGGCGGTAGTGGTGTGTGTCCCGGCGCATTAAACGGTGTTCCGTCGGCAAACACCCCAAAAGCCTTCGTGAGTACCAGCTTTCCGATGTTCAGTGCTTCACTGTCAATGCCGTATTCACTGAAGCCCCAGAAAAAGGGGGAAAGAGGCAAACTGCGGTAATGAATGACATGTTCCAGATAGCGTTCCTGCTGCTGAAACATCTGTGGCAGCAAAAATTGCCCTTCACTCCAGACTACCCGGTTATTCCAACTCATAATTTACTCATCCCGTTCTTTAATCACTATGGCGCTTTGCTCTATACCGGCATCCAGTTCGACTTTTTTCTTTGGCATAAAGCGGCTGTACCAGCTTTTTTCCGGGGGATCAGGAATTTTATACGTGACTCGCCATACCGATTTTCCCAGATTGCGATAGCCAGCAAGGATCCCCAGTGCCGTGGTTTCTTTATTGAGAGAGCGACGCAGCTTTTTCTCCTCGCCCGGACGCAGGATAAAGCTGTCGCGGTGCAGTAAATCATCGGTAAGAACAGTTTTGTCATTGTCCTGAAGAGACCACCAGTCCGCCGCCGTGAAAGCTGCATCATTTTTCAGTTCATAAACGCGTATCTCTATGGGCGCGGCTTTCTTCTGATTGTCTGGGTTCACCTTATCGGAAGCCTTCATCACCAGATCAAGTCGCTGTGACATCAGGTCCGGCACGGTGTCGCTGTCAATGCTGCACCCGGGCAAAAGGCAGATAAAAAACAACGCTACCGCCCATAACCGCCAACCGGGGTCACGCCATTTATTCACTGTAATTTCCTTTAAAATCAAATAATAAAGAACGGCCAGGCTATATACCTGGCCGGAAAAAAATTGCTTAAATTTCTTTGTTAGCTTTGAAATCGTAACCTGCCGTGATAGTGCCGCCGCTGCCGCCCTGCTGGTTCTGCACCACGTATTCCTGTTTCACGGTGCTGAAAGAGAGTTCGACTCTTTCGCGGGAGGCGATCTCGCCCTCCTTGCTACCACTGGGGGAAACCACAGCCACAATCAGGTCAGTAAAAGTGTACTTGAGGTATTCCAGCGGATTGCCGCCTGCTTTACGCATGACAAGGGTGGACTTCGGAATGTGCTTGCCGGAGGAGCAGTATTTGAACAGGTTCGGGCTGGCGCGATCGATATAATGTTCAAACTCCAGGTTAGTCACGGAGACTTTACCGGATCCCAGGCCGCTGCCCGCGTGCATGGTGGATTCCTGGTGGATATTCCAGCGCCAGCTCAGCACCTCAATTTCATTTTTATGTTTGTCATCCATTGACTCGCCGTCAATGCCGTCAATTTTCAAAAAAATGTCATAAGCCATTTTTATTTCCTTATTAAGAATTACTTAAAAATAATCTCTGATTTATCTGCATAGCTGAATGCAGATAAACCATTGCCGTACAGAACCCCCTCTCCTTTATTTCAGAAGAACAGAAGGCTGTATAATTTCCGGTAATGAGATACCAGTATTTAATTAATTTACATGTTGAATGTATTACGTCTATTTACATATCACAGATATCAATGACTCTCCTTGTTCCCGCTGACGCTGTAAAGAAGATGCCTGGCACTGTGTTGCAGATGCTGGTACTGGTTGTGATAACCAAACCTGTCCGTGGTTATAAATACAAGAAACCCAGTAACGCTCACTATCCTGATTAGTGGTCATTGTGGTATCCCATATTTGCCTGGTTTCACCCTTTATTTTCTCTGTCTCTGGTTTTAGATCTATCCGATTTTCAGGTTTTCCCTGCGACATCCCTACGCCGTCCAGCCACAGACGGGGTTCATAGCGGGAAGATCCCTGCCAGGATGCAGGTACATCCGACTCCAGTACTGTCGTTGAGGATTTTATATTGATAAACTCGGGGCAACTGACTTCCCACGCTGCAACAAATTGTGAATAAAACAACATATAACCCAATAACAGAGAAAAAATAAAACGGGTCCCCATTGAATCTATCCTCTACTCAATAACATAAAAAGCTTCAGCGTTATTACTGGCATCATGATATGTCCCATCACTGCGCATCCCACCTTTTCTGGAGATTTTGCGCGCAGATACATTCGAGGCTTTGCCTGTCCACTGATCCATAACATAAATATACGAATCATCCTGTTCGAGATAGAAAGCAGCATGTTTATGAGCATTGTCCCCCGATGGATATTTCCCATTCACAAAAGTCGCAATTGCTGTTCCTCTGGGAATCGATTTGTCTCCGAAAACCTTCCGACCCTGCTTCCACGTTCCGGTATGCCCCACATGTGCATATACCTGAACCAAGAACACACATTCCTTTCTGTCTCCTGCCCCCGCCATTCCCACCATTTCAGTGCCCTGCAATGAATCTACCAGTCCATAAACATATGCCATATATCCCCCCTGAGTATTACCCGACATCATTCATTCAAATATTCATAAAAATCAGGCGGTTCCCTGTTTTACTGACGGCAGTTTTGTCACCAGACGCAGCGATCCTGTTAATCCTTCAAGCTGAAAATGCGGGCGCAGGAAGAATTTGGCATCGTAATAACCCGGATTCCCCTCCACTTCTTCCACCACTACCTCAGCAGCAGCCAACGGACGGCGGGCTTTGGTTTCCTGCGAGGAGTTCACCGGATCGGCATCAACGTAGTTCATGATCCATTCATTGAGCCAGCGCTGCATATCTTCACGCTCTTTGAACGAGCCAATCTTGTCGCGCACGATACATTTGAGGAAGTGCGCAAACCGCGAGCAGGCGAATAGATACGGCAGGCGTGCGGAGAGATTGGCGTTGGCCGTGGCGTCCGGATCGTAATATTCCTGTGGTTTTTGCAACGACTGTGCGCCAATGAAGGCGGCGTAATCAGAGTTTTTGCGGTGGATCAGCGGGATAAAACCATTTTTCGCCAGTTCAGCTTCCCGACGGTCAGAGATGGCAATTTCCGTCGGACATTTCATGTCCACACCACCATCGTCGGTAGGGAATGTATGACAGGGTAGGTTTTCCACCGCACCACCAGACTCCACACCACGGATCAACGTACACCAACCGTAATGTTTGAAAGAACGGTTGATATTTACGCCCATTGCATAGGCAGCATTGCTCCAGACATATTTGCTGTGGTCTGCACCATCTGCATCTTCTTCAAAATCAAACTCATCGACAGGGTTTGTTTTCGCACCATAAGGCAAACGGGAGAGAAAACGTGGCATCGTCAGGCCAATGTAACGAGAATCCTCACTTTTTCGCAGCGAATTCCACGGAGCATATTCGAGGTTTTGGGTCACAATTTTGGTCAGATCACGCGGGTTAGCCAGTTCCTGCCAGGAGTCCATCTGCAACACTGACGGAGAGGCCCCGGCAATAAACGGCGCATGGGCTGAGGCAGCCACTTTGGCAATGGAGCCGAGCAGATCCACATCCGGCGGGGTGTGATCAAAATAATAATCCGCAATGATACAACCGTAGGGTTCTCCGCCTAACTGCCCATATTCAGCTTCATACAGCTTTTTGAACATGGGGCTTTGATCCCAGGCGATCCCTTTGTAACGCTTCATATTTTTCCGCAATTCATCCTTTGAAAGGTTCATAAAGCGGATTTTTAATTTTTCATCGGTTTCGGTGTTGTAAACCAAATGTTCCATCCCACGCCAGGAAGACTCCAGTTTCTGAAAATCCGGATGACTCAGGATTAGCTTGATCTGTTCCGTTAATTTGAAATCGATCTGCTCAATAATCGTAGCAATACTTTTGTAAGCATCGTCACTGACGGTGACTGTATTTGTCAGAGCCTGTTGGGCCAGCGTCTGAACTGCAGCCTCAACAGCCTTTGCAGCCTGAGGTGTCTTGGGACGGAAGGCTTTATCCAGCAGTGAATCAAATTCAGTGTCCTGATAGGCTGTGCTTTGCTCAGCAGTGAGATCGCCTGTCGCCAGAAGAGTATCGTTTACCATGAAAGTTCCTTAATAAAATCGCAGTTAGTCTGTTGTTCCCGTTTCACCTGATAAGACACTTTCCTGTTGAGTGACAGGTTTTGGTGCACTGGCCAGAGCGTTCAGTAACGTCGGGTCTTGTAAGAGTTTATTGATCAGATTTTCTGCTCCTGCTTTACCATCCATATAGGTTTGTAGGTTGGCAAGCTGAGTACGTGCTTCCAGCAGTTGGTTCAGGGCGTCCACCTTGCGGGCAATCTGCGCAGGTGAAAAATCATCCATATTCTCCAGCGTAATATCGACCATTAACTGCCCTTCGCCCGTCAGCGTATTGGGGACAGCAAACGCCACGCGCGGCGCAATAGCCTTCATTCGCTCGTTGAAATTGTCGATGTCAATATCAAGGAATTTACGATCGGTTACTGTGGGCAACTCTTCACGTGGCTTACCGGCCAGATCGGCCAGCACCGCCATGACAAACGGCAGTTCGATTTTTTTTTCGGAGCCATAAATCTCAACGTCATACTCAATCTGCACGCGGGGCGCACGGTTGCGGGCAATAAACTTCTGCGCGCTGTTGTTGATAGCCATAATCCTTCATTTCCTTATCAGTCAGCCGCCGACCGCCAGGAGAGCGGTTCAACGGTACAGTTTAAAAATGCACAGCAAACAGTTGGTTCATACGGATAAATCATGCTTCATGAACCGTTTCAAAAATAATCTGTTCATCCTCATCAACACGAATGCAGATTTGCGTGATGGCCGTTTTCTCTGTCATCGCCTGCAACCAGTAACGGGACAGTTGTGGGAGGAGATGTTGTTCGATATAGCCGATAAGCAAACGAGCGCCGGTTTCGTGCATCGGGCAATGTGCCACTATGTGCGTAATTAATTCATCGCCATAGACGAGTGAAACGCCATGCTGCTCTGCCATCCGATCCATCAGCCTGTCAAGATGCAGGCGGGCAATAACGCCACGCGCCGTCTCATCCAGCGGCAGATAGGGGATAACCGTCACCCGTCCCAGGAAAGCAGCCGGGAAGTGTTTGCGTAACTCCGGCATTAAGGCTTCTTTTAATCCTGACAAATCAGGCAGTAGCGCCGGATCCTCACACATCTGGCTGATAAGGTCCGCTCCTGCGTTAGTGGTCAACAACAGCGTGGTATTTTTGAAATCGATGTGGACACCTTCGCCATCCTCCATCGCGCCTTTATCAAATACCTGGTAGAACAACTCATGGACGTCATGATGGGCTTTTTCAATTTCGTCGAGCAGCACCACGCTCCAGGGATGACGACGTACAGCTTCCGTCAACACGCCGCCTTCGCCATAGCCCACGTAGCCGGGCGGCGCACCTTTCAGCGTGGAGACGGTATGGGACTCCTGAAACTCGCTCATATTGATGGTGATCAGGTTCTGTTCGCCGCCGTAAATAGCTTCCGCCAGCGCCAGCGCGGTTTCGGTCTTACCCACACCGGACGGCCCGGCCAGCAGAAAGACACCCACTGGTTTACGCGGGTCACCTAAACCCGCCCGCGCGGTCTGGATACGCTCACCAATCTGCACCAGCGCATCCATCTGCCCGGTAACACGCTGCGCCAGACGGATGGGGAGTTCGAGGATCTGGCTGGCTTCATCTTTCACCATGCGCCCGGCGGGAATGCCTGTCCAGTCGGAGACAATCGCTGCCACCACCGCCGCGTTAACTTCCGGGAACACAATGGGGTTTTCACCCTGCCAGACTCGTAATGCAGTTTCCGACTGTTGTAACGTGGTTTCATCACGCTCATCGGGCTCTGCGGCACGCTGTTCCTGTAAGGTATGAACCAACTCCAGTTCCTGCTGCCAGCGCGCTTCGGTGTCAGAAAGATCTGCATTCAGTGAGGCGATCCGTATCGTCAGTATGTCGCCCCGCTCTGCGCGGATACCCATTTTTTCCTGCTTTAATAACAACTCCTGTTCCAGTTCGGCGGCATTGAGCTGCTGACGCAGATACTGGACTTTCGCTGGTGGGGTATGCAGCGACAGCGCTACACGGGCCGCCGCCGTATCCAGCAAGCTGATAGCCTTGTCCGGTAGCTGCCGGGCCGGAATGTAACGGTGAGAAAGCTGTACGGCGGCGCGCACAGCCTCATCAAGGATCAGGACGTCATGGTGTTTTTCCAGCGTGGTGACTAACCCGCGTACCATCTCAACAGCAGCAACCTCTTCCGGCTCTGCCACCTGCAACACCTGAAAACGCCGGGTCAGCGCCGGATCTTTTTCGATATGGCGTTTGTACTCACTCCAGGTGGTTGCGCCGATGGTGCGCAGGGTGCCACGCGCCAGCGCCGGTTTCAGCAGATTGGCAGCGTCGCCCGTACCGGATGTACCACCAGCGCCCACCAGGGTGTGAACTTCATCGACAAACAGAATAACCGGCTGCGGCGAACGCGCAGCCTCTTCCAACAGCGCCTTCAGGCGGGATTCAAATTCGCCCTTCATGGACGCCCCGGCCAGCAGCGCCCCGACATCCAGCGACAGCAGACGCACGTTTCGCAGTGAAGGCGGCACTTCGCCCCGGGCAATCGCCAGCGCAAATCCCTCCACCACAGCCGTTTTCCCGACGCCCGCCTCGCCGGTCAGCAGCGGATTGTTCTGCCGACGACGCAGCAGAATATCCGTCATGGTACGAATTTCGTGTTCGCGGCCGGTGACCGGATCAATATTGCCTTCACGCGCCAGTGTAGTCATGTCCTGACAGTATTTCGCCAGCGCAGATTTACTTCCGCTTGATTCGCTGGCAAATACCTGGCTAGCTTCCCCCGGTACTGCAGAATTCAAACCCGAGCCGTCATATGGCATTTCTGTTATTTCAGAAGATGATGTGATTAAAGACGGAAGGATATCTAATAGTTCATCTACCGGTAGCCCAGCCAAAGGCGCACAGATATTTTTTAACACCCGATGCAATTCTGGCGTGGTTAACCAGGCAAGTAATAACCAGCCACTACGAATTTTTTGATCACCAAAACGGATACTTGCCAACATCCAGGCTTTTTCGACAGATAGATCGATATGATGGGAAAAATCGTTAATTACACTCGCCCCGGCAGGCAATATCTCCAGTTGTCGAATTAACGCATTCTCTACATCAGCAGATGTTATTTGATAGTGTCGAAGCACATTGTGAATGTCATTCTCTGGTTGTTGTATGAGTTGATGCAACCAATGTGTCAGTTCGACATAAGGATTAGCACGTAATTTACAGAACGTTGTCGCGGATTCCAAAGATCTAAATAAAGATTTTGTCAGCTTTCCATATAGTGCACTGCGTGAAACAGGAGTGTCCATCTGTTACACCTGATGATGTAAAATCATATAAATGATACATAAGCATAACTGTATCGATTAAAATTCCTAATTAATAGAATCATCAAAAACCCAGAATGAAACAATGATGCATATCACAGAACACAATGTAATATAGCAGTTAGTATCTTTTTTATGGTGATATTCAATATAGCAATTTAATTTCATATATATTATGAATATATTACACTAAAAATCACCACTATATATTTCCGCGAAGACTAATATTGATAAAGCAAATTGATCAGTATTGCTTATCTAAAAATTTTAATTAATTATTCTGTTGAAAAAAACACTCTACACAGTGATATGCAATGAAACAAAATATTACCTGGGGACTACAAAAAATACAGGCGCATGGGATCTCCGATAACACAATTTATGCGACTGCAGGAACCCAAATTATCTTCACCGTTACCACTCCCTGGATCCCTGTTTTTGAGGCAAATGATGATGTAAAGATTACCCTCAGTCTGACCCGCCACGAAGAGGCATGGTGGATAATTAATCAGTCTGATGAATATTGTTGCACGGTAAATGATCAGATTGTCGAGCCGCATCACCGTATGCGCCTGAACGAAGGAGACTTGATTGAATGGGGATTATCTTCATGGTGTCTTGTGCGCGGTAACCTACCATCCACGGCTTTACACGTGGAAAAGACGACAGCGCAGATTACCGCTTCACCAAAAACAATGATTGAGTATCTCGATCTCGACTGGTTTCGACAACAGCAAACACAACCGCAAAACCCGTTCGATATCATTCCGATCCACGGCGCAGTCACCACAGAAGTTGCCCCAGAAACAGATAACCCACTCCCCCTTCTTTATCAAGAATACCGCCAGGCGTTGTCGTCCCCCGAACAGGATATTCATCACCATGTTGATCCTTTTCCCCTGTACGAAGAGGCAGTCACACAGGATCTGACCTCCTTATGCAGCCTGACCTCTGAAACTGATACATTGCAGGATATAGTCACTGGTGGGCTAAGTATTGACGCGATTCTCGATGTGCTGGATACCACCGGCGAAGAAGAAACCACCTGGCCTGTCGAAACGATTCTCCCCGATATCCTGCATCTGCTTTCCCCGGAATATGCACAGGAAACGATACATAACGCCATTCTACCCGACCTGACACAACGTGAGCACCGCATCATCGGCATTGACAGTCATTACCGGGTCACCCCGGTACAACACGGAGATATTTATCATGACAAATAATAACGTGCTACCGGCGATGTTGTCGGCGCTATTGCGGGATTATTCTGTAGCGGAAGGAATTCAGATAGCGGAGCAACAGGTAAAGAAGCAGCCGACGTTGGCTTCACATCGGCACAATCTGTTTCAGTTATTGTGCGTGACAGGCTGTTGGTCGCGGGCGCTACAACAAATTCAGCTTTGCGCCCGAATAGACGCTAATTATACCCGAGAGGCTCAGATATTTGGGGAGCTGATCCGCTGTGAGATATACCGCCACACCTGCTTTCAGGGGGAACAGCGTCCCGGTTTTATTCTCTCCCCGCCCGCGTGGATGGAGAATTTGCTGGCCGCCCTCACCGGTAACACCCGTGGTGAAGCGCAGGAAGCTGATGTCCACCGCAACCGCGCACTTGAGGCCATCACAGACACTACCGGGCAGTGGAATGGCGGTAAATTTGACTGGATTAGTGACAGTGATTCCCGTACCGGCCCGGTACTCGAACTGATCGCGGGCGGTGTATATATCTGGCTACCATTTTCACAAATTCGTTCGCTGAAATCGCCACGGCCCGTGCATCTGACCGATTTGCTCTGGAAACCCGTCAACATCACCCTGCATAACGGTGACACGCACAGCGCCTGGCTGTTTTCCCGCTACAGCGGTTCTGAAAGTTCTTCTGACACCTTACGCCTTTGCCGGGAAACCGTCTGGCAGGACGGGCCAGGAGATACCCTGGTTACGGCACTGGGACAAAAAATGTGGCTCACCAGTCACGGCGATATCAGCCTGCTGGATATGACCGCCTGTACCTTTAATGCGCCCGAAGGTAGTGACGCATGAGCGACTTTCGCCTGCGCCATAGCAACCACCTGATGCCTACATTGTTTGATCGACTGTGTGACGATGCTCCACAGCAGAAGCGCGACCACGATATCAGCGTCAGTCCGGTACAGCTCAGGGAGATCATCCGTAGGGATTTGTCATTTTTGCTCAACACGGTCAGTCATGAAGATAATATTGATGCCGCGCGTTACCCGCAGGCTGCGGCTTCCGTACTGAACTACGGTCTGCCGCCGCTGGCTGGCAGCTTTCTGTATGAACACAAATGGGACGATATCCGCAGGGCCATTTTACGTACCATCATTCGGTTTGAACCCCGCCTGAAAGCATCCACTCTGCAAATCATCCCGCTCCAGGATGAGCGCCGCCAGAGCGGTCATAACACATTACAGTTTGAAATTCGCGGCGAAATCCTCACGCAGCCGTACCCTACAGCATTTCGGGTACGCAGCGTGCTGGATATGGAACAGAGCCACATTACATTTTTTTAATACAGAAGGTGACCGATGGATCCACGGCTACTGGAATACTACAACCGCGAACTGAGCTATCTGCGGGAAACGGGAGCCGAATTTGCCGCCCGTCATCCTAAAGTCGCCGCCCGGCTGGGTATGCATGGAACGGATATTGCCGATCCGTATGTAGAAAGGATGGTTGAGGCCTTCAGCTTCCTGACCGCCCGCACGCAGCTTAAAATTGATGCTGAATTCCCCCGATTCACCCAGCGTCTGTTGGAGGTCGTCAGCCCTAATTACGTTACCCCCACGCCCTCAATGAGTGTGGCGCAACTCCATCCCGACCCGGAAGAAGGTGATCTGGCAAAGGGGTTCACCGTACCGCGCAGCACTGCCTTTTTTTCCGCCATCCCGGAAGGTGAAAGCACCGCCTGTCAGTTTCGCAGCAGCCAGGATGTGACACTGTGGCCACTCGCCATCGAAGAAGCACGTCTGACCGCCGCACCGCCAGATATGCCCGCCCTGCACCGCTACCTGCCTGCTAACATTCACGTTGCTGGCGCGCTGCGTATTACCTTGCGCACCTTCGGTGAACTGACTTTCAGCCAGCTTGCCGGGCTGGACAGGCTGCCGCTTTATCTCTGCGGCGAGGAACGCACGGCTTCACACCTGTTCGAACTGCTGCATACCAGCGCTATCGCCACACTGGTTGGCGTTCCGGGCCATTTTGACGGCATGTTGGATGTGAACCTGAAACAGCCCGTCATGTATGAGGGTCTGGAGCCGGATCAGGGACTACTGCCGCTGGCGTGGAACGTATTCCACGGCCATAACCTGTTGCATGAATATTTCGCCTGCCCGGAGCGATTTTATTTTTTCACACCAACGGGACTGTCTGCCGGGCTACAGAAAATTCACGGCGGCGTGGCGGAAATCGTCATTTTGCTGAACCGCCTGCCGCCGGACTGGCTTAGCCACCAGACGGATGCCACACAGCTCAGTCTATTCTGTACCCCGGTTGTCAACCTGTTCCCCCGAGTCACCGCCCGGATCGACGTCACGCACAGCACGACGGAGCAGCATCTGGTAGTAGACAGAACCCATCCACTGGATTATGAGGTGTTCTCGGTTCAGGAAGTGGAAGGGCTGGAAACTGACACCACACGGAAGATAGCCTTTCGCCCGCTCTACCACACGCGCAATAACGATGAAGGCAACCACGGGCGTTATTTTTCCCTGCGCCGGGAACCGCGCCGCTTATCAGAAAACGCCCGCCGTTACGGCACCCGAACCCCCTATACGGGTTCGGAAGTGTTCCTGTCACTGGTTGATCAGTATGAAGCGCCGTACCCGGAAAATCTGCGCCATATCACCATCACGGCCATGATAACCAACCGCGATCTCCCCTGTCTTATTACACGCAATGGCCGGAACGACCTGACCGTGGATGCGGCAATCCCGGTGGCGGGCGTCGGGCTTATCCGTCCACCGCGACCGCCGCAGCCCCCGCTGGCTGAACGTGAAATGGCCTGGCGGTTGATCCGCCAGTTATCTTTTAATTATCTGCCACTGGCCGATCTGGATCACCGCACCGGCGGCCAGGCGTTGCGCGATCTGCTGAGCCTGTTTATTCCGGCGCATGACAGCCCGCTGTCGCGTCAGGTGCGTAGTCTGGTTGGCTGCAAAACGACACCGGTCACACGTCGTCTGCCAGGTTCCGGTTTGCTGGTCTATGGTCGAGGCGTCAGTTGTGAACTGACCGTGGATGAAGAAGGCTTCTCGGGTATCAGTCCATATCTGTTCGGTCTGGTGCTGGAGCATTATATCGCCCGTCATGTTTCCATTAACACCTTCTCGCAAATGACGCTACACAGCATGCAGCGCGGCAGAATTATGACCTGGCCGGTCAGGGCTGGACAGCGGGGAAGCATATGAGCGGCAATTTCACGCAGGCGCAGGAAACTCCCTGGCGTTACGGTTTTCTGAACCTGATGCGTCGCGTTGATGTGCAGTTGTGCACCATCCCGGCTGGCGGCACATGGCAACCGAGGATGGAAAAATTTCGCCTGGGACAAACACCTGCGCTGACCTTTGCACCAAGGGAAATCGCCAGTGTGAGCTGGCAGGAAGGACGACTGAACATCAGCCTTTACAGCCTCGGGCTGTGGGGGCCGAACGGCCCGCTACCGCTGCACTACACAGAACTGGCACATAACCGGACCGAAAGCCGCCGCGATCCGACACTAACTCGTTTTTCCGATCTTTTTCATCACCGCTGGCTGACGCAATTTTACCAGGCATGGCGCAGCGCTCAGTCCGCCGGGGGCGGTCTGGATAATCCGCAACATGACCGCTTTGCCTTTTATATCGCCAGTCTCAGCGGACAGGATTTGCGGGAATGCGCCGACAGCCCGTTGCCGGATCACGTTCGCCTTGCGGCATCAGCTCATCTGGTGCGTGAATCCCGCAATCCGGACGGACTGGCAGCCACGCTGGCGCACTATTTCGGCGTGCCATTCCGGGTACAGGAGTACGTTTTGCACTGGATAGCCGTAGCAAATGACGAGATCACCCGACTGGGCATTCCTGCCCCCTCTTCCGTTATTGGCAACGGCGCACTCATAGGACAGGCCGTACCGGACATGCAGTATAAGTTTCGGCTGGTCATTGGTCCGCTGACACTAGAGGATTACCAACGTTTTCTGCCTGGCGGCAATAATTTGCCGGTGCTGACGGAACTGGTTCGCGCCTTCACCGGTTTTGAATACTGCTGGGAAATTGAGCTACAGCTTAAACCACACACTGCACCTCCGGTTGTTACAGGCGGCCCATACCAGCTTGGCTGGACTGCCTGGGCTGGAAAGGCCATGCATGATAACCCGGTGACGGGCATGATTTTCGAACCTGAACACTATCTGGCGTACTGAGGATAATTTAATGGAAACATCTCTGGCTGACCCTGTTTCGGCTGAATGCCCATGTGGCCCGGATCTGGAGTACGATCCTGAATACCTGCTGCTGTTCACCCGCGCAACGCCGCGTGAAGAAGCGCAATACGGCGATTTTGTCAGTACGCCGGAAACCATTAACTGGGCGGAGCTTGAGCGGGATGCCCGCCGCCTGCTGACGCGCAGTAAAGATATCCGTATTCTGGTTGTCCTGCTGCGCTGCCGGATCCAGCAGGCCGGTGCCAGAGGGCTGGCGGAGGCATTTACCTTACTGGAAATGCTGTGCGCCACGTACCCGGACACCATCCATCCACAACTGCTCGCGACTGAAGATATCACCGCCGAAGATGCTACAGTAGCACGCAGTAACGCGCTGTCGGCGCTGCTGGACCACGAAGGAGTAATGGCGGATATTCGTGGCATTATGCTGTCAAACAATGCTGCTATGCGCCTTCAGGTACGGGATGTGGAGCGTTCGCTGTCTGCATCACGCCCGACGGATGCGCTGGCACCAGAATCAGTACGCCAGCAACTGGCCGACCTGGAAGCTCAAGGCGCACTGCCGCTGGATGCCTTTCGCCAGGCCTCGGAAACCACAGAGCGCCTGCAATGTCATGCGCGTGCAACGCTGAATGATCATGCCCCGGACTTTTCGCGTCTTACACAGTTGCTGGCCCTATTGCCAGGAGCGGTGCAGAGCACCACGCCGGAGATCCCGCCGCAACCGCAGGCTGAACAGCCGGAGAACGCCGCCATCGATCATACTGAACAGATACAGGCAGAGCACGTTGTGCCACCGGTACATACTGCGGTGGGAATATCTCCGCTGCCCGGCGCAGAACCCCGGCAGATCCGTGACCGGAACGACGCGCTGGAACGTTTACGAGTTATACGTCGATGGTTTGAGCACAGCGAACCGAGCAGCCCGACTATTCCCTTGCTGCGCCAGGCGGAACGGCTGATTGGAAAACGCTTCTCGGAGGTAATAAATGAAATTCCAGCAGAACTGCTGGAGAAATGGGATGCGCTGGAATAACAGAAATGGACGGAATGTATAACGGCTGGCCATTATATTATGTGGCCATTTTTTAAATCATATCCGTTTTAATTCTGGGGCAACAAATTCCCTCAGCGTCCAAAACGACGAAAGCCCGAATCATTACTGATTCGGGCTTTCTGAATACTGGCGGAACGGACGGGACTCGAACCCGCGACCCCCTGCGTGACAGGCAGGTATTCTAACCGACTGAACTACCGCTCCGCGTTGTGTTCCGTTGGGAACGAGGCGAATATTACGGACTGCCTCGTTCTTCGTCAACGGTTTTTCTCATCTTTTGAATCGTTTGCTGCAAAAATCGCCCAACGTGCTATTTTTAGCGCCTTCAACGGATAATTATGCCCGCCAGAGGCAGCTTCCGCCCTTCTTCTGCACCAGATCAAGACGGGCTTCATGCGCTGCAAGCTCTTCATCTGTCGCAAAAACAACGCGTAACTTACTTGCCTGGCGCACAATACGCTGAATTGTCGCTTCGCCTTGTTGCTGCTGTGTCTCTCCTTCCATCGCAAAAGCCATCGACGTTTGACCACCGGTCATCGCCAGATAAACTTCCGCCAGGATCTGAGCATCGAGTAATGCCCCGTGCAGCGTACGCTTACTGTTATCTATTTCATAGCGAGCGCATAACGCATCGAGGCTGTTGCGCTTGCCAGGAAACATTTTCCTCGCTACCGCAAGGCTATCGGTTACCTTACAGAAGGTATTGGTCTTTGGAATATCGCGCTTGAGCAGCGAAAACTCGTAGTCCATAAAGCCGATATCGAACGCTGCGTTATGGATCACCAGCTCCGCGCCGCGGATATAGTCCATAAACTCATCAGCTACGTCGGCAAACGTGGGCTTATCAAGCAAAAATTCATCGGCAATACCGTGTACGCCAAAGGCTTCCGGGTCTACCAGCCGATCGGGCTTCAGATAAACGTGGAAGTTATTGCCCGTCAGACGACGGTTCACCACTTCAACGGCACCAATCTCAATAATCTTGTGGCCTTCATAGTGCGCGCCAATCTGGTTCATACCGGTGGTTTCGGTATCGAGAACGATCTGGCGTGTAATTGCAGTGCTCATAGCGGTCATTTATGTCAGACTTGTCTTTTTACAGTTCGATTCAATTACAGGAAGTCTACCAGAGATGCTTAAACAGGTAGAAATTTTCACCGATGGTTCGTGTCTGGGTAATCCCGGGCCGGGTGGTTATGGCGCTATTTTACGCTATCGCGGACGCGAAAAAACCTTTAGCGCAGGCTACACCCGCACCACCAACAACCGTATGGAGTTGATGGCTGCTATTGTCGCGCTGGAAGCGTTAAAAGAACATTGCGAAGTCATTTTGAGTACCGACAGCCAGTATGTCCGCCAGGGGATCACCCAGTGGATCCATAACTGGAAAAAACGGGGCTGGAAAACCGCAGACAAAAAACCGGTAAAAAATGTCGATCTCTGGCAACGTCTCGATGCCGCGTTGGGTCAGCATCAAATCAAATGGGAATGGGTTAAAGGCCATGCCGGGCATCCGGAAAACGAACGTTGCGATGAACTGGCTCGCGCAGCAGCGATGAATCCCACGCTGGAAGATACGGGCTATCAAGCCGAAGTTTAAGCCTGCGGCTTACGAAATTGCCGGGTGGCACCAACCGCCTGGCGAATTCGCGGTTTGTTTTTGCTCTGTTTCATCGGGTTGAGCGTTAGAGGAATAGTCCGTTTCCGGGCAACAATAAGTTGTAAGCAACCAAGCGCAGGAATATGCGTGCTCAATAGTTTTCCACCATATTTGTTCCACGGGAGAACATGGAAACGGCTGGCATGCACTACTTCAAAATTCAACAAAGAAAGCCAGTCCAGTTGCCGCATCAGGGTAAACATCCGGCTATTATAGGGCGATGTTTTTCGCAATACCGGCACAAGTTTACGTAATCCCATTAAACTGATGGGATTGAAGCCAGTAATAACCAGCCAACCATCATCAATCAATACCCTATCGGCTTCGCGTAATAAACGATGCGGGTCAGTGCACCACGGCAACGTATGCGCCAGTAGACAAACATCGACGGATTTATCGGCAAAAGGAAGATGAAGCGGATCCGCCTGCACTTGTACGGGCGTTCCTTGTGCAGAAACATTCACTTGATGAGAAACCGCGCACGCTTCGCAATTGATTTCTGCGCTTAAATTGCCAATCTTAAGCAGATGAAAACCATACATTTTAGCGAACCATGGGTTGAGCTGACGCTCCAGCGCCTTGCGATAAAGCTCTCCCCAGGGCAAATCGCCCCAGCAATCAGGAGCCACGACAGTTTGAGGGTTCCTTGCCGGTTTCATCACAACCTTCCGTTTCGCACTGAGAGGTAATCTATGAATCTTAACAGTATTTCCGCCTTTGATGACAATTACATCTGGGTTTTATCTGATGAAGCAGGTCGTTGCCTGATTGTCGATCCGGGAGAGGCAGAACCTGTATTAAAGGCGATTTCAGATAACAACTGGCAACCAGTAGCGATTTTCCTCACTCACCATCACCACGATCACGTTGGCGGTGTAAAAGAACTGGTAGAAAAGTATCCGCAAATTGTGGTGTATGGACCCGAAGAGACACAAGATAAGGGAACAACGCAGGTAGTCAAAGATGGCGATACTGCCTTCGTTTTAGGGCATGAATTTAGTGTAATTGCTACACCAGGTCACACTTTAGGACATATCTGTTACTTCAGTAATCCTTATCTATTTTGCGGCGATACTTTGTTTTCTGGAGGATGCGGGAGGATATTTGAAGGTACTCCACCACAGATGTATCAATCACTTAAAAAACTAAGTGAACTTCCTGATGATACATTGGTGTGTTGTGCTCATGAATATACTTTATCAAATATGAAGTTTGCCTTGAGTATTCTTCCGCACGATTTGTCCATAAATGATTATTATCGTAAAGTTAAGGAGTTACGGGCAAAAAATCAAATAACACTCCCCGTAATTCTGAAAAATGAGCGACAAATTAATGTTTTTTTGAGAACAGAAGATATTGATTTAATTAATGTAATTAATAAAGAAACATTATTGCAACAACCTGAAGAGCGTTTTGCATGGTTAAGGTCAAAGAAAGATAGGTTCTGATAAAACTTTCTTGTCATTGGCTTCGTTCGCCGTTATGATCGGTCGTCTTTTAAGCAACTATTGACACACACATGAAGGCAAAAGCGATATTACTCGCCTCTGTCCTGCTCGTAGGTTGCCAGAGTACCGGTAACGTTCAACAGCACGCACAGAGCCTTTCTGCAGCTGGTCAAGGGGAAGCAGCAAAGTTTACAAGTCAGGCACGATGGATGGACGATGGGACGTCTATCGCGCCAGATGGTGACTTGTGGGCTTTCATAGGCGACGAGCTAAAGATGGGAATTCCGGAAAATGACCGGATTCGCGAACAGAAACAGAAATATTTACGCAATAAGAGCTATCTCCACGATGTAACTTTACGGGCAGAGCCGTATATGTACTGGATTGCCGGGCAAGTTAAAAAACGTAACATGCCTATGGAACTGGTACTACTACCCATAGTGGAGAGCGCTTTTGATCCTCACGCAACGTCTGGCGCCAATGCCGCAGGCATCTGGCAGATCATTCCGAGCACGGGGCGCAATTATGGTTTGAAACAGACCCGCAATTATGATGCGCGTCGCGATGTTGTTGCTTCAACAACGGCTGCGCTGAACATGATGCAGCGTCTGAACAAAATGTTTGACGGCGACTGGCTTCTGACCGTAGCGGCTTATAACAGCGGCGAAGGTCGAGTCATGAAGGCAATAAAAACGAACAAAGCGCGTGGTAAATCCACGGACTTCTGGTCGTTACCGTTGCCACAGGAAACGAAGCAGTACGTGCCTAAAATGCTGGCATTGAGTGATATTCTCAAGAACAGCAAGCGTTATGGCGTACGTCTACCGACGACCGATGAAAGCCGTGCTCTGGCGCGTGTACACCTGAGTAGCCCAGTTGAAATGGCGAAGGTTGCAGATATGGCGGGAATTTCTGTCAGCAAGCTGAAGACATTCAACGCTGGCGTAAAAGGTTCCACGCTGGGCGCAAGTGGTCCGCAATACGTGATGGTGCCAAAGAAACATGCAGATCAACTGCGTGAATCTCTGGCTTCAGGCGAAATTGCTGCCGTACAATCAACACTGGTTGCCGACAATACGCCACTTAACAGCCGTGTTTACACCGTACGCTCTGGCGACACGCTTTCAAGCATCGCTTCACGTCTCGGCGTAAGCACAAAGAATTTGCAGCAGTGGAACAATCTGCGCGGTTCTAAGCTGAAACCCGGCCAAAGTCTGACGATTGGCGCGGGTAATAGCGCACAGCGGCTGGCAAACAACAGCGATAGCATTACGTATCGTGTGCGCAAAGGCGATTCGCTTTCAAGCATTGCTAAGCGTCACGGCGTGAACATCAAAGATGTGATGCGCTGGAACAGCGACACTGCGAATCTGCAACCAGGCGATAAGCTGACGTTGTTTGTAAAAAACAACAACATGCCAGATTCCTGACAAACCAGATAACAGAAAGGCACCGATTCCCCCGGTGCCTTTTTTATTTATGCCGCTTTATGAGCTTCAATCATAATAGTATCACTGGTGAAAGAGCCATCATTCTGCAAGGCAAAATACGTTTTCACCTCTGTAGATGCGCTCTGTTGGTAAACACGAATAGCGTCTGCTAATACTTCTGGCGTGCGCATTCTCGCGACCCACGAAGAAAATTCCAGCGGCAATTTATCGGTGATCAAGTTATCAACAACCAGACTGGCTTCATTGACTAACGCCAACCATTCGCCACTGGAGTAGTTGCGCACGTGAGAAGTATCACGTAACGCTTCTACCGTCTGTAACCAAATATCGCGCACCGAATGACCCGGTGACATCACATCCATCACAATCAACAGACCACCGGGCTTCAGTACCCGATTCACTTCACGCAGTGCCGCACCGACATCATGCCAGTGATGGGCAGAATAACGACTGATAACAATATCAAAAGAGCGATCGGCAAATGGCAGGCATTCAGCATATCCCTTGCGAGTAGTGATATTTGTCAGTTGCCGTGCATTGGCCGCTTGTGTAACAACATCCAGCATTTGTGAAGATAAATCATACGCCACCACCGCCTGCACATTTTGCGCCGCGACAAAGCTGGCATGTCCTGCTCCACAGCCCATATCAAGCACGCAAGCTTCAGGATATCCGGCCAGACGCGCAGCCAGACGCTGCAAGTCTCGCCCGGATGCATGCACGGTACTGGTTAAATACTCACTGGCCTGCGAGCTAAACTGCTTTTCTACATGGTCATGGTGGGATTGTGTTGTCATTGCGCTGTCCTTTAGTTGTTTGAGTATTAAAGGGCAGCGCCAAACATTGGTCTGCCCTGTGGCAGACCTGACATACCTTATTTATCAGGCTTGCCGGGACCGAATTCAACGAGTAGCGGATTGTGATCGGAAGCGCGCGTAACCAGTACGGAAGCTTCACTAACATTCAGCCCACGGTAGAAAACAAAGTCGAGCGGACGACCAAACGCCCGACGGCGTTGATCATCAGTAAAACGCACCTGACGCAGCGACATTTCCCGCGCAAAGCGGTATAAGGCATTCATCCTTCTACGGCTCCAGGCATTGAAATCTCCCGCCATAATGACCGGGCCGCTGTGGTGGGCTATCTGATCGCCAATAGGAAGTAACTGCTTACTATAGACATCCACGCCCAGGCTGAAGTTAACGGCATGAATATTCACCACCATCAATAAACGCGTATCTGGCAATGGGTAGACCGTCACCAGCGCCGACTTTGCCAGACGCAAAATAGGTTCTCGTTCACGTAACGGGCAGCAATAAACAGGATGCGCCGCCGAAAGCGTCATAACACCGGAAGGATGTTGTGGCAGTACGAAAGCAGGCACCTGATCAGCGGCGAGATAGTTAGCGGTCGCAAACTGCACTAACTCTGGTGTTGTTTGCGCTTCCTGCAATAACACCAGATGCGCATCTTTGCCGTAATTTTTCAGTACCGACAACCATTCAGCACGTTGCTGTTTGTAAATGTTCCACACCAGGATCCGAATACGCTCTTCGGTACTTAACGGCTCTCCGGGGGGTAATGCCTGGCCGATGCTCGCAAAAGACCCTGGCGGTAAGATCCTTTCCGCAGGTTGTCCGGCAACATAGCGCATGGCATAGGTGTTTTTTCGCACTTTTGACTTTGAAACCTCTATTACGTCAACCCTTCCGCACTCGGGAGGGTTCTACTGTTATAGGGATTTTAGCTCACTCTTTCAACGAGCAATTGTATATTGTTATGTAAGCAAGTGCTTACATCGGACAGAATTTGGCTCATCATTGATGATCATTAAATCGGATGACTTATCACCTGTCCGAATGGTTTAATAACAAATAAATTCAAAATCTCTTTTATATTTTGCAACAGGAGCAAAAATGAAAGCCACGTCGGAAGAACTCGCCATTTTTGTTTCGGTAGTCGAAAGCGGAAGTTTTAGCCGGGCGGCAGAACAATTAGGACAAGCGAACTCTGCGGTAAGCCGGGCGGTGAAAAAGCTGGAGATGAAACTTGGCGTTAGCCTGCTTAATCGCACCACGCGACAACTTAGCCTGACGGAGGAAGGGGAACGTTATTTTCGGCGTGTGCAGTCGATTTTGCAGGAAATGGCCGCAGCAGAATCAGAAATCATGGAGACACGTAATACGCCACGCGGACTGTTACGAATCGATGCCGCGACCCCCGTGATATTGCACTTTCTGATGCCGTTGATTAAACCATTTCGTGAACGCTATCCGGAAGTTACTTTATCGCTAGTCTCCTCCGAAACCATTATTAATTTGATCGAAAGAAAAGTGGATGTTGCGATTCGCGCCGGCGCATTAACGGATTCCAGCCTCCGAGCCAGACCGTTGTTTAACAGCTATCGAAAAATTATCGCCTCCCCCGATTATATTGCCCGCCACGGGAAGCCAGAAACTATCGACGATTTAAAGCAGCATGTTTGCCTGGGATTCACTGAACCAGCCTCCCTCAATACCTGGCCGATAGCCTGTAGCGATGGGCAATTACATGAGGTGAAGTACGGTTTGTCATCCAATAGCGGGGAAACGCTGAAACAGCTTTGCCTGAGTGGCAACGGGATCGCGTGTTTATCTGACTATATGATCGACAAAGAAATTGCACGTGGTGAACTGGTAGAGTTAATGGCAGATAGAGTACTGCCAGTGGAAATGCCTTTCAGCGCCGTTTATTACAGCGACCGTGCAGTGAGCACCCGTATACGAGCCTTTATCGATTTCCTTAGTGAGCATATAAAAACAGCTCCCGGAGGAGCTGTCAGAGAAGTTTAATCCCATTCAGGAGCCAGACCTTCCGGACTTACGAGGCGGTCGTTGCAATCCAGCGTGGCGATCGCTTTTTTGTCTTCGGCATCAAGCTGTAAATTTACTGCCTGCAGGTTACTCTCCAGATTTTCGCGTTTAGTAGAAGAAGGAATAACCGAGTAACCTTCCCCCATCGCCCATGCCAGAATCACTTGTGCCGGAGTCGCATTGTGTTTCGCGGCGATACGAGCAATAACCTCATCTTTCAATGCATTCCCATAAGCCAGCGTCATGTAGGAGGTAATATGAATGTCGTGCTGTTTAGCCCAATCGACCACTTTATGGTTTTGCAGATAAGGAGAGAGCTCAATCTGGTTGGTGGCGATGTTTTCAGCGCCAACAGCAGTAATCGCTTTTTCCATCAACGGGATGGTGAAGTTGGAAATACCGATCTCACGCGTCAGCCCTTGTTTTTTCGCTTCCAGCAGCGCCTGCATAAACTCTTCTACTGATACCGCATCATTTGGTGACGGCCAATGGATCAGTGTCAGATCGACATAATCGGTACGTAATTTTTGCAGACTATCCTTCAAACTCGGGATCAGTTTGTCTTTGCTGAGATTTTCAATCCAGATTTTAGTGGTGATATAGAGTTCATTACGTGGTATGCCGCTTTCTGCAATCGCCTGACCTACAGCAGCTTCGTTATCATAGATTTGTGCGGTATCAATTGCGCGATAGCCAAGTTCCAGCGCGGTTTTTACTGATGCAATAACAACGTCATCCTTCAGACGGAAAGTACCTAAACCAAATGCAGGGATAGCCATAATATGCCTCTTTTAATGATATGTTCGTTAACTGAGATGATTATGGACTTCAGATTGTTGCGGAAAAAGAGCGTAAAATGCAGAGGATTTTTGCGATTCTGGCAATAATGAAATTGCAGACGAAAAAAAACCTCGAGCGTTAACTCGAGGCTTCTTAATAAGTGGCGGAACGGACGGGACTCGAACCCGCGACCCCCTGCGTGACAGGCAGGTATTCTAACCGACTGAACTACCGCTCCACCGAATTCTTTTACAACCACCAGTTTTATGACCGGCTTACTGCTAAATTTGATGCCTGGCAGTTCCCTACTCTCGCATGGGGAGACCCCACACTACCATCGGCGCTACGGCGTTTCACTTCTGAGTTCGGCATGGGGTCAGGTGGGACCACCGCGCTATCTCCGCCAGGCAAATTCTGTTTATTAACCCGCTTATCGCCGGTTAATCTAATCTGTATCAGGCTGAAAATCTTCTCTCATCCGCCAAAACATCTTCGGCGTTGTAAGGTTAAGCCTCACGGTTCATTAGTACCGGTTAGCTCAACGCATCGCTGCGCTTACACACCCGGCCTATCAACGTCGTCGTCTTCAACGTTCCTTCAGGAGACTTAAAGTCTCAGGGAGAACTCATCTCGGGGCAAGTTTCGTGCTTAGATGCTTTCAGCACTTATCTCTTCCGCATTTAGCTACCGGGCAGTGCCATTGGCATGACAACCCGAACACCAGTGATGCGTCCACTCCGGTCCTCTCGTACTAGGAGCAGCCCCCCTCAGTTCTCCAGCGCCCACGGCAGATAGGGACCGAACTGTCTCACGACGTTCTAAACCCAGCTCGCGTACCACTTTAAATGGCGAACAGCCATACCCTTGGGACCTACTTCAGCCCCAGGATGTGATGAGCCGACATCGAGGTGCCAAACACCGCCGTCGATATGAACTCTTGGGCGGTATCAGCCTGTTATCCCCGGAGTACCTTTTATCCGTTGAGCGATGGCCCTTCCATTCAGAACCACCGGATCACTATGACCTGCTTTCGCACCTGCTCGCGCCGTCACGCTCGCAGTCAAGCTGGCTTATGCCATTGCACTAACCTCCTGATGTCCGACCAGGATTAGCCAACCTTCGTGCTCCTCCGTTACTCTTTAGGAGGAGACCGCCCCAGTCAAACTACCCACCAGACACTGTCCGCAACCCGGATCACGGGTCCACGTTAGAACATCAAACATTAAAGGGTGGTATTTCAAGGTCGGCTCCATGCAGACTGGCGTCCACACTTCAAAGCCTCCCACCTATCCTACACATCAAGGCTCAATGTTCAGTGTCAAGCTATAGTAAAGGTTCACGGGGTCTTTCCGTCTTGCCGCGGGTACACTGCATCTTCACAGCGAGTTCAATTTCACTGAGTCTCGGGTGGAGACAGCCTGGCCATCATTACGCCATTCGTGCAGGTCGGAACTTACCCGACAAGGAATTTCGCTACCTTAGGACCGTTATAGTTACGGCCGCCGTTTACCGGGGCTTCGATCAAGAGCTTCGCCTTGCGGCTGACCCCATCAATTAACCTTCCGGCACCGGGCAGGCGTCACACCGTATACGTCCACTTTCGTGTTTGCACAGTGCTGTGTTTTTAATAAACAGTTGCAGCCAGCTGGTATCTTCGACTGATTTCAGCTCCACGAGCAAGTCGCTTCACCTACATATCAGCGTGCCTTCTCCCGAAGTTACGGCACCATTTTGCCTAGTTCCTTCACCCGAGTTCTCTCAAGCGCCTTGGTATTCTCTACCTGACCACCTGTGTCGGTTTGGGGTACGATTTGATGTTACCTGATGCTTAGAGGCTTTTCCTGGAAGCAGGGCATTTGTTGCTTCAGCACCGTAGTGCCTCGTCATCACGCCTCAGCCTTGATTCTCCGGATTTGCCTGGAAAATCAGCCTACACGCTTAAACCGGGACAACCGTCGCCCGGCCAACATAGCCTTCTCCGTCCCCCCTTCGCAGTAACACCAAGTACAGGAATATTAACCTGTTTCCCATCGACTACGCCTTTCGGCCTCGCCTTAGGGGTCGACTCACCCTGCCCCGATTAACGTTGGACAGGAACCCTTGGTCTTCCGGCGAGCGGGCTTTTCACCCGCTTTATCGTTACTTATGTCAGCATTCGCACTTCTGATACCTCCAGCATGCCTCACAGCACACCTTCAACGGCTTACAGAACGCTCCCCTACCCAACAACACATAGTGTCGCTGCCGCAGCTTCGGTGCATGGTTTAGCCCCGTTACATCTTCCGCGCAGGCCGACTCGACCAGTGAGCTATTACGCTTTCTTTAAATGATGGCTGCTTCTAAGCCAACATCCTGGCTGTCTGGGCCTTCCCACATCGTTTCCCACTTAACCATGACTTTGGGACCTTAGCTGGCGGTCTGGGTTGTTTCCCTCTTCACGACGGACGTTAGCACCCGCCGTGTGTCTCCCGTGATAACATTCTCCGGTATTCGCAGTTTGCATCGGGTTGGTAAGTCGGGATGACCCCCTTGCCGAAACAGTGCTCTACCCCCGGAGATGAATTCACGAGGCGCTACCTAAATAGCTTTCGGGGAGAACCAGCTATCTCCCGGTTTGATTGGCCTTTCACCCCCAGCCACAAGTCATCCGCTAATTTTTCAACATTAGTCGGTTCGGTCCTCCAGTTAGTGTTACCCAACCTTCAACCTGCCCATGGCTAGATCACCGGGTTTCGGGTCTATACCCTGCAACTTAACGCCCAGTTAAGACTCGGTTTCCCTTCGGCTCCCCTATTCGGTTAACCTTGCTACAGAATATAAGTCGCTGACCCATTATACAAAAGGTACGCAGTCACCCCATTAAAGAGGCTCCCACTGCTTGTACGTACACGGTTTCAGGTTCTTTTTCACTCCCCTCGCCGGGGTTCTTTTCGCCTTTCCCTCACGGTACTGGTTCACTATCGGTCAGTCAGGAGTATTTAGCCTTGGAGGATGGTCCCCCCATATTCAGACAGGATACCACGTGTCCCGCCCTACTCATCGAGCTCACAGCATGTGCATTTTTGTGTACGGGGCTGTCACCCTGTATCGCACGCCTTTCCAGACGCTTCCACTAACACACATACTGATTCAGGCTCTGGGCTCCTCCCCGTTCGCTCGCCGCTACTGGGGGAATCTCGGTTGATTTCTTTTCCTCGGGGTACTTAGATGTTTCAGTTCCCCCGGTTCGCCTCATTAACCTATGGATTCAGTTAATGATAGTGTGACGGATCACACTGGGTTTCCCCATTCGGAAATCGCCGGTTATAACGGTTCATATCACCTTACCGACGCTTATCGCAGATTAGCACGTCCTTCATCGCCTCTGACTGCCAGGGCATCCACCGTGTACGCTTAGTCGCTTAACCTCACAACCCGAAGATGTTTCTTACGAACCATCATCGTGTTGCGAAAATTTGAGAGACTCACGAACAACTTTCGTTGTTCAGTGTTTCAATTTTCAGCTTGATCCAGATTTTTAAAGAGCAAAACTTCGCAGTGAACCTTTGCAGGTACACTCTGAAGTATTTTTTATTTAATCACTACAGAGATGGTGGAGCTATGCGGGATCGAACCGCAGACCTCCTGCGTGCAAAGCAGGCGCTCTCCCAGCTGAGCTATAGCCCCATAACATGTAGTTAAAACCTCTTCAAATTTGCGGTGCAAATTTGGTAGGCCTGAGTGGACTTGAACCACCGACCTCACCCTTATCAGGGGTGCGCTCTAACCACCTGAGCTACAAGCCTGTAGAGGTTTTACTGCTCATTTTCATCAGACAATCTGTGTGAGCACTTCAAAGAACGCTTCTTTAAGGTAAGGAGGTGATCCAACCGCAGGTTCCCCTACGGTTACCTTGTTACGACTTCACCCCAGTCATGAATCACAAAGTGGTAAGCGCCCTCCCGAAGGTTAAGCTACCTACTTCTTTTGCAACCCACTCCCATGGTGTGACGGGCGGTGTGTACAAGGCCCGGGAACGTATTCACCGTGGCATTCTGATCCACGATTACTAGCGATTCCGACTTCATGGAGTCGAGTTGCAGACTCCAATCCGGACTACGACGCACTTTATGAGGTCCGCTTGCTCTCGCGAGGTCGCTTCTCTTTGTATGCGCCATTGTAGCACGTGTGTAGCCCTGGTCGTAAGGGCCATGATGACTTGACGTCATCCCCACCTTCCTCCAGTTTATCACTGGCAGTCTCCTTTGAGTTCCCGGCCGGACCGCTGGCAACAAAGGATAAGGGTTGCGCTCGTTGCGGGACTTAACCCAACATTTCACAACACGAGCTGACGACAGCCATGCAGCACCTGTCTCACAGTTCCCGAAGGCACCATCCCATCTCTGGAATGTTCTGTGGATGTCAAGACCAGGTAAGGTTCTTCGCGTTGCATCGAATTAAACCACATGCTCCACCGCTTGTGCGGGCCCCCGTCAATTCATTTGAGTTTTAACCTTGCGGCCGTACTCCCCAGGCGGTCGACTTAACGCGTTAGCTCCGGAAGCCACGCCTCAAGGGCACAACCTCCAAGTCGACATCGTTTACGGCGTGGACTACCAGGGTATCTAATCCTGTTTGCTCCCCACGCTTTCGCACCTGAGCGTCAGTCTTCGTCCAGGGGGCCGCCTTCGCCACCGGTATTCCTCCAGATCTCTACGCATTTCACCGCTACACCTGGAATTCTACCCCCCTCTACGAGACTCAAGCTTGCCAGTATCAGATGCAGTTCCCAGGTTGAGCCCGGGGATTTCACATCTGACTTAACAAACCGCCTGCGTGCGCTTTACGCCCAGTAATTCCGATTAACGCTTGCACCCTCCGTATTACCGCGGCTGCTGGCACGGAGTTAGCCGGTGCTTCTTCTGCGGGTAACGTCAATGAGCAAAGGTATTAACTTTACTCCCTTCCTCCCCGCTGAAAGTACTTTACAACCCGAAGGCCTTCTTCATACACGCGGCATGGCTGCATCAGGCTTGCGCCCATTGTGCAATATTCCCCACTGCTGCCTCCCGTAGGAGTCTGGACCGTGTCTCAGTTCCAGTGTGGCTGGTCATCCTCTCAGACCAGCTAGAGATCGTCGCCTAGGTGGGCCGTTACCCCGCCTACTAGCTAATCCCATCTGGGCACATCCGATGGCAAGAGGCCCGAAGGTCCCCCTCTTTGGTCTTGCGACGTTATGCGGTATTAGCTACCGTTTCCAGTAGTTATCCCCCTCCATCGGGCAGTTTCCCAGACATTACTCCCCCGTCCGCCACTCGTCAGCAAAGAAGCAAGCTTCTTTCTGTTACCGTTCGACTTGCATGTGTTAGGCCTGCCGCCAGCGTTCAATCTGAGCCATGATCAAACTCTTCAATTTAAAAGTTTGATGCTCAAAGAATTAAACTTCGTAATGAATTACGTGTTCACTCTTGAGACTTGGTATTCATTTAGCGTCTTGCGACATTAAGAATCCGTATCTTCGAGTGCCCACACAGATTGTCTGATAAATTGTTAAAGAGCAGTTGCGACGCGGCTTTCAGCTCACTGTCGCGAGGTGGCGTATATTACGCTTTCCTCTTTCAGAGTCAACCCTGAATTTCAGGATTTTTTCTCTTCAACCGAACCGGCTGTTTGTGTGAAGTGATTCACATCCGCCGTGTCGATGGAGGCGCATTATAGGGAGTCGTTTCAGGAAGACAAGCGGAAAAATGCATTTTTATTTCAACCGCTCATCTTTTAATCGTTACGCCGATTTTTGCTGCTTTTTTATCGCTTGCGGCAGGTCTGCCAGGCTATTTAACACCCAATCCGCTGCATTTTCAGCTTCAGGGGTAACAGGTTTCCCCGTACGCACCAGCACTTTTGTTCCCACGTTCGCCGCAGCCGCTGCCTGCATATCTTCTAATTTATCGCCCACCATATAAGAAGCGGCCATATCAATATGCAAATAATCGCGTGCTGACAAAAGCATTCCTGGATGTGGTTTACGGCAATCGCAGACCTGGCGAAACTCTTCAACACTGCCCTGCGGATGATGCGGGCAATAATAGATGCCATCCAGATCGACATCACGGTCCGCCAGCGACCAGTCCATCCACTCGGTCAGCGTTTCAAACTGCGCTTCAGTAAATTTGCCGCGCGCAATACCAGACTGGTTCGTTACCACCACCAGCGCAAAGCCCATTTTTTTAAGCTCACGCATGGCGTCAATGACACCGTCGATAAATTCAAAGTTATCGATCTCATGGACATAGCCGTGATCGACATTAATGGTGCCGTCACGGTCAAGAAAAATTGCGGGTACGCTCTTCGCCACCTTTTATAGCTCCTTAATAAGGCATGTGCCGCTAGTATCGCATGTTTCGACCTGCAAGAAAGTGCTCTTCGTATAAACCTGATTGATTTAGACGTCTGGATGCCTTAACATCCATTTCATTGACGGCTTTGACCGTATCAGGCAGTCGAAATGCCACGACTAACTTAATGACGATAATAAATAATCAATGATAAAACTTTCGAATATCACCAAAGTGTTCCACCAGGGCACCCGCACTATCCAGGCGTTAAACAACGTCAGTCTGCATGTGCCAGCCGGACAAATTTATGGCGTTATCGGTGCCTCTGGCGCGGGTAAGAGTACGCTTATCCGTTGTGTAAACCTGCTGGAGCGCCCAACCGAGGGTAGCGTTCTGGTCGATGGCCAGGAACTGACCACGCTGTCAGAATCCGAGTTGACCAAAGCGCGCCGTCATATTGGCATGATTTTCCAGCACTTTAACCTGCTCTCTTCGCGTACTGTTTTTGGTAACGTGGCACTGCCGCTGGAGCTGGACAACACGCCAAAAGAGGAGATCAAACGTCGCGTGACGGAATTACTGGCGCTGGTTGGTCTTGGCGACAAACATGATAGCTACCCGTCGAATCTTTCCGGTGGGCAGAAACAGCGTGTGGCGATTGCTCGCGCATTAGCCAGCAATCCCAAAGTGTTGCTGTGCGACGAGGCCACCAGCGCACTGGACCCGGCAACCACGCGTTCTATTCTCGAACTGCTGAAAGACATCAACCGCCGTCTGGGTTTGACGATTCTGTTAATCACCCACGAAATGGACGTTGTGAAGCGTATTTGTGATTGCGTGGCGGTTATCAGCAATGGTGAGTTGATCGAGCAAGACACAGTAAGTGAAGTGTTCTCGCATCCGAAAACGCCGCTGGCACAGAAATTTATTCAGTCGACCCTGCATCTGGATATCCCGGAAGATTATCAGGAACGTCTGCAAGCGGAGCCGTTCACTGATTGTGTCCCCATGCTGCGCCTGGAGTTTACCGGTCAGTCAGTAGATGCCCCGTTGCTTTCTGAAACCGCACGTCGTTTCAACGTTAATAACAACATTATTAGCGCGCAGATGGATTACGCCGGAGGCGTTAAGTTCGGCATCATGCTGACCGAAATGCACGGTACACAACAAGATACGCAAGCCGCCATTGCCTGGCTGCAAGAACACCATGTAAAAGTAGAGGTACTGGGTTATGTCTGAGCCGATGATGTGGTTGCTGGTTCGTGGCGTATGGGAAACGCTGGCAATGACCTTCGTATCCGGTTTTTTCGGTTTTGTGATTGGTCTGCCGGTTGGCGTCCTGCTTTATGTCACACGTCCGGGGCAAATTATTGCTAACGCGAAGTTGTATCGTACCGTATCTGCGATTGTGAACATTTTCCGTTCCATTCCGTTCATTATTTTACTGGTATGGATGATTCCGTTTACTCGCATTATTGTCGGCACATCGATTGGTTTGCAGGCGGCGATTGTTCCGCTGACAGTTGGCGCAGCACCGTTTATTGCCCGTATGGTCGAAAACGCCCTGCTGGAGATCCCAACCGGGTTGATTGAAGCCTCCCGCGCAATGGGTGCCACACCGATGCAGATCGTGCGCAAAGTGCTGTTACCAGAGGCGTTGCCGGGTCTGGTAAATGCCGCAACTATCACCCTGATTACTCTGGTCGGTTATTCCGCGATGGGTGGTGCAGTCGGAGCCGGTGGTTTGGGTCAGATTGGCTATCAATATGGTTACATCGGCTATAACGCAACGGTGATGAATACGGTGCTGGTATTGCTGGTCATTCTGGTTTATTTAATTCAGTTCGCAGGCGATCGCATCGTCCGGGCTGTCACTCGCAAGTAACGTTCAACACAACATAAATAATTGAAGAAGGAATAAGGTATGGCGTTCAAACTCAAAACCTTTGCGGCAGTGGGAGCCCTGATTGGATCACTGGCACTGGTAGGCTGCGGTCAGGATGAAAAAGATCCAAACCACATTAAAGTCGGCGTGATTGTCGGTGCCGAACAGCAAGTTGCAGAAGTCGCGCAGAAAGTTGCGAAAGACAAATATGGCCTGGACGTTGAGCTGGTCACCTTCAACGACTACGTGCTACCGAACGAAGCATTAAGCAAAGGCGATATCGACGCCAACGCCTTCCAGCACAAACCGTACCTCGATCAGCAACTGAAGGATCGTGGCTACAAACTGGTTGCAGTAGGCAATACTTTTGTTTATCCGATTGCCGGTTATTCCAAGAAAATCAAATCACTGGATGAACTACCCAATGAAGCACAGGTTGCCGTACCGAATGATCCGACTAACCTCGGCCGTTCACTGCTGCTGCTGCAAAAAGTGGGGTTGATCAAGCTGAAAGATGGCGTAGGTCTGCTGCCGACCGTGCTTGATGTGGTTGAGAATCCTAAAAATCTGAAAATTGTTGAGCTGGAAGCACCGCAATTGCCACGTTCCCTGGACGATGCACAGATTGCTCTGGCGGTTATCAACACCACCTATGCCAGCCAGATTGGCCTGACTCCGGCGAAAGACGGTATCTTCGTGGAAGACAAAGAGTCTCCTTACGTAAACCTGATCGTGACCCGTGAAGATAACAAAGACGCGGAAAACGTGAAGAAATTCGTCCAGGCTTATCAGTCTGATGAAGTTTATGAAGCGGCAAATAAAGTGTTTAACGGCGGTGCGGTTAAAGGCTGGTAATTTTTAGGCTGTTTCCACAATTTGTAATATCATTCAGGACGGGCGCTTGCCCGTCTTGTCATTTTTACAAGCGCCTGATTCAATATTGACGTTTTGATCATACATTGAGGAAATACTATGCGTGCTTTACCGATCTGTTTATTAGCACTCATGCTAAGCGGCTGTTCTATGTTAAGCAGATCCCCTGTCGAATCCGTTCAAAGCACTGCACCCCAGCCGAAAGCGGAGCCTGCAAAACCGAAAGCGCCGCGCGCCACGCCGGTCCGAATTTATACCAATGCTGAAGAATTAGTCGGCAAACCGTTCCGCGATCTCGGTGAAGTCAGTGGCGACTCTTGCCAGGCCTCTAATCAGGATTCTCCACCGAGCATCCCAACCGCACGTAAGCGGATGCAAATCAATGCCTCCAAAATGAAAGCCAATGCGGTATTACTGCATAGCTGTGAAGTCACCAGCGGTACGCCAGGCTGCTATCGTCAGGCTGTGTGCATCGGTTCAGCGCTTAACATTACGGCGAAATGAGCAGTTTCCAGTTTGAGCAAATAGGTGTTATTCGCTCACCCTATAAAGAAAAATTCGCCGTTCCGCGCCAGCCTGGGCTGGTAAAAAGCGCCAACGGAGAACTGCACCTTATTGCTCCTTACAACCAGGCCGATGCCGTACGCGGCCTGGAAGCGTTCAGCCATTTATGGATCCTTTTCGTCTTTCATCAAACGATGGAAGGTGGCTGGCGCCCGACTGTGCGTCCGCCTCGTCTCGGCGGTAACGCCAGAATGGGCGTTTTCGCCACGCGTTCTACTTTTCGCCCTAACCCGATTGGGATGTCACTGGTAGAGCTGAAAGAGGTTGTTTGCCATAAAGATAACGTGATTCTGAAGCTCGGCGGTCTGGATCTGGTCGATGGTACGCCGGTGGTGGATATAAAACCTTACCTCCCCTTTGCCGAATCGCTTCCCGATGCCAGCGCCAGCTATGCGCAAAGCGCGCCAGTAGCAGAGATGGCGGTGAGATTTACCGCAGACGTCGAAAAGCAACTTTTGACGCTGGAGAAGCGTTATCCGCAGTTAACGCTGTTTATCCGCGAAGTACTGGCGCAGGACCCGCGCCCGGCCTATCGTAAAGGTGAAGACACGGGTAAAACCTATGCCGTCTGGCTGCATGATTTTAACGTCCGCTGGCGAGTCACCGAGACTGGTTTTGAAGTCTTTGCGCTGGAAGCGCGTTAAATTCACGCCCTTCTCTTTTGACATTTCTTCTGCACTGGTAAACTAAATCACTTTTTTTGTCCCAGGCTCGCCTTGAGCCTGTTCTACCTTCCAACTGGAACCGTAACAACATGCGTACTAGCCAATACCTGCTCTCCACTCTCAAGGAGACACCTGCCGACGCCGAGGTGATCAGCCATCAACTGATGCTACGCGCCGGGATGATCCGCAAGCTGGCCTCCGGGTTATATACCTGGCTGCCGACCGGCGTGCGCGTTCTGAAAAAAGTCGAAAACATCGTGCGTGAAGAGATGAACAACGCCGGTGCGATCGAGGTGTCGATGCCAGTGGTTCAGCCAGCCGATCTGTGGCAAGAGAGTGGTCGTTGGGAACAGTACGGTCCGGAACTGCTGCGTTTTGTTGACCGTGGCGAGCGTCCGTTCGTACTCGGCCCAACTCATGAAGAAGTTATTACCGACCTGATTCGTAATGAGCTGAGTTCTTACAAACAGTTACCGCTGAACTTCTATCAGATCCAGACCAAGTTCCGTGATGAAGTTCGTCCACGTTTCGGCGTCATGCGTTCCCGCGAATTCCTGATGAAAGATGCTTACTCTTTCCACACTTCTCAGGAATCCTTGCAGGAAACCTACGATGCAATGTATGCGGCCTACAGCAAAATCTTCAGCCGTATGGGGCTGGATTTCCGCGCCGTACAGGCCGACACCGGTTCTATCGGCGGCAGCGCCTCTCACGAATTCCAGGTGCTGGCACAGAGCGGTGAAGACGATGTGGTCTTCTCCGACACCTCTGACTACGCAGCTAACATTGAACTGGCAGAAGCTATCGCGCCGAAAGAACCGCGCGCTGCTGCAACTCAGGAAATGACGCTGGTTGATACACCGAACGCGAAAACCATCGCTGAACTGGTTGAACAGTTCAATCTGCCGATTGAAAAAACCGTTAAAACACTGCTGGTTAAAGCCGTTGATGGCAGCAGCTTCCCGCTGGTTGCGCTGCTGGTGCGCGGTGACCACGAACTGAACGAAGTAAAAGCGGAGAAACTGCCGCAGGTTGCCAGCCCGCTGACTTTCGCAACCGAAGAAGAAATTCGTGCCGTCGTTAAAGCAGGCCCGGGTTCACTGGGTCCGGTAAACATGCCGATTCCGGTTGTAATTGACCGTACCGTTGCGGCGATGAGTGATTTTGCTGCCGGTGCTAACATCGACGGTAAACACTACTTTGGTATCAACTGGGATCGCGATGTCGCAACCCCGGAAGTTGCTGACATCCGTAACGTAGTGGCTGGCGATCCAAGCCCGGATGGTCAGGGTACGCTGCTGATCAAACGCGGTATCGAAGTCGGTCACATCTTCCAGTTGGGTACTAAGTATTCTGAAGCTCTGAAAGCCTCCGTACAGGGCGAAGATGGCCGCAACCAGATCCTGACTATGGGTTGCTACGGTATTGGGGTTACGCGTGTAGTGGCTGCGGCGATTGAGCAAAACTACGACGAGCGCGGCATCGTATGGCCTGACGCGATCGCACCGTTCCAGGTAGCTATTCTGCCGATGAACATGCACAAATCCTTCCGCGTACAAGAACTGGCCGAGAAACTTTACAGCGAACTGCGTGCGCAGGGAATCGAAGTCCTGCTGGATGACCGTAAAGAACGTCCGGGCGTGATGTTTGCCGATATGGAACTGATCGGTATTCCACACACTATCGTGCTGGGCGACCGTAACCTCGACAACGACGATATCGAATACAAATACCGTCGTAACGGCGAGAAGCAATTAATTAAGACCGGTGACATCGTCGATTATCTGGTGAAACAGATTAAAGGCTGATGCCAGAAAGGGTCCTGAATTTCAGGACCCTTTTTTACATGGATTGTATAAAATGAATAAACCAAAGGCGTACTGTCGTCTGCTTCTCCCTTGCTTTCTTTTACTTTCGGCCTGTACCGTTGATATTAGTCAGCCAGACTCATCAGCCACAGCGGTAGATGCCGAGGCGAAAACATGGGCAGTCAAATTCCAGCATCAAAGCTCTTTTACCGAACAATCAATAACTGAAATAACTGAATCTGACCTCAAGCCCGGCGATTTGCTGTTCTCCTCAAGCCTTGGGGTAACCTCATTCGGTATCCGCGTCTTCAGCACTTCCTCGGTGAGTCACGTTGCCATCTATTTAGGTGATAATAACGTCGCAGAAGCGACAGGCGCTGGCGTCCAGATTGTTTCCCTGAAAAAAGCCATGAAGCATAGTGATAAGCTTTTCGTCTTACGAGCCCCGGATCTTACCCCGCAACAAGCCACAGATATCACCGCGTTCGCCAACAAAATCAAAGATAGCGGGTATAACTATCGCGGCATTGTCGAATTTATTCCGTTTATGGTGACCCGCCAGATGTGCTCACTGAATCCTTTTTCCGCAGATTTCCGCCAACAGTGCGTCAGCGGCCTGGCGAAAGCGCAGTTAAGCAGTGTTGGCGAGGGGGACAAAAAATCGTGGTTTTGTTCGGAATTTGTCACGGATGCATTTGCCAAAGCCGAGCATCCGCTTACGCTGGCGCAGTCAGGTTGGATTAGTCCTGCCGATCTGATGCATATGCGTGCTGGCGATGTCTCTGCGTTTAGGCCAGAAGCACAGTTACAGTATGTTGGGCATCTGAAACCAGGGATTTATATCAAAACGGGTCGCTTCGTTGGACTGACCCGGTGATAAAAGCCAGTCTCAGAGTGTTTATGCCGGATGTGGATTAAACGTTTGATCACTCCTAAGGAATGGGGGTGTTTTGTAGGCATGATAAGACGCGCCAGCGTCGCATCAGGCGTTGTGCACAGAATGCCGGATGCGGTGTGAACATCTTATTCGACCTACAAAATCGTGCTAATTCAAAACATTGCAATCTACTCTGTAGGCCTGATAAGCGTAGCGCATCAGGCAATTTTGCATTTATTTCTGCCACAAGCAGGTTTACTGCCCCAAACTACTGCAATCCTGGTTCGGGAAAAATTTACCAGCCGTATCGGGCGCTAATACCTTAGTCGGTGCCCCGATATCCGGATTAGCCTCAAGCGTAAAGTGACCTTCTACTGACAGCAGCACCGGTTTTTCACTGCTGCCGCGAGCAGCCAGATAGCCTCGTTCCAGCTCTGCGTTATTTGCCACCGCGAATCGTTTTCCGGTCGCACAATCAGTAAAAGTTGCTGCGTCAGCCATATAAAAATACATGCCACGCATGGTCATCGGCGTCATGGGCAAGCTGGATTTTGCCGGTTCCAGTGTGTAGTTGAACTGCGATTCAATCGGATTACCTTCACGATCGAGCATCTCCAGCGCATCACCTTTTGCCCGATAATATGACTTTTCGCCTTTAGTATCGGTTAATACAAGTTTGTCTGCGGTTCTCGCCCATGTACCGTAGGAAGCAAAAGATGAAGGCTCTTCACGAGCGCCCAGATAGCGCTCATTCATTACCCAGGTTCCATCTTTTTCGAGAAACAAAGAGGTTTCGATCCCTTCACAATCAGCACACGGCAGCACACCACGCCAGCTTTGCGGCATCGGTTTCAGCTCGGCGGCCTGCGCTGGGGAAAGCATATCTACTTCGGCCCGATTATTACATCCCATTAGAGTAAAGAGACTGATTACAGTCATCGCTGCTACTATCGCTTTTCTCACCATCAATTCCTTCTTTTTATTCCCGACCGCTGCGCACTTTGCCACGCAACGCCTTCACGGTTGATTTTTGTGCTTTCGATACCAGCCTGCGCTCTTTCGATGCACGGGTAGGTCGCGTCGGTCGTCGGGATTTTTGTACCGTTGTTAATTCTTTAATCACTGCCACCAGTCGGGCCAGTGCCGCTTCGCGGTTCAGTTCCTGGCTGCGGTATTCCTGAGCCTTAATGACAATCACACCATCACTACTAATCAGGTGATGGCTGGCGGCGAGCAGGCGCTCTTTGTAATACTCTGGCAGGCTGGAGGCCCGAATGTCAAAACGCAGATGAATAGCCGTTGAGGTCTTATTGACATGCTGCCCGCCCGCCCCTTGAGCACGAATGGCGGTGATCTCAAGCTCGCCATCGGGGATAGCAACATGTCGGGAAATCACAATCATGACGGTTGTTGCCAGACAGTTAAGTTTACTTCCAGATTATTCTTATCATCCGATAACCAGATAATGCCGTCCTGAATCGTTGCCTGTAGTGTCATGGTGCGATCGGCAAAGGCACTCACTTTTGCCAGTTGCTCGTCGTCCAGATACCAGACGGAAAGATTGGCAAACTGCGCGCATTTGTTCTGATTTTGCTGCCACCAGATCTGCGCCGCCCGACTATTATAGGCAAACAGTGCCACTTCCGCGGCCTGGGTGCAGGCTTTCTTAATTCGCCGCTCGTCCGGCAGCCCCAGTTCAATCCACAAATCAATACCTAAATGATCATTACGCAGCCACGCTTCCGGCTCGTCATCGGCACACAAACCACGGGTAAATTGCAGACGTTCATCGGCATATTTCAGCCATGCCAGAAGGCGCAGCATCATGCGCTCCTGAGTTTCTGAAGGGTGGCGCGCCAGCGTCAGAGAGGCATCGAGAAACTGGTTGCGGTCAAGATCGGCCACATTAACCGTCGCTTTATAAATTGTCGCTTTAAGCGCCATAAGAAAACTCCTTTCGAATCAGGAGGCCATTGTAACGGAATACGTGCAGTTGCGGCGCTGATATTGCAGAAATGAGTGTGGTATAGTCACCTTGCGAAACAGGGTTTATCTTCGTAGGCTTAGACTTGCATCCACGGTTAAGTCAGAGTGCTGACAGGAGGGCATGTGGAAAAATATTGTGAGTTAATACGCAAGCGGTACGCGGAAATCGCCAGCGGAGACTTAGGATACGTTCCGGACGCGCTGGGCTGCGTTTTGAAAGTGCTGAATGAAATGGCTGCCGACGATGCCCTTTCAGAGGCTGTCAGGGAAAAAGCAGCATACGCTGCGGCAAACTTACTGGTGAGCGATTATGTCAATGAATGATACGTATCAACCTATCAATTGTGATGATTACGATAATCTTGAGCTCGCCTGCCAGCATCACCTGTTGCTGACGCTGGAGCTGAAAGATGGCGAAAAATTGCAGGGCAAAGCCAATGATTTAGTGTCCCGCAAAAATGTGGAATATCTGGTCGTCGATGTCGCTGGCGAAACCCGCGAGTTGCGCCTGGATAAAATTACCAGCTTTAGCCATCCGGAAATCGGTACGGTAGTGGTGAGTGAGTCCTGATTCACTTTTGCCGGATGCGACGCATAGCGCGTCTTATCCGGCTACGCTGAACTAACTATTTCTCTGCCAGAAAAAACTTACACCAGCCTCATCTTCAGCAAAGCCTTCACGTGTAACAAAAATTCCCGCTGCCGCAATCAACGTTTCGCCATAAAACAGCAGTGGCGTAGTATCACGCAGCCACGGCGGCACGCCCAGTTCCTGCCAGATTTTCTTTAACTTACGTCCACCGTTGCGCCCGACAATGTGCAGCAATCCCGACGCCTTAAAACGAACGCTAACCGCTTCGTCAGCACGCGGAGGACGAATATCTCCTCCCGCAGTAAACTGCACACTTCCCAGATCAGCCGGTAATTCCAGCGGCTGTTGCCACGCCAGCCACGGCACAATGGTTTCGCTTTGTCCGGCAACGGATTTAATCCACCACAGTTGCGACAGATAGCGACGGATTTCAAACGCGCCAAAGCGCAAACAGGGGGAAGCATCTTCCCGCGCCAGTGCAACTTCTTGCCAAATCCGTACCAGCGCATCGCGGGAAGGCATCGGCGCATTCAGCCCAGCCAGCCAGCGGCGGATAATCGCCGCGCGGCGGACATCGCTCATCGCCATCATTGGCGCAATCTGTAGCGTTCCCTGCGACGTTTGGCAGTGCGCTAAATCATCCGCCAGCAGTTCATCCAACAGGCTCTCTTGTTCAGCGCAAAGCGTGGCGCTGCGTGCCGTTGCTTCGGCAAAATGCGGCCAACGCTGCTGTAATAACGGCACCACGTGCAGGCGCAGGAAGTTACGATCGTAGCTATCGTCCTGATTACTTTCGTCTTCAATCCAGCGTAAGCCATGTTTATGTGCCCACTGCTCCAGCTCTCCACGTGTGCGAGTGAGCAACGGGCGGATAAGCCGGGTTCCGGCAAAATCAGATACTTCTCCCATAGCGGAAAGCCCGGCAGGGCCACTGCCACGTTTTAACGCCAGCAAAAAGGTTTCACATTGATCGTTAAGATGTTGTGCAGTGACCAGAACTTCTCCGGGTAACAGCGTTCGGGCAAATGCCTGATAACGCGCCTGCCGTGCCTGGGCCTCAATGCCTAACCCCTCTTGCGCAAGCTGCACGCGCTCAACCACCAGCGGCACCTGCCACTGCTGGCAGATATTTTCACAATGCACGACCCAGGCATCAGCATTAGCACTTAAACCGTGATGCACATGGATAGCGCGTAACGTGACGTCCGGATTTTCAGCCCGCCACTGCACCAGTTGATGCAGTAAAACGGTGGAGTCCAGTCCGCCACTAAAGGCCACCAGAATATGGCGTGAGGCGAGAAGTTGAGTATTCAGCGTGAGTGTCATGATAGTGCGAATCTACAATAGAGATGCCCGGCACGTTACCGGGCAAATGCGGCGATGACAAGCCTTACTGCTCATACAGTTCCAGTGGCAGCCCGTCAGGATCGTTAAAGAACGTAAAGCGTTTTTGCGTATACGGGTCGACACGTATCGCTTCACATTTCACATTATGGCTTTCAAGGTGCGCCACTGCCGTATCAATATCATCAACGCTAAATGCCAGATGGCGCAGGCCGCAGGCTTCCGGTCGGCTGGGGCGCTCCGGTGGGAATGGAAATGAGAAAAGCTCAATCACGTACTGCCCGTTAAGCGCCAAATCCCCTTTCCACGAATCACGCGCTTCGCGATAAACTTCGCTTTGCAGCGTGAAGCCGAGAATATCGCAGTAGAAGGCTTTGCTCACCGCATAATCCGTCGCAATAATCGCAATATGGTGAACCTGTTTTAAACCCAACATAGAATCTCCTGCATTGATATGATACGCACGTGCATCGCTATATATTGATAATACGCACAAATTACAGGAAAGATGAATCAGACATTTATACTCGTCATACTTTAAGTTGCATGTGCTGCGTCTGCGTTCGCTCACACCAGTCACTTACTTATATAAGCTCCTGGTGATTCACTCGCTTGTCGCCTTCCTGCAACTCGAATTATTTAGAGTATACTCTGATTTTAAAACAACATCTCAAACGCCTGTAATAGCGGTTGAGATGCGGTTTGGTGAAGCGCTTTGCGGGAGATTACTCTGCGCTATTCTTGCTAACACTCTCGGCAATGCGGCGCAAATATTCGTTATTCTTAAACGCTATCATAATTAATTCGAAAGTCATACGACAGCTTATAAGGCCAATGACGGTATAAGCTACCCCTAAGATAATGTTTCCGCTAAATATGGAGAAGACACCGCCTATCAGTGTCAGCACCATAGCCAGCCAGTAGAAAAACACCAGAACACGCGGCATAAGAAGATGATCGAATCCTAAAATTGCTTTCATATTTTATCCTTAAAAATTCTATGAGATTGATAAATTTATATTATTTTTGACCACTGTGTATATTTGTATATGCCTCCGAAATCGGAGTTATCAACATGAGTTCAAGAATTTTATGGCAGGGGAAAACGAAAGAAAGATTATCTAAATGTATTTATAATATGACTAAATAAACTACATAGAAAAAAAGGCCACCGAAGTGACCCTTTTCAGAAAATTTGCTGATTACGCGTAACCGTAGCTCATCAGTCGCTGATAACGACGATTTTTTAAATCTTCAGTGCTTAACACGTCGAGATCGGCCAGATCCGCCAGCAGTTGCGCTTTCAGAGACGCAGCCATCGCTTCCGGGTTACGGTGAGCGCCGCCCAGTGGTTCCGGGATGATGGAGTCAATCAGTTTCAGTTCTTTCAGACGCGGAGCGATGATGCCCATCGCTTCAGCCGCCAGCGGGGCCTTGTCTGCGCTCTTCCAGAGGATAGAGGCACAACCTTCCGGCGAGATAACGGAATAGGTGCTGTATTGCAGCATATTCACTTTATCGCCCACGCCAATGGCCAGCGCACCGCCAGAACCACCTTCACCGATAACCGTACAAACGACCGGTACGCCGAGGCGAGACATTTCACGCAGGTTACGCGCGATGGCTTCAGACTGACCACGTTCTTCTGCGCCCACACCCGGATAAGCCCCAGGGGTGTCGATAAAGGTGATGATTGGCATCTTAAAGCGTTCAGCCATTTGCATCAGACGCAGTGCTTTGCGGTAACCTTCTGGCGCTGGCATACCAAAGTTACGACGAATTTTCTCTTTGGTTTCACGGCCTTTCTGATGACCAATGATCATCACCGGACGACCGTCAAGACGGGCGATACCACCGACGATAGCTTTGTCATCTGCATACGCGCGGTCGCCTGCCAGTTCGTCAAATTCATCAAATGCCAGGCGAACGTAATCCAGGGTATAAGGGCGCTGTGGATGGCGTGCCAGTTGGGCAATCTGCCATGCACCGAGATCGGCGAAGATTTTACGCGTCAGTTCTACGCTTTTTTCACGCAGACGATGCACTTCTTCATCGATGTTAATATCCAGTTTCTCATCCTGGCGGCTAACCGCAGTCAGAGAATCGATTTTCGCTTCCAGCTCTGCAATCGGCTGTTCAAAATCAAGGAAATTCAGACTCATAGTATTCCTGTATTAGTCAAACTCCAGTTCCACCTGCTCCGAACCAATGAGGCCACGGAGATCGTTTAACAAACGATCGCTCGGAGAGACACGCCACGTCGCGCCAAAACGCAACCGTGCACGTGCATCCGCCCTCTGATAGTAGAGATGTACTGGAATTGTCCCAGAGCGGTGGGGTTCCAGAGACTGACGGAGTCGGTTTAAAAGCTGGTCATCAATTTGCCTGTCCGTCAGCGAGATAGCAAGCCCGCGAGCATATTTTTCCCGGGCTTCGTCAATATCCATCACTTCGCGAGCGGTCATTTTAAGCCCACCGCTGAAGTCATCAAAGCTGACCTGTCCGCTGACGATAAGTATGCGGTCTTTTTCCAGCAATTGCTGGTATTTATCCAGGGCGTCAGTAAATAACATCACTTCCAGCCGCCCGGAACGGTCATCCAGCGTGCAGATACCGATACGATTGCCGCGCTTGGTGACCATAACCCGCGCGGCAACAACGAGCCCCGCAGCCGTGGTGACTTTACCACGTTCTGTCGGGTGCATGTCTTTCAGCCTTACGCCTCCGACATAACGCTCAATCTCTTTTAAATACTGGTTGATCGGGTGGCCCGTCAGGTACAGACCCAACGTTTCGCGCTCCCCATCTAACACCACCTGCTCCGGCCACGGCTGGCAGCTAGCGTAGGATTGTTCAATTTGTTCCGGCTCTTCTGCCAGCACGCCGAACATATCGGCCTGGCCGATGGCTTCCGCTTTCGCGTGTTGATCTGCCGCTTTTAACGCATCGCCCAGCGAGTTCATTAACGCCGCGCGGTGTGGCCCCAGGCGGTCAAATGCCCCTGACATGATCAGTTTTTCCAGCACCCGCCGGTTCAGTTTTTTGGTGTCGGTACGGGCGCAAAGATCAAACAGTTCGCGGAAGTAGCCACCTTTATTACGGGCTTCGATGATGGCCTCAATTGGCCCTTCACCCACCCCTTTGATAGCGCCAATACCATACACGATTTCCCCGTCATCGTTGACGTGGAAATGGTAAAGACCGGAGTTTATATCTGGCGGCAGGATTTTAAGGCCCATCCGCCAGCACTCATCCACCAGGCCAACCACTTTCTCGGTATTGTCCATATCGGCAGTCATTACCGCCGCCATAAACTCTGCCGGATAGTGCGCTTTCAGCCATAACGTTTGATAAGACACCAAAGCATAGGCCGCAGAGTGCGATTTGTTAAATCCGTAACCCGCAAATTTCTCTACCAGGTCGAAGATTTTCATCGCCAGTTCGGCATTGATGCCGTTCTTTTCTGCACCTTCGGCAAAAACAGAACGCTGCTTGGCCATCTCTTCCGGCTTTTTCTTACCCATCGCACGACGCAGCATATCCGCGCCGCCGAGGGTATAGCCAGAAAGTACCTGGGCAATCTGCATTACCTGTTCCTGATACAGGATAATACCGTAAGTTGGCTCCAGAACCGGTTTCAGGCTTTCATGCTGCCACTGCACGTCTGGGTAGGAGATCTCCTCGCGACCATGTTTACGGTCGATAAAGTTATCCACCATCCCTGATTGCAACGGACCTGGGCGGAACAGCGCCACCAGTGCGATCATATCTTCGAAGCAGTCAGGTTGTAGACGCTTGATCAAATCTTTCATGCCGCGCGATTCAAGCTGGAATACCGCTGTGGTTTCCGAGCGTTGCAGCATGTCGAAACTTTTCTTGTCATCCAGCGGGATCGCGGCGATATCCAGCGGCGGCTCGCCATTTTTCGCCCGCCGCTTGTTGATCATCTCCAGCGCCCAGTTGATGATGGTGAGAGTACGCAGGCCGAGGAAGTCGAACTTCACCAGTCCGGCGTATTCAACGTCGCTTTTATCAAACTGAGTGACCGGATGTTTGCCTTCTTCATCGCAATAAAGCGGCGCAAAATCGGTAATTTTGGTCGGCGCGATAACCACCCCACCGGCGTGTTTACCCGCGTTACGGGTAACCCCTTCCAGTTTACGCGCCATGTCGATCAGCGCCTTAACTTCTTCATCCGCTTCGTAAATTTCTGGCAACTGCGGCTCGGCTTCAAACGCTTTCGCCAGCGTCATCCCCGGATCTGGCGGGATCAGTTTCGAGATACGATCGACAAAGCCATACGGATGCCCCAGCACGCGACCTACGTCGCGGATCACCGCTTTTGCCGCCATCGTACCGAAGGTGATGATCTGCGATACCGCATCGCGACCGTACATGTCCGCCACATGTTCGATAACCTGGTCGCGTTTCTCCATACAGAAGTCAACGTCGAAGTCAGGCATGGAGACACGTTCCGGGTTAAGGAAACGTTCGAACAGCAGGTCAAATTCTAGCGGATCGAGGTCAGTGATTTTCAGCGCGTAGGCCACCAGTGACCCCGCACCGGAACCACGGCCAGGCCCTACCGGTACACCGTTATCCTTCGACCACTGGATAAATTCCATAACGATGAGGAAGTAGCCAGGGAAGCCCATCTGGTTGATAACCTGGAGTTCAGTATCCAGACGCTCGTCATATTCCGGGCGGCGCTTAAGACGTTCTTCTTCGTCAGGGAATAAAAATGCCAGACGCTCTTCCAGACCTTCTTTTGCTCGCTTAACCAGATAATCTTCGGTGCTCATGTCCCCGGTCGGGAACTGCGGCAGGAAGTATTCACCAAGACGCACGGTCACGTTACAACGTTTGGCAATCTCCACGGTGTTAGCAAGAGCTTCCGGGATGTCGGCAAACAGCTCGCACATCTCCTCTTCGCTACGCATATATTGCTGCGGCGAATAGTTACGCGGACGTTTGGGATCGTCGAGGGTAAAGCCGTCGTGGATCGCGACGCGGATTTCGTGCGCGTCGAAATCACTGCTGTCAATAAAGCGCACGTCGTTGGTTGCCACAACAGGCAAACCGCGCCTTTCCGCCAGTTCCACCGCCGCGTGCAAATAGCTTTCTTCATCCGGCCTGCCGGTGCGAATCAATTCGAGAAAATAGCGATCCGGGAAGTGCTCTTCATAAAACGCGACACACTCATCTACCAGTGCGCTGTTACCACGCAAAAGGCTGCGCCCGACGTCGCCCATGCGTCCGCCGGAGAGGAGGATCAACCCTTCGTTTAATTCGATAAGCCAGTCGCGATCGATGATCGGCCCGGCGGCACCATACCCGCGCTGATACGCTTTTGAGATCAGCAACGTCAGATTCTGATAGCCGGTATTGTTCGCCGCCAGCACCGTCAGGTGGGTTAACTCATCACCCAGCAGGTCGCACTGGACATTAAAATCCGCCCCGACGATAGGCTTAATCCCTGCGCCATGTCCCGCTCCGTAGAACTTCACCAGACCGCAAAGGTTGGTGAAATCAGTGATCGCCAGTGCCGGCATCCCCAACGCCGCCGCCTTTTTTACCAGCGGCGCGGTTTTTGCCAGACCATCGATCATCGAGTAGTCGCTGTGCACCCGTAGGTGAACGAAACGTGGTTCAGACATCTTCAGATTCCGGTTTACTTAATCTCGACACAAGAATCAGGACGCAAGTCCCAGTGCGCGTTTGACAGGGCCAAAGCTGCGCCGATGGTGTTCGGTCGCACCGTGTTCAGCCAGTTTTTCCAGATGAAAAGCCGTTGGATACCCTTTGTGTTGGGCAAATCCATATTGTGGGTAAATGATGTCCAGCTCCGCCATTTCAGCATCGCGTGTCACTTTCGCCAGGATAGACGCCGCACTGATTTCCGGCACGCGACTGTCGCCTTTAACAACCGCCATCGATGGCATCGGTAATTTCGGGCAGCGGTTACCATCAATCAACACATATTCCGGCGCAATATGCAGCCCCGCTACGGCACGCTGCATCGCCAGCATGGTTGCGTGTAAAATATTCAGTTCGTCGATTTCATGAGGTTCCGCGCGACCCAGACTCCAGCTTAACGCCTTCTCTTTGATCTCTTCACAGAGCGCCAGACGGCGTTTTTCACTCAGCTTTTTGGAATCATTCAACCCGACAATCGGGCGCGCCGGATCGAGGATCACGGCAGCGGTAACGACCGCACCGACCAACGGCCCGCGCCCAACTTCATCCACACCTGCAACAAGCTGCGTATGCGGATAAACAAATTCGATCATTGTGCTAACTCCAGAACGGCCTGCGCCGCCTGCTCATCGGCATTGCAGCGGATCTGCTGATGCAGCTCGCGGAAAGTGTCGTGCATCGCATGGCTGGTTTTACCATTCGCCAACAGCGGTAACAGCGCCGCAGCCAGTTTTTGCGGCTCACACTCTTCCTGCAATAACTCTTTGACTAACTCTCTGCCCGCCAGCAAATTTGGCAGTGAGACATAATCAGTTTTCACCAGCCGTTTCGCCAGCCAGAAGGTGAAAGGCTTCATACGATAGCCCACCACCATCGGACATTTCGCCAGCATACACTCCAGTGCTGCCGTGCCCGACGCCAGTAGCGCCGCATCGCTGGCGACCATCGCCTCACGGCCCATCCCATCCAGCAAATGAACCGACAGGTCTGGCGCGACTTCAGCTTTGATGCGTTCAAACTGCTCGCGGCGTTTGGCATTCACCAGCGGCACCACAATCTCAAGATCCGGATATGTCTGGCGCAAAAGCTGGGCCGTTTTCAGGAAATCGGCACTAAGCATTTCGACTTCCGCGCCACGGCTCCCCGGCAGCAACGCCAGGCAGTGGGCATCGTGAGGGATCCCCAACACATCTCGTGCGGCATTTTTATCTGGATCTAACGGCATGGCATCAGCCATTGTGTGGCCGATAAAACGGCACGGCACGTTGTATTTGTCGTAAAACGCTTTTTCGAAAGGCAGAAATGCGAGGACTAAATCAGTGGCTCTGCCTATTTTGAAAACGCGTTTCTGTCGCCACGCCCACACGGACGGACTGACATAATGAATGGTTTTGATACCCTGCTTTTTGAGGTTACCTTCGAGGGTAATATTGAAGTCAGGCGCATCAATGCCAACAAAAACATCTGGCTTCAGTTCGCCAAAACGCTTTGTCAGATCGGCACGAATATGCAGTAAGCGACGCAGACGACCAAGCACTTCAACAATGCCCATCACCGCCAGTTCTTCCATTTCGTACCAGGCTTCGCAGCCTTCAGCCTGCATCCGTGGCCCGGCAACACCGACAAAGCGGGCGTTGGGCACACGTTCTTTCAGAGCGCGGATTAAACCGGCCCCCAGGATATCGCCGGAGGTTTCTCCGGCGACCAGGGCAATCGTTAATGGACGCTGTTCAGCCATTAACGAATCAGACCGCGCGTTGAGCGAGCAAAGAAATCGGCAAAGGCTTTCACTTCCGGATGCGTTTCCGCCAGTTCAGCAATTTCCGGTTTCACTTCATCAAGCGTTTTACCGCTGCGATAAATCAGCTTGTACGCATTGCGGATAGCGGTAATCGCCTCACGGCTGAATCCGCGGCGCTTCAGCCCTTCGATATTGACACCGAACGGCGTTGCGTGGTTACCCTGCGCAATGACATAAGGAGGGACGTCCTGTGCCACACCGGAGCAACCGCCAACCATCACATGCGCACCAATGATGCAGAACTGATGGACTGCGGTCATGCCGCCGATGATCGCAAAGTCGTCTACCGATACGTGCCCCGCCAGCGTTGCGTTGTTGGCGAGAATGCAGCGGTTACCTACCGTACAATCGTGCGCAATGTGCGCATTGATCATCAGTAAGTTGTCGCTGCCCACCTTCGTCAATCCACCGCCCTGGACTGTGCCACGATGAATGGTGACGCTTTCGCGAATGCGGTTACGATCGCCAATCTCTACACGGGTCGGTTCGCCAGCATATTTCAGATCCTGGTTAACTTCACCGATGGAGGCGAACTGATAAATCTCATTGTCGCGGCCAATTTTAGTATGACCATTCACGACAACGTGAGATTTCAGTACGGTATTCTCACCAATTTCGACATGGGGTCCAACGATACAAAAAGGACCAATGTGAGCGTTGGCACCAATCGACGCGCCCTCTTCCACAATGGCGGTTGGATGCACAAAGGCGGATTTATCAATCACGTATCAGGCCTCCCGGCTACGAGCACACATCATCGTTGCTTCGCAAACTACCTTACCGTCGACCAGAGCAACCCCTTTAAAACGGGTCAGGCCACGGCGCGTTTTTTCGAAAGTGACTTCCATGATCATTTGATCGCCTGGTACAACCGGGCGCTTGAAGCGCGCTTCATCAATACCGGCGAAGTAGTAAAGCTCACCCGGTTCCAGTTTTCCTACGCTTTTAAACGCCAGAATACCTGTTGCCTGTGCCATAGCTTCCAGAATCAGCACTCCCGGGAAAATCGGTTTTCCAGGGAAATGGCCCTGGAAGAATGGCTCATTGACAGAGACATTTTTAACTGCGCGCAGAAAACGACCTTCTTCAAAATCCAGCACGCGATCCACCAGTAAGAATGGGAAACGGTGCGGTAGAAGTTCTAAAATCTCTTCAATCTGCAGAGTATGAGTGTTAGTAGTCAAGATACTCTTCCTGTCAAAATATAAGAAACGATAATAATAACACGGCCTGCCGCAATCGTAAGAATGAGACAGGCCGTAAAGTTTGGCGAACAATAGATGGAACGTTAGTCTTGCTGATTAACCTTGCGCTCAAGCGATTTCAGACGCTTGCTCATATCATCAATGTTCATCACCAGTGCAGCGGTTTTGCGCCAGACTTTGTTGGGTTGCAGCGGAATGCCTGAGGAATAGACGCCAGGTTCAGTAATAGGACGCATCACCATACCCATGCCCGTAACCGTCACTTTATCGCATATTTCCATATGCCCGTTGATTACGCTGGCACCGCCGATCATGCAGTAACGACCAATTTTCAGGCTGCCCGCCATAATGACGCCACCGGCAACCGCCGTATTGTCGCCAATCACGACGTTATGTGCAATCTGACACTGATTATCAATGATCACGCCATTGCCGATCACCGTGTCATCCAGCGCGCCGCGATCGATGGTAGTACAGGCACCAATCTCCACGCGATCGCCAATAATCACGCGACCAATCTGTGGGATCTTCACCCAGTTACCACGATCGTTGGCATAGCCAAAGCCGTCTGCACCGATCACAGTTCCGGATTGGATCAGGCAATTCTGACCGATCTGGATCTCATGGTAAATGGTTACGTTCGCCCAAAGGCGCGAACCTGCGCCGATTTTGCTGTTTTTACCAACGAAGCAACCGGCACCGATAATCACGTTATCACCCAGCTCAACGCCGGACTCAATGACCGCGTTAGCGCCAATTGAGACGTTGTTACCCAGCTTCGCCGTTGCATCAATCACCGCACTTGGTGCAATGTTCTGCGCGGGCTGCGGCGTGGTATCTAAAATTTGCGCCATGCGCGCGTAAGTCAGGTAGGGATTCTTCACTACCAGTGCGGCACTTTTCGCGAAAGGAAGATCGTCCTGGGTCATCACAACCGCGGACGCCTGGCACAAGCCTAAATGTTCACGGTATTTAGGATTAACCATGAACGTAATATGACCTGTTTGTGCAGATTGCATGGACGCAACGCCGGTGATGACGATATCGCCATCACCGTGTAGTTCTGCATCCAACTGCTGCGCTAAATCAGCCAGTCGAATTGAAGGCATTACTTATTTAACCTGTTTCAGTACGTCGGCAGTGATGTCTTTTACATCGCTGCTGTTGTAAGCAACGGCGTTTGCATCAACAACCAGATCGATGCTCTGGCTGCTGGCAACGGATTTCACAGCAGTCTGGATACGAGTAACCAGTTTGCCGCGTTCTTCGTTGGAACGACGTGCGCGATCTTGTTCAAAAGCCTGCGCTTTCTGAGCAAAAGTCTGGCGCTGAGCCATCACGTCTTTTTCCAGCTTAGTACGATCGCTACCGGCTTTCATGGACTGCAGCTTTTTCATTTTAGCCTGCAGATCGGTTTCCATACGCTGCAGTTCGCTGGCACGGCCTTTGAACTCATTTTCCAGCGTGTTAGAAACACCGGTTTTCTGTGCTACCTGCTGGAACAGGCTACCCATATTGACGATTGCAATTTTGTCAGCCGCCTGAGCAGAAGTTGCCAGTGCTAAACCGAGACCTGCAGCTAATAACCACTTTTTCACAATAAACTCCTTACCATCCCATTTGCACCGGAAGGTGCAGTTCTTTGCGTGGCCCGGCGATCTTATAAAGATCGCCAAAAGTCATCGCTACACTACCACTACATTCCTTTGTGGAGAACACTTACCAGGTTTTACCAATGTTAAACTGGAACTGTTCTGCTTTGTCTCCATCGTACTTTTTGAACGGCTGGGCGTAGGAGAACACCAACGGCCCCAATGGGGACATCCATTGTAATGCGATACCCGCAGACATACGGATATTGCTTGGATCACTATAGTCCGGATATCCAGAATATTGGCTGGAATCCCAGTTTGTATCCCAAACAGTACCCATATCCCAGAAGAAGGAAGTGCGGACTGAGTTAGCATACTTGTCGCTAATGAACGGTGTCGGGGTGATGAGTTCGAGGCTGGCAACCGCCATGGCGTTACCGCCTACGGCATCATCCGATTTACACAGATCTTTTGCGCCGTCCTGAGTCGCACATTCGTAGTCGTAGTCCGGATCATAATTACTGGCCTGATGCGGGAAGTAAACCGCTTTCGGACCAATGGTGTTGGACTGGAAGCCACGCACGGTGCTGGAACCACCGGCATAGAAGTTTTCATAGAACGGCATCTCTTTGCCGCCTAAGCCATCACCGTAACCCCAACGAGTACGGCCCAGCACAACCCATTTGTGATCGTCGTCGATCGGCACATAGGTCGCCGTGTCTAACGTCACTTTGTAGTATTCGTTATCCGATCCCGGAATGGTCACTTTACCCGTCAGGTTGACACGCGAACCATCCGTCGGGAAGTAACCACGGTCGAGCTTGTTATAGGTCCAGCCATAGTTGAACGTGAAGTCGTCCGTTTTGAAGCTGTTATCTTGATCAGAGGTGCTCGGATGTTCACCCATAGAGTAGAGATAACGCCACATCGCGACCTGCGGCTGCATGTTAGACAAGGAGTTATGTACATAACCCAGACCTGCACGCAGCGAGTTGTATTCGTTAACCGGGAAGCCTAACGTCACGTCTGTACCATAACTCTTGTTGGTATAGTCGGACAGGTCGGCGTCATCTGCCTGGAAGTCATTATAGAAGACACGACCACCAAGGCTTACGCCATCTACAGTGAAGTATGGGTTGGTAACGGACAGTTCAGCATAGGTCTGGTAATCGTTTTTAGTACCGTTAATACCAACAGCATAACCCGTACCTAACCAGTTATCCTGCTGTACGCCCGCCTGGAAGCTCACGCCACTTTCTGTACCGTAACCAATACCGAAGTTGAAGCTACCGGTGTTACGTTCTTTGACCTTGTAAACCACATCAACCTGGTCCGGACTACCCGGGACACGTTGGGTATCGGTATCAACCGTTTCAAAGAAGCCCAGACGATTCAGACGTTCTTTACCCTGATCAACCAGATCGCTGCCTAACCAGGCACCTTCCATCTGGCGCATTTCACGGCGCAGGACGGCATCTTTCGATGTGTCGTTACCTTCAAAACGGATCTTACGCACGTAGAAACGGTTACCCGCATCGACATTCACACGTAATTTAACGGTTTTGTCGGCATCGTTAATTTCAGGCATCGACTGTACGCGCGGATAGGCATAACCATAGCGACCGAGAAGCTTTTTAATATCATCTTCCATTTTGGTCACTTTGGTGCCGTTATACAGCTCACCCGGCTCGATTTTCGTCAGTTGCTCAATTTCAGCGGAGTGGCCGGCAAGATTGCCGCTCACTTCAACACCAGAGAGCTTATACTGATCGCCTTCGGTGATGTTCACCGTGACGTAGATACCTTTCTTATCCGGCGTCAGACTGACCTGAGTCGAGTCAATGTTGAAACGGGCATAACCGCGATCCAGATAGTAACTGCGCAGGGTTTCAAGATCGCCCGCCAGTTTCTGTTTCTGGTATTTACGATCACCTACCACGTTCCACCACGGCACTTCGTCACGCAGTTGGAAATGAGAGATCAGTTCGTCGGTGGTGAAAGCATGGTTACCAACAATGTTGATTTGCTGGATTTCTGCTGACACACCTTCCTGGAACACCAGTTTAAGGTCAACACGGTTACGCGGCAGTGGTGTCACGACAGCTTTTACGCTGGCGCTGTATTTACCGACGCTGTAGTAGAAGTCTTCCAGACCTTTTTCGATATCAGCAATGGTGGTGCGATCAAGAGATTCGCCCACACGCACGCCAGAAGCCTCGAGGTTTTGCTTCAGCATGTCATCTTTCACCGATTTGTTACCGGAGAAAGTGATGCTGGCAATGGTCGGACGTTCTTTTACCTGAACCAGAAGGGTATCACCATCACGAAGGACGCGAACATCCTCAAAGTTGCCGGTAGCAAACAGAGCGCGAATGGTATTACTGATATCTTCATCATTAACCGTGTCGCCTGTGCGCACCGGCATACTGAGGAGGGCCGCACCAACGGCGACACGCTGAAGGCCTTCGAAATGAATGTCTTTCACTACGAACCCTTCAGCACCGTATACGGTGGCGCTGCTAAACAGCAGCGACGCTATGAGCAACTTTTTCATCGCCATCGTTATTATGCGTTCTTCCTAACTAACTCTCATAACCGAGAGAAATCATTGAAAAGTGCAAGCCCCATTAACAACACCAGCAGAATCGAGCCAATGCGATAACAAAAGTCTTGAACCCGCTCGGATACCGGTCCGCCCTTGATCTTTTCGATCGCAAGGAACAGCAGATGCCCCCCGTCAAGTACGGGCAACGGAAACAGGTTAATTATCCCTAAGTTCACGCTAATAAGCGCAAGAAACGGCAGATAATAAACAACCCCGAGTTCCGCTGTCATCCCAGCCCCCTTGGCGATAGAGATCGGCCCACTGAGGTTGTTCAGTTTCACATCACCGGTGATCAATTTTCCCAGCATACTGACCGTCAGCTTCATCAACTGCCACGTTTTGTCCGTGGCTTCGACGATGGCGTTGAACGGCCCATACTGGCGTACAACTTTATACTCATCTGGCAAAGGAATGACTTTCGGCTCAATACCGACAAAGCCAATCGCCTTGCCATTACCCGGTTTGCTCTCCGGGACTAATGTTAAAGACAAGGGACTCCCCTGCCTTTCAATTTCCAACGCTAAGGCTTTACCCGGGTTATCCCGGACAAGCATCACAAACGCCACCCATTGCGTTAATGGCTGACCATCGACTTTAACGATCCTGTCGCCTGCTTGCAAACCCGCCTTGCTTGCCGCTGAGTTTGGCTGCACATTTTCCAGTACAGGTTCAATTTGCGGCCCACGGGGACGAATCCCCAAAGAAGATACAGGATCTTCTTTATCAGGCTCAAACGCCCAGTGACGTAAATCGAGCCTTACATCGCGTCGCTGGTCGCTGCCGAATGGTGCTACGGTAACGGTGGTACTTTCATCGCCAATTTTATCGACCAACTGCAAACGCACAGCATCCCAATCAGGCGTTTCGATACCATCAACGGCTTTTAGTTCCGTACCTGGTGCAATTTGTGCTTGCGCAGCTATCGAGTTGGGCAATATTTCGCCAACCACCGGACGAACACCAGGCACGCCAATGATAAAAACCAGCCAGTAGGCAAAGATAGCAAAAATGAAGTTTGCAACCGGACCTGCGGCTATAATCGCCGCACGTTGGCCGACAGATTTATTATTGAAGGCCTGGTGGCGGAGTTCCGGAACAACCGGTTCTGCGCGCTCATCCAGCATTTTGACATAACCGCCCAACGGGATCAGGGCGATGACATATTCAGTGCCTGACTTATCAGTCCGGCGCCAGAGCGCCTTACCAAAGCCTATCGAGAATCGCTCAACGCGGACACCACAACGCCGGGCAACCCAGAAATGACCAAATTCATGCACGGTGATAAGCACACCCAGTGCAACGATGAACGAAGCCAAATCCCAGAGAAAACTCAGCATAATACCTTCCGTCAAAGCGTCCTGAATACCAGCAACAACAGACAAGCAAAGACCGGCACCGCAGCCGTCAGGCTATCAATACGATCCAAAATACCGCCGTGTCCTGGAATTAAATGACCGCTGTCCTTAATTCCTGCTTCACGCTTAAACATGCTCTCGGTCAAGTCGCCTAACACTGAGGCTAACGCCGCGACAATAGAGCAAATGAGTAAGGTGATAGGTGCAACGTTCAAATTCGCCCACATGCCGTAACCCCATGAGATTACCGCTGCGGTCGCGAGTCCGCCAATAAAGCCCTGCCAGGTCTTGCCTGGAGAAACCTTCGGTGCCAACTTATGTTTGCCAAACAATTTGCCAAACATATATGCGCCAGAGTCGGCTCCCCAGACCAGGATCATGACATAGAGCAGCCATATCGCGCCACTGTAATGATTCTCGTCATAGTGCCATGTCCGTAACGCCAGCATGCCCCAAAAGAAGGGAACAATGGTTAATACACCAAAGATAATGCGCAATGTTTTGGAGTTTCGCCAGATTGCCGCAGAACCGGGGTAGAATAACACCAATAACAACGCAGCAACCCACCAGCCAAGCGAAGCCCAAAGCGAGACTTCAACCAGCGGTTGATGGATATTTCGGTGATATTCTGGCAACAGAAAAAGCATCAGCGCCAGCAATAACCCGCACAGCACCGCCAGCCATACCCGCTGCGAGCGAGTGGTAAAACCGCTAAGCTGTCCCCATTCCCACGCTGCCAGCATACAGACCACCAGCGTAACAATAGCGAACCCCACCGGCGGCAACAGAAACAGTGCCGCGATGACTACGGGTATTAAAACAAAAGCAGATATCAGGCGATACTTCAGCAAAAGCGACCCCCATCAGGCTGTTTCATCACCAGGCTCGGTGCCGCCGAAACGACGCTCTCGATTAGCAAAGGCATTTAACGCCCCTTCAAAGTCTTGTTCATCGAAATCGGGCCAGAGAACATCTGTAAAGTAAAGTTCGGCATAGGCAATTTGCCAAAGCAAAAAGTTACTAATGCGATGCTCTCCCCCAGTCCTAATTACTAAATCTACAGGGGCCAGTTCATGCATACAGACATGCTGGTTTAGCATCTCTTCATCTATCTGATCCGGTTGCAGATTTCCTTGCTGCACCTTTTCAGCCAGTTGCCTGACGCCCTGGACTATATCCCAACGTCCACCGTAGTTCGCCGCAATATTCAACGTCAGACCGGTATTCCCGGCAGTTAACGCTTCAGATTTACGAATACGTTCTTGCAAACGCGAGTTAAAGCGACTGGTATCGCCAATAATACGCAGACGCACGTTATGCCGATGCAGGCTTTTTACTTCACTATCAAGCGCCCACACAAACAGTTCCATTAACGCACTGACTTCCTGCGCTGGTCGGTTCCAGTTTTCACTACTAAAGGCATACAGCGTTAACGCCTCAATACCGTTGTTGGCCGCAAAAGAGACCGCCCGACGGACCGATTTAGCCCCGGCTTTATGCCCGAAGGCACGAATTTTCCCTTGCTTTTTTGCCCAGCGCCCGTTGCCATCCATAATGATCGCGACATGGCGACAGCCATGAACTGGCAATTTTTCGCTAAGTGGTTGAGTAGCAGACAACATCACGCGTTTCTTATTCCCTGAAAGGGTTTACGGTACTCAGGAATACTGAAGCCTATACAAAAAAAAGCCGTGTCAAACCACGGCATACCTGACCTTAGAAAGCCAACTACTTACGATCAGATGGCGCAGACTATATCACTGAAGCCCTACGCTAACAAATAGCACGACTCTCTGTAGCCGGATTATCCTCAGCTTGCGAGACGCATCACCTCTTTTCTGGCGACCTCGCGCGCATTGACATCAACAGACAACACATCGTCCACGCATTGTGGTTCGCGCATATCCATTTTTTCCAGCACGGATAAATTCAACGCGGCGATATCCGTAAAACGAATCCGTTGCGCAAGGAAGGCTGCAACACTAATTTCGTTTGCGGCGTTCAATGCCGTCGTCGCAGCCTGGCCTTGTTCAAACGCATCCATCGCCAGTTTCAGACATGGATAACGTTCATAATCCGGTGCGGAAAATGTCAACGCACTCAGTTTGCAAAAATCGAGCGGCTTCACGCCAGAGTTCACGCGATTCGGCCATGCCATGGTGTGGGCAATTGGCGTTCGCATGTCGGGTTCACCCAACTGCGCCAGAACACTGCCGTCCTGATAACGCACCATTGAGTGAATCACTGACTGCGGATGAATCAGCACTTCCATCTGGCTGGCGCTAGCGTTAAACAACCAGCGCGCTTCAATGTATTCCAGACCTTTGTTCATCATGGTGGCCGAATCGACGGAAATTTTACGTCCCATCGACCAGTTCGGATGACGACAAGCTTGATCTGGCGTCATTGTTGCCAAATCACGCAATGGCGTCTCACGGAAAGGGCCACCAGACCCGGTAAGTAAAATGGACACCACGCCATTTTGCTCAAGGTCAGCGTATCCCAGATTGTGCTGAATAGGTTGCGGTAAACTCTGAAAAATGGCGTTGTGTTCGCTATCGACGGGTAATAACTGCGCTTTGCTCTGCTTTACGGCGTCCATGAACAGACGTCCACAGGTGACCAGTGATTCTTTGTTTGCCAGCAGTATGGTTTTACCCGCGCGGATCGCGGCAAGCGTAGGTAGCAGGCCTGCGGCACCGACAATCGCAGCCATCACCTGATCAACATCGTCAAGCGCCGCCATATCGCAAGCAGCCTGCTGGCCACTTAAGACTTCGGTGCGGCTACCTTGTAGTTGTAGTGTCGTTTTAAGAAGTTTCGCACTCGCTTCATCGTCCATAACAGCATAGCGGGGAGAGAATTCCAGGCACTGTTCTACCATACGAGTGACATTTTTTCCTGCCACCAGCGCAACTACGCGGAAGTGTTCGGGATTATGGCGCACCACGTCCAGCGTGCTGCAACCAATCGAGCCGGTCGAGCCCAGAATGGTGAGTTGCTTCATGAAACATCCAGAGTTGAGACAGAATAAAAAGCAAAACGCCGCCAGCCGATCCGCAAGGATCTACTGAGCGGCGTTTTTGTCGTTCAAGAAATCAGAACTGCATCAGTTCTGCTTCTTTGTCTGCCAGCGCCGCTTCAATTTTCTTGATTGCAGCGTCAGTCAGTTTCTGTACATCGTCTTGAGAACGGCGATCATCATCTTCGCTGATCTCTTTTTCTTTCAACAGTGCTTTCACTTTGTCGTTCGCGTCACGGCGCACGTTACGCACCGCAACACGTGCTTGTTCTGCTTCACCACGAACGATTTTGGTCAGATCTTTACGACGTTCTTCCGTCAGCGGAGGCAGTGGAACACGAATGTCGCTACCCGCAGAATTCGGGTTCAGGCCGAGGTCGGACGCCATAATCGCTTTTTCAACGGCCGGAGACATTGAACGGTCAAACACGTTGATTTTCAGTGTACGGGAATCTTCTACCGTTACGCTTGCCAGTTGACGCAGCGGCGTCGGCGTGCCGTAATATTCCACGACAATGCCATCCAGCAGGCTGGGAGAAGCACGACCCGTGCGTATTTTGCTGATTTGGGTTTTGAACGCTTCTACGCATTTGTCCATGCGTACTTCAGCATCTTTTCTGATATCGCTAATCACGTTACGAATCCTTGAAAACTTGTCTCAGTCAGACCAGACAGTCACACACAGTGGAAGTGTGCTAAGTATAGCCCTGATTAAACATATTACGGGTAATCGTCTGGATTATTAGACTATTTTATTTGCCATTTTGACCCTGGGCAGTGCTCGCAATCCTCACGTACTTTTGTACGCTCCGGTTGTTGCGCGCTGGCCGTGACCAAACTGCCTGAAACAATAACGCCTTATAATCAGACTTACGCCCCCGCGATACTTATGCGGAATCTTACCCTTATTTATCCATTACGGGAATTATTCCGTAATCAAAGTCCCTTCTTTTTCACCCATTACCACACGGCGCAGCGCACCCGGTTTGTTCATGTTGAAAACACGAATCGGTAATTTGTGGTCACGAGCCAGCGTAAAGGCAGCCAGGTCCATCACTTTCAGTTCTTTCTCCAGCACTTCACTGTAGGTCAACTGCTCGTACATAGTTGCAGTTGGATCTTGCGCCGGGTCAGCGGTAAACACACCGTCAACTTTGGTTGCTTTCAGCACCACATCGGCTTCAATTTCGATACCACGCAGGCAAGCTGCAGAGTCAGTGGTGAAGAATGGGTTACCAGTACCGGCAGAGAGGATCACCACACGGTTATTACGCAACAGGCTGATAGCTTCGGCCCAACTGTAGCTGTCACACACGCCATTCAATGGAATAGCGGACATCAGACGAGCGTTCACATAGGCGCGGTGCAGTGCATCACGCATTGCCAGGCCGTTCATCACGGTCGCCAGCATGCCCATGTGGTCGCCCACAACGCGGTTCATACCCGCTTTCGCCAGACCAGCACCACGGAACAGGTTACCCCCACCAATCACCACACCAACCTGAATACCCAGTTCAACCAGTTCTTTGATTTCCTGAGCCATGCGATCCAGTATGCTTGCATCAATACCGAAGCCTTCAGTGCCCTGCAGAGCTTCGCCACTTAACTTAAGCAGAATGCGTTTATAGACGGGTTTTGCATTGGTAGCCATGTTTCTTTCCTGAGACTGTCAACGATTGAAATGAATTAATACTGGCGACATTGTACGTCGCTTTTCAGCGCAGCCCCATAAGGGTTAGCTGAATTTACAAGATGGGCGCAAAAAGAAGCCGCCCTCAGGCGGCTCCTTTTCGATAATTAAGACTGCTTGGACATCGCAGCAACTTCTGCTGCAAAGTCAGTCTCAACTTTCTCGATGCCTTCACCCACTTCGAAGCGGATGAAGCCAGTCACTTCAGCGTTATGCTCTTTCAGCAGTTGACCAACAGTTTTTGCCGGTTCCATAACGAACGGCTGACCGGTCAGAGAAACTTCGCCGGTGAATTTCTTCATGCGGCCTTCAACCATTTTCTCTGCGATTTCTTTCGGCTTACCAGACTGCATCGCGATGTCCAACTGTACCTGGTATTCTTTCTCTACCACTTCAGCGGATACGTCTTCCGGTTTGATGAATTCTGGTTTGCTTGCAGCAACATGCATAGCGATGTGTTTAACCAGCTCTTCGTCAGCGCCTTTAGCAGCAACCAGAACGCCGATACGCGCGCCGTGCTGATAAGAACCCAGAACGTCGCCTTCCAGCGCAGCAACACGGCGAATGTTGATGTTTTCACCGATTTTCGCTACCAGCGCAACACGTTCTTCTTCGAACTGTGCTTTCAGAACTTCAACGTCAGTGATTTTGCCAGCAACCGCTGCGTCCAGCACTTTGTCTGCGAACGCCTGGAAACCAGCATCTTTTGCCACGAAGTCAGTCTGGCAGTTAACTTCCAGAATGATGCCGTAGTTGCCGTCGATTTTGGTTTTGATCACGCCGTCAGCAGCAACGTTGCCTGCTTTTTTCGCTGCTTTGATCGCACCAGACTTACGCATGTTTTCGATTGCCAGCTCGATGTCGCCGTTAGCTTCAGTCAGTGCTTTTTTGCAATCCATCATGCCTGCGCCAGTACGCTCACGCAGCTCTTTTACCAGGGATGCGGTAATTTCAGCCATTCTAAAATCCTCGGAGATGTGATCTGCCCGGAATTAAACCGCACAGATATAAAAGTGAAAAAGGGGGCCATATGCAGGCCCCCTAACCAAACGTGTACTACCTGGTCTATAAGGGCTCTCCCCTTCATATTTCAAGCTGCAGGCGCGTTGTCTTCGCTCGCTCACTCAGGTCACTTACTTAAGTAAGCTCTCTGGGATTCTCGAGCTTGCCGCCTTCCTGCAACTCGAACTATTTCGGGGGAGTTATCAAGCCTTATTACTCAGCTTCTACGAAGCTTTCTTCCGCCTGGGAAGCCAGATCCTGAGAACGGCCTTCACGAACGGTTGCAGCAACAGCGCCCAGGTACAGGGTTACAGCACGGATTGCGTCGTCGTTACCCGGGATAACGAAGTCAACACCGTCCGGATCAGAGTTGGTATCAACGATAGCAAATACCGGAATACCCAGGTTGTTTGCTTCTTTGATAGCAATGTGTTCGTGGTCAGCATCGATTACAAACAGAGCGTCCGGCAGACCGCCCATGTCTTTGATACCGCCCAGGCTGTTTTCCAGTTTCTCCAGCTCACGAGTGCGCATCAGCGCTTCTTTCTTGGTCAGCTTGTCGAAAGTACCGTCCTGAGACTGAGTTTCCAGATCTTTCAGACGTTTGATGGACTGACGAACGGTTTTCCAGTTAGTCAGCATACCGCCCAGCCAGCGATGGTTCACGAAGAACTGGTCGCAGCTCAGAGCAGCGTCTTTCACCGCTTCGCTTGCAGCGCGTTTAGTACCAACGAAAAGGATTTTACCTTTGCGAGAAGCAATCTTGTTCAGTTCAGCCAGAGCTTCGTTGAACATCGGTACAGTTTTCTCAAGGTTGATGATGTGAACTTTGTTACGCGCACCGAAAATGAACGGCTTCATTTTCGGGTTCCAGTAACGGGTCTGGTGACCGAAGTGAACACCAGCCTTGAGCATGTCGCGCATGGAAACAGTTGCCATGATTAAAACCTCTATATAAAAGTTGGGGTTATGCCTCCACGTATCCCATATTACCGACCCCAAAGGGCACCCCGGAATATGTGCCGATACGTGTGTGTTGTTACACAAAGTGAGATTGTCGCTTCCGTCCAGTCTGTGTATACGAAATGGATCGGAAGTCCGGCGCGCTTTATACCACAAATACGCCGTGGACTCCAATAATTGTTGGTGCGGTGTACAACATCACACGATGAATTTTCTATTACAGGAAACCCTCGGTGGCACGTTTCGCGAAGTTCAGAATGATTCTCAATTTGGCAGGGTGTGATACCATTGACAGCACTTAAATATATATTGTCGGTATCACCGACGCTGATGGACAGAATTAATGGCTATCTCAATCAAGACCCCTGAAGATATCGAAAAAATGCGCGTCGCTGGCCGCCTGGCTGCCGAAGTGCTGGAAATGATCGAACCGTATGTTAAACCGGGCGTCAGCACCGGCGAACTGGATCGCATCTGTAATGATTATATTGTTAATCAGCAACACGCAGTTTCTGCCTGCCTCGGCTATCACGGTTATCCGAAATCCGTTTGCATTTCTATTAATGAAGTGGTGTGCCACGGTATCCCGGACGACGCCAAACTGCTGAAAGACGGCGACATCGTTAACATTGACGTCACCGTAATCAAAGATGGTTTCCACGGCGACACCTCAAAAATGTTTATCGTCGGTAAACCAACCATCATGGGCGAACGCCTGTGTCGCATTACGCAAGAGAGCCTGTATCTGGCGCTGCGTATGGTAAAACCGGGCATTAATCTGCGTGAAATCGGCGCGGCAATTCAGAAATTTGTCGAAGCAGAAGGCTTCTCCGTCGTTCGTGAATATTGCGGGCACGGCATTGGTCGCGGCTTCCATGAAGAGCCGCAAGTGCTGCACTATGACTCCCCAGAAACCAACGTCGTGCTGAAACCGGGGATGACCTTCACCATCGAGCCAATGGTCAACGCGGGTAAAAAAGAGATCCGCACCATGAAAGATGGCTGGACGGTAAAAACCAAAGATCGCAGCTTGTCTGCACAATACGAGCATACTATTGTAGTGACCGATAACGGCTGTGAAATTCTGACGCTACGCAAGGATGACACCATCCCGGCGATAATCTCGCACGACGAATAAGAGGAAGACAAACGCAAAATTGCCTGATGCGTCCTACCTTCTCCATTTGCAAGAAGTTGTAGGCCGGATAAGGCGTTCACGCCGCATCCGGCATGAACAAAGCGTACTTTGTCAACAATCTGAAGCCGGCGAATGCCGGCTTTTTTAATGCGATAATTTAATCTTATGGGTGGCGCACAATGAATACCCTTCCAGAACAGTACGCAAACACCGCTCTCCCCACCCTTCCCGGTCAACCGCAAAACCCTGGCGTCTGGCCCCGTGATGAATTAACCGTCTGTGGAATAAAAGCCCATATCGACACTTTCCAGCGTTGGCTGGGCGATGCCTTTGACAGCGGGATTTCTGCGGAACAATTGATTGAGGCGCGCACTGAGTTTATCGACCAGCTCCTGCAACGTTTATGGATAGAAGCGGGTTTCAGCCAGATTGCCGATCTGGCGCTGGTTGCCGTCGGTGGCTATGGTCGCGGCGAGTTACATCCGCTTTCAGATATCGATTTACTGATCTTAAGTCGTAAAAAACTCCCGGACGATCAGGCGCAAAAAGTGGGCGAACTGTTAACGCTGCTCTGGGATGTGAAGCTGGAAGTCGGTCATAGCGTGCGCACCCTTGAAGAGTGTATGTTGGAAGGGTTATCGGATTTAACCGTCGCCACCAATTTAATTGAATCACGTCTGTTGATTGGCGATGTGGCGCTATTTCTCGAACTGCAAAAGCATATTTTCAGCGAAGGATTCTGGCCTTCTGACAAGTTCTACGCGGCGAAAGTTGAGGAGCAAAACCAGCGCCACCAGCGTTATCACGGCACCAGTTACAACCTCGAACCAGATATCAAAAGCAGCCCCGGCGGCTTGCGTGATATCCACACCCTGCAATGGGTCGCCCGCCGACATTTCGGTGCTACATCGCTGGATGAAATGGTGGGGTTTGGCTTCTTAACGTCTGCGGAGCGGGCGGAATTAAACGAGTGTCTGCATATATTGTGGCGCATTCGCTTTGCCCTGCATCTGGTCGTTAGCCGTTACGATAACCGACTGCTGTTTGATCGCCAGTTAAGCGTCGCCCAGCGTCTGAATTACAGTGGCGAAGGTAACGAACCGGTCGAACGAATGATGAAGGATTATTTCCGCGTCACGCGTCGCGTCAGCGAACTCAACCAGATGCTGCTGCAACTGTTCGATGAAGCCATCCTCGCCCTCCCCGCAGATGAAAAACCACGTCCGATTGACGATGAATTTCAGCTACGTGGTACGCTGATCGACCTACGCGATGAAACGCTGTTTATGCGCCAGCCGGAAGCCATCTTGCGCATGTTTTATACCATGGTGCGCAATAGCGCGATCACTGGTATTTACTCCACCACGCTGCGTCAGTTGCGCCATGCCCGGCGCCATCTGCAACAACCGCTGTGTAATATTCCGGAAGCGCGAAAACTGTTTTTAAGCATTCTTCGACACCCTGGCGCAGTGCGTCGCGGACTTTTGCCAATGCATCGTCATAGCGTGCTCGGTGCCTATATGCCGCAGTGGTCGCATATCGTCGGGCAGATGCAGTTTGACTTGTTCCACGCTTACACAGTGGATGAACACACCATTCGCGTGATGCTGAAACTGGAAAGTTTTGCCAGTGAAGAGACGCGCCCTCGCCACCCGTTGTGTGTGGATGTCTGGCCACGCCTGCCATCGCCGGAGCTGATTTTCATCGCCGCATTGTTTCATGATATCGCCAAAGGACGCGGCGGCGATCACTCCATACTCGGCGCACAAGACGTGGTGAATTTTGCTGAACTCCACGGGCTGAACTCGCGCGAAACGCAACTGGTGGCCTGGCTGGTTCGCCAGCACTTGCTAATGTCGGTAACCGCTCAGCGCCGTGATATTCAGGACCCGGAAGTCATCAAACAGTTTGCCGAAGAAGTACAAACGGAAAATCGTCTGCGCTATCTGGTATGCCTGACGGTGGCTGATATTTGTGCCACTAACGAAACGCTGTGGAATAGCTGGAAGCAAAGTCTGTTGCGTGAGCTCTATTTTGCTACCGAAAAGCAGCTACGACGCGGAATGCAAAATACGCCGGATATGCGCGAACGGGTTCGCCATCACCAGCTTCAGGCGCTGGCTCTGTTGCGCATGGATAACATCGACGAAGAGGCGCTGCACCAAATTTGGTCGCGCTGTCGCGCTAACTATTTTGTCCGCCATAGCCCAAATCAACTGGCCTGGCACGCGCGCCATTTATTACAGCACGATTTAAGTAAGCCGCTGGTATTACTTAGCCCGCAAGCCACGCGCGGTGGCACCGAGATTTTTATCTGGAGCCCGGACCGCCCATACCTGTTTGCCGCCGTTTGTGCCGAGTTAGACCGTCGCAATTTAAGCGTTCATGACGCGCAAATTTTCACCACCCGCGACGGTATGGCGATGGATACCTTCATCGTGCTGGAGCCAGATGGCAGCCCTCTGTCCACTGATCGCCATGAAGTTATTCGTTTTGGTCTGGAGCAGGTACTGACACAAAGTAGCTGGCAGCCACCTCAGCCGCGTCGTCAACCCGCCAAACTGCGTCATTTTACCGTTGAAACCGAAGTGACGTTTTTGCCAACCCATACCGACCGAAAATCATTCCTCGAGCTGATTGCTCTCGACCAGCCTGGACTGCTGGCACGGGTAGGGAAAATTTTTGCCGATCTGGGAATTTCGCTTCATGGTGCCAGAATTACAACCATTGGTGAGCGAGTAGAAGATTTATTCATAATCGCCACCGCTGACCGACGTGCACTTAATAACGAGTTGCAGCAGGAAGTACATCAGCGGTTGACAGAGGCCCTCAATCCAAACGATAAAGGGTGATGTGTTTACTGATATGAAAAGAGTTTAACAATGCAGCAGTTACAGAACATTATTGAGACCGCTTTTGAACGCCGTGCCGAGATCACGCCAGCCAATGCAGACACCGTTACCCGCGAAGCGGTAAATCAGGTGATCGCCCTGCTGGATTCCGGCGCACTGCGTGTTGCGGAAAAAATTGACGGTCAGTGGGTGACGCATCAGTGGTTAAAAAAAGCGGTGCTGCTCTCTTTCCGTATTAATGATAATCAGGTGGTAGAAGGAGCAGAAAGCCGCTACTTCGATAAAGTGCCGATGAAATTCGCCAACTACGACGAAGCACGTTTCCAGAAAGAAGGCTTCCGCGTGGTGCCACCCGCGGCAGTGCGTCAGGGTGCGTTTATCGCCCGTAACACTGTGCTGATGCCGTCTTATGTCAACATCGGTGCATACGTTGATGAAGGTACGATGGTTGATACCTGGGCCACAGTCGGTTCCTGTGCGCAGATTGGTAAAAACGTGCACCTGTCTGGCGGTGTAGGCATCGGTGGTGTGCTGGAGCCGCTGCAGGCTAACCCGACCATCATTGAAGATAACTGCTTCATCGGCGCGCGTTCTGAAGTCGTTGAAGGCGTAATTGTCGAAGAAGGTTCCGTTATTTCCATGGGCGTATACATCGGTCAGAGCACCCGTATTTACGACCGTGAAACGGGTGAAATCCACTATGGTCGCGTTCCGGCAGGTTCTGTAGTTGTTTCTGGCAACCTGCCGTCGAAAGATGGTAAATACAGCCTTTACTGTGCTGTTATTGTTAAGAAAGTTGACGCGAAAACCCGCGGTAAAGTCGGCATCAACGAACTGCTGCGTACCATCGATTAAGAGTATGTACACGGGCAGCATGATGCTGCCCGTTTTCTTTGCAGGGAAAGATGATGATTTCACGCCGACGTTTTTTACAGGCTGCCACCGCAACGTTAGCCGCAGGCTCAGGTTTCGGCTATATACATTACCTGGAACCCGGCTGGCTTGAATTAACCCATCAGCACATCGCCTTTTTTAAAGATAAAGCCGCACCGTTCAAAATTCTTTTTCTTGCCGATCTCCATTACTCCCGCTTTGTTCCACTCACCCTGATATCAGAAGCCATTGCCCTTGGAGTGGCGCAAAATCCCGATTTGATATTGCTGGGCGGCGACTACGTACTATTTGATATGCCGCTGAATTTTTCGGCGTTTGGTGGCGTACTATCTCCCCTTGCCGAATGTGCGCCGACATTTGCCTGTTACGGCAACCACGATCGCCCCGTCGGTACGCAAAAGAATCGCTTAATTAGCGAAGCGCTGAAATCAGCGGGTATCAAGGTGTTGTTTAACGAGGCAACGGTTCTCTCCACACAGAATCGACAATTTGAACTGGTTGGCACTGGGGATTTATGGGCTGGGCAATGTAACCCTCCCGGCGTAAACGACGCTAATCTGCCACGGCTGGTGCTGGCACATAATCCCGACAGCAAAGAAATCATGCGTGATGCCCCCTGGGATCTGATGCTGTGCGGTCATACTCATGGCGGGCAGCTACGCGTGCCATTGGTTGGCGAATCTTTTGCACCAGTCGAAGATAAACGCTACGTCACCGGGTTAAATGCGTTTGGTGAACGAAAAATCTATACGACCCGCGGCGTGGGAAGTTTGTATGGGCTGCGGCTTAACTGCCGTCCGGAAGTGACGATACTGGAACTGGTGTAGAACGTAAAATCTATCGCCAGAATAAAGCAGGTAATTTTTTAATTTTTACGCCATGATAGAAGTCTGGAAAAAGGCTTTCTGCGATCACAGTCGAGCCGGGCGGGCCAGGCCAAATGCTAAGATAAGCACAATTTACTGACTCATTTTGAGGTAACGCTATGTACGACAATCTGAAAAGTCTGGGTATTACCAATCCTGAAGAAATTGATCGTTACAGCCTCCGGCAGGAAGCCAACAACGATATTCTGAAAATCTATTTCCAGAAAGATAAAGGTGAGTTTTTTGCCAAGAGCGTGAAGTTTAAATATCCACGTCAGCGCAAAACGGTGGTTGCAGATGGTGTGGGTCAGGGCTATAAAGAAGTTCAGGAGATCAGCCCGAATCTGCGTTATATCATTGATGAGCTTGATCAAATCTGCCAACGCGATCGTAGCGAAGTGGATCTTAAACGTAAAATTCTCGATGACTTGCGTCACCTGGAGTCAGTGGTGACCAATAAGATCAGCGAAATTGAGGCGGATCTGGAAAAGCTGACACGCAAATAATAGTAACTGATGTCATTCTGCGAGCCGGGTAAAGTATCACCCGGCTTTAATTTTGTTATGAACCTACCGCTCTTCATCCAGTTGCAACGCCACATACAGCAACAGCCTGTCATCAAAATTACCCAAATCCAGCCCGGTCAATTCAGAGATACGGTTGAGACGATACTCCAGCGTATTACGATGGATAAACAACGCCTTTGACGTTGCCAGCGGCTGCACATTATGGCGAAACCACGCCGCCAGCGTACGCCGTAGCAAACCGTTATTATCCATCGCTTTGAGCCGTGCCAGAGGACGAGCCAGTTCGTTGGCTTGCCAGTCACCGCGCAAACTATCAAGTAAAACAGGCAACATCAGATCCTGATAAAAATAGCAGCGATTTTCTGGCATTCGCTGCTTACCGACGACCATCGTCGTTTTCGCCGTGCGATAAGAACGGGCAATACTGCCATGACCGGTAAAATAGTTACCCAGCGAAACGCGGAAACGTAACTGACCATACTCTTTCATGCGGGTAATGAGTTGTTCAACTCGCTTACGATGATCTTCCGCATCCCAGCGCCCAAACTGATTCAACGCCGGTTTTAGCACCACCATTTCAGTCAGCGAAACAATCGCAACCAGATTATTACGTTCCGGCATAGTCAGCGCGTTTTGCAGTTGCTGTAATTCCGCCATCGCGCTATCGACGCCAAGCTGACCGCTGTCGACCTCGACAATGGCTACTACGCGGGGTTGATTGAGATCGATGCCCAACCTCTGCGCCCATTCGGTTAATGCTGGCGTACTCTCCTCAGCCTGAATCAGATGCATCACCAGCTCTTCACGCAGTCGGCTATCCTGCGCCAGCAGGTGCATCAACCGTGACTGTTCCAGCATCATTTCTGCCGTCATACAGACCAGCTCGCCATATTTACGCAAATGCTCCGGTTCACCGGTCAGTCCGATCACGCCGACAATTTCGCCCTCAAGCCGTAACGGTAGATTGATCCCCTGTCGCACACCATGCAGATGGCGCGCCACGGCATCATCAATATCGACTACTCGCCCCTGCGAAAGTACCAGCAATGCACCTTCGTGCAATTCACCAATACGCTCACGATCGCCGCTGCCGATAATTCGCCCGCGAGCATCCATTACGTTGATATTGGTATCGATAATGCGCATAGTGCGCGCCACGATATCCTGCGCCATTTTGGTATCAAGATGCCAGCCAGCCATAAGCCCTCCGTTGAGCACGGTTTAGCATAAGGAAGTACGCAACGCACAGCATTGTGCAAATGCACAAAGGACAATGCAGAAATATGGAGTTGTGGAGGGAGTCACAAATTGAAAAGAGAACCCCTTCCCGTTTGCAGGAAGGGGTTGAGGGAGATTACTGCATTAACAGGTAGATGGTGCTGTCGCCGCGCTGAATGTTCAGTGCCAGAACAGACGGTTTGCTGTCGAGAACTTTACGCAGTTCAGCAATATTTTTCACTGCCTGCTGGTTCGCGCCAATAATCACATCACCTTTTTTCAGGCCGATCTGTGCAGCCGGAGTGCCCGTTTTCACGTTGTTCACTACCACGCCCTGATCTTTGCCTTTGTTGCTCATCTCTGCGCCTTCAATACCGTTGAAGATGGAGCTGGAATCAACCTGATTCTGGCTGCTCTGCTGCAGTTCCAGGTTCACGTTAACCTGCTTACCATCGCGCAGTAAGCCCAGGGTCAGTTTGCTACCCACCGGCATGGTGCCAACCTGGGCACGCAGCGCGGCAAAGCTGCTGATCGGTTTACCGTTCAGTGAGGTGATCACATCACCCGCTTTAATGCCAGCTTTCGCAGCGGAAGAGTTCGGCAGAACCTGACTTACGAAAGCACCGCGCTGGGCGTCAACTTTCATTGCTTTCGCCAGTTCAGAGTTCAGCTCGGTTCCCATAATACCCAGCTCGCCGCGTTTCACCTGGCCGAATTCCACCATCTGCGAGGTCAGGTTTTTCACCATGTTACTCGGGATAGCAAAACCGATACCGATGTTACCGCCGTCCGGCGCGAGGATCGCGGTGTTAATGCCGATCAGTTCGCCGTTCAGGTTAACCAGCGCGCCACCGGAGTTACCGCGGTTGATTGCGGCATCGGTCTGGATGAAGTTTTCGTAGTTTTCGGCGTTCAGGCCGCTACGTCCCAGTGCAGAGACGATACCGGAAGTTACCGTCTCGCCCAGACCGAACGGGTTGCCGATTGCTACGGTGTAATCACCTACACGCAGCGCATCGGAATCCGCCATCTTAATTGCAGTCAGGTTTTTCGGATTCTGGATCTGGATCAGCGCGATATCAGAGCGCGGATCTTTGCCAACCATCTTCGCGTCGAACTTACGGCCATCGCTCAGTTGAACTTTAATGACCGTCGCGTTATCAACAACGTGGTTGTTGGTAACAACATAGCCTTTATCGGCATCAATGATGACACCGGAACCCAGCGCCATGAATTTTTGTTGCTGACCGCCGCCGTTACCGCCCTGGCCACCCTGGCAGAACGGAGAACTCTGGAACGGAGAACCATCCTGGCAGAACGGAGAATCATCACCGAAGAACTGCTGGAAATTACGCGGCATACGCGGCGTATTAACAGTTGTGCTACCTTCTACGTTAATGCTGACCACTGAAGGCATCACCTTTTCGAGCATCGGTGCAAGGCTTGGCATCTGCTGGGCTGTCGTTGCTGAAGAAGTCTCAGCCGCCGTTGCAGAGAGCGGAGATAACGCCAAACCTAAACTCAGAGCCAGTGCACTCAGTGCTAATGTGGTTTTTTTCATGTATTTCAGTCTCGATTAACAGATAACGCAAAATTGCTGTGTTCTTCAGATTCGTTTTATAGCGCGAAGTTCCGAACTAAAGTTTCTGCAAAAAGTAAAAATTTATTGTCCGTCTTTACAAAAGCCTGGTTATTGTTCTACAGCCATCAGACGCCGGTATTCATCCCACGCATAGAGGTCTGTCATACCGCTGATATAATCCTGTAGCAGGCGGCAGCGATAATAATATTCCCATAGAGGAAATTCAGGAGAATCTGATGATAATTTACTGACGGCCTCGACATAGGCCAGCCGATGGCGCGTGGAGAGCTTGTGGAATAAGCGCGATTCAATCGGAAAGCGTTTCACCCGTTCTTTTTCTACCAGTTCAGTAAAGTCTGATAACGACAGACTTAATAAAGGACGATAAATCTCTAATAACCCACTAATCACCCGGTAGCCCTGTAATTCAAGCTGCTCGACATCTGGATGGCTAAATACATGTTTTACGGCGACATTTTTATATAACTTCAGAAGATCGCTACATTCACTGGCATCTTCCAACAGCGCATGATTAAACGTTCCGGCAAAAATCGTCGGTAAATTATCAATAAATCGTTGTGCCGCATAAGGCACCAATTTATTGAGAGTATTAACCCGTAAATACATAAAAAACTGATCTTCCGTGCTGCGACTTAAGCTATTTGAGCGTGATTTTTCCCAGGCATTTTCTACTACCTGTGCAAACAGCGAACCTTTCTCATGCTGACCCCATGCCTCGTGGAGATGATGATAAAGCTGTTCAACGGTAAATATTCTTTTCTCAACCGCATCTTCAAGATCAGCCACACAATAAGAGATATCGTCGGCAGCTTCCATAATCCACGTTAATGGAAAACGACTGTAAAGAGCCAAATTAAGTTCTTTACGCAAACGGGAAATATAGACTTCTTCGGAAAGATAATAGCCCGGCTTTTTCATTAAATAGTTATGCGTCTCAGGCGTATCACCACGCCACCACGCCGGACGGGTATATTTTAAAATACCGCCAACCTGCGACCAGGTGAGATTCATCCGCATCAATGTATGCACCAGGCGAATCCCCTGCGCATTGCCTTCAAAATGACATAAATCCTGACGAATTTTGCGCCGCAATTCATTGAGCGGTTCCTCTCCTTCCCTTAATCGCAACGTTGCCACACGACAGCGATCATCGGTCAGCGGCTGACTTTCGGCATCCCCCGGGTACAAACGCTGGCGAAACCAGTCATTAATCGCCGCTTCGCCAAAATGACCAAACGGCGGGTTACCGATATCGTGCATCAGGCATGACATCTCGACAATGCTTTCAAAGGGGCCGGTCAGCTCGTCCAGACCATACTCCTCCAACAATTTAAGCTCTTTCAGACGACTTAATATCTCTTTGGCGATATAGCGCCCTACCTGCTGCACTTCCATAGAGTGGGTAAGACGCGTGCGCACGGCGGCATTACGCTCAAGTGGGAAGACCTGGGTCTTTTGTTGCAGACGACGAATTGCCGGGGAGTTGATAATACGTCCCCGATCGCTTTCAAAGATCCGCAGGATCTCATGCTCGGTTTTAATACCCTGCGGTGAACGATAACGACGATGCCAGTTTATTTTTTTTCGGAAATCAATCTGTGTCATGTCCTCTCCCGCGTGAGAAATACGCTTCCCCTTAAGCGCATGATAAACTATGCCCTCAAATCGGGCTTATCGCGAGTAAATCTATGAAAATCGGCATCATTGGTGCAATGGAAGAAGAAGTTACGCTGCTGCGTGACAAAATCGAAAACCGTCAAACTCTCCGCCTGGGTGGCTGTGAAATCTACACGGGTCAACTGAACGGAACCGAGGTTGCGCTTCTGAAATCGGGTATCGGTAAAGTCGCTGCGGCGCTGGGTGCGACTCTACTGCTGGAGCACTGCAAGCCAGATGTGATTATTAACACCGGTTCTGCGGGGGGGCTGGCATCAACGCTGAAAGTAGGCGATATCGTTGTCTCTGACGAAACACGTTATCACGACGCCGACGTGACGGCATTTGGCTACGAATACGGTCAGCTACCTGGCTGCCCGGCAGGCTTCAAAGCTGATGATAAATTGATCGCGGCTGCCGAGTCCTGCATTGCCGAACTGAATCTTAACGCCGTGCGCGGTCTGATTGTCAGTGGTGACGCTTTCATCAACGGCTCCGTTGCTCTGGCGAAAATCCGTCACAACTTCCCGCAAGCCATTGCGGTAGAGATGGAAGCGACGGCTATCGCTCATGTCTGCCACAATTTTAACGTACCGTTTGTGGTGGTACGCGCCATCTCTGACGTGGCCGATCAGCAGTCTCATCTCAGCTTCGACGAATTTCTGGCCGTTGCAGCCAAACAGTCCAGCCTGATGGTTGAGTCACTGGTGCAGAAACTGACTCATGGCTAAGTCACTGTTCAGGGCGCTGGTCGCCCTGTCTTTTCTCGCGCCGCTGTGGCTCAACGCCGCGCCGCGCGTTATCACTCTTTCTCCCGCCAACACTGAACTTGCCTTTGCCGCCGGGATCACCCCGGTAGGGGTCAGCAGTTATTCCGACTATCCACCAGAAGCCCGGAAGATTGAGCAGGTTTCCACCTGGCAGGGGATGAATCTGGAGCGCATCGTGGCGCTGAAGCCCGATCTGGTGATTGCCTGGCGCGGGGGCAATGCCGAGCGGCAGGTTGACCAACTGATTTCGCTGGGAATAAAAGTGATGTGGGTCGATGCGACAAGCATTGAACAAATTGCTGATGCGCTACGCCAACTGGCACCCTGGAGCCCGCAGCCAGACAAAGCCGGGCAAGCCGCGCAAACCTTACTGGAACAGTATGCGCAACTGAAAGCGCAATATGCTGATAAACCTAAAAAACGTGTTTTCTTACAATTCGGCATTAATCCGCCGTTCACCAGCGGAAAAGAGTCGATTCAGAACCAGGTGCTGGAAGTTTGCGGCGGAGAAAACATCTTTAAAGACAGCCGGGTTCCCTGGCCGCAGGTTAGCCGCGAACAGGTATTAGCACGCGCCCCACAGGCTATTGTCATCACGGGCGGAGCGGATAAAATTCCTAAAATAAAGCAATACTGGGGCGAACAGCTCAAAATTCCCGTTATTCCTCTCACGAGCGACTGGTTTGAACGCGCAAGCCCACGTATTATCCTCGCTGCACAACAACTCTGTAATGCGCTTTCACAGGTGGATTAGCGCCTGATATTTTCAGGTGCTCAGTGGGGATTGAGAAATGCTCGTCTATTGGCTGGATATAGTCGGCACAGCGGTATTTGCCATCTCCGGCGTTTTGCTGGCCGGAAAATTGCGTATGGACCCTTTTGGCGTCCTGGTTCTGGGCGTGGTTACCGCAGTAGGTGGCGGGACAATTCGCGACATGGCGCTGGATCACGGTCCGGTATTTTGGGTGAAAGATCCCACAGACCTGGTCGTCGCGATGGTGACCAGTATGTTGACTATCGTTCTGGTACGCCAGCCAAGACGCTTACCAAAATGGATGCTGCCTGTGCTTGACGCGGTTGGCCTGGCGGTGTTTGTTGGTATTGGTGTCAACAAAGCCTTTAATGCGGAAGCAGGCCCACTGATTGCCGTTTGTATGGGTGTGATCACCGGCGTTGGCGGCGGGATCATCCGGGATGTACTGGCGCGTGAAATCCCGATGATATTACGCACAGAAATCTACGCGACGGCCTGCATTATCGGCGGTATTGTCCACGCTACAGCCCATTACACGTTCTCCGTACCGCTGGAAACAGCCAGTATGATGGGGATGGTTGTAACGCTATTGATTAGGCTGGCAGCTATCCGTTGGCATCTTAAACTACCGACGTTTGCACTGGATGATAATGGACGTTGAAGAGAAGATATGCCGGATAGGTTATCCGGCATATTAAAAGCAGATTAGATGCTGAAGGAAGAACCGCAACCGCAGGTGCTTTTCGCGTTCGGGTTGGTCACGATGAAACGTGAACCTTCCAGACCTTCGGTATAGTCAACGGAACCGCCGACCAGGTATTGCAGACTCATCGGGTCAACCACCAGGCCTACGCCCTGTTTTTCGATAGTCATATCGCCTTCGTTCACCTGATCATCAAAGGTGAAACCATACTGGAAGCCGCTGCAACCGCCACCAGTGATATACACGCGTAACTTCAGATTCGGGTTATCTTCATCAGCGATCAGGCTTTTAACTTTGTTGGCTGCTGCGTCGGTAAATTCCAGCGGCAGTGCTACGTCATCACTCATATTTTGCTCCAAACGACATCGGCAATTGGGCAAATTCTAACCCAATAATAAGCGCCATTATCTAATACCCTGGTATTTCGTTCAAGTATTCTCGCTGGCAGCCGCGGCCTTGCTTCGCGCCAGTTGTTCCGCTTCCTGTTTTGCCAGCGTGCGGGCAAGAATCGCTGAGTATAGCGGTTTTCCGCCGGTAAATTGTGCTAATAGTGTTGCGCCAAGACCAGTAATAATCATTGGCAAAATGAGCTGATAGTTATCTGTCATCTCAAGTACCAATATTATCCCGGTTAGCGGCGCACGAACGGATGCCGCCAGTAACGCGCCCATTCCAGCAATAGCAAATGTCCCTGCTTCAAGGTGATATTGCGGAAACAGTTCCGTAGCGACCATGCCAAATGCCGTTCCCAAAACCGTACCAAGCGCCAGCATCGGGGCGAAAATACCGCCCGGTGCACCAGAAGAAAAGCAGAGCAGTGTGGTGATCACCCGCGCAACAAAAATAAAAATCAGCATTCCCATGCTGAAATTCCCTGCTGTCGCGATAGGAATCAGGTTAAAACCGCCGCCCGAAGTTTCTGGCGCAACGAAACCAAGCAAGCCACACAGGCCGCCAATCGCACCGCCCATCAGCACCCATTTCGTGATATTGCCGCCGTGCACACGGTGCAACAAATCCTGCATCCCCAGCACCCATTTATTAAAAATAGGGCCGAAGATACCAAAAATAATACCGAGGATCAGATAAAGCCAGAGCGTATTGAGCGGCGCATCAGAGAGTTTACCTACGTCAATTAACGCGACTTCGTGATTAAATATCCGGTACATAATGGTCGACATAATGACGCCAATAAATACCGCTTTAATCGAAATTAGCGTATAGCGGAATTGCGGACGCATCTCTTCGATAATAAAAAGAATGCCCGCGAGCGGCGCGTTAAAGGCCGCCGCCAGCCCCGCCGCCGCACCGGTTGCCAGCAACGTGTGACGAGCTTCATCACCTTTCATGCGGAAAATATCAAGCACCATGCGGCCAATGTTACCGCCGATCTGTACGGTTGGCCCTTCGCGTCCCAGCACCATGCCACCGCCCAGCGTTCCCAGACCACCAAAGAACTTCACCGGCAATACACGCCACCAGCGGACGGGACGTTGATCTTCCAGCGCGCCTTCAATTTCCGGAATACCCGAACCACCTGCTTCCGGCGCGTATTTGCGCACCAAAAAATAACCGAACATCGCCAGCACCGCCGAACAGAGAAAAGCGACGGTCAACAAAAGTGGGTAATTATCGGCAGTATGTACCAGCGCGCCCATACGTTGGTTCTGCAACCAGGCGACGCCTTTGTCAAAAGCTACTGCCGCCAGCCCGACAAGGGTGCCGACGACCGCAGCCATAAACAAAATGGCTAATGGCGTTTTGTCGCGCTCAAGAAGTTGACGAATCAGTTGTCTACGTCGCAGACGCGCAGCCTGCGGTATTTCAGAAGAGGGTGTATCAGTTTTCATCCAATGATCACTTATTGGTCATACAAATAAGATGACGGCATTCTACTCGCTCGTTCGATGAAAATCCTTTGCAAAGCGTAATGTTTCAAATGCGCAAAACTTTTATACTCTTAGAAATCCGGGTTGCCGCAGTACAAGCAACCTGATGCTTGACGAGTATTTAACTTGTTATGAATAACATAGAATAGCAGCCATTCACTTTTTCTACGAATCAGGAACCCTCCATGAGTAAGTCTGAAAATCTTTACAGCGCAGCGCGCGAGCTGATCCCTGGCGGTGTGAACTCCCCTGTTCGCGCTTTTACCGGCGTGGGCGGCACTCCACTGTTTATCGAAAAAGCGGACGGCGCTTATCTGTACGATGTTGATGGCAAAGCGTATATCGATTATGTCGGTTCCTGGGGGCCGATGGTGCTGGGCCATAACCACCCGGCGATCCGTAACGCAGTAATTGAAGCCGCCGGGCGCGGTCTGAGCTTTGGTGCGCCGACCGAAATGGAAGTAAAAATGGCGGAACTGGTGACCGAACTGGTGCCGACGATGGATATGGTGCGTATGGTGAACTCCGGCACCGAAGCGACGATGAGCGCTATCCGCCTCGCCCGTGGTTTTACCGGCCGCGATAAAATCATTAAATTCGAAGGTTGTTACCACGGCCACGCCGACTGTCTGTTAGTGAAAGCAGGATCTGGCGCACTGACGCTGGGTCAACCGAACTCTCCGGGCGTTCCGGCGGATTTCGCCAAACATACCTTAACCTGTACCTATAACGATCTGGCGTCTGTGCGCGCCGCGTTTGAGCAGTACCCGGAAGAAATTGCCTGTATTATCGTTGAACCGGTAGCCGGTAACATGAACTGCGTTCCGCCGTTGCCGGAGTTTCTGCCGGGTCTGCGCGCGCTGTGTGACGAGTTTGGCGCGTTGCTAATCATTGATGAAGTAATGACCGGCTTCCGCGTGGCGCTGGCGGGCGCACAGGATTATTACGGTGTCGTGCCGGATCTCACCTGTCTGGGCAAAATCATTGGCGGCGGGATGCCTGTTGGTGCCTTCGGCGGCCGTCGTGATGTGATGGATGCGCTGGCCCCGACCGGCCCGGTGTATCAGGCGGGTACACTTTCCGGTAACCCAATTGCGATGGCAGCCGGTTTCGCCTGTCTGAATGAAGTCGCGCAGCCGGGTGTTCACGAGACACTGGATGAGCTGACAACACGTCTGGCGGAAGGCTTGTTGGAAGCGGCAGAAGAAGCGGGGATTCCTCTGGTTGTGAACCACGTTGGCGGCATGTTCGGTATTTTCTTTACCGATGCCGGGTCAGTGACGTGTTATCAGGACGTAATGGCCTGTGACGTGGAACGCTTTAAGCGTTTCTTCCATATGATGCTGGACGAAGGTGTTTACCTGGCACCGTCAGCGTTTGAAGCGGGCTTTATGTCCGTGGCGCACAGCATGGAAGATATCAATAACACCATCGATGCCGCACGTCGGGTGTTTGCTAAGTTGTGATGATTTTGCCTCGCCCACCGGGCGAGGCATTTTATTAACGGCTCTGCTTTCTCAGCAAATAAATAAAATACGGCGCGCCGATAAACGTCGACAATAATCCCGCCGGGATCTGGAACGGAAACAACACCATCCGCCCGCACCAGTCCGCAAACACCAGCAGCAAACCACCCACCAGCGCCGAAATCACAATGTGCGGCATCGTCCGTCGAAAGCCCATCATCCGTGCAATATGTGGTGCCATCAGACCAACAAAACTCAATGGCCCAATGGTCATTGTCGCGGTCGCCGTCAGACAGGCCGCCAGCATCAGCAACGCAACTCGCGTCGGCGTCAGCGCCATCCCCACGGCTCGTGCGGTATCACCACCCAGCGGTAAAATGGTCAGCCAGCGACGGCACAGCGGCGTAATTGCCAGCAAAATCACCATCACAATTCCGGTGCGCCAGACCTGCGCATCGGTGGCATTGTAGGTCGAACCGGAAATCCAGGTCAGCACTTGCGCCATACGTGGATCGCCGCTCGCCTGCAACATCATCAGCAGCATAGTGAACGCGGTGCTTAATGCCATCCCCGCCAGCAGCATCCGATGTGGTGAAAATCCACCGCGCCCGGCGGCGATCATAATGATCAACAGCGTCACCGCCGCACCGAGACTTCCCGCGGGCAGCAACCAGCCAAAGGCGTTGCCCGGCACCAGAAACAGCATCAGCACTACGCCAAACGCCGCACCAGAGCTGATCCCCAGCACTTCGGGGCTTGCCATCGGGTTTCCGGTCAGCCGCTGAATAATACAGCCAGCCACTGCCAGCATCACGCCTGCAAACAGTGCCGCCATAATTCGCGGCCAGCGCCAGGGCATTAAATCCTCAAGCAGTACCCCACTCGCCCACGTCCAGCCTTGCGAATCACGACCAAACGACAGCGCCACCACTACGGCAATCAGCAGCAGCACACCACCAGCGAGGGCAAACGCCAGCACATGTTGGCGTTCAATCGCGACCCGATCGTTAACCTTCATATCCGGCGCGCTAATGCTGCGTAAACGTGGCAGCAGCCATAGCAGCAGCGGCGCACCAATCAGTGCAGTGACCGATCCGGTGGAAACTTCCATCCATACGCGGGTTAGCCAGAGAATTATCTGATCGGAAAGCCAGAGAATGAGTGCCCCAATCAGTGACGCCAGCATCAGCCGCGGCAGCAGACGACGCGCGCCCAGCATTTTCGCCAGCAGCGGCGCGAACAAACCGATAAAGCCGATAATCCCGACCGCGTTCACCAGCAAGGCGCTGATAACAATCGCCAGAGACAGCGCAGCCAGACGCGCCAGCGACAGTGCCAGCCCCAGATTGCGCGCCACGCCATCATCAAGCCCCATCAGGGTTAACGGGCGCAGTAGTAGCAATGTCAGCATCACGCCGCCCAGTAACTGCGGCCATAAACGTTCAACGCCGCCCCAGTCGGTTTGCGTCAGCGTACCGGTGCTCCACAGGAACATGCTTTGCAACTGGTCATGATGAAAAATGACCAGTAACTGGTTGATTGCCCCGCAATAAAGGCTCACGACCAGACCCGCGAGGATCAACGTCACTGGCGAAAGGCGTTTACCCCACGCGACGCCAAAGACGATTAAGCCAACCACACAAGCCCCCGCCAGCGCGGCGAACTGACTTGCCGCCACACCAGGAATCGCCCACAGCGTGGTGACGGTAATCCCCAGTTGCGCGCCCGTTGCGACGCCAAGCGTGGTCGGTTCCGCCAGCGGGTTACGTAGCACTTGCTGAAACAGCACGCCAACCAGCCCCAGACCCGCGCCAACCAGCAGCGAAATAGCCAGACGCGGCAGCAAGCTGTAGTGAAAAATCATCTGCTCAATGACGTCAATATCCGGCGACCAGATTGCCTGAGTCCACTGGCTACGCGGCAGCGCATGCGAGAAGTTCATCCAGGTGAGCACCACAGCGGCAATCACCAGCAACGCCAACAATAACGCCGGAAAAAGCGCAATTCGTTTACTCACGCCTGGCCTCCAATGGCGTTATCCAGAATGCGCACAAAGTGCATTGCCGAAAGCGTCGCGCCATAGAACCAAACTGCGGGTACGCGTTGAAAACGCCCTGCACGGACAAACGGCATGGCCTGCCACAGCGGTGTCGCCATTAACGCGTCCATGTCCTTACTGTTATCGTGATCAAAACACAGCACATCAACATCTTTATACGCCGCCAGACGATCAATACTGACCGCGGTACTGCCCCAGAAGTTGGTTTCCCCTTGCCATGCATTCACAATACCGTACTCATCGAGAATTTCCTGGAACAAGCTGTTTGGACCGAAGACCAGCATATGGCGCGGATCGAGAAGCGACGTCAGCAATAACGGGCGCGCTCCACGCTTTACAAAGCGGGGTTTCATACTGCGGATAAATTTTTCATATTGCGCTAAATGCTTTTCTGCCGCGCTTTGCAGGTTGAGCAAATTCGCCATTTCCGTCAGTGATTTACGCGCCATCATCAGTGGCTGTTTGCCGTCGCTGAAGTTAAATCCGCGCCCCGGTGCAATGCGTGCCAGCATTTCTGGCGAAGGGCCATATCCTGCCGACCAGACCATAAACGACGGTTTCATTTCGGTCAGTAGTTCGAGGTTAGGTTCTGTACGCAAACCAACGTCAATCACCGATTCCGGTAATGGCGGTTCGCTGACCCACAGTCGATAGTTAATGGTGTCCGCCACACCGTAAGGCATGATGCCGAGCGCCAGTAGCAGTTCCACCGGCAACCACTCCAGCGCCACAATACGATGCGGATCAATCGCCGCCGCGCGAGCGGTATTCATCTGCCATAACAACGGAGAAAGCGCCATCGCCGTTAACAGTCGACGACGCGAAAGAAGAGGTAAGCCGCTCATCAATAAACAAAACTCACAGGTGCGGCACCCGCCGGATGCGGCAAAATACCCATCGGGATGCCATAAATCATTTCGAGGGTTTCGCCGCGCATAATTTCCGCAGGCGTTCCCTGAGCAATCATTTCACCGCCGCGCAGGGCGACCAGATAATCACAGTAACGCGCCGCCATATTGATATCGTGCAGCACAGCAATCACCGTCAGGCCGCGTTCCTGGCTTAAACGATGCACCAGCGCCAACACGTCAACCTGATGAGCGATATCCAACGCCGAGGTCGGTTCATCCAGCAGCAGGCATCGGCTATCCTGCGCCACCAGCATGGCGATCCACGCTCGCTGACGTTCACCGCCAGAAAGGCTATCCACCAGCCGATGCGCCAGTGGTTTTAAGCCGACAAGAGCGATGGCTTCTTCGACCTTTTCGCGATCTGCCACGCCAAATCGCCCCAACGCGCCGTGCCACGGATAGCGACCAATCGCCACCAGTTCGCGCACGGTCATCCCTTCAGCCGGAGGAATCTGCTGCGGCAAATAAGCGACTTTGCGGGCAAAGGCTTTACTGCTCCAGCTTTCCAACGGCTGGGCATCAAGAAGAATTTCGCCTTCCGACGGCGGCTGATGACGTCCCAGCATTTTGAGCAGTGTGGATTTACCAGAACCGTTGTGACCAATCAGGCCGGTCACTTTCCCGGCAGGAAAGGTTAACGACAGCGGATGCAAAAGCGTGCGCCCCGGCACACGAAAGGAAATATTACGCAGTGCAAAAGTGGTATCGGAATGATTCGTGTATTCCTGCATAACAGCCAACTTGTGAAGCGGGCACGGAAATCCGTGCCCAAAGCGAAAATTAGAAACGGAAGGTTGCGGTTGCAACGACCTGACGTTCTGCGCCCCAGAAGCAGCCATAGGTGTTAAAGCAACTGGCGACGTATTCACGATCGAACAGGTTGTTAACATGCAGCGCCACGTTGGAGCCAGCCATACCAACTCGCGCCAGATCATAACGCACTAACGCATCAACTACCGTATAACTTCCCACTTTAAAGGAGTTAGCCGGATCACCGTAGCTGGAGCCAGTATAACGACCGCCAGTACCCAGCGTCAGGCCAGAAAGCGGGCCGTCAAAGAAGGTATAGTCAGCCCACAGAGAAGCCATGTGTTTTGGCACCTGCGCAGGCGTATTACCTTTGTAGGTAGTATCGGTGGTGTATTCCGCATCGGTGTAGGTATAAGAACCGACCACGTTAACACTTGCCGACAGCGCCGCTTTTGCTTCGATTTCTACGCCACGCGCGCGGATCTCACCACCTTCAACCGAGAAGAATGAACCCTCAGGATCTGCCATCAGGTTGTTAGTTTTGGTGAGATTATACAGTGCACCCGTCACCACGATTGGGCGATCTTCCGGTACGTATTTCACGCCGACTTCGTACTGCTTACCTTTAGACGGTGCGAAAATATTACCATCCTTCCCGACCTGAGAAGAAGGTTCAAACGATTCGCTATAGCTGAAGTACGGTGTTACGCCGTTATCAAACAGATAGTTAACACCACCACGCCAGGTGAACTGTTTGTCATCACGTTTGTCAGTCGTTCCCGCTACACGGTTAAGCGATTCTTGATCTGCCCAGTCATAACGACCGCCCAGAGTGACCAGTACTTTATCCCACTGCGCCTGATCCTGAACGTAAATGCCTGTTTGCTTCTGCTTATTCAGGATGCGGTACGGGCCGGAGTTATCCGGGTCTTTGGCATTGAAATCGAAATCGGTATTCACCGGATTATACAGATTCAACAGCGGCACAGAGTCGTCGTAACCAAACCAGGCGTTGATGTCATTACGCATACGCATAAAGTCGACGCCAGTCAGCAGAGTATGGTCGATATCGCCAGTGGCGAATTTGCTTTGTAACTGGGTATCAACAGAGAAGTTTTGCAGTTTCTCATCATCAACAACGTATTTCCGCGCCAGGTAGTGACCTTTATCCGCAGGTGCTATAGCTGCACACTGCTGGCTGTAAGCATTCGCCGGATCGGAGCAGACACCGTAGCCATAAACGCTGTTTTGCGAGGTTTTGTTTTCAGCAAAACGCAGGTTCTGACGCACCGTAAAGGTGTCGTTAAATTCGTGGTCGAAGCTGTAGCCCACCATCTTCTCGTTACGAGAATAGGTATTGTTCTTCGCACCTTCGTTAAAGTCGGTCGGCAGACGCTTACCGTTCGGCAGCGGCTCAACGGTTCCCTCTTTCGGCAACCAGCCGTAATAGCCCGTTTCCGGCTCGTTCTGGAAGTAAGAAAGGAAGGTGAAATTGGTTTTATCGTCCGGACGCCAGGTGAACGCAGGAGCAATAGCATAACGCTGCTCTTCTGCGCCCTTCTGCTGGGCATTAGCAGAACGCGCAAGACCGGTCAGACGATAAGAATAAACGCCGTCATCATCCAGCGCATCGCTGAAATCAAAACCAGTCTGGAACAGGCTGTCAGTACCGGCTTTAAACTGAACTTCTTTCAGCGGTTCGGTAGTCGGGCGCTTGCTGACCATATTCAACAAGCCACCTGGGCTGCTTTTCCCGTAAAGCACGGAAACCGGACCACGCATGATTTCAGCGCGCTCAAGCATATACGGATCGATAACCGCATCGTTATAGAAGTTACCCTGCATCTTCAGGCCGTTCAGATAGTTATTCTGACTTTGGCCTTCTGCAGCAAAACCACGGATGATCAGGTGGTCATAAGTGTTGGACGCACCACGCGTACCGACCGAAACTCCTGGCGTATAGCTAAGCGCTTCTTTTACGGACTTTGGCTGGTGTAGCGCCATCTCTTCGGCTGTGACCACAGAAATAGACTGCGGTACTTTTTGAATCGGCGTATCTGTTTTAGTACCGGTGGCTGACTGTCGCGCCGCAATAGTGGCTGCCGGCCCCCATGCGCTTTCTTGCGGCGCAGGTGCAGCGGTAACGGTGATAGTCTCTTCTTTCGGTTCAACCGCTGCCTGTGCATAAACAGACATGCCGCTAACCGCTGTGGCTACTACGACTGCGATTTTACGCAGCGAGTGTTTTGGCTGAGCAGTTTTGTAACGCGCCATTGGTATATCTCTGATGTAAAGTGAAAGTGAATGATAACGTAAACGAGAATGATTATTATAAAGATGAAATAATATTCGAAACGGCGAGACGATGGCAAGCAGTACCCATCAGAGAAGCAACCAAAGGGTCAATAAACAATCAGATGAAAAGAAAGGGTTAATGCTTTTGGAAGGATGTTATTTTACCGGATGGCGGCACGCCATCCGGTAGGTCACAGTTAAATGTTAATTACTACCAAACATTTCCTTAATCCAGCCCGCCACGCCGTCGCTGTCTTTCTGCTCTTGTTGAGCAGGTTGCTGCTGCTGCGGCTGAGAAGACTGATCAAACGGATTGCCTGACGGCTGCTGCATCTCACTCTGTTGGCACAGCGATTGCGGATCGCTGGTCCAGACCGGCAAGATACGCATTCCACCGCTGCAAACAAAGTTGCCGTCGTAGTCGACGCCCATATCCACGATATCTTCCGGCGGTACAAGATTCAGCGGCGTTGGCGTCTGGTTAGCCAGATAACGCTGGTAAATCGACATCGCCCCGCTGGCACCGTACAACTTAGTCGGCTGGTTGTTATCGCGGCCAACCCAGGTGATGGTCACCGTGCTGCCGTCAATGCCCGCAAACCAGGTATCAACGTTGTTGTTGGTAGTCCCGGTTTTGCCCGCCAGGTGCAGATTCGGGTATTTCGCTCCCAATTGGCGACCAGTACCACGTTGCACCACTTGCTGCATGGTCCATAGCGTCAGATACGCCGCTTGTGCCGGAACTGCGCGTTCCGCCTGCGGGAAGCTCTGATAGAGCACTTTACCGTCTTCGGCAATGACTGAACGCAATGCAGAAAGCGGCGCACGGTTACCACCGCTGGCGATAGTCTGGAATGCCTGCGCCACTTCGATTGGCGTTAAGTTCAGCGCCCCAAGCAACATTGCCGGAACCGGATTCAACTGATCTTTCGGCACGCCCAGTTTAATCCAGGTGTCCGTTACCGCAGGTAACCCTAACGCCATCCCCAGATTCACCGTTGGCACGTTCATCGAACGGGTCAGCGCATCTACCAACATTACTCTGCCGCTCTCGCTATAACGGCGGTCATCGTTCTGTGGTGACCAGACCTGACCGTTAGGCTGACGCAGCGCGATTGGCGCATCGGCAATCCACGTATTCAGGCGATAGATTTTCGGCTGGCTTAAGGCCGTCAGATAGGTCGCTGGTTTTGCCAGTGATCCAATCGAACGACGCGCCTGCATCGCACGGTTGTAACCCGCAAACTGCGGTTCGGAGCCACCGACCATCGCGCGAACTTCACCGCTAAAGCGGTCAACAACCACAATCGCCGTTTCCAGATCGCTCAACTTACGCTGTTTCTTCAGTGCCGGAATGCCTTCCACGGCGGCTTTTTCTGCCGCGTCCTGAGCCACCGAGTCAAAAGTAGTGAAGATCTTCACGCCAGAGAGATCTTTCACTTTATCGCCCAGTTTCGCCTGCAACTCCTGGCGCACCAGTTGCATAAAGGCAGGCTGCGGAGAGATCACCCCACCGCGCGGCTGTACGCCCAGCGGACGTGCGCTCAACATGTCGTAGAGTTCTTGATCAATAATCTGCTGCTGTTGCAGCAGACGCAGTACCAGGTTACGTCGCTCAAGCGCCAGTTTCGGGTTGCGCCACGGGTTATAGATAGACGCACCTTTCACCATACCGACTAACAGCGCCTGCTGATCAAGGCTCAACTCTTCTACCGGACGACCAAAGTAGTACAGGCTTGCCAGCGGGAAACCACGGATTTCGTTGTCACCGCTCTGACCGAGATATACCTCGTTCATATACAGCTCAAGAATGCGGTCTTTGCTGTAACGCGCATCCATGATTAACGCCATATAGGCTTCGTTCGCTTTACGCCAGTAAGAACGTTCGCTAGAGAGGAACAGGTTCTTCACTAACTGTTGAGTCAGCGTACTCGCCCCCTGCACCGTGCGCCCGGCGGTCAGGTTCGCCAGCACCGCACGTCCAATGGAGTAGAGACTGATACCATCATGCTCGTAGAAATGACGGTCTTCTGTCGCCAGCAAAGTATCTACCAGCAAATCCGGGAAGCCACTACGCGGCACAAACAGACGCTGTTCGCCGTTTGGTGAGGAGATCATGGTGATCAGACGCGGATCAAGACGGAAGAAACCGAACTGACGGTTGTTCTCCATATTGACAATAGTCGCCAGATGATCGCCCTCAAAAGTCAGACGCGCACGCACCTGTCCTTCTTTACTATCCGGGAAATCAAACGGACGGCGGATCATCTCAATGCTGTTGGCCTGCACGGTAAATTCGCCAGGACGGGTCATCTTCGACACCTGACGATATTGCGTGGCCTCCAGCAATTTCACCATCTCGTTCTTGCTGATGGTCATGTCTGGCTCAAGGTTTACCATCCGACCATAAACTGCCGCTGGCAATTGCCACACCTTGCCATCGATACGGCTGCGAATTTTTTGATCGAGATAAACACCGTAAACGGCGATTAACACCGCAAATACGATCCCCAGTTTCAGTAGCAGCCATAGCCAGCCGCGTTTACCACGAGGCTTACGCCCTTTGCCCTTACCTTTGCGTGGCATCGGTTCTTCATCCTCATAGTCATCATAATCGTCGTCATCTTCGTAGCGACGACGGCTTACCTTTTGTTTGACAGGACGCGTCGGTTTCCCTTTGCGTCCAATTGGCTCGCGGTCATTCCCGGCCATACATTTTCTCCGCAATATTCAGGCGCAAAAGCCCGATTTTGTATTCTTCTGTGACAAGACAGAAGAAGATATCTCTCAAAGTACTTTTCGCCCTCCCCCTATGGGAGAGAACCGGGGCGAAGGGACTGCCCGTGCCCGTTTACCAACCTCACGAATACTTTTTCGTCCGTCGCGTCGGTGCGGTATTCGCCGGGTCGTCCGGCCAGACGTGTTTGGGATAACGCCCTTTCATCTCTTTTTGCACCTCGCGATACGCTCCCTGCCAGAAGGCACTTAAATCACGCGTGATTTGCAGCGGCCTCTGGGCGGGTGAAAGCAATTCCAGCACCAGCGGCACGCGCCCCTGAGCGATAGTCGGATTAGTGGCTTCGCCAAACATCTCTTGCATTCTCACCGCCAGCGCGGGTGGGTTATCTTCATGATAACGAATGGCGATCCGGCTTCCCGTCGGCACAGTGTAATGCGCAGGCAATTCACTATCCAGACGTTGCTGCATTCCCCAATCAAGTAATCCGCGCAGCGCCTGATAAACATCAAGAGATTTCAGGCCACGCAGCGAATGTACGCCGGCCATATGTGGCAGCAGCCACGTTTCCAGCGACGCCAGCAAGCTCGCCTCATCCATTGCTGGCCAGTCATATTCCGGTAACCACTTTGCAGCACACAGCAAACGCAAGCGTAGCTGCTCCGCTTCCGGCGTCCAGTTAAGAACGTTTAGACCTTTATCGCGAATACCGTTGAGCATTGCATGATGTAATTCATCTTCCGACGGTTTCGCCAGCGGCTGTACTTTTACTGTGAGCTGACCAATCTGCAACCGACGCCAGGCCTTCAGCGTGCCTTGTGCATCGTCCCATTCAACGGTGTCAGATTGCTGTAATAGCTGTGAGCAGCGTTGCACTAACTCATCAATATCGACCGGTAGCGCCAGTAGAATTCGCGCATCCGGCGAGGCGCTGCCCTGCAATAATAAAGGAGCGATCAACCACTCGTGGCGGCTTAAGGCATCATCCGCGTCCAGCATTGCTCCCATACCGTTCGCCAGTTGATAACGACCATCCTGGCCACGGCGACGAGCAATACGATCGGCAAAGGCCTGGGCAAGCAGCGGCGCAATAAACGCACTGTCGGCCTCGCCACCACGGACGTTTAAGCGCTTTAACAGTTGCTGACTACGCTGTTGCCAGGCCGGTTGATTGCGGGAAAACGCCACTTCCAGGTCGCTATTCCCCATGCGGGGCGGCTCTTCGAGAATGGCGGCAATTTTTGCGGCGGTAGCGGCTTCATCATCACTCTTCGCGCTCACCAGCATAGCGGCTAACCGTGGATCATTACCCAGCGTCGCCATTTTTTGCCCTTTCGCGCTAAGTCGTTCGCCATCCAGCGCGCCAAGCATCTGTAACAGGCGTTTCGCAGCCTGTAGATTCACCGTTGGTGGTTGATCCAACCAGTTCATCTGCGCCGGATCGCTGCATCCCCATTGCAGTAATTCCATCAGCAAACCGGAGAGATCGCTTTGTAAGATTTCCGGTTCACTTTGTGCAGCGGCGCGTTCCGCCTGCTCTTTGGCGATCAAATGCAGGCAAATGCCCGGCTCCAGTCGCCCGGCGCGCCCGGCACGCTGCGTCATCGACGCCTGACTAACTCGCTGGGTAATCAACCGTGTAAGACCCGTTCGCGGATCAAAGCGCGCCATCCTTTCCTGGGCGCAATCCACCACCAGGCGAATACCTTCGATAGTTAAACTGGTTTCAGCAATATTGGTTGCCAGCACCACTTTGCGCATCCCTTGTGGTGCCGGGAGGATCGCTTTTCGCTGATCGTTCAACGACAATGCGCCATACAGTGGACAAAGCAACACATCACTGCCTACACGCGAAGCCAGTTGTTCCTGCACACGCTGAATTTCCCCGACGCCAGGTAAAAACAGCAGCAGAGATCCTGCTTCCTGGCGTAGCAATTCGGCGGTGGCGACAGCAACGGCTTCGTCAAAACGTTGATGTGTAGGCAGCGGCAAATAGCGGCGCTCCACCGGATACGAACGCCCTGCGGAAACAACAACGGGGGCTTCCGGCAACATTTGCTGTAAGCGCTCGTTATCCAGCGTGGCTGACATAATCAGCAGCTTCAGGTCATCGCGCAGCCCTTGTTGCACATCGAGTAACAACGCCAGCGCCAGATCCGCCTGCAGACTGCGTTCATGAAACTCATCAAGGATCACCAGACCGACGCCGCTTAGTTCCGGGTCGCGTTGGATCATGCGCGTCAACACCCCTTCAGTAACGACTTCCAAACGGGTATTCGGCCCGACGCAATTTTGCGCACGCATCCGGTAGCCAACGGTATCGCCGGGCTTTTCGTTAAGCAGCTCCGCCAGCCGTTGCGCGACGTTACGCGCCGCCAGACGCCGCGGCTCCAGCAGGATGATTTTCCCGCGAATACCAGGATGCGCCAGCAGTTGCAGCGGCAGCCAGGTCGATTTCCCGGCTCCGGTCGGCGCGCTTAATAACACCTGCGGTGCACAATCGAGGGCGGCAAGTAATTCAGGTAAGACGGCAGCAACGGGCAACGACGACACAAAACGCTCCTGAGGGTTAACATTCTTCGCGGCGCATTGTAGCATCGCGGTAATTCATAACCGAGTGCCTGACATGTCTGAACCGCAACGGCTGTTCTTTGCCATCGACTTACCTGCAGAAATCCGCGGACAGATTATCCACTGGCGCGCCGCACAGTTTCCACCAGAAGCGGGGCGTCCGGTTGCCGCTGAGAACTTGCATCTGACGCTGGCGTTTTTAGGCGAAGTGAGCGCAGAGAAAGAGAAGGCGCTCTCACTTTTGGCCGGACGGATTCGTCAACCCGGTTTCACACTAACGCTTGATGACGCCGGTCAGTGGCTACGTTCTCGCGTGGTGTGGCTTGGTATGCGCCAGCCGCCGCGCGGATTAATCCAACTGGCGAATATGCTTCGTTCACAAGCAGCGCGCAGTGGTTGTTTTCAAAGCAATCGACCGTTTCATCCGCATATCACCTTATTGCGCGATGCCAGCGAGGCGGTGACAATCCCGCCGCCTGGCTTTAACTGGTCGTATGCGGTGACGGAGTTCACCCTTTACGCTTCCTCGTTTGCCCGAGGACGCACACGCTACACGCCGCTAAAACGCTGGACACTGACGCAATAACAAGGGTTTTATCGCAATGGAATTTTCACCCCCTCTACAACGCGCCACGCTGGTTCAACGTTATAAACGTTTTTTAGCCGATGTGATCACACCAGATGGCCAGGAATTAACGCTACACTGCCCGAATACTGGCGCGATGACCGGTTGTGCAACACCTGGAGATACCGTCTGGTATTCAACTTCCGACAACACAAAACGGAAATATCCGCACACCTGGGAACTGACCCAAAGCCAAAACGGTGCATTTATTTGCGTCAATACACTTTGGGCAAACAGATTGACGAAAGAGGCTATCCTTAATGGGAATATTTCGGAGCTGTCAGGCTATAGCTCGCTGAAAAGCGAAGTAAAATACGGTGCCGAACGCAGCCGTGTTGACTTCATGTTACAGGCGAGGTTTCGACCTGACTGCTATATTGAAGTGAAATCGGTTACGTTAGCGGAAAACGAACAGGGATACTTTCCCGATGCAGTGACTGAACGAGGTCAGAAACATCTTCGGGAGTTGATGAGCGTAGCGGCTGAAGGCCAGCGTGCAGTGATTTTTTTCGCCGTGCTACATTCAGCCATTACACGGTTTTCACCCGCGCGCCACATCGATGAGAAATACGCGCAACTATTGTCAGAGGCTCAACAGAGGGGGGTAGAAATTCTGGCTTATAAGGCGGAACTTTCTGCTGAAGGTATGGCTCTTAAAAAATCACTGCCCGTTACTCTGTAGTTGAATAAGTAACTGGTTAATTTACATTCTGGTCGCGTGCGCAAATACGCTTTTCCTCACACAGTTGTCAAGTGTTACGTTTAGATAATTGCTATCCGGAAAAGCATCTGCTATTTATAGCGGCCTCATTTTTCCCCCGAACATGGGGATCGATAGTGCGTGTTAAGGAGAAGCAACATGCAAGAAGGGCAAAACCGTAAAACATCGTCCCTGAGTATTCTCGCCATCGCTGGGGTGGAGCCATATCAGGAGAAGCCGGGCGAAGAGTATATGAACGAAGCCCAGCTGGCGCACTTCCGTCGTATTCTGGAAGCATGGCGTAATCAACTCAGGGATGAAGTCGATCGCACCGTTACACATATGCAGGATGAAGCCGCCAACTTCCCGGATCCGGTAGACCGTGCCGCCCAGGAAGAAGAGTTCAGCCTCGAACTGCGTAACCGCGATCGCGAGCGTAAGCTGATCAAAAAGATCGAGAAGACGCTGAAAAAAGTGGAAGACGAAGATTTCGGCTACTGCGAATCCTGCGGTGTTGAAATTGGTATTCGTCGTCTGGAAGCGCGCCCAACAGCCGATCTGTGCATCGACTGCAAAACGCTGGCTGAAATTCGCGAAAAACAGATGGCTGGCTAATTAAAGCTGTTCCATCACGTTTACCACAGGCGGGAAATGCTCCCGCCTTATTTTTTGTTCAAAGAGATGACAGACACACACTATATTGGACGCTTTGCCCCCTCACCTTCCGGCGAGCTTCATTTTGGTTCTCTGATCGCTGCGCTTGGCAGCTATCTGCAAGCACACGCCCGGCAAGGTCGCTGGCTGGTACGCATTGAAGATATCGACCCACCCCGTGAAGTTCCCGGTGCCGCAGAGACTATCCTGCGCCAACTGGAACATTACGGCCTGCACTGGGACGGCGATGTTCTCTGGCAATCCCAACGTCACGACGCCTATCGTGAAGCCCTCGCCTGGTTACGTGAGCAAGGACTAAGTTATTACTGCACCTGTACGCGCGCACGTATTCACAGTATTGGCGGTATCTACGACGGTCATTGCCGTGAATTGCATCATGGCCCGGACAACGCGGCTGTACGTATTCGGCAGGTGCATCCGGTTATGCAGTTCACTGACCAACTGCGCGGCATTATCCACGCCGACGAAAAACTGGCGCAGGAAGATTTTATTATTCATCGCCGTGATGGTTTGTTTGCCTATAACCTGGCTGTGGTGGTTGATGATCACTTCCAGGGCGTGACTGAAATTGTCCGTGGCGCAGATTTGATTGAACCCACAGTGCGGCAAATCTCGCTGTACCAGCTTTTTGACTGGCAAGCGCCAGATTACATTCATTTGCCGCTGGCGCTTAACGCACAAGGCGCTAAACTTTCCAAGCAGAATCATGCGCCTGCGTTACCAAAAGGCGACCCGCGCCCGGTACTAATCGCGGCACTTCAATTTCTTGGTCAGCAGGCAGAAACACATTGGCAGGATTTCAGCGTCGAGCAAATCCTTCAGTCAGCCGTCAAAAACTGGACGCTGACCGCCGTACCTGAGTCGGCAATTGTAAATTCAACATTCTCAAATGCGTCATGCTGAGCTATGATTAGCCGCTATTTTTTTGTCCTGAATGATGTTTGACACTACCGAGGTGTATTATTTTTACCCGAGTCGCTAATTTTTGCCGCAAGGTGCTAAGCCGCGAGGAGAGCGAGGCTGAACAGGCAGTCGCCCGTCCACAGGTGACGGTGATCCCGCGTGAACAGCATGCTATTTCCCGCAAAGATATCAGTGAAAATGCCCTGAAGGTAATGTACAGGCTCAATAAAGCGGGATACGAAGCCTGGCTGGTTGGCGGCGGCGTGCGCGACCTGTTACTTGGCAAAAAGCCGAAAGATTTCGACGTGACCACTAACGCCACGCCTGAGCAGGTGCGCAAACTATTCCGTAACTGCCGTCTGGTGGGTCGCCGTTTCCGTCTTGCTCACGTGATGTTTGGTCCGGAAATTATCGAAGTCGCAACCTTCCGTGGGCACCACGAAGGCAACGTCAGCGACCGCACGACCTCCCAGCGTGGGCAAAACGGCATGTTGCTGCGCGACAACATATTCGGTTCCATCGAAGAAGACGCCCAGCGCCGCGATTTCACCATCAACAGCCTGTATTACAGCGTCGCGGATTTTACCGTCCGTGATTACGTTGGCGGCATGAAAGATCTGAAAGACGGCGTGATTCGCCTGATTGGTAACCCGGAAACGCGCTACCGTGAAGATCCGGTACGTATGCTGCGCGCGGTACGTTTTGCCGCCAAGTTGGGTATGCGTATCAGCCCGGAAACCGCAGAACCGATCCCACGCCTGGCTACCCTGCTGAACGATATCCCACCGGCACGCCTGTTTGAAGAATCACTCAAACTTCTACAAGCAGGCTACGGTTACGAAACCTATAAATTGCTGTGTGAATATCATCTGTTCCAGCCGCTGTTCCCGACCATTACCCGTTACTTCACGGAAAATGGCGACAGCCCAATGGAGCGGATGATTGAGCAGGTACTGAAAAATACTGATACGCGTATCCATAATGATATGCGCGTTAACCCGGCGTTCCTGTTTGCCGCCATGTTCTGGTATCCACTGCTGGAGACGGCACAAAAAATCGCGCAAGAGAGCGGCCTTACCTATCACGATGCTTTCGCGCTGGCGATGAACGATGTGCTGGACGAAGCCTGCCGTTCACTGGCGATCCCGAAACGTCTGACTACGCTAACTCGCGATATCTGGCAGTTGCAGTTGCGCATGTCCCGTCGTCAGGGCAAACGTGCATGGAAACTGCTGGAGCATCCGAAGTTCCGCGCCGCTTACGACCTGCTGGCACTGCGTGCAGAAGTGGAACGCAACGCTGAGCTGCAACGTCTGGCGAAATGGTGGGGTGAATTCCAGGTTTCTGCGCCACCAGATCAAAAAGGGATGCTCACCGAGCTGGATGAAGAACCAGCACAGCGCCGTCGTACTCGTCGTCCGCGCAAACGCGCACCGCGTCGCGAGGGCACCACATGACAGTGGCATATATTGCCATAGGCAGCAATCTGGCCTCTCCGCTGGAGCAGGTCAATGCTGCCGTGAAAGCACTCGGTGAAATTCCTGAAAGCCGCATTCTTGCCGTTTCTTCGTTTTACCGTACCCCTCCGCTGGGGCCACAAGATCAGCCGGATTACTTAAACGCCGCCGTGGCGCTGGAAACAACTCTCGCACCTGAAGAGTTACTCAATCACACACAGCGTATTGAATTGCAGCAAGGCCGCGTTCGTAAGGCCGAACGCTGGGGGCCGCGCACGTTAGATCTCGACATCATGCTGTTTGGTAATGAATCCATTAATACCGAACGACTAACCGTTCCGCATTACGATATGAAGAATCGCGGTTTTATGTTGTGGCCGCTGTTTGAAATTGCGCCGGAGCTGGTGTTTCCTGATGGGGAGACATTACAAGTTATACTTACAAAATTAAATACAGTACAACCTGAAATCTGGTAATTACCCTTGTAATGCATTTCTTAATGAAGATAACCGCAAGGTATGCTAATTGGTATACTTACGGTCATAAGAAATTATATTTATCTTACACATCCCTATCCCTTTCAAACATTATTTATTCTTAATTTACAAATTAGAAATAATTAATTAATATCTTTTTATATATTATTTCTTAGAACAAACCACGCCACTTCCTTTTATTTAGCACACAAAAACGACAAAACAATACACAACGCAAATATATTCAATTCATTTATAATTACATGCTATTACATTTTTCCCTTTCGTTCAGTATTATCCCCCCGCAATATTTTAACTTTTTTGTAAGGATACATGTAATGAAAAAAACTCTTCTCGCAGCAGCTATGATTTTTGCTTCTGGATCTGCAATGGCTGCTGATGGTGGTCAAATCGACTTTAACGGCCTTGTGCAGTCTGGCACTTGTAAAGTCGGTGTTGCTGATGGTGGCAAACAGAGCATCACAAGTGATGGCGTAGTAACACTCAAAACCGCAAATGTTACTGATGCATTTCCTGAAGTTAGCGACACTTCAGTGGGTTTCCTGCCAAAAGAATTTAAGATTTCTGTGGACTGTGCTCCAGCCAGTGGTGGCGAAGCTTCTTTAACCATGAGTTCCATTAGCTTTGCAAATACCAGCGGTACTCTGAACAACAATATGAACGTCACTGTTAACGGTCTTGCGCCGGCAGAAAACGTGAATATTGCTGTCCATAACATGACAAACAAAGATGGTGCTCCTGAGACTAAACAGGTCCATATGAATGACGCCTCTAATGTACAGTTATTAACATTAGATGCACAAGGTGATGGTCAATACCTGTTTAACGCGTCTTATGTTAAAGCACCGAACAGCTCAGCTGTTACTGCTGGTCACGTTACCACTAACGCAATGTACACCATCATTTATAAATAATTGTGTAATAAGCATAAGGTTTGCCAGCAGGCAAACCTTATTTTCCTGTTTCCATATAATTACACTATAGCAAGGAGTGCTTATGTTTCCCTTTGTTAAAAAAACAGTGAGTGCATTATTTATCAGTGCACTTTTAACCAGCGCTCCGGTGTTCGCTGATATTGTCATTTCCGGTACACGTATTATTTATGATGCCAATAAAAAAGATGTCAGCGTGCGTCTGGAAAATAAAGGTAATCGCCCGCTATTAGTACAGAACTGGCTTGATACCGGTGACGATAGTGCCGATCCCAGTCAGATAAAAGTACCTTTTGCTTCTACGCCCCCCGTTTCGCGTATCGAGCCAAAACGCGGGCAAACAATAAAAATTGCTTATACCAGCGCAACGCCATTGCCCAGCGATCGCGAAAGTGTGTTCTGGTTTAACGTGCTGGAAGTCCCGCCAAAAATCAGCAACAACGCCAGTGACAACAACAACATGCTGCAACTGGCATTTCGCACACGCATCAAACTTTTTTATCGCCCGAGTGGCTTGCAAGGTCAACCCTTTGAAGCACCAACCAAAATCAAATGGCAGGTGACCTCACAGCAAGGGAAAGCCTTTCTCCAGGCAAATAACCCTACTGCTTATTACGTCTCATTTAACCAGATTTCCCTGGATGCCAACGGCAAAAAATACAGCGTCGAAGCATCCATGGTCGCACCGTTTAACCAGGCGGAATTTGCGGTTAAAGGTCTGAGCAACAGTGTCAGTACCGGAAAAATAACTTATCAGGCGATCAGCGACTTCGGCGGCATGATCGACGGCTCCGCATCTTTATAACTTTCATGACATCAGCGGGAATAAGGCCTTGATTATGGCGAACAGTGTCACCAACATCCCTAAAAAAACGCTACTTGCGGTCTGCTGTGCGCTTATATATAGCAACTATGTGTTGGCGGAAGAAGCCGTAGAGTATGACAGCTCTTTTCTGATGGGAAGCGGCGCGGCAACCATTGATGTCTCCCGCTATACTGAAGGCAACCCGACACCGCCGGGAATTTATAACGTCAGCGTTTTTGTTAACGACAAAGCGGTCAGCAACCTTACCGTGCCATTTATTGATGTCGGCACCCAAAGCGCCGCAGCCTGTTTAACGGCGAAAAACCTGGTGCAATTACATATCCGTCAGCCGGATAACAGCGTGGTGCTGATCAAGCGCGATAGCGAAGATGGCGACTGCCTGGATATAGCCAAATCGTTCGATCAGGCTCAGGTCAGGTTTGATGGCGGCGAACAGCGGCTGGATGTCACTGTACCCCAGGCTTTTGTGTTAAAAGGTTATCAAGGTTATGTCGATCCCTCGCTGTGGGAATCCGGAATTAACGCCGGAATGCTTTCTTACTCGATCAACGCCTATCACAACGAATATTCAGGCGACAGTAATGACAGCGTCTACGCTTCATTTAATTCTGGTATTAACCTCGGGGCATGGCATTTACGCGCCCGTGGCAACTATTCGTGGGATAAAAACGGCGTAAACAATTTTGATTTTCAGAACCGCTATCTGCAGCGCGATCTTCCCACGCTACGCTCCCAGTTGATTGTCGGTGAAGCATATACTACTGGCGAAACATTCGACTCAGTTAACGTTCGTGGCGCACGACTCTATAGCGACAGTCGTATGCTGCCCTCTTCGCTGTCCAGCTACGCCCCCGTCATCCGTGGCGTTGCCAATACTAACGCCAAAGTCACCATTACCCAGGGCGGGTACAAGATTTACGAAGCGACGGTACCACCAGGCGCCTTCACGATTGATGACATTAACCCCTCCGGCTTCGGTTCTGAACTGTTAGTGACTATTGAAGAAGCTGATGGTAGCAAACGCACCTTTACCCAGCCATTCTCCTCTGTCGTTCAGATGCAACGTCCAGGCGTTGGTCGTTGGGATGTTTCGGCCGGACAGGTGATTGACGATGACCTGCATCATGAGCCTAACCTCGCCCAGTTTTCGTACTACTACGGCTTCAACAACTTTTTTACCGGGTATACCGGTATTCAGGTAACCGATAACAATTATGCCGCCGGATTATTAGGGGTGGGCATCAACACGTCGGTCGGCGCGTTCGCCGTTGATGTGACGCACTCACGTACAGAAATTCCGTCTGATAAGACGTATCAGGGGCAGAGCTATCGGGTAACCTGGAACAAACTTATCGAATCGACAGATACATCAATCAACCTGGCAGCCTATCGCTATTCAACTCAGGATTATCTCGGACTGCATGATGCACTGACACTGATCGACGACGCAAACCACGCCCGCGATGGTGAAAAGTACAATACGATGAGCAGCTACGAGCGCATGAAAAATCAATTTACTGTCAGCCTGAACCAGCCGCTCAAAATGGCCGATTCCGACTGGGGCTCGCTGTATATGTCTACCACCTGGACCGATTATTGGGCCGGAAGCAATAGCCGTACTGATTATAACTTCGGCTACAGTAAGGGCGTATCGTGGGGCAGCTTCAGTATGAACTTCCAGAGAACCTGGAATGAAGACGGTGAAAAAGATGACTCCGTTTACCTGAGCGTCAGTATTCCCCTGGAAAATCTGCTCGGCGGATATCGCCCCAAATCAGGGTTCCGCACACTGACATCTCAGGTCAATAGTGACCTGAACGGCAACCATCAGTTCAACACAAACCTCTCCGGAGGCAGTGAAGATAACGCTCTCTCTTATAGTGTAAACACTTCCTACTCAATGGCGAAAGAGTCAAAAGATATCACCTCGCTCGGCGGGTACATGAGCTATGACTCCCAGTATGGCGGCTTCTCCGCTTCTGCCTCAGCAGACACCGATAATAGCCGACAATATTCACTCAGCGCTGAAGGCGGTTTTGTATTACACAGCGGTGGCCTGACGTTCACGAATGACAGCTTCAGTGATGCCGACACCATGGTGCTGGTAAATGCGCCGGGTGCGAAAGGCGCTCGCCTGAATAATAGCAATAGCACTGTTGACCGCTGGGGTTATGGCATCGCCAGTTCGTTAAGCCCTTACCGTGAAAACCGGGTAGATCTGGATATCGATTCCATAGAGAACAACGTTGAGCTGAAGAGCACCAGCGCCATGACGGTACCGCGCAGCGGCTCTATCGTGATGGCGAAATTTGATACCGATCAGCGCCGCGCGGCAGTGCTCACCATTGCCAGCGACGCTGGCAAGCCGATTCCTTTTGCTGCTGAGGTTTTCGAAAACGACGCCATGATTGGCAACATGGGTCAGGGAGGCCAGGCCTATGTGCGCGGCATTCAGGATCAGGGTGTGCTCACCATTCGCTGGTATGAAAACAGCCAGCCCGTTGAGTGCCATGCCAGTTACCGTTTCCCGGACGCCCCCGAGACGTCACAACCAGGATCGACGCTGTTTTTAAATAACCTCACTTGCCGGATGGCAAAAAACTAAGATGGAGCATCCATGAAAAGGATACTGATAACAATTCCTCTGCTCAGCTTCTGCCTGCCCCAGGCCGTGCAAGCGGAAAATATTGATGTTGATTTTATTGCGACGGTCACAGAAACCACCTGCACAATGAAAATTGCGAAAGATTCTGTCGATATTACAAACAACGGTAACGATCAATACAGCCTGACTATTCCTGACGTTGGGCTGGATAAACTGGTTAATTTTAACGCCGCCGCAGAAACCACTTTTAAGCTCGTCGCATCAGGATGCAGTGCGGGTATGGGGACAATTACGACGAGAATTAGCGGAACATCTACTTCCGGTAACCTGATTAAAAACGAAGCAACTGGCGCGCAAGTGGCCAATAACATCGGTATGGGAATTAAGCGCAAAAGTACTACCGGTGAAAACTATCTGGCAGTCGATGGCACAACCGGCTTTAACTGGACCACGGATGAAATAACCAATGGTTTACCGATGACCGTTGCCCTGCGTGAAACAACCGCAGGCCAGGGACAGATTGGTAATTTTACCGCCAAAGCTACGTTTAGTTTCACCTACCAATAAGAAGGACGGCCACCATGAAAATGAATGTGATTACGAAAATGGTTTTAGCCGCAGCGTCGATTGCGGCAAGCGTCGCGCCATCTGCAATGGCAGGCACACCTTCTGTTGGGCTGACCGTGAATAGTCTGATTACGACAGGGACCTGTACCACCACAATGGATACTGGCAGTAGCGGTAGCACCAAAACGGTTGATTTCGCGAGTGTTTCAACTGCTGAAGTGTTCGCGAAAACCAAAATAAAAACATTTGATCTGCAGTTTAGCGGTTGTGCGGGTATTCCCGGAAGAAAGGCATTATTAACGCTGGCACCAAGAGGGGCTGGTTGTGCGGGCCCCAATTCGGATCTGGCCGCATTTTCTAATGCCTCAACACAAACGCCGAAAGCTGCGAAAACGGCAGTTGAGGTCTGGACAAAGGCCGTACCAGAAGGCACTGGGAGTACTCAGTTTAATTGTAAAACCCCAAATACGATCGAGGTTGATCTCTCTTCTGTTACCGCCCAAACGCCGCTGACCTATCCGCTCAGCGCCCGGTTAGTCCCGGTCGGAACAGTGAAAACCGATCTCACCGCCGGTGATTTTTATTCACCGACCACCCTGACCATTTCGTATCAATAACTAAAGAGGCGATTATTGTGCTCTTTCCATATCGCATTTTTTCACTGACGGCTGGGCTGGTAACAACCCTAACGTTAAACCAGTGTTATGCCGGTCAGGACCTGGATCTTATCGCGTCGGTGACCAACACAACCTGCCAGACACAGGTCAGCGATGGTGGGACAGTCAATCTTGGTACCGTTGATTTGAATTATTTCCCTGCCAATGTTACCGCTGAAACGGAATATGGTGGCGGGAAAACATTTACGATTGAGGTTACTGGCTGCAGTACTGATGCAGTAAGCACAACGCCTACGCAGTTAAAAATGAACTTCATTCCCCAAAGCGGCCATCTCGCCAATGGGAATTTACAGGTTTTTGCGAATGACGATGAACAACTATCAACCGGCGCAAAAAACGTCGGCATCGTCATTTTTTCGACCCAGTCAGGAGCTCAGCCTTACAACATTTTGGCTCAGGATGGCACTTCACGGGCGATTTTTTCCATCACTTCGGACGATCTTATCTCTTCGACCTGGACGTTCTATTCCAGAATGCAACGCGTGGCTAATTCGCTTGCCCCACAACCGGGTGTAGTCAGAAGTCGTGTCCTGGTCGATGTTTATTACGAATAAATTCAAGGACGAGATACACAATGAATAAAATAATACAGTGGCTACCCCGTTTATTGGCATTATTGCTGGCAGGCTGTATTTTTTCGGCATCAGCTTATACGTTGGTTGTTGGCAATGATGTCAAAGGTAGCTCCAACCAGTATAAGTCTACCGGCCCTAATGCCGATTTTAATGTCTCCCACACTAATAGCTTCGGTAAGACAGTAGCTGTCCACAAAGAAACGGGTCTGAGGGAAGTTGCAGTCTACGACTGGACAGGGCTCATAAGCCCAGGAATGGTCTATTGCTATAAAGACGATCCGACTTATCATGCCATTCAGGTTTTTCATAACTATATTTCCGCAGGGGTCAGCGGCGATGGTCATACGCTCTGGAAAACCAACATAAATGGGCTCTATTTCGTTATCGAACTTACGACGTTATCAAGTGCCGGAGTATCCACCTCGGTATTGCCAATCTGGATTGATCAGCCCACTAACACCGGCAAAGATACCCAGTTAAGATATGACAGCGGGGGCTCGGGTTGTGATTACAATTCTGTCTACTACCGCTTAGGCGGCCTGAATATGGGATTCAAAATCCATCTCTATGCCGATCAAAATTTTGCCCCTACCGCCCAAGAGGCAACTAATTTCCAACTCAGTAAGAACGGTGGACACGGTGCGGTAGACTTCTACTTCCATAATAGCGACACGCCTAATCAAAGCCACTCGAAAAAAATCAACATCACCATCCCCGCTACCGGAATGGTCCTTGCCTGGCCAACCTGTTCAGCCTCGACGGTTGCAGGCGTCGGCGGCACATCGGTAACCAACGGCAATGATGTGCAATTAGGAAACCATCTGCCCAAAGCCATTAAAAATGGCCTGGCACCTGCCAAATTCAATATTAATATGACTAGTTGTACCTATGTCCATAATATTGAAGTGAAACTAACCTCAGCCCAAATAGGCACCAATAATAAACAGTTGTTAGCCAACCAGGAGACATCTAACGCGGCATCCGGCGTGGGGGTATTAATTGAAGGGTTGCAATCAAGCTCAAGTGCACAGATGGTTATTGCGCCGAATAATACCACCTCTGTTTATAAAGATATTATGAACGACCCTTACAGTGGGAGTGATATAGGTAAACAGTCCACCAAATCACTCCAGTTTCAGGCTACCCTCAAACAGGATGGTTCAGCGGATATCAGACCCGGCAAATTCCGTGCCACAGGAACCTTCCAGATAACCTACCCTTAATTCACATAAGCCACATCGTCAGGCAACTGGCGATGTGGCTCACTAAAACGATTGCCCCCCTTTATACGGCTGATAGAATGCCAGCATATCTGGCATTTATTTATCAGGAAACGTTATGAAACCAACTACGATTTCCCTGCTGCAAAAATGCAAACAGGAAAAGAAACGCTTCGCGACCATTACCGCTTACGATTACAGTTTCGCTAAATTGTTTGCCGAAGAAGGGCTTAACGTCATGCTGGTAGGCGACTCGCTGGGAATGACCGTCCTGGGTCACGACTCCACCCTGCCGGTAACCGTTGCCGATATCGCCTACCACACTGCTGCCGTACGTCGTGGCGCACCAAATTGCCTGCTGCTGGCTGACCTGCCATTTATGGCCTATGCCACCCCGGAACAAGCCTTTGAAAACGCCGCGACTGTCATGCGTGCCGGAGCCAATATGGTCAAAATTGAAGGCGGTGCATGGCTGGTAGAAACGGTACAAATGCTGACAGAACGTGCCGTGCCGGTATGTGGTCACTTAGGCTTAACGCCACAGTCCGTGAATATTTTTGGTGGCTACAAAGTGCAGGGGCGTGGTGATGAGGCTGGCGACCAATTACTCAGCGATGCGTTAGCACTAGAAGCCGCAGGTGCGCAATTGCTGGTACTGGAGTGTGTACCCGTTGAGCTGGCAAAACGCATTACCGAGGCACTGGCGATCCCCGTCATTGGCATTGGTGCGGGTAACGTCACTGACGGACAGATCCTCGTGATGCACGACGCATTCGGCATTACCGGTGGTCACATTCCTAAATTCGCCAAAAATTTCCTCGCTGAAACGGGCGACATCCGTGCTGCGGTGCGGCAGTATATGGCTGAAGTGGAGTCCGGCGTCTATCCGGGCGAAGAACACAGTTTCCATTAAGGAGTGACGTTGTGTTAATTATCGAAACCCTGCCGCTGCTGCGTCAGCAAATTCGCCGCCTGCGTATGGAAGGCAAGCGCGTGGCACTGGTGCCCACTATGGGTAACCTGCATGATGGCCATATGAAACTGGTCGACGAAGCCAAAGCCCGCGCCGATGTGGTGGTGGTTAGCATTTTCGTTAACCCAATGCAGTTCGACCGCCCGGAAGATCTGGCGCGCTACCCGCGCACCTTGCAGGAAGATTGCGAGAAGTTAAACAAGCGTAAAGTGGATTTGGTCTTTGCGCCATCGGTAAAAGAGATCTACCCGAACGGTACAGAAACCCACACCTATGTTGATGTTCCCGGCCTTTCCACTATGCTGGAAGGCGCCAGCCGCCCGGGACATTTCCGTGGCGTGTCGACCATCGTCAGCAAGCTGTTCAACCTGGTCCAGCCAGACATCGCCTGCTTCGGAGAAAAGGATTTTCAGCAACTGGCGCTGATCCGCAAAATGGTCGCTGATATGGGCTTTGATATTGAGATTGTCGGCGTGCCGATTATGCGCGCGAAAGACGGCCTTGCGCTCAGCTCCCGTAACGGTTATCTGACGGCAGAACAACGCAAAATTGCACCAGGTCTGTACAAAGTTTTAAGTTCGATTGCTGACAAATTGCAGGCTGGAGAGCGGGATCTCGATGAAATTATCGCCATTGCTGGGCAAGAGTTGAATGAAAAAGGCTTCCGCGCCGATGATATTCAGATTCGCGATGCCGACACGTTGCTGGAAGTCACTGAAAAAAGCAAACGGGCAGTGATTCTGATTGCCGCCTGGCTTGGCGATGCTCGCCTGATCGACAATAAAATGGTCGAACTGGCGTAATACTTAACTGGCGCTACGGCTGATAGCGCCAATTATTAATTGCCACGTAATCTGTCATAACACAGGTAACTTAGTTAAGGTTAATTAGCTTATCAATCTCTGTAAGTGGTAAATTTGCCAACTCTGCAACATCCTCACGAAGCATTCCTTTACTCAGAAGACGCTGGGCGAATTCCTGTCTTACCTTCTGGAGTCCCTCTTTATATCCCTTCTGAAATCCCTTCTCTTCAAACCACTGCGCCAACGTCTGCCTGGTTTCTCTCCGTGTCTTTATGTCCATAGGTTCCCTTAATTATCTGGTCAGTTAATAATAATCATTATCTGGCTATAACTGATAATGCCGGCAACTTAGTTAATTAGCTTATCAAGCTCAGCAAGAGATAAATTCGTCATCTCTGCAACGTCTTCTCGAGACATCCCTTTACTCAGAAAACGCTGGGCGAATTCTTGCCTTTCCTCCTGTCTTCCCTGCTGAATCCCCTTCTCAATTCCCTTCTCAATTCCCTTCTCAATTCCCCTCTCAATTCCCCTCTCAATACCCTTCTCAATACCCTTCTCTTCAAACCACTGCGCCAGCGTCATCATAGACTCCCCTCCCGTTTCCCTGTCTCTCACCACACCGTAAAACAAATCCGCTTGTTCAGTATGACCGCGTTGCAGCATATAGTTTTGCATGGCAACTAACTGACTTCCGCTAGTGTACCCTTCGTCAATCAGCGTGACCAGTTGCTCCAGCAATAACATTAAGTCGCGCTGGCGAATATGTTTTTGCAGCAGTTCGAGAATCGCAATCCGCCGATGTTTCATGATTTCATCATCTGGCGTGATGGTGATATCCACCAGCGGGAAAGGGTTGTTATAGACACGTCGCGCCAGCTCCGGTGAGTAAAACATATCAAACCAGCACATCGAGAGTGGGTAAGGCGTGGCCTCGCCCTGATAAAACAGAATCGGCACCACCAGCGGCAGCTTATCGTGGTCCGCTTCCAGATGTCGGTGCATGGCGGCAATAGAGTAGCGCATCATGCGAAAGGCCATTTTTTTGTCCGGCTTGCTTTGATGTTCAATCACAACATGCAGATAGCCGGGATTACCCAGCATTTGCACAGAATAGAGTACGTCAGTGCTATGCCCTTTCAGGCTTTCTTCGATAAAACTCCCCGACTCAAGATGCAGCGTGTCGAGATCACACAGCTCGCGTAATTCCGCTGGCAAATGTATCTCCAGGAAATCGCGGGCCGTTTCCGCATGCATTAAAAATTGTTTAAAAACCGCGTCATGCGGAGTGGTACTTGGTGCGTCCATCTTCCCTGTCTTCCATGTTGGCTTGCGTGAAGGCAGTATCCAGTCAATGTATACCGTCGTCAGCCGTCTCTTTATTGTTTACCGAGCAGCGTTCAGAGAAATTTCAATCGGTTACAGGAGTTGCATAGCGGGCTTCGGCGCGGCACGCAAACTCCCGCTGTAAATGGCCTCAGATGAGTAGACACTAAACAAAAATCGGGCAATACTGCGTGAGAATTTTCTCAAGGCAGGCATCGCCTGCTTCGTTAACGACAGGGTAGAAAGGTAGAAGTTATGATTCGCACGATGCTGCAGGGCAAACTCCACCGCGTGAAAGTGACTCATGCGGACCTGCACTATGAAGGTTCTTGCGCCATTGACCAGGATTTTCTTGACGCAGCAGGTATTCTCGAAAACGAAGCCATCGATATCTGGAATGTCACCAACGGCAAGCGTTTCTCCACCTACGCTATCGCGGCAGAACGCGGTTCGAGAATTATTTCTGTCAACGGTGCGGCGGCCCACTGCGCCAGCGTCGGTGATATTGTGATCATCGCCAGCTTCGTCACCATGCCGGATGAAGAAGCCCGTACCTGGCGGCCAAACGTCGCCTACTTTGAAGGCGACAACGAAATGAAACGTACCGCAAAAGCCATTCCGGTACAGGTTGCCTGAGTATTACCCCTGCGGCTGGTTACTCACCAGCCGCGACATTGTCTCCAGCGAATCCGTTCTTAAGATATAAAGCCGTTTTAACAACAATGGATTATCCCCCGGTTTAACTTTACCTTTCATGGTGGTCACCGCCAGATGAAACCCGGCTTCATTTGCCGCTTTAACCGCTTTATCATTAAATCCGCCAAACGGGTAAGAAAGATACAATACATGCGGATTAAATTGCGTCAGCGCCCGGCGTGAGCGTTCGAAATCAAACAGAATATTGTGCTCACTACGGCTGAGTAATATTGGTCGTCGATAACCATCAACCCGATGTAAAAAATGGGTATGTGACTGGAAATCAAAAACATCGCTGACATCACGTAGTTCAGAAATACTCATAAACTGTAATGACTGCGGATTCCATTTTTGTGGGTGACGTTTAATACGCGAGGTAATAATAAATGCCGTCGCCTTCATACCATATTGTTTCAGAACAGGATACGCATAGCGACTTACCGATTTTAAGCCATCATCAAAAGTCAGCACAACCGCGCGAGCTGGAAGATTTATCGAATTATGCAAATATCCTTCCAGTTGATACAAGGTTAACGTGGTATATCCCCTGTCGCGCAACCAGGTCATCTGGTTATTGAATGCACGTACCGACGTTGTGGTCGAAGTATGGCGAAAACGGGTATTCTCTTCATCGCGTAAAATATGATGGTAGGTCAATACAGGAATACCATTATCCTGCTGCGCATCTAACGCACTGATATAGGCCAGACGTTCGCCAATACGAATTTGATACCAGGTTTGATTCAGGCGATCTTTCAATTTATTAATAATGGGATAACGCAAATTATCGGCCAGCACGCCAAATGGTGCGCTGCCAGCATCAGGCGCGTTATATATCGGTGTATCTTTCCAGGTAATAAGATTTTGGTTGCTCAGTGGCTTATGCAAATCCCCCAGGCCATCTTCAACTTTTTGCCGCCCTTGTACCGGTTCCAGATGACCTTTATCAATATATCCCGTACCAAAACCAAAGTTGAATTCATAATAATCGGCTGCGGTTGGCATGACCGAAATAATCTGCCCGGCGCGAATGTTACCAACAGTTACCGTTTTGTCGCCAATTTTACCCCAGATAGCCGCATCCTGAGTGGTTTGCATATAACGCATGGGAAGCGCTGCGCCGGCACCAGATGAAACCAGCAGCAGTAGAAAAATAAACTTTTTAATCATGAGGAAACAACCAGGCGAGAAACAACGCCGTTAGTGTAGCAAAATCGGAATGCGATTTAATACTCGAACCAATTGTGCTTGAGCACAAAGGGGGGATTTTTTTGTTGCTGATGCCAGAGACTACTGACTTCAGGAGCCCCCAGTTCGACAATGCGATTGCGGAACTCTGCACTCGACATTGTTTCACGACAAGCAATCATCTGTTCAATTAACGGTAGCGTGATACCAGAAATCACTTCGCAACAGGAATGTTTGTGGCTTAATAAAGACGCAACGCGATAAGGCGCTGCGCCCGCGATATCCGTGAAAAAGATCACGCCATCGCCGGAATCCGTCCCATGCAGGGCATCACATAACATTCGGCTAAGCATATTGGCACTAAGACCACGCCAAAAATTCACTGCCCGGCACTGGATAAGTGCGCCATATTTTTTTTCCAGCGCATCCAGTATCTCTTGCGCCCGATCGTCGTGACAGGTAATGACCCAACCTAACATCGCTTTCCTCCTTAGCCGAAAATCAGTCTACCCTGACCATTGTTGATAAAGGGTGATAACCGTCAAAACTCCCCTCCCCCGCATCCGGAGGAGAGGAGATCAACTTAGCTACGCAAGCCGCGTCCGCGCTGAATCAGCGACCAGCAGATCAGATAAAACGCAATAATAAAGACAACCAGCACACCAAAGGTAGTAACCAACGGCACATCATTAATGCCGAGGAAGCCGTAGCGGAAACCACTGATCATATAGACTATCGGGTTCAGGTGCGACAGCCCCTGCCAGAACGGCGGCAGTAAAGTCAGGGAGTAAAATACCCCGCCCAAATAAGTGAGTGGCGTTAACACAAAGGTCGGCACCAGGCTGATGTCATCAAACGTTTTGGCAAACACACCGTTCAGCAGTCCGGCAAGAGAGAACAACACCGCCGTGAGCACCAGCGTTAAAGCAACAAATACCCACGAATGCACCTGAAACGGCACAAAGAATAGCGAAATAGCCGTCACCAGCATGCCAACAAGCAGTCCGCGCGCCACGCCACCGCCGACATATCCGGCAATGATGACGTGTGTTGGCACCGGCGCTACCAGCAATTCTTCAATATTACGCTGGAACTTGGCACCAAAAAATGATGATGCAACGTTAGCGTAGGCATTGGTGATCACCGACATCATGATCAGCCCCGGCACGATAAACTGCATATAACTAAAGCCATGCATATCGCCAATGCGCGAACCAATCAGGTTACCAAAGATAATAAAATAAAGGGTCATGGTGATGACCGGCGGCACCAGCGTTTGTATCCAGATACGCATAAAGCGATGGATCTCTTTCGCCCAGATGCTTTTTAGCGCCACCCAGTAAAGATGCATCATGCGCGATCTCCTTGTTTTTCATTAACCAGTGAAACAAACAGCTCTTCCAGACGGTTGGCTTTGTTACGCATACTTAATACCTGCACGCCCTGCTCACTTAGCTGCGTGAATACGCTGTTAATCCCCTGCTCGCGCAACACTTCAACTTCAAGCGTAGCGGTATCCACCAGCCGATACTGGTAGCCATCGAGCTTCGGTAATGGACTTTTCGGCGCAAGGTCGAGAATAAAGGTTTCCGATTTCAGCTTCGCCAATAGCGCCTTCATCGAAGTGTTCTCCACCAGTTCTCCATGCTGAATAATGCCGATATTGCGACACAGCATTTCTGCTTCTTCCAGGTAGTGCGTGGTGAGAATGATCGTGGTGCCTTTGTCGTTTAAATCCTTCAAAAATCCCCACATTGAGCGGCGAAGTTCGATATCCACGCCTGCCGTTGGTTCATCCAGAATCAGCAGTTTAGGTTCATGCATTAACGCACGGGCGATCATTAAACGGCGTTTCATCCCACCAGATAACATACGCGCACGTTCGTTGCGTTTTCCCCACAAATCAAGCTGCTTAAGATACTTTTCGCTGCGGATATACGCTTCTTTGCGCTCTACACCGTAGTACCCCGCCTGATTCACCACAATTTGCTGCACGGTTTCAAACGGGTTGAAGTTAAATTCCTGCGGCACCAGTCCTAACTGGCGTTTGGCGTTCACGACATCTTTTTCAAGATCGTAGCCAAATACGCTGACCCGCCCGGAGGTTTTATTCACCAGCGAGCTAATAATACCGATGGTGGTCGATTTCCCGGCTCCGTTCGGCCCCAGAAGCGCATAAAAATCGCCGGCTTCGACCTGTAAATCTATTCCACGAAGCGCCTGAACGCCGCCTGGATAGGTTTTTTTAAGCTGTTGAAGTTCCAGTGCAATGGTCATAAATTTTTACTTACCTTACGTTCTTACACTTTATCTGTGGTTTAAATCGTCCCGGAGTTGCCCTATATTAGCCAAACGTAATTATTTGGTTACAGGTCGTTAACCTCCATGAAAGACATAGATACACTCATCAGCAATAATGCACTATGGTCAAAAATGCTGGTGGAAGAGGATCCCGGGTTTTTTGAGAAACTGGCACAAGCGCAAAAACCGCGCTTTCTATGGATTGGATGTTCCGACAGTCGCGTTCCTGCAGAACGTTTAACCGGTCTTGAGCCGGGCGAACTCTTTGTTCACCGTAATGTTGCCAACCTGGTCATTCACACCGATCTCAACTGCCTCTCCGTGGTGCAGTATGCAGTGGATGTTCTCGAAGTTGAACACATTATTATCTGTGGCCACTATGGTTGCGGTGGTGTGCAAGCCGCGGTTGAAAACCCGGAACTGGGGCTGATCAACAACTGGCTGCTGCACATCCGCGATATCTGGTTCAAACATAGCTCATTGCTTGGCGAAATGCCGCCAGAGCGCCGTCTGGATACCCTGTGCGAACTGAACGTAATGGAACAGGTATATAACCTGGGCCACTCCACCATTATGCAGTCAGCATGGAAACGCGGGCAGAAAGTGACCATCCACGGCTGGGCTTACGGCATTCACGACGGCTTGCTGCGCGATCTGGATGTTACAGCCACCAACCGCGAAACCCTGGAGCAACGTTATCGCCACGGGATTTCCAACCTCAAGCTAAAGCACATCAACCACAAATAAATTCGCCATGCCGGATGCAACACATCCGGCACATCCGCACTTACTCGTCCAGCAGCACCACTTTGCCGATATACGGCAGATGACGGTAACGCTGTGCGTAATCGATGCCGTAGCCAACCACAAACTCATCCGGAATAGAGAAACCGATAAATTCTACCGGTACGTTCACTTCACGGCGAGACGGTTTATCCAGCAGCGTACAAATCGCCAACGATTTCGGTTCGCGCAGGCTTAAGATTTCACGCACTTTCGACAGTGTATTACCCGAGTCGATGATATCTTCAACAATCAGCACATCCTTGCCGCGGATATCTTCATCCAGATCTTTGAGGATTTTCACATCACGGGTGGTGGACATGCCGCTACCGTAGCTGGAGGCGGTCATAAAATCGACTTCATGAGATACCTGAACTTCACGGCACAGGTCCGCCATAAACATAAATGAGCCACGCAGCAGGCCTACCAGCACCATATCGCTGCCGCTGTCTTTGTAACGCTCAGTAATCTGACGACCCAGTTCAGCGATACGCGCTTTAATCTCCGCTTCGGGGATCATTACTTCTACAGTATGTTTCATATCTCTAACCATATGATTTAAAAACAAATCACTTCGCACGGGCGGGTTTCAGCGCCGCAACAAAGCGCAAGACACGCAGTATACCAGCAAAACTATTCATTGGCGGAATCTGTTAATAAAGCTCAAATTGTGATGACGATCACACATGTTAAAACCTATAATTAATTGCTACTAAAATATTAATTAATTGAAATGGTGTTTCTTTATGGCAATTAACAATACCGGCTCGCGACGCTTACTCGTGTCGCTAACCGCCCTTTTTGCAGCACTCTGCGGGCTATATCTTCTCATTGGCGGAGGCTGGTTGGTCGCGATTGGCGGCTCCTGGTACTACCCCATCGCTGGTCTGGTGATGCTTGGCGTCGCCTGGATGTTGTGGCGCAGTAAACGCGCAGCACTTTGGCTGTACGCCGCTCTGCTGCTCGGCACCATGATTTGGGGCGTCTGGGAGGTCGGTTTCGATTTCTGGGCACTCACTCCGCGCAGCGATATCCTGGTCTTCTTCGGTATCTGGCTGATCCTGCCGTTTGTCTGGCATCGCCTGGTCATTCCTGCCAGCGGCGCAGTTGCCGCACTGGTGGTCGCACTGTTGATTAGCGGTGGTATCCTCACCTGGGCCGGATTTCACGATCCGCAGGAAATCAACGGCACCTTAAGCGCTGATGCCACACCTGCCGAAGCTATCTCCCCCGTTGCCGATCAGGACTGGCCTGCCTATGGCCGCAATCAGGAAGGTCAACGCTATTCACCACTAAAGCAGATTAACGCCGATAACGTCCACAAGCTGAAAGAAGCCTGGGTGTTCCGCACAGGCGATGTGAAACAGCCGAACGATCCGGGCGAAATCACCAATGAAGTGACGCCGATAAAAGTAGGCGACACGCTTTACCTGTGTACCGCTCACCAGCGTCTGTTTGCGCTCGATGCCGCCAGCGGCAAAGAGAAATGGCATTACGATCCTGAGCTGAAAACCAACGAGTCTTTCCAGCATGTAACCTGCCGTGGCGTCTCTTACCATGAAGCCAAAGCAGAAACTGCTTCGCCGGAAGTGATGGCGGATTGCCCGCGTCGTATCATTCTTCCTGTGAATGATGGTCGCCTGATTGCAATTAACGCTGAAAACGGCAAGCTGTGCGAAACCTTCGCCAATAAAGGCGTGCTCAACCTGCAAAGCAACATGCCGGATACCAAACCGGGTCTGTATGAACCGACGTCGCCGCCGATTATCACCGATAAAACCATCGTGATGGCCGGTTCAGTCACCGATAACTTCTCAACCCGCGAAACGTCTGGCGTAATCCGTGGTTTTGATGTCAACACCGGTGAACTGCTGTGGGCTTTTGATCCGGGCGCGAAAGATCCGAACGCCATCCCATCAGACGAACACACCTTTACCTTTAACTCGCCAAACTCGTGGGCACCTGCGGCCTATGATGCGAAGCTGGATCTGGTGTATCTGCCGATGGGCGTGACCACGCCCGATATCTGGGGCGGTAACCGCACACCGGAACAGGAACGTTATGCCAGCTCGATTCTGGCACTGAATGCCACCACCGGGAAACTGGCGTGGAGTTACCAGACCGTTCACCACGACCTGTGGGATATGGATCTTCCGGCACAACCAACGCTGGCGGATATCACCGTTAACGGTGAAAAAGTGCCGGTCATTTACGCTCCTGCAAAAACTGGCAACATTTTTGTACTCGATCGTCGTAATGGCGAACTGGTCGTTCCGGCTCCGGAAAAACCGGTTCCACAAGGCGCAGCGAAAGGCGATTACGTTACTCCTACCCAACCGTTCTCTGAACTCAGCTTCCGTCCGACGAAAGATTTGAGCGGTGCGGATATGTGGGGTGCCACCATGTTTGACCAACTGGTGTGCCGCGTGATGTTCCACCAAATGCGCTATGAAGGCATTTTCACCCCACCATCAGAACAGGGTACTCTGGTCTTCCCGGGTAACCTGGGAATGTTCGAATGGGGCGGGATTTCCGTTGATCCGAATCGTGAAGTGGCAATTGCCAACCCAATGGCGCTACCGTTTGTGTCGAAACTGATCCCGCGTGGCCCGGGTAACCCGATGGAACAGCCAAAAGATGCCAAAGGCACAGGTACGGAATCCGGCATTCAGCCGCAATATGGCGTGCCGTATGGCGTAACGCTCAACCCGTTCCTTTCGCCGTTTGGTCTGCCGTGTAAACAGCCTGCCTGGGGATACATCTCGGCGCTGGATCTGAAAACCAATGAAGTGGTATGGAAGAAACGTATTGGTACGCCGCAGGACAGTATGCCGTTCCCGATGCCCGTTCCGGTGCCGTTCAATATGGGGATGCCAATGCTCGGCGGGCCAATCTCCACTGCGGGCAACGTGTTGTTTATTGCCGCTACGGCAGATAACTACCTGCGCGCTTACAACATGAGCAACGGTGAAAAACTGTGGCAGGGCCGTTTACCAGCAGGTGGTCAGGCAACGCCGATGACCTATGAAGTGAATGGTAAGCAATATGTGGTGATCTCCGCAGGCGGTCACGGTTCATTTGGTACGAAGATGGGCGACTATATTGTGGCTTATGCGTTACCGGATGATGTGAAGTAACCATAATGCCCGGAGAGATCCGGGCATATTCCCGAAGACGCTGTTTTTACACCGTAAACCCTAACATCATCCCCGTATCTTCATGCTCCAGCAGATGGCAGTGCGCCATATAAGCATGTTCTTTCGGTGCATCGTGATTAAACTTCACCAGCACCTCACTGACATTACCTTCCACCTTCACAGTATCTTTCCAGCCCGCGCGATGCACCGCTGGTGGTTGGCCATTTTCCGACAAGATACGGAACTGGGTGCCGTGAATATGGAACGGATGCAACATCATGTCGCCAACGCCAGAGATAACCCAACGTTCGAACTTCCCTTTCGCCGCCGCAAACATCGGCTTGTTCATATCGAAGGCCTGACCGTTGATTTTATTAGCATGGTGAAAATCGAACTTCCCGCCGTGGTTCATATGATTCATATTGCCGTGGCCCATGTGGCCCATGTGGCCCATGTGGCCCATCATCTGGCTGTGGTTCATTCCGCTCATTGCCTGATCGCCATATTTCTCCATTAACATCTGCATCCCCATCATATCGAGCATCGGATCCATAGAGAGTTGCAGTTTGCGTATCGTTAATCCGTCCAGCGAAGGTAACGCTGGCAGGCTACTCAAGGTATCCGGCAAAGCACCAGAGGCACTAATGGCAATCGGCTGAATACGCATTACCGGGTGCGGCTTGTCAAACGGTGCAATCGCCATTCCCATCTGGCTGACAGGCAGTGTCACCAGATCAAACGGTTTGTTGTCGTTAACCTCCACCAGCACTTCAAAACGCTCGCCCATCAGCACCGGAAGTTCACTCACCTTCACCGGTTCAGGCAACAGGCCACCATCGCTGGCGATCACATACAGCGGGCGATTGTCACTGGTGGCAAAATTGAGCGAGCGGGCGTTACAGCCATTGAGCAAACGCAGCCGCAACCAGCCACGCGGCGCGGCATGTTGCGGGTAAATAGCGCCGTTGGTCAGCAACGTATCGCCAAACCAGCCCACGGCGGCGGTCATCACATCGAGTTGATAATCAATCTGCCCGTCGGCGTTAAATTTTTTATCCTGAACAATCACCGGGACATCATCGATCCCCCACTGTTTTGGCAGCATTAATTTCAGGATCTCATCGTCCTCAATCACCACCAGCCCAGCCAGCCCCATCGCCACCTGACGCCCGGTTTTTCCATGTTGATGCGGGTGGAACCAGCAGGTAGCGGCAGGCTGATCGACATTCAGCGTCACTGTGCGTTTACCGCCAGGCGGAATAATTCCCTGCGGGCCGCCGTCCACTTCCCCCGGCACTTCCAGACCGTGCCAGTGCAACGTCGTCTCTTCCGTCAGTTGGTTATAGATATCAACCGTCACGGCTTTTCCACGCTGTAACTTCACCGCAGGCCCCAATAAATTGCCGTTATAGCCCCAGGTGGTCGCCGTTTTTCCAGCAAAGGTGGACTGGCCTGTGCCAATGGTCAACTGAATGCGATTACGGGCATCGGTAGCGAGCAAATCAGGGATCGGTAATGTTGGGCGTTCAGCAGCAAAAACCGCGCGGCTCCATAGTGGTAAAGCAGAAGCCACGCCCAACGCGACGGAATATTTTAAGAAATCACGACGTTGCATAGATATTTCCTTATTCTCAAGCAGGCGAAACAAAATCAAACGTTGAGCATAGTCCTTCCCCTTACGGGAAGGTCAAGCCACAGACACAACTTAATCCACAATAATGGTCGTCGCCTCGCTCGCAGTGTGCTAACGTTTATCTTCTTTAAGCCCCTGGTAGAAGCAATGAAGACGTTTTTCAGAACAGTATTATTCGGCAGCCTGATGGCTGTATGCGCAAACAGTTACGCGCTCAGCGAGTCTGAAGCCGAAGATATGGCCGATTTAACGGCAGTTTTTGTTTTTCTGAAGAACGATTGCGGTTACCAGAACTTGCCTAACGGGCAGATTCGTCGCGCACTGGTCTTTTTTGCCCAGCAAAACCAGTGGGATCTCAGCAACTACGACAACTTCGACATGAAAGCCCTCGGTGAAGATAGCTACCGCGATCTGAGCGGTATCGGCATTCCCGTCGCTAAAAAGTGTAAAGCCCTGGCCCGCGATTCCTTAAGCCTGCTTGCCTACGTAAAATAATTCCTGATACCTTTTTGTAGAAACATTGACCGTGCATCCGCGGTCAATGTTAGCTATTATGTTGCGCCCTTTTTTTACGGGTGTTAACAAAGGAGGTATCAACCCATGGCCGAAAAAAAACTGTGGCATGAAACGCTACACGACCAGTTTGGGCAGTACTTTGCTGTAGATAACGTTCTGTATCATGAAAAGACCGATCACCAGGATCTGATCATTTTTGAGAACGCCGCATTTGGTCGCGTAATGGCGCTGGATGGCGTAGTACAGACCACCGAGCGCGACGAATTTATCTATCATGAGATGATGACCCACGTTCCGCTGCTGGCTCACGGTCACGCTAAACACGTGTTAATCATTGGCGGCGGCGACGGCGCGATGTTACGTGAAGTAAGCCGACATAAAAACGTTGAGTCAATCACGATGGTGGAAATCGACGCGGGCGTAGTGTCTTTCTGCCGTCAGTATCTGCCTAACCATAACGCCGGTAGCTACGACGATCCCCGTTTTAAACTGGTGATCGACGATGGCGTCAATTTCGTGAATCAAACCAGCCAGACCTTTGATGTCATCATCTCCGACTGCACCGATCCCATCGGTCCCGGCGAAAGCCTGTTCACCTCAGCATTTTATGAAGGCTGCAAACGCTGCCTGAATCCTGGCGGTATTTTTGTCGCGCAAAACGGCGTCTGCTTTTTACAGCAGGAAGAAGCCATCGACAGCCATCGCAAACTCAGCCATTACTTCAGCGATGTTGGCTTTTATCAGGCGGCAATCCCGACCTATTACGGCGGCATCATGACCTTTGCATGGGCGACAGATAACGACGCCTTACGCCATCTCTCTACCGAAATTATTCAGGCACGTTTTCTCGCCTCTGGCCTGAAATGCCGTTATTACAACCCGGCAATCCACACGGCAGCGTTTGCCTTACCCCAGTATCTGCAAGACGCACTGGCTTCACAGGCGTCCTAAGGAGAAGATAAGAAATTGAAAAAACTGAAACTGCATGGCTTTAATAATCTGACCAAAAGTCTGAGTTTTTGTATTTACGATATCTGCTACGCCAAAACCGCCGAAGAGCGCGACGGTTATATCGCTTATATCGATGAACTCTATAATGCCAACCGTCTGACCGAAATCCTGTCAGAAACTTGTTCCATTATCGGGGCCAATATTCTTAACATCGCCCGCCAGGATTACGAACCACAAGGTGCCAGCGTCACTATTCTGGTGAGCGAAGAACCTGTCGACCCGAAACTTATCGACAAAACGGAACACCCCGGTCCGCTGCCAGAAGCCGTGGTTGCGCATCTCGATAAAAGTCATATTTGCGTACATACCTACCCGGAAAGCCATCCTGAAGGCGGTTTATGTACTTTCCGCGCCGACATAGAAGTCTCTACCTGCGGCGTGATTTCCCCGCTGAAGGCGTTGAATTACCTGATCCACCAGCTTGAATCCGATATCGTGACCATTGATTATCGCGTGCGCGGTTTTACCCGCGATATTAACGGTATGAAGCACTTTATCGACCATGAGATTAATTCGATTCAGAACTTTATGTCTGAAGATATAAAGGCGCTGTATGACATGGTGGATGTAAACGTCTATCAGGAAAATATCTTCCATACCAAGATGTTGCTTAAAGAGTTCGACCTTAAGCACTACATGTTCCACACCAAACCGGAAGATTTAACCGACAGCGAGCGCAAAGAGATTACCGCTGCGCTATGGAAAGAAATGCGCGAAATTTATTACGGGCGTAATATGCCTGCCGTTTAACGGCTCTGGCGGAGCACGAAGGCTCCGCCAGATTTACCTACTTCTGCTGTACGAAATTGCGGTACGCCGCCACCACCTGAAGAAAATCCTCAACGCCGCACAGCGACAGGCTTTCTTCGTCGTAGTAGTTCATCCCTTCTTCCATTTCGTCACCCGCAAATTCCAGTTGATTGGCGCGGATCATCACCTCCTCGCCATCCATCCACAGGGTGTATTCGTGCCCTGCCCGCTGCCAGGAACGTTCGCTACCTTTTAATGTGCGCGCGGCTTGTTCCACTTCATCAAGCAAGGCCAGGTTTTCTTTCACCTCTTCATTAAACCAGTGCCCGACCACTTCATGCCCCATGGACATGCGCACCTTTACCACTCCGGTAATATCGCGCAGAAATTCGTAATCCATAGTGTGTTCCTCTGCTCCCGGCAATGCGCCGAAATCGCATTGCGCCATTGATGTAATTATCGCAGCCTTACCAGAGAAAAACAGCGGAACGACGATGGTTTAGAGATAAAAATAGTGAAAAAAGCGTTCCAACCACCATGGCCAGAATTTTTGTCATTTTCGACAGACATCTTCTTACCAGGGAAGAAGACAATCCAGTGCTACTCTGCGCACAAAACATAGATTAATAAAGAGGGTGAATTGTTTTATAATCAAAAATCCACCAGTCATCCGTAATCTTGCCATTATCATAAAGTTGAAGATCGCTACTTCCCTCTGCGTCGGTGGTTGTTATCACATCAGCATTTCGCTTCCAGTGTGATATAGGAGATTCAGTGCTCATGGTTAAAAGGTTTTCTTTCATCGGCTCACACTGTGCGCATCCCCTGACATTACCGTCCTCATAAAAACCCACTAATCCACCATTTGCGACAAACAAATATTGTAATTTTGCTGTCGCGGCAAAAGCGTTGCCGCATAGTAGAAAAAAGATAATTATAATAAACGCTTTTTTCATTCACTTTATCTCCATTAAGTGAAAAACTTCACCCTGTAATAACCAGCAGAAAACCAAATAAGATAAACACTATCATTAAGGAAAAGAGTGCGGGTTCTGAGAATTAACGTTATTGAGTTGCCCGTCAGATATTCCGGCAAAAAAAAGCCACTCCCCAAAAGAAGTGGCTCAGATTGCTGACAAAGTGCGCTTTGTTCTTGCCGGATGCGGCGTAAACGCCTTATCCGGCCTACAAAATAGTGCAAATTCAATAAATTGCAGAAACGTTGTAGGCCTGATAAGCGCAGCGCATCAGGCAATGTTGCGTTTATCATCAGTCTTAGCCACTTTCCAAAAGAAGTGGCTTTTCACAACAGGCTACTACCTTAAACCGCAGTCTGGAAAATCACCCCATCCGCTTTTTCGGTGTACTGAGAAAGCTGGTTGAAGTTCAGATAACGGTAAGTATCAACGGCTGTTTTATCTACCTGCGCAACGTAGGTCTGGTACTCTTCCGGCGTTGGCAGTTTGCCAAGAAGCGCTGCAACGGCTGCCAGTTCCGCAGAAGCCAGGAAGACGTTCGCGCCAGTACCCAGACGGTTCGGGAAGTTACGGGTAGAGGTGGAAACCACCGTCGCGCCGTCCGCCACACGCGCCTGGTTACCCATGCACAGTGAACAGCCCGGGATCTCGATACGCGCGCCGCTCTTACCGAAGACGCTGTAGTAGCCTTCTTCTGTCAGTTGCGCGGCGTCCATCCGGGTTGGCGGTGCTACCCACAGTCGGGTCGGCAACTGGCCTTTATGCGCATCCAGCAGTTTACCTGCTGCACGGAAGTGACCGATGTTGGTCATGCAAGAACCGATAAACACTTCGTCGATCTTCTCGCCCTGAACCGCTGACAGCGGACGTGCGTCGTCCGGATCGTTCGGTGCACAGAGGATTGGCTCTTTGATATCTGCCAGATCGATGTCGATCACTGCCGCGTATTCGGCATCAGCATCGGCTTCCAGCAGCTCAGGATCCGCCAACCATTTTTCCATGCCCTGAATACGACGTTCCAGGGTACGACGATCGCCGTAACCTTCCGCGATCATCCACTTCAGCAGGACAATGTTGGAGTTCAGGTATTCGATGATCGGCTCTTTGTTCAGCTTGATGGTACAGCCCGCAGCGGAACGTTCAGCGGAAGCATCGGTCAACTCAAATGCCTGCTCAACTTTCAGATCCGGCAGGCCTTCAATTTCCAGAATGCGACCAGAGAAGATGTTTTTCTTACCTTTCTTCTCAACGGTCAGCAGACCTTGCTTGATTGCGTACAGCGGGATCGCGTGTACCAGATCGCGCAGGGTGATGCCCGGCTGCATTTTGCCTTTGAAGCGCACCAGAACGGATTCCGGCATATCCAGCGGCATGACGCCAGTCGCCGCAGCAAACGCGACCAGACCAGAACCTGCCGGGAAGGAGATACCGATCGGGAAACGGGTATGGGAGTCACCACCGGTGCCCACGGTATCCGGCAGCAGCATACGGTTCAACCAGGAGTGGATTACGCCATCACCTGGGCGCAGCGACACACCGCCACGGTTCATAATGAAGTCAGGCAGCGTATGGTGCGTGTTAACGTCAACCGGCTTCGGATACGCCGCTGTATGACAGAAAGACTGCATCACCAGGTCAGCCGAGAAGCCCAGGCACGCCAGGTCTTTCAGTTCATCACGGGTCATTGGGCCGGTAGTGTCCTGAGAGCCGACAGACGTCATTTTCGGTTCGCAGTAAGCGCCCGGACGAATGCCTTTCACGCCACAGGCGCGCCCCACCATTTTCTGTGCCAGCGAGAAGCCACGATCGCTTTCAGCGACATCTTTCGCCTGACGGAACACATCGCTCTGCGGCAGACCGAGCGCTTCACGCGCTTTGGTGGTCAGACCGCGACCGATAATCAGCGGAATACGACCGCCCGCCCGCACTTCATCAATCAGTACGTCGGTTTTTAGTTCAAAGGTCGCCAGCAGTTCACCGGTTTCGTGGTTACGCACTTCACCTTTGTACGGGTAAACGTCAATCACGTCGCCCATATTCAGGTTGGAAACGTCCACTTCAATTGGCAGTGCACCGGCATCTTCCATCGTGTTAAAGAAGATTGGCGCAATTTTGCCGCCGAGACACAGACCGCCACCGCGTTTGTTCGGCACATGTGGAATATCGTCGCCCATAAACCACAGTACAGAGTTAGTGGCGGATTTACGCGAAGACCCCGTACCCACAACGTCACCCACATAAGCCAGCGGGAAACCTTTCTGTTGCAGGGCTTCGATCTGCTTGATCGGGCCAACAACACCGGGTTGATCTGGCTCGATCCCTTCGCGGGCGTTTTTCAGCATCGCCAGCGCGTGCAGCGGGATATCCGGGCGTGACCACGCATCCGGTGCCGGAGAGAGGTCATCAGTGTTGGTTTCGCCGGTGACCTTAAAGACGGTAACGGTCAGTTTTTCAGCCAGTGCCGGGCGATTCAGGAACCATTCAGCATCCGCCCAGGACTGCATAACCTGCTTCGCGTATTTGTTACCTGCTTTGGCTTTCTCTTCTACGTCATAGAAGTTATCGAACATCAGCAGCGTGTGGGACAGTGCTTTAGCAGCGATCGGTGCCAGTTTGGCATCGTCCAGCGCGTCGATCAGCGGATGAATGTTGTAACCACCCTGCATGGTGCCCAGCAGTTCAATGGCTTTTTCCGGAGTCAGCAGCGGAGATTTGGCTTCACCTTTTGCGACGGCGGCCAGGAAGCCTGCTTTTACATAGGCTGCTTCATCGACGCCAGGGGGAACACGGTTGGTTAACAGATCTAACAGGAATTCTTCTTCGCCCGCGGGCGGGTTTTTCAGCAGCTCTACGAGCGCGGCCATTTGGTTTGCATCCAGGGGTTTGGGCGCAATCCCCTCAGCGGCACGCTCAGCTACGTGCTTACGGTATTCTTCTAGCACGACGGTTCTCCTCGCTCTCATTGTCATAGTGCGGCAGGCGATTCTCTTCACGCTCCTGTGAGACAGCAGTTTGTAGGGTAAATGCCCAGTACCGCAACGGGCAGAATAGCAGGATTTTGACGATGTGTTAATCTGTTTACAAAAAAGCAACATAAAAAAGTGGCTGAATCGTTAAGGATAGTCTAGAGATTGTTTCCCTCCGAAAAACCTGTTAATTCGCATTGTGATAATCACTCTTCTCAACAAATCCCAACATTAGTCAAAATTTAAACTACCGCCTCTTTATACTCGTGCCTACAGCACCTGCGGGTGGCAGTTCGTCGACCATTGCGATTTCCTTGAGATCAGGACTATGAAAATTACTTTGCCGTTTAAACCCCATGTGCTGGCGCTAATTTGCAGCGCCGGGCTATGTGCCGCTTCCGGTACGTTGTATGTGAAAAGTCGCACGGTGGAAGCCCCCGTAGTAGCGCAATCAACACAACAGCCTGCGCCTGACGTCGCTGCGGTTACGCTTCCTGCAACAGTTTCCATGCCCCCGGTAACGCCTGCCGTCGTCAAATCTGCCTTCAGTACTGCGCAAATCGATCAATGGCTCGCACCTGTCGCGCTGTACCCCGATGCACTGCTTTCGCAAATGCTGATGGCATCGACCTATCCGGCAAATGTCGCCCAGGCCGTGCAGTGGTCGCACGATAACCCGCTCAAACAAGGCGATGCGGCTATTCAGGCAGTATCCGGTCAGCCGTGGGATGCCAGCGTCAAATCACTGGTGGCTTTTCCGCAATTGATGGCGTTGATGGGTGAAAACCCGCAGTGGGTACAAAATCTTGGCGATGCGTTTCTGGCGCAGCCGCAGGATGTGATGGACTCGGTACAACGTTTGCGGCAACTGGCGCAACAAACCGGGTCACTGAAGTCATCAACTGAACAGAAAGTTATTACGACCACGAAGCAAGCCGTACCGCTAAAACAGACTGTCACGGCTCCTGTCACACAATACAATACCGTTTCAACATCCAGCCCCGTCGTCGCAGAACCTGCGCCGACCGTAATAACCATTGAGCCAGCCAATCCGGATGTAGTTTATATTCCCAACTACAACCCAACCGTGGTTTACGGGAACTGGGCCAATACCGCGTATCCGCCGGTTTACCTGCCGCCACCAGCCGGAGAACCGTTTGTTGACAGCTTCGTGCGCGGATTCGGCTACAGCATGGGCGTTGCCACCACATACGCGTTATTCAGCAGCATCGACTGGGATGACGACGATCATGACCACCATCACCACGACAACGATGATTATCATCACCACGACGGTGGTCATCGTGACGGCAACGGCTGGCAACACAACGGCGACAACATCAACATCGACGTCAACAATTTCAACCGTATCACCGGTGAGCATCTTACGGATAAGAATATGGCATGGCGGCACAATCCGAATTACCGCGATGGTGTGCCTTATCATGATCAGGATATGACTAAGCGATTTCATCAAACCGATGTCAAAAGCGGTATGAGCGCCACACAACTACCCGCACCGTCGCGCGACAACCAGCGCCAGGCGGCTGCAAGTCAGTTTCAGCAACGAACACATGCTGCACCAGTCACTACGCGCGACACCCAACGTCAGGCTGCGGCACAGCGGTTTAATGAGGCGGAACACGATGGGAGTTATGACGACTTCCGCGAGTTCAGCCGTCACCAGCTACTGACCCGGCAGCAAAAGGACACCGCTCGCCAGCGTTATCAATCGGCCTCTCCTGAGCAGCGCCAGGCAGTCCGCGAGAAAATGCAAACCAGCCCGCAGAATCAGCAGCGAAGAGAGACGGCACGTCAGCATATTCAGTCCACTACTCCCGAACAGCGCCAGGTATTTAAAGAAAAAGTACAGCAGCGCCCGCAGAACCAACAACAGCGTGATAACGCCCGCCAGCGTATTCAATCGGCATCACCAGAACAGCGGCAGGTCGCACGCGCGAGAATTCAGAAGAGTCACCCGCAGCGTTTAAACGACAATAACCGTCCGGCCAGACTGAATAACGAACAACGGTCAGCGGTACGCGAACGGTTGTCTGAGCGTGGAGCAAGGAGACTGGAAAGGTAAATTGCAGGCATAAAAAAAGCGGCGCTGTTAGCCGCTTAAGACTGATGACAAACATCGAATTGCCCGATGCGCAAGCTTATCGGGCCTACACGGAACCTGCAATATATTGAATTTGCATGATTTTGTAGGCCGAATAAGGCGTTTACGCCGCATCCGGCGTAAACAACCAGCACTTTGCCAACAATCTGAAGCGTCAGAATAGCCGCTTCTTAATTTACCGGATGCCCCGGCACAAGAAAAATTACTTCTTCTTCGCTTTCGGGTTCGGCAGGTCGGTAATGCTACCTTCGAACACTTCTGCCGCCAGGCCCACAGACTCGTGCAGAGTCGGGTGCGCGTGGATGGTCAGCGCGATGTCTTCAGCGTCGCAACCCATTTCGATTGCCAGACCGATTTCACCCAACAGCTCGCCGCCGTTAGTACCGACAATCGCACCACCGATCACACGATGAGACTCTTTGTCGAAAATCAGCTTGGTCATACCGTCCGCGCAGTCAGAAGCGATCGCACGACCAGAAGCAGCCCACGGGAAGGTGGCAGTTTCGTAGCTGATGCCTTTCTCTTTCGCTTCTTTCTCGGTCAAACCCACCCATGCAACTTCTGGTTCGGTATAGGCAATAGACGGAATAACTTTCGGATCGAAGTAGTGTTTTTTACCGGCGATAACTTCAGCGGCAACGTGACCTTCGTGAACACCTTTGTGTGCCAGCATCGGCTGACCGACGATATCACCGATAGCAAAGATGTGTGGTACGTTGGTACGCAGTTGTTTGTCAACGCGGATGAAGCCACGGTCGTCCACTTCCACGCCTGCTTTGCCTGCGTCGAGGTTTTTACCGTTCGGCACACGACCAATAGCCACCAGCACGGCGTCGTAACGCTGTGGTTCAGCCGGTGCTTTTTTGCCTTCCATCGTCACGTAGATACCGTCTTCTTTTGCTTCAACGGCAGTGACTTTGGTTTCCAGCATCAGGTTGAATTTCTTGCTGATACGCTTGGTGAAGACTTTAACGATGTCTTTATCTGCTGCCGGGATAACCTGGTCGAACATTTCAACCACGTCAATCTGTGAACCCAGCGCGTGGTATACCGTCCCCATTTCCAGACCGATGATACCGCCACCCATAACCAGCAGGCGTTCTGGCACTTCTTTCAATTCCAGAGCGTCAGTGGAGTCCCAGATACGCGGATCTTCATGCGGAATAAACGGCAGTTGGATCGGGCGAGAACCCGCCGCGATGATCGCATTGTCGAAGTTGATCACAGTCTTACCGTTCTCACCTTCAACTTCCAGGGTGTTCGCCCCGGTGAATTTACCCAGACCGTTGACCACTTTCACTTTACGGCCTTTCGCCATACCAGCCAGACCGCCGGTCAGTTGAGTGATAACTTTCTCTTTCCAGGTACGAATCTTGTCGATATCGGTTTTCGGCTCACCGAAAACGATACCGTGTTCAGCCAGTGCTTTGGCTTCTTCGATAACTTTTGCTACGTGCAGCAGTGCTTTAGAAGGGATACAGCCGACGTTCAGGCAAACACCGCCGAGGGTGTTGTAGCGTTCTACGATTACGGTTTCCAGACCTAAATCAGCGCAGCGGAAGGCAGCGGAGTAACCTGCGGGGCCTGCCCCAAGTACCACGACCTGAGTTTTGATTTCAGTACTCATCATGACCTCTATATATTTATCTCCGGCGGGTCTGACGTTTTTTTTATGACGCCCATTATCCACCGGGTCGTTCTATCCGTCGGTATTTTACAAAATTGTTAACAATTTTTAAACAACAAACGGCAACCGATTTGTCTATTACCTGATAACCTCAATATATTCATAAGATTACCAGAAAAAAGCCGGCCGTTGGGCCGGCTCTTTTATTTACATCACCAGACGGCGAATGTCAGACAGCGTGTTGTTAATGATGGTAATGAAACGCGCACCATCAGCACCGTCGATCACGCGGTGGTCAAAGGAGAGAGAAATCGGCAGCATCAGACGCGGCACGAACTCTTTACCATTCCACACAGGTTCCATCGCGGACTTGGAAACGCCGAGGATAGCCACTTCCGGTGCGTTCACAATCGGCGCGAAGTGGGTAGTACCCAGGCCGCCGATACTGGAGATGGTGAAGCAACCACCCTGCATTTCGCCCGCAGTCAGCTTACCGTCACGCGCTTTCTTGGAAATGGTCATCAGCTCGCGAGACAGCTCGATGATGCCTTTCTTGTTGACGTCTTTGAATACCGGAACAACCAGGCCGTTCGGAGTATCCACCGCCACACCGATGTTGATGTATTTCTTCAGGGTCAGACGCTGACCGTCTTCCGACAGCGAACTGTTGAAGCGAGGCATCTGCTCAAGTGCCGCAGCAACGGCTTTCATGATGAAGACAACCGGGGTGATCTTCACATCCAGCTTACGTTTCGCAGCTTCTTCGTTCTGCTGTTTACGGAACGCTTCCAGCTCGGTGATATCGGTCTTGTCGAAGTGGGTAACGTGCGGGATCATCACCCAGTTACGGCTCAGGTTAGCACCAGAGATTTTCTGAATGCGACCCAGTTCCACTTCTTCGATTTCACCAAACTTGCTGAAGTCCACCTTCGGCCACGGCAACATGCCTGGGATACCGCCGCCAGTCGCTGCCGGAGCCGCTTCTGCACGTTTGATGGCTTCTTTCACATAAGCCTGAACGTCTTCGCGCAGGATACGACCTTTACGGCCTGTGCCCTTCACTTTCGCCAGGTTAACGCCGAACTCGCGAGCCAGACGGCGGATCAGCGGAGTCGCGTGAACATAAGCGTCGTTTTCAGCAAATTCAGATTTGCCTTCCGCTTTTGCAGCCGGTGCTGCTGCCGGAGCTTCAGCTTTTGCAGCCGGAGCCGGAGCAGCCGCTTCCTGTTTCGCCGGAGCTGCCGCAGGCGCTGCGCCTTCAACTTCGAAGATCATAATCAGCGAGCCAGTTTTCACTTTGTCGCCAACATTCACTTTCAGTTCTTTCACCACGCCCGCGAACGGAGCCGGAACTTCCATAGAAGCTTTGTCGCCTTCTACGGTGATCAGTGACTGCTCAGCGGTAACTTTGTCGCCCACTTTCACCATCACTTCGGTCACTTCAACTTCGTCACCGCCGATATCCGGAACGTTAACTTCTTTCACGCCAGTCGCTGCCGCAGGTGCCGGAGCCGCTTCCTGTTTTGCCGCCGGAGCCGGAGCTGCCGCGCTGGCTGCCCCCGCAACTTCGAAGACCATAATCAGTGAGCCGGTAGACACTTTGTCGCCAACGTTCACTTTGATCTCTTTCACGATGCCCGCAAACGGAGCCGGAACTTCCATAGAAGCCTTGTCGCCTTCTACGGTGATCAGCGACTGTTCAGCTTCAACTTTGTCGCCCACTTTCACCAGGATTTCGGTCACTTCAACTTCGTCGCTGCCGATATCCGGAACGTTAACGTCTTTTGCCGCCGCAGCCGCTGGTGCTGCTGCCGGAGCTGCTTCTTTCTTCTCTTCTGCCTGAGCAGGTGCAGCGTCTGCTGCACCGTCGGCGGAATCGAAAATCATAATCAGTGCGCCGGTCTGGGTTTTATCGCCAACAGAGACTTTGATCTCTTTAACGATACCCGCCTGCGGAGACGGAACTTCCATAGAGGCTTTATCGCCTTCTACGGTGATCAGCGACTGTTCGGCTTCAACTTTGTCGCCCACTTTGACCAGGATCTCGGTGATTTCAACTTCATCAGCCCCGATGTCCGGTACTTTGATTTCGATAGCCATTATTCTTTTACCTCTTACGCCAGACGCGGGTTAACTTTATCTGCATCGATGTTGAATTTGGCGATTGCGTCAGCAACCACTTTCTTATCGATTTCGCCACGTTTAGCCAGTTCGCCCAGCGCCGCAACCACGACATAAGAAGCATCAACTTCAAAGTGGTGACGCAGGTTCTCACGGCTGTCGGAACGACCGAAGCCATCAGTACCCAGTACGCGGTAGTCGTCAGCCGGTACGTAAGTACGGACCTGCTCAGCGAACAGTTTCATATAGTCGGTAGATGCCACTGCCGGAGCGTCGTTCATCACCTGAGCGATGTACGGAACGCGCGGAGTTTCCAGCGGATGCAGCATGTTCCAGCGTTCACAATCCTGACCATCACGCGCCAGTTCGGTGAAGGAGGTCACGCTATAAACGTCAGAACCTACGCCGTAATCTTTCGCCAGGATCTGTGCTGCTTCACGGACGTGGCGCAGGATAGAACCGGAGCCCAGCAGTTGAACTTTACCTTTGCTACCTTCAATGGTTTCGAGTTTGTAGATACCTTTACGGATACCTTCCTCAGCACCTTCCGGCATTGCCGGCATGTGGTAGTTTTCGTTCAGCGTGGTGATGTAGTAGTAAACGTTCTCTTGTTTTTCACCGTACATACGCTCCAGACCATCATGCATGATGACAGCAACTTCGTAAGCGTAAGCCGGGTCGTAAGAGATACAGTTCGGGATAGTCAGCGACTGAATGTGGCTGTGACCATCTTCGTGCTGCAGACCTTCGCCGTTCAGGGTGGTACGACCGGAAGTACCGCCGATCAGGAAGCCACGCGCCTGCTGGTCGCCAGCCGCCCAGCACAGATCGCCAATACGCTGGAATCCGAACATCGAGTAATAGATGTAGAACGGAATCATCGGCAGATTGTTGGTGCTGTAAGAGGTCGCCGCAGCCAGCCAGGAACAACCTGCGCCCAGCTCGTTGATCCCTTCCTGCAGAATCTGACCTTTCTCGTCTTCTTTATAGTACGCAACCTGCTCGCGATCCTGCGGGGTGTACTGCTGACCGTTCGGGCTATAGATACCAATCTGACGGAACAGACCTTCCATACCGAAAGTACGCGCTTCGTCAGCGATGATCGGCACAAGTCGGTCTTTGATCGACTTGTTCTTCAGCATCACGTTCAGGGCACGAACAAAAGCGATAGTGGTGGAGATCTCTTTGCTCTGTTCTTCCAGCAGCGCACCGAAGTCTTGCAGGCTCGGCAGCTCCAGCTTCTCGGTAAAGTTCGGCTGGCGGCTTGGCAGATAACCGTGCAGTTTCTGACGCTGAGCGTGCAGATAGGTATGCTCTTCAGAACCTTCCGGGAAGGTGATGTACGGCAGTTTTTCGATATCTGCATCAGACACCGGCACATTGAAACGGTCGCGGATATGGCGCACGCCGTCCATGTTCATTTTCTTAACCTGGTGCGCAATGTTTTTACCTTCAGCCGCATCGCCCATGCCGTAACCTTTAATGGTATGAGCAAGGATTACTGTCGCTTTGCCTTTGGTTTCCTGCGCTTTCTTGAATGCAGCGTAGATTTTCTTCGGATCGTGACCGCCACGGTTCAATGCCCAGATCTGCTCGTCAGTCCAGTCTGCAACCAGTGCTGCGGTTTCCGGATATTTACCGAAGAAGTGTTCACGAACGTACGCACCATCTTTCGATTTGAAGGTCTGGTAGTCGCCGTCAACGGTTTCGTTCATCAGTTGGATCAGTTTACCGCTGGTATCTTTACGCAGCAGCTCATCCCAACGGCTACCCCACATCACTTTGATCACGTTCCAGCCAGCACCTTCGAAGATGCCTTCCAGTTCGTTGATGATCTTGCCGTTACCGGTGACCGGGCCGTCAAGACGCTGCAGGTTACAGTTGATAACGAAGACCAGGTTATCCAGTTTTTCACGGGTAGCGATGGTGATCGCACCTTTGGATTCTGGTTCGTCCATCTCGCCGTCACCAAGGAATGCGTAAACGGTCTGTTTAGAGGTATCTTTCAGGCCACGGTGTTCCAGATATTTCAGGAACTTCGCCTGGTAGATAGCACCGATTGGCCCCAGCCCCATAGATACGGTCGGGAACTGCCAGAATTCCGGCATCAGTTTCGGGTGCGGGTAGGAAGAGAGGCCATTACCGTGGACTTCCTGACGGAAATTATCCAGTTGCTCCTGAGTCAGACGACCTTCCAGGAAAGCTCGTGCGTAAACGCCCGGGGAGATGTGCCCCTGGAAGTAAACCAGGTCGCCGCCATCCTGCTCGTTGCGTGCACGGAAGAAGTGGTTAAAACACACATCATAAATGGTTGCGGAAGACTGGAAAGACGCCATGTGGCCGCCCAGTTCCAGATCTTTTTTGGATGCACGCAGAACCGTCATGATGGCGTTCCAGCGGATAGCTGAACGAATACGGCGTTCCAGTTCCAGATTACCCGGATACTCCGGCTGTTCTTCAACGGGGATGGTGTTGATGTAGTTGCTGACGCCGGTGCCTGCGGCTACGTTGACTCCGCCTTTGCGGGCTTCAGCAAGCAGTTGGTCGATCAGATACTGAGCACGCTCAACACCTTCTTCACGGATGACCGATTCGATCGCCTGGAGCCAGTCGCGAGTTTCGATCGGATCCACGTCATTTGGGAAACGTTCTGACATGGGTTATTCCTTATCTATCTAATAACGTTGAGTTTTCTGGAACCTGTCCCATTGAACTCTCGCTGGAAAGCTCAATAAGACAGGTTCTACGTTTAGTTGCTGCGCTTTTATATGCGCTTGATTTACAACATCTTCTGGCTAATTTTCACCAGAAAAATCACTAATTCTTTCGTTGCTCCAGACGGCGCAGAGAACGCTCACGGCGGCTCTCCTCACGGCTTCTGTCGAGCAAGATTTCTTCGATAAAGGCCAGATGGCGATGCGATGCTTCGCGCGCTTCTTCTGGCTTACCGGCCATAATTGCTTCGAATATGCGAGTGCGGTGACTACTCACCAGCGGCAGCATCTCTCGACGCGAATAGAGCAATTCGAAGTTTTGACGGACATTCTGGGCCAACATCGGCTCCATACACCTTAGCAGATGAAGCAAAACCACATTGTGGGCCGCTTCGGTGACGGCAATCTGATACTGGAGTACGGCGTTTGATTCCGCGTCCAGATCGCCAGACTGCTGCGCCAGCTCTATGGCGTGGTGGAGTTCACGAATGCGTTCCTTGTCTTCATCGGTACTACGCAACGCGGCGTAATAGGCGGCTATGCCTTCCAGGGCGTGTCGTGTTTCGAGCAAGTCGTATTGTGATTCAGGATGGTCGGAGAGCAGCTCCACCAGCGGATCGCTGAAGCTTTGCCAGAGGCTGCTCTGGACAAAAGTGCCGCCACCCTGGCGACGAAGCAACAAGCCCTTCGCTTCGAGACGTTGAATCGCCTCACGCAAGGAGGGACGGGAGACGTCGAACTGTTTCGCCAGTTCGCGTTCCGGTGGGAGTTTTTCACCAGGGCGAAGGGTGCCCTCGAGGATCAAAAACTCCAGTTGCTGCTCAATCACATCGGAAAGTTTTGGTTGGCGGATTTTGCTGTAGGCCATGAGTTCCTGTCTTAAGCCACTTGCCGAAGTCAATTGGTCTTACCAATTTCATGTCTGTGACGCTAAAGTAACAAAGTATTCACCTTATGTCTATACAGGTTTTGATTGAAATCATGAAACTGTGCACATTTTAACAACTTGACATATATAGCGTTTCAAAGTTGTAACTATGCACAAATGTAGGCTTTACGTGAGCAAGGTTTTTTTTAACGATTATTAAACTATAAAAATCCGAATTGAACCGATTCACTTACCAATTTTTCGATTTTTAATTCAATAAAAATGAATTTATATTCTTTGTTATGGGTGGGATTGTTTGAGACTGGTCTTTACAAATGGTTTCTTTTTAGACAACCCATCTTCAACCATGCATAAAGCGGGTGCATTCGCTGCCGCATACCATTATTCTTTATCTGACGGAAGTCTTTTTGTAACAATTCAAACTTCCAAGTTGTAAACAAATTAATACAACAAACGGAATTGCAAACTTACACACGCATCACTGCGTAGATCAAAAAAACAATCACCGCACGAGGTTTCATGATGGAAGGTCAACAGCACGGCGAGCAGCTAAAGCGCGGCCTTAAAAACCGCCATATTCAGCTTATCGCGCTGGGTGGCGCGATAGGGACCGGGCTATTCCTGGGAAGCGCCTCCGTAATACAGTCCGCAGGGCCAGGGATCATTCTGGGTTACGCCATTGCTGGTTTTATCGCCTTTCTGATCATGCGTCAGCTAGGTGAAATGGTGGTCGAAGAACCGGTAGCAGGCTCCTTCAGCCACTTTGCTTATAAATACTGGGGGAGCTTTGCTGGCTTCGCCTCAGGCTGGAACTACTGGGTATTGTACGTATTAGTTGCCATGGCGGAGCTTACTGCCGTCGGCAAATACATTCAGTTCTGGTATCCGGATATCCCAACCTGGGCTTCTGCCGCCGTGTTCTTTGTGGTGATCAACGCCATCAACCTGACCAACGTTAAAGTGTTTGGCGAGATGGAGTTCTGGTTTGCCATTATCAAAGTTATCGCGGTGGTGGCGATGATCATCTTCGGCGGCTGGCTGCTGTTCAGTGGCAACGGCGGTCCGCAAGCGACCGTCCGTAACCTCTGGGAACAGGGCGGATTCCTGCCGCACGGCTTCACCGGGCTGGTGATGATGATGGCGATTATCATGTTCTCGTTTGGTGGTCTGGAGCTAGTGGGGATCACCGCCGCAGAAGCCGATAACCCGGAGCAAAGCATCCCGAAAGCAACCAATCAGGTTATCTACCGCATCCTGATTTTCTACATTGGTTCGTTAGCCGTCCTGCTCTCACTGATGCCGTGGACGCGCGTTACCGCTGATACCAGTCCATTCGTGTTGATCTTCCATGAACTGGGCGACACCTTTGTGGCTAACGCCCTGAATATCGTGGTGTTGACGGCGGCACTTTCCGTGTACAACAGTTGCGTCTACTGCAACAGCCGTATGCTGTTTGGTCTGGCACAACAGGGAAATGCACCGAAAATGCTCGCTTCCGTCGATAAACGCGGCGTACCGGTCAACACCATTCTGGTATCTGCGCTGGTTACGGCATTGTGCGTACTGATTAACTACCTTGCCCCAGAGTCCGCATTCGGACTGTTAATGGCGCTGGTGGTTTCCGCTCTGGTAATCAACTGGGCGATGATAAGTCTTGCGCACATGAAATTCCGTCGTGCCAAACAAGCACAAGGTGTGGCTACCCGCTTCCCTGCCCTGCTCTATCCGCTGGGTAACTGGATCTGCCTGCTGTTTATGGCGGCGGTACTGGTAATTATGCTGATGACGCCGGGGATGGCGATTTCGGTTTACCTGATCCCGATATGGCTGGTGGTGTTAGGCATCGGCTATCTGTTTAAAGAGAAAACCGCAAAAGCAGTAAAAGCGCATTAATCTCTCTACGCCCTCACCCTGTCTGGGTGAGGGCAACAATCTTTACACCAATGTCCCGTAAATCGTCAGTAGCGCAATCACTACCACGACCACAAACGAGGTTTTCTTCGCCATTGAAACTGCTGCTTTCGGTGTCTCCACCTTATCGACATGCGGTTCACGCGCCAGAGAGAACTGCGCCAGACGCGTTAACACCTGATATTGCGAAGTATGGAAATCGGCCAGCGAAGCAAACCAGGCAGGTAACGCTTTCTCACCGTGGCCGATCAAGGCATAAACCACACCCGCAAGGCGAACCGGCACCCAATCCGCGACATGAAGCACTGCATCAATCCCCGACTGTAAACGATGATGCGGCGTCTGGTAACGCGCCAGCCAGTATTGCCATGCGCGCAAAAACGCATACCCCATCAGCGTAACTGGCCCCCAACTTCCCCCCACAATCAACCAGAACAGCGGTGCCAGGTAAAAACGAAAGTTAATCCACAGCAGTGCATTTTGCAGTTCCCGCAAGTATTCACGTTCATCGCAGCCTGCAGGGACGCCGTGAATCATAGTGAGTTCGCCAGCCATTGTGGAACGGGCATGGCTATCATTACGTGAAGCGGCTGCCAGATAAGCATGATAATGAAGACGAACTTTACCTGCGCCAATACACAGCAAACCAATCAGCAGCCACACCAGCAGCGTCGGAACGTTGAACAATAGCCCATGCAACGCGCGCAACAGCAAAAAAGTCACCCCCATCGCAATAATGGTCATACCTAACGTGCGCCCGAGTGAAAAATGTTTCACCCGCCGAAAGAACGCTTCAAGGCGGTGATCAAGCTGCCAGTGCTCGCCCAACTTAAACAGGCGCTCAAAAATTAACACCAGTAAGGTTGTGAATAGCGTCATGTTGTCTCCTTGCTGACCAGCGCGCGAAACCGTGCCCAATCAAATGCAGGACCAGGATCGGTTTTACGATCCGGCGCAATATCGCAATGCCCCGTCATGTTATTAGCAATAGCTGGATAGCGATCAATCAGCGCCCGAGTGACCGCCGCCAGTTGCTGATACTGCGCATCGGTGTAAGCCAGCGTATCGGTGCCTTCCAGCTCAATCCCAATAGAAAAATCATTACAGCGTTCACGACCTTGATACTGAGAGACACCCGCGTGCCAGGCGCGTTTATCGAAAGGAACATACTGGACAATTTCACCATCACGGCGAATCAAACAGTGAGCGGAAACGCGCAAATGAGCTATCTCAGCAAAGAAGGGATGCGCCTGCGGATCAATAGTTCCGGTGAATAATGCGTCGATCCACGGGCCGCCAAACTCACCTGGCGGCAGGCTAATATTGTGCACCACCAGCAGGGTGGGAACTTCGTCATCCGGGCGACAATCGTAATGAGGCGAGGGAACGCGGCGCGCGCCGGTCAGCCACCCCTGTTCTAACAACATGCAGGATCTCCTTATATGTGGTGCTAATATCCGGTTCAGAGTAGCATGTTTCTACCTTATGATTCGTTAGCTATCTGGAGTTTTAACATGCCGCCTCGCCGCTATAACCCTGACACCCGACGTGACGAGCTGCTGGAACGCATTAATCTCGATATACCCGGCGCGGTGGCCCAGGCGCTGCGGGAAGATTTAGGCGGAACAGTCGATGCCAACAATGATATTACGGCAAAACTTTTACCGGAAAATTCTCGCTCTCATGCAACAGTGATCACCCGCGAGAATGGCGTATTTTGCGGCAAACGCTGGGTTGAAGAGGTGTTTATTCAACTGGCTGGTGACGATGTCACCATTATCTGGCATGTGGATGACGGTGATGTCATCAACGCCAATCAACTCCTTTTCGAACTTGAAGGCCCCTCCCGCGTGCTGTTAACGGGTGAACGCACGGCGCTCAATTTTGTACAAACCCTTTCTGGGGTTGCCAGTAAGGTTCGCCACTATGTCAAACTGCTGGAAGGCACCAACACGCAGTTGCTGGATACTCGCAAAACCTTGCCCGGCCTGCGTTCGGCTCTGAAATATGCGGTACTTTGCGGCGGCGGAGCGAATCACCGCCTGGGACTTTCTGACGCCTTCCTGATTAAAGAAAACCATATTATTGCCTCTGGCTCAGTACGTCAGGCGGTCGAAAAAGCGTCCTGGCTGCACCCGGATGCGCCAGTAGAAGTCGAAGTCGAGGATCTGGAAGAACTTGATGAAGCCCTGAAAGCAGGTGCCGATATCATCATGCTGGATAACTTCGAAACAGAACAAATGCGCGAAGCTGTCAAACGTACCAATGGTAAGGCGCTGCTGGAAGTTTCGGGTAACGTCACCGACAAAACTCTGCGCGAATTTGCCGAAACAGGCGTGGACTTTATCTCTGTCGGCGCACTGACCAAACACGTACAGGCACTCGACCTTTCAATGCGTTTTCGCTAATTGCTGACAGATTCATCCGCTCCGTAGCGAGCGGATGAATCTTACCTTCTCCAACTTTCTTCGTAACGCCTCGCAAATATCTTGTCTTTCACTGCAACATAATAAAAAACCTCGGAACCCGCCTTCCCGTTTCGTTTTTTGCCCCTCGCCTGTGCCGATGGCGTTTGCCAAAGTAGCGCCAACGAAATCAAGGAGCGAAACAGATGGACAAACAACGCGGCTTTACACTCATCGAACTAATGGTAGTTATTGGCATTATTGCCATTTTAAGCGCCATTGGTATTCCCGCTTATCAGAACTACCTGCGCAAAGCAGCGCTCACCGACATGCTGCAAACCTTTGTGCCTTACCGCACCGCCGTAGAATTATGCGCACTGGAGCATGGCGGATTAGATACCTGCGACGGCGGCAGTAACGGCATCCCCTCGCCCACCACCACTCGCTATGTCTCTGCTATGAGTGTGGCAAAAGGCGTGGTGTCGCTGACAGGACAAGAGAGCCTCAATGGGTTAAGCGTCATCATGACACCAGGTTGGGATAACGCCAACGGCGTCACCGGCTGGACGCGCAACTGCAATATTCAAAGTGACAGCGCGTTGCAGCAAGCCTGCGAAGATGTCTTCCGCTTTGATGACGCCAACTAAGGAGCGGCAATGAATATTTCACAGCTCACCGCTCTGTGCCTGCGTTACCAGGGCGTCTTGCTGGATGCCAGCGAAGAGGTGGTTCATGTTGCGGTGGTCGATGCGCCCTCACATGAGTTACTTGACGCTTTGCATTTCGCTACTACCAAACGCATTGAGATCACCTGCTGGACGCGCCAGCAGATGGAAGGCCACGCCAGCCGGTCACAACATAGGTTGCCCGTAGCAGCCCCGGAAAAATATCAGCCCAAAACAGAATTGCTGACTCAAACGTTACAATCTGCACTCGAACAACGCGCTTCTGATATTCATATCGAACCAGCGGACAATAGCTACCGCATCCGCTTACGCATCGACGGCGTGTTGCATCCTTTACCAGATGTTCCACTGGATGCCGGAATAGCATTAACCGCCAGATTAAAAGTGCTGGGAAGCCTGGATATTGCGGAACATCGCCTGCCGCAGGATGGGCAATTCACTGTCGAACTGGCGGGTAACACAGTCTCATTTCGCATTGCTACCTTGCCATGTCGGGGCGGTGAAAAAGTGGTATTGCGGCTGTTACAGCAGGTGGACCAGGCGCTGGATGTCAACACGCTGGGAATGCAGCAGTTACAACTGGCGGACTTTGCTCATGCCCTACAGCAACCACAAGGGCTGGTGTTGGTTACCGGTCCTACCGGTAGCGGTAAAACGGTCACACTTTATAGCGCTCTGCAAACGCTGAATACCGCCGATATTAATATTTGCAGCGTCGAAGATCCGGTGGAGATCCCCATCGCAGGGCTTAACCAGACGCAAATCCATCCGCGTGCTGGTCTTACCTTTCAGGGGGTTTTGCGTGCGTTATTACGTCAGGATCCCGATGTCATCATGATCGGAGAGATCCGTGATGGTGAAACGGCAGAAATTGCCATTAAAGCCGCACAAACGGGTCACCTGGTGTTGTCCACGCTACACACCAACTCTACCTGCGAAACACTGGTGCGTTTACAGCAAATGGGTGTTGCCCGCTGGATGCTCTCATCAGCACTCACGCTGGTGGTAGCCCAACGTCTGGTTCGCAAACTTTGCCCGCATTGTCGCCTGCAGCAAGGGGAAGCAATCCGCCTTCCAGGCAATTTATGGTCATCGTCGTTGCCCCGCTGGCAAGCACCTGGTTGTAAACATTGCTACCACGGTTTTTATGGCCGCACGGCCTTATTTGAAGTTCTGCCCATAACACCTGTCATACGCCAGCTCATTTCCGCTAATACCGACGTTGAATCGCTGGAAGCGCACGCCCGACAAACTGGAATGCACACGCTTTTTGAAAACGGCTGCCTGGCCGTGGAACAAGGTTTAACCACCTTTGAAGAGTTAATCCGCGTATTGGGGATGCCACATGGCGAGTAAGCAACTCTGGCGCTGGCATGGCATAACCGGCGACGGCAATGCGCAAGATGGAGTACTGTGGGCAGAGAGCCGTTCTTTGCTACTTATCGCACTACAGCAACAAGCCGTTACCCCACTGCACCTGAAGCGGATATCTATTAATTCAGCCCAGTGGCACGCAGACAAAAGCGCGGAAGTCATTCATCAACTGGCAACATTACTCAAAGCCGGACTAACCCTTTCGGAAGGATTAGCCCTATTGGCAGAGCAACATCCGAGCAGGCAATGGCAGGCGTTATTGCAATCGCTGGCACACGATCTCGAACAGGGTATTACCTTTTCCAATGCCTTATTGCCCTGGTCAGAGGTTTTTCCGCCGCTTTATCAGGCGATGATCCGCACAGGCGAACTGACCGGTAAGCTGGATGAATGCTGCTTTGAACTGGCTCGTCAGCAAAAAGCCCAGCGCCAGTTAGCCGACAAAGTGAAATCAGCATTGCGTTATCCCATTATCATTTTAGCGATGGCGATAACGGTAGTTGTAGCAATGCTGCATTTTGTTCTGCCCGAGTTTGCCGCTATCTATAAAACCTTTAACACCCCGCTACCGACACTTACGCAGGGGATCATGACGCTGGCAGATTTCAGCGGTGAGTGGGGCTGGCTGCTGCTGTTGTTCGGCTTACTGCTGGCAATAGCCAATAAGTTGCTGATGCGCCGCCCGACCTGGCTTATCGTGAGGCAGAAATCGCTGTTACGCATCCCAATTATGGGTTCACTAATGCGGGGACAAAAGCTCACGCAGATCTTTACGATTCTGGCGCTGACACAAAGTGCAGGTATTACTTTTTTGCAAGGGGTAGAGAGCGTCAAAGAGACAATGGGCTGCCCGTACTGGGCACAACTTCTGACACAAATCCAGCACGATATCAGCAACGGTCAGCCCATCTGGCTGGCGTTAAAAAATGCCGGTGAGTTTAGCCCACTCTGTTTGCAGTTAGTGAGAACGGGAGAAGCCTCCGGGTCGCTGGATCTCATGCTGGAGAATCTCGCCCACCATCATCGGGATAACACGTTGGCGCTGGCAGATAATCTTGCTGCTTTACTGGAACCGGCCTTACTGGTCATTACCGGAGGAATTATCGGCACGCTGGTGGTGGCAATGTATTTGCCAATTTTTCATCTGGGCGACGCGATGAGTGGGATGGGGTAACGCTGGCGCAGTGATCCACGCCAGCATTGGGAGATTACAGGTTATTGAAGATGCGGTTTTCTTGTTCCAGTACGCGGATAAACGTGGTGCGCTTGGTCAGTTCTTTCAGGCGAGAAGCCCCAACATATGTACAAGCTGAACGCAGGCCACCCAAAATATCACGCGCCGTGTTTTCAACTGGGCCACGCAGCGGCAGCTTAACGGTTTTACCTTCCGCTGCACGATATTCTGCAACGCCGCCAACGTGACGTTTCATCGCAGACTCGGAGCTCATACCGTAGAACAACATAAATTTTTCGCCGTTCTCTTCGACGATACGACCGCCGCTCTCTTCGTGACCCGCCAGCATACCGCCGAGCATCACGAAATCAGCACCGCCACCAAAGGCTTTAGCTACATCGCCCGGCGTGGTGCAACCGCCATCGCTGACGATCATCCCGCCCAGACCGTGCGCGGCATCAGCACATTCGATTACTGCAGAAAGCTGCGGGTAACCGACGCCCGTCTTGACGCGAGTCGTACAAACAGAACCTGGGCCAATGCCAACTTTAACGATATCGGCACCGGAGAGGATAAGCTCCTCACACATTTCACCTGTCACTACGTTGCCAGCACAAATGGTTTTGGTCGGCCACGCTTCACGCGCTTTCGCAACGAACTGTACGAAGTGCTCGGAATAACCATTCGCCACGTCAATACAAACGAAGTTTAATGCCGGGTTCAGGTCGAGAATCTGTTTAGTTTTTTCGAAATCCGCATCTGACGTGCCGGTAGAAACCATCACATGTTTCAGCACATCAGCGGAAGAATTGTTGATAAACGCTTGCCACTCTTCAACAGAGTAATGTTTATGTACAGCAGTCAGAATATCGAAAGAAGCCAATGCCGTAGCCATGGTAAAAGTGCCTACGGTATCCATATTTGCGGCGATAATCGGCACGCCGGACCAGCTCTGACCTGAATGTTTGAAGGTGAATTGACGTTCCAGTTCAACATCGGAACGGCTTTTAAGAGTGGAGCGTTTAGGACGGATGAGAACGTCTTTAAAACCTAACTTCAGATCTTCTTCAATACGCATGTGCGGATTCCTGGGGTTAATGGCTATAAGGGTAAGAGCACAACTCCAGTGACGCTATCATACGCACTAATCTATGTGGCGCAAGACTGCGAAATTGTCTTTTTTTACGCTACAATCCCATAAATTTACCTGGTAAATAATGGGCGAACGTTTCATTAATCCCGCTTTCGCGTGCTCATTTTTAATGTTTTGATAATCATGATGAATTCCCGGGAATATAAAATATGAGGTATACGGTTGCCTTAACGGGTGGCATTGGCAGTGGCAAGAGTACCGTTGCAAATGCGTTTGCTGACCTCGGAATTAACGTCATTGATGCCGATATTATTGCGCGTCAGGTAGTTGAACCGGGTAGACCTGCACTGCGTGCCATTGCTGAACATTTCGGCGCTGATATGATTGCTGCTGATGGAACATTGCAGCGCCGGGCCTTACGCGAGCGGATCTTCGCCAACCCGGAAGAGAAAAACTGGCTTAATGCCCTGCTACATCCGTTGATTCAGCAGGAGACGCAACATCAGATCCAGCAAGCAACTTCCCCCTATGTACTTTGGGTTGTGCCATTGCTGGTAGAAAACTCGCTGTATAAAAAAGCGAATCGTGTGCTGGTGGTGGATGTCAGCCCAGAAACGCAACTTAAGCGCACCATGCAGCGCGATGATGTTACTCGCGAACATGTCGAACAAATTCTTGCTGCCCAGGCAACGCGCGAAGCCCGCCTTGCCGTGGCAGATGACGTCATTGATAATAACGGCGCACCGGATGCTATTGCATCGGATGTTGCCCGCCTGCACGCAAATTACTTGCAGCTTGCGTCGCAGTTTGTCTCACAGGAAAAACCTTAATGCAGACCCAGGTCCTTTTTGAACATCCACTAAATGAAAAAATGCGTACATGGCTACGCATTGAGTTTTTGATTCAGCAACTCACTGTAAATTTACCCATCGTTGACTACGCTGGCGCTCTGCATTTCTTCCGTAATGTCAGTGACTTGCTGGATGTTTTCGAGCGTGGGGAAGTACGCACCGAATTGTTGAAAGAGCTTGACCGCCAGCAGCGTAAACTCCAGACCTGGATTGACGTGCCAGGCGTGGACCAGAGCCGTATTGAAGCATTAATTCAGCAGTTAAAAGCGGCGGGCAGCGTGCTGATTTCCGCACCGCGTATCGGGCAATTTCTGCGTGAAGATCGTCTGATTGCTTTAGTGCGCCAGCGTCTGAGCATACCCGGCGGTTGTTGTAGCTTTGATTTGCCAACTTTGCATATCTGGCTGCATTTACCCCAGGCGCAGCGCGACAGCCAGGTAGAAACCTGGATTGCCAGCCTGAATCCGCTCACCCAGGCACTTACCATGGTGTTAGATTTAATTCGCCAGTCGGCACCGTTTCGCAAACAAACCAGTCTGAACGGTTTCTATCAGGATAATGGCGAAGACGCTGATCTTCTACGGCTGAATCTGGCCCTTGATTCACAGCTTTATCCGCAAATTTCCGGTCATAAGAGTCGTTTTGCGATTCGTTTTATGCCGCTGGACAGTGAAAATGGTCTGGTGCCAGAGCGCCTGGATTTTGAACTGGCGTGCTGCTAAGGAGTTACGATGTCAGAAACTATTACAGTGAACTGCCCAACTTGCGGGAAAACGGTGGTATGGGGTGAAATCAGCCCGTTTCGGCCATTTTGTTGCAAACGTTGTCAGTTGATCGACCTCGGAGAATGGGCTGCTGAAGAAAAACGCATCCCCAGCAGCGGCGATCTGTCCGAAAGCGATGACTGGAGCGAAGAGCTGAAGTAATTGGGTGTAAGAGGTGAGGCATTGTCGGATGTGGTGTAAACGCCTTATCCGACCTGCAAGATCTTGCATATCAACGGATTACAAAATCCCGCAGGCCTGATAAGACGCGCCTGCGTCGCATCAGGCATCAGGGCAAATGTCGGATGCGGCGTGAACGCCTTATTTGACCTACAGGCGCTTAAGCTTCGCAATTACCGGTTCGTTGGCTGGCGGAAAATCTTCTGCATTGAGGCTGGCCAGCGCCATCCACTCACCAGGTTGCCCTTCTTTCCCCCACGGTTCCCCTTCCCAGCCTTCGACCAGCCAGAACCACAGTGTGATATGCCTGTCAGGGAACTGATATTCCAGCTTTTCAAACAGCGAAAAACGTTGTGGCGTAATCCCGACTTCTTCCTGAAGCTCCCGCACCACCGCCTGTTCTGGCGTTTCGCCCGCTTCAATTTTACCGCCAGGAAACTCCAACTTATTCGCCATGTGCGCATCTGCGGCACGGCGGGTTATAAAGATTTCGTGGTTCTCGTTGCGAATAATACCTACCGCAATTTGCAGTTTTTTCATTGTCTTAAACCTATAAAAAAGGCGCAGATTTCTGCGCCTTTTGTCTTATTGATTAGCTTTTATTGCAGGCGACCATGGCACTGCTTGTATTTTTTACCGGAACCGCACGGGCAAGGATCGTTACGCCCAACTTTACGCTCGCCGGTTTGTGCAGCCAGCGCCGCTGCGGCTGCAGAGTCGTCATCCTGATGGCTAAGCTGCTGCATTTGCGCTAAACGCTCGGCTTCCATACGACGTTGTTGCTCCAGCTCTTCAACTTCTTCCGGCATACGAACCTGAACTTTGCTCAGCGTGCTAACCACTTCATATTTCAATGATTCCAGCATCGCCGCAAACATTGCGAAGGATTCACGTTTGTATTCCTGCTTCGGATCTTTCTGCGCGTAACCACGCAGGTGGATCCCCTGACGCAGGTAATCCATCGCCGCCAGGTGCTCTTTCCACAGGGAGTCCAGCGTTTGCAACATCACACCTTTCTCGAAGTGACGCATCATCTCGGCGCCAACCACTTCTTCTTTACGCTGATACACTTCGATGGACTGCGCCAGAATACGCTCACGCAGCGTCTCTTCATGCAGCTCTGGCTCTTTGTCCAGCCACTCGGCAATCGGCATATCGAGATCGAAATCGTTTTTCAGACGCTCTTGCAGCCCAGGAATGTCCCACATTTCTTCCAGTGATTGTGGCGGAATGTAGGCATCGATGGTCGCTTTGAACACATCTTCACGAATGCTGTTGATGGTTTCGCTCACATCGCTGACATCCAGCAGTTCGTTACGCTGGGAGTAAATGGCGCGACGCTGATCGTTAGCTACGTCATCGTATTCCAGCAACTGTTTACGAATGTCGAAGTTACGGCTTTCAACTTTACGCTGGGCGTTGGCAATTGCTTTGGTTACCCAAGGGTGTTCAATCGCTTCTCCAGGTTTCATACCCAGTTTACGCATCATGCCGGAAACACGGTCGGAGGCAAAAATACGCATCAGCGCATCTTCCATCGACAGGTAGAAACGGGAAGAACCGGCATCGCCCTGGCGACCCGAACGGCCACGCAACTGGTTATCGATACGACGAGATTCGTGACGTTCTGTACCGATGATATGCAAACCACCTGCTGCCAGAACCGCGTCGTGGCGTACCTGCCAGTCAGCTTTAATTTTTTCAATTTGCTCTGCGGTCGGGTTTTCCAGCGCGGCAACTTCTGCCTGCCAGCTACCGCCGAGCACAATGTCAGTACCACGACCCGCCATGTTGGTCGCGATAGTCACAGCCGCCGGATAACCCGCCTGGGCAACAATCGCAGCTTCGTTGGCGTGGAATTTGGCGTTCAGAACGTTATGCTTGATACCCGCTTTGGTCAGCTCGTTTGATACCAGTTCTGATTTTTCGATGGAGATGGTACCAACCAGCACCGGCTGGCCTTTCGCGGTACGCTCTTTGATATCTTCAATGATCGCCTGGATTTTTTCCGCTTCGGTCATGTAGACCAGATCCGGCAGATCTTTACGAATCATCGGACGGTTAGTCGGAACGACGACGGTATCCAGCTTGTAGATTGAGCTAAATTCGAATGCTTCGGTATCAGCCGTACCGGTCATCCCCGCCAGTTTTTCATACAAACGGAAGTAGTTCTGGAAGGTGATAGAAGCCAGCGTCTGGTTTTCGTTCTGGATCTGCACACCTTCTTTCGCTTCCACAGCCTGGTGCAGGCCATCGGACCAGCGACGCCCTTGCATGGTACGACCGGTATGTTCGTCAACGATGATAACTTCACCATCTTTAACGATGTAATCGACGTCGCGGGTAAATAGCGCGTGGGCACGCAGCGCCGCCGTTACGTGGTGCATCAGCATGATATTAGCCGGAGAATACAACGACTCGCCTTCGGCCATGATCCCTTCTTTCACCAACAGCTCTTCAATCAGCACCAAACCACGTTCGGTCAGGTTCACCTGACGAGATTTTTCATCAACCGAGAAGTGACCTTCGCCCTGGAAGGTTTCAGAGTCTTCTTTTTCCTGGCGGATCAGGTGTGGAATGATTTTGTTGACGCGCTTATACATTTCCGAACTGTCTTCTGCCGGACCAGAAATGATCAGCGGTGTACGCGCTTCATCGATCAGGATGGAGTCCACTTCGTCCACCAGCGCATAGTGCAGTTTACGCTGTACACGCTCTTCTGGGCTGAACGCCATGTTGTCGCGCAGGTAGTCGAAACCGTACTCGTTGTTAGTACCGTAAGTAATGTCGGCCGCATAGGCTTCACGTTTCGCTGGCGCAGGCATGCCCGGTAGGTTGATGCCGACGGTCATACCGAGGAATTCAAACAGCGGACGGTTGTTTTCGGCGTCACGCTGCGCCAGGTAATCGTTGACGGTAACAACGTGCACGCCCTTACCGGTTAATGCGTTCAGGTAAGCAGGCAGCGTTGCGGTCAGTGTTTTACCTTCACCAGTACGCATTTCCGCGATACAGCGTTCATTAAGAACCATGCCGCCGAGCAACTGAACGTCGAAGTGACGCATCCCAAAGACACGCTTACTTGCTTCACGCACAACGGCAAAGGCTTCCGGGATCAGGTTTTCCAGCACTTCGCCTTTTTCCAGACGTGCGCGAAACTCTGCAGTTTTTCCCTTCAGTTCTTCGTCGGAGAGTTTTTCCATCTCCGGTTCCATGGCATTGATGAGGTTGACGACTTTGCGCATCCGGCGCAGGGTGCGGTCGTTACGGCTACCGAAAACTTTTGTTAATAATTTGATTAGCATAATAAAATCTCAAACGCCCCGCAGTGCGGAGTTAATAAAATGAAATAAAGGTTTTGTCGTTATTAGCTAAGGCGTTGAGGGCCAGCACGGATACCTTGCGCCTGGCTGATCCAGACGGGCGTGCTGAATGCTGCTTGCGGAGTAAAATGCGCATAATCAATGCGATAACCATTTTCAGGCGGCGTGCCTTCCTGGGTCAGCAGCGCGCTGAGCGTATCCAGTAAAGCAAGATGTTGCGCCTGAAACGGTAAAGACTCTTCAGCAACGGGCAGCGTTTGCGGTGCCATTGCGAAGGAAAGATGACGGATTACCGTGCGAATTGCGTGTTGATGCCAGTAATCAACGGAATAGTTCGAGTTTGGGCGGCGCGTATTCGCTTCCAGCAAGGCCAACTGACTAAAGTTAACTTTGGCGGAAGGCTCGTGGTTGCGGGTTGTCGCTTTTGCGGGCGCATTTGGTTCGGCGGCGTTGCTGAGCGCAGGCAAACCTAAACTCGCCGCGACCATCCCTAATAAGAGATGCGGCCAGAAGTAGCGTTTACCAAACTGTCGCCAGCGCGTCAGTATTCCACTCACGTTATTGCCATCCCAATCGTATTCAAACGTTTTTAGCGCACAAATCTTATCATTAAAGGCCGAAGTCCACAGCAGGAATGAAGATAAGTTGTGCGTAAAAGTGCTTAAGAAAACAGCGTTCGCACCGTTTCTTACGGCCCTGATAACAACTCAAAAAAAACGACTGGTTCACCTGGCCGGAGAGAGTGCCAGATTTGCCAGTCGAATTTTATACGACAGTATAAATGTCGTTATGCCAGTACCGTCGAAGGCGCTTTGAAGGCCAACGGCAGTTCTGCGTCGTCCTGGAAGGTCACATATTCCCAGGCTTCCTGTTTTGCCAGGACAGCCTGCAACAGTTTGTTATTCAGTGCATGACCGGATTTATAGGCGGTAAATGCACCAATAATATTGTGACCACACATGAACAAGTCACCGATCGCGTCAAGCATTTTGTGACGCACAAATTCGTCTTCAAAACGCAAACCGTCTTCGTTCAGTACGCGATAATCGTCAACAACGATGGCACAATCGAAGCTGCCGCCCAGGCACAAACCACGAGACTGCAGATATTCAATATCGCGCATGAAACCGAATGTACGCGCACGGCTGATCTGACGCATAAACGCATCAGCAGAGAAGTTCATCGCATAGCGTTGATTGCTGGAATCGATAGCCGGATGGTTGAAATCGATGGTGAAATCCAGCGAAAAACCATTATATGGCTTAAATTCAGCCCACTTATCGCCATCTTCGACACGAACAGTCTCTTTGATGCGAACAAATTTCTTGGCGCAGTTGAGTTCGTCGATACCAGCATCAAGCAGCAGGTAAACAAACGGAGCAGCGCTGCCGTCCATAATCGGGATTTCCGGTGCGTTAACTTCGATAACGATGTTATCGATGCCTAAGCCCGCGAGCGCAGCGTTCAAGTGCTCAACGGTTGAAATCCGTACATCATGCTCGTTGACCAGACACGTACAGAGCATGGTATCACGCACAGATTTGGCATCGGCCGGGAAATCTACCGGTGGATTCAAGTCGGTGCGACGATAGATGACCCCGGTGTTGGCCGGCGCAGGGCGTAACGTCAGGGTGACTTTCTTGCCGGTATGTAAACCGACACCCGTCGCCTGAACGATACGTTTAAGTGTCCTTTGTTTGATCATCGTATTATCTCGCCAAATTATCTATCCAACCGAAGTGTACTATACATTCGGCAGGCCAGTTTAGCACAAAGAGCCTCGTAACCCAAATTCCAGCTTATTCTTAGTCAGCTTGCTTACGCAAGAATGCAGGGATATCCAGATAATCAGGTTCTTTCGCGGTTTGCGGCGTATTGTCGTTCACCACTTTAGCGACCGGTTTCTGTTCCTGAGTCAGCGGTGCCATACCGTGCTGTTGGTAACGATCCATCACCGGCTGCTGAACTTGTTTATTGGTCACGAGAGTGATTTCAGGACGTTTGTCCATGCCGATGCCTGTTGCAACCACGGTTACACGCAGTTCATCGTTCATATCCGGGTCAAGAGATGTACCGATAACCACAGTCGCGTTATCCGAAGCAAATGCACGGATGGTGTTACCTACGGTTTCGAATTCATCCAGACGCAGGTCGAAGCCCGCCGTGATGTTAACCAGCACGCCGCGCGCGCCAGACAGGTCGATGTCTTCCAGCAGCGGAGAAGAGATAGCCATTTCAGCCGCTTCTTCCGCACGGTCTTCGCCGCTTGCCACACCAGAACCCATCATCGCGTAGCCCATTTCAGACATCACGGTACGAACGTCTGCAAAGTCGACGTTCATCAGACCCGGACGAGTAATCAGTTCAGCGATACCCTGAACAGCACCTTTCAGCACATCATTCGCTGCGCCAAACGCATCAAGCAGGGAAATACCGCGACCGAGCACCTTCAGCAGTTTATCGTTCGGGATGGTAATCAGTGAGTCCACATGCTTGGACAATTCAGTGATCCCCTGCTCCGCGAAGGCCATACGCTTCTTGCCTTCAAAGTTGAAAGGCTTAGTCACGACAGCAACGGTCAGGATCCCCAAATCTTTTGCAACTTCAGCAACGACCGGCGCAGCACCTGTACCAGTACCGCCCCCCATACCTGCTGCAATAAATACCATGTCTGCACCTTCCAGCGCCGCACGCAGTGCATCGCGATCCTCATCAGCCGCATTACGGCCAACTTCTGGATTAGCGCCAGCTCCCAGTCCTTTGGTTATACCACTACCGATCTGAATCGTCTGCCCAACCGCTGTTTTACGCAGCGCCTGTGCATCGGTATTTACCGCGAAGAATTCAACACCTTCAATGCGCTCACGCACCATGTGCTCAACAGCATTACCGCCGCCGCCGCCGACGCCGATGACTTTAATCACCGCGTCGTTGGTAAGTTCCATTGGTTCAAACATAGTTTCTCTCCGATATGTGCCTGTCGCCTGAGGCCGTAATCACCGTCGACCTCATAAAAATTAAAACTCTTTTCGCAGCCAACTATTGAGTCGCTTGATCCACGAGCCAACTGATGCTGTAACACGTTTTTCTACTTCCGCTTCACCGTTAAGATGTGACTCTTTCCCGTAGTGAAGCAATCCCACAGCCGTCGAGTAATACGGCTCCTGAGCATAATCAGTTAAACCAGTGATATTCAGCGGCGCGCCAATACGCACCTGCGTATGAAACACTCGCTGAGCGCAGGCGGCAAGACCTTCGATCTGCGCCGCGCCACCGGTTAATACAATGCCCGCCGCCAGGTGATGTTTCACACCTTGTTGGCGAAGCTTTTCCTGCAACTGCAATATCTCTTCGTTGACCAGATTGAGCAGCTCGGTATACCGTGGCTCAATCACCTCCGCCAGCGTCTGACGTTGCAGACTACGCGGTGGTCGCCCACCTACGCTCGGCACTTCCACACTCTCATCTTTACCAACGATGGAGCCTAACGCGCAGCCATGGCGAACTTTAATCGCTTCGGCGTCGCTTGGCGGCGTGCCAAAGGCATAGGCGATATCACTGGTCACCACATTGCCAGCATAAGGAATTACCTTGGTGTGGCGCAATGCCCCACCGGTATAAACGGCGATATCCATTGTACCACCACCGATATCGACGACGCAGACTCCCAATTCACGTTCGTCTTCCGTCAATACCGAATAACTTGATGCCAGTCCGGCAAATATCAGTTGGTCAACTTTCAGGCCACAACGTTCAACCGCTTTAACAATGTTTTTCGCCATATCATTGTGACATGTGATCAGGTGCACTTTTGCCTGCATTCGCACGCCGGAAAGCCCCACCGGGTTCTTGATCCCTTCCTGATAGTCAATCGCGTACTCTTGCGGGATCACGTGCAACACACGATGTTCATCACGCACGCGCACCGATTTCGCGGTATGGACGACGTTTTCCACATCTTCTTGCGTCACTTCTTCTTCAGAAATGGGCACCATACCTATTTCATTCTGACAACTGATGTGCTTACCAGAAAGCGCCAGATATACTGAAGAGATCTGACAATCTGCCATCAATTCTGCCTGGTCAATAGCGCGTTGTACGCATTTGACCACGGATTCGAGGTCGTTAACCCCGCCTTTATCCATACCACGTGACGGGCAACTGCCCACACCAATGATATTGACCATACCGTCGGGCAGAACTTCCCCTACTAAAGCGGCAACCTTCGCGGTACCAATCTCCAGTCCTACTACCAGTTTTCTGTCCGTCGCCTTGATCATTGTTGTTCTGCCTGTGCCTGATTTTGTTGCTGAGTAGATTCCTCTGGCGGCAAGGGCGCCCAGCCTACTGCCGCACCAGAGTCATAACGCAAATCAACGTAGCTAATCCGTTTGCCATCGGTTTGCGCCTGCTGCTGTAAAACCGGATAAAGTTCTACAAAGCGAGCCAAACGTTTCATCGTATCGCCCCGGCCAAGGTTGAGCTTAATATCGTTATTCAGCGTCAACTGCCAGGAACGCCGCGCGGTCATCGCCGCTTCCTTCAGAGTAAATCTGTCCTTTGCCAGCATCTGCCCCATTTCGCGATAGCCCTGCAACACTTCATTTGCGCTGCCTTCCGGGCCATACAACATCGGGAGCACCTGCTTGCTGGTGCGATCTGGTGGCACGCTGAAGGTATTTCCTTCGGCGTCTACCATATGTTGATCATTCCACCGCGCAATCGGCACATATTCAACCAGATGAATCTTCAATTCATCAGGCCACTGCTTTCTGACGCTCACCTGCTTAATCCACGGCAGGCGTTGTTCTATTTGCGTCTGGATGATGTTGACATCCTGGGTCATAAAAGTACCCGGCTCACCCAACGCCAGGATCGACTGCCGGATATCGTCATTACGCGTGTAATGCCGTTCACCGGTCAACACCAGCTTTGAGAGCGGCAGGCGTTGCGCATCTTCCATCCAGCCCAACACGACCCAGCCGCTCACCAACACTGTCGTTAAAACCGTCAGCAGGAAAAGGATCCCCGCCAGACGTGTTCCATTATTGCGGCGAGAAGAAATCTCTTCCTCGCTGTTTCGCGTGTTCAGAGCAGCCTGCGACATATTAGTCCGCCAGTTCCAGAATTCGTACTACCAACTGCGAGAAGCTTAACCCCGCCTGACGCGCCGCCATCGGCACCAGACTATGGCTGGTCATACCCGGTGAGGTATTGGCTTCCAGCAGATAAAACTGTCCATCACTGTCCAGCATGACATCAATACGCCCCCATCCTTTGCAGCCTAAAGTCGTCCATGCTTTCAGCACTAATGCCTGCAAATTGGCCTCTTGTGACGCTTCCAGACCTGCGGGGCAGAAATACTGTGTCTCATCAGAGAGATACTTTGCCTCATAATCATAGAAGGTTCCGGCGGGTTGAATACGTATTGACGGTAAAATTTCTTCACCGAGTATCGCAACCGTGAACTCCGGCCCACTTAGCCATTTTTCAATCAATACTTCTTCATCGTGCTGAAATGCCAATCTTAATGCATCTTGTAGAGCATTTTCTGCTACTACTTTTGACATTCCAACGCTGGAACCTTCGCGACTCGGCTTGACAATAAGCGGCAAACCTAAGGCAGAAATTTCTGCTAACTGCTTATCACTAAGGCCTTTTTCAAATTCTGCGCGGGTTAATGCCACCCACGGCGCTACCGGTAAACCTGCTCCCTGCCACAGCAATTTGCTGCGTAGTTTATCCATTGAAAGCGCAGATGCCATCACCCCGCTGCCGGTATAAGGTAGCCCCATCAGCTCGAGCATGCCCTGCAATGTGCCGTCTTCACCGCCGCGCCCGTGCAGAGCGATAAATACTTTCTGAAAGCCCATCGCCTTCAGTTGCGTCACGTCGACTTCTTTCGGATCGACAGGATGCGCGTTGATACTGCCTTCACGCAGCCCGGCTAACACTGCAGCACCAGAATTCAAAGAAACTTCTCTCTCTGCGGAGTTCCCGCCCAACAGGACCGCGATTTTATCAGTCATGTTGCTCTTCCTCCGGAGTTTGCGGCTTCAGTTTGATTTCAGCTAAAGAACGAGCAATTTTTCCGATATTACCCGCCCCCTGCACAAGAATCAGGTCGTTACCAGTTAATACCGGTGCTAACATCTCGGCTACCTGCGCCGGATCAGGCACCAGAATGGGATCAATTTTCCCACGTCCACGAATTGTACGACACAACGAACGGCTGTCCGCTCCCGGAATCGGTGCTTCGCCAGCCGGATAAACGTCCAGCATCAATAAGGTATCGACCTGGGTCAGGACATTGGCAAAATCGTCATACAGATCACGAGTGCGGGTGAAACGGTGCGGCTGAAACAGCATCACCAGGTTTTTATCCGGCCAGCCAGCACGCGCCGCTTTAATCGTGGCATCCACTTCTGTCGGATGGTGGCCGTAGTCATCGACCAGCATTGCTGTACCGCTTTTACCGTTGACCGGCTCCAGCGGAAACTCACCGAGGAAATCAAAGCGACGACCGGTTCCCTGGAAGCTCTCCAGCGCACGCAGAATAGCGTCGTCGTCAATCCCCTCTTCCGTGGCGACCGCAACCGCAGCGGCAGCGTTCAGCGCATTATGACGGCCTGGCGCATTCAGAGTAACGCGCATCGGCTCTTTGTCCTGGCGCAGCAACGTAAAGTGCCCCTGCGGGCCAATCTGCTGATAATCTTCCACACGAACGTCAGCATCTTCACTGAAACCATAAGTGGTAATCTGACGGCCAACGCGCGGTAACAACTCACGGATCACCGGGTCGTCAACACACATCACCGCACGTCCGTAAAACGGCAGGTTGTGCAGAAAATTAATAAAAGTCTGTTTTAAATTCTCGAAGTCACCCTGGTAGGTATCCATGTGATCGGCTTCGATATTGGTGACAATCGCCACCATCGGTTGCAGATGCAGGAACGATGCGTCGCTCTCATCCGCTTCGGCAATCAGGTAACGCCCGTGACCTAAACGCGCATGAACACCCGCCGCTTTTACCAGCCCACCGTTAACGAAGGTCGGGTCGAGGCCCGCTTCTGCGTAGATGCTGGAAACCATCGCGGTGGTGGTGGTTTTACCGTGTGTCCCGGCAATGGCGATGCCATGACGAAAACGCATTAACTCAGCCAGCATTTCCGCACGACGAATTACCGGAATACGCGCTTCATGGGCAGCAACAATCTCTGGGTTGTCAGCAGAAATCGCGCTGGAAACAACGACCACGCTGGCGTCACGCACGTTTTCCGGGCGATGGTTGAAGTAAATCGTCGCCCCCAGATTCATTAACTGCTGCGTGACCGGATTTGGCGCTAAATCGGAACCACTGATCTGATACCCTTCATTGGCCAGAACTTCGGCAATACCGCCCATACCGGCACCACCGATGCCGACAAAGTGTATGTGCCGAACGCGACGCATTTCGGGCACGATGGAACGCAGTTTTGCCAATTGTTGTGTATTCATTCTTTACGCCATTAACTTCTCAAATTCATGCGATGCAAAAGGCATCGCCACAATTACGCCCGGGCAGCCCGGCTCACTTCATTTGCCACTCGCTCGGTGGCATCCGGAATGGATGCAGCACGGGCGCGTTCTGCCATGGTTAATAAGGTTTCTCGCGACCACCCGGCCAGGGTGTTGGCGACAGCGTCCACAGTAAGTTGCGGTTGCTCGATAATTTTGGCTGCGCCCGCTTTCTCCAGCGGCAGCGCATTCCAGTATTGCTGGCGGTCTTTATGCTGAAACGGCACAAACAATGCCGGTAGCCCCGCCGCGGCGATTTCACTCACCGTCAACGCGCCGGAGCGGCAAACAACGACATCCGCCCATGCATAGGCCGCCGCCATATCATCAATAAATTCTGTCACTTTATGCTGCGGTTGCCCCGCTTCGGCATAAGCCTGTTCAACAGATTGTTGCGAACCTTTGCCACTCTGATGCCAGATAGTTACCGTATCGCCCAGCTTTGCTGCGACCTGAGGCATTGTCTGGTTAAGAATACGCGCGCCCTGCGAACCACCCACCACCAACACACGAATCGGGCCTTCACGCCCGGCCAAACGTTGCTGCGGTAACGGCAGCGCCAGCACATCGGTACGCACCGGGTTACCAACCACTTCCGCATTGGGGAAAGCGCCTGGAAACGCCTGCATCACTTTGGTGGCAATTTTCGCCAGCCATTTATTGGTCAAGCCTGCAATGCCGTTTTGTTCGTGAAGTACAACCGGAATGCCTAACGACCATGCTGCCAGACCACCTGGCCCGGAAACGTAGCCGCCCATCCCGAGCACCACATCAGGCTTGTAAGCTTTCATAATTGCCCGCGCCTGCCGCCAGGCGTTAAAGATACGCAGCGGAGCCACGAGTAATGCTTTGATCCCCTTACCACGCAGGCCGGAGATACGAATAAAGTCGATCTCAATACCGTGCTTCGGCACTAAGTCCGCTTCCATACGATCGGCAGTACCCAGCCAGCGAACTTGCCACCCCTGGGTCATTAAATGGTGCGCAACCGCCAGCCCGGGGAACACATGTCCGCCAGTACCGCCAGCCATCACCATTAATCGCTTCCCTTGACCACTCATCGTGAACCTCGTGCAAACGCCTGCGCTTTCTCCAGACGCGTTTCATAATCAATACGCAACAGCATCATGATGGCTGTCGACATAATCAGTAAACTCGAACCACCGTAACTGATCAGCGGCAATGTCAAACCTTTGGTCGGTAGCATCCCCGCCGCCGCGCCTACGTTAACCAGCGCCTGGAAACTAAACCAGATGCCAATTGAACAGGCGAGAAAACCAGAAAAACGGTGGTCAATTTCTAACGCTTTACGGCCAATCGACATCGCACGAAAAGCGACGAAGAATACCATTAAAAGCGCCAGCACCACACCGATATACCCCAGTTCTTCTCCGATAATGGCGAAAATAAAGTCAGTATGCGCTTCCGGCAGATACTCCAGTTTTTGTACCGAGTTACCTAAACCTTGCCCCCACAATTCGCCACGACCAAACGCCATCAATGATTGCGTCAACTGATAGCCGCTGCCGAACGGGTCTTCCCACGGGTTCCAGAACGCGGTAACGCGGCGAATACGGTATGGTTCAGCGAGGATCAGCAACACAACCGCTGAAATCCCCATGCCGATAATGGCAATGAATTGCCATAATTTCGCCCCCGCCAGGAACAGCATCGCCAGCGTGGTCACAAACAACACCACCACCGTACCGAGGTCAGGCTGCGCCAGCAGCAACACTGCCAGTACCAGAATCACCCCCATCGGTTTCAGGAAGCCGCGCAAGTTATTACGCACTTCGTCACCTTTGCGCACCAGATAGTTGGCGATATAGCAAAACAGCGACAGCTTAGTCAGTTCCGCAGGCTGAATACGCAGCAGGCCGAGATCGATCCAACGCGATGCCCCTTTAACTGAGCTACCCACCACCAGCACGATCATCAGCAAGATGATTGACCCGAGCAGCATTGTGGCGCTGTAGCGCTGCCAGAACTCCATCGGCAGGCGCAGCGTAATGATCGCCAGAATGAACGCCAGGATCAGGTAAACACCATCACGCTTCGCGAAGAAGAACGGATCGTTGGTTAAGCGTTGCCCGATGGGCATTGACGCCGAGGTCACCATGATAAAGCCAATCGCCGCGAGGCCGAAGGTCAGCCACAGCAAGGTACGATCGTACATGATCAGGCTGTCGGTATCTTTTTCCCGCGAGCCCATCACCCAGCCCTTCAGCGCCGTGGAGATCCAGACCAGGATACTGAATCCCGGCAGACGCGGCATTTTCAGGCGAGGGAAAGATAAACGCATCAACCAAACTCCTTCGCCAGACGAGCAAATTCATTGCCCCGTTGTTCAAAGTTCTTGAACTGATCGAGGCTGGCACAGGCCGGAGAGAGCAGAACCATATCTCCCGGTCGCACGCGCGGAGCCAATAGACGCATCGCCTGCTCCATGGTTTCGGTTTGTTCAGCCACTTCCGGGCGTAAAGCCGCTAACTGCGCACCGTCGCGACCGAAGCAATACAGACGAACGTTATCGCCATTCAGATAGCGCGCCAGCGGACTAAAATCCGCCGATTTGCCATCGCCGCCTAACAACAAGTGCAGCGTACCGTCAACATGCAAGCCGTTTAGCGCGGCTTCCGTACTGCCGACGTTGGTAGCTTTCGAGTCGTTAATCCAGCGTACGCCATTGTGCTCAAGCACCACTTCAAAGCGATGCGGCAGACCGGTAAAAGTCGTTAGCGCTGTCAGGCTGCTGGCTCGCGGTAACCCTGCGGCATCCGCCAGCGCCAGTGCCGCCAGCGCATTGGTGTAGTTATGTTGCCCTGAAAGTTTCATCTCTTTCACGTTCAACACTTTCTCACCTTTCACCCGCAGCCAGGTTTCGCCCTGCTGATGATTCAGGTGATAGTCACCCATGTTGACGCCAAAGCTGACGCAACGTTCATCCGCACCGCGGATCGGCATCGTTAAGGCATCATCGGCATTAACCACGCAAACTTTCGCATTTTCGTAAATGCGCAGTTTTGCCGCACGATACTGTTGCAAACCAAACGGATAACGATCCATATGATCTTCAGTTACGTTCAGAATGGTCGCTGCCACCGCCTGTAAACTGGAGGTTGTTTCCAGTTGGAAGCTCGACAGTTCCAACACGTACAGTTCGCACTCATCATCAAGTAACATCAACGCTGGCAGACCAATGTTGCCACCTACGCCAACGTTAACACCTGCTGCTTTCGCCATTTCGCCCACTAAGGTTGTGACCGTACTTTTGCCGTTAGAACCCGTGATCGCCACAATCGGCGCTTGCGCTTCGCGGCAGAACAGTTCGATATCACCAACGATTTCGATTCCGGCATCGGCAGCGGCGCTTAAGGATGGATGCGCCAGCGCAATGCCGGGGCTGGCGACAATAAGATCTGCCGCCATCAGCCATTCATCATTAAGACCGCCAGTATGACGTTCTACCGTTTCGGGTAATTTATCCAGGCCAGGCGGTGTCATACGCGTATCCATAACGCGCGGCGTCACGCCGCGAGCAAGGAAAAAGTCTACGCAGGAAAGCCCGGTGAGGCCCAGGCCGATAATGACGACATTTTTACCCAGGTAATCAGCCATGATTAACGCACCTTCAGCGTTGCCAGACCAATCAGGACCAGCATCAGCGAAATAATCCAGAAACGCACGATGACACGCGGTTCCGGCCAGCCTTTAAGTTCATAGTGGTGATGGATCGGCGCCATGCGGAAAATACGTTGCCCGCGCAGTTTAAAGGAGCCGACCTGCAAAATAACCGACAGGGTTTCGACAACAAACACGCCCCCCATAATCACCAGCAGGAATTCCTGACGCAGCAGCACAGCGATAATGCCCAACGCGCCACCTAACGCCAGCGAACCAACGTCGCCCATAAAGACCTGCGCGGGATAGGTGTTAAACCACAGGAAGCCCAGCCCTGCCCCGACTATCGCGGTGCAGACGATAACCAGCTCCCCGGCGTGTCGCAGATACGGTATATGTAAGTAGCTGGCAAAGTTCATGTTGCCGGTAGCCCAGGCCACCAGTGCAAAACCACCTGCGACAAAGACGGTCGGCATAATGGCCAGACCGTCGAGGCCATCGGTCAGGTTTACCGCGTTGCCCGTACCGACAATCACAAAATACGCCAGCAGGATATAAAACAAGCCTAACTGCGGCATCACATCTTTAAAGAACGGCACCACCAGTTGCGTTGCTGGCGTGTCTTTTCCTGCAAGATAAAGTGCGAAAGCAACGCCCAACGCAATCACCGACATCCAGAAATACTTCCAGCGCGCGATCAAACCTTTGGTGTCTTTGCGCACGACTTTGCGATAGTCATCAACAAAACCAATAATGCCGTAACCGACCAGCACCACCAGTACGCACCAGACATACGGGTTGGAGGGATAAGCCCACAAGATCACGGAGACGACAATCGCAGTCAGGATCATGATCCCACCCATGGTCGGCGTGCCGCGCTTACTGAAGTGTGATTCAGGGCCATCGTTACGAACAACCTGCCCGAAGGAGAGTTTTTGCAAATGAGCAATCATGCGCGGGCCCATCCACAATGAGATGAACAGCGCAGTCAGCAGGCTGACGATGGCGCGAAACGTCAGATAGGAAAAGACGTTAAAGCCGGAATAATATTTGACCAAATGTTCGGCCAGCCAAACTAACATGTCCCATTCTCCTGTAAAGCGCGTACTACCTCTTCCATGGCAGCACTACGTGAACCCTTAACTAAAATCGTAATCACCTGTTGCTCTGCAATCAGTGATTTAAGACGCGTAATCAACGCGGATTTATCAGCAAAATGTTCGCCAGCACCGCTGGCGGTGCTGATAGCATGGCTTTGCTTGCCCACGCTTAACACGCGGTCAATACCAGCCGCCTTCGCCGCTTCCCCCACCTGGACATGACAGGCATCACTTTCAGCACCCAGCTCGGCCATATCACCAACCACCAGCACGCGATAACCCGGCATTTCAGCCAGTACCTGAACTGCGGCGGTCATTGAGCCAACATTGGCGTTGTAGGAGTCGTCGAGCAGCAACTGGTTTTCCGCCAGTTGAATGGGGAACAGACGACCAGGAACAGCTTGCAGATTTGCCAGTCCCGTTTTGATGGCATCAAGCGTTGCACCCACGGACATGGAGAGCGCCGCGGCAGCCAACGCATTTGCGATATTGTGACGCCCCGGCAGCGGCAGCAGAACATCGACGCTACCTGTTGGGGTTTGCAGCGTAAATTCAGTACCATGTGAAGTCACATGGATATTGGTTGCGGTAAAATCGCTGTTGGCGGCATTTGGCGAAAAACGCCACACTTTGCGTGAGCCAATCACACTCTGCCAGTTCAGCCAGTCGTTGTTATCGGCATTCATGATAGCGATACCGTTTTCTGGCAGGCCGGTAAAGATTTCGCCTTTCGCTTTCGCGACACCCGCAAGCGAGCCGAAACCTTCCAGATGCGCAGCCGCCAGATTGTTGACCAGTGCGGCTTCCGGACGGGTCAGGCTAACAGTCCAGGCAATTTCGCCCTGATGGTTAGCGCCAAGCTCAATGACCGCGTAATCGTATTCCGGCGTTAAACGCAGCAGCGTCATTGGCACGCCGATGTCGTTGTTGAGATTGCCAGCCGTATAAAGCGTGTTGCCACACTGACTTAAAATCGCCGCGGTCATCTCTTTCACGGAGGTTTTACCGGAGGAACCGGTCAGGGCAACCACACGAGCAGGAACTTGCTGACGAACCCATGCTGCCAGTTCACCAAATGCCAGACGCGTATCGTTAACGATTAACTGTGGCAGGTCGATATCCAGCGGACGGCTAACCAGCAGCGCGCCCGCCCCTCCAGCTTTCGCCTGGTCGGCAAAATCATGGGCATCGAAACGTTCGCCTTTCAGGGCGACGAACAGACAGCCAGGCGTCAATTTACGGGTATCGGTGGTTACGGCGTCAAGGGTGATATCAGCCCCTTTCAGTTCGCCGTTGAGAATATTCGCCAGTTGGCTAAGGGTTACACTAATCATGCGATTACCCCCAACAAACGCGCCACCGTGACGCGATCGGAGTAGTCCAGACGCTGATTACCGACAATCTGGTAATCTTCATGGCCTTTACCCGCGACCAACACGACATCATTTTCTTTCGCCTGCATAACGGCGCACGTTACCGCTTCGGCGCGCCCTTCCATCACTTTGGCATGTCCGGCGTCTAACATCCCCGCCAGAATATCGTTGATGATGGCACGCGGCTCTTCAGTACGCGGGTTGTCATCCGTTACCACCGCCACGTCGGCAAACTCTTCAGCAATCGCCCCCATCAGTGGGCGCTTGCCTTTATCGCGATCGCCGCCACAGCCGAAGACGCACCACAGCTTACCCGCACAGTGCAGGCGCGCAGCCTGCAAGGCTTTTTCCAGCGCATCCGGAGTGTGAGCATAATCCACAACAACCGTCGGTTTGCCTGGCGCAGTGAACACTTCCATACGTCCGCAAACCGGTTGCAGACGCGCGGCGGTTTTCAGCAGGTCAGCTAATGGGTAACCGAGCGCCAGCAGCGTCGCCAGCGCCAGCAGCAGGTTACTAACGTTGAATGCGCCCATCAGGCGGCTTTCTATTTCCCCATCGCCCCAGCTTGAGGTGAAGCGAATGGTCGCACCGCTGTCGTGATAGTTCACGCCAGTCGCTTTCAACCAGCGGCCATGACAGTTCGGATTGATATTTTCTTCCATCGACACGGCAACCGCGTCCGGCAATTTTGCCAGCCAGCGGCGGCCTACTTCGTCATCAGCGTTGACAATCGCCTGACCGCAATGATGTTCGGAGTAAAGCAACCATTTCGCCGCTTCGTAGTGTTCCATATCACCATGATAATCAAGGTGATCGCGACTTAAGTTAGTAAAGACCGACGCCGCAAATTTCAATGCCGCCACACGGTGCTGTACCAGCCCGTGTGAGGAAACTTCCATTGCGCAAAAAGTCGCGCCCTGATCCACCAGCCCCGCCAGCTCATGCTGAACGTCGACTGCCGAACCGGTGGTATTTTCCGTCGGGATCACTTTACCCAGCAGGCCGTTACCAACAGTGCCCATTACCGCGCTGGTTTCACCAAGCAGTTGGCTCCATTGCGCCAGAAGCTGAGTCGTTGTGGTTTTACCGTTGGTGCCCGTTACGCCCACGAGACGTAGATTGTCAGAGGGTTCATGGTAAAAGCGACCCGCCAGTGCTGATAAACGCTCGTTGAGCTGACTGAGATAGATGACTGGTACACCGTGCATTTCACGGATTTCACCGTCGGTCGCCTCATCTTTCGCCTCTGCAATAATGGCAGCCACACCTTGCGCTATCGCCTGCGGGATATATCGACGCCCGTCCGCCTGATGACCTACTACAGCTACAAAGAGATCGCCCGACGCAGCCACACGGCTGTCAAGCGTCATCTCTCGCAGTGCTCGCGAAGGTGCGTCTGGCACCCACGGAGCAAGAAGGTCGCGCAAATTACGATCTGCCACCTGTCCCCTCGCCTTGATTAATCACAAATTCATTTTTATCACCCGTTGTCAGCGCATCCGGCTCGATGTTCATGGTGCGCAATACGCCGCCCATGATTGCACCAAAGACCGGCGCGGAAACGGCACCGCCGTAGTATTTACCCGCCTGCGGATCGTTGATAACAACAACCAGCGCGAAGCGCGGCTGACTCGCAGGCGCAACGCCTGCGGTATAAGCAATATATTTATTGATGTAGCGGCCATCCGGCCCGACCTTTTTCGCAGTACCGGTTTTAATAGCAATGCGATAGCCTTTAATCGCCGCCTTCACACCGCCACCGCCTGGTAGCGCCACGCTTTCCATCATATGTACCACGGTGCGGACAATGGATTCCGGGAAGACGCGCTCACCGGGAACCGGGGGGTCAACCTTGGTAATCGACAGCGGGCGATAAATGCCGTAGCTGCCGATGGTTGCGTAGACTCGCGCTAACTGTAACGGTGTTACCATTAGCCCGTAGCCGAAAGAGAAGGTGGCCCTCTCTATGTCAGACCACCGTTGTTTTTGAGGATATAAGCCACTGCGTTCTCCGACCAACCCCAAATTGGTCGCTTTTCCCAGTCCAAAACGTGAGTAAGTATCTACTAACGCTGAGGACGGCATCGCTAACGCCAGCTTGGAAACACCGACGTTACTCGACTTCTGTAAAACCCCGGTCAGGGTCAATTCGCTGTAGCGCGCCACGTCTTTGATTTCGTGGCCGTTAATTCGATAAGGAACGGTATTCAATACTGAGTTTTCCCGCACCACACCACGTTGCAACGCGGTCATCACCACCATCGGTTTAACCGTTGAGCCAGGTTCAAACACGTCGGTGATGGTACGGTTACGCATCGCCTCTTTCGGCGTGCCACTCAGATTGTTTGGGTTGTAAGACGGGCTGTTAGCCATCGCCAGCACTTCGCCGGTATTGACATCCACCAGCACGGCACTACCGGATTCTGCCTTGTTAAAGGCCACCGCGTTGTTCAGTTCGCGATAAACCAGCGCCTGCAGGCGTTCATCAATACTCAACGCAAGGTTGTGCGCCGCCTGGCTGTCGGTGGAAGAAATATCTTCAATTACGCGGCCGTAGCGGTCTTTACGCACAATACGCTCGCCCGGTTGCCCAGTGAGCCATTTATCAAAACTCTTCTCAACACCTTCAATCCCCTGGCTATCGACGTTGGTAAAGCCAATGAGGTGAGCGGTCACTTCGCCGGACGGATAGTAACGGCGGGATTCCTCACGCAGATGAATCCCCGGTAGTTTTAGTTTTTTGATGTAGTCAGCCATGTCAGGGTTAACCTGACGCGCCAGATAGATAAAACGTCCTTTCGGGTTGGCGTTAATGCGGGCTGAGAGCTGATCCAGCGGAATGTTAAGTGCGTTAGCGAGCGCCTTCCAGCGGTCACCGACGCTGATGCCGCCAGCGTCATGCACTTCTTTCGGGTCAGCCCAAATCGCTTTTACCGGTACGCTCACCGCTAACGGACGACCAGAGCGGTCGGTAATCATGCCGCGGGAGGTGGAGACTTGCTGAACGCGAAGAGAGCGCATATCGCCCTCTTTCACCAACATGTCCGGGGAGATAACCTGTAACCACGCTACGCGTCCCAGCAGAAAAGCCAGTGCCAGCAAAATACAGCCGCATAACAACGCAAAACGCCAACTGATAAAGTTGGCATGTTCTTCCTGACGTTTTGGTTTCTGCGTTTTCGCCGCTGCTTTCATGCGTCGCGTTTATCCTTATTTTTGCACTACAATATTTTCTTGTGATGGATCAACATGCTGCATCTGCAGCTTCTCTGTGGCGATCCTTTCCACCCGGCTATGGTCACCGAGCGCATTCTCTTCAAGAATCAGGTTGCGCCATTCAATGTCTAAAGCGTCTCGCTCCAGCACCAGTTGTTCGCGCTGAGCGGTCAGCAAACGGGTATGGTGCGCCGTGGTCACCACGGTCACCGCCGTCAAGATAATGCAAATGAACAGACAGAGTGGCAGCTTCCCGAACCGCAAAAGATCGTCACCGATAACGCCAGGCAAGGCATGGCGCTCGTGGCTTCCCATCGATCCTTTAACTTTGCTTAGAGCTTCTGTCACTCTGCTGATCATGCGTTCGTCCTCTCTGCAATACGCAGAACTGAACTTCGGGCACGAGGGTTCTCAGCCACCTCTTCTTCGCCCGGCATCAACTTGCCTAGTGCTCGCAACTGACGGCCACCCAATTTTTTGAGCTGCTCTTCGGTCATCGGTAACCCTGCCGGAACCTGCGGACCGCGACTGTTTTCACGCATAAAGCGTTTCACTATACGATCTTCCAGCGAATGAAAACTGATGATCGAAAGCCGCCCACCCGGGGCCAGTACGCTGAGCGAGCTTTTTAGCGCCTGCTCTATCTCCTCCAGTTCACTGTTCACCCAAATGCGCACCGCCTGGAAGGTACGGGTCGCGGGATGTTTGAATTTGTCCTTCACCGGGGTTGCCGCAGCAACGACTTCCGCCAGTTCTTTGGTACGGGTCATCGGCTGTTCGCGGTTACGCTCAACAATGGCGCGCGCAATGCGTTTGGCAAAACGCTCTTCGCCATAAGTTTTTAATACCCAGGCAATATCAGCTTCTTCTGCGCTTTGTAGCCACTCGGCGGCAGACTGGCCGCGTGTCGGATCCATACGCATGTCCAGCGGACCGTCGCGCATAAAGGAAAAACCGCGTTCTGCATCATCGAGTTGCGGTGAAGAGACACCAAGATCGAGAAGAATTCCGTCAATCTTGCCGATAAGATCACGCTCAGCGACGTATTCGCCCAGCGCGGAGAAAGGTCCATGTATGATGGAGAAGCGCGGATCATCAATAGTCTTTGCGACGGCGATAGCCTGCGGATCGCGATCGATTGCCAACAAACGCCCCTCTTCGCCAAGTTGCGAAAGGATCAGACGTGAGTGACCACCGCGACCGAAAGTCCCATCAATGTAAATGCCATCAGGACGGATATTGAGGCCGTTTACGGCTTCGTCCAGCAGCACCGTGGTGTGTTTATAGTTTTCCATCATTTTATAGAGACAAGTCCTGCAGTCGTTCCGACAAGCTTTCGGTAACAGACTGTTCAGCGTCGATATCTTCCCTGACCTGTTGATGCCAGGTTGTTTCATCCCACAGTTCAAACTTGTTGAACTGTCCAACCAACATCACTTCTTTTGTCAGCCCGGCATGTTGCCGCAGTACTGGCGCGATTAATAATCGACCTGCGCCATCCATCTGACATTCACTGGCATGGCCTAACAGAAGGCGCTGCACACGGCGCTCAACCGGGTTCATGCTCGACAGACGCGATAATTTTTGCTCGATAATTTCCCATTCAGGAAGGGGGTAAAGCAGCAGGCATGGGTGATGAATGTCAATGGTACATACCATTTGACCGGCAGCGTTCCCGAGCAGCTCTTCCCGATAACGGGTGGGCACCGATAAGCGCCCTTTACTGTCGAGATTGACTAACGTTGCTCCCCGGAACATGCCAGTCTTCCCCCAATTACCACTTTATCCCACAAATTCCCACTAAAAGGAGTTTACGGAGCGGAGGAAAAGCTTGTCAAGCCAGGAACATTCTTTACCGAAGCAAAAAACCCAATGTTTACGACTAATATCTGCATTGTTTAAAAATCGCCCAACGAACGAAGCAAATTAACGTCATGAATAGTTGTAAGAAAAATTCCCACTCATCATTACCATTTTAAAAACGACTCCATTTTCCTTAATGAAAATATAAAGTGTCAGTTTGCGACGCGAGCGGCATTTTAGGACATATCGCCCCCGGATAACAGTCCCTGTTGCGCGTGCACCGCGCCTGACACCAGTGGCTTTGTGTAAAAGTTTAGAAAAGTGTTTGTTTAATCGGCAATTGACGATTTGCATGTAACAAAATAATGCAATCGCAACCTGGCGTTACGCCTTAATTATCATTAGGCACAAAGAATGAAGTTAATTGGGGAGATATTTCGAAGGTCTTATGGATAATTGTCAGGAATAGTCTTATTTACATAAAGGATATTGATGTCCAATTACGTACTCAATGCGCCAGCGACAATCCGCTGACGCATCATTTTCTGTTTAACGCTTAGCTACGGCTGAGGATGCCACGGCGATAGAGATTTCGTTTGATGCGCGTTAAGCCCGGTTTTGGCTTACGCGGCTCATCCAGGCTCGCCAGGACAATCTCCAGCACGCGTTCTGCGACATCACGATGACGCTGAGCCACCGCCAGCACTGGGCATTGTAAGAAGTCGAGCAATTCGTTATCGCCAAAGGTCGCAATCGCCAGATCGGAAGGAAGTTTGCCATCGCGGCGCAACGTAACATCCATAACCCCCTGCAACAATGCAAAAGAGGTAGTAAACAGCGCCTGCGGCATCGGATGCGTTTCCAGCCATTTTTCGAATAGCTGGGCAGCGGCTTCCCGCTCATAGCTGTTGGCATAAAGAAAATGCACTTCGCGCGGATCATCTTTCCAGGCCGTGCGGAAACCCTGTTCACGCAGGAAGCTGACAGAAAGCTCCGGCAGTGCACCAAGATAAAGCACTGTCTCGGCCGGAAACTTACGTAACTCTTCCGCCAACATTTCAGCATCATCCTGGTCAGCGCCAACGACGCTGGTAAAGTGTTCACGATCAAGCGCACGATCCAGCGCGACAATCGGGAACGGGTCGTTAGCCCAGCGTTGATAGAAAGGATGCTCTGGCGGCAGCGACGTCGAAACAATGATGGCATCGACCTGACGCTGTAAAAGATGCTCAATACAACGCATTTCGTTGTCTGGCTGATCTTCGGAACAGGCAATTAATAGCTGATAACCACGTTGCCGCGCCTGGCGTTCAAGATAGTTAGCAATACGGGTGTAACTTGTGTTCTCCAGATCGGGGATCACAAGACCAATAGAACGTGTGCGTCCAGCACGAAGCCCAGCCGCCACGGCATTCGGGTGGTAATTGTGCTCACGCACCACAGCCATGACTTTTTCAACGGTTTTGTCGCTCACACGGTATTGCTTCGCTTTGCCGTTAATAACATAGCTTGCAGTGGTCCGCGATACTCCCGCCAGCCGAGCGATTTCATCCAGTTTCACAATTGCCCCTTGCGTAAAATGTAAAAACCATAACCATTGTACTGGTATGGATTAAATTCATTAACATCTAAGCGCAGAAAATTAACTGCGGCAACTGCTTTTATTCCAGGTTCCTACTGAATTCGCAAAAAAAGCCCAACGTGACATGCTGGGCTGTAAATTGCGCATTGAGATCATTCTTAACGCATTATTTTATCGCCGCGTGAAAGTCCGACAACGCCGGAGCGGGCAACTTCAACAATTTTCGCCACATCGCGAATCGATGCTAAAAATGCATCGAGTTTATCGCTGGTTCCCGCCAGTTGAACGGTATAAAGCGACGGTGTGACATCGATAATTTGCCCACGGAATATTTCCGTATTGCGTTTCACTTCGTCACGTCCGTAGCCGCTGGCCTGAATTTTCACCAGCATAATTTCCCGCTCAACGTGCGCGCCCTGCCCCAGTTCGCTCACGCGCAAGACATCGACCAGCTTGTGTAATTGCTTTTCGATCTGCTCAAGCACTTTTTCATCGCCCACGGTCTGGATAGTCATGCGCGATAATGTCGGATCGTCGGTTGGCGCAACGGTCAGACTTTCAATGTTATAGCCACGCTGGGAAAAAAGGCCGATCACACGGGATAACGCGCCTGATTCATTTTCGAGTAATACTGATAATATCCGGCGCATAATCAGGTTCTCTCCGTTTTGCTTAACCACATTTCATCCATTCCCCCCCCGCGAATATGCATCGGGTAGACATGCTCACTGCCATCAACGGTGACATCAACAAACACCAGACGGTTATTACCTACCTGCTCAAGTGCCTCGCTCAGTTTGCTTTCCAGCTCATCCGGACGTGAAATTTGGATACCCACATGGCCATAGGCTTCTGCCAGACGGACGAAATCTGGTAGCGACTGCATATAAGATTGTGAATGACGGCCGGAATAGATCATGTCCTGCCATTGCTTCACCATCCCCAGGTAGCGGTTATTGAGATTCACCACCAGCACCGGCAGTTCATATTGCAAGGCTGTAGACAGTTCCTGAATGTTCATCTGAATACTGCCATCGCCAGTGACGCAGACCACAGTTTCTCCCGGCAGTGCCATTTTGACGCCCAGCGCCGCAGGTAAACCAAAGCCCATAGTGCCGAGGCCGCCGGAGTTGATCCAGCGACGCGGTTTATCGAAAGGATAATAAAGCGCGGCGAACATCTGGTGTTGCCCGACATCGGACGTCACATAAGCGTCCCCCTTCGTCAGTCGCCAGAGCGTCTCGATCACCGCCTGCGGTTTAATGCTTTCACTGTGGGTATCATATTTCAGGCACTGGCGAGCGCGCCACTGTTCAATTTGCTGCCACCAGTCGCGGATCTCATCCAGAGGTTGCGAAGAGGTTTCTTGCGGTAACAATTCCAGCATTTGCTCCAACACCAGACGCGCATCGCCAACGATCGGGATGTCGGCGGTCACGGTTTTTGAGATCGAGGTAGGATCGATATCAATATGTAACACTGTCGCATTTGGGCAGTACTTTGCCAGATTGTTAGTGGTGCGATCATCAAAGCGTACACCAACCGCAAAAATGACATCGGCATTATGCATCGTCATATTAGCTTCGTAAGTGCCGTGCATTCCCAGCATTCCCAAGGCCTGACGATGCGTTGCCGGAAACACACCTAATCCCATTAATGACGAGACGACAGGAAGATTAAGTTGCTCAATAATCTGTTTGAGTTGTTGATGGCAACCCGCAGTCACTGCGCCACCGCCAACGTAAATTACCGGTTTTTTCGCCGCCACCAGCGTTTGCAGCGCGCGTTTAATCTGCCCCTTATGGCCCAGCGTTGTTGGGTTATAAGAGCGCATACTGACCGACTCCGGCCAGACGTACGGTAATTTGTTCGCCGGATTAAGAATGTCTTTCGGTAAATCAACCACCACAGGCCCAGGACGACCGCTTGCCGCCAGCCAGAATGCCTTTTTCAGCACCTGCGGTATATCTTCCGTTTGCTTAACCAGAAAACTGTGTTTAACCACCGGCCGGGAAATTCCCACCATGTCACACTCCTGAAAGGCATCGTAACCTATCAGCGAGGTTGCTACCTGCCCGGAAAGGATAACCAGCGGAATGGAGTCCATATAGGCAGTGGCGATACCAGTAATTGCGTTGGTGGCCCCAGGGCCCGATGTCACCAGCACAACGCCCACTTCTCCGGTCGCGCGCGCCAGACCATCGGCCATATGCACTGCCGCCTGTTCATGACGAACTAATACGTGATCAATACCGCCCACGGTATGCAATGCATCGTAAATATCAAGGACTGCGCCTCCGGGGTAACCGAATACTTGTTTAACGCCCTGATCGATAAGCGATCGGACGACCATCTCGGCTCCAGACAACATCTCCATGGCTTGCCTCACTGTTTGGCGGAAAAAATGTGTAAAACACATTAACCGTCCGATCTTGCTTAAGCAATTGACAGGCAGAGTCACAAGCGTGAATAAATAAGAATAAACAGGAGGAAAGGAGAAAATAAACGATAAAATACTCCAGAATGGCGGACAGAATTGATAATAAATCGGCTAAATCTGCCTCGTTACAGCAATTTCTCTATTTTTTTATTATTTCTAATATCAGGGGAACATGCATTCAGAATAAAATTCTACATTGAATAAAAAATGCAGAATAAACCAGAGATGCACACCTGATTTACTCTGCCTCTGCTTAACGTTTACAAATAGAGACTAATTGCTCTTCCATCCATTGATGACCTTTATCACGCCCGGCTGCCTCATGCCAGGAGAGGTAACAGGTTCTGCTATTTTGTTTTAATGGCAGCGGTAATATCTGCAATTCTAAGGATTCAGCAAACTCCTCAGCCAGCCAACGAGGCGCAATAGCGACAAGATGCGTTTGTGACACCACGCTAAGGACGCTCATCATTGCCATTCCCTGATAAGCGATACTGGCTTGTTTATCTACTGTGTCGTACCACGGTTGACTAAACGACGCGAAACGGTCGAGCGAAACTGCCGCATGTTGTTCGTTATAAACATCATGTTTCAGTAATGGGCCGTTAATCGTCGGATGCTTCTTACTGGCTACCAGTACCATTTCATCTTTAAATAATGGAACGCTGGTAAATTCAGGACGATGGAAGTCTTCATAACTAATAACGAACTCTGTTTCCTGATAACGGAGTTGATGTTCGGTGTTCTGATTTAATGAAGACTTGAATATCACATGAATATTTGGCGCAATTTGCTCAATGTGATTATAAATCTGCGAGGTCAGAATGCTATCTAACGGGCTGCAAACGCAGAGATGGAATACGCGCTCGCTGCTGGAAGGCTCAAACCCTGAACCCGGTAACTCGTTTTGTACTAATTGCAGCGCCTGACGCACAGAGCCAAAAAGCTGAAATGCGCGGGCAGTCGGTTGGATGCCACGACCATAACGAACAAACAACTCGTCATTAAACATCACCTTCAGGCGTGCAACAGCATTACTGACCGCAGGTTGCGACATTCCCAGAACATGCGCGGCACGAGTAATATTCTGCTCCTGCATCACAGCATCGAAAACGGTTAATAAGTTTAAATCGACCATACGCAACTGTGGCTTGCTTAACTCCACAATCTCCGCAATCTCTGGATGATCTGTTTTTACCTCTGACATACTTAACTCCACTGTCACACTTAACTCCCTTTCCCTTATTGGAATGCAGAGAAATAATCCTGAAAAATATGATTTACCATGCATATAAAATAAGAAGAAGGAAAATGAGTAAAATTAGGAAAACATAAAGATAAGGGTTCTGATAAAAACAGAATCCATTGCCGTGCGAAGAGTCATTCATCACAGCTTAATAATCCATAATGTTTTTGTTGCGAAAACATTCTAATCATAACCACCGCGAATACTCAATCATCTAAAAAATGGATTAATTGTGCTAATTTAATGCTTATTTTATGCGTTTAATATATTAATCCTTAACATTAATCGATCAATAATATTCACTAAATCAATATAAAAACATTCGTACAGCATATAATTCAATACAAATCATCAGGATAGTTGCGGTAGCGAGCAAGTTTTACTCTTTCTTACCTCGTTGATTAAATGCAATAAATTATTCTGAAGTATGTCTACCAATGAAAAGTATGAGCGGTTAAACAGAAATTAATATCGACTGTTTTTACTCTTGCAGCACAATTAGCTAATTTGACGCATACAGAACTCTCGCTGGTGAACCGTTTTTGTTGCATCAGGGTTGACATCCGTTTTTGTATCCAGTAACTCTAAAAGCATATCGCATTCATCCGGAGCTGATTTAATGACTCACATCGTTCGCTTTAACGGTCTACTACTACTAAACGCATCTTCTTTGCGCGGTAGACGAGTGAACGGCATCCAGCATTAAGCCAGCACGCAGTCAGACAAAAAACCCGCGCATTGCGCGGGTTTTTTTATGCCCGAAGCGAAGCGCCCTAAAAGAGACAAGGATCCAAACTATGAGCCAGCAAGTCATTATTTTCGATACCACATTGCGCGACGGTGAACAGGCGTTACAGGCAAGCTTGAGTGCGAAAGAAAAACTGCAAATTGCGCTGGGCCTTGAGCGAATGGGGGTTGACGTGATGGAAGTCGGTTTCCCCGTCTCTTCGCCGGGCGATTTCGAATCGGTGCAAACCATTGCTCGCCAGGTCAAAAATAGCCGCGTTTGTGCGTTAGCCCGTTGCGTGGAAAAAGATATCGACGTGGCGGCAGAATCCCTGAAAGTTGCCGAAGCCTTCCGTATTCATACCTTTATTGCCACCTCCCCAATGCACATTGCCACCAAGCTGCGCAGCACGCTGGATGAGGTGATCGAACGCGCCATCTATATGGTGAAACGTGCACGCAATTACACCGATGATGTTGAATTTTCTTGCGAAGACGCCGGACGCACACCGATTGCCGATCTGGCGCGAGTGGTCGAAGCAGCAATTAACGCCGGTGCCACTACCATCAACATCCCGGACACCGTGGGCTATACCATGCCATTTGAGTTCGCCGGAATCATCAGCGGTCTGTATGAACGCGTACCAAACATCGATAAAGCCATTATTTCCGTACACACTCACGATGATTTAGGCCTGGCGGTCGGCAACTCGCTGTCGGCGGTACATGCCGGAGCACGGCAGGTAGAAGGTGCGATGAACGGGATCGGTGAACGCGCGGGTAACTGTTCGCTGGAAGAAGTGATCATGGCGATCAAAGTGCGTAAGGATATTCTCAACGTCCACACCGCCATTAATCACCAGGAGATATGGCGCACCAGTCAGTTAGTTAGCCAGATTTGCAATATGCCGATCCCGGCAAACAAAGCCATTGTTGGCAGCGGCGCGTTCGCACACTCCTCCGGTATTCATCAGGATGGCGTGCTGAAAAATCGCGAAAACTACGAAATCATGACACCAGAATCTATTGGTCTGAACCAAATCCAGTTAAATCTGACCTCTCGTTCTGGTCGTGCGGCAGTAAAACACCGCATGGATGAGATGGGATATAAAGAAAGTGAATATAATTTAGACAATCTGTACGACGCTTTCCTGAAACTGGCAGATAAAAAAGGCCAGGTATTTGATTACGACCTGGAGGCTCTGGCCTTTATTGGTAAACAGCAAGAAGAACCGGAACACTTCCGTCTGGATTACTTCAGTGTGCAGTCGGGTTCTAACGATATCGCCACTGCCGCCGTCAAACTGGCCTGTGGCGAGGAAGTCAAAGCAGAAGCCGCCAACGGTAATGGCCCGGTCGATGCCGTCTACCAGGCGATTAACCGTATCACTGACTACAACGTCGAACTGGTGAAATACAGCCTGACCGCCAAAGGCCACGGTAAAGATGCGCTGGGTCAGGTGGATATCGTCGCTAACTACAACGGTCGCCGCTTCCACGGCGTCGGCCTGGCCACCGATATTGTCGAGTCCTCCGCCAAAGCAATGGTGCACGTGCTGAACAATATCTGGCGCGCCGCAGAAGTCGAAAAAGAGTTACAACGCAAAGCTCAACACAACGAAAACAACAAGGAAACCGTGTGATGTCGAAGAATTACCATATTGCTGTTTTACCTGGGGATGGGATCGGGCCGGAAGTCATGACCCAGGCCCTGAAAGTACTGGATGCCGTGCGTAACCGCTTTGCGATGCGTATCACCACCAGCCATTACGATGTTGGCGGCGCAGCCATTGATAACCACGGGCAGCCGTTGCCGCCAGCGACGGTTGAAGGCTGTGAACAAGCCGATGCCGTACTGTTTGGCTCGGTAGGTGGCCCGAAGTGGGAGCATTTGCCGCCAGACCAACAACCAGAACGCGGCGCGCTGTTACCTCTGCGTAAACATTTCAAATTATTCAGCAATCTGCGCCCGGCAAAACTGTATCAGGGGCTGGAAGCATTCTGTCCGCTGCGTGCTGATATTGCCGCTAACGGCTTCGACATCCTGTGCGTGCGTGAGTTAACCGGCGGCATCTATTTCGGTCAACCGAAAGGCCGTGAAGGTAGCGGTCAGTATGAAAAAGCGTTTGATACCGAGGTGTATCACCGTTTTGAGATCGAGCGCATTGCCCGCATCGCGTTTGAATCTGCCCGCAAACGTCGCCGCAAAGTCACGTCAATCGACAAAGCCAACGTGCTGCAATCCTCTATTTTATGGCGGGAGATCGTTAACGAGATCGCCATTGAATATCCGGATGTTGAACTGGCACATATGTACATCGACAACGCCACCATGCAGTTGATTAAAGATCCGTCGCAATTTGACGTGCTGCTGTGCTCCAACCTGTTTGGTGACATTCTTTCTGACGAATGCGCGATGATTACCGGTTCGATGGGGATGTTGCCTTCCGCCAGCCTGAACGAACAAGGTTTTGGTCTGTATGAACCGGCAGGCGGCTCTGCGCCGGATATCGCAGGCAAAAACATCGCTAACCCAATTGCGCAAATTCTGTCGCTGGCGCTGCTGTTGCGCTACAGCCTGGATGCCGATGATGCGGCTTCCGCTATTGAACGCGCCATTAACCGCGCATTAGAAGAAGGCATTCGCACCGGAGATTTGGCCCGTGGCGCTGCCGCCGTAAGTACCGATGAAATGGGCGATATCATTGCCCGCTATGTGGCAGAAGGGGTGTAATTATGGCTAAGACGTTATACGAAAAATTGTTCGACGCTCATGTAGTTTACGAAGCTGAAAACGAAACCCCGCTGTTATATATCGACCGCCATCTGGTGCATGAAGTGACGTCACCGCAGGCGTTTGATGGTCTGCGCACCCACGGACGCCCGGTACGTCAGCCAGCTAAAACTTTCGCCACTATGGACCACAACGTCTCGACCCAGACCAAAGACATTAATGCCTGCGGAGAAATGGCGCGCATCCAGATGCAGGAGCTGATCAAAAACTGCAAAGATTTTGGCGTCGAGCTGTATGACCTGAATCACCCGTATCAGGGAATTGTCCACGTGATGGGGCCAGAACAAGGCGTCACCTTACCGGGAATGACCATTGTTTGCGGCGACTCGCATACCGCCACCCACGGCGCGTTTGGCGCACTGGCGTTTGGCATCGGTACTTCCGAAGTTGAACACGTGCTGGCAACGCAAACCCTGAAGCAGGGTCGTGCGAAGACCATGAAAATTGAAGTCCAGGGTAAAGCCGCACCAGGAATTACTGCGAAAGATATCGTGCTGGCAATTATCGGTAAAACCGGCAGTGCAGGCGGCACCGGGCATGTGGTGGAGTTTTGCGGTGAAGCAATCCGTGATTTAAGCATGGAAGGTCGCATGACCCTGTGCAATATGGCAATCGAAATGGGCGCAAAAGCCGGTCTGGTTGCGCCGGACGAAACCACCTTTAACTATGTCAAAGGCCGTCTTCATGCGCCGAAAGGCAAAGATTTCGACGACGCCGTCGCCTACTGGAAAACACTGCAAACCGACGAAGGTGCAACTTTCGATACCGTTGTCACTCTGCAAGCAGAAGAGATTGCGCCGCAAGTCACCTGGGGCACCAACCCAGGCCAGGTGATCTCCGTGAACGACAATATTCCCGATCCCGCTTCGTTTGCCGATCCGGTTGAGCGCGCGTCAGCAGAAAAAGCGTTGGCCTATATGGGGCTGAAACCGGGTATTCCGCTGACCGAAGTCGCTATCGATAAAGTGTTTATCGGTTCCTGCACCAACTCACGTATTGAAGATTTACGTGCAGCGGCGGAAATCGCCAAAGGGCGGAAAGTTGCGCCAGGCGTTCAGGCACTGGTCGTTCCCGGCTCTGGCCCGGTAAAAGCGCAGGCAGAAGCAGAAGGGCTGGACAAAATTTTTATTGAAGCGGGTTTTGAATGGCGCTTGCCTGGCTGCTCAATGTGTCTGGCGATGAACAACGATCGCCTGAATCCGGGCGAGCGTTGTGCCTCCACCAGCAACCGTAACTTTGAAGGCCGCCAGGGGCGCGGCGGGCGCACGCATCTGGTTAGCCCGGCAATGGCGGCCGCCGCTGCCGTCACCGGTCATTTCGCTGACATTCGCAACATTAAATAAGGAGCACACCATGGCAGAGAAATTTATCAAACACACAGGCCTGGTTGTTCCATTGGATGCCGCCAATGTCGACACTGATGCCATTATCCCGAAACAGTTTTTGCAGAAAGTGACGCGCACTGGTTTTGGCGCGCATCTGTTTAACGACTGGCGTTTTCTGGATGAAAAAGGCCAACAGCCAAACCCGGACTTCGTGCTGAATTTCCCACAATATCAGGGCGCTTCCATTTTACTGGCGCGGGAAAACTTCGGCTGTGGCTCCTCGCGTGAGCACGCTCCCTGGGCGCTGACCGATTACGGATTTAAGGTGGTGATTGCGCCCAGTTTCGCGGACATCTTCTACGGCAACAGCTTTAACAACCAGTTGCTGCCGGTGAAATTAAGCGATGCCGAAGTGGACGAGCTGTTTACACTGGTGCAGGCTAATCCGGGAATTCACTTCGACGTGGATCTGGAAGCGCAAGAGGTGAAAGCGGGGAATAAAACTTATCGTTTTACCATCGATGCCTTCCGCCGCCACTGCATGATGAACGGTCTCGATAGCATCGGTCTGACGTTGCAGCACGGCGATGCCATTGCTGATTATGAAGAGAAGCAACCGGCGTTTATGCGCTAGTTTTATGAGTCGGATAAGGCATTCACGCCGCATCCGGCACTCAATCGCCAAAAAGAAAAAAGCCAGCAGGTATTCACTGCTGGCGTGGCGATTAACACCAATACTCAGTCACACATGATGTCTGCAGATCAGTAGTCAGAATGACTCCCCTCCCACTGCATCAGTTATTCAAGCATGGCTAATCGTTGTGGAACGCTTAACCAACTCAGTCAGCACATCATTGCTGTCATTGCAAAATAGTGCCGATAAAACTGACGAATGGGATACCTCCTTGCTTCATCGTTAAGAATTATTGACTTAATATAGGGATAATAAAATTGCTGACTTTTGCGCAGGAGTTCCCCTTTTATGCCTTCAGGTCGTCTGCAACAACAGTTCATCCGGCTGTGGCAATGCTGCGAGGGTAAATCGCAGAACACGACGCTCAACGAACTGGCAGAGTTATTGAGCTGTTCCCGCCGTCATATGCGCACCCTGCTAAACACCATGCAGGATCGTGGCTGGCTGACGTGGGAGGCGGAGGTTGGCCGCGGTAAACGCTCGCGTTTGACCTTCCTCTACACCGGACTTGCGCTTCAGCAACAGCGGGCGGAGGATCTGCTGGAACAGGATCGTATCGATCAACTGGTGCAACTCGTCGGTGATAAAACCGCTGTGCGGCAAATGTTGGTTTCCCATCTGGGGCGTAGCTTCCGCCAGGGGCGGCACATTCTGCGCGTGCTCTACTATCGTCCGTTGCGTAATCTGCTACCTGGCAGCGCATTACGCCGTTCCGAAACGCATATCGCCCGGCAAATCTTCAGTGCGTTAACCCGCATAAATGAGGAAAATGGGGAACTGGAGGCGGACATTGCCCACCACTGGCAACAAATTTCCCCACTTCACTGGCGTTTCTTTTTACGTCCCGGTATCCAATTTCATCATGGCCGTGAGCTGGAAATGGACGATGTCATCGCCTCTTTGAAACGGCTCAATACGCAGCCGCTCTATTCCCACATTGCTGAAATTGTTTCGCCAACGCCCTGGACGCTGGATATCCATCTTACGCAGCCCGATCGTTGGTTGCCGTTACTACTGGGGCAAGTTCCGGCGATGATCCTGCCGCGGGAATGGGAAACCATCAGCAACTTTGCCAGTCATCCGATCGGCACCGGTCCGTATGCGGTAATGCGTAACAGCGCCAATCAGTTGAAAATTCAGGCATTCGATGACTTCTTCGGTTATCGGGCACTCATCGATGAAGTTAACGTCTGGGTTCTGCCGGAAATTGCCGACGAGCCAGCCGGAGGGCTAATGCTGAAAGGGCCGCAGGGTGAGGAAAAAGAGATTGAAAGCCGCCTGGAAGAAGGTTGCTACTATTTACTGTTCGACAGCCGCACCCATCGCGGGGCGAATCAGCAAGTCAGAGACTGGGTAAGCTACGTTCTTTCTCCGAGCAATCTGGTCTACTTCGCGGAAGAACAGTACCAGCAACTCTGGTTCCCGGCCTACGGACTGCTCCCCCGTTGGCACCATGCCCGCCCCACGCATTGCGAAAAACCCGCCGGGCTGGAAAGCCTTACCCTGACCTTTTATCAGGATCATATTGAACATCGGGTAATTGCCAGGATCATGCAGCAAATTCTGGCGAGCCATCAGGTAACGCTTAACATCAACGAGATCAGCTACGATCAGTGGCATGCGGGAGAGATCGAAAGCGATATCTGGCTTAACAGCGCCAACTTTACGCTGCCGCTGGATTTTTCGCTGTTCGCGCATTTGTGCGAAGTGCCGCTGCTACAACACTGTATTCCGATCGACTGGCAAGCCGATGCCGCGCGCTGGCGCAATGGCGAGATGAACCTGGCGAACTGGTGCCAGCAGTTAGTGACCAGCAAAGCGATGGTGCCATTGATCCATCACTGGCTGATCATTCAGGGGCAACGCAGTATGCGCGGCCTGCGCATGAATACCCTTGGATGGTTCGATTTTAAATCAGCGTGGTTTGCACCGCCGGATCCATGATTGCTGGTTGATAACAAACTCACTACACTAACGCCGTTCTCAACGGGGTGCCACGCAAATGCGTGCGCTGAGAAAATACCCGTCGAACCTGATCCGGATAACGCCGGCGAAGGGATTTGAGGCTCCTTCTCAAGTCCTTTGCCACTCTTCTTTGAGGTGCAAAGTGTTAAAAAAATGTCTTCCTTTGCTGTTGCTGTGCACAGCGCCCGTTTTTGCGAAACCTGTTCTGACCGTCTATACCTACGACTCCTTCGCTGCCGACTGGGGGCCAGGTCCGGTAGTCAAAAAAGCCTTTGAAGCCGACTGTCATTGCGAACTGAAACTGGTGGCGCTGGAAGATGGCGTCTCGCTGCTCAACCGTCTGCGGATGGAAGGTAAAAACAGCAAAGCCGATGTGGTGCTGGGTCTGGATAACAATCTGTTAGATGCCGCCAGCAAAACCGGGCTGTTTACCAAAAGCGGCGTGTCAGCGGATGCGATCAATGTACCCGGCGGCTGGAATAATGACACTTTCGTACCATTTGATTACGGCTACTTCGCCTTCGTCTATGACAAGAACAAACTGAAAAATCCGCCGCAAAGCCTGAAAGAACTGGTTGAGAGCGATCAAAACTGGCGGGTGATTTATGAAGATCCACGCACCAGTACGCCAGGTCTGGGTCTGCTGCTGTGGATGCAAAAAGTCTATGGCGATGACGCCCCGCAAGCCTGGCAGAAACTGGCGAAGAAAACCGTCACCGTCACCAAAGGCTGGAGCGAAGCCTATGGCCTGTTTTTAAAAGGCGAAAGCGATCTGGTATTGAGCTACACCACTTCTCCGGCTTATCACATTCTCGAAGAGAAGAAAGATAACTACGCCGCCGCCAACTTTAGCGAAGGTCACTATCTGCAAGTGGAAGTCGCCGCCCGCACCGCTGCCAGCAAGCAGCCGGAGCTGGCACAAAAATTCCTCCAGTTTATGGTTTCTCCGGCTTTCCAGAATGCGATCCCAACCGGCAACTGGATGTATCCGGTAGCAAACGTCGCACTACCTGCCGGTTTTGAACAACTGACCAAACCGGCCACCACGCTGGAATTCACGCCAGCCGAAGTGGCGGCACAACGTCAGGCATGGATTAGCGAATGGCAACGCGCCGTCAGCCGTTAATTCCTGGCTGGTTAATTCCAGGTGTAAGCGCCGCCACGCTGGTGGTGGTGGTTGCACTGGCGGCGTTTCTCGCGCTGTGGTGGAACGCGCCGCAGGGGGACTGGGCAACAATATGGCAGGACAGCTACCTGTGGCATGTGGTGCGCTTCTCCTTCTGGCAGGCGTTTCTCTCTGCGCTGCTCTCTGTCGTGCCCGCAATATTCCTCGCCCGCGCCCTCTACCGCAGGCGCTTTCCGGGGCGGCAGGCGCTGTTGCGTCTGTGCGCCATGACCTTAATCCTGCCTGTGCTGGTCGCTGTTTTCGGCATTCTTAGCGTTTATGGTCGCCGGGGCTGGCTGGCATCGCTCTGGCAATCGCTTGGGCTGGAGTGGACTTTTTCGCCCTACGGCCTGCAAGGCATTTTGCTGGCGCACGTATTTTTTAATCTGCCGATGGCGAGCCGCTTATTACTCCAGGCACTGGAAAACATCCCCGGTGAACAACGTCAACTTGCCGCCCAGCTTGGGATGCGCGGCTGGCATTTTTTCCGCTTCGTCGAATGGCCGTGGTTACGGCGACAAATCCCGCCGGTTGCTGCGCTTATCTTTATGCTCTGTTTCGCCAGCTTCGCCACCGTGCTGGCGCTGGGCGGCGGGCCACAGGCGACGACTATCGAACTGGCAATCTATCAGGCGCTGAGTTACGACTACGATCCCGCCCGCGCAGCAATGCTGGCGCTGATCCAGATGGTGTGCTGTCTGGGACTGGTGTTGTTGAGCCAACGATTAAGTAAGGCCATCGCCCCCGGCACTACGCTGCTGCACGGTTGGCGCGACCCGGACGATCGTCTGCACAGCCGCATTTGCGATACGGTGCTGATCGTGCTGGCGCTGCTGCTGTTGTTGCCACCGTTACTGGCGGTGATCGTTGATGGCGTGAATTACCAGTTACCAGAAGTGCTGGCGCAACCGGTACTGTGGCAGGCACTGTGGACCTCATTGCGCATCGCGCTGGCGGCAGGCGTATTGTGCGTAGTGCTGACCATGATGCTGCTGTGGAGCAGTCGCGAACTGCGGGCGCGGCAGAAAATGCTGGCTGGTCAGACACTGGAGATGAGCGGAATGCTGATCCTCGCCATGCCCGGCATTGTGCTGGCAACGGGCTTCTTTTTATTGCTCAACAACACTACTGGCCTGCCACAATCTGCTGACGGCATTGTGATTTTCACCAATGCGCTAATGGCGATCCCTTACGCGCTGAAAGTGCTGGAAAACCCGATGCGCGATATCACCGCCCGCTACAGCATGTTGTGTCAGTCGTTGGGCATTGAAGGCTGGTCGCGTTTAAAAGTGGTCGAGCTGCGCGCCCTGAAACGTCCGCTGGCGCAGGCACTGGCTTTTGCCTGCGTGCTGTCGATTGGTGATTTTGGTGTGGTGGCATTGTTCGGTAACGATGATTTCCGCACCCTGCCGTTTTATCTCTACCAGCAAATTGGCTCTTACCGCAGCCAGGACGGCGCGGTCACCGCATTAATTCTGCTGCTGCTCTGTTTTCTGCTGTTTACCATGATTGAAAAACTACCGGGGCGAAATGTTAAGACTGACTGATATCACCTGGCTTTATCACCATTTGCCAATGCGTTTTAGCTTAACGGTGGAACGCGGCGAGCAAGTGGCGATCCTCGGGCCAAGCGGCGCAGGTAAAAGTACCCTGCTGAATTTGATCGCCGGTTTTCTGACGCCAGCCAGCGGTTCGCTGACTATCGACGGTATTGATCACACGACGACACCGCCGTCACGCCGTCCGGTATCAATGCTGTTTCAGGAGAACAACCTGTTCAGCCACCTGACGGTAGCGCAGAACATCGGGCTGGGATTGAATCCGGGATTGAAGTTGAACGCAATACAGCAGGAGAAAATGCACGCAATCGCCCGTCAGATGGGGATTGATAATTTAATGGCGCGGTTACCGGGTGAGCTTTCCGGCGGCCAGCGGCAGCGCGTGGCGTTAGCGCGCTGTCTGGTACGTGAACAGCCCATTTTATTGCTTGATGAACCGTTCTCCGCACTCGATCCGGCGCTGCGTCAGGAGATGTTGACGCTGGTGAGCACGAGCTGCCAGCAGCAAAAAATGACGCTATTGATGGTGTCACATAGCGTAGAAGATGCCGCGCGGATCGCCACGCGCTCGGTGGTGGTTGCCGACGGGCGCATCGCCTGGCAGGGGAAGACAAATGAGTTATTGAGCGGTAAGGCGAGTGCTTCGGCGCTGTTGGGAATTAAAGGCTAATATGCACTGTCGGATGCGGCGTGAACGCCTTATCCGACCTACGGGGGGCGTATTGTGGGCCTGATAAGACGCGGCAAGCGTCGCATCAGGCGCCCCGTACAAGACTATGCCCCTAAACCCCAACCACTTTACGCAAAATATCAATATACACCGGCATCAACGGATGGCGAATCAACACCACCAGCGCCACTACCCCAACGCCAGAAATTAGCGGCGTCAGCCACAGCAGATGACCACGCGACAAATAATGGCTTAAGCGATCGGTTACTTTGCCACTGCGCCATAACCGCCAGCACAACCAGCCGCCAACCCACAAAAACACCGCCGTTACCAGCAATAACCACTTAAATTCACCGCTCTGCATCCCGGCAGGAATATCAATCGCCGCCCCCGCCAGAATCCCCGGCAGGAAGTAAAACGGTGGCCACAGCAGGCAGCCGATAATATTTGGCGTAATAAATTTTGCTACGGGCAGATCCAACATCCCTGCCACCATTGGCACCAGCGGACGCGTCGGGCCGACAAAACGACCGACCAGAATGGTAAACATGCTGTGTTGATGCAACGCATGTTCGGTTTTATCGAGCAACGCTTTGTTTTTCTTCAGAAACGACCAACGATGGAGCGGCTTTTTAAAACGCCAGCCCAGCCAGAAAGAGATCCAGTCCCCCATCAGGCAGCCAACAATCCCCGCCAGCCAGGCGTGCCAGAAACTTAACTCGCCGCTGCCAATCAGCGCTCCCAGCCCCGCCATCAGTACCGTACCGGGCAAAATCAAACCGACCAGCGCCAGCGACTCCAGAAAAGCCACCAATACCACCGCCATCAGCGAATAAACGGTGGATTGGGTAATAAAGTGTTCCAGCAATGCTTGCATAATGTGCCTGTCAAATGGACGAAGCAGGGATTCTGCAAACCCAATGCTACTCCGTCAAGCCGTCAATTCTCTGATTCGTTACCAGTTATGACAACCTGACAGCTACATCATTCACTTTTTCTTCACAACCAGCACGGAACTCGCTTGGGCTGGCCCCAGTACATTTTTTAAATACCCGCGAGAAATAGAGTTGATCATCAAAGCCAACATTGCGCCCGACCGTCGCGATAGGCATCCGGGTTGTACTCAATAGCAGCTTCGCCTGGCTAATGCGTTGATCCTCACGCCAGCTTAAGACGCTAATCCCTAACTGCTGACGGAACAAATGCGACAAACGCGACGGCGACAGGCAGACATGCTGTGCAACGCTGGCGATATCAAAATTGCTGTCTGCCAGGTGGTCGCTGATGTACTGACAAGCCTCGCGTACCCGATTATCCATTGGCGGATGCATCGACTCATTGATCGCTTCCATCCGCCGCAGTAACAATTGCTCAAGAAGATTTATCGCCAGCAGTTCCGAATAGCGCCCTTCTCCTTGTCCGGCGTTAATAATTTGCCCAAACAACTCGCTGAAATGCGGCTGGTGCGCTTCGTCCGGGCGAAAGAAACCGGTATTGGCAAATATCGACGGCCAGTTAAGCCATTCGTGCCAGTAGGCGCGAGGACGAAAGTAAACCCACTGGTGATACCATTCACGAGCCTCCGGATGACGACCGTAGTGATGAATTTCTCCCGGCGGGAACAACAAAATATCCCCCGGTCGGCAAACAAATTCTCGTCCCTGATTTTTCACCACACCCTGTCCACGAATGGTGAGATTGAGAATATAGCCTTTCATTCCCAGCGGTCGGTCGATAAAAAAATCGAGATAACCGTTGGCCTCAATCGGTGTTAAACCCGCCACCAGATGGGCGTTAAACGAGTAACCCGGCAGCAAGGGATCATTTTGCGCTTCAGCCATACTTTTCATACTCCCGCCGTTCAGAGAAGAAACCAATTGTCCATATTGCATCAGACATTACCGTCACTGCGTCTTTTACTGGCTCTTCTCGCTAATCCAACCGGCAACCCCGCTTGTGAAAAGCATTTTGTAACAAAGGGGGCCGAAAGCCATGACAAAAACGCGTAACAAAAGTGTCTATAATGACGGCAGAAAAGTCCACATTGATTATTTGCACGGCGTCACACTTTGCTATGCCATAGCATTTTTATCCATAAGATTAGCGAATACTGCCTGACTGTTTTTATCGCAACTCTCTACTGTTTCTCCATACCCGTTTTTTTGGATGGAGTGAAACGATGGCGATTGCAATTGGCCTCGATTTTGGCAGTGATTCTGTGCGAGCTTTGGCGGTGGACTGCGCCACCGGTGAAGAGATCGCCACCAGCGTAGAGTGGTATCCCCGTTGGCAGGAAGGGCAATTTTGTGATGCCCCAAATAACCAGTTCCGTCATCATCCACGTGACTACATTGAGTCAATGGAAGCGGCGCTAAAAACTGTGCTTGCAGAGCTTAACGCCGAACAACGCGCGGATGTGGTCGGCATTGGTGTGGATAGCACGGGCTCCACGCCTGCACCAATCGACGCCGACGGCAACGTGCTGGCGCTACGCCCGGAGTTTGCTGAAAACCCGAACGCGATGTTCGTCTTGTGGAAAGACCACACAGCGGTTGAAGAAGCGGAAGAGATCACCCGCTTGTGTCACGCACCCGGCAAAGTTGACTATTCTCGTTATATTGGCGGTATTTATTCCAGCGAATGGTTCTGGGCGAAAATACTCCACGTTACCCGCCAGGACAGCGCCGTGGCGCAATCAGCCGCGTCGTGGATTGAGCTATGTGACTGGGTGCCAGCCCTGCTCTCTGGCACCACTCGCCCGCAAGATATCCGTCGCGGGCGTTGCAGCGCCGGACACAAATCACTGTGGCATGAAAGCTGGGGCGGTCTTCCACCAGCCAGTTTCTTTGATGAGTTGGACCCGCTCCTCAATCGACATTTGCCCTCCCCGCTGTTTACTGACACCTGGACTGCCGATATTCCAGTTGGCACTTTATGCCCGGAATGGGCGCAGCGTCTCGGTCTGCCTGAAAGCGTAGTGATTTCTGGTGGCGCGTTTGACTGCCATATGGGCGCGGTCGGCGCGGGCGCACAGCCTAACGCACTGGTAAAAGTGATCGGTACTTCTACCTGCGACATTCTCATTGCCGACAAACACAGCGTTGGCGAGCGCGCAGTGAAAGGTATTTGCGGTCAGGTTGATGGCAGTGTAGTGCCTGGGTTTATCGGCCTGGAGGCCGGTCAGTCAGCATTTGGTGATATCTACGCCTGGTTTGGTCGCGTACTCGGCTGGCCGCTGGAACAACTTGCCGCCCGGCATCCGGAACTGAAAGAACAAATCAACGCCAGCCAGAAACAACTGTTACCTGCGCTGACCGAGGCGTGGGCCAAAAATCCGTCTCTGGATCACCTGCCGGTGGTACTCGACTGGTTTAACGGTCGCCGCACGCCAAACGCTAACCAACGCCTGAAAGGGGTGATTACCGATCTGAACCTCGCTACCGATGCTCCTCTGCTGTTTGGCGGTTTGATTGCCGCTACCGCCTTTGGCGCGCGCGCAATTATGGAGTGCTTCACCGGGCAGGGGATCGCCGTCAATAACGTGATGGCGCTGGGCGGCATCGCCCGCAAAAACCAGGTCATTATGCAGGCCTGCTGCGACGTGCTGAATCGCCCGCTACAAATTGTCGCTTCTGACCAGTGCTGCGCGCTCGGCGCAGCGATTTTCGCCGCCGTTGCTGCAAAAGTGCACTCAGATATCCCATCAGCACAACAAAAAATGGCCAGCGCGGTCGAGAAAACGCTGCAACCGCGCAGCGAACAGGCACAACACTTTGAACAGCTTTATCGCCGCTATCAGCAGTGGGCGATGAGCGCCGAACAACACTATCTTCCAACTTCTGCCCCGGCACAGGCTGCCCAGGCCGTTCCGACTCTATAAGGACACGATAATGACGATTTTTGATAATTATGAAGTGTGGTTTGTCATTGGCAGCCAGCATCTGTATGGCCCGGAAACCCTGCGTCAGGTCACCCAACATGCCGAGCACGTCGTTAAGGCGCTGAATACGGAAGCGAAACTGCCCTGTAAACTGGTGCTGAAACCACTGGGCACCACGCCGGATGAAATCACCGCGATTTGCCGTGACGCCAATTATGACGATCGTTGCGCGGGTCTGGTGGTGTGGCTGCACACTTTCTCCCCGGCCAAAATGTGGATCAACGGATTGACCATCCTCAACAAACCACTGCTGCAATTCCACACCCAGTTTAACGCTGCATTACCGTGGGACAGCATCGATATGGACTTTATGAACCTGAACCAGACCGCACACGGCGGCCGCGAGTTCGGCTTCATCGGCGCTCGTATGCGCCAGCAACATGCCGTGGTCACCGGTCACTGGCAGGATAAACAAGCTCATGAACGTATCGGCTCCTGGATGCGCCAGGCTGTGTCTAAACAGGATACCCGTCATCTGAAAGTCTGCCGCTTTGGCGACAATATGCGTGAAGTGGCGGTCACTGACGGCGATAAAGTTGCCGCGCAGATCAAGTTCGGTTTCTCCGTTAATACCTGGGCAGTTGGCGACCTGGTGCAGGTGGTTAACTCAATCAGCGATGGCGATGTCAACGCGCTGGTTGATGAGTACGAAAGCAGCTACACCATGACGCCTGCCACACAGATCCACGGTGAAAAACGGCAGAACGTGCTGGAAGCGGCACGGATTGAGCTGGGAATGAAGCGTTTCCTGGAACAAGGTGGCTTCCACGCGTTCACTACCACCTTTGAAGATCTGCACGGTCTGAAACAACTCCCTGGTCTCGCCGTACAACGTCTGATGCAACAGGGCTATGGCTTTGCGGGCGAAGGCGACTGGAAAACTGCCGCCCTGCTTCGCATCATGAAGGTGATGTCAACCGGTCTGCAGGGCGGCACCTCCTTTATGGAGGACTATACCTATCATTTCGAGAAAGGTAATGACCTGGTGCTCGGCTCCCACATGCTGGAAGTCTGTCCGTCGATCGCGGCGGAAGAGAAACCGATCCTCGACGTTCAGCACCTTGGTATTGGCGGTAAAGATGATCCTGCCCGCCTAATCTTCAACACTCAAACTGGCCCGGCCATCGTCGCCAGCCTGATTGATCTCGGTGATCGTTATCGTCTGCTGGTTAATTGCATCGATACGGTGAAAACGCCGCACTCCCTGCCGAAACTGCCGGTGGCGAATGCACTGTGGAAAGCGCAACCGGATCTGCCAACCGCTTCCGAAGCGTGGATCCTCGCTGGTGGCGCACACCATACCGTCTTCAGTCATGCGCTGAACCTGAACGATATGCGCCAGTTTGCCGAGATGCACGACATTGAAATCACGGTGATTGATAACGACACCCGCCTGCCTGCGTTTAAAGACGCGCTGCGCTGGAACGAAGTGTATTACGGATTTCGTCGCTAATTAGCGGCATCAAGTAAGCAACGCCTGATGCAACGCTGGCGCGTCTTATCAGGCCTGCGATTGCGAGCCGAAGGCTGATTTTGTAGGCCGGATAAGCAAAGCGCATCCGGCACGAAGGAGTCAACATGTTAGAAGATCTCAAACGTCAGGTATTAGAAGCCAACCTGGCGCTCCCAAAACACAACCTGGTCACACTGACCTGGGGCAACGTCAGCGCCGTTGATCGCGAGCGCGGCGTCTTTGTGATCAAACCTTCCGGCGTCGATTACAGCATCATGACCGCCGACGATATGGTCGTGGTCAGCATCGAAACCGGTGAAGTGGTTGAAGGAACGAAAAAGCCCTCCTCCGACACGCCAACTCACCGGCTGCTCTATCAGGCATTCCCGTCCATCGGCGGCATTGTGCACACCCACTCCCGCCATGCCACGATCTGGGCACAGGCAGGCCAGTCAATCCCGGCAACTGGCACTACCCACGCCGACTATTTCTACGGCACCATTCCCTGCACCCGCAAAATGACCGATGCGGAAATCAACGGCGAATATGAGTGGGAAACCGGTAATGTCATCGTCGAAACCTTCGAAAAACAGGGTATCGATGCGGCGCAAATGCCTGGCGTGCTGGTGCATTCTCACGGCCCGTTTGCGTGGGGTAAAAACGCCGAAGATGCGGTACACAACGCCATCGTGCTGGAAGAAGTCGCTTATATGGGGATTTTCTGCCGCCAGTTAGCGCCACGGTTACCGGATATGCAGCAAACGCTGCTGGACAAGCACTACCTGCGTAAACATGGCGCGAAGGCGTATTACGGGCAGTGATGACTGTATAAAACCACAGCCAATCGACCGAAACCAGGCTATACTCAAGCCTGGTTTTTTGATGGATTTTCAGCGTGGCGCAGGCAGGTTTTATCTTAACCCGACACTGGCGGGATACCCCGCAAGGAACCGAAGTTTCCTTTTGGTTAGCGACGGACAACGGGCCGTTGCACGTTACGCTTGCGCCGCAAGAATCCGTGGCGTTTATTCCCACCGATCAGGTTCCCCGCGCCCAGCTCATTTTGCAAAGTGAGCAAGGATTTCGTCTGACGCCGCTGGCGTTAAAGGATTTTCACCGCCAGCCAGTGCATGGCCTTTACTGTCGCGCCCATCGCCAGTTGATGAATTACGAAAAGCGCCTGCGTGAAGCTGGCGTCACCGTTTACGAGGCCGATGTGCGTCCGCCAGAACGTTATCTGATGGAGCGTTTTATCACCGCTCCGGTGTGGGTCGACGGTGATTTCCGTGATGGCGCTATCGTCAACGCCCGTCTGAAACCTAATCCCGACTATCGTCCGCCGCTCAAGTGGGTTTCTATTGATATTGAAACCACCCGCCACGGTGAGCTGTACTGTATCGGCCTGGAAGGTTGCGGGCAGCGCATCGTTTATATGCTGGGGCCAGAGAATGGCGACGCCTCCGCGCTCAATTTCGATCTGGAGTATGTTGCCAGCCGTCCGCAACTACTGGAAAAACTCAACGCCTGGTTTGCAACTCACGATCCGGATGTGATCATCGGCTGGAACGTAGTGCAGTTCGATCTACGGATGCTGCAAAAACATGCCGAGCGTTATCGCATTCCCCTGCGTCTGGGGCGCGATAACAGTGAGCTGGAGTGGCGCGAGCACGGCTTTAAAAACGGTGTCTTTTTCGCCCAGGCCAAAGGTCGGCTGATTATCGATGGTATTGAAGCGCTGAAATCTGCGTTCTGGAATTTCTCTTCGTTTTCGCTGGAAACCGTTGCCCAGGAATTGTTAGGCGAAGGCAAATCTATCGATAACCCGTGGGATCGCATGGACGAAATTGACCGCCGTTTCACCGAAGATAAGCCTGCACTGGCGACTTATAACCTGAAAGATTGCGAACTGGTCACACAGATCTTCCATAAAACCGAGATCATGCCATTTTTACTCGAACGAGCGACGGTGAACGGCCTGCCGGTTGACAGGCACGGCGGTTCGGTGGCTGCGTTTGGTCATCTCTATTTTCCGCGTATGCATCGCGCCGGATATGTCGCCCCCAATCTCGGTGAAGTGCCGCCTCACGCCAGCCCTGGCGGCTATGTGATGGATTCACGACCCGGACTTTATGATTCGGTGTTGGTGCTGGACTACAAAAGCCTGTACCCGTCGATCATCCGCACCTTTCTGATTGATCCCGTCGGGTTGGTGGAAGGCATGGCGCAGCCTGATCCAGAGCACAGCACAGAAGGTTTTCTCGATGCGTGGTTTTCGCGGGAGAAACATTGCCTGCCGGAGATTGTGACTAACATCTGGCACGGGCGTGATGAAGCCAAACGCCAGGGCAATAAGCCGCTGTCGCAGGCGCTGAAGATCATTATGAATGCCTTTTATGGCGTGCTCGGCACCACCGCCTGTCGATTCTTCGATCCGCGCCTGGCGTCGTCGATCACCATGCGCGGCCATCAGATCATGCGACAAACCAAAGCGTTAATTGAAGCACAGGGTTATGACGTGATCTACGGTGACACCGACTCAACATTTGTCTGGCTGAAAGGCGCACATTGCGAAGAAGAGGCGGCGAAAATCGGTCGCGCACTGGTACAGCACGTTAACGCCTGGTGGGCGGAAACGCTGCAAAAACAACGGCTGACCAGCGCACTGGAACTGGAGTATGAAACTCATTTCTGCCGTTTTCTGATGCCTACCATTCGCGGAGCTGATACCGGCAGTAAAAAGCGTTATGCCGGGCTGATTCAGGAAGGCGACAAGCAACGGATGGTGTTTAAAGGACTGGAAACCGTGCGTACCGACTGGACACCGCTGGCTCAGCAGTTTCAGCAGGAGCTGTATTTGCGTGTCTTTCGCAATGAACCGTATCAGGAATACGTGCGCGAAACTATCGACAAACTGATGGCGGGCGAACTGGATGCCCGACTGGTTTACCGTAAACGGCTCCGCCGCCCGCTAAGCGAATATCAACGAAATGTGCCGCCTCACGTACGCGCTGCTCGCCTTGCCGATGAAGAAAACCAAAAGCGCGGCCGCCCCTTGCAATACCAGAACCGCGGCACCATTAAGTACGTATGGACCACCAACGGCCCGGAGCCGCTGGACTATCAACGTTCGCCGCTGGATTACGAACACTATCTGACCCGCCAGCTTCAACCTGTGGCGGAAGGAATACTCCCCTTTATTGAGGATAATTTTGCTACACTTATGACCGGGCAACTTGGGCTATTTTGAGCAAAAAAAGAGTTCGTCAGATGCCATTTTGATGCGTGACGAAAGCGCCGCCATCCAGTACCATAGCGCCCTTTCCATTCCTGGACCTGAATAACACCACTACCGCATTAGCCTGGTAGCGGGTAGTTATTGCCTGCAATTAAAGATATAGAGCCAAACACATATGCCTTTTACACTTGGTCAACGCTGGATCAGCGATACAGAAAGCGAATTAGGACTTGGAACCGTTGTCGCGGTGGATGCGCGAACTGTCACTTTACTTTTCCCATCTACTGGTGAAAACCGTCTGTATGCACGCAGTGATTCTCCCGTGACCCGCGTGATGTTCAACCCTGGTGATACCATTACCAGCCATGACGGCTGGCAGATGCAAGTCGAAGAAGTAAAAGAAGAAAATGGCTTGCTGACCTATATCGGTACTCGCCTGGATACCGAAGAGTCCGGCGTGGCTCTGCGTGAAGTTTTCCTTGATAGCAAGCTGGTGTTCAGCAAACCGCAGGATCGTCTGTTTGCCGGGCAGATTGACCGTATGGACCGCTTTGCGTTGCGTTATCGCGCGCGTAAGTATTCCAGCGAACAGTTCCGTATGCCGTACAGCGGCCTGCGCGGTCAGCGTACCAGCCTGATCCCGCATCAGCTCAACATCGCGCATGATGTCGGCCGCCGCCATGCGCCGCGTGTCCTGCTGGCTGACGAAGTCGGTTTAGGGAAAACCATTGAAGCCGGGATGATCCTGCATCAGCAACTACTGTCTGGCGCTGCCGAGCGTGTGCTGATTATCGTGCCGGAAACCTTGCAACATCAGTGGCTGGTAGAAATGCTGCGCCGCTTCAACCTGCGTTTTGCGCTGTTTGATGACGAGCGTTACGCCGAAGCCCAGCACGACGCCTACAACCCGTTCGATACCGAACAACTGGTGATTTGCTCGCTAGATTTTGCCCGCCGCAGCAAACAGCGTCTGGAACATCTGTGCGAAGCCGAATGGGATCTTCTGGTTGTCGATGAAGCGCACCACCTGGTGTGGAGCGAAGATGCGCCGAGCCGTGAATATCAGGCCATTGAACAACTGGCAGAGCATGTGCCTGGCGTTCTGCTGCTGACCGCAACCCCGGAACAACTGGGGATGGAAAGCCACTTTGCCCGCCTGCGTCTGCTGGACCCGAACCGTTTCCACGATTTCGCGCAATTCGTTGAAGAGCAAAAAAATTATCGTCCGGTGGCCGATGCCGTTGCCATGCTGCTGGCTGGTAACAAACTGAGCAACGACGAGCTGAACATGTTAGGTGAAATGATTGGCGAGCAGGACATCGAACCGCTATTGCAGGCCGCAAACAGCGACAGTGAAGATGCCCAGAGCGCCCGTCAGGAGCTGGTTTCCATGCTGATGGATCGCCACGGCACCAGCCGCGTGCTGTTCCGTAACACGCGTAATGGCGTAAAAGGCTTCCCGAAACGCGAACTGCACACCATTAAGCTGCCGCTGCCGACGCAGTATCAGACGGCAATTAAAGTGTCCGGCATTATGGGCGCACGTAAGAGTGCGGAAGATCGCGCTCGCGATATGCTCTACCCGGAACGTATTTATCAGGAATTTGAAGGCGATAACGCCACCTGGTGGAACTTCGATCCGCGCGTTGAGTGGTTGATGGGCTACCTGACCAGCCACCGCTCGCAGAAAGTGCTGGTGATCTGCGCCAAAGCTGCCACCGCGCTGCAACTGGAGCAGGTACTGCGCGAGCGTGAAGGTATCCGCGCAGCCGTGTTCCACGAAGGCATGTCGATTATCGAACGTGACCGCGCTGCCGCCTGGTTTGCAGAAGAAGACACCGGCGCGCAGGTACTGCTGTGCTCAGAAATCGGTTCTGAAGGGCGTAACTTCCAGTTCGCCAGCCACATGGTGATGTTCGATCTGCCGTTCAACCCGGATCTGCTGGAACAGCGTATTGGTCGTCTGGATCGTATCGGTCAGGCGCACGATATTCAGATCCACGTACCTTATCTGGAGAAAACAGCCCAGTCGGTACTGGTGCGCTGGTATCACGAAGGTCTGGATGCATTCGAGCACACCTGCCCGACCGGACGCGCTATCTACGATAGTGTGTACAACGATCTGATTAACTACCTGGCTTCACCGGATCAAACCGAAGGCTTTGATGAGTTGATCAAAAATTGCCGCGAGCAACATGAAGCCCTGAAAGCGCAACTGGAGCAGGGCCGTGACCGTCTGCTGGAGATCCATTCCAACGGCGGCGAAAAAGCCCAGGCGCTGGCTGAAAGCATTGAAGAACAGGATGACGATACCAACCTGATCGCCTTCGCCATGAACCTGTTCGATATTATTGGTATCAACCAGGACGATCGTGGCGACAACCTGATCGTACTGACGCCTTCCGATCATATGCTGGTGCCGGACTTCCCGGGTTTGTCGGAAGACGGTATTACCATCACCTTCGACCGTGAAGTAGCGCTGGCGCGTGAAGATGCACAGTTTATTACCTGGGAGCATCCGCTGATCCGCAACGGTCTGGATCTGATCCTTTCTGGCGATACCGGCAGTAGCACGATTTCGCTGCTAAAAAACAAAGCGCTGCCTGTAGGCACGCTGTTGCTGGAGCTGATTTACGTGGTTGAAGCACAGGCACCGAAGCAGTTGCAACTCAACCGCTTCCTGCCGCCGATACCAGTGCGTATGCTGCTGGATAAAAACGGCAACAACCTGGCGGCGCAGGTAGAGTTTGAAACCTTCAACCGTCAGCTTAACGCAGTGAATCGCCACACCGGTAGCAAGCTGGTTAACGCTGTGCAGCAAGAGGTTCACGCCATTCTGCAACTGGGCGAAGCGCAGATTGAGAAGTCTGCCCGTGCATTGATTGATGCGGCACGTAACGAAGCCGACGAAAAACTGTCTGCGGAACTGTCGCGTCTGGAAGCACTGCGCGCGGTTAACCCGAACATTCGTGACGACGAACTGGCTGCCATTGAGAGCAACCGTCAGCAGGTTATGGAAAGTCTGGATCAGGCAGGCTGGCGTCTGGATGCCCTGCGTTTGATCGTTGTAACGCATCAGTAACGGAGCCGAAGATGGGGATGGAAAACTACAATCCGCCGCAGGAACCCTGGCTGGTTGTCCTGTATCAGGATGATCACATTATGGTGGTCAACAAGCCGAGTGGGTTGTTGTCTGTGCCGGGGCGTCTGGAGGAGCACAAAGACAGCGTGATGACGCGCATTCAGCGTGATTATCCGCAGGCGGAATCGGTACATCGCCTGGATATGGCCACCAGCGGCGTGATTGTAGTGGCGCTAACTAAAGCCGCAGAGCGAGAATTAAAACGTCAGTTCCGCGAGCGCGAGCCGAAAAAGCAGTATGTGGCTCGCGTCTGGGGGCATCCATCCCCCGCCGAAGGTCTGGTCGATCTGCCACTGATTTGCGACTGGCCAAACCGCCCGAAACAGAAAGTCTGTTACGAAACGGGTAAGCCTGCGCAGACGGAATATGAAGTGGTGGAGTATGCGGCGGATAACACCGCAAGAGTGGTGTTAAAGCCGATTACCGGACGTTCTCATCAGCTACGTGTGCATATGCTGGCGCTGGGTCATCCGATTCTTGGCGATCGTTTTTATGCTTCACCAGAAGCGAGAGCGATGGCACCGCGGTTATTGTTACATGCAGAGATGTTGACGATTACCCATCCGGCATATGGCAATAGTATGACGTTTAAAGCGCCAGCGGATTTTTAATCGTCACGCTGGCGAAGTTCGGTAGGCCGGAGAAGGCGTTCACGCCGCATCCGGCAATTTTGCGCCGATTGCCTGATGCGACGCGGGCAGCGTCTTATCAGGCCTACAATTTGAAACTTATTTAAATCCTTTCTGCTGCTTAATCAGCTCATACGCTTGCTGAATTTCCTGTGCTTTCTGTTTCGCCATCTCCATCATCTCCGGCGGTAGACCTTTCGCCACCAGCTTATCCGGATGATGTTCGCTCATTAGCTTACGGTAGGCACGTTTAATGGTGGTCGCCTCATCCGTCGGCTTCACACCCAGCACATTACAGGCATCTTCCAGCGTCGGGCCTCGTTGCGCCTGCTGCCAGTTGCCACCGCCAGACTGTTGCTGATAACCGCCACCAAACTGCGCACCGCCCTGCATCATACGCAAGAACTGGTCAAACTGGGCGCGGGAGATCCCTAACTCTTCGGCAATCACATACAGCACTGCGCGTTCATTTGGATGCAGCGAACCATCGGCAAACGCCGCCTGAATCTGGATCTCCAGAAACATACGAATTAAGTCAAAACGACCAAAACAGACACTGCGAAACTGTCGCATCTTTTCGCGCAGTGGGTAATTGTCTGATTTTCCGACCCGGAACGCATTTTGCGCCGCTGTACGGGAAGCGCCGTGTAAATTCATCCGATCCATGAGCAATGTGGCGACATGAATATCAGCCTCAGTAACACGTCCTTTGGATTTGGTTAAATGCCCCATCACTTCAAACGTGGTGGCAAAAAACAGCGCCTGACGCTCACGCTGGTTGGCGAACCACGCCATTTTGCGGCCACGGGCTTTATCAAACATATGGCCGATTAACAGACCTAATATAACGCCCCAAAAGCCGCCGCCCATCAGTAAGGCCACGGCCACGCCAATGATTTTTCCCCAATACTGCATATATTCCCCAAATCGACAGACGGATATCAGGGCTATCTCCCACAATATAAAGGTGCTTTTACCGTTTTCCGGCTGCGGTCAATTGTGGGACATCGCCTATAATTTGCATTATCATACCTGTCATTCAATGCCGTGCCTAACACCACTGACGCTATTCGGACAGGATTAACACTAGCGTAGAGATGACGAGTACGTTAGTCTCTGACCGTTTGTCACGCGCAACGTTACCGATGATGGAACAATAAAATCAACGTATGAAAAAACGTATCCCCACTCTCCTGGCCACCATGATTGCCACCGCCCTTTATAGTCAACAGGGACTGGCAGCCGACCTCGCCTCACAGTGTATGTTGGGCGTGCCAAGCTATGACCGTCCTCTGGTACAGGGCGATACTAACGACTTACCCGTGACGATTAATGCTGACCATGCAAAGGGGAATTACCCCGATGACGCCGTGTTTACTGGCAGCGTGGATATCATGCAGGGTAACAGCCGTCTGCAGGCCGACGAAGTGCAGCTCCATCAAAAAGAGGCACCAGGACAACCGGAACCTGTACGTACCGTTGATGCGCTCGGTAACGTCCATTACGACGATAACCAGGTGATCCTCAAGGGGCCGAAAGGTTGGACGAATCTGAACACCAAAGATACCAACGTCTGGGAAGGTGATTACCAGATGGTGGGTCGCCAGGGGCGCGGTAAAGCGGACCTGATGAAACAGCGTGGCGAAAACCGCTACACCATTCTGGATAACGGTAGCTTTACCTCCTGTCTGCCTGGTTCTGATACATGGAGCGTGGTAGGTAGCGAAATTATTCATGACCGCGAAGAACAAGTCGCAGAGATCTGGAACGCCCGCTTTAAAGTGGGTCCGGTTCCGATCTTTTATAGCCCGTATCTGCAGTTACCGGTGGGTGACAAACGCCGCTCAGGTTTCTTGATCCCGAACGCCAAGTACACATCTACCAACTATTTTGAGTTCTACCTGCCATATTACTGGAACATCGCGCCAAATATGGATGCCACCATCACGCCGCATTATATGCATCGTCGTGGCAACATTATGTGGGAAAACGAATTCCGTTATCTCACCCAGGCGGGTGCTGGCTTGATGGAGCTGGACTATCTACCTTCGGATAAAGTCTATGAAGATGAACATCCAGAAGATAGCAATTCACGTCGTTGGTTGTTCTACTGGCAACACTCCGGGGTCATGGATCAGGTGTGGCGCTTTAACATCGACTACACCAAAGTTAGCGACCCTACCTATTTCAATGATTTCGATAACAAGTACGGTTCCAGTACTGATGGTTACGCAACGCAAAAATTCAGCGTTGGCTATGCGGTGCAAAACTTCAATGCCACCGTTTCAACCAAGCAGTTCCAGGTCTTCAGCGAGCAAAACACCAGTAGCTACTCGGCAGAGCCGCAGTTAGACGTTAACTACTACCAGAATGATGTTGGTCCGTTTGATACGCGTATTTACGGCCAGGCAGTGCACTTTGTTAACACCAGAGACGACATGCCTGAAGCAACCCGTGTTCACCTGGAACCGACCATCAATTTGCCGCTCTCTAATAACTGGGGCAGCATCAATACCGAAGCGAAGTTGCTGGCAACCCATTATCAGCAAACCAATCTTGACTGGTATAACTCCAGAAACACGACCAAGCTGGACGAATCCGTTAACCGTGTGATGCCGCAATTCAAAGTTGACGGCAAAATGGTCTTTGAACGCGATATGGAAATGCTGGCACCGGGTTACACCCAAACGCTGGAACCGCGCGCGCAATACCTGTACGTGCCGTATCGCGATCAGAGCGATATCTACAACTACGATTCTGCTTTGTTGCAATCCGACTACTCGGGCCTGTTCCGGGACCGGACTTACGGCGGTCTTGACCGTATTTCTTCCGCTAACCAGGTGACGACCGGTGTCACATCTCGCATATATGATGACGCAGCCGTTGAACGTTTTAATATTTCCGTTGGTCAAATCTACTATTTCACGGAGTCTCGCACCGGCGATGACAACATAAAATGGGAGAATGACGACAAAACTGGCTCACTGGTATGGGCAGGCGATACTTACTGGCGCATCTCCGAGCGTTGGGGGCTGCGTGGCGGGATTCAGTACGATACTCGTCTGGATAACGTAGCAACCAGTAGCTCCAGCATTGAATACCGTCGGGATGAAGACCGTCTGGTGCAGTTCAACTACCGTTACGCCAGCCCGGAATATATTCAGGCTACATTGCCTAAATACTATTCCACTGCCGAACAGTATAAGAACGGTATTTCGCAGGTAGGTGCCGTCGCCAGTTGGCCGATTGCCGATCGTTGGTCAATCGTTGGAGCCTACTACTACGATACCAATGCGAACAAGCAGGCCGACTCAATGTTAGGTGTGCAATACAGCTCCTGCTGCTATGCGATTCGCGTCGGTTACGAGCGGAAGCTGAACGGTTGGGATAACGATAAACAACATGCGGTATATGACAACGCAATCGGCTTTAACATCGAACTGCGCGGCCTGAGTTCCAACTACGGTCTGGGTACGCAAGAGATGCTACGTTCGAACATTCTGCCGTATCAAAACTCTTTGTGATTTGTTGATTTACCACGTAATCCGCAGTGCGGTTAATTGAAATGGAAAAAGTATGAAGAACTGGAAAACGCTGCTTCTCGGTATCGCGATGATCGCGAATACCAGTTTCGCTGCCCCCCAGGTAGTCGATAAAGTCGCAGCCGTCGTCAATAACGGCGTCGTGCTGGAAAGCGACGTTGATGGATTAATGCAGTCGGTAAAAATGAATGCCGCCCAGGCAAGGCAGCAACTTCCTGATGACGCGACACTGCGCCACCAAATCATGGAGCGTTTGATCATGGATCAAATCCTCCTGCAGATGGGGCAGAAAATGGGAGTAAAAATCTCCGATGAGCAGCTCGATCAGGCGATTGCTAACATTGCCAAACAGAACAACATGACGCTGGATCAGATGCGCAGCCGTCTGGCCTACGATGGACTGAACTACAACACCTATCGTAACCAGATCCGCAAAGAGATGATTATCTCTGAAGTGCGTAACAACGAAGTACGTCGTCGCATCACTATCCTGCCGCAGGAAGTTGAAGCTCTGGCGCAGCAGGTCGGTAATCAGAATGATGCCAGCACTGAACTGAACTTGAGCCACATCCTGATCCCGCTGCCGGAAAATCCGTCTTCTGAGCAGGTGAACGAAGCGGAAACGCAGGCGCGCGCCATTGTCGATCAGGCTCGTAACGGCGCTGATTTCGGTAAGCTGGCGATCGCTCACTCTGCCGATCAGCAGGCGCTGAACGGTGGCCAGATGGGCTGGGGCCGCATTCAGGAACTGCCAGGGATTTTCGCCCAGGCATTAAGTACCGCGAAGAAAGGCGATATTGTTGGTCCGATTCGTTCCGGCGTCGGCTTCCACATTCTGAAAGTTAACGACCTGCGCGGCGAAAGCAAAAATATCTCGGTGACCGAAGTACACGCTCGCCATATTCTGCTGAAACCATCTCCGATCATGACTGACGAACAGGCCCGCGTGAAACTGGAACAGATTGCTGCCGATATCAAGAGTGGCAAAACCACGTTTGCCGCTGCGGCGAAAGAGTTCTCCCAGGATCCCGGCTCTGCTAACCAGGGCGGCGATCTCGGCTGGGCTACGCCAGATATTTTTGATCCGGCCTTCCGTGACGCGCTGACCCGTCTGAACAAAGGTCAAATGAGCGCACCGGTTCACTCTTCATTCGGCTGGCATTTAATCGAACTGCTGGATACCCGTAATGTTGATAAAACCGATGCGGCGCAGAAAGATCGTGCTTACCGGATGCTGATGAACCGTAAGTTCTCGGAAGAAGCAGCAAGCTGGATGCAGGAACAACGCGCCAGCGCCTATGTGAAAATTTTGAGCAACTAATGGTTAAAACCCAACGTGTTGTGATCACTCCCGGCGAGCCAGCCGGGATTGGCCCGGACTTAGTTGTCCAGCTTGCACAACGTGAGTGGCCGGTCGAACTGGTTGTTTGTGCCGATGCCACTCTCCTTACCGACCGGGCAGCGATGCTCGGTTTGCCGCTTACCCTCCGCCCTTATTCCCCCAACTCCCCTGCGCAACCGCAAACTGCGGGCACATTAACGCTGCTTCCTGTCGCGCTACGAGCATCTGTAACTGTGGGTCAATTAGCGGTTGAAAATGGGCATTATGTGGTGGAGACGCTGGCGCGAGCGTGCGATGGCTGCCTGAACGGTGAATTTGCCGCGCTGATCACCGGGCCGGTGCATAAAGGCGTCATTAACGACGCCGGTATTCCGTTTACCGGTCATACCGAGTTTTTCGAAGAACGCTCGCAGGCGAAAAAAGTGGTGATGATGCTGGCGACCGAAGAACTTCGCGTCGCGCTGGCAACCACGCATTTACCGCTGCGCGATATTGCTGACGCCATCACCCCACAACTTCTGCACGAAGTGATTGCTATTTTACATCACGATTTGCGTACGAAATTTGGCATTGCCGAACCGCGGATTCTGGTCTGTGGCCTGAATCCGCACGCGGGCGAAGGCGGTCATATGGGCACGGAAGAGATAGACACCATCATTCCAGTGCTCGACGAGTTACGGGCGCAGGGGATGAAACTCAACGGGCCGCTGCCTGCCGATACCCTGTTTCAGCCTAAATATCTCGACAACGCCGACGCGGTGCTGGCGATGTACCACGATCAGGGTCTTCCCGTGCTAAAATACCAGGGCTTCGGGCGCGGTGTGAACATTACGCTGGGCCTGCCCTTTATTCGCACATCTGTTGACCACGGCACCGCGCTGGAACTGGCGGGACGTGGCAAAGCTGATGTCGGCAGTTTTATTACGGCGCTTAATCTCGCCATCAAAATGATTGTTAATACCCAATGAATAAACGAGTCCACCAGGGCCACTTAGCCCGTAAACGCTTCGGGCAAAACTTTCTCAACGATCAGTTCGTGATCGACAGCATTGTTTCTGCCATTAACCCGCAGAAGGGTCAGGCGATGGTCGAAATCGGCCCCGGTCTGGCAGCGTTGACCGAGCCTGTCGGTGAGCGTCTGGATCAACTGACGGTCATCGAACTTGACCGCGATCTGGCGGCACGTCTGCAAACGCATCCGTTCTTAGGCCCGAAACTGACGATTTATCAGCAGGATGCAATGACCTTTAACTTCGGTGAACTGGCCGAGAAAATGGGTCAGCCGCTACGTGTTTTCGGTAACCTGCCATATAACATCTCCACACCGTTGATGTTCCATCTGTTTAGCTATACTGATGCCATTGCCGACATGCACTTTATGTTGCAAAAAGAGGTGGTGAATCGTCTGGTTGCAGGACCGAACAGCAAAGCGTATGGTCGATTAAGCGTCATGGCGCAATATTATTGCAACGTGATCCCGGTGCTGGAAGTACCGCCATCAGCCTTTACACCACCACCAAAAGTGGATTCCGCCGTCGTGCGCCTGGTTCCTCATGCAACGATGCCTTACCCGGTTAAAGATGTTCGCGTGTTAAGCCGTATCACCACCGAAGCCTTTAACCAGCGTCGTAAAACCATTCGTAACAGTCTCGGCAATCTGTTTAGCGTCGAGGTGTTAACAGGAATGGGCATCGACCCGGCGATGCGAGCGGAAAACATCTCTGTCGCGCAATATTGCCAGATGGCGAACTATCTGGCGGAGAACGCGCCTTTGCAGGAGAGTTAACGATGATCAATTCGCCCCGAGTGTGTATTCAGGTTCAAAGTGTTTACATTGAAGCGCAGTCTTCACCTGATAATGAGCGTTACGTTTTTTCTTATACTGTAACCATACGCAACCTGGGGCGAGCGCCAGTGCAGTTGTTGGGACGTTACTGGCTGATCACTAACGGCAATGGCCGTGAAACCGAAGTCCAGGGCGAAGGTGTGGTGGGCGTCCAGCCACATATCGCCCCTGGCGAAGAGTACCAGTACACCAGCGGTGCGATTATCGAAACACCGATGGGCACCATGCAGGGTCACTACGAAATGATCGATGAAAACGGCGTTCCGTTCAGCATCGATATTCCCGTATTCCGACTCTCCGTTCCAATACTCATTCATTAAAATAATATGGCGACATACCTTATTGGCGATGTTCATGGCTGTTACGATGAACTGATCGCATTGCTACACAAAATAGAATTTACCCCTGGGAAAGATACCCTCTGGCTGACGGGCGACCTGGTCGCGCGCGGCCCTGGTTCGCTGGATGTCCTGCGCTACGTGAAATCATTAGGTGACAGCGTGCGTCTGGTACTGGGCAATCACGATTTACACCTTCTGGCGGTATTCGCCGGAATCAGCCGCAACAAGCCGAAAGATCGCCTGACTCCTTTACTGGAAGCACCTGACGCCGACGAGTTACTTAACTGGCTACGCCGTCAGCCTTTACTGCAAATCGACGAAGAGAAAAAACTGGTGATGGCCCATGCGGGGATCACGCCGCAATGGGACTTAGAGACCGCCAAAGAGTGTGCTCACGACGTAGAAGCGGTGTTGTCGAGTGACTCCTATCCTTTCTTCCTTGACGCCATGTACGGCGACATGCCGAACAACTGGACGCCAGAGTTACGTGGTCTGGCGCGACTGCGTTTTATCACCAACGCATTTACCCGGATGCGTTTTTGCTTCCCGAACGGTCAACTGGATATGTACAGCAAAGAGTCGCCGGAAGACGCACCTGCACCGTTGAAACCGTGGTTTACCATTCCTGGGCCAGTTAGCGAAGAGTACAACATTGTGTTTGGTCACTGGGCATCGCTGGAAGGAAAAGGCACACCGGAAGGCATTTACGCGCTGGATACCGGTTGCTGCTGGGGCGGTTCATTAACCTGCCTGCGCTGGGAAGATAAGCAGTATTTTGTCCAGCCGTCGAACCGGCACAAGGATATGGGGGAAGCGGCGGCGTCTTAAACACAGCCTGATACAGGAAGGCCGGATAAGACGCGACCGGCGTCGCATCCGGCACTAGCCGTCAATTCTATACAAACTTACCGCCGTTCCAGAATCTCAAAGCAATAGCTGTGAGAGTTCTGCGCATCGGCGTCGTGGAACTCGCTGAACACCGATTCCCAGTCATCCGGCTCGTAATCCGGGAAATGGGTGTCGCCTTCTACTTCCGCATCGATATGCGTCAGATACAGTTTTTGCGCTTTCGGCAGAAACTGCTCGTATACGCGACCGCCGCCAATCACCATAATCTCCGGTACGTCACCACAGGCAGCGATGGCTTCATCAACCGATTTCACCCACATTACGCGATCATCCGTACCCGGCTGGCTGCTAATGACAATATTCTTGCGTCCAGGTAACGGGCGACCAATGGATTCCCAGGTATGGCGACCCATAATCACAGGTTTATTTAAGGTGTTACGTTTAAACCAGGCGAGATCGGCAGGCAGATTCCACGGCATGGCGTTTTCCATGCCGATAACGCGATCTACCGCTAGCGCCGCAATCAAACTGATCATTGAGATTTCCCGATAAAAAAAATTGTCGTCACTATACGTAAAGCGTAAACCTTCGTCGACTGGCGAGAGGATGATGTTGAGGAAAATTTTTATTTTGCTGGCGAGTCCACGCTATGCCCCTGGACTCGCCGCATTACAGTTGCGCAAAAACAAACAGTTAGTTGTAAAGCATGCGACACATCACACTTTTTGATTACAACGGCTTAGTTTCTGGCTCATCCGCCATGTTGCCGGTATGTTTCCCTTCTTCGGTTCCCTGCCAGCCATGCCGTTGAATTAATGACAGATGTTCCCGGTCTTCAGTAATGATTTCGCTTAACATCGCGCTGGTGCGTTTATAGACTGCCGCGCGGGCTTTGGTGTCGTTTTCGCCCATCGCCATCTCTTCCACCATTTGAATATTAAAGCGGCGGAACACATCAGCACGTTCTCGCGCTTCATATGGCCCCAGGCCTAAACTTTCCAGCGCCAGACGCCCGGTTTTGAGCGCTCCCTCAAAGGTTTCACGCTCTGGCCTTTCCACGCCAGCCTGGCGCAAACGAATGTAGTGATCGACATCACGGGCGCGGGCAATAATCTGCAGATGCGGAAAATGTTCTTTCACCATCTCCGTCAGTTGCAGGTTGGTTTGCGGATCGTCAATGGCATTAATCAGCACTTCCGCTTTCGCCGCTCCGGCAGATTCCAGCAAATCCATCCGCGTGGCATCGCCGTAAAACACCTTCATGCCAAATTTGCGCAACGTTTCTATATGGTCAGGATCATGATCGAGCACAACCATTTTCACTCCGCTGGAGAGCAGCAAACGTCCGGTGATCTGACCAAAACGCCCGAATCCGGCAACAATCACCCGCGGCTGTTCTTCGTCGATCTCATCAGCTTCGCGCGCCTCTTCAGTGCCGGATTGCTCAAGACGGTTGAGGATCACCAGCAAAATCGGCGTTGCTGCCATCGACAGCGCCACCGCCAGGGTCAATGATTTCGCCCACTCCGGCTCCAGCACATTCGCCATTTGCGCCGCGCCAAACACCACAAAGGCAAACTCACTGCCCTGCCCTAACAGCACCGCAAACCAGCGACGCTGTTTATTCGGCACCTGCAACGGTCTGGCAATCAGCCACAGCATGGCAATCTTGATGATGAGGAAACCGAACAGCAGAATGACAATGCGCAACGGGTTTTCAATCAGCGTGCCAAAGTCTATCGACATCCCAACGCCGATAAAAAACAACCCTAACAACAAGCCTTTGAACGGTTCGATATCGCTTTCCAGCGCATGACGATATTCCGAGCTTGCCAGCAGCACGCCCGCCAGAAACGCGCCCATCGCCATCGACAGACCAACCTCTTCCAGCAGCAAACCGAAGCCAAACACGAGGAATAAAGCCACTGCACTAAACACTTCCCGCAAGCCAGAGCGGGCAACAAAACGCAGCGCCGGACGCGTAACATAGCGCCCCAGTAATACCACCAGCACCAGCGCGCCCGCCACTTTTAACGCTGACAAGGCAAATGCACCTAGCGTAGTCGAGGCACTGCTCGCCGCCAGCAAGGGGATCATCGCCACCAGCGGGATCGCCGCGATATCCTGGAACAGCAGCACCGCAAAGGCACTGCGCCCCATTTGCGTCACCGTCAGGTTGCGTTCATTCATCGCCTGCATGGCAATCGCCGTTGATGAGAGCGCCAGCGTCATGCCAATCAGTTCTGCCACCTGCCAGCGCATACCGAGTAACATGCAGAACAGCCCCAGCAGGCCGCCGCAAACCACCATCTGCAATGCGCCACCGCCGAATACTGCCGCCCGCAGCTTCCACAGCCTTTGTGGGTCGAGTTCGAGACCGATGATAAACAGCATCAGCACCACGCCGATTTCGGCAAAGTGCAGAATAGATTCAGCATCGGTCACCAGCCGCAGCCCCCACGGGCCAATAATGCAACCTGCAATCAGGTAGCCAAGTACCGAACCAAGACCGAGACGTACTGCAATCGGCACAATCAGCGCCGCCGAACCGAGATAAATCAGCGCCTGAATCAGCGTATGACTATCCATGATGTGCCTCCTGCCATTCCAGCAGACGTTGTTTATAGTGGCGCGCCTGCCCTTCGAGAGTTTCGTCGTCACAAATAAAGGTACAGTGCATGGCAAACGGCGGCAGCCATTTCAGCCCGCAGTAGATTGCCGTCGCCTGTAGCGGCTGCGACAACACATCAAAGCCCGGATGAGTACCAATCTCAAAATGACTTTCCCCACCGCCAGTCGTCACCGCCCACAGCAAATGTTTGCCATGCAACGCCGTACCGCCGTGTCCGTAAGCCCAGCCGTGTGAGAAGACTTTATCGATCCACAATTTGAGCAACGGCGGAATGCTGTACCACTGCATTGGGTGCTGCCAGACGATCAGATCGGCACGAGAGAGCGCCTCCTGCTCGGCCGCTATATCGATATTGAAGTCAGGATAGAGTTGATAAAGAGAGCGGATTTCGACGCCTTCCAGCGTCCTTGCCTGTTCAAGCATCCGTTTATTCGCATGGGAATGATGCGGATACGGATGCGCATAAATGATTAGAATCATAGTTAGCCTGCGCGTTTACACCTTTGTTTTCCACAAAGTGTAGTCACATATTCACGCGGCTTATAGTCAATAATATTGATTCAGAAAAGAGAGAAATCTGAATAAGTTATCCTGCACGCTGCCTGCGAATTGTCATATTACTGGTCTGCGCCAACGACATCCCACGCGTCTCCGGAGCAAACGCCACAGAAATCAGCAGGCCAAACAGCGAGATCCCCGCCCCCATCAGCATAGTATTGCTGATACCGTAATTATTAATAAAGATCGGCAGCGCCCAGGTTGAGATAATTGTACCGATACGACTCAGAGACATAATGACGCCCACGGCTGAGGCGCGAATATCCGTCGGGAAGAGTTCATTAGGATAAAGCCACTGCAAATTGCCTGGCCCGCCGGAGAAAAACGCGTACACCGCAAACGCCATGACCACCAGCCAGATCCCCATATCCGGGATCAGCCCCAAAACCGCCAATGCCAGCGTCATCATGGCAAAGCTGCCGATCAACAATGGACGTCGTCCGGCAGTGTTCAGCCAGAGCATCGGCGGAATACAGCCGAGCATAAAGAACAGGCTAATCACCACGTTTCCCAGCGCCGCGTTTTTGCCGACGCCTAACCCCAGAAGACCGACGATTTGTGGGCCAAAGGTGTAAATGGCGAACATCGGGATCACCTGGCAGGTCCAGATGGCGGCCACAAACAGGACAAAAGGAAAATGGCGGCGGTTAAACAGATCGCGAAAACGAGTTTGTTGCGGCTGCTCTTCATCGAAAACCACCGGTTCGCCAAACAATTTGATCATCATCTCTTCGCACTCTTTCACTCGCCCTTTGCGCAACAGCCAGCGGGGAGATTCGGGCAGTTCGAATCGACCAATCAAAATCAACAAACACGGGATCGCCGCACTGCCCAGCATCCAGCGCCAGCCGCCTTCCACATCATAAAGCCAGTAGCCGACCAGATCGGCACAGGTCGCGCCGACATACCACATAGCGGCGATAAAGCTGATGGAGAACGCCCGCTGACGGGTGCTGGAGAACTCGGTGATCATCGAGGTGGCGATGGGATAATCCGCGCCGATAACAATGCCGATGAGCACCCGCATCACCAGCAGTTCGACAGGTGATGAGACAAACATCGTCGCAACAGAAATCCCCCCGATAGCAATGATATCGATGAGAAACATTTTGCGTCGTCCGACTTTATCGGAGATATAGCCAAACAGCGATGTGCCAACGAACAGCCCGGCGAGGGTTCCCGCGCCCAGCAGGCCGATCCAGTCAGCGTCCAGTTTTAGCGCCGGAGTCAGTTGCTCCAGCGCCACGCCGATCATTACCAGCACATAGCCATCCAGAAACGGGCCACCGCTTCCCCACAGCAAAATACGGCGGTGAATAGAGGAGAATTTGAGATCGTCAAAGTTTCTGGACGGTTGCATGGGTTGATCCTGTTTTTTAGCAATGGGGGTCAGTACGGCGTTACGTATCAGACCAACATCAGCCGTAACGAAACTCCACGCCAAAGGTGCCGCGCGGGTATTCCCACTGCTCCAGCGCCGACCCCAGCCCAAGAATGCGGCAGGTTCCACACTCCAGACATCCGGCGTAATCGAAGCGTACGCTGCCGTCATCCTGTTTTTTGTACAGACCCGCCGGGCACGCTTTCACCAGCAGTTCCAACGCCTGTTTATCGGCATCAGACTTCACAACAATGTGCGGATGCTCTTCATCAACATTGAATTTATTGACGCCCAGTTTGACGTCCACATTGACGGGAGAAGTCATAAAACGGTCACTCCTTTCATGCCATCCTTGATCAGATTGATGAAACCCACTTTCTTGCTGTGGCGGAGGATTTTCTTGCGCATCAGTTCCGGCGCACTGCCATCAATGGTGAACAGGTCACGCGCCACACCCACCGCCAGTTCCGGATAGCCGCTAAACATACGTGGGTTATCAAGAAAAGCCGGTAGCTTCTGGTACATACGCATATCGCGCAGCGGGCCACTCTCCAGATGCTGACGATACTCCGCCAGTTTCTGCTTACTGAAATCGTCGTTTTTCATCGCTGAAAGCACGGTTTTCGCTGCTGCTTCTCCGGCGGCAATCGCCAGATCCATACCACGAATGGTAAAGCCGAGATTCATACACATTCCGGCGGCATCACCGGCAATCAGCACGCCGTCACCAACCAGTTCCGGCAACATGTTGATACCCGCTTCTGGCACTACGTGAGCAGAGTATTCCACCAGCTTGCCACCCGCGATCAGCGGTGCAACCGCCGGATGCTGTTTGAAATCTTCCAGCATTTGTGGCACCGATTTCTTCGCGTTATGCAGATGATGCAGGCCGCAAACCAGCCCCAGTGACAGGGTGTTTTCATTGGTATAAAGGAAGCCACCGCCCATCAGGCCATCGGTGGGTGTCCCCGCAAACAGGCAGGCCGCGCCCTGATTACCCTGCAACTGAAAACGGTCTTCGAGAACCAACTTCGGTAACTCGATCAATTCCTTCACGCCAACCGCCACATCCGTCGGTTTGACGCGTTTCGCCATTCCCAGCTTTTCGGCAAGAATGGAGTTCACACCATCAGCGAGGATCACCGTTTTCGCTTCAATCACATCGCCATCGGCTTCTACGCCGACAACTTTGCCATCGCGCTGCACAAGGTTATCGACGCGAATTCCGGTAATTAACTGCGCGCCCGCTTCTTCGGCCTGCTCCATCAGCCAGGCATCAAATTTGCTGCGTAAAACGGAGTAAGAGCGCTGGGATGGCGAGGTTTCGTCGCCATTGCAGTAGTCCATAGTCATCGCTGACTTTTCGGTCATAAACGCAAGTTTTTCATGAGTGATCAGGCGTTCAACGGGGGCGCTTTCGGCAAAACCAGGAATGATGTGTTCCAGACTGTGGGCATAGAGACGCCCGCCGGTAACATTCTTAGCGCCAGCGGAATTGCCACGCTCGATAACTAACACTTGTGCCCCTTCGCGGGCGAGCACCAGCGCGGCAACCGAACCGGCCAGCCCTGCACCAACGATGATGGCATCAAAGATATCTTCGGACATAAGAACTCCCTGTCAGCGGCAGGGCCAAAAGCAGCCCTGCCAGAGTAGATCAACGCGCTAAAGCCGCCGTCAGCGCCGGAAGGATCTTCACGGCGTCGCCAACAATGCCGTAATCCGCGTACTGGAAGATCGGCGCATTTTTATCTTTGTTGATAGCGAAAATGGTTTGTGACGCATTAGCGCCAACCATGTGCTGGATCTGCCCGGAGATCCCCACGGCCAGGTACAGTTCAGGTTTCAGCATCAGGTTGGAGATACCAACATAGCGCTCGTGCTCCATCCATTTTTCGTTTTCCGCCACCGGACGAGAACAGGCCAACTCCGCGCCAATCACCTGGCAAAGTTGCTCTGCCAACGCAATGTTCTCTTTACAGCCAATGCCGCGACCGACGCTAACCACCAGACGGGCTTTGTCGAGATCGACACTGTTGCTCTGGCGCGCCTGCGTTGCCGTGCGGGTAACCGCCACAGCCGGAGACTGCCACTCCACGGTGTGCGTTTCACCTGTACTTGACGTGTCCGGCTGAGCCGCATCGAACGTGCCGCTGCTGATGGTCAGTACCGCATACTGCGTGGCAATGCGTTCTTCGCCAATCGCCAGGCCGCCGTAAACCATGTGTTTCACCGTCGCTTTACCATCCTGCACGCTGACGGCGCTGGCATCGTTAGAAACCGCCGCTTTCAGGCGATAACCCAGTTTCGCCGCCAGTAATTTGCCGCGACGGGTGTTCGGCAGTAGTACCAGGCCGTCTGTGCCGTGCTGGCGAATGGTGTCTGCCATCACTCCGGCGTAATCTTCGATCATCCGATCGTCCGGTTTGCCGCTTAATTTCCAGACATGATTAGCACCAAACTGGATTGCCTGTGCGCCGTCGTCGTCACTCAGAACAAACGCATTGATTTGATGAGCTAAAGCCTGCGCGCCGTTCATCAGTTCCGGCAGACGAGAAGGGGTATCGCTGAATACCCAGACTTGAGAAAACGTGTTCATAGCATCCCCTGTAATTAAATGACTTTGCGAAGATTTTCAGCAAATGCGGCGATCTGTTCTTCGCCGTCGCCTTCAATCACGATGCGCTGACGCTCGCGCTGTTTCGGTGCGGCAACCCGTTGTTCAGACCAGGCTTCCACGGCGTTAAAACCGATATCTGCCGCCGACCACACCTGGACTGGCTTTTTCGCCGCGCCGAGAATGGCTTTCATCGAAGGAATTTGTGGGGCATTGATATCAGTGGAAACAGCAACGACCGCAGGCAGCGGGATGCTTAAAGTTTCTGTTTCATCTTCCAGTTCGCGCTCAACGGTGAGGGTATCTGCCGTCAGGGAGAGGATTTTGCTGACACCGTTAACTGCCGGAATGTTGAGGATTTCACCCACCAGCAGACCAACCTGCTGGGCATAAAGGTCGGAAGAACCGTCACCACAGAGGATCAGATCAAAGCCTGCTTTCTGCGCCGCGGCAGCCAGTGCAGTCGCCGTTTGTTGCGGCAGTGCCTGCTCGAACTGGTCATCAATCACCACAATCAGTTCATCCGGGCCGCGAGACAGCACATCTTTACGTCCTTTGGCATTAGTCAGGGCTTTGCCGCCCACACTTAAAGCCGTCACCTGCGCCTCAGTCGCCTGCTGTTTTAACTGGCAAGCCGCTTCAATAGCGTTCAGATCATATTGGCTTATTTTCGCATCGGCTTTGCTGAGATCTAATGAACCATCAGCATTATTGATCGCAATATCCTGTTCATCAGGCACGCACTTATAGCAAGTAATAATCTTCATTGCATCTCCAGAAATCATGAAGGAAACGTCGTTCATATCGGTGGTGTTAATTACAGATATCACGTCATTTAATTCTGGAATAAAACTTTAATCACCAATATTGAAAATGTCACACGTAGATAAATCCAACTTTCAATATTGTTAAGCGCCTCACCAATATTGAAAACACGGTGTTGAAAGAAGAAATTTTCAATATTGTTTTATGGATCACCAATATTGAAAGTCAGATGCTGGATTTTCACTCAAAACCAAACTCATTTAGTTGATTAATAACGAATATTTAAATTAAAACACTCTGTTTTTATCCGATGAAAACCTGTGATTACCATCACAGAATACAGCCAATTGAATACCCATTATGAGTTAGCCATTAACGCGTTCACGAGGTTAATAATAATTATATTAAATGTTAACAAAAATAAAACAAACGGGAACGTAAAATAAATATTTATTTTTACAGTGGAATTAACTCATGAAAGATGAAAAAAGAAAAACGGGAATAGAACCGAAGGTATTCTTTCCGCCGTTAATAATCGTTGGCATACTTTGCTGGCTTACAGTCAGAGATTTGGATGCGGCGAATGTCGTTATTAATGCCGTATTCAGTTACGTCACCAATATATGGGGATGGGCATTTGAATGGTATATGGTGGTCATGCTTTTCGGCTGGTTCTGGCTGGTGTTTGGCCCGTATGCCAAAAAGCGTTTAGGTAACGAACCACCCGAGTTCAGTACCGCCAGTTGGATCTTTATGATGTTCGCCTCCTGTACGTCAGCCGCCGTGCTGTTCTGGGGATCGATTGAGATCTACTACTACATCTCCACGCCGCCATTTGCTTTAGAGCCAAACTCCACTGGCGCGAAAGAGCTGGGGCTGGCCTACAGTTTGTTCCACTGGGGGCCGTTACCGTGGGCGACTTACAGTTTCCTTTCCGTCGCCTTCGCGTACTTCTTCTTCGTTCGCAAAATGGATGTGATTCGCCCCAGTTCCACCCTGGTGCCGCTGGTGGGTGAAAAACACGCCAAAGGGTTGTTTGGTACTATCGTCGATAACTTCTACCTGGTGGCGCTGATCTTCGCAATGGGCACCAGTCTCGGCCTTGCCACACCGCTGGTGACCGAGTGTATGCAGTATCTGTTTGGTATTCCGCATACCCTGCAACTGGATGCCATTATCATTACCTGCTGGATCATCCTCAACGCTATCTGCGTGGCCTGTGGTCTGCAAAAAGGGGTAAAAATCGCCAGCGATGTGCGCAGCTATTTGAGTTTCCTGATGCTCGGCTGGGTGTTCATCGTCAGCGGTGCCAGCTTCATCATGAACTACTTCACCGACTCGGTGGGGATGTTGCTGATGTATCTGCCGCGCATGCTGTTCTATACCGATGCCGTTGGCAAAGGCGGCTTCCCGCAGGGATGGACCGTATTCTACTGGGCATGGTGGGTGATTTACGCCATCCAGATGAGCATCTTCCTGGCGCGTATCTCCCGTGGTCGAACCGTGCGTGAACTGTGCTTCGGTATGGTGATGGGGCTGACAGCATCCACCTGGATCCTGTGGACTGTACTCGGTAGTAATACTCTGCTGTTGATGGATAAAAACATCATCAACATTCCGAATCTGATCGAACAGTACGGCGTGGCGCGCGCCATCATCGAAACCTGGGCCGCTCTGCCTCTCAGCACCGCCACCATGTGGGGCTTCTTTATTCTCTGCTTTATTGCCACTGTCACCCTGATTAACGCCTGCTCTTACACCCTGGCGATGTCCACCTGTCGTGAAGTGCGCGACGGCGAAGAACCACCGCTGCTGGTGCGCATTGGCTGGTCAATTCTGGTTGGCATTATCGGCATTGTTCTGCTGGCGCTCGGCGGCCTGAAACCGATTCAAACCGCCATTATCGCCGGAGGATGCCCGCTGTTCTTCGTCAACATTATGGTGACGCTCTCCTTTATTAAAGACGCGAAACAGAACTGGAAAGATTAATTACCCCCAAAATATCAAGAGGTTGAAAGATGGATTTTAATTTAAATGATGAGCAGGAACTGTTTGTCGCCGGTATCCGAGAACTGATGGCCAGCGAAAACTGGGAAGCCTATTTTGCCCAGTGTGACCGTGACAGCGTCTACCCGGAGCGTTTTGTCAAAGCCCTGGCGGATATGGGTATCGACAGTCTGCTGATCCCGGAAGAGCACGGTGGTCTGGACGCGGGATTCGTTACCCTCGCCGCAGTGTGGATGGAACTGGGTCGTTTGGGGGCACCAACTTATGTGCTGTACCAGTTGCCGGGCGGGTTCAACACTTTCCTGCGTGAAGGTACGCAGGAGCAGATCGACAAGATCATGGCTTTCCGCGGCACCGGTAAGCAGATGTGGAACTCAGCGATTACCGAACCGGGCGCTGGTTCCGATGTGGGTAGCCTGAAAACGACTTATACCCGTAGAGATGGTAAGATTTATCTTAATGGTAGTAAGTGTTTTATTACCAGTAGCGCCTACACCCCATATATCGTGGTGATGGCGCGCGACGGCGCTTCTCCGGACAAACCTGTCTACACCGAATGGTTTGTCGATATGAGCAAACCAGGAATCAAAGTGACCAAACTTGAGAAGCTCGGTCTGCGTATGGATAGCTGCTGTGAAATCACCTTTGACGATGTGGAACTGGACGAGAGAGACATGTTCGGTCGCGAAGGTAACGGCTTTAACCGCGTAAAAGAAGAGTTCGACCACGAACGTTTCCTGGTAGCCCTCACCAACTACGGTACTGCGATGTGCGCCTTTGAAGATGCGGCGCGCTACGCCAACCAGCGCGTGCAGTTTGGTGAAGCGATCGGTCGTTTTCAGTTGATTCAGGAAAAATTCGCCCATATGGCGATCAAATTAAACTCCATGAAAAACATGCTCTATGAAGCAGCGTGGAAAGCGGATAACGGCACCATTACTTCTGGCGATGCGGCAATGTGCAAATACTTCTGCGCCAATGCGGCATTTGAAGTGGTGGACAGCGCAATGCAGGTGCTGGGCGGTGTCGGGATTGCGGGCAACCACCGCATCAGCCGCTTCTGGCGTGACCTGCGTGTAGACCGCGTCTCCGGAGGATCTGACGAAATGCAGATCCTGACGCTGGGTCGTGCGGTGCTGAAGCAATACCGCTAAATCCGTGCGCTGCCTTATCAGGCCTACAGGAGCACAAATGTAGGCCGGATAAGGCGGTTACGCCGCATCCGGCAACCGTGCGGCGATGCCTGATGCGCTTTGCTTATCAGGCTTACAAAGGCTACACACATTTTTCAGGAGCTAATAATGGATCATCTACCGATGCCGAAATTCGGGCCGCTGGCCGGATTACGGGTTGTCTTCTCCGGTATCGAAATCGCCGGGCCGTTCGCCGGACAAATGTTCGCAGAATGGGGCGCAGAAGTTATCTGGATCGAAAACGTCGCCTGGGCCGACACCATCCGCGTTCAACCAAATTACCCGCAGCTTTCCCGCCGCAATTTGCACGCGCTGTCGTTAAATATCTTCAAAGATGAAGGCCGCGAAGCGTTTCTGAAATTAATGGAAACCACCGATATCTTCATCGAAGCCAGTAAAGGCCCGGCCTTTGCTCGCCGTGGCATTACTGATGAAGTGCTATGGCAGCACAACCCGAAACTGGTTATCGCTCACCTGTCCGGTTTTGGTCAGTATGGCACCGAGGAGTACACCAATCTTCCAGCCTATAACACCATTGCACAGGCCTTCAGTGGCTACCTGATTCAGAACGGTGATGTTGACCAGCCAATGCCTGCTTTCCCGTACACCGCTGACTACTTCTCCGGCCTGACCGCCACCACCGCGGCGCTGGCAGCACTGCATAAAGTGCGCGAAACCGGCAAAGGCGAAAGCATCGACATCGCCATGTATGAAGTGATGCTGCGCATGGGTCAGTACTTCATGATGGACTACTTCAACGGCGGCGAAATGTGCCCGCGCATGACCAAAGGGAAAGATCCCTACTACGCCGGTTGCGGTCTGTACAAATGTGCCGATGGCTACATCGTGATGGAACTGGTGGGCATTACCCAGATTGCAGAGTGCTTTAAAGATATTGGCCTCGAGCATCTGCTCGGTACACCGGAAATTCCGCAAGGCACTCAGCTTATCCACCGTATCGAATGCCCTTACGGCCCTCTGGTAGAAGAGAAACTCGATGCCTGGCTGGCGGCACACACGATAGCAGAAGTAAAAGAACGCTTTGCCGAACTGAATATCGCCTGCGCCAAAGTGCTGACCGTGCCGGAGCTGGAAAGCAATCCACAGTACGTTGCCCGCGAATCAATCACCCAGTGGCAAACGATGGATGGCCGTACCTGCAAAGGGCCGAACGTTATGCCGAAATTCAAAAATAACCCAGGCCAAATCTGGCGCGGAATGCCGTCGCACGGCATGGACACCGCTGCCATTTTGAAAACCATCGGCTACAGCGAAAACGACATTCAGGAGTTGGTCAGCAAAGGTCTGGCCAAAGTTGAGGACTAAACGCGTGGTGCTAGTTGGCTTGCCTGACTAGCGCCCGCCCAATAACAAACGAACAAAATGGATAGAGGTGCAATGGATATCATTGGCGGACAACATCTACGTCAAATGTGGGACGATCTGGCGGACGTTTACGGTCATAAAACGGCGCTAATTTGTGAATCCAGCGGCGGGAACGTCAACCGGTATAGTTATCTTGAGTTAAATCAAGAAATTAACCGCACGGCAAACCTGTTTTATACGTTGGGAATTCGCAAAGGCGACAAGGTCGCGCTGCATCTCGACAACTGCCCGGAATTTATCTTTTGCTGGTTCGGGTTGGCAAAAATTGGCGCGATTATGGTGCCGATTAATGCCCGACTGCTGCGTGAAGAGAGCGCGTGGATCCTGCAAAACAGCCAGGCGTGTCTGTTGGTGACCAGTGCACAATTTTATCCTATGTATCGGCAGATTCAGCAGGAAGATGCCACGCAACTACGGCATATTTGCCTGACCGATGTGGCGCTTCCCGCTGGTGATGGTGCCAGTTCGTTTGCACAACTAAAAACTCAGCAACCTGCAACCTTGTGCTATGCACCGCCGTTATCGACCGACGATACGGCGGAAATTCTTTTTACCTCCGGTACAACCTCCCGCCCGAAAGGGGTGGTAATTACCCATTACAATCTGCGCTTCGCCGGATATTACTCCGCCTGGCAGTGTGCAGTGCGTGACGATGATGTCTACCTGACGGTGATGCCTGCGTTTCATATCGATTGCCAGTGTACTGCGGCGATGGCGGCATTTTCGGCGGGTGCGACCTTTGTGCTGGTGGAAAAATACAGCGCCCGCGCCTTCTGGGGGCAAGTACAAAAGTATCGCGCCACCGTCACCGAATGTATTCCGATGATGATCCGCACCCTGATGGTACAACCACCTTCTGCGAACGATAGGCAACACTGCCTGCGGGAAGTGATGTTTTACCTCAACCTGTCAGAGCAGGAAAAAGACGCGTTTTGTGAACGCTTCGGCGTCCGCTTGCTGACGTCTTACGGGATGACAGAAACCATCGTCGGCATTATCGGCGATCGCCCCGGCGATAAGCGTCGCTGGCCGTCGATTGGTCGTGCAGGATTTTGCTACGAAGCGGAGATCCGCGACGATCACAATCGCCCACTCCCCGCGGGGGAGATTGGCGAAATCTGCATTAAAGGCGAACCAGGGAAAACCATCTTCAAAGAATATTTTCTCAATCCGCAGGCCACCGCCAGAGTCCTGGAAGCCGATGGCTGGTTGCATACCGGCGATACGGGATACCGCGACGAAGAGGGCTTTTTTTACTTCGTCGATCGTCGCTGCAATATGATCAAACGCGGTGGCGAGAATGTCTCTTGTGTAGAGCTGGAAAATATTATCTCCGCGCATCCAAAAATTCAGGACATTGTGGTCGTTGGTATTAAAGATTCTATTCGTGATGAAGCCATCAAAGCGTTTGTGGTGCTGAATGAAGGCGAAACATTGAGCGAAGAAGAATTTTTCTTCTTCTGTGAGCAGAATATGGCGAAATTTAAAGTGCCATCTTATCTGGAAATCAGAAAAGATCTGCCGCGTAACTGTTCGGGGAAAATAATCAGAAAGAATCTTAAATAAATGAAACCGCGGGAATTATCTCGCCAGCTAATAATCACACCATAAAATAATATGCATTTTTTGCAGGGCATTGTCGTCCCTGAAAAAGCAAAAATGGAGAAAAGGAATGAGTGAATCATTACATCTGACCCGCAATGGATCAATTCTGGAAATTACCCTTGACCGTCCAAAAGCTAATGCAATTGATGCTAAAACCAGCTTTGAAATGGGCGAAGCATTTCTTAATTTCCGTGACGATCCGCAATTACGCGTCGCCATTATTACCGGTGCCGGAGAAAAATTCTTTTCCGCTGGCTGGGATTTAAAAGCGGCAGCAGAAGGCGAAGCACCAGATGCTGACTTCGGCCCAGGCGGTTTTGCCGGATTAACTGAAATTTTCAATCTCGATAAACCGGTCATCGCAGCCGTGAACGGCTACGCCTTTGGCGGTGGCTTTGAACTGGCGCTGGCAGCAGATTTTATTGTTTGTGCCGATAACGCCAGTTTTGCCCTACCGGAAGCTAAACTGGGCATCGTTCCGGACAGCGGCGGCGTGCTGCGTCTGCCGAAGATCCTGCCGCCTGCTATCGTCAATGAAATGGTGATGACTGGCAGACGGATGGGCGCAGAAGAGGCGCTGCGTTGGGGGATTGTCAACCGCGTGGTTAGCCAGGCGGAGCTAATGGATAACGCCCGCGAACTGGCACAGCAACTGGTTAATAGCGCCCCGCTGGCGATTGCGGCGCTAAAAGAGATCTACCGCACCACCAGCGAAATGCCGGTCGAAGAGGCGTATCGTTTTATTCGCAGCGGCGTGTTGCAACATTACCCTGCAGTGCTGCATTCGGAAGATGCCATTGAAGGGCCACTGGCGTTTGCTGAGAAGCGTGATCCAGTGTGGAAAGGGCGTTAACAACCGTGAGCTATTACGCCTTTGAAGGGTTAATTCCGGTGGTTCACCCGACGGCGTTTGTTCATCCCAGTGCAGTATTGATTGGCGATGTAATTGTGGGAGCCGGCGTTTACATCGGCCCCCTCTCCTCGCTACGCGGTGATTACGGACGGCTGATTGTACAAGCAGGAGCCAATATTCAGGATGGCTGCATCATGCACGGCTACTGCGACACTGACACCATTGTGGGGGAAAACGGTCATATCGGTCATGGTGCTATCCTGCATGGCTGTATGATTGGCCGTGATGCCCTGGTCGGGATGAACAGTGTGATTATGGATGGCGCGGTCATTGGCGAAGAAAGCATTGTTGCCGCCATGAGTTTTGTCAAAGCGGGCTTTAGCGGCGAGAAACGTCAGTTGTTGATGGGCACGCCAGCCCGTGCGGTGCGCAGCGTCAGCGATGAAGAGTTGCACTGGAAGCGGTTGAATACCAAAGAATATCAGGATTTGGTCGGGCGCTGCCATGCATCGTTACGAGAAACACAACCGTTGAGGCAAATGGAGGAAAATCGCCCCCGTTTACAGGGGACGACGAATGTGACGCCAAAGCGGTAACATCGTCAGACGTGGCGTAAATGCCTTATCCGACCTGGCCGGAGAGCCCCCGTAGGCCAGATAAGATGCACCAGCATCGCATCCGGCAACCAGGTCTCGCGATATCCACAAGATTAAATTAACGACGCATACTCTTTGATAACATCATCTGCCACTTCTGCTCGCGGTTAAGCTCCGTGAGCGGAACGGTCGGAATACGCGGCGTCTTTCTTACGCCGACTAATTTTTCCCGGCTATTATTCCGCAGACGCGCATAAATTTGTGCATCAATCTCAACCACTTTTACTAACCGCTGACACTGACATCCCCGCCCTTCTAGCTTATTAGGGATCATCTTAACTTCGCAGCTTATTTCTGCGACCTCCGACAGAATATAAGTCAGGGTATTAATCGCCTTGCTGTGTTCAATATCGAAATGAATAGAGATCTCTCTTGCCGTCACCCACCGGTTTTCAACCATCATCCATTCGGCAATTAACAAATAGAGTGGTTTTTCAACATATCCTTCACACATACAAACTCCAGTTTCACAAATTAAAAATCTGGCTATGACTCGTTTTAAGCAATTAAACAAGGCCATATTAAAATTGTAGTTATATCGATAATATGCAACTTCACTGTTGATAAGTGTGAGCTAAATCCTGCTTACATCATCAAAAATATAGATTTCAGGAAAGATTTTCCTTATTGGTAAAAAAAACGGTTCTCATCAGAGAACCGTATTAGATATTTGATCAAAATGGCGGATAAAACATATCCGCCATGACACTCCATTATTTGATCTGCGCGTGCATTTCCTGTACCGAAATCACTTTTTCGGTCGCATCGGCATTCAGCGCCATTGCGGTAGCGAAACCGCCATTCAGGGTGGTGTCGTAATGCACTTTATATTGCAGCGCACTGCGACGAATCACGCGGGAGTCTTCAATCGCGCGACGGCCTGAAGTGGTGTTGATGATATAGGTATATTCGCCATTCTTAATACGATCCTGAATGTGCGGACGACCTTCATGCACCTTGTTAACCAGACGTGGGTTGATGCCCGCTTCACCCAGCACAATCGCTGTACCGTGGGTTGCATCCAGCTCGAAGCCCTGCTTCAGCAGTTTTGCTGCCAGGTCCACTACACGCTCTTTGTCGCCTTCGCGCACGGAGAGCAGCGCACGGCCCTGTTTCTTCATCGTGGAGTTGCTGCCCAACTGTGCTTTAGCAAACGCTTCAGCGAAGGTGCGACCAACACCCATCACTTCCCCGGTAGAGCGCATTTCTGGCCCTAACAGCGGGTCAACGCCCGGGAATTTGTTGAACGGCAGTACCACTTCTTTCACCGAGTAGTACGGCGGGATAACTTCTTTAGTCACGCCCTGCTCAGCCAGCGATTTACCTGCCATCACGCGTGCCGCCACTTTCGCCAACGGAACACCGGTGGCTTTGGAGACGAACGGAACGGTACGCGCCGCACGCGGGTTAACTTCAATCAGGTAGACTTCGTTGTTTTTCACTGCAAACTGCACGTTCATCAGGCCGCGCACCTGCAATTCGAAGGCCAGTTTCTGCACCTGCTGGCGCATTACATCCTGAATTTCCTGACTTAACGTGTATGCAGGCAGAGAACACGCTGAGTCACCAGAGTGCACACCAGCCTGCTCAATATGTTCCATAATGCCGCCAATCAGCACCATTTCGCCGTCGCAGATAGCGTCCACATCGACTTCTACCGCATCATCGAGGAAGTGATCCAGCAGCACGGGGGCATCATTGGACACGCTCACCGCGGTCTGGAAGTAACGACGCAGGTCGGCTTCGTCGTAGACGATCTCCATCGCCCGACCGCCAAGAACATAAGACGGACGCACCACCAGCGGGTAACCAATCTCTTTCGCCTTCTCAACTGCCATCTCAATAGCAGTAACGGTGGCGTTCGCCGGTTGCTTCAGTTTCAGACGGTCAACCGCGTGCTGGAAGCGTTCACGGTCTTCCGCACGGTCGATGGCATCCGGACTGGTGCCAATAACCGGTACACCAGCGGCTTCCAGCGCGCGCGCCAGTTTCAGCGGGGTCTGACCGCCGTACTGGACGATAACGCCTTTCGGTTTCTCGATGCGCACAATTTCCAGCACATCTTCCAGGGTTACCGGCTCAAAATAGAGACGGTCGGAAGTGTCGTAGTCGGTGGAGACGGTTTCCGGGTTACAGTTAACCATAATGGTCTCAAAACCGTCTTCGCGTAGCGCCAGCGAGGCGTGTACGCAGCAGTAGTCAAACTCGATACCCTGGCCGATACGGTTCGGGCCGCCGCCGAGCACCATGATTTTGTCACGCGTGGACGGATTCGCTTCGCACTCATCTTCATAGGTGGAGTACATGTACGCAGTGTCAGTCGCAAATTCTGCGGCACAGGTATCAACGCGTTTGTAGACCGGGTGCAGGTTGTACTGGTCGCGCAGTTTGCGGATTTCCGCTTCGCGCACACCTGCCAGTTTAGCCAGACGCGCATCGGCAAAACCTTTGCGTTTCAACTGGCGCAGGAAGTCAGCGTTCAGGCCAGTGATACCCACTTCTGCCACTTTCTCTTCCAGACGCACCAGCTCTTCAATTTGTACCAGGAACCAGCGGTCAATGTTGGTCAGGTTAAAGACGCCGTCTACAGACAGGCCCGCACGGAAGGCATCTGCGATGTACCAGATACGCTCTGCGCCTGCGTCTTTCAGTTCACGGCGGATTTTAGTCAGGGCTTCCGGATCATCGAGGCTCACTTTCGGATCGAAACCGGTCGCGCCCACTTCCAGGCCGCGCAGGGCTTTTTGCAGCGATTCCTGCTGCGTGCGACCAATCGCCATCACTTCACCAACCGATTTCATCTGGGTGGTCAGACGGTCGTTAGCCCCGGCAAATTTCTCGAAGTTAAAGCGAGGAATTTTGGTGACCACGTAGTCAATGGACGGCTCGAAAGAGGCCGGAGTACGACCACCGGTGATGTCGTTCATCAGTTCGTCGAGGGTGTAACCGACCGCCAGTTTCGCCGCCACTTTGGCAATCGGGAAGCCAGTGGCTTTCGACGCCAGCGCCGAAGAGCGGGATACACGCGGGTTCATTTCGATAACAATCAGACGACCGTTTTTCGGGTTAACCGCAAACTGGACGTTGGAACCGCCCGTTTCAACACCGATTTCACGCAGTACCGCCATCGAGGCGTTACGCATGATTTGATATTCTTTGTCGGTCAGCGTCTGGGCTGGCGCTACGGTAATGGAGTCACCGGTGTGGATGCCCATCGCATCGAAGTTTTCGATAGAGCAGACGATGATGCAGTTGTCGTTTTTATCACGCACCACTTCCATCTCGTACTCTTTCCAGCCAATCAGCGACTCGTCAATCAGCAGCTCTTTGGTTGGGGAGAGATCCAGACCGCGAGCGCAAATTTCTTCAAACTCTTCGCGGTTATAAGCGATACCGCCACCACTACCGCCCATAGTGAAGCTGGGGCGGATGATGCACGGGAAGCCCACGTCAGCAGCAACCGCCAGTGCTTCTTCCATTGAGTGCGCGATACCGGAACGCGCGGTTTCCAGACCGATTTTCTTCATCGCCACGTCGAAACGGCGACGGTCTTCTGCTTTATCAATCGCGTCGGCGGTGGCACCAATCATGGTTACGCCGAACTCTTCCAGTACGCCCTGGCGCTCCAGTTCCAGTGCACAGTTCAGCGCTGTCTGGCCGCCCATCGTTGGCAGAACTGCATCCGGGCGCTCTTTTTCGATAATTTTGCGTACTACTTCCCAGTGAATCGGCTCAATGTAGGTCGCATCGGCCATTTCCGGATCGGTCATAATGGTCGCCGGGTTGGAGTTCACCAGAATGACGCGGTAACCCTCTTCACGCAGGGCTTTACATGCTTGCGCGCCAGAGTAGTCAAACTCACACGCCTGGCCGATAACAATCGGGCCAGCACCCAGAATCAGGATACTTTTTATATCTGTACGTTTTGGCATGGCTCTTTTACTCCTGATTACTTAGCGGTTTTACGGTACTGCTCAATTAACTCGATAAAGTGGTCGAACAACATAGCTGCGTCGTGCGGCCCCGGGCTGGCTTCAGGGTGCCCCTGGAAGCTGAATGCCGGTTTATCGGTGCGATGAATGCCCTGTAACGTACCGTCGAACAGGGATTTATGCGTCACGCGCAGATTTGCAGGTAATGTTGCTTCGTCCACCGCAAAACCGTGGTTCTGGGCGGTAATCATCACCACATTTTTCTCAATATCTTTAACCGGATGGTTGCCGCCATGATGACCAAATTTCATTTTGACCGTCTTCGCGCCACTGGCCAGCGCCAGCAACTGATGACCGAGGCAGATGCCAAATACCGGGATGTCAGTTTCGAGGAATTTCTGGATGGCGGTAATCGCGTAATCGCATGGAGCCGGGTCGCCAGGACCGTTCGAGAGGAAGATGCCGTCCGGATTCATTTTCAGCACGTCTTCAGCAGACGTTTGCGCCGGAACGATAGTCAGGCGGCAGCCTCTGTCCACCAGCATCCGCAGGATGTTGCGCTTAGCACCGAAATCGTAGGCCACCACATGGAACGGCAGCTCGTCTTCTTTTTTCGCTTCCGGCAGGCCGCCAGCCAGCGTCCAGCTCCCTTGTGTCCAGCTATAGGCTTCAGCGGTAGTCACTTCTTTTGCCAGATCCATGCCGTTCAGCCCAGGGAACGCGCGGGCTTTTTCTAACGCCAGCGCCGCATCCGGGTTATCGCCCGCGATGATGCAACCATTCTGTGCGCCTTTCTCACGCAGTAAACGCGTCAGCTTACGGGTATCGATATCGGCAATCGCCACAATGTTATGGCGTTTCAGGTAAGAAGAGAGGTCTTCGGTATTACGAAAGTTGCTGGCAATCAGCGGCAGATCGCGAATCACCAGACCTTGTGCATGTACCTGGGAGGATTCTTCATCGGCGTCATTAGTGCCGACATTACCAATATGGGGATAAGTAAGAGTAACGATTTGGCGAGAATAGGAAGGATCAGTGAGGATTTCTTGATAACCGGTCATTGAAGTATTGAAAACGACTTCCCCAACCGCCGAACCTGTTGCCCCTATGGCCCGACCGTGAAACTGGGTTCCGTCTTCCAGAACCAATAGCGCTGACTTAATCAAAACACCCTCCAGAGAATATTCACTCACTTTATTTGCATATTAATTCACAATGATGACATGAATCAATGCAAATCTGCTTACCGACGAATTTCTGGCAAACGGCGGCATTCTGGAGATATGGAAGCTAAAAGTCAACTCAATCGCGGTATTTATTATATGATTTTATGCATCACACATATTTTGATGGCATTAAGCGGCAAAAATATCATCTAACATAGTCTGGAAAACGCTTGCGCAGAGAGAAGAATGTATAAAACCAATTTCGTCAGATAAAAAGTGGACCAAACGGTCAAAATTTACATTAAAACAACAAAAACCACCAACAAAACATGATATTTTTAGCAACTCACACCAATTAATAATAAGAACAATCAAAATAAAAGGGCTAAAATTTAAAGCCCTTTATAATTATAAAGTTAGATGTGTTATTTTTGCATCAACACTAATGTTTTGTTGTTATAACGCATTGAGATTAAGCACATCTCGCATGTCAAAAAGCCCACTTTCTTTGCCATTCAGCCACAAAGCCGATCTTACCGCGCCGTTAGCAAAGGTCATGCGGCTGGAAGCCTTATGCGTGATCTCCAGACGTTCGCCAATATCGGCAAACATGGCGGTATGTTCGCCAACGATGTCGCCGGCACGGACGGTGGCAAAACCAATGGTGCCTGGCACTCGTTCACCGGTATGACCTTCACGGCTGTAAACTGCGCAATCTTTCAGATCTTTGTTCAGTGCATGGGCAATCGCCTCTCCCATCGCCAGCGCAGTGCCCGACGGCGCATCCACTTTATGCCTGTGATGTGCTTCAATAATCTCGATATCCGTGTAGTCACCCATTACCTGAGCGGCTTTCTCCAGCAGCTTAAGCATCACATTAACGCCGACACTAAAGTTGGCGGCAAAGACAATCGCAATATCCCCGGCGGCATCACGAATCGCCTGCTTGCCTGCGTCATCAAAACCCGTCGTGCCAATCACCATCCCTTTGCCATGCTGGCGACAAAATGCCAGATGGTTCAGCGTGCCTTCCGGACGGGTAAAATCAATAAATACATCAAAATCATCTTTTACCGCATCCAGACTGCTTTGTACGGTAACGCCGGTTTTTCCGGCTCCAGCCAGTTCACCGGCGTCACTGCCCAGTAAAGAAGATCCTTCACGCTCCAGCGCCGCGCCAAGCTGCACGCCCTCTAACGCCAGCGCCGCCTGAATCAACTGGCGGCCCATACGCCCACCGGCTCCCGCGATGGCAACGCGGATGTTTGCATCATGCATAGCTATTCTCTTTTGTTAATTTGCATAGACCGTTTTCAGAGTAACCAGCGCATCGCTACGCCGCCAGCCAAAAACGCCGATAATTAGAAATTAATGATAAACAGGGAGGGATATCAGTGAAAGGCATGAGTCAGTAAATGACTGCATGCCGATAATATGTGACAGGTTATGGTGCCAGGGCCAGCACCTCAGCCACCCACTGTTGGAAACCTTTCACATCCAGATCCAGCGCCACCTGTACATTGGCAGGTTTACCCAGGCAACCGTCAATATCAACGACCGTAGTGCCCGAAGTAAATTCCCCCTGAGTTTCCACCGCCACAAAACAGGGTTTGAGGGTGAACAAATCCGGACGCACCAGCCAGGCGATAGCGCAGAGATCGTGCATACGCAGACCACTTTGCATACTGCCGCTGCGATAGTGGCTAAACAGGGCGTGAAGCATTTTCCCGGTACGATTCAACTCCGGCAACGTGGCGAGATAGTCTGGGGTTAATATCGCCTGATTGGTGACATCCAGACCACACATGACAATTTCAATGTCACTACGGAAGACACATGCCGCTGCTTCCGGATCGGCTGCGATATTAAACTCGGCGTTTGGCGTACAGTTGCCGCGTCCGGCGGAACCGCCCATGATCACCAGACGGCGAATATGCGGTTTACATTCCGGGCATTGTGAAAGTAACAGCGCGATATTGGTCAACGGGCCGATAGCCACCAGAGTAACGGGTTCTGGCGCACGTATCAGAGCATCACGAATAGCCAGAAATGCCGGTTTATCCAGCGGGCTTCTGTTGTGTTCAACAAAGTCGTAGCCAGCCATTCCCGATTCGCCGTGCACAGATGCCGCATTACGCGGCGCGCGTACCAGCGGTACAGCAGCGCCCTGGGCGAGCGGAATATCCACATTCCAGAAATGCAGCAGTTGCAGGGCGTTACGCGTGGTTTTCTCAACTGAGACATTACCCGCAACGGTGGTCATCAGTTGCAGGTCGAGTTCGGGAGCAAAAATCGCGGCGGCAATGGCAACGGCATCATCGATGCCGGGATCAGTATCGAGGAAAATAGGTAATCGCATGTTTTCTCCATAAAAAATGCCGGTAACAAGACCGGCATTTTCGCATAACTTAGGCTGCTAATGACTTAATCAACTTCACGAATATCCACACGCAACTCTTTCGGCACTTCGAAAACAATGTTTTCTTCGCGGCCTTCCAGCGGAATGGCTTCGCCGCCGCCAAGCTGCTGTAAACGTGCAACCACATTCTGCACCAAAATATCCGGAGCCGATGCCCCCGCAGTCACGCCGACACATTTAACGTCTTTCACCCACTCTTCCTGGATATCTGTCGCATCATCAATCAAAAACGCGCGTTTGCCCATACGCTGTGCCAGTTCCGCCAGACGATTGGAGTTGGATGAGTTTTTCGAACCAACGACCAGTACCACTTCCGCCTGCTCTGCCAGAGCGCGTACCGCTTCCTGGCGGTTGGTGGTGGCGTAACAGATGTCATCTTTGCGCGGCCCGACAATCTTCGGAAAGCGTTTACGCAGCGCATCGATAACATCCGAAGTGTCATCCACCGACAGCGTGGTCTGGGTCATAAAGGAGAGTTTATCTTCGTCTTTGACCGTCAGTTTCCACACGTCGTCCGGTGACTCGACCAGATACATTCCCCCTTCCGGGTTACTGTACTGCCCCATCGTACCTTCCACTTCCGGGTGCCCGGCATGGCCAATGAGAATAGATTCTTCGCCACGACGGCTGGCGCGGGCGACTTCCATATGCACTTTGGTCACCAGCGGACAAGTTGCGTCGAATACCGTCAGATCGCGGCTTTTCGCTTCGTTGCGTACAGCCTGGGAAACACCGTGCGCGGAGAAAATCAGGATTGCGCCATCCGGCACTTCGCTGATCTGCTCAATAAAGATAGCGCCACGCTCGCGCAGGCTATCGACCACGTAGCGGTTATGCACCACTTCGTGGCGGACATAAATCGGTGCGCCGTAAATGGCCAGCGCGTTTTCAACAATGCTGATAGCGCGGTCTACCCCGGCACAAAAACCACGTGGGTTGGCCAACAGGATCTGCATGTTACGCCTCCAGTGCCGGATCGATTTCCAGCACTTCAATATCAAAATGAACGGTCTGCCCGGCCAGCGGATGGTTGAAATCAACGGTAATAGAGTCGCCGTTAATCTCGCGGATCACGCCAGGCATCTCACTGCCATCCATTGCGGTAAAAAGCATTATTGCGCCAATTTCTGGCTCGCCTGCATCCATAAACTCACGGCGGGAGAAGTACTGAATCAGGTCCGGTGACGGTACGCCAAACGCCGCATCAGGCTCCAGCGAGAAGGTGGTTTTATCGCCCACTTTCAGCCCCAGCAGGTGTTGCTCCAGCCCTTCGGAAAGAGAAGCGTCACCAAGGCGGAACAGCGCCGGTTTACCGTTGTTGCGGGTAGACTCAGCGGTGGTGCCATCGTCGAGTTTTAGCGTGAAGTGCACCAGGACGGCGCTATTGCTCTGTACAGATTCAGACATGCAGGTTTGCTCTTGTATTTTGAGGATGTTTGCCGGATGCGGCCTACGATTTCGCAGCAATCTGTAGGCCGGATAAGATGCGTCAGCATCGCATCCGGCAGGGTTTATTATTGTTTTTTCGCTTTCGAAGGCAAAAAACCTTCCAGCACAATCAGTGCCGCGCCGACACAGATGGCAGTATCAGCGAGGTTGAAGGTGGCGAAGTGCCAGTCGCCAACGTAGAAGTCGATCATATCGACCACAAAGCCGTGCCACAGGCGGTCGAACAGGTTGCCCAGCGCACCGCCAATAATCAGCGCGTAAGCAATGTTGTTCAGTTTCTGCGTGGCCTTCGAGCGATACATCATCACCGTCAGGATCACGCTAATACCAATTGCAATACCGGCAAAGAACCAACGCTGCCAGCCGCCGCTATCGGCAAGGAAACTAAACGCCGCGCCATAGTTACGCGCATAATGCAGATTAAGCGACGGGAACAGCGGAACCGTATCCCCCAGAGCAAAATTCTGGAGGATAAGGTATTTGCTGCCCAGATCGATAATCAGCACGACTACTACCAGCCACAACCAGCGTAGCCCTGTTGAACAGATCGATTGACTCATCAGGCAAACTTACGTTTTTCACCGTCACCGGCGACGTTGCTGACACAGCGGCCGCAGATTTCTGCATGCTCCGCCACCTTGCCGACATCCTGGGTGTAGTGCCAGCAGCGTGGGCACTTCTCACCTTCGGCTTTACTCAACGCGACTTTCAGCCCTTTGAGTACTTCGCTCTGCTGAGCATCAGCAGGTGCGTTGTTATAGTCTGCAACGGTAGCGCCGGAGGTCAACAGGACAAATCGTAATTCATCGCCCAACGCGTTCAGTTTCGCTGCCAGTTCCGGTTCTGCGTACAAGGTTACTGCCGCTTCCAGCGAGCCACCCACTTTCTTGTCAGCACGCGCTTGCTCAATGACTTTGTTCACTTCGCCACGCACTTGCAGCAACTCGTCCCAGAACGCATCGTTCATCGCTTCGCTGTCAGCCAGACCAAACAGACCTTCGTACCACTCACCGGTAAAGACGTATTTTTCACGTTCGCCCGGCAGGTAACCCCACACTTCATCCGCGGTGAAGGAGAGGATCGGTGCCATCCAGCGAACCAGCGCTTCTGCGATGTGATACAGCGCAGTCTGGCAGCTACGACGCGCCACGCTATCTGCTTTGGCGGTGTACTGACGGTCTTTGATGATGTCGAGGTAGAAAGAGCCCATCTCAACGGAGCAGAAGCGCATCAGACGCTGTACCACTTCGTGGAAATCGTATGCTTCGTAAGCCTTGATGATGTCTTCCTGAGCCGCTTTCGCACAACCCACGGCCCATCTGTCCAGTACCACCATCTCTTCCGGTTTCACCATATCTTTTGCCGGATCGAAACCATTGAGGTTTGCCAGCAGGAAGCGTGCTGTGTTACGGATACGACGATAGCTGTCAGCAGCACGTTTCAGGATCTCGTCAGAAACGGCCATTTCGCCGGTGTAGTCAGTTGATGCCACCCACAGACGCAGAATATCCGCGCCAAGTTTGTTCATCACATCCTGCGGCGAAACGGTGTTGCCGATGGATTTAGACATCTTGCGACCCTGACCATCCACGGTAAAGCCGTGAGTCAGTACCTGACGATATGGCGCTTTGCCTTTCATCGCAGTGGAGATCATCAGGGAAGACATGAACCAGCCACGGTGTTGGTCAGAACCTTCCAGATACATGTCCGCAGCGTGACCGGCAAATTCCGGACGCACGTCAACAACGGAAGAGTGCGTAGATCCGGAGTCAAACCATACGTCCAGCGTATCCGGCACTTTCACGTACTGGTCAGCGTCGTCACCGAGGATCTCTTTTGCATCGAGATCCCACCACGCCTGGATGCCGTCAACTTCAACGCGTTTTGCCACTTCTTCCATCAGTTCAAGGGTACGCGGATGCAGCTCTTCAGTGTCTTTGTGCACGAACAGTGACATCGGTACGCCCCAGGTACGCTGACGGGAGATACACCAGTCAGGACGGTTAGCGACCATCGACTCAATACGCGCCTGGCCCCAGTCCGGGATCCACTGCACGCCTTTGATCTCTTTCAGTGACTGCGCACGCAGACCTTTCTGATCCATGCTGACGAACCACTGTGGCGTCGCACGGAAGATGATTGGGGTTTTGTGACGCCAGCAGCACGGATAACTGTGCTGCAGCTTCTCAACATGCAGCAGCGCGCCTTTTTCCTGCAACAGTGCAACGACAATATCGTTCGCTTTGAAGACGTTCACACCGTCTAACGTCGGGTAAGTTCCCGGCAGATAAGTACCGTCCGGGCCAACCGGGTTAGCGGTTTCCAGACCGTATTTCTGACCGATAACATAGTCGTCAGGGCCGTGGCCAGGCGCGGTGTGAACAGCACCAGTACCGGCATCCAGCGTGACGTGATCGCCAAGAATTGCCGGAACATCGAAGCCCATAAACGGATGGGTAAAGCGCAGCAGTTCCAGCTCCGCACCTTTCACCGTGCCGAGGATGGTGTATTCGGTAACGCCGATACGCTGCATCACACTTTCAACCAAATCTTTCGCAAGGATCACGGCCTGACCGTCGATCTGCACCAGCGCATAGTCGAAATCCGGTGCAATAGAGATTGCGCGGTTCGCAGGCAGGGTCCACGGCGTTGTGGTCCAGATAACCAGAGAGATCGGACCATTAACGTCAGAAACGCCAAATTTCGCTTTCAGCGCATCCTGATCGGCGGCGTGGAACGCGACGTCGATGGACGGGGAGGTTTTGTCGTAATACTCAACTTCCGCTTCCGCCAGCGCGGAACGACAGTCTACGCACCAGTGCACCGGTTTAGCACCTTTGTGCAGATGGCCGTTGCCGATAATTTTGCCCAGCGCACGGATGATGTTGGCTTCGGTTTTGAAGTCCATAGTCAGGTACGGATGTGACCAGTCGCCCAGCACCCCCAGACGGATAAAGTCTTTGCGCTGACCATCAACCTGGGTCGCTGCATATTCGCGACACTTGGCGCGAAACTCGGCTGCGGTGAATTTCTCACCCGGCTTACCGAACTCTTGCTCTACTTTCAGCTCGATCGGCAGACCGTGACAGTCCCAACCAGGCACATACGGCGAGTCATATCCAGAAAGCCCTTTGGACTTGATGATTATGTCTTTCAGAATCTTGTTAACCGAGTGACCAATATGAATGCTGCCATTCGCATAAGGAGGGCCATCATGCAGAATGAAGGTTTTTTTGCCTTTTTTAGCCGCACGGATGATGCCGTACAGATCATCATCAGTCCAACGCGCCAGCATTCCCGGTTCGCGCTTGGCGAGGTCGCCACGCATCGGGAACCCTGTTTCCGGCAAATTCAGGGTTGATTTATAGTCACTCATCAGATTCTCGGTTCCGTATTTCGGTTTGATTACATAACAGGCTTAAGCCGGTTTTGTTAGCCCAAAAAATTCGCGGGCGGTTAATTCATCACGCGCAATCTGCGCTTTCAGTTCGTCCAGCGACGCAAATCGCTGCTCACTGCGTATTTTTTTACGCAGCACTACTTGTATATGGCGACCGTAAAGGTCCATTGCAACATCCAGAACATGCACTTCCAGTTGCTGGCGAATGCCTGCTACCGTTGGGCGCGTGCCGATGTTCGCGACGCCAGGCAACGGTTTTTCACCGAGGCCCAGCACTTCCACCGCATAAACCCCTTTCACCGGGGAAACCTGACGACGCAGCGGTACATTCGCCGTCGGGAAACCAATAGTGCGCCCTAACTCATCACCGTGGACAACACGCCCGGAGATGGCAAACGGGTGCCCCAGTAAACTTTCAGCCAGAGCCAGGTTGTCATCCGCCAGGGCCTGACGCACGGCAGTACTACTGATACGCACGCCACCTTCACAGAAAGTTTGCGTACTGGTGATGTCGAAGCCGTATTCTGCGCCAGCTTTCTGTAATAACAAGAAATCGCCTTCACGACCAGCGCCAAAGCGGAAATCATCACCCACAGCAAGAAATTTTACCCGCAACTGCTTCACCAGTAGTTCGCTGATAAAATTTTGCGCCGTCAGCGCCGCAAAGCGCCTGTCAAAACGCACGCACAGCACGTAATCTACGCCACACTCGGCAAGATAACGCAGTTTTTCCCGCAGCCGGGTCAGGCGTGCCGGGGCTTTGTCGGTGGCAAACAGTTCCAGTGGTTGAGGCTCAAAAATCATCACCATCACCGGTAAGTTGCGCCTGCGCCCTTCTTCCTGCAAGCCCTGCAACAGCGCGCGATGACCGCGATGCACGCCGTCGAAATTACCAATAGTCAGCACACACCCTTCTTGCGGGGCCTGGCTGAGATTATGTATGCCGCGTATCAGCTTCATGTCTGGCTCAAAACAGTGAAAATCGTCCGAGTATACCTTGTACAGCGGTCAAGGTTAACCGGCGATTGAGTACTGAAATTAGAAAGAAGTGGCTTTTCATTGCCATGGCGCAAATCACGGTAAGAAACTAACGACCTGCTGCAATTTTTCTCGCGGAAAAGCTGTATTCACACCCTGCAAGCTGGTAGAATCCTGCGCCATCACTACGCAACGAGCGCTGCCATATTAACGGCGCTTATTTGCACAAATCCATTGACAAAAGAAGGCTAAAAGGGCATATTCCTCGGCCTTTGAATTGTCCATATAGAACACATTTGGGAGTTGGACCTTGGCTAATATCAAATCAGCTAAGAAGCGCGCCATTCAGTCTGAAAAGGCTCGTAAGCACAACGCAAGCCGTCGCTCTATGATGCGTACTTTCATCAAGAAAGTATACGCAGCTATCGAAGCTGGCGACAAAGCTGCTGCACTGAAAGCATTTAACGAAATGCAACCGATCGTGGACCGTCAGGCTGCTAAAGGTCTGATCCACAAAAACAAAGCTGCACGTCATAAGGCTAACCTGGCTGCACAGATCAACAAACTGGCTTAATCGCCTTTTGTTGTCAGCTTTGTAAAAAAACCCGCGCAAGCGGGTTTTTTTATGCCAACGAGCAAAAGCAGGCCAACACTGTAGCCTGCAAAGTACGAATGGCTATTTCGCGGCTGAAGTAAACAGCGCAGAGTAATCTGTATTGCAAATACGCTGTACCGCAGGGTGCTGGATCATCCTTTCGGCAAAAATCGCATGGTACTCTTCCATGACGTTCTCAACGCGACCAATCTCCACAACCGAGTTATCGGTATAAAAATCATTGGCGTAAAGTGAAGGTGCAACAAAAATAGCATTGTGCGTCGCACCAAAGGCTTTCATCAACGCCGCATCATCAAACTCCCCCAGAATTTCAACATTCAATCCCTGGGAGTTAAACCAGTTTAATAGCTTGCGTCCCAACATTGAGCGCCGCCCCGGTATAAGTAAGCGACGTTGCTCCAGACAGGCTGGAAACGGTTTTTCTGGCAGCGGGTTAGTGCACCAGAAACTGACACCACACTCGCCAATTTTTATGGAAAATAGCCCCTCCTGCTGGGTGGAGTCGATCGGACAGTCAGAGATGATCATATCCAACTTATGCTGACTCAGTTGCTCCAACAGCATCTCGTGCGTCGATTCAAAGCAGCGTAGATGGATCTGCTCGTCTTCTACAACTGCGGCATCCAGAACACTGCTGACCAGGCGTTTCGAAAGTGCATCTGCAACGCCAACATCAAACAATAAGTTAGACTCTTTGCGATAGTTGACGATATCCAGCATTTCCTGGCTTAACGTGAACATTTTATCGGCATAGCGATAAACCAGTTCCCCCAGTTCACTGGGTTCCAGGCCACGTCCTTTGCGCTTAAATAGTTTCCCTTGCAGGCGCTCTTCCAGCGCCCTGATCTGCCCGGTAATCGTTTGTGGTGTTAAATAAAGCGCCTCCGCTGCGCCAACCACAGAACCTTCTTTGTAGACATGCCAGAAGTAATACAAGTGGTTGTAATTGATATGAGACATGCTCATTTCTCTCCCTGATAACAATGAAAAGGGAGCCATTTATGGCTCCCCGGTACATCGCCCGATCAAACAGATGGACGTAGACGAATGCGTAGCCAGCTATATCCAATTACCGCCGAAGAGATTGAACCGACCAGAATGCCTAATTTCGCCCAGTTAATCAGTTCTGGATCTACGCTACCAAAGGCCAGGCTGGCGATAAAAATAGACATAGTAAAACCGATACCGCACAGGATCCCAACAGCCATAATTTGCTGATAAGTCGTTCCCTCTGGCAGATGTGCCAGCTTCAAACGCAGCGCCAGCCAGCAGAACAGACTAATACCCAGCGGCTTGCCAATCAGCAAACCGGCGATGATCCCTAATGGCAGAATGGAGGTCAGGCCATCCAGCGTCACGCCTTGCAGAGAAACACCAGCATTGGCAAAAGCAAATAGCGGCAAGATCAGATAAGCCACCCACGGATGCAATACATGCTCCAGGCGCTTCGCCGGAGAACGCCCATGTTTCTCTTTTAACGGAATAAAGAAGCCAACAATAACCCCAGCCAGCGTTGCGTGGACGCCTGATTTCAGCACGGCCGTCCACAGCACCACACCAACCAGAATATAAACCCCTGTACGGCGCACGCCACACATGTTCAACACAGCGAGTACAGCAATCGCCACTGCAGCAACGCCAAGAGAAGCCATCGACAAGTCATTGGTGTAAAACAAGGCGATGATAATGATGGCACCAAGATCATCGATAATAGCCAGCGCCATCAAAAAGATCTTCAGCGCTAACGGCACACGGCTTCCCAATAACGCCAGTACACCAAGCGCAAAGGCAATGTCAGTAGCCGCCGGGATCGCCCACCCTTCACGAGTGATAGGATCAGCATAGTTAAAAGCCAGATAGAGCAATGCCGGGACAATCATCCCGCCGATAGCGGCAATGACCGGAAACGCAGCCTGCCGCAGGCTGGCCAGCGATCCTTGCATCAGTTCGCGTTTAACTTCCAGACCAACTAACAGGAAAAATATCGCCATCAGTGCGTCATTTATCCATAACAGCATGTTTTTGTTGATCTCAAGTGAACCAACCCGAAGCTGAACCGGCGTTTCAAGAAAGTCGTGATACCATCCACTGGTTGCGCCGCTGTTGGCCATAATCATCGCCAGAACAGCGGCAATAATGAGAATAATGCCTCCCGAGGCATCACTACTAAAGAATCGATGCAGATGTTTCACTTTTTATTTCTCTTTCAGGTGAATAGATCGTTTTTACTATTTTACCCCGCAAGAATCATCGTTAAAATCAGATTATAATGTAGGAATAGTTCGCTTTTTACGATCTATAAAGGAGGTTGCGTCACCAGCGGAGGAAGATTTTTTGACGCCCGAAAGCGGTGGCTGATGACCTCAAAACTCAATAATCATAGCTTAAGGTCACGATTTCTGAAGGATTTATTCGGAAAAGTAATAATTAATTTGTGGTAAGCCAGAGCTGTTTGTTAGGGCGATATTTCAAATATATCCAACTTGTCCTCAATAATTGCAATAAAGGGACAAATCAACGTTAACTAATTGAATCCTTAAAAATTACGCCATAAAAATGCGAGGCGTCTTCAGGATTGGGGTTGATATAATCAAATGGATTAAAGTGAATAGTATAATAGCGGCGGGTGCTTGAGGCTGTCTGTCTCAGGCATTAGCTGGATGGCAGATAGAGAAAAGCCCCGAGTGATATTTTACCATCAACCCGAGGCCCCCTATATGCTGAACACATGTAGAGTGCCTCTTACTGACCGTAAGGTCAAGGAGAAGAGAGCAATGAAGCAGCATAAGGCGATGATTGTCGCCCTGATCGTCATCTGTATCACCGCCGTAGTGGCGGCGCTGGTAACGAGAAAAGACCTCTGTGAGGTTCACATCCGAACTGGCCAGACGGAGGTTGCTGTTTTCACGGCTTACGAATCCGAGTAAGAGCAACGGCGGGGAGTAATCCCCGCCACTTTACAGGTGCTCGCATATCTTCAACGCACCCTTGTTTTTACCCAAGCCTGCCCACGGGTAGGCTTTTCAGGAAATTAGCGAGTCAGGTCGTCAAAAAACTTCTTCACGCCGTCGAAGAAACTCTTCGAACGCGGGCTGTTGTGCTCGCCGGTTGGGCCTCCGAAGCTTTCTTGCAGATCTTGCAGCAGTTGTTTCTGCTTCTCGTTCAGACCTACCGGTGTTTCGACCACGACGCGGCACAGTAAATCCCCCTGCGCACCGCCGCGGACAGACTTCACGCCTTTACCACGCATGCGGAACAGCTTACCGGTCTGGGTTTCTCCAGGCACTTTCAGTTTGACGCGACCATCGAGGGTCGGCACTTCGATTTCACCACCAAGTGCGGCCATCGCGAAGTTGATCGGCACTTCGCAATACAGGTTGTTACCTTCACGTTCGAAAATCGGGTGCTGTTTAACCTGAACCTGGACGTACAGATCGCCTGCTGGTGCGCCGTGCTCGCCCGCTTCACCTTCGCCCGCAAGACGGATGCGGTCTCCAGTGTCCACCCCTGCCGGGATTTTAACGGACAGCGTTTTGCTACGCTCAACACGACCATGACCATGACATTTGTTGCACGGATCTTTGATCAGCGTACCTCGGCCCTGACAGTGTGGACAGGTCTGCTGCACGGCAAAGAACCCCTGGCGCATCTGCACTTGACCAGAACCATGACAGGTCGGACAGGTCTGCGGTTGCGTACCCGGTTTTGCACCGCTACCGTGGCAAACGTCACACTCTTCCAGAGTCGGAATGCGGATCTCTTTGGTCACGCCACGTACAGCTTCTTCGAGGGTGAGCTCCATGTTATAGCGTAAATCAGCACCACGCGCCGCACGTTGACGACCACGTCCGCCGCCAAAAATATCGCCAAAAACGTCACCAAAAATATCGCTGAAGTCTGCGCCGCCGCCAAAACCGCCGCCGCCCATGCCGCCTTGCTCAAACGCCGCATGACCATACTGATCGTATGCCGCACGTTTTTGCGAATCGGTCAGAACTTCATAAGCTTCCTTGATCTCTTTAAATTTCGCCTCGGCCTCTTTGTCACCCTGGTTACGGTCCGGGTGATATTTCATGGCCAGGCGTTTATAGGCCTTTTTGATTTCACGCTCTTCCGCAGTTTTGGAAACGCCTAAAATCTCGTAATAATCTTGCTTAGCCATCTTTTTTAATTTGCCCCTAGATGAATGCACGGGCGGAGAGGAAAATCCCCTTCGCCCGTGTCAGTATAATTACCCGTTTATAGGGCGATTATTTTTTGTCTTTGACTTCTTCGAATTCAGCGTCGACAACATCGTCATCTTTCGCGTTGTTTGCAGAAGCATCAGCACCGGCAGTCTGCTGCTGGGCATGTTGCTGCTGGGCGATTTCCATCAGTTTCTGGGAAACCTGTGCCAGTTCCTGCATTTTCGCTTCGATAGCGGCTTTGTCTTCACCTTTCAGAGCAGTTTCCAGCGCAGTCAGCGCAGACTCGATGGCAGTTTTGTCGTCAGCCGGCAGTTTGTCGCCTGCTTCTTCAACCTGCTTACGGGTGCTGTGCAGCAGATGGTCGCCCTGGTTGCGAGTCTGTACCAGCTCTTCAAACTTACGGTCTGCTTCGGCGTTAGCTTCAGCGTCGCGTACCATTTTCTGGATTTCATCTTCGTTCAGACCAGAAGAAGCCTTAATGGTGATCTTCTGCTCTTTACCGCTGTTTTTGTCTTTCGCAGAAACGTGCAGGATACCGTCAGCATCGATATCGAAGGTAACTTCGATCTGCGGCATACCGCGCGGTGCCGGGTTGATACCATCCAGGTTGAACTGACCCAGAGATTTGTTATCAGCCGCACGTTTACGTTCACCCTGCAGCACGTGGATGGTTACTGCAGACTGGTTGTCTTCAGCGGTAGAGAACACCTGGCTGTGCTTGGTCGGGATAGTGGTGTTTTTCGCGATCAGCGTCGTCATCACACCGCCCATGGTTTCGATACCCAGAGACAGCGGGGTAACGTCCAGCAGCAGTACGTCTTTCACGTCGCCAGTCAGTACACCACCCTGAACGGCAGCACCGATTGCCACAGCTTCGTCCGGGTTAACGTCTTTACGCGGCTCTTTACCAAAGAATTCAGCAACTTTCTTCTGAACCATTGGCATACGAGTCTGACCACCAACGAGGATAACATCGTCGATATCAGATACGGACAGGCCAGCGTCCTGCAGAGCAACTTTCAGCGGCTCGATGGAACGGTTCACCAGGTCTTCTACCAGGCTTTCCAGTTTTGCACGAGTCACTTTGATGTTCATGTGTTTCGGACCGGTCGCGTCTGCAGTGATGTACGGCAGGTTAACGTCGGTCTGCTGAGCAGAAGACAGCTCGATTTTCGCTTTTTCTGCCGCTTCTTTCAGACGCTGCATTGCCAGCGGATCGTTACGCAGGTCAATGCCCTGATCTTTCTTGAATTCTTCAACCAGGTAGTTGATCAGGCGGCTGTCGAAGTCTTCACCACCCAGGTGGGTATCACCGTTGGTTGCCAGAACTTCGAAGGTTTTTTCACCGTCAACTTCGTCGATTTCGATAATGGAAATATCGAAAGTACCACCACCAAGGTCATAAACAGCGATAGTACGGTTGCCTGTACCTTTGTCCAGACCGTAAGCCAGTGCAGCGGCGGTCGGTTCGTTGATGATACGTTTTACTTCCAGACCAGCGATACGGCCTGCGTCTTTCGTTGCCTGACGCTGAGCATCGTTAAAGTATGCCGGTACGGTGATAACTGCTTCAGTTACCGGTTCACCCAGGTAATCTTCTGCAGTTTTCTTCATTTTTTTCAGCACTTCGGCAGAAATCTGCGGCGGTGCCATTTTCTGGCCTTTAACTTCGACCCATGCGTCGCCGTTATCAGCAGCAATAATTTTGAACGGCATGATGGAAACATCACGCTGTACTTCTTCGTCCTGGAAGCGGCGGCCAATCAGGCGTTTAATCGCAAACAGGGTGTTTTGCGGGTTCGTCACTGCCTGACGTTTAGCCGGCTGACCAACCAGAGTTTCACCATCCTGGGTATAGGCAATGATAGAAGGCGTGGTGCGATCGCCTTCGGCGTTCTCCAGCACACGAGGAGTGGTGCCATCCATAATCGCTACACAAGAGTTGGTAGTACCCAGGTCGATACCAATTATTTTACCCATCTAAACGTCTCCACTATATATTCGGTCATCATGTGGTTGTGAGTCTGTAATAGGGGCGAAACGTCTGGTTTCAACTGCCCAATTTCATTTTTTTGCAGACTCACTCACTGCGGTTGACTACTAAATGGGGTCGTAACCCACGTCATCAAGGGGGAGATGCAAAAATTTTTTGTGCTTTTGCGCAGAAATTTCGCGATATGGCGGAAGAAGACGAGAAACGGACTGGAATTTAATTCCTATAAAGGATGAATTCAACACAAAATTATCACCAAAAAATTGTAATAAAAATAACATATTACGTTCATGCGTCATGTTTTCCCTGCCAACAAACCAGTCGCTATTTGTCCTCCTGGTGCTCCCCACAAGGAGAATCCTTATGAAATCTGTTTTTACGATTTCTGTCAGCCTGGCTATTGGCCTTATGTTGTGCTGTGCCGCGCAGGCTAACGACCATAAAATCCTCGACGTCATTGCCATGACGCGTAATGAAACTAACGATCCCGCACTGCAATGCCCCGTTTGCCGCGTTGTAAAACACATACAACTCACCGCCGATCATGGCGATTTACAGTTAAGCGACTTTTAAAGCGAGTCAGGGAGGCCTGTGGCGCAGCATTAAATGGGGTTAAAGCCGTCAGCGGTAGCGTCCTTCGCGTCACGATCCCGGCACTACTACAAATCGCCTTCCTGCGGCGAATAGTTAACACCACTCAAGTGTGATACCTGATACCGGGGAAAATTTTCATTTTCCCATCAAAAGATCATAGACACTGCCCCACTGGCTGATTATTATGCCGCGCCCCGAAAACACTACAGTTATTCAGGGAAATTATTTCACCATTCATTCGATGATGATTTTTGAGGAATTATGGGCAACACTAAGTTGGCTAACCCGGCACCGCTGGGCCTGATGGGCTTCGGCATGACCACCATTCTGCTTAACCTGCACAACGTGGGTTATTTCGCTCTGGACGGTATTATTCTCGCCATGGGCATCTTCTACGGCGGTATCGCGCAAATTTTTGCCGGTCTGCTGGAGTATAAAAAAGGCAACACTTTCGGCTTAACTGCCTTCACTTCTTACGGCTCTTTTTGGTTGACGCTGGTTGCGATTCTGCTGATGCCGAAACTGGGTCTGACCGACGCGCCGAATGCGCAGTTCCTCGGTGTTTATCTGGGGCTGTGGGGCGTGTTTACGCTGTTTATGTTCTTCGGCACGCTGAAAGGTGCACGCGTTCTGCAATTCGTTTTCTTCAGCCTGACCGTGCTGTTTGCCCTACTGGCTATCGGTAACATTGCCGGTAACGCTGCGATCATCCACTTCGCGGGCTGGATAGGTCTGATCTGCGGTGCCAGCGCGATCTACCTGGCAATGGGTGAAGTGCTGAACGAGCAGTTTGGTCGCACCGTTCTGCCAATTGGTGAATCCCACTAATTGCTTGATATCCCCCGCACGGGGGATATCAGCGTGCGCTTTATTCATGCCGGATGCGGCGTGAACGCCTTATCCGGCCTACATAATCATGCAAATTCAATATATTGCAGGAAGATCGTAGGCCTGATAAGCGTAGCGCATCAGGCAGTTTTGCGTTTGTCATCAGTCTGATCCCCCCGCCTGGGGGGATTTTTTATTCGCTAACTTCACGTCTTGCACTCTTCGGTCTGAATGCCGCTACCACTTCAGGTGCCGTTTCAACGTATGGTCCTTCCAGCAACTGAATGCAGTACGGCACACTGGCAAAAATACCGTGCACCACGACATTGCCCTCGCCATCCTTCACGCCTTCCAGCGTCTCTTTGATGGACTTCGGCTGACCAGGCAAATTAAGAATCAATGCCTGTTTACGAATCACGCCCACCTGCCGCGAAAGGATCGCGGTTGGTACAAAATGCAGGCTAATCTGGCGCATCTGTTCGCCAAAACCCGGCATCTCGCGATCGGCTACTGCCAACGTTGCATCGGGTGTCACGTCACGGCGCGCGGGGCCAGTACCGCCGGTTGTCAGCACCAGATGGCAACTCATTTCGTCCACCAGCTCACACAAGGTTTGCTCAATGATCGCCTGCTCATCAGGGATTAAACGGGTTTCCAGCTCAAATGGCGTCGTCAGCGCCGATGCCAGCCACTCTTCCAGTGCAGGAATGCCTTTATCCTGATAAACGCCGCTGGACGCGCGATCAGAAATGGAAACTAAGCCGATACGTAAAGTATTCATCAAGATTTTTCCGTTTAAACAGTCTCGTTAAACAGAATGATACACTGCGAAGGGAGTGACAGACAGGCTTCAGAAGAGGTAGCGTGACCGACTTCCCGGCCACGCTAAGAATGATTACAGCAGAGCGCCGATCATTTTTTCCAGTTTTTCCTGGTCAACAGCAAACTTACGGATACCTTCCGCCAGTTTATCTACAGCCATTGGATCCTGGTTGTGCTGCCACAGGAACTCGGACTCAGTGATACGTGCCGGACGCGCTTTCACTTCGCCAGTGTAGGACAGTTTACGTTCAATAGCCCCTTCGCTCTCTGCCAGTTCTTTCAGCAGTGCCGGAGCAATGGTCAGACGGTCGCAACCTGCCAGTTCCAGAATTTCACCGATGTTACGGAAGCTTGCGCCCATAACCACGGTTTCATAACCATGCTCTTTGTAGTACTGGTAGATTTCCGATACAGAAACCACGCCAGGATCTTCTGCCGGAGCGTACTCTTTCTTGTCGGTATTGGCTTTGTACCAGTCAAGAATACGGCCAACAAACGGAGAGATCAGGAATACGCCAGCTTCTGCACAAGCACGCGCCTGTGCGAAGGAAAACAGCAGAGTCAGGTTACAGTTGATACCTTCTTTTTCTAGCTGTTCAGCAGCACGGATACCCTGCCAGGTAGACGCCAGTTTGATCAGAATACGATCGTTGCTGATACCCGCATCGTTGTAGAGCTTGATCAGACGTTTTGCTTTTGCAATTGACGCTTCGGTGTCATAGGAAAGACGCGCATCAACTTCAGTTGAGATACGGCCAGGAACCAGTTTCAGGATTTCCAGACCAATGTTTACTGCCAGTTTGTCAGTCGCGTCCACGATTTGCTGTGCGCGATCGTTGCTCTGCTGTTTCGCCCATGCGACAGCATCATCAATCAACTTGCGGTATTCCGGAATCTGCGCTGCGTTAAGAATGAGAGAAGGGTTGGTTGTGGCATCCTGCGGTTGATACAGCTTCATTGCCGCGATGTCCCCAGTGTCGGCCACTACAGTGGTGTACTGACGAAGGGAGGTCAATTTGTCCGTCATGATAGTATTTCTCTTTAAACAGCTTGTTAGGGGGATGTAACCGGTCTGCCCTGATGATATCACGACGCAACGACAGCGCAACCGCAGACGAGAGGGTTATCGCCAGGCGAGACTGTTTAGGTTTTCTGACACTGCGTTGATATCGCTCGCCATTTTTAAGCAAAAACTCAAGTATGCTACACAAGCGTTATCTACCAATGCACATCGTATATAATTCTTAATCAATTGGTAACGTTTACACAGGAATGTAACCGCGTGCCGGCGACAAGAGGGATACGAATGCCTGACTTTTTCTCTTTTATTAACAGTGTTCTATGGGGATCAGTGATGATCTACCTGCTCTTCGGCGCAGGTTGCTGGTTCACTTTTCGCACCAGATTCGTTCAGTTTCGCTACATTCGCCAGTTTGGCAAAAGTCTCAAAAATAGCGTTCATCCACAACCGGGGGGCTTAACGTCTTTTCAGTCACTGTGTACCAGTCTTGCCGCGCGCGTCGGCAGCGGTAACCTCGCCGGTGTTGCGCTGGCCATTACTGCCGGTGGACCCGGTGCCATCTTCTGGATGTGGATTGCCGCGTTTATCGGCATGGCGACCTCTTTTGCCGAATGTTCCCTTGCCCAACTTTATAAAGAACGTGACGCTAATGGGCAGTTTCGCGGTGGTCCGGCATGGTATATGGCGCGTGGATTGGGGATGCGCTGGATGGGCGTGCTATTCGCTATCTTTTTGCTCATCGCCTACGGATTGATTTTCAGCGGTGTTCAGGCAAACGCCGTCGCCCGCGCGATGCATTTTGCGTTTGATGTTCCACCATTAGTAACGGGCATCATACTCGCTGTCTTTGCCCTGTTGACGATAACCCACGGTATTTATGGTGTCGCCCGACTGATGCAATGGTTTGTCCCTGTAATGGCATTAATTTGGGTACTCGCCAGTCTGATCATTTGTGCGATGAATATCGAGCAACTTCCTCACATCATTTGGTCTATTTTTGACAGCGCCTTTGGCTGGCAGGAAGCGGCAGGCGGCACCGCGGGTTACACCCTGAGCCAGGCAGTTACGAACGGCTTTCAGCGCAGTATGTTTTCTAATGAGGCGGGAATGGGGTCGACACCAAATGCAGCGGCGGCGGCAGCATCCTGGCCGCCGCATCCGGCAGCACAAGGTATTGTTCAGATGATCGGCATTTTTATCGACACCCTGGTCATCTGCACGGCAAGCGCCATGCTAATATTGCTGGCCGGAAACGGTACAACCTATATGCCGCTGGAGGGTATTCAGCTTCTCCAGAAAGCGATGCGAGCACTAATGGGTTCCTGGGGGGCAGAGTTTGTCACAATAGTGGTGATTCTGTTTGCCTTCAGCTCTATCGTCGCCAATTACATTTATGCGGAAAATAACCTTTTCTTTTTACGTATGAACAACACTAAAGCGATCTGGTGTCTGCGTATCTGCATCTTTGCCACCGTGATTGGTGGCACGCTACTTAGCCTCCCCATGATGTGGCAACTGGCTGATATTATTATGGCGTGTATGGCGATCACTAATCTGACCGCTATTTTGCTGCTCTCTCCGGTAGTGCATACCATTGCCAGTGATTATCTGCGCCAGCGTAAACTCGGCATACGCCCGATGTTTGATCCGCTGCGCTACCCGGACATCGGCCAGCAACTCGCACCTGATACGTGGGATGATGTTTCGCAGGACTAATCACAACTATCGATCAATTCATCCGCATTTTTTGCTACAGTCGCTGTAAATTTCCTGCAAGGACTGGATATGCTGATTCTGATTTCACCTGCGAAAACGCTTGATTATCAAAGCCCGTTGGCTACCACGCGCTATACGTTGCCGGAGCTGTTAGATCACTCACAGCAGCTTATTCACGAAGCGCGGAAGCTGACCCCCCCGCAGATTAGCACGCTGATGCATATCAGCGACAAACTGGCGGGTATCAACGCCGCTCGCTTTCATGACTGGCAGCCAGATTTCACGCCGGAGAATGCCCGGCAGGCGATTCTGGCGTTCAAAGGCGATGTCTATACCGGTTTGCAGGCCGAAACCTTCAGCGAAGAAGATTTCGCTTTTGCCCAGCAGCATCTGCGTATGCTTTCCGGTTTGTATGGCGTACTGCGTCCACTCGATTTAATGCAGCCATACCGTCTGGAAATGGGGATCCGTCTTGAGAACGCCCGGGGCAAAGATCTGTACCAATTCTGGGGTGATGTGATCACCAACAAGCTGAACGAGGCGCTCGAAGCGCAAGGCGATCAGGTAGTAATTAACCTGGCGTCAGATGAGTATTTTAAATCAGTGAAACCGAAGAAACTGAATGCTGAGATTATCAAGCCGGTGTTCCTCGATGAGAAGAACGGCAAGTTTAAGGTTATTAGTTTCTACGCTAAGAAAGCGCGCGGCCTGATGAGTCGTTTTATTATTGAGAATCGCCTGACCAAACCAGAACAACTGACTGGCTTTAATCGTGAAGGTTACTTCTTTGATGAAGCCACCACCTCCAGCAATAGCGAACTGGTGTTTAAACGCTACGAGCTGCGTTAAGTTTGCGGTAAATGCCGGATACGGCGTAAACGCCTTATCCGGCCTACAAAAGCATGCAGATTCAATATATTGTAGAGATCACGTAGGCCTGATAAGTGTAGCGCATCAGGCAATTTTGCGTTTGCCATCAGGCTCAAATGCCGGAGGTCATCCGGCAGTTATGTTTACCGATGGTGTCTGTCCGGACCTGGACGATGATCGCCGCCGTGATCGTTTCGATGATCTCCGCGGTGATCATTTCGATGATCATTATACCAATTATGGTGCGGCTGCGATCCGTGTGGGTGCCAGCGATTATCTCGCCATTCGTAATTTCTATACCACCAGTTATGGTCACGCCAGTAACCGCCATCCCAGTAGTAACCGCGATGATCGCGATCGCCAATCTGTAATTTCACTGATGGTACTAGCATTATTTCCTCTGCCTGCGCTGCCATAGGAGCGACCAGAATCAGGGAAAGTGCGAGCAGGATAGATTGCATCTTTTTCACAGGTGACTCCTTTTATCATTGCCAGTTATGGGCCGATATCCGGAGCTTACGGTAAAAGAATCCCCGTTGTCATTCTCTACAATTAAAAGAGCTAAGTTACCGCATTTATTGAAAATTTCTCCTTTTTTTCTGTCGATTTTTCTCATATTTTCTCCACAAAAAAGCCGAACTGCATAAACGCAAGCCCGGCCATTTTCAGGAAATTAATGGATACTACTTATGATTCATCATCAGCTTGCGCAGCGCGGCAAAATCAGCGGGCAGATTATGAGAAAGCAGCGGTAAATCAGCACGTTCTGCCAGCTCTTTTGGCAGCTCCAGCGTTTCACCAAGAATTACCTCCACGCTCTCTTTAAATTTCGCCGGATGCGCGGTGCCGAGGAACAGACCATATTCGCCTGGGTGAAGCTGGTCACGCAGCGCACGGTAAGCCACGGCAGCATGCGGTTCTGAGGTATATCCCAGATCTTTTAATTCGCGCATCGTCTGCCGGGTCGATTCATCATCCACCGCCGCATAGCCCAACTCCTTCAATTGCCAAATTTTGCGGCGGAACAACTCTTCTACACGCGGCCAGTTATTCGGCTGGCTAACATCCATCGCATTGGATAATGTCGCCTGGGTGGCTTTTGGCGACCACTGCCCGTCGTGCAGGAAACGCGGCACTGTATCGTTAACGTTAGTGGCAGCGATAAAACGCTTCACCGGCAGACCGAGAGATTTTGCCAGCAGGCCTGCAGTTAAATCACCGAAGTTACCGCTTGGCACCGAGACAACCAACTGGTTCCGCGCCTCCTGCGGCAACTGCGCCACAGCCTCAAAGTAGTAGCAAATCTGCGCCAGCAACCGGCTGATATTAATGGAGTTAGCTGAGTTCAGCCCAAGCGCCACTTTCAGCTCTTCATCATCAAACGCCTGCTTCACCAGTGCCTGACAGGCATCGAAATCGCCGTCGATAGCGACAGTTTCAATGTTGCCGCCTAATGTACAGAACAGTTTTTCTTGCAGTGGACTGATTTTGCCGCGCGGATAGAGGATAACCACTTTTACATTCGGTAAACCATAGAACGCGTGAGCCACTGCCGCCCCGGTATCGCCGGAGGTCGCGGTCAGAATAGTCACCGGTTTATCGCCCGCAATATGAGTCAGCATTTGCGCCATAAAGCGGCCGCCGAAATCTTTAAATGCCAGCGTTGGCCCGTGGAACAGTTCCAGGCAACCGACATCGCTTGTAACTTTGGCAACCGGAGCCGGGAATGCAAACGCTGCACGCACGCGCTCTTCCAGTGCGTCCTGCGGGATCTCATCACCAATAAACGCTGAGAGGATCTTCGCGCTGCGGGTAACGAAATCCAGCTTCAGCATCTCATCAATTTCGGTCAGACTAAATTCCGGTAGATCGTGCGGAAAAAATAGCCCCTGATTTTTACCCAACCCCTGCGTTACGGCTTGCGCAAAGCTGACCTGTTCGTTGTGATCTTTCAGATTGTAGAGTTTCATTTAGTTTTCCAGTACTCGTGCGCCCGCCGTATCCAGCCGGCAAATATGAACAAAACCTTCCTGATTTTGCAGGTAGTTCTTACCCAACCAGTCAGCAACGCGTTGGGCGGTATCCAGCTTGTCACACAGAGCGAACAAGGTCGGGCCAGAGCCGGAGATACCGCTCGCTACTGCGCCGATTTCCGCTACCGCCTGCCGTGCCTGCCTGAAGCCCGGCAGTAAACGTTCACGGTAGGGTTCAGCGATAACATCTTTCATCAGCTTCGCGGCAAGCTCAGGCTGACGGGAATAGCAGGCGTGAATGAAGCCCGCCAGATGCCGCCCGTGAGCAATGCAATCCTGACGGCGGTACTGCGCCGGTAAAATAGCCCGAGCTTCTGCCGTCGAGACTTTAATCCCCGGATACGCCAGCACCCACAACCACTCATCAAACCCCGGCACCTGCTGGCTGATGATGCCGTTTTCTTCGATCATCAACTGCATACCGCCAAGAAAGCACGGAGCCACATTGTCGTAATGAATGCTGCCAGAAATACGCCCTTCCAGCTCGCCCATCAAGGCCAACAGGCGGGTATCGTTGAGCGGCTTGCCACAGTGCTCATTCATCGCGACCAGTGCCGCGACCACTGAACAGGCGCTGGAACCTAAGCCAGAACCGATCGGCATATTCTTTTCCAGGGTCATCGCCACTGGAATTTGCTTGCCCAGTTCCTGGCAAAAACGCTCCCAGCACTGATAAACGATATTTTCTCGCGGTTCTGACGGTAGTTTGTCGGCAAACTGTCCGAGGTTGTTGAGACTGAATGCCTCTGCCGCCTCAACCGTCACCACATCCCCAAGCAATTCGCCATCAACAGGCGTTACCGCCGCGCCGAGCACATCAAACCCGACGCTCATATTGGCACTGGAAGCCGGAGCATAAACTTTAACCATTTCAGACTCCTAACTTCCATGAGAGGGTGCGTAGCAGATCGGCAAAGACACCGGCAGCCGTAACATCATTGCCCGCGCCGTAACCGCGCAAAACCAGCGGCAGCGGCTGATAATAGTGGCTATAGAAGGCTAATGCGTTTTCGCCGTTTTTCACTTTGAACAGCGGATCGTTACCATCCACTTCAGCAATCTTCACGCGGCAGACACCATCTTCATCAATGTTGCCAACATAGCGCAAAACTTTGCCTTCATCACGAGCCTTCGCCACGCGTGCGGCAAAGAGATCGTCAAGCTGTGACAGGTTCGCCATAAAAGCCGCAACATCTCCCTCAGCCTTAAACCCGGCTGGCAGCACAGGTTCGATTTCAATATCCGCCAGTTCCAGTTCACGCCCGGTTTCACGGGCGAGAATCAACAGCTTACGCGCCACATCCATACCGGACAGGTCATCTCGCGGATCCGGTTCGGTATAACCCATTTCCCGCGCCAGCGTGGTCGCTTCAGAGAAGCTCATACCTTCATCTAACTTGCCGAAGATAAACGAGAGCGAGCCAGAAAGAATGCCGGAGAATTTCATCAATTCATCGCCAGCGCTGAGCAAGTTTTGCAGGTTCTCAATAACCGGCAATCCCGCACCGACATTGGTGTCGTAGAGGAATTTACGCCGTGATTTTTCCGCCGCGTAACGCAACTGATGGTAGTAATCCATCGACGAGGTGTTGGCCTTTTTATTCGGCGTCACCACGTGGAAACCTTCACGCAGGAAGTCGGCATATTGATCCGCCACCGCCTGGCTGGAGGTGCAGTCGACAATCACCGGGTTCAACAGATGATATTCTTTCACCAGGCGAATTAAACGCCCGAGATTAAACGGCTCTTTGGCTTGCGCCAGTTCTTCCTGCCAGTTTTCCAGGTTAAGGCCATGCACATTGGTCAGCAACGCCTTCGAGTTGGCAACGCCGCAGACACGTAAGTCGATATGTTTGTTCTTCAGCCAGCTTTGCTGACGCTTCAGTTGCTCCAGCAGCGCACCGCCAACGCCACCGACGCCAATCACAAAGACTTCGATAACCTGATCGGTATTGAACAGCATCTGGTGGGTTACACGCACACCCGTCGTCGCGTCATCGTTATTTACCACCACGGAGATTGAGCGTTCAGAAGACCCCTGGGCAATGGCGACAATATTGATATTGGCGCGAGCCAGCGCGGCAAAGAATTTCGCTGAGATCCCGCGCAAGGTGCGCATACCATCACCCACCACCGAAATTATTGCCAGTCGTTCAGTGACCGCCAGCGGCTCCAGTAAACCTTCTTTTAGTTCAAGGTAGAACTCTTCCTGCATCGCCCGTTCGGCGCGTGCACAGTCGCTTTGTGGAACGCAGAAACTGATACTGTATTCGGAAGACGATTGGGTAATCAGCACCACCGAAATTCTGGCACGTGACATTGCAGCAAACACACGCGCCGCCATGCCAACCATCCCCTTCATTCCTGGACCGGAAACGCTGAACATCGCCATATTATTCAGATTGGAAATCCCTTTTACCGGTAGTTCGTCTTCGTCACGGCTGGCGCCAATAAGCGTACCGGGCGCTTGTGGGTTTCCGGTGTTTTTAATCAGGCAAGGGATCTGGAACTGGGCGATAGGGGTAATGGTGCGAGGATGAAGAACTTTAGCGCCGAAGTAAGAAAGCTCCATCGCTTCCTGATAGGACATCGACTTCAACAACCTCGCATCGGGCACCTGACGCGGGTCGCAGGTATAAACACCGTCAACGTCCGTCCAGATCTCGCAGCAATCGGCGCGTAAACAAGCAGCCAGTACCGCAGCGGAGTAGTCGGAACCATTGCGCCCCAGCACCACCAGTTCGCCTTTTTCATTACCGGCGGTGAAACCAGCCATCAGCACCATGTGGTCAGCCGGAATGCGGCTTGCAGCAATACGGCGGGTAGATTCGGCAATATCGACGGTAGATTCGAGGTAATGACCGACTGCCAGCAGTTTTTCGACCGGATCGATAACGGTAACGTTGTGACCGCGCGCTTCCAGTACACCGGCCATAATAGCGATCGACATTTTTTCACCACGGCAGATAAGCGCAGCGTTGATGCTGTCCGGACATTGTCCCAGCAGGCTAATACCGTGCAGGACATGCTTAATTTGGGCAAATTCTTGATCGACAAACGTTTTCAGTTGCGCCAGCGGGAATCCCGGCTGGGCGGCGGCGAGTCCAGTCAGAAGTTCGGCAAAAATACGTTCGGCATCGCTGATATTGGGTAAAGCATCCTGGCCGCTAATGGTTTTTTCAATCATCGCCACCAGATGGTTGGTAATTTTGGCGGGGGCAGAGAGGACGGTAGCCACCTGCCCCTGCCTGGCATTGCTCTCCAGAATATCGGCAACCCGCAGAAAACGTTCTGCATTTGCCACTGATGTACCGCCGAACTTCAACACTCGCATGGTTGTTACCTCGTTACCTTTGGTCGAAAAAAAAGCCCGCACTGTCAGGTGCGGGCTTTTTTCTGTGTTTCCTGTACGCGTCAGCCCGCACCGTTACCTGTGGTAATGGTGATGGTGGTGGTAATGGTGGTGCTGATGCGTTTCATGGATGTTGTGTACTCTGTAATTTTTATCTGTCTGTGCGCTATGCCTATATTGGTTAAAGTATTTAGTGACCTAAGTCAATAAAATTTTAATTTACTCACGGAAGGCTACCCGTCCATAAGCTGCTGGCAAGTGCTCTTTTTTTAATCCACACTGAGACATATTTCCCGTTGCAGTCAGAATTAAAACCTAAAGATAACATTCCCTACAGTTTTTTATTTGGTGATATTTTTTTCAATATCATGCAGCAAACGGTGCAACATTGCGGTGTCTCGTTGCTCTAAAAGTCCCAGGCGTTGTTGTAACCAGTCGATCAGTTTTGTGTCATCTGCCACCGCTAACGTCGTTAACAACGACATGACTCGTTCGCGTAAAGCACGCAGTTGATGTTGGTCTGCCGTTGCGTCACTTTTCGTCGGTTGTTGTATTAATGTTGCTAATTGATAGCAATAAACCATCACCGCCTGCCCCAGATTAAGCGAAGGGTAATCTGCCACCATCGGCACGCCAGTAAGAATATCAGCCAGCGCCAGTTCTTCGTTTGTCAGACCGGAATCTTCCCGGCCAAATACCAACGCCACATGATTCATCCACGTCGATTTTTCCTCCAACAACGGCACCAGTTCCACCGGCGTCGCATAGTAATGATATTTCGCCCGGCTACGCGCAGTGGTGGCGACAGTAAAGTCGACATCGTGTAAAGATTCAGCCAGTGTTGGAAAAACTTTAATATTATCAATAACATCACCGGAGCCATGTGCAACCCAGCGGGTGGCGGGCTCCAGATGGGCCTGGCTATCGACAATGCGCAGTTCGCTAAATCCCATTGTTTTCATTGCCCGCGCCGCTGCACCTATATTTTCTGCTCTGGCGGGTGCGACCAGAATAATCGTTATACGCATGTTGCTACTCTTCTTGACCAAATAACCGCGAACAGGGTGATGAATGTCAACTTACTGCGCGGAGAGAATTTACAAAATATTAACGCAAGTCGCAGAAAAAGCCCTTTACTTAGCTTAAAAAAAGCTAAACTATTTCCTGACTGTACTAACCGTTTAATTGTTAAAAAATGCTACATATCTTTCTGTTTACTTAGGATAATTTTATAAAAAATAAATCTCGACAATTGGATTCACCACGTTTATTAGTTGTATGATGCAACTAGTTGGATTATTAAAATAATGTGACGAAAGCTAGCATTTGGATACGATGATTTCATCAAACTGTTAACGTGCTACAATTGAACTTGATATATGTCAACGAAGCGTAGTTTTATTGGGTGTCCGGCACGTCTTAGCCTGTTATGTCGCTGTTAAAATGGTTAGGATGACAGCCGTTTTTGACACTGTCGGGTCCTGAGGGAAAGTACCCACGACCAAGCTAATGATGTTGTTGACGTTGATGGAAAGTGCATCAAGAACGCAATTACGTACTTTAGTCATGTTACGCCGATCATGTTAATTTGCAGCATGTATCAGGCAGGTCAGGGACTTTTGTACTTCCTGTTTCGATTTAGTTGGCAATTTAGGTAGCAAACATGCAGACCCCGCACATTCTTATCGTTGAAGACGAGTTGGTAACACGCAACACGTTGAAAAGTATTTTCGAAGCGGAAGGCTATGATGTTTTCGAAGCGACAGATGGCGCGGAAATGCATCAGATCCTCTCTGAATATGACATCAACCTGGTGATCATGGATATCAATCTGCCGGGTAAGAACGGTCTTCTGTTAGCGCGTGAACTGCGCGAGCAGGCGAATGTTGCGTTGATGTTCCTGACTGGCCGTGACAACGAAGTCGATAAAATTCTCGGCCTCGAAATCGGTGCAGATGACTACATCACCAAACCGTTTAACCCGCGTGAACTGACTATCCGTGCACGCAACCTGCTGTCTCGTACCATGAATCTGGGTACTGTCAGCGAAGAACGCCGTAGCGTTGAAAGCTACAAGTTCAATGGTTGGGAACTGGACATCAACAGCCGTTCGTTGATCGGCCCTGATGGCGAGCAGTACAAACTGCCGCGCAGCGAGTTCCGCGCCATGCTTCACTTCTGTGAAAACCCTGGCAAAATTCAGTCCCGTGCTGAACTGCTGAAGAAAATGACCGGCCGTGAGCTGAAACCACACGACCGTACTGTAGACGTGACGATCCGTCGTATTCGTAAACATTTCGAATCTACGCCGGATACGCCGGAAATCATCGCCACCATTCACGGTGAAGGTTATCGCTTCTGCGGTGATCTGGAAGATTAATCGGCTTTACCACCGTCAAAAAAACGGCGCTTTTTAGCGCCGTTTTTATTAGCCAACATTATTTCCAGATACGTAACTCATCGTCCGTTGTGACTTCTTTACTGATTTTCATTTTCGGCATTGAAAACGCATACCAGTCGATATTGCGAGTCACAAACATCATACCTGCCAGCGCCACCACCAGCACACTCGTCCCCAACAACAGCGCGCTATCGGCAGAATTCAGCAGTCCCCACATCACGCCATCCAGCAACAACAAAGCCAGGGTAAACAACATGCTGTTGCGCCAACCTTTTAATACCGCCTGCAAGTAAACACCGTTCATTAACGCCCCTATCAGGCTGGCGATTATCCAGGCCACGGTAAAACCGGTATGTTCAGAAAACGCCAGCAAGAGTAAATAAAACATCACCAATGACAACCCCACCAGCAAATATTGCATTGGGTGTAAACGTTGTGCGGTTAGCATTTCAAAAACAAAGAAGGCCATAAAAGTCAGCGCAATGAGCAAAATGGCGTATTTGGTCGCCCGGTCCGTTAATTGATACTGATCGGCTGGCGTAGTGACTGCGACGCTAAACGCCGGGAAATTGTCCCAACGGGTATTATTGCCTGAAGCAAAACGCTCACCGAGGTTATTGGCAAACCAACTACTTTGCCATTGCGCCTGAAAACCGGTCTCGCTGACCTCCCGTTTTGCGGGCAAAAAATCACCTAAAAAACTGGGGTGCGGCCAGTTACTGGTTAAGGTCAATTCGCTATTACGCCCCGTCGGCACCACGGAAAGGCTCCTTGTTCCGCTTAAATTCAGCGCCATATTCAGCTTCAGGTTCTGCTTCAGCCAGTTCCCTTCGGTTAAAGGAATATGCACGCCCTGCCCGCCTTGCTCTAACCCTGTTCCGGGTTCAATGGTCAGCGTCGTTCCGTTAAGTTCAGGTGCTTTCACCACCCCAATACCACGCGCATCACCTACACTAATCACAATAAACGGCTTGCCTAAGGTGATATTGGGCGCGTTGAGTTCGCTAAGACGCGAAACGTCAAAATCGGCTTTTAGCGTTAAATCACTGTGCCAGACCTGACCGGTATAAATGCCTATCTTCCGTTCTTCCACGTTCTGATTGCCATCAACCATCAACGACTCAGGTAACCAGAAATGGATAAAACTTCGTTTCCGCTCCACGGTTTTTTCTTCTTCCTGCACCGTATAAAGCTCAGTTACAGGGATAGCGATGAGCGGCCCGACCAACTTTTGCGACCCACTGGTGCTTTGACGAATTGCATCCTCAACATCACTACGGTAATCGGCACGTTCGACAATCACCTGCCGAATCAACATTAATGGAATTAACAGCAGCAACACGGCACCAAACAAAGTGGCCATTTTCCAGAACAGGGGGGATTTCAACATAGTCTTCTCCTTTGCGATGGCTGCAGTGTATGAAGACTATGTGGGAAGAATTTGAAGTTATGTGAAGTGACGGTGAAGTCGGAGCGAGGCCAGCACGCCGCCTTGCGGCACGTTGCGCAGTGTGACTTCACCATTAAGCAAACGGGCAACTTCGCTGACAAACGCCAGTCCCAACCCACTGCTTTTTTGTCCATTCTCGCGCGGCAAAGAGTAAAAGCGTTCAAAAATACGCGACAGCGCGTAGTCAGGAATGCCGCTACCGGTATCCTGCACGTTAAGCGTAACTTGCTCCTGATCCACCTCAGCACTAAGCGTTATACAGCCATGCTCGGGGGTAAAATCGATGGCGTTATCCAGTAAATTCCCCAGCGCCTGTTCCAGCAACGCCGGTTCAGCAACAACGTTAACCTCGATGGGCATAACATTCAGAGTGATATTTTTTTCTGCCAACTGTACGGTGCGCGCTTCGCTGACGCGGAGAAATAATGCCGCCACATCAACCGCAGAAAGAACGACCTCCTGACGATTTTCCAGTCTTGCCTGGCGTAGTAGCGTTTCAACCAGCGCCTGCATTCTCGCGTTTTGTGTCAAAATATTGTCGGTAAAACGGGCTACCACTTCCGGTGGCGGTCCTTCGCGTAAGATTTCCGCCGCGCCACGAATTGCTGCCAACGGACTTTTCAGCTCATGGGTTAACGCGTAGACATACTGCTCAATATAGTTTTTCCCTTCCAGCTTCACGCGCATACTTTCCAACGCCTGCGCTAACTTACGCAACTCGCTGCTGCCAAGATCAGGGAGCGGAACGGGTTTATTATCGGTAACGGAATCAGCATAACGGGTGAGTCGGGCAATGGAGCGGTTGATCCACCAAACCATTCCGGTACCAATCACCAGTGCAATTCCCAGCAAAATGCCGCTCGCCCATAATATTCGCCGCTCGCTGCGTTTAATCACCGGTGCCATCGCCGCGTTCGGTTTGCCTACGCTCAAAACACCAATAAGCCGCGAGCCGTCCATAATGGGGGCAGCAACATACATCACAGAACTTTCGGGATCGGCGGGATTTTGCAACGTACTGCGCGCGCCATACTGACCGCGCAACGTTAGCCAGACATCATTCCAGCGTGAGTAATCCTGCCCAACGGCTTTATTTGCCGAGTCGAACAAAACTTTGCCCTGTGCATCAGTCATATAAACATGGTATTCGTTGCGCACTTTGTGAATGCCGCCGATATTGGCGCGAAACGGGCGATTTTGTAGTTGGTCAAACGCCTGTGCCAATTGCCCATGCGCAGGATCGCCAGAGAGCAAATCAGGGCGCGCCAGCTCCGCCAGCAACGTTGCGGTGTCGATCAACGTCCCTTCCGTCGCCCTTCGCACGCCCGGTTTAACTTCTTTGACAAAAATAGCCAGCACGAACCAGGCAGCCACTGCTACCAGTAAAAAATAGCCCAGCAACAGTCGCATGCCGATGCGCATTACAGACTCCTCAGGCTGTATCCCATGCCGCGGTGGGTATTAATCGGTGAAAGCTCGGGATTGATGCAGCGCAGCTTGGCACGCAGCGTTTTAATGTGGGTATCGACGGTGCGATCGTAAGTGTCCTGCGCGTCTTCCCAGACACTATCCATCAATTGCTGGCGTGACCAGACGCGGCCTGGCGACTTGAGTAACGTTTTCAGCAATAAAAACTCGTATCGCGTCAGCGTTAATGGCGTGTCAAACCAGCTTATCTGCGCCGCAGGTTCATTCAGTTCAAAATGACCAATACGGATGACGGGAGGCGGCGTAGAAAATTTCTTCACCCGACGCAGCAAGGTGCGCACTCTGGCGCACACTTCGCGAGGTGAAAACGGTTTAGCCACGTAGTCGTCAGCACCAATTTCCAGCCCAAGCAGACGATCGACCTCTTCACTACGGGCCGTCAGGAACAGCACAGGCAACGCCGGATGGATCGCCAGCAACTGGCGGCATAATTCAAAGCCGCTGATATCAGGCAGACCAACATCGAGAATAATAACGTCGGGAACCCGCTGGCGCGCTTTATCGAGCACCGGCAAGCCCCGCTCAAAAACGTCGACGGCAAAACCTTCCTGCTGCAACATGTAGACCAGCGTGTCGGCTATCCCTTGCTCGTCTTCTACTAACCAGACCGTTTCCCGTTGCATAAATCGCCTCTGTTATTGTCGCCACGGCATGACAGGGACGGCGCTGATGGCATTTTTCGGTGAACCATCGACAACTTTGTCGGAGTAAGCCAGATAGGCGAGCGCATTGCGTTTGGCATCATAGAAGCGCACGACCTGTAACGACTTAAAGACCAGCGATGTACGTTTCTTGAATACCACTTCGCCCTGGGCTTTGCCGTTTTTAATGCGTTCTGACAGTTCAATCGGTCCGACTTGCTGGCAGGAAATAGCCGCGTCGGAAGTATCTTCCGCCAGCCCCAATCCGCCTTTAATACCGCCCGTTTTCGCCCGGCTCACATAGCAGGTGACATTTTTTACATCGGGATCGTCGAAGGCTTCTACGACAATTTTGTGATCCGGGCCGATCATTTTAAATACGGTATCAACCGAACCAATTTCTTCCGCATGTGCCAACGGCCCCAGCATTATCAGGCTTAAAGATAGGATCAAATACTTGTATTTCATATTGTTACCATTTTTATAAGTTACATTAAGCAATTAGTTCGTCACGGTAAATAACATATTGATTAAGAACAAAATCTCAATACTTTTATTCCCGTAAAGACCTGAAACATACTCTACTAAGAAAAAAACACTGAATGCTAAAACAACAAAAAATGCTATTATCCAATTACCTGATGTCAGGTGCTCGTTGTTGAAAGGATGAGGAAATTTTATGGATCAGGCCGGCATTATTCGCGACCTTTTAATCTGGCTGGAAGGTCATCTGGATCAGCCCCTGTCGCTCGACAATGTAGCGGCGAAAGCAGGTTATTCCAAGTGGCACTTACAGAGAATGTTTAAAGATGTCACTGGCCATGCTATTGGCGCGTATATTCGTGCTCGTCGTTTGTCGAAATCAGCGGTAGCACTACGCCTGACCGCGCGCCCGATTCTGGATATTGCGCTGCAGTACCGCTTCGACTCTCAACAGACATTTACCCGCGCATTTAAAAAGCAATTTGCTCAAACACCTGCGCTGTACCGTCGCTCCCCGGAATGGAGTGCTTTTGGCATTCGCCCACCGCTACGTCTGGGTGAATTCACTATGCCAGAACACAAATTTGTCACCCTGGAAGATACGCCGCTGATTGGTGTTACCCAGAGCTACTCCTGCTCGCTGGAGCAAATCTCTGATTTCCGCCACGAAATGCGCTACCAGTTCTGGCATGATTTTCTCGGCAACTCGCCTTCTATTCCGCCAGTACTTTACGGTCTGAATGAAACGCGCCCAAGCCAGGATAAAGACGACGAACAAGAGGTGTTCTACACCACTGCGTTAGCCCAGGATCAGGCTGACGGCTATGTATTAACCGGGCATCCAGTGATGTTGCAAGGCGGCGAATATGTGATGTTTACCTACGAAGGTCTGGGAACAGGCGTGCAGGAGTTTATCCTGACGGTATACGGAACATGCATGCCAATGCTCAACCTGACACGCCGTAAAGGTCAGGATATTGAGCGATACTACCCGGCAGAAGATGCCAAAGCGGGAGATCGCCCAATTAATCTGCGCTGCGAACTGCTGATTCCAGTGCGTCGTTAACGCTGTAACTCATCTAATGCAGGGGCGTCCAGATGCGAGATGTCCCCTGCAGTTTCAACAACCCAGCCAGACGCCAGCCACAGGCTTTCCTGATAATCCACGCGCGAAATAGAACAGTTACGCAGGCGTAAACGGCGTTCTGCCCACGCCGGTAAGCCCAGAATGGTACTCACCAGACACCCCAGCGCGATACCGTGACTCACCAGCAGCGGTCGACTTCCCTGCGGTAAATCCCGACAAGATTCCAATGCGGCATTGACGCGATCGCTCAGTTCCTGCATTGACTCGCCTTCAGGAATACGCCCGTCAACGGTGCCATTCACTAACTGGCGACGCCAGTTCTCTTCTTCTTCGGTCAGAGAATCAATATGTCTTTTTTCCAGCACCCCCATATTTAACTCACGCAGGCGGGGATCAAGGATGATGTCACAACCGCAAGCCTGGGCGATGATTTCCGCTGTACGCCGGGTGCGACCTAAATCGCTACTGATAATGTGGGTGATGCCAAGTTCTTTGGCACGGCTCGCCACCTGCATTGCCTGTTGCTCACCTTTTGCGGTTAGCGGGCTGTCAGACTGGCCCTGAATACGCCGCTCGGCGTTCCACTGCGTTTCGCCGTGGCGGACAAGGTATACCTGTAACATGCTTTTTTTCCGTATACTGCTTTAACGTTAATTTTTTGAGTAATCCTGATTATGCACCATGTTGTCTGTGCGACCACTAACCCCGCTAAGATTCAGGCCATTCTGCAGGCATTTCACGAGATCTTCGACGAAGGATCCTGCCATATTGAATCCGTTGTCGTCGAGAGCGGCGTACCGGAACAGCCTTTTGGTAGTGAGGAAACGCGCGCTGGCGCACGAAATCGGGTAGCAAATGCCCGCCGTTTACGTCCAGAGGCTGATTTTTGGGTGGCCATTGAAGCGGGTATAGATGGTGACAGCACCTTCAGTTGGGTGGTAATTGAAAACGCCAGCCAGCGTGGTGAAGCACGTTCGGCAACCTTGCCGTTGCCTGAGGTGATTCTGGAAAAAGTGCGTGAGGGCGAGGCGCTTGGGCCAGTAATGTCGCGCTATACCGGCATTGATGAGATTGGTCGTAAAGAAGGGGCGATCGGCGTGTTTACCGCCGGGAAACTCACCCGCGCCAGTGTCTATCACCAGGCGGTGATCCTGGCGCTAAGTCCGTTTCATAATGCCGTGTATCAGCCATTGCAGGACGGATAAGGCGTTCACGCCGCATCCGGCATTCGGTGCACGATGCCTGATGCGACGCTGATGCGTCTTATCAGGCCTACAAAATCAATCGCTTTTCAGCAACACGCCTTCCAGCCACTGACGTAGCTCGACGGGTGCCGCTTTCAGGCTGTTAGATCCACGCGTAATCGTCGCGATGCCCGCACCGAGTTCATTTTTTAACTCGCGCTGACTCATTTCACCGCGCAATAACTCTTCGACAATACGCACACGAGTCCCTAACGCTTCGCGCTCATCCGGCGTCAGCATCAGGTTTAACAACGGTAAATGGAGATCGTTTTCGTAGGCATTCTTAAGCAGGTCGACAAAACGTAACCACTCCTGGTGACGCTGTTCTGCCATCGCTGCTGAATAGGGTGATTGTTGGGCCATAGTGTGTCGCCATTGTTAGCGGGGGAAGCCTGATGCCTCCCCCGGTTGTACTCGCTAAAGAGTACGATAGCATATCATAAACGTGCAGATCAGTTCAGTAACGACGCCCCCATTCCGTGGCGCTCATCAACGTCGGTTTATCGCCCATGAAATAGCGATAGTACGCGTCATAAGCCAATACGTTCTTCACATAACCACGCGTCTCGGAGAATGGGATACTCTCGACAAATGCCACCGCATCGATACGCCCGGCGCTGTTACCAAGCCAGGTGCGCACCCGCCCCGGCCCGGCGTTGTATGCTGCGGATGAGAAAATACGGTTATTGCCGAACTGTTGATAAACATATTGCAGATAGCTGGTGCCAATGTTGATGTTCGTTTCCGGATCAAGCAATTGTGCCGGGCTGCTGTAACCAGGAATAGAGAACATCTTCACCGTATGAGTCGCCGTACCAGGCATAATCTGCATCAGCCCGCTGGCCCCTACCGGTGATTTCACTTTCGGATTCCAGGCGCTCTCCTGACGGGCAATCGCCATTGCATAGCTTTGCGGGATATCTTTGTCGTTAGTGTAACGTGCGAAGAGATCGTTATAGGCCAGTGGGAATCGTTCTTCCAGATGATCCCAAAGTTTCCCGGCAATCGTCGCCTGAACGCTGAGATCCCACCAGTGGTTGTTAAAAGCATAACGCGCCAGTTGCGCTTGCTCTGCTTTCGACTTGCTCTTCACCAGATTGGCCCACTCGCTACGGGCGGTATTATCGAGGTTCCAGTACATCAACTCGCGCACGCGCGCCATTTCCGCCCCCTGAGTCAGGGCGCTATCGACGTTCTGTGGTACTTTATCAATCTTCAGTTGATACTCTTCGCCTATGCGCTGCGCAGCAACCATTGGGTAGAAGCCACGCTGTTGCATGAGTTGATGCAAAATCTCTTTTGCTTCAGCTTCACGCCCACGTTCCAGCAGTAAATCCGCCTGCCAGTAGCGCCATTCATCTTTCTCTTTCGCTTCCATCGGCAAGCGCGCCAGCCATGTATTCAGCCCCGAACGGTCGCCGGTGCCAAGCGCCATCCTTATACGGCGTTCAATCAACGACGTGGATTGCGAACGCATAATTGCATCATCACGCCACTTCGCCTGTTCGTCGGTGACATCGTTGCCCATCAAACGCCAGGCAACGATATCACGTAGCTCCTGAATCTGATCTTCATTAAGCTGTTGTGCCTGGGCAAGTGAAGGGATCATCAGTCGTGCGTTTTCTACATCCTGCCGCGCCACACTGGCAAACGCCACCGCGGCCATCTGACGGGTAAAATCAGTCGCGCCGGTCGTTCGTGCAAAAGTCAGCACCGTATTGGGATTGTTTGCCAGTGAAATAATTGCCGTAGAAATAGTCTGGTAATCGGCGGGCATCTGCCCTGCCAGCACCGTCACCAGGCCGGTATTACCCGCCTTCATCGCCAGGCGGATACGCTCTAAATACGCCCGCGGATCTTGTTTGCCGGACGCGCGCCAGACGCTAAATAACTTGTCACAAGCGTTAGGCTGGCTCTTTCCTGTCAGCCACAGCTCTTTCGCCCCCTGCCAGGCTTCTTCGCTCTGCCCGGTATTCCATTTTGCATAGTAGTAATTACATTGCGCTTCGGTTGTGCCTGGCTTTTCCGGACTAAAAGCTAACAGGCCGCGCCAGTCTTCACGTCGCGCCAGTTCATTGACGAAACGAGATTGCAGCGTGCGAGCCGGAGGAAGCGTGGGGTTAGCGCGAACAAAGTTAGTGACCGTGACCGCCGGTTGATTCATCAGGTCATCGGTAATCTGGCGGTATTCCAGGTAGGGATAAAGAGGATAATCCTTCAGGGATGGCATCATCTGCTCAACCACATCCATTTGTCGATTATCCCAGGCCTGCTTGATTTGCGCGTAGCGGCTACGCTGCTCATCCAGTGAGTCGGCTCGCGCCACGCTGCTGACCGTCAGCAGACAGACACCGGCAGCCAACAGCCGCCAGGTAACGTGTTTGGCTTTTTCCACAAGCGCTTCCTCTAAGTGTAAATACATCAATGCAGCGTCATGCCGCGTAATAGATTTATGCTAACCAGTCATTGCCGTTTCCGCCACGTTATGGACACTTTTTTACTTTTACTGCGAGGGTGAGCGACCGGCTGGGATTAGGCAGGGAAACAGGCTACACTTCGCCTTTGAAAACTCATCATCACGATAAACATAGAGGCGAAGTCCAACGTGGCTCAATTCGTTTATACCATGCATCGTGTCGGCAAAGTTGTTCCGCCGAAACGTCATATTTTGAAAAACATCTCTCTGAGTTTCTTCCCCGGGGCAAAAATCGGCGTTCTGGGTCTGAACGGCGCGGGTAAGTCTACCCTGCTACGCATTATGGCGGGCATTGATAAAGACATCGAAGGTGAAGCGCGTCCACAACCAGATATCAAGATTGGCTATCTGCCGCAGGAACCGCAGCTAAACCCGGAACACACTGTACGTGAGTCCGTTGAAGAAGCGGTTTCCGAAGTAGTTAATGCCCTGAAACGTCTGGACGAAGTGTATGCGCTGTACGCCGATCCAGATGCAGACTTTGACAAGCTGGCCGCAGAGCAAGGCCGTCTGGAAGAGATCATCCAGGCTCACGACGGTCACAACCTGAATGTTCAGTTGGAGCGTGCGGCGGATGCGCTGCGTCTGCCGGACTGGGACGCGAAAATTGCTAACCTCTCCGGTGGTGAGCGTCGTCGCGTAGCGTTGTGCCGCCTGCTGCTGGAAAAACCAGACATGCTGCTGCTCGACGAACCGACCAACCACCTGGATGCGGAATCCGTAGCGTGGCTGGAACGCTTCCTGCATGACTTCGAAGGGACCGTTGTGGCGATTACCCACGACCGTTACTTCCTCGATAACGTCGCGGGCTGGATCCTCGAACTTGACCGCGGTGAAGGTATTCCGTGGGAAGGTAACTACTCCTCCTGGCTGGAGCAAAAAGATCAGCGTCTGGCGCAGGAAGCTTCGCAAGAAGCGGCGCGTCGTAAGTCGATTGAAAAAGAGCTGGAGTGGGTACGTCAGGGCACGAAAGGCCGTCAGTCGAAAGGTAAAGCACGTCTGGCACGCTTTGAAGAGCTGAACAGCACCGAATACCAGAAACGTAACGAAACCAACGAACTGTTTATTCCACCTGGACCACGTCTGGGCGATAAAGTGTTGGAAGTCAGCAATCTGCGTAAATCCTACGGCGATCGCCTGCTGATTGATGATCTGACCTTCTCGATCCCGAAAGGGGCGATCGTCGGGATCATCGGGCCGAACGGCGCGGGTAAATCGACCCTGTTCCGCATGATCTCCGGTCAGGAACAGCCGGACAGCGGCACCATCACTTTAGGTGAAACGGTGAAACTGGCGTCGGTTGATCAGTTCCGTGACTCAATGGATAACAGCAAAACCGTTTGGGAAGAAGTTTCCGGCGGGCTGGATATCATGAAGATCGGTAACACCGAGATGCCAAGCCGCGCCTACGTTGGCCGCTTTAACTTTAAAGGGGTTGATCAGGGTAAACGTGTTGGCGAACTCTCCGGCGGTGAGCGTGGTCGTCTGCATCTGGCGAAGCTGCTGCAGGTTGGCGGCAACATGTTGCTGCTCGACGAACCGACCAACGATCTGGATATCGAAACCCTGCGCGCGCTGGAAAACGCCCTGCTGGAGTTCCCTGGCTGCGCGATGGTTATCTCGCACGACCGTTGGTTCCTCGACCGTATTGCCACGCACATTCTGGATTACCAGGATGAAGGTAAGGTTGAGTTCTTCGAAGGTAACTTTACCGAGTACGAAGAGTACAAGAAACGCACGCTGGGCGCAGACGCGCTGGAGCCGAAGCGTATCAAGTACAAGCGTATTGCGAAGTAATGCGTAAAATGCCGGGTGCGGCGTGAACGCCTTATCCGGCCTACAAACACAGCTATTTCAATACGTTGTGAAACTCCAGGCCTGATAAGACGCGGTAAGCGTCTCATCAGGCATTGGGTCTTATCCCTGCTCCCCCATCATCTCCCGCACCAGCTCCACACAGCGCAGGAAACGGCTGTCGTAATCGTCCTCTTCGACCCGCACGAATTCGATATTGTTCTCTTCGAGCATCTCCACCAGCAGGTTCTGGAACTCTTTGCGATCCACCGAACTGCCAAGGCTACGTAAACCATCCGCCACCCACGGGGTGTTATTCTCAAGCAGGATCACCAGATCAAAACGGTATTCATCAATCAGCGCCTGCACGAACGGATGCTCACGCCCTTCGTACTTTTTGCAGAACGCCTGAGTAGTGACAAAATCGGTGTCGATAAACGCCACTTTATTGGCGTATTTTACTGCAAAATCAATATATTGTGCGTGTCCCAGCGCGATTTTATCGTAGTCAGAATACTGTAACGCAATCTCGTCACCGCCAAGATGCGAAAAAACATAATCACGACCAAACTCCCACGCACTGGTGGTGTTGAAAATGTTAGCGAGTTTATTTACCAGAGTGGATTTACCGCTCGACTCGCCACCGAGGATCGCTACAGTACGCACAAAGAACGGCTTCACTTCGGTAGGAATATATTCCCAGTAGCGGAACGGGTTTTCGCGGATCTGCGCACCACTGATACTCATAAAGGTGCGTTTCGGATCGATCAGCACCGTTTCGATCCCCAGATGTTCCATATACTGCGGCGCGTCGGCTTCTTCCGAGGTGTAGATCAGATCCGGCTGAATGCCCTTTTCGGCCATAAACTTTTTGATGCCGTTGCTCCACACATCCCATCCGTGCGGATACGGTTCCATGCCCTCTTCATTGAAGGAATGAATGCGGATATTTTTCTGATATTTAAAAGTCTGCAATAACCAGCGCAGACGATCCGGCACCGTTGGTTGCTGCGACATGGCGCTATCTTCAAACAACGCGCGGTCACGGGTGTCGTCAAACCCCATAATGATATGCAGCTCATCAACCTGACTACAGGCACGCTGGATAAGATAGATATGTCCGGTATGTAGCGGATAAAATTTACCGAATACGACACCGATGGTTTTCTTCTGCCGGGGAAATTCCAGCCCGAGGAAACGGTGCAACGCCTCCAGCTTTTGCGCGCTGGGGCTTTTAATTTTGGCATTCAGTAACTGGCTTAAATACCCTTTGGTCATACCGCTGGCATCAGCCACCTGCTGTAGCGTGCAGCCCTGTTGCTTGATGGCAGTTTTCAGGTAATCAAATGACGACATATCTCCCTCCGTATCTCTCATTATAAGTCGTCGAACACGCTAAGCGCGTCGGAGAGTTTTTTAACGCCAAAAATCTGCATCCCTTCCGGCACTTTTTTCGGTACGTTGGCCGCCGGTACAATCGCCCGCCGAAAGCCGTGTTTCGCCGCTTCTGAAATTCGCTCCTGACCGCTGGGCACCGGGCGGATCTCTCCTGCCAGCCCAACTTCACCAAACACAACCAGATCCTGCGGCAGCGGTCTGTCACGCAGGCTGGAAACCATCGCCAGCAGTAACGCTAAGTCGGCGCTGGTTTCAGTCACCTTCACGCCGCCGACCACGTTTACAAACACATCCTGATCGGCCATTTGCAGACCACCGTGACGGTGCAGCACCGCCAGCAGGATTGCCAGACGGTTTTGTTCCAGCCCCACCGCCACGCGGCGTGGATTCGCCATCATCGAGTGATCGACCAGCGCCTGAATCTCCACCAGCAGCGGACGCGTTCCTTCCCACACAACCATCACTGAACTGCCGGACGTCACTTCATCGCCACGACTTAAGAAGATTGCTGAAGGGTTGCTGACTTCGCGTAGCCCCTGTTCAGTCATCGCGAATACGCCCAGCTCATTTACCGCGCCAAAGCGGTTTTTATGGCTGCGTAAGGTGCGAAAACGGGAATCAGCATCGCCGTCCAGCAGCACCGAACAGTCAATACAGTGTTCCAGCACTTTAGGGCCAGCCAGCGAACCATCTTTGGTTACGTGACCAACCATGACGATTGCCACCCCGCGCGTTTTGGCGAAGCGCGTCAGGTAAGCTGCCGTTTCACGCACCTGCGCCACGCTGCCAGGCGATGACTGTACATCCGCCATATGCATCACCTGGATGGAGTCAATTACCATCAGCTTCGGTTGCTCTTCTTCGGCAATCAGGCAGATCTGCTCGATGCTGGTTTCCGACAACATATTGAGATTGTCAGTCGGCAGGCCAAGGCGATGAGCGCGCATTGCCACCTGTTGCAGCGACTCTTCGCCGGTGACATACAGCGTTTTCATCTGCTGGGCCAGTTTGCACAGCGTTTGCAGCAACAGCGTGGATTTCCCGGCACCTGGGTTACCGCCAATCAGAATGGCGCTTCCCGGCACCACGCCGCCGCCTAATACGCGGTCAAACTCTTTAAATCCGGTTGAAAAACGCGGCAGCTCTTCAAGGCTGATATCGGAGAGTTTCTGGACTTTTGCCACCCCGGCGCTACCGGCATAGCCACTGAGACGCTCGTTACGCGCCACCGTTGGCGACGCAGCAAGACGCACCTCGGTGATGGTGTTCCAGGCATGACAGGCACTGCACTGCCCCTGCCAGCGCGGATAATCGGCCCCGCATTCATTACAAACAAAGGCGCGTTTTGGAGCTTTTGCCACGGTGTACCTCGTTAATGCTGTGCCGCCCGCAGGATGACGGGCGGGCAATTACTTCTGATTCAGGCTGCCAGAGAGGATGCAGAACACTCCCATCAGATCAGCGTGACGGATGGTGACTTCCGTCTTTTCATTCACTTTTGGTTTGGCATGGTAGGCAATCCCCAGCCCTGCCGCTTTGATCATCGGCAGGTCGTTGGCACCATCGCCAATCGCCACGGTCTGCGCCAGTGGGATTTCATACTCCTGCGCCAGACGGGTCAGGGTTTTCGCTTTGTACTGTGCATCGACGATGTCACCGATCACATTGCCGGTAAATTTACCGTCCATGATCTCCAGTTCATTGGCTACCACGGCAGTGAGTCGCAGTTTGTCACGCAGATATTCGGCAAAGAAGGTAAAGCCACCGGAGGCAATTGCCACTTTCCAGCCCAGCGTTTCCAGCTTCAGCACCAGTTGCGTTAAGCCTGGCATCAACGGCAGATTTTCCCGTACCTGAAGCAAAATGTTCGCATCAGCGCCTTTCAGCGTCGCCACGCGGCTACGCAGGCTGGCGGTAAAATCGAGTTCTCCGCGCATCGCCCGTTCGGTCACTTCCGCCACCATCTCACCTGTCCCGGCCAGTTTGGCGATCTCATCAATACATTCAATCTGGATGGCTGTAGAGTCCATGTCCATTACCAGCAGCCCCGGCGTACGCAAATGTGGAATTTTCCCCAGTGGCGCGACATCCAGTTGTGCTTCATGGGCCAGGCGCGTAGCACGCGCGGTGAGCGAACCTGCCAGACGAATCACCTGATAATCTTCCACGCACCAGGCGGCAACAATCACCATCGCCGCGCCCAGTTTGCTCTGATACTGGGTCAGTCGTTGTTTATCCAGCCCACGACCATACAGCAGCCAGCCGCTACGACCTGCGTGGTAATCCAGTGGCATCACTTCATCACCACTTAATGAAAGAGGCAGACCTGGCCATAAAGAGACATCTTCAGGCAGGTCGCACCAGGTAATGTTAGGCATTAAGGCTCCTGTAAAATCGTTCGAAGCAGGGAAAATAACGCATGAGGCTACCTTGTATCCATTGCTTCTGGCAACATTAAGTCTCAAATTTTCAACGGGTGGAATATGGCTCGCACAAAACTAAAATTCCGGCTGCATCGGGCAGTGATTGTCCTGTTCTGTCTCGCTTTGTTGGTCGCGTTGATGCAAGGTGCTTCCTGGTTCAGTCAAAACCACCAGCGCCAGCGTAATCCGCAGCTTGAAGAGCTGGCCCGCACCCTGGCACGTCAGGTGACGCTGAACGTTGCGCCGCTGATGCGTACCGACTCGCCGGATGAAAAGCGCATTCAGTCAATACTCAACCAGTTAACAGATGAAAGCCGCATCCTTGACGCAGGCGTATATGACGAACAAGGCGATCTTATTGCCCGCGCAGGCGAAAGCGTAGAAGTACGCGACCGTCTGGCACTCGACGGTAAAAAAGCAGGTGGCTATTTTAACCAGCAAATTGTCGAACCCATTGCGGGGAAAAATGGTCCGCTCGGCTATCTGCGCCTGACGCTCGACACCCACACACTCGCCACCGAAGCCAAACAGGTGGATAACACCACCAACATTTTACGCCTGATGCTGCTGCTCTCGCTGGCAATCGGCGTGGTGCTGACCCGCACGCTATTACAGGGTAAACGCACCCGCTGGCAACAATCGCCCTTCCTGCTAACCGCCAGCAAACCGGTGCCGGAAGAGGAAGAAGGCGAGAAAAAAGAGTGACCCATTACAACAAGAAAGGAAATCGTTATGAATACATTACGCCTGCTTATCTCTGACTCTTACGACCCGTGGTTTAACCTGGCGGTGGAAGAGTGTATTTTTCGCCAGATGCCCGCCACGCAGCGCGTTCTGTTTCTCTGGCGTAACGCCGACACGGTAGTGATTGGCCGCGCACAAAACCCGTGGAAAGAGTGTAATACCCGGCGGATGGAAGAAGATAATGTCCGCCTGGCGCGGCGCAGTAGTGGCGGCGGCGCGGTGTTCCACGATCTCGGTAATACCTGCTTTACCTTTATGGCTGGCAAGCCGGAGTACGATAAAACCATCTCTACGTCAATTGTACTCAATGCACTGAACGCGCTCGGCGTCAGCGCCGAAGCCTCCGGACGTAACGATCTGGTGGTGAAAACAACCGAGGGAGACCGTAAAGTCTCTGGCTCGGCCTATCGCGAAACCAAAGATCGCGGCTTCCACCACGGCACTTTGCTGCTCAATGCCGACCTGAGTCGCCTGGCAAACTACCTCAACCCGGATAAAAAGAAACTGGCGGCGAAAGGCATCACATCGGTACGTTCCCGCGTGACCAATCTGACCGAATTGCTACCGGGAATTACCCATGAGCATGTTTGCGAGGCCATAACCGAGGCCTTTTTCGCCCATTATGGCGAGCGCGTAGCAGCGGAAATCATCTCCCCGGACAAAACGCCAGACTTGCCAAACTTCATCGAAACCTTTGCCCGCCAGAGTAGCTGGGAGTGGAACTTCGGTCAGGCTCCGGCATTCTCGCATCTGCTGGATGAACGCTTTACCTGGGGCGGCGTGGAACTGCATTTCGACGTTGAAAAAGGCCATATCACCCGCGCCCAGGTGTTTACCGACAGCCTCAACCCCGCGCCGCTGGAAGCCCTCGCCGGGCGACTGCAAGGCTGTCTGTACCGCGCGGATATGCTGCAACAGGAGTGCGAAGCGCTGCTGGTTGACTTCCCGGAACAGGAAAAAGAGCTACGGGAGTTGTCAGCGTGGATGGCAGGGGCGGTAAGGTAACTCGCTGATTAAAATATCCAGGGAAGGAAATATGATCGATCTGGAAAACCAGGAACGGGAGATTATCAATTTAATGTTCAGCCAGGGTATATCCTGGCTAACCGCCGTGCGTATCAGGCATAAACTATCACTTGCTGAAGTAAGTAAAATGTTAGGTATCTCCATTAATTCTCTAAAACAGATCGAAAAGACGGAACGGCTTAGTTCAAACATCAAAAGCAAAATGGCAGGAATTTATGGTTGTCCACCAGAGTTGCTGATATGCCCTTCCTGGATGACGGCTGAACATAAATGAATAGATTCGTGAATAGATACTTGAATGGATTTTATTTTCTATCCATATGAAAAATAATAGTAAATCTATAAATCAGTTGCTATTGATGAATAGATACTAAAAAACCGGAGCGGTCTCCCGTTCCGGCTTAACATGACAATCGCCTTTCAGGCGAAACACAATTACTCTTTATCGCCCAGAAGAACAGATTCCAGTGCGATTTTGATCATGTCGTTGAAGGTGGTCTGACGCTCTTCGGCAGTGGTCTGCTCGTGAGTGCGGATGTGGTCAGACACGGTGCAGATAGCCAGTGCTTTCGCACCAAATTCTGCAGCCACACCGTAGATACCTGCCGCTTCCATTTCCACGCCGAGGATGCCGTATTTTTCCATCACATCGAACATTTCGCCGTCCGGAGAGTAGAACAGGTCAGCGGAGAACAGGTTACCAACACGTGCATCAACGCCCAGTGCTTTAGCTGCGTCTACTGCGTTACGCACCATGTCGAAATCAGCGATAGCTGCAAAATCATGGTCTTTAAAACGGATGCGGTTAACTTTGGAATCGGTGCAGGCACCCATACCGATAACTACATCACGCAGTTTTACGTGCGGCAGAACTGCACCACAGGAACCTACGCGGATAATTTTCTTCACGCCGAAATCGGTGATCAGTTCTTTGGTGTAGATGGAGCAGGACGGGATACCCATACCATGACCCATTACGGAAATTTTGCGGCCTTTGTAAGTACCGGTGAAGCCCAGCATGCCGCGAACGTTGTTCACTTCACGGACATCTTCAAGGAAATTTTCAGCAATATACTTCGCACGCAGTGGGTCGCCTGGCATCAAAACTACGTCAGCGAAATCGCCCATTTCTGCATTAATGTGTGGGGTAGCCATTGTTTTATCCTTTTTGTGACAATATCAAGGGCGGAGCCGCTGCTCCGCCCAAATCCATCAGAACATGGCTTTGCCATATTCCATATCAGAAGTACCAAAATATTTTGCCAGAGTCTGACCGATATCTGCGAAGGTTTCGCGGTGCCCCAGCGAACCCGGTTTCACTTTCGGGCCGTAAACCAGTACCGGAATGTGTTCACGCGTGTGGTCAGTACCAGTCCAGGTCGGGTCACAACCGTGGTCGGCGGTGAGGATCAGGATGTCGTCGTCGCGCAGCAGAGACATCAGTTCCGGCAGACGGCGGTCGAACAGTTCCAGACCCGCGGCATAGCCTGCGACGTCGCGACGGTGGCCCCAGGAAGAGTCAAAGTCAACAAAGTTGGTGAAGACGATGGTGTTATCACCCGCTTCCTTCATCTCTTTGATGGTGGCGTCAAACAGCGCATCCAGGCCGGTCGCTTTCACTTTCTTGGTGATACCGCAGTTAGCGTAGATGTCAGCAATTTTACCCACAGAAACAACCTGGCCGTGTTTTTCATCAACCAGTTTTTGCAGCACGGTCGGTGCTGGCGGTTCAACTGCCAGGTCGTGGCGGTTGCCAGTACGCTGGAAGTTACCGGCTTTGTCACCGATAAACGGACGGGCAATAACGCGACCGATGTTGTAGCCGCCGTTGGTCAGCTCTTCACGGGCGATTTCGCACAGTTCGTAGAGTTTATCCAGACCAAACGTTTCTTCGTGGCAGGCAATCTGGAACACTGAGTCAGCGGAGGTATAGAAAATCGGCTTGCCGGTTTTCATGTGCTCTTCGCCCAGTTGATCCAGAATGACCGTACCAGAAGAGTGGCAGTTACCGAGGTAACCCGGCAGGTTAGCGCGTTCAACCAGTTTATCCAGCAGTTCTTGCGGGAAGCTGTTTTCGTGATCGGAGAAGTATCCCCACTCAAACAGAACCGGTACACCGGCGATTTCCCAGTGCCCCGACGGGGTATCTTTACCGGATGACATTTCGTGCGCCCATGCATACGCGCCAATAACTTCAGCGTTGCCGTCCATTCCTGCCGGAATGAAACCGGTAGAACCTTCGTGTGCTTTCGCCAGCCCCAGACGGGTCAGATTTGGCAGATTGAGCGGACCTTTACGACCGTGGTCAGCTTCGCCTTTGGCACAAGCTTCTGCGATATGACCCAGGGTGTCAGCCCCGACGTCACCAAAGCGTTCTGCATCTTCTGTAGCGCCGATGCCGAATGAGTCCAGCACCATAATAAATGCACGTTTCATATGTTCTCCGTACTCAGTGCTTCAAATTTAAATGATCAGATCAGTATACCGTTATTCACTGATACGACGATAGACAGTTGGGGTGCTTTCCGGGGCTTTATCGGCAAGTTTAATTGCCGCTTTCACCGCTTTCGCCGCTTCCTGCCAGGTGGTTTCGTCTTTCGCGTGGATCACCGCCAGTGGGCGCTGACCGTCAACCTGGTCGCCCAGACGCGCCATATCAGTAAAGCCGACGCTGTAATCAATGGTGTCAGATGCCTGACGGCGACCACCGCCCATCGCAACCACTGCCATCCCCAGCGCACGGGTATCCATTTCACTGACAAAACCTTCGGTATCAGCATAGACTGCTTTCGTCAGCATCGCTGTCGGCAGATACTTCGCGTAGTTCTCAACGAAGTCGGTCGGGCCTTTTTGTGCCGCTACCATACGTCCGAAGACTTCTGCCGCTTTACCGTTGTCCAGCACAGCCTGCAATTTCGCGCGCGCTTCGGCATCATCTTTCGCCAGTTTGCCGGAGGTAAGCATCTCCACGCACAGCGCCATTGTGACGTCAAACAGTCGCGGGTTACGGTATTCACCTGTCAGGAACTGTACCGCTTCACGCACTTCGACCGCGTTACCAGCGCTGGATGCCAGCACCTGGTTCATGTCGGTCAGCAGCGCGGTGGTGCGTACGCCTGCGCCATTTGCCACGCCAACAATCGCTTCGGCAAGGGCTTCAGAGAGTTCATAGGTCGGCATAAACGCGCCGCTACCCACTTTCACGTCCATCACCAGTGCGTCCAGACCTTCCGCCAGTTTCTTCGCCAGGATCGAGGCAGTGATCAGCGGGATTGAGTCAACAGTAGCGGTAATGTCGCGGGTCGCGTAGAAACGTTTATCCGCCGGAGCCAGTGAGCTGGTCTGGCCGATAATTGCTACGCCAACATCTTTAATGATTTCGCGGAAACGGTTGTCATCCGGGAAGATATCAAAGCCAGGGATTGACTCCAGTTTGTCGAGCGTGCCGCCAGTATGACCGAGGCCACGACCGGAGATCATCGGAATGTAGCCGCCGCAGGCAGCGACCATTGGCCCAAGCATCAGCGAAGTGACATCACCGACGCCACCGGTGGAGTGTTTATCAACAATCGGGCCATTCAGATGCAGGCTTTTCCAGTCGAGAACGGTTCCTGAATCTCGCATCGCCATGGTCAGCGAGACACGCTCCGGCATTGTCATATCGTGGAAGAAAATGGTCATCGCGAGGGCGGCAATCTGCCCTTCGGAGATAGTGTTGTCGCGAATGCCGTTGATAAAGAAACGAATTTCTTCATCGCTCAGCGCATGACCATCACGTTTTTTACGAATAATTTCTTGTGCGAGAAACAAGGTAACCTCCCGTGGAATAAGTTTGAAGGCGTTGTTGCCAGATGGCGGATGTTGTTATTGCCTGATGCTGGCAGCTTCTTATCAAGCCTGCATGGCACTCGCCCCGTAGGCCGGATAAGGCGCTCACGCCGCATCCGGCATCACTGCTGACAGCCTGATGCGACGCTGACGCGTCTTATCAGGCCTACAGGGGCATCCGGCATCCACCCTCTGGCACAAGGCAGCTTAGTAGCTGCTGGCGCTCTTACCGTCGCCGTGACCCAGCGCTTTCAGCAGGCTTGCCAGCAGGCTGGAAGCGCCAAAGCGATAGTGACGCGCATCTGCCCAGTCAGCACCGAACAGTTCATCGGCAATCGCGAGATATTTCTGCGCATCTTCCGCAGTACGCACGCCGCCCGCCGGTTTGAAACCAACGGTTTTCTCTACGCCCATATCACGGATCACTTCCATCATGATGCGCGCGCTTTCCGGCGTCGCGTTCACTGCCACTTTACCGGTAGAGGTTTTGATGAAGTCAGCACCCGCTTTAATGGAGATTTCAGACGCTTTGCGGATCAGCGCTTCGTCTTTCAGTTCACCGGTTTCGATGATCACTTTCAGCAGCACATTCGCCGCTGCGCAAGCCTCTTTACAGGCTTTCACCAGGTCAAAACCAACCTGCTCGTTACCCGCCATCAGCGCGCGGTACGGGAACACCACGTCAACTTCATCGGCACCGTAAGCAATTGCCGCACGGGTTTCTGCCAGTGCGATTTCGATGTCGTCGTTACCGTGTGGGAAGTTGGTTACCGTAGCAATACGGATTTCCGGGGTACCCTGCTCTTTCAGCGTTTTGCGAGCAATTGGGATAAAGCGAGGATAGATACAGATAGCGGCGGTATTGCCGACCGGAGTTTTGGCCTGATGACACAGGGCGATCACTTTCTCGTCGGTGTCGTCGTCATTCAGGGTAGTCAGGTCCATCAATTTCAGTGCACGCAGGCTGCTTGCTTTCAGATCAGTCATTTCATTCTCCTGGCTTGTCGCCAATAAAATTCACCTTGCGAGTTTGTTAGTATTCTAACATCGACTTCGCAACGCACTTCGATATACATCACAATTAAGAAAATCTACTTACAAATTTGCATTACGGTAATGCGACCTGGTTCAAATAATTCACTTTCAAATGAATGCGTCAGTGGCGGCAAACGCATCAGGATCAAAGTGAACATCACGAAACTTCTTACAATGGCGCATCACCTTCGGCATAAAAGGAAAAGAAGATGCCCACTTCTCATGAAATTGCACTGCAACAACGTTGCCAGCAAATTGTCACCAGCCCGGTACTTAGCCCGGAGCAGAAGCGCCATTTTCTGGCGCTGGAAGCAGAAAACAATCTGCCTTACCCGGAGCTGCCTGCCGAAGCCTGCCGTGCGCTGGATGAAGGTATAATCTGCGATATGTTTGAAGGTCATGCGCCGTACAAACCGCGCTATGTCTTACCCGATTACGCCCGTTTTCTGGCCAACGGTTCTGAATGGCTGGAGCTGGAAGGCGCCAAAGATCTTGATGATGCGCTCTCCCTGCTGACCATTCTTTATCACCATGTCCCGTCAGTCACATCGATGCCGGTCTACCTTGGGCAATTGGATGCGTTGTTGCAACCATATGTGAAAATTCTAACACAGGACGAGATTGATATTCGAATAAAACGTTTCTGGCGTTATCTCGACAGAACCCTGCCAGACGCCTTTATGCACGCCAATATCGGCCCGTTCGATTCCCCCATCACTCGTGCAATACTGCGCGCAGATGCCGAGTTGAAGCAGGTTTCACCGAATCTGACCTTTATCTACGATCCCGAAATCACTCCTGATGACCTGCTGCTGGAAGTGGCGAAGAACATCTGTGAATGTAGCAAACCGCACATCGCCAATGGTCCGGTACATGATAAAATTTTCACAAAAGGGGGCTACGGGATTGTGAGCTGCTACAACTCACTGCCGCTGGCCGGTGGTGGCAGCACGCTGGTGCGCCTTAACCTGAAGGCCATTGCTGAACGTAGTGAGTCGCTGGATGACTTTTTTACGCGCACTCTACCGCACTACTGCCAGCAGCAGATCGCCATCATCGATGCGCGGTGTGAATTCCTCTATCAACAATCACACTTCTTTGAGAATAGCTTCCTGGTGAAAGAAGGGTTGATTGATCCTGAACGTTTTGTGCCGATGTTTGGCATGTACGGGCTGGCAGAAGCGGTTAACTTGCTGTGCGAGAAAGAAGGGATTGCCGCGCGCTACGGTAAAGAAGCCGCCGCAAATGAAGTGGGTTATCGCATCAGCGCGCAACTGGCGGAGTTTGTCGCCAATACTCCCGTAAAATATGGCTGGCAAAAACGCGCCATGTTACACGCACAGTCGGGGATCAGTTCTGATGTTGGCACCACACCGGGGGCGCGCTTGCCGTATGGCGATGAGCCAGATCCGATCACCCATCTGCAAACCGTCGCTCCACATCATGCATATTACTACTCCGGGATCAGCGACATTCTGACGCTCGACGAAACCATCAAGCGTAATCCGCAGGCACTGGTGCAGCTTTGCCTCGGTGCCTTTAAAGCCGGAATGCGCGAATTTACTGCCAACGTCAGCGGTAACGATTTGGTTCGTGTTACCGGTTATATGGTGCGTTTGTCAGATTTAGAAAAATATCGCGCCGAAGGCTCACGTACCAACACCACATGGCTGGGCGAAGAAGCTGCACGTAACACTCGTATTCTGGAACGCCAACCGCGCGTGATAAGCCATGAACAGCAGATGCGCTTTAGTCAGTAAGATCATCCCCTTCTCCTGCGTTGACGGGCCAGGCAGTCGTCTGGCTCTGTTTTTACAGGGCTGTAATCTGCGCTGCAAAAATTGCCACAATCCGTGGACGATGGGGCGCTGTAATGATTGCGGGGAGTGCGTGCCGCAGTGTCCACATCAGGCGTTGCAGATTGTCGACAGCAAAGTGGTGTGGAGCGTTGCGGTCTGTGAGCAGTGCGATACCTGCCTGAAGATGTGCCCACAACACGCCACGCCGATGGCACAATCGATGAGTGTGGACGAAGTGCTTAGTCATATCCGCAAAGTGGTGCTGTTTATCGAAGGGATAACGGTGAGCGGCGGCGAAGCCACGACCCAGCTCCCGTTTATGGTGGCACTGTTTACTGCCATCAAAAGCGATCCACAACTGCACCACCTTACCTGTCTGGTGGACAGCAACGGCATGTTGAGCGAAACCGGCTGGGAAAAATTACTCCCGGTGTGCGACGGCGCGATGCTCGATCTTAAAGCGTGGGATAGCGCCTGCCATCAACAGTTAACCGGACGCGATAATCAACAGATTAAGCACAGCATCTGTTTGCTTGCAGAGCGCGGTAAGCTGGCGGAACTGCGTTTGCTGGTAATCCCCAATCAGGTGGATTATTTGCAGCATATTGATGAATTGGCAGCGTTTATCAGGCAACTTGGTGACGTTCCTGTACGGCTGAACGCGTTTCATGCGCACGGTGTGTATGGAGAAGCGCAAAACTGGCCGAGCGCCACGCCGGAAGATGTTGAGCAGTTGGCTGGCGCGTTAAAGGAGCGTGAGGTGAGTCGATTGATATTTCCGGCGCTGTATTTGTGACATGCCGGTGGCACAGGCCAGTAGGCATGACAAGACGCGTCAGCGTCGCATCCGGCATTGTGCGCCAACTGCCAGATACGGCGTGAACGCCTTACCCGTCCTACGGCACGTTAAACATCGCATATGTGTTATTACGCAACGCTTCAGCAATCTCATCTTCTGCTTCCGGACGTAACTCGCACAGCACGGCAAACACCCGGGCGGCCTGTTCCGGGCGGTTGGGCTGCCCCTGAAAACCGTTGAGCGGCATATCCGGCGCGTCGGTTTCCAGTAACAACGACGCCAGTGGCAGTTTCGCTATTACATCGCGAGTTTTACTGGCGCGTGGATAAGTGATGGTGCCGCCTACACCGATTTTGTAGTTCAATTGTACAAACCGTTCGGCCTGTTGCAGGCTGCCGGAAAAACCGTGGACTACGCCAGTGCGTGGCAAATCGTGGCGTTTAAGGTGCATCGCCAGTTTGTCATGAGTACGGCGCGAATGGAGGATCACCGGCAGATCATAGCGTTTCGCCAGTTTCAGTTGTTCGTCGAGCAACCACTGTTGGTGATCGAATTGTGGATCATCGCCAAAGAGATCCAGACCGATCTCCCCCACTGCCACCACCTTTGCGGGACGTCTTTCCAGCGCCTGCTGTAACTGTTCCAGCGACTCATCGGTGTGTTGATCCAACATCCCTGGGTGTAGCCCTAACGCGGCGTACAGCGGTTGATAATTTTCCGCCAGCGCCAACACGCGGGCAAAGTTTGCCGCCTCGGTTGCCGGAACAATGATCTTGCCTACACCCGCTTGTGCCGCGCGTTGCAGGCTAGACTCTTCATCGCCACGAAACGGCGGAAAATCAAAATGACAGTGGGTATCGATAAAACGGCAAATCAAGCCAGATCCTCATTATTAAATGTCGGGTCATTCGCCTGCGGCGCGTCACTCACCCCGGCAACCAGCGTATCGTTGGCGACTGGCGCAGGCGGAATGACGATCGATTCAGGCGTCGCCGCGGGCACCAGATGGCGGGTAAGCGGCGCTTTTTCGGTTAGCATTTTACCGACGGTTGCCAGAAAATAACGACCGCATAAACGCCCGAGTTTATAGTCATCGCGCAGCGCCGGAAGCCGACTTCCCAGGGCGATACTATGCAGCGGCTTCGGCGGATAAATTTCGAATATCCGCAGCTTGCCCGGTGGTTTTTCAATAAATTGCTGGATGTCACGATAACTGGTTTCATGGTGCTGCACCAAATTCACCAGCGGTTGCAGGCTACTGTCGCCCAGCCAGCGTTCCATGCGTTTAAACCACTGCGGTGTGTAATACATTTGCGACGGCACAGTGCGGATCACCACCAGCGTTTTCGCTCCTTGTCTTGCCGCTTCCTTAACCGGGATCGCATCGCTGACGCCACCATCAAAATAGTTAATTCCATCAAGTGAAACTCCGGTGCGATAAAAACCAGGAATCGCACTTGAGGCGCGAATCAAATCCAGCCAGTTTTGTTTGGTCGGCAAAAAGTAGTTCGGCGTGTAATCGTCCTGACGACAGGCACACATATAAAACGATTTGCCGCTCTCAAACAGCCGCGCGGCGGTATCCATCTGCAACGGCATCTGGCTGGCCGTCGCCTCTATCAGCCAGTCCAGATCGATAAGATTTCCGCCACGCACAAAACGCACTGGATCGAAAAATTCGCGTTTTGTGGTATAGCGCATGATGACTTTGCGGGCGTAACCAGGCTGGTTACAAATATACGCCGAAAGGTTCTGCGCCCCGGCAGACGTGCCAAAATAAAGATCGAAAGGATTAAACTGCGCGCGCATAAACTCATCCAGCACGCCAGCCGTGAAGATTCCGCGTTGCCCACCGCCTTCGCACACCAGCGCAATACGCCCGGGCTGGAACGGCCTTAGCGACAACGGCGCAATATTACCAAGCGTTACAGGTATTCGCTGCCCCACCTCTGCCTTCCTGTTTTTTTAATGTGAAAGACTGACAAAGTAACGCAATTTATTATTCGCTAAAACCGTAAAAGCCAGTCCGCTGGACTGGCTTTGTATAAAATTTTCTTAATGGTCTGAAATCTAGGGTCGTTTTCGGCCCATGAACAAACTCACCAGGAACAGAATAATCCCGACGACAAAGACAATTTTTGCTGCACCTGCAGCAGTACCGGCCAGACCACCAAACCCAAGTGCGGCGGCGATTAACGCGATAACCAGAAATATGATGCCCCAACGAAACATAAGCGTCTCCTTTACCATAGTTAATGTCACCGCTTGATATGAGCGTGCAAATCACTCAATGCGATATTTTTAGTGTGGTGCACATCGCGCCTCCCGACAAAGTTCGGGAGGACGAATTACGACGAATTACTTAGTTTTCAGATCATTTTTAACGCTTTTCACACCATCTACCGCTTTAGCGATACTTTCAGCACGGTCGCTTTGTGCCTGAGAATCAACAGTACCGGAGAGCTGAACCACGCCGTCGGTGGTTTCAACTTTCACATGACGGGAAGGGACGATATCGTCTGCCAGCAGTTTGGCTTTGATTTCACTGGTGGTGGCGGTATCACCTGCGTAACCCTTCACAGAGCCTTCTTTAGCGTCGCGAACGTGCAGTTTGTCGCTGACAGAGGTCACACCCTCAACCCCTTTAGCCACTTTCACGGCCTCTTCAGCCTGTGCCTGGCTTTCAACAAATCCGCTCAGAGTCACGACTTTTTGATCGGTTTTAACAGAGATATCGGTGCTTTTGATGTTGTCATGATCCACCAGAGCCGCCTTCACTTTCGCAGTGATGGCGCTGTCATCCATGAAATTACCGACTTTATTCATAGAGCTATCGACTTTTTGCCCTGCGGTTTCGTTGGTGGTCTGCGCGTTGTTTTCCGCAAAAGCAGAGCCTGTCGCCACGGCAGAGGTCAACATTACGGCCAGCAGCGTTTTCGAAATCTTCAGTTTTGTCATAGTCATCGATGTATTCCTGTATGTTTGCTCATAATTTGAGCCTGGCAACACGAGGTTGCATTGCTGAAAGGGAGAGACTTCACCCTGTACAGAAGTCAATGGTCGCCATCACAAAAGCGATGAGTGATGAATAACGACCATCACAGCCTCTGGATCAGTTATTAATATCAATCGAATGACATTTAACGGTTTTAAATACTGATATCCACGAATTGAACGGTATTTAAAGCCGTCACAAATGTCATCACTTTGTTAAATATAGATCACAATTTTGAAACCGCTCGCCGCATCGGCTAAAAAACGCGCAAACATAAGCAAAAGCGAATGTTTTAAGAACATTCCGCAAGCGGCTAATAAGGAAGGGAAAGTGACAGGGCGCAGCGGTTGCCGCGCCCTTGAGGCAAGAATTAATGTTCGCGAGTCTGGTGGAACTGAACATCCGGGTAACGCTCTTGCGCTAAGCGCAAGTTCACCATGCTGGTAGCGATGTAAGCGAGGTTGTCGCCGCCATCAAGCGCCAGTTGGCTTTCGTTCTTACGCTTGAACTCTTCGAATTTCTTCGCGTCCGCACATTCTACCCAACGGGCGGTGGCAACGTTGACCGACTCGTACACGGCTTCAACGTTGTATTCGCTCTTCAGGCGCGATACCACCACATCAAACTGCAGCACACCAACCGCACCTACGATCAGGTCGTTGTTGGAGAGCGGACGGAACACCTGTACCGCGCCCTCTTCGGAAAGCTGTACCAGCCCTTTGAGCAGTTGTTTTTGCTTCAGCGGATCTTTCAGGCGGATACGGCGGAACAGTTCTGGTGCGAAGTTCGGAATACCGGTGAACTTCATCATCTCGCCCTGGGTAAAGGTGTCGCCAATCTGAATAGTGCCGTGGTTGTGCAGACCAAGGATATCGCCCGGATAAGCTTCTTCAACGTGCGAACGGTCGCCCGCCATAAAGGTCAATGCGTCGGAAATCACCACGTCTTTCGCGGTACGCACCTGGCGCAGTTTCATGCCTTTTTCATATTTACCAGACACGACTCGCATAAATGCCACGCGGTCGCGGTGTTTCGGGTCCATGTTGGCCTGAATTTTAAATACGAAGCCGGTAAATTTGTCTTCGCTCGCCTCTACAGTGCGAGTATCTGTCTGACGCGACATCGGCGCAGGCGCCCACTCCACCAGCCCGTCCAGCATATGATCCACGCCGAAGTTACCCAGCGCAGTACCAAAAAATACTGGGGTGATTTCACCTGCAAGGAACAGCTCTTTGTCGAACTCGTTAGATGCGCCTTTCACCAGTTCCAGTTCATCACGCAGTTGTTGCGCCAGATCTTCACCAACAGCAGCATCGAGATCCGGGTTGTTCAGCCCTTTAACAATACGCACTTCCTGAATGGTGTGACCTTTACCGCTCTGATAGAGATACGTTTCATCTTTATAAAGATGGTAAACGCCTTTAAACAGCTTGCCGCAGCCAATCGGCCAGGTGATCGGCGCACAACCGATTTTCAGCTCGTTTTCAACTTCATCGAGCAATTCCATCGGGTCGCGGATATCACGGTCAAGTTTGTTCATAAAGGTGAGGATCGGCGTATCGCGCAGACGGGTAACTTCCATCAGCTTGCGGGTACGATCTTCTACACCTTTTGCGGCGTCGATCACCATCAGGCAGCAGTCCACTGCAGTCAGTGTACGATAGGTATCTTCCGAGAAGTCTTCGTGCCCCGGGGTGTCGAGCAGGTTAACCAGGCAATCCTTATAAGGGAACTGCATCACAGAAGTGGTAATAGAGATACCACGCTGCTTTTCCATCTCCATCCAGTCCGACTTCGCGTGCTGGTTAGAGCCACGGCCTTTTACTGTACCGGCGGTCTGAATGGCCTGTCCGAACAGCAACACCTTCTCGGTAATAGTGGTCTTACCTGCGTCCGGGTGAGAAATAATGGCAAAAGTGCGGCGCTTCGCCACCTCTTGCAAATAAGGAGACAACGTCATAATTCTTTCTTCTTGAGTAAGCGGCATCGCGCCGCGCTTGTTGAAAACGAAAAATTGCGGCTATTTTACCCATCAACGGGGGGGAGGCAATCAGTGTTTACACAGGAGTTGCTCCAGTTCATGCAACGATGAAACGGTCCAGGTGGGTGCGATACCTTCTGGTTGCTCACGGCTGTGCGCATTCAGCCAGCAGGTCGCAAGCCCGGCATTGATACCACCGAGAATATCGGACTCAGCAGTATCACCGACCATCAGCACTCGTGAACGGTCAGGATTACCCGCCTGTTCCAGGGCATAATCGAAAATTTTCTTATTCGGCTTGGCGACACCAACTTCTTCGGAAATCACTAGCAAATCGAAATAATCACGCAGGCCCGTGCGTTCCAGACGCACCTGCTGCAAGGCGCTAAAGCCGTTGGTGATGATGCCGATTTTGGCGTTGCCGCGAATGGCGTTAAGCAGGGAAACCGCGCCCGGCAGCGGCGTGCAGATTTCCGCCATCGCATTTATAAAGGCCTCGTTGAGTTTACCTGGCTCGACGTTCAGTCGTTCGGCCCAGCTTTCAAAACGCCCGTGCTGAAGCTGTAATGAAGTGATCGCGCCGTTTTGATAATCCACCCACAGTGGCTTGTTAACGGCCTGATAGTCCTGAAAATCTTCAGCGGTAAAGGTGACGCTGTAGTCAAGAAACATCCGCTGCAGGCCGGTGAACGAGTCAAAAGTAAACAGCGTTTCATCGGCATCAAAGAAAATCCAGTCCCACTTCATTATTCCACCTTGTCTTACATACTGATTGGCAACGCCATGATGATGGCGTCTTCGCGACCGTCCGTGGTGGGGTAGTAATTGCGGCGAATCGTCGCCTCGTTAAAACCTAAACTTTCATACAGGGCAATGGCGGCAGCGTTTGAGGCGCGGACCTCCAGCCATAGCGTTGCCACGCCGCGTTTTTCCAGTTCGTCGATCAGATGCTCCAGTAGCGCCCTTCCCAATCCCTGACGCTGATAGTCGGGATCGACAGCAATATTGAACAATGTAGCTTCATCCAGCACCACTTGCGTAATCGCAAACGCCGCCATTTTGCCGTTTTGCGTTAACTGAAAGTTGAGATAGCGTTCGCCCTGGTTGCTGGCAAAGGTTTTTTCGCTCCACGGAAAGGCGTGGGCGCGTTGTTCAATGTTAAAAGCCGCTGGTAAATCAGTCGTTTCGAGGGAAGAAATCGTATTCATATGTGCAAATTTGTTGCCATAACGCGGCGCGTGCCGTTGGGTTTGCCCGTAATTCAGTGAGCGTCGGGGATGCTATCTGGGCACCTTCCAGTGACAGCGGTTCATCAGTGCCCAGCCGCCAACTGTTGCAGCGACTACCTTGCGGTAGCATCGCGATCCTTTCGGGCGTCAATTGCAGTACCTGCTCGGGGCTAACGGTTAATGCGCGCAAAACGTCACTCACCAGCGGATCGGTCAGGGCGGGAATATCGTTTGCCACCATCACCAGACGAACGTGTGCCGGGATCGCAATGGCTACCTCTCCCTGCAACGCGCCAGGGCGACGCAGCGACCACTGGGTAATGCCCAGTTGCTGTAACTGCCAGTCTCGTCGGGATGTCATAGCGAATCGCTCCTGTTGTCAGGGGCGCAAATATAGCAAATTCGTCGATACCGCGCCAACATATGGCTATAATCGCCGCCAGTATCAATTGAGGAGCATTCCATGTCTGCATTTACCCCGGCAAGTGAAGTCTTGCTGCGCCACAGTGATGATTTCGAACAAAGCCGTATTCTGTTTGCCGGTGACTTACAGGATGACCTGCCCGCGCGTTTAGATACCGCGGCCAGTCGTGCTCATACCCAGCAATTCCACCATTGGCAGGTGTTAAGTCGCCAGATGGGTGATAACGCCCGTTTTAGCCTGATCGCTACGGCGGACGACGTCGCAGATTGCGATACGCTGATCTACTACTGGCCGAAGAACAAACCAGAAGCGCAATTCCAACTGATGAACCTACTGTCACTGCTGCCGGTAGGGACAGATATTTTCGTCGTGGGCGAAAACCGCAGCGGTGTGCGCAGCGCCGAGCAGATGTTGGCGGACTACGCACCACTGAATAAGGTAGACAGCGCCCGCCGCTGCGGCCTCTATTTTGGTCGTCTGGAAAAGCAGCCGGAGTTTGATGCTGATAAATTCTGGGGCGAATACAACGTTGATGGCCTGACGGTCAAAACGTTGCCGGGCGTGTTTAGTCGTGACGGCCTGGATGTCGGTAGCCAGTTGCTGCTTTCGACATTTACTCCGCACACGAAAGGCAAAGTGCTGGATGTCGGCTGCGGTGCAGGCGTGCTTTCGGTTGCTTTTGCGCACCATTCACCGAAAATTCGCCTCACCTTGTGCGATGTCTCCGCACCGGCAGTAGAAGCCAGTCGCGCGACACTTTCCGCTAACGGTGTTGAAGGTGAAGTCTTTGCCAGCAACGTCTTTTCCGAGGTGAAAGGTCGTTTTGACATGATTATCTCCAACCCACCGTTCCACGATGGAATGCAAACCAGCCTTGATGCTGCGCAAACGTTGATTCGCGGCGCGGTACGTCATCTTAATAGCGGCGGCGAGTTGCGGATTGTAGCGAATGCGTTCCTGCCTTATCCGGATCTGCTGGATGAAACATTTGGCTTCCATGAAGTCATCGCACAAACCGGGCGTTTCAAGGTGTATCGCGCCATTATGACCCGCCAGGCGAAGAAAGGTTAAGTCTCTGGCACCTGTCGCCGCATGCCGTGTCGGATGCGGCGTAAACGCCTTATCCAACCAACAAAACCTGTACGTTAGCCCTCCGTAGGCCAGATAAGACGCGTCAGCGTCGCATCTGGCATATACAGCCACAAGCCATGTCGGATGCGACGTGAACGCCTGATCTGACCGACAAACGAATTATCCACAATCCACTGATGGCCATTTTTCCAGCAATCACACATCAGGCGACAATTAACTATTGACGAAAAACTGAAAACCACTAGAATGCGCCTCCGTGGTAGCAATTCTTTTTTAAGAATTGATGGTATGCGAAGGTGGCGGAATTGGTAGACGCGCTAGCTTCAGGTGTTAGTGTCCTTACGGACGTGGGGGTTCAAGTCCCCCCCCTCGCACCAATTATCTTTACTTCCTTTCTTGTTTTTTCCCTGTTTTATCATCCTTGATCCCAGCTCGTTATCATCAGTATGACGCTCGCAATTAGCGCCAGGCACGATGGCAACAAAACATAATGCCGTAACTGTTTGTGATACAGCATCAGCGGTGTCACCAATAATCCCATCAGCATGACAATCCGCCACAGTTCCGGCGATAAATCCACATACGTCAGTCCTGCAATCAGCAATCCCGGCAGCAACACTCCCCAACCACTGCCCAGTGTACGTTGCAACATGGTTTCATCTCTTTTATTGATAATGATAAGCAATATCATATGATAATTTTTATCGTTTGCAAGCTAGCAAAATCCCTTGCTATCGTTTAAACCTATCGCTAGGATTAGCAATCATTATCATTTAGATTACTATCACGATTATGGCCTATCGTTCCGCACCGCTTCTTGAAGATGTTATCTGGCGAACGCATCTCCAGCCGCAAGATCCAACACTTGCGGAAACAGTACGTGCGACGATCGCAGAACATCGTGAACATTTGCTGGAGTTTATCCGTCTGGATGAACCCGCCCCACTTAGCGCCCTGACGCTGGCGCAATGGTCTTCTCCAACGGCCCTGCGTTCCCTGTTGGCTGTTTATTCCGATCATATCTACCGCAATCAACCATTGATGCTCCGCGAGAATAAGCCGCTGATCTCACTGTGGGCGCAATGGTATATCGGTCTGATGATGCCGCCATTAATGCTGGCGCTGTTAACACAGGAAAAAGCGTTAGATCTTTCCCCGGAACATTTTCACGTTGAGTTTCACGAAACCGGGCGTGCCGCCTGTTTCTGGATCGACGTGTGTGAGGACAAGAACGCTCCGCATTTGCCACAGCAGCGAATGGAAAAGTTAATCAGTCAGGCGATCGCCCCGGTTGTGCAGGCATTAGAAGCCACCGGCGAAATCAATGGCAAACTTATCTGGAGTAATACCGGCTATCTGATCAACTGGTATTTGACTGAGATGAAGCAGTTACTTGGTGATGCGACAGTTGAATCACTTCGCCGTGCTCTCTTTTTTGAGAAAACACTCTCCACGGGTGAAGATAATCCTCTTTGGCGTACGGTGGTGCTGCGCGACGGCCTGTTGGTGCGCCGTACCTGCTGCCAACGTTATCGCTTGCCGGATGTACAGCAATGCGGCGACTGTACGCTGAAATGAAAAACTCTGCCGGGGTGATAACCCGGCATTAGCGTATTAAAAGGAATGCAACACATTGCTTGTTTCTGAAACCCGCATACATAACAGAATGTCTGCAGCCTCCAACAACCCAGCATCGGAACTGACGCCCAGTTTCGACATCACATTAAATTTATGCGCGCGGATCGTTTTAATATTTCGTTTAAGCTGCTCGGCAATTTGTGTCATTGAGTAGCCACGCGACATAAAACGCAATATTTCTCTCTCCGTTGGGCTTAGCGTCCGGCTTTGATTAATGTACCACTGATTGTTCAGGCGATCGGTAGCCTGACGCACGCCATTTAATGACAGAAACAGCTCCTGATAAAAAATGTCCAGCGTCGATGCTTTACTTAATACACCGTCCAACGGTGATGGCGATAATGATCCGATTAATCGTGCTTCAATATCATCATCCGCAATAACTAAACGCCGGGTACGCGGAAATTTAATAGCCAGCTCAGTCAAATAAGATAATCCCTCTCTGCGCTCACTTCTCATGGCAGAAAAAGAAAAAATAACCGCCGCAAATGAGACCCGCGACATCGCATCCTGAAACGCCTCCTGGCTTCTATAGATATGGAGTGTATAAGGGTTACCCGCAAACTTTCTGAATAAGCTTTCAATACCGATACTACTCATGACGCACTTCTCTATGAGTGCGACATTTCTCTTCTTAATTCGGCTGTGTTCCATTCTGCGGCATCTCCATAAACCGAAGGCAAGTTAAGTTCTCTTGCCCCCTGCGCGCTATTTATCCATGCATACATCTCAGCGTTGCTGTGAATTGCCAGCCGACGCATCGCACTGTTTTTTTGTGCGCTGATGGTTTTATTGCTTTTCTTAAGCAATGAAGCTATCTGGTTGATGCCCCATCCTTTGCCTAACAACCGCAGTACCTTGCGCTCTGAAAGTGTCAGAATGACGGTGCGATAGCTAAAATCCTGAGTTTCAGTCATTGCCGGGGAGGTCAGCATGGCGCTGATACGCTCTGCATGCGCATTACCGGAACGAACCGTCTTAACCAGATTCTCAATGGGTTCGATATCGGACAGTAACGTCGCTGCCGGGCACATAAGCAGTTCTACCGCCTGAGAGTACCAGGCACGCGAAACCATGAAAACCCAATGAATTTCCCTGTATTGTGAGATCAATGAATAATAATGTTCACAAACGGAATGTGGATTGTCATTTTCGCCGGTTAAATCGGCAATGACTAATCCGGAGCGACGTAATTGTAATAAGGTAAGATCCTCCGCGGAGGCTCTGGATATTATTTCATATTCAGGGAAGTGAGTCCTCATGACCTCTTTTAACCCTGCTTGCATAACCGGTATTTTACTGATAACAATTCCATTTTTGCAGCATCCTGGCAACATATTTCCTCCACATCCACTGTCTAAAAATCATGATGGTTTATTCAGGATATTCATTCCTTAAATGCTTCCAGCAAATTAATAGATTAAGCGAATAAATTATCCTTAGCATTCACTTTCATATCAGCATACTCCTGCTGCACAATAACTCCACGGCATGTGTCAGAAGGTTAGCATCAAATGATAACCTGGTGAAATAGCCTGGAGACATTTAAAATAACTAAATTAACTTGTTAGAAATACTTAATGGAAACCCTGGAATTCCATTAGTTTAAGATATAATTAAAATACCGCCTTCCCATCGAACAAAAAACATCTCTTCAGCATTTATACAAAAAAAATCAGTAAAATCTGATGATTTTATCTGTTTAAAATTCAAAAGCACGAACGGCCATCCATTACTCTAATCCGTAAGAGACAAATTATAAATTCATTATAATTATAATATTCATATGATAATTTTTTTGCAGCGATAAAAAATTCGCTTTTCGCCACTGAACTTCACCCGTCAACCAGGACTAATCAGCGCAATTTTGATCTTAACCTACCCCAAAACAACCGCTCTTCATGATACAAATGGGGTCTTATTATTTGAACAATACGCAGCACGTCTATGACAAAGGACGAGTTATGCAGACTGAGCAACAGCGGGCCGTAACACGGCTTTGTATCCAGTGTGGATTATTTCTTTTGCAACATGGAGCGGAAAGCGCGTTAGTTGATGAGCTTTCCTCGCGACTGGGTCGGGCGTTGGGAATGGACTGCGTCGAAAGTTCTATCTCTTCGAACGCCATTGTGCTTACTACCATTAAAGATGGGCAATGCCTGACATCTACGCGCAAAAATCACGATCGCGGCATTAATATGCATGTAGTGACGGAAGTTCAGCATATTGTGATTCTGGCGGAGCATCACCTGCTGGATTACAAAGGCGTGGAGAAACGTTTTAGCCAGATTCAACCCTTACGTTACCCGAGATGGCTGGTCGCCTTGATGGTTGGTCTGTCATGCGCCTGTTTCTGTAAGCTCAATAAAGGTGGCTGGGATGGTGCCGTCATCACCTTCTTTGCCAGCACGGTCGCAATGTATATCCGTCAGCTACTGGCGCAACGTCATCTCCACCCTCAGATAAACTTTTGCATCACCGCATTTGCCGCCACCACGATTTCTGGTTTGCTTTTACAACTCCCTGCCTTCAGCAATACGCCAACAATCGCGATGGCTGCCAGCGTTCTGCTGCTGGTGCCGGGCTTTCCGTTGATTAATGCCGTCGCTGATATGTTTAAAGGGCACATCAATACCGGGCTGGCACGCTGGGCGATTGCCAGCCTATTGACGTTGGCTACCTGCGTTGGCGTGGTGATGGCACTCACGATTTGGGGACTACGCGGATGGGTGTGATCGAATTTCTCTTAGCACTAGTGCAGGATATGATCCTCGCGGCAATTCCTGCAGTCGGCTTTGCGATGGTATTCAATGTGCCGGTTCGGGCGTTACGCTGGTGTGCACTGCTTGGCGCGATTGGTCATGGCTCTCGAATGATCTTAATGAATACCGGGCTGAATATTGAATGGTCAACCTTTATGGCATCCATGCTGGTCGGCACCATTGGTATTCAATGGTCACGCTGGTATCTGGCGCATCCGAAAGTCTTTACCGTGGCAGCCGTTATCCCTATGTTTCCCGGTATCTCTGCTTATACAGCAATGATTTCAGCCGTAAAAATCAGCCAGTTAGGTTACAGCGAGCCGTTGATGATTACCCTGTTAACCAACTTTCTTACGGCATCATCAATTGTTGGCGCGTTATCCATCGGCCTTTCCATTCCTGGATTATGGTTGTACCGCAAGCGCCCTCGCGTATAAAATTGCCTCGCTTAAAGCACACGGATGAGAGACAGCCTCCTTTCATCCGTGTGTTACTATAAAAGTAATCTCCCTTCTCGTTCATCGTTCCATATTGAGAAACAGTATGTCTTCCAGAGTTTTGACCCCGGACGTCGTTGGTATTGACGCCCTGGTACACGATCACCAGACCGTTCTGGCAAAAGCTGAAGGCGGTATGGTTGCCGTATTTGCTAACAACGCTCCGGCGTTTTATGCCGTCACGCCCTCACGTCTTGCTGAACTGCTGGCGCTGGAAGAAAAGCTGACACGTCCAGGAAGCGATGTCGCTCTGGACGATCAACTCTATCAGGAACCGCAAACTCCCCCAGTTGCCGTACCGATGGGAAAATTCGCCATGTACCCGGACTGGCGGCCAGATGCTGATTTTACTCGCCTGGCCGCATTATGGGGCGTGGCGCTAAGAGAACCCGCCACCGCCGAAGAACTGGCCTCATTCATTGCCTACTGGCAGGCGGAAGGCAAAGTCTTTCATCATGTGCAATGGCAACAAAAACTGGCGCGCAGTCTGCAAATTGGTCGTGCCAGCAATGGCGGACTGCCGAAACGAGATGTGAACACAGTCAGCGAACCTGACAGCCAAATTCCACCGGGATTCAGAGGGTAACGATGAAAAACGTTGGCGACCTGATGCAACGTCTGCAAAAAATGATGCCTGCCCATATCAAACCCGCCTTCAAAACGGGTGAAGAGCTTCTGGCGTGGCAGAAAGAACAAGGAGCGCTCCGCGCCGCCGCTCTGGAGCGCGAGAACCGGGCAATGAAAATGCAGCGCACCTTTAACCGCTCCGGCATTCGTCCGCTGCATCAGAACTGCTCCTTTGAGAACTATCGTGTTGAATGCGAAGGGCAGATGAATGCGTTGAGCAAAGCGCGCCAGTATGTCGACGAGTTCGACGGCAACATCGCCAGCTTTATCTTTTCTGGCAAGCCTGGAACCGGTAAAAACCACCTGGCGGCAGCGATCTGCAACGAACTACTGCTACGCGGCAAATCGGTATTGATTATTACTGTTGCCGATATTATGTCAGCGATGAAAGATACTTTCAGAAATAGCGGCACCAGCGAAGAGCAACTGCTCAACGATCTGAGCAACGTTGATCTGCTGGTGATCGACGAGATCGGTGTACAGACCGAATCGAAATACGAAAAAGTGATCATCAACCAGATCGTCGATCGTCGTTCTTCTTCCAAACGCCCGACCGGGATGCTGACCAACAGCAATATGGAGGAGATGACGAAATTGCTGGGCGAACGCGTTATGGATCGTATGCGCCTGGGCAACAGCCTGTGGGTGATCTTCAACTGGGACAGTTATCGTAGTCGGGTAACGGGTAAAGAGTATTAATCCCCATTTCCGGCGTTATACTGCGACAAAATTCCATTATGAGTAATGATGATGAAAACTGTTAAACACCTTCTGTGCTGTGCAATTGTCACCACCGCATTCATTTCCGCCGGGACACATGCCGCTTCCTGGAAAGATGCGCTTTCCAGCGCCGCCAGCGAGTTAAGCAACCAGAGCAGCACCACACAGGAAGGTGGTTGGTCGCTCTCTTCATTAACGAGTCTGCTTAGCAGCGGCAACCAGGCGTTAAGCGCAGACAATATGAACAATGCCGCAGGTATTCTGCAATATTGCGCGAAACAAAAGCTGGCTTCAGTGACCGACGCGGAAAACATCAAAAATCAGGTACTGGAGAAGCTGGGCCTGAACAGCGAAGAACAGAAAGAAGACACCAACTATCTGGATGGCATTCAGGGTTTGCTGAAAACCAAAGATGGTCAGCAGCTTAATCTGGATAACATCGGCACCACTCCGCTGGCGGAGAAAGTGAAAACCAAAGCCTGCGATCTGGTATTAAAGCAAGGCCTGAACTTTATCTCCTGATCTGTTCTGTATAATGCCGCGTTTTAACTGTTAATCGGCTGGCGCGGCTCTCCCCTTCTCTTTTTCCCGCTTCTCACGCTTTCATCCCCCGCTATGCGGGACGCGACCTTGAATAAAAAAGCCTGTTTATAAACTAATTCCTAACAACATCGCATTTTTTTGACACTAGAATTGCAGCAATATGGCAGCGCCATTACATTGTGTTTCTCAAAAAATCTTAAACATCGGCTACACGGCCTGGTTTAGTGAGGATCGCCCGTTGTCAGAACTACTCTCTTTCGCCCTGTTTCTCGCCTCTGTGCTGATCTACGCATGGAAAGCGGGACGTAACACCTGGTGGTTTGCAGCCACGTTAACGGTGCTGGGGCTATTTGTCGTTTTAAATATTACCCTGTTTGCCAGCGACTATTTTACTGGCGATGGTATTAACGACGCGGTGCTCTATACCTTAACCAACAGCCTGACCGGTGCAGGCGTCAGCAAATATATCCTGCCAGGCATCGGCATTGTGCTGGCACTGACGGCGGTGTTCGGCGCGCTGGGATGGATCCTTCGCCGCCGCCGACATCATCCTCACCATTTTGGTTACAGCCTTTTGGCACTCTTGCTGGCGCTGGGTTCAGTGGATGCCAGCCCGGCATTTCGTCAGATAACAGAACTGGTGAAATCCCAATCGCGCGACGGCGATCCGGACTTTGCGGCTTATTATAAAGAGCCGTCAAAAACCATCCCCTCCCCCAAACTCAACCTGGTTTATATCTACGGAGAAAGCCTCGAACGAACTTATTTTGACAACGACGCTTTCCCGGATCTCACGCCAGAACTGGGGGCGCTAAAAAATGAAGGGCTGGATTTCAGCCATACGCAGCAACTGCCGGGAACCGATTACACAATTGCTGGCATGGTAGCCTCCCAGTGTGGCATTCCGCTGTTTGCCCCGTTTGAAGGCAACGCCTCTGCATCCGTTTCCAGCTTCTTCCCACAGAACATCTGTCTGGGCGATATCCTGAAAAATTCCGGTTATCAGAACTATTTCGTGCAGGGAGCCAACCTGCGTTTTGCGGGTAAAGATGTGTTCCTGAAATCACACGGCTTCGACCATTTGTACGGTTCGGAAGAACTGAAAAGCGTGGTGGCAGACCCGCATTATCGCAACGACTGGGGATTCTACGACGATACGGTGCTGGACGAAGCATGGAAAAAATTTGAAGAACTGTCTCGCTCCGGCCAACGGTTTTCGCTGTTTACTCTGACGGTCGATACCCATCACCCGGATGGTTTTATCTCACGTACCTGTAACCGCAAAAAATATGATTTTGACGGAAAACCGAACCAGTCATTCAGCGCGGTAAGTTGTAGCCAGGAGAACATCGCGGCGTTTATCAACAAAATCAAAGCCTCTCCGTGGTTTAAAGATACCGTTATAGTGGTCTCTTCCGACCATCTGGCGATGAACAACACCGCGTGGAAATACCTGAACAAACAGGATCGCAACAACCTGTTTTTTGTCATCCGTGGCGACAAACCGCAGCAAGAGACGCTGGCAGTGAAGCGTAACACGATGGATAACGGCGCTACCGTGCTGGATATTCTCGGAGGCGATAACTTCCTCGGTCTCGGACGCAGCAGCCTGTCTGGTCAGTCAATATCAGAAGTGTTCCTCAACATTAAAGAGAAAGTGCTGGCGTGGAAGCCGGATATCATCCGCTTGTGGAAATTCCCTACCGAGATGAAAACGTTCACCATTGATCAGAACAAAAACATGATCGCATTCTCAGGAAGCCACTTCCGCCTGCCACTGCTGTTACGCGTGTCAGATAAACGCGTGGAGCCTCTGCCAGAAAGTGAATACTCCGCACCTCTGCGTTTCCAGTTAGCTGATTTCGCCCCACGAGACAATTTCGTCTGGGTTGACCGCTGTTACAAGATGGCGCAACTGTGGGCACCGGAACTGGCGCTCTCCACCGACTGGTGCGTCTCACAAGGTCAACTTGGCGGACAACAAATTGTGCAGCATGTTGATAATCCTGAATGGAAAGGCAAAACAGCGTTTAAAGACACGGTCATCGACATGAAACGCTACAAAGAGAATGTTGATACGCTGAAAATTGTCGATAACGATATTCGCTACAAAGCAGACAGTTTCATCTTTAACGTCGCTGGTGCGCCGGAAGAGGTGAAACAGTTCAGTGGAATTTCCCGCCCGGAATCCTGGGGACGCTGGTCAAACGCGCAGTTAGGCGATGAAGTGAAAATCGAGTACAAACATCCGCTGCCGAAGAAATTTGACCTGGTGATCACCGCCAAAGCCTATGGTAATAACGCCGACCGCCCCATTCCGGTACGCGTAGGCAATGAAGAACAAACCATCGTGCTGGGTAATGAAGTGACCACCAATACGCTGCATTTCGATAACCCAACCGATGCCGATACGCTGGTGATTGTTCCACCGGAACCTGTCGCAACCAACGAAGGGAACATTCTCGGCCACTCGCCGCGTAAGCTCGGCATTGGTATGGTGGAAATCAAAGTGGTTGAGCGTGAAGGGTAATAATATTGCCTGGTTGTAGTTCGGATAAGACGCGCAAGCGTCGCATCAGGCATCGGCACACAACTGCCGGATGCGGCGTGAACGCCTTATCCGTCCTGCGGTATATTATTGAAACGTAAAAAAACAGCGCCCAACACGTCCCCGAGCGCTGCATGGCAACTTTACCAATATCCGATTATCAGAAAGTAATAACGCCCTTAATCAACTCAGGGTTGTTAATTACATCGCGCTCATAGATTTCCGCCAGCGTGGCGAACGGATAGCGATGGGTTAACATCATGTCAGCCGTGATTTTCCCTTCCGCCATCAATCTCCCGACTTTCGCGAAATCTTCCGGCGTGGCGTTGCGGCTACCCATCATTGTGGTTTCTTTTTTATGGAACTCCGGGTCAGAGAATTGCAACTCGCCTTTAAACAGGCCGACAAATACCACCGTGCCGCCGTGGCGAATCAGATTAACTGTGTTATTCATCGCATGTTGATTACCCGTCGCGTCGATCACTTTCTGCGCCAAAGAACCACCAAATTGCGCCCGCAACTGGTCATCAAAATCCTCTGCTGAAGGATCCAGCACCGGCAGTTCCAGACGCGTTGCTACATGCTCACGGCGAGTCGGACTGGTATCTGCCACTACCACCTGTGCACCATCAGCTTTAGCGATTGCCGCCGCGCCCAGACCGATTGGCCCCGCACCGACCACCAGCACCTGCTCGCCGGGCGCAACTGCCGCACGACGTACCGCATGAGCGCTAATGGCGAAAGGTTCAATCAACGCAGCCGCCTGCGGGTCAATGCCGTCTGCGGGTAGCAAATTAGCCGCAGGCACTGCCAGATACTCACTAAAACCACCATCCTGATGCACACCAATGACTGAAATTCTTTCACAGCAGTTGGTGCGACCACTTTTACACGCAGGACACTGCTGACAAGAGATATACGGAATTACTGCAACTTGCTGCCCAATATTAAAATTGTGAATATTTTTCCCTGCATCAATAATCTCCCCACATATTTCATGACCTAAAACACGTGGGTAGCTAAAAAATGGCTGATTACCCGCCCAGGCATGAATATCTGTACCACAAATTCCGACAGCTTTAATTTTAATTAGTGCTTCATCGTCGCCTGCCACCGGCCTTTCCCGGATTTTCCAGACTAAACTCTTTATTTTCTGACAAATTAAGACTTTCATTGTAGACATGATTCACTGCTCCTTTTATTTTATTACTCCCAGATATCGTCGAATTTATAAGAGCGACTGAATTTGCCCATGAAATATGCGGATGATCACGCATAAAAATGTTTTAAATCGGTTTTTAATGCCGTACTGGAGGGAACAATGAGTCGTTCACAGAATTTACGTCATAACGTCATAAACCAGGTGATTGAAGATATGGCGCGGGGAAATATTCCATCCCCACTCCCTTCACAAAGTGGGCTGGCAGAAATGTATAACATTAGCCGCACCACGGTACGCCACATACTCCAGCATTTAAGCGCATGCGGCGTGCTCACCCAGGTGGGGAAGGATTATGTTGTCGCCCGCAAACCCGAACAGAACGATGGTTTCGATTGCATCACAGTCTCGCTGACAGAGCAAAACTACATTTTCGAGCAGGCATTTTTCACCATGATTAACCAGCGTCAGCTACGCGCCGGAGAGAGTTTTTCCGAGCTGCAACTGGCGCGGACGGCAGGCGTCAGCCCGGTCGTAGTACGAGAATACCTTTTAAAATTTGGCCGCTATGGTCTGATTCAGAGCGAAAAACGCGGGCAGTGGAGCATGAAGCAGTTCGATCAGTCTTATGCCGAACAACTGTTTGAACTGCGGGAGATGCTGGAAACACACGCGTTACAGCACTTTCTGAATTTGCCAGATGATGATTCACGCTGGTTACAGGCAAAAACACTGCTCGAACGCCACCGGACACTGCGTGACAGCATTGGCAGTAATTTTCGTATGTTTTCGCAGTTAGACCGCGATTTTCATGCCATGCTGCTATCTGCGGCTGACAACATCTTTTTTAATCAAACACTTGAAATTATATCGGTGATTTTTCACTGTCATTATCAGTGGGATGAAAGCGATCTGAAACAACGTAATATTATTGCCATTGATGAGCATATGACGATTCTTAGCGCGCTAATTTGCCGCAGTGATTTAGATGCCGTACTCGCGCTGCGTAATCATCTCGATACCGCCAGGCAATCGATGATTCGCTCAGTCAAACAGCATCATCGTTAAATTAAGTACAGATTAAAAACTACTATTCCGAGTTTATATCACGGCATAAAAATCAAGCCAATAATAAACGATGCTGAGTTAACAACACTCAGCCATCATTTATTGATTAAACAACAATAAAATTATTGGCTGTCCATAATTAATGCTTCCAGTACATCTAATTCACTGACAATTTTAGCCAGTGTTTCATCACACACTTCTTGCCTTGCTCGCATTTGATAAATAGCTGCACGTTTGGCATTCAGCGCCGCCAGATTAAATGTTCTTTCCAGTTTTGTCCGTTGCATATGCAACGAATTATCGTTTGCCGACATATCATCATCATTACGCCGCATATAATCGATAATTCTGGCCCCGGTTTCCATAATTAATTCATTATCGAGGTTTTCCGTGCTGGCACCAAGCAAACGTTGCTGAGTTTTTTGCACGCTCAGGATAGCCATTTTAGACATAAACAAATCGGCGGCGATCTCTTCTTTCTGCCGGTTATCGCTAAACAGGCTAACATTTTTCCCCAATAACAGCGGCAGAATGATAATGCCGCACAGCAACGAAAAGAGGATCACCCCGGTAGCGAGAAACACCAGCAAATAGCGCCCAGGGAACGGTTCACCATCGGGCAGTAATAACGGTATAGAAAGCACCCCCGCAAGAGTTATAGCCCCACGAACGCCAGCAAAAGTCGCTAACAACAAGTGGCGTGTTTTGTATCCGGCAAACAGCATTGGATGATTACTTTTCCGCCTGCGGCTGTACAGACGCATCAACCATAGCCAACCAAAGCGCATAACCATCAATGCAAGGTAGATCCACACAATATCCAGCACCAGCGACCAGGTTTGCACTAAGGGATCGTGTTGTGCGCGGGTCAGTGATTCCGAAATGATGGCCGGAAGCTGCAAGCCCAGAATCAAAAATACCATGCCGTTGAAGACATATTCCAGCATTGACCAGGAGCTTTTCGCCTTAATTCTCAGTCGTATAGGCGCATGATGCACGACGCCAATACGGCTGGTCGTTAGCCCTGCGGCAACAGCGGCGAGGATGCCGGATAAACCAAAATGCTCCGCCACCAGATAAACAATAAACGGCAGCAGCAACATCAACACGATCTGGATTGAAGGCTCATCGTGAGCGTAACGGCTGATCAACAACAGTCCTTTACCATATAACCAGGTAACGGCGATCCCAACGGCAATACCGCCCACTGCCACGACAAAAAAGGCGATAGTCGCACCATACACGCTAAATTCCATCGTCCCCATAGTCACTGCGACAGCAAACTTCAACGCCACCAAACCGGAGGCATCATTCATTAATGCTTCGCCTTCAAGCACTTCCTGAATGCTTTTGTTGATTCGTCCTTTACCGACGATCCCCAACAATGCGACAGCATCCGTTGGCGACAACACCGCAGCCAATGCAAACGCCGCAATAAGCGGAACATTCGGTAACAGTAAATGAATAACGTAGCCGACGGCAAAAATAGTGATTAAGACCAGGATCAGCGCCAGACCTACGATTTCCCGACTGTGTTTGATCAACTCTTTAGGTTGTATTTTTGAACTTTCAGCAAACAACAACGGTGGAATAAACAATAACAGGAAAAGTTCAGGATTAAATTCCACATATAAACCAAAAATGGGCTGAGCCAGTAATGCACCGGCAGCAATCTGGATTAAAGGAAGTGGAATCTGGATGGGAGACAGACGTGTCAGCACACTGGTTAATGAAACAACCAGAGTAAGAATTAAAATCGTTAAAAGTATTTCCATATAATTACTCCGCATCCTCATGCATAAATAATGGATATAACTAACCTAACTTCATAAGAATAACATCCAATCTATTACTTACAATTAATCGTTAATCGCAACATTTACTCACGAGAGTATATTAAGAAATGCAACTTATTATTTTTCTTTTGTTTATTCATGGTGTGAATGGTTATGATCTACCCTCCTCATGCATACGCAACAGAAAAACTTTTTTACTCAAACATTTCAACCAGATATGAATAACCTCTCATTTTTAATACCCGGCGATAACATAACTGACAAAAATGAATCAATTCAGCATTTAACAAATTTAAAGGATATCGCTATACACCGTCAACCGAAAATTTATTCTGTTTATATTATCAATTTAAATAATTATCAGCAGATTATAAAATAAAAACAATCACTCCTTATGTGAAATAGCCTGTCGCCGCCTTATAAAATCGCAACAAATACGCTAACTACACGCATACTAAAAAAATGCTTATCTATCTGAAAACAGACCATTACTCATCAGACATTGCATAACTTAAGGATATACAATAAAAATCATATTAAAAACCGATTAAAAGCAGCAAAGTCATACCAGGAGCACGAATTCACGAAACATTTGCAGCAGTCAGTCTATTCGCTGATTATTTTCGCACAGACGACAACTTTTTCATGATGTTTCTCTCCAGATAGTAATGTTGGAGTTATTTATTCTATAACATGGAGTACGTGGAAGATGAGTAAAATAATAGCAATGCTAATTACTGTCAGCACCCTTTTTCTGCCGACAATAATTCAGGCAAAACCGATTTCGATAAAAGTTGCCTATGAAAATAACCCCGGCGAACCACTGGATGTTGTCATGCGCCACTGGGCGGATCTGTTGAATAAAAAAAGTGGTGGTGAAATAACACTGGCGCTTTACCCCAGTTCCCAATTGGGATCAAAACAGGATGTGACTGAACAAGCCATGATGGGGATGAATGTTATTACCCTGAGTGATGTCGCATTCCTCGCTGATTATGAACCAGATTTGGGCATTCTGTTTGGCCCCTATTTAACCGACGATCCGCAAAAACTGTTCAAAATATATGAAAGTGACTGGTTCAAGCAGAAAAATGAAAGCCTGAAGAAAAAAGGTATTCATGTGGTTATGAATAATTATCTTTATGGCACCCGGCAGATCATTTCTAAAAAACCTATCCGCACAGTTGAAGACCTCGCGGGATTAAAAATCCGTGTGCCTAATAATGTCATGCAGATAAAAGCTATTCAGGCGATGGGAGCAACCCCAACGCCAATGCCATTAGGTGAAGTTTATCCTGCGTTAACCCAGGGCGTTATTGACGGAGTGGAAAACCCGATTTCTGTTCTGCAAGGACAAAAACTCTATGAGCAGGCGAAATACCTGACGATGGTGAATTACCTTACCAACACCTCCGTCTGGATTGGTGGCGAAGCTTTCTTTAGCACCCTCTCCCCGGAACAACTGGAAATGATTCACCAGACTGGTTATGAAGCTGGGCTCTATAGCCAGAAGCTCACTCTTGAGCGCGATGCTGAAATGCTGAAAGCCATGCAAGCTGAAGGTGTAGAGGTTATCTATCCTGATACCGAACCATTCCGTAAGAAAGCCCGCGAAGTTTACTCACAGTTCCCGGAGTGGACACCTGGCCTCTATGAAACCATTCAACAACAACTGAAATAAGTATCGATGCTAATCGTCCTGCTTTTTTCACAAAAGCAGGACAAGCCCTTACAGGAGGTTTCATGCGTTTTTTCGGCAAACTGGCAGAGTTTAGCGCTGCCTTTGCGCTGTTTGTTCTGGTTGTGATGACAATTGGAGCAGTATTTATGCGCTATTTCATCGGCCAACCGATTCAGTGGACAGAAGAGATGTCCGGGATGCTGATGATTTGGGTGGTGATGCTAGGTGGTATCGTGGCAGAGCGCGACCGGGCACATCTGACCATCCCTTTTGTAATGGATATGCTGCCAGCCACCATCAGACGAGTGATTGCTGTTCTGGTCGCCCTTCTCTCCCTCTGCGTGTTGCTTTATATGGCCTGGCTGGGCTACCGGCTGGCGGAAATGGCGCAGTTTAAAGTGACACAAATACTGAAAGTTTCCTGGTTCTGGATCGATCTGGCGGTTCCCGTCGGCGCGCTGGCAACTGCTCTCTATACCCTTTACTGGTTAATCACCGATATAAAGCAACCCCATAGCGGAGACGAAAAACAATGAGTTGGTTATTGATTATCCCGCTAATGATCGTCTGTTTATTTCTTAACATTCGGGTCTATCTGGCGATGTTTATTGGCATCATCGCTTACTTTTTATTCTTCTCCAGCGTGCCGATCGAAATTGCCGTCCAGAGGCTAATCGCCCCGACGCAAAGTCCTTCACTACTGGCTATTCCGTTTTTTATTTTGCTGGGTACGCTAATGAGCTACACCGGCATTGCAGAACGCATTTTACAAATTGCCAACGTCCTGGTGGGGAAAATGCGCGGTGGTCTGGGCGTAGCGAATATTCTCGTCAGCACCATGATGGGCGGTGTCAGTGCCTCTAACCTTGCAGATGCAGCAATGTTATCGCGCATGATGGTGCCGGAAATGGAACGCAAAGGTTACAACCGTGCCTTTGCCGCCGCCATTACCGCTGGCGGTTCGTTAGTCACGCCAATCATACCGCCGGGAATTGCCCTGATTATTTACGGTCTGGTTGCGGATGTCTCTATCGGCAAAATGTTTATCGCCGGACTGGTGCCTGGTTTGCTGTGTGCGGTCGTGCTGATGTTTACCGTCTACCTCGTCGCCCGCAGAACAAACGCCAAACCCTCGCGTGAAAGCTGGCCAACGGGCAAAGAAGTGGTGTTCTCTCTCGGTCAGGCGTGGCCAGCGCTATTTCTGATTTTTGCCGTAGTCGGCGGCATTCGGGCGAATATCTTCACCCCGACGGAAGCAGGTGCCGCAGCGGTATTAATCGTTCTGGCGATTGGCTTTTTCATCTACCGTGAAATGAAAGTTTCCCACGTAGTTAAAGCTCTCGGTGAAACCGCACGCGCCACGGCGTCGGTGATGCTGGTGATTATGGCCAGCGCCGCCCTGGGTTGGATTTTCTCAATGGAACATGCTGGCGTCGCGGTGGCGAATTTCGTCACCTCGCTGACTGAAAACAAATATATGTTCCTTTTGATTATCAACGTATTGCTTTTGACGTTGGGGATGTTTCTGGAAGGAAACGCCATTCTGTTGATCCTGGTGCCGCTACTGAAACCGGTGGTCGAACACTTTGGTATCGATCCGGTACATTTCGGTATCATCATGATCTTCAACCTGTCGATTGGCGCGTTCACGCCGCCGGTGGGCACCGTGATGCTGCTGGTGTGTAATATCACGCAAGTTTCTGTAGGTAATTTCTTTAAGCAATCTCTGCCACTGCTGGTAGCCCTGCTGCTGATGCTGTTGCTGGTCACATATATCCCGGCAATTTCGCTGTTCCTGGTATAACGATAAAAACGCCGGATGAAGCACTCATCCGGCGTCATTGTGTTAAAACGTCTCCCAGTTATCCCCGCTATCGGCAACGGCAATTTTGCGCGGCGCAACCGGTGCCACACTGTTTACTGCCAACGCTTCGCGCTGACGTTGTTGCTCTTGCTGAATACGAAATACAGCCACAGCTTCAGTCAGGCGGCTGGCCTGCTCTTCCAGCGCGGCGGCAGCGGCGGCAGACTCTTCCACCAGCGCAGCGTTCTGTTGCGTTACCCGATCCATCTCGACAACCGCTAAACCAACCTGATCGATACCACGACTCTGCTCATCAGAAGCGGAGGCAATTTCACCCATAATATCGGTCACGCGGGTCACGGCGCTGACAATCTCCGCCATCGTTTCCCCGGCACTTTCGACCAGCGTAGAACCAACATCCACTTTGCCAACCGAGTCTTCAATCAGAGTCTTAATTTCACGCGCCGCCTGAGCGCTACGCTGAGCCAGATTACGCACTTCTCCCGCAACTACCGCAAAACCGCGACCTTGTTCACCCGCGCGTGCCGCTTCGACCGCCGCATTCAAGGCCAGAATATTAGTCTGGAAAGCAATGCCGTCGATAACACTGATAATGTCGGCAATTTTCTGCGAACTGGTAGAAATATCACGCATGGTCTGTACCACGCTATCCACCACATTTCCGCCGCGTTGTGCTGTTTCAGAAGCACTTAATGCCAGATGGCTGGCCTGCCGCGCGTTCTCGGCATTTTGTTTCACTGTCGCGGTCAGTTGCTCCATGCTGGCTGCCGTCTCTTCCAGCGAAGCAGCCTGTTGCTCGGTGCGCGAAGAGAGGTCATTGTTGCCGGTGGCGATTTCGCTGGCCCCGCTATAGATAGCATTCGCGCCGTTACGCACATCGCCTACGGTACGTACCAGCTCACTTTGCATATGACGCAAACTCTCTGCCAGTTGACCCACTTCATTGGAACCGTCCACCTCAATCGATTTCACCAGATCACCGCCAGCAATATGGCGAATGCTGTCGATCAGGCGATTCATCGGTGCCACCAGCGACGTTTTAATACCAAACCAGACGGCGAAAATCACCGCCAGTACGACGATCAGCACGCACGCCAGCACCCACATTGCCTGGTTATAGGAAGCATTATTATCGGTGACGGCGATGTCATAGAGACGATCGTTTTGCTGCATATACGCCATATACTGCTTTTCGAACCCGTCCTGATATCCCTGTGTAGGTTGGTCAAAAAACGCATTGATTTTGCCCGCACTTAACAACTGGATCAGCTCCGCCAGTGCATTGTGATAGATATCGTAATTGCGTTTGATCTCAGTAGCAGCCGCTGTGCTCTGACGCGAGTTACGCGGTAGTGCTTCGTAATCTGCCCAGTTTTTTTCCGCTTGTTTCAGTGAAAGAGTGGCACTCTGCATCAGCTCGGCAACAGTTGAACCACTGCCAATATTGTTCTGATCCATCATGTAGCGGATACCCGCGCGGTTGAGGGTGTTACGCGTCTGCAACAACTCAACCCAACTGCTATTCAGCGTAGATTGCTGCTGGCGAATGGTTTGTAAAACGGAGAAGTATTCTTTGTCCTTCTTTAAGGTATTAAAGAACAGACCGCCTGATGTTAGTTGTAAAAGGCCGAAAATGGCCAAAACCAGTAGTACACTGGTCACGATCCTGATACGTTTTAGCATGGTTTCTCTTTTCCTGTTGACCGATAGCAGGATTTTCGGCCTGGAATGAGAAAACTTTATAGGTAGCGGCTTTAAACTGGCTAAATTTACCTCACTTTTTTTATTTTTGTTCAAAAATACAATAGCCACGCATTGGTACATTTTCTTTTCTTATTTTTTTTACACTAATTGTATCTATTTTGAACATGAGAATATTTGCCAATAGTTTAATATTATTGGCCAAAACAATATTACCGGTTGGGAAGTGTGGTTTTATATTGTTATTTAATATATATAGAATAAATATAATTTTTATATGAGTAACACAACCGGGAGATAAAATTCGCCCTGGGTGTGATCATCATCACATAAATAACCTTCGTAAACCTCGCCCAATACCGCTCAACTGCAAAACTGACCGCTTACATCCCTAATATAACCGCTCAGTTATTTACCTTACTTTACGCGCGCGTAACTCTGGCAACATCACTGCAGGATAGCGGTCAATTTACCTCCTCAAACGCAACGCAAACCTAGAACGGCTTCGGCCAACTATTAATCAATACATGCCAGGTTTTACTATGGATACTAAAAAGATATTCAAGCACATACCCTGGGTGATTCTCGGAATCATCGGTGCATTCTGCCTCGCGGTAGTTGCATTACGTCGGGGGGAGCACGTCAGTGCCCTGTGGATCGTGGTCGCCTCTGTGTCGGTGTATCTGGTGGCGTATCGCTACTACAGTCTGTACATCGCCCAGAAGGTGATGAAACTCGACCCCACGCGCGCGACGCCTGCGGTTATTAACAACGACGGTCTGAACTATGTTCCGACCAACCGTTACGTGTTGTTTGGTCACCACTTCGCCGCTATCGCCGGTGCTGGTCCGCTGGTGGGGCCGGTTCTCGCCGCGCAAATGGGCTACCTGCCGGGCACGCTGTGGCTGCTGGCAGGCGTGGTGCTGGCCGGTGCGGTTCAGGACTTTATGGTGCTGTTTATCTCTTCTCGCCGTAACGGCGCATCTCTCGGTGAGATGATCAAAGAAGAGATGGGGCCAGTACCTGGGACTATCGCGCTGTTTGGCTGTTTCTTAATCATGATCATCATCCTGGCGGTACTGGCGCTGATCGTGGTTAAAGCCCTGGCCGAAAGTCCGTGGGGTGTCTTCACCGTTTGCTCAACCGTACCGATTGCGCTGTTTATGGGTATCTACATGCGCTTTATTCGTCCGGGGCGTGTAGGTGAAGTCTCTGTCATTGGTATTGTGCTGCTGGTTGCCTCTATCTACTTCGGCGGCGTGATTGCTCACGACCCTTACTGGGGTCCGGCACTGACCTTTAAAGACACCACCATTACCTTCGCGCTGATTGGCTATGCGTTTGTTTCCGCGCTGCTGCCGGTGTGGTTGATCCTCGCACCGCGCGACTATCTGGCAACCTTCCTGAAAATCGGCGTTATCGTCGGCCTGGCGCTGGGTATCGTGGTGCTGAACCCGGAACTGAAAATGCCTGCGATGACTCAGTACATTGATGGTACTGGCCCGCTGTGGAAAGGCGCTCTGTTCCCGTTCCTGTTCATCACCATCGCCTGTGGTGCGGTATCTGGCTTCCACGCGCTGATCTCTTCCGGTACGACGCCGAAACTGCTGGCTAACGAAACCGACGCGCGTTTCATTGGCTACGGCGCAATGCTGATGGAGTCCTTCGTGGCGATTATGGCGCTGGTTGCTGCGTCCATCATCGAACCGGGTCTTTACTTCGCAATGAACACCCCGCCAGCGGGTCTCGGCATCACCATGCCTAACCTGCATGAAATGGGTGGCGAGAACGTGCCTGTCATCATGGCACAACTGAAAGATGTTACCGCACACGCGGCGGCAACTGTCAGTTCCTGGGGCTTCGTGATTTCGCCGGAACAGATCCTGCAAACTGCGAAAGACATTGGTGAACCTTCTGTCCTGAACCGTGCGGGTGGCGCGCCGACGCTGGCGGTAGGTATCGCTCACGTGTTCCACAAAGTGCTGCCGATGGCTGACATGGGCTTCTGGTATCACTTCGGTATTCTGTTCGAAGCACTGTTCATCCTGACCGCGCTGGATGCCGGTACGCGTTCTGGCCGCTTTATGCTGCAAGACCTGCTGGGCAACTTCATCCCGTTCCTGAAAAAAACCGACTCTCTGGTTGCCGGTATCATCGGTACTGCGGGCTGTGTGGGTCTGTGGGGCTACCTGCTGTATCAGGGTGTGGTCGATCCGCTGGGCGGCGTTAAGAGCCTGTGGCCGCTGTTCGGTATCTCTAACCAGATGCTGGCAGCCGTGGCGCTGGTACTGAGCACTGTGGTGCTGATTAAGATGAAGCGCACTAAATACATCTGGGTTACCGTTATCCCGGCAGTATGGCTGCTTATCTGCACTACCTGGGCGCTGGGTCTGAAGCTGTTCAGCAACAACCCGCAGATGGAAGGCTTCTTCTACATGGCAAACCAGTACAAAGAGAAGATTGCTAACGGTACTGACCTGACGGCACAGCAGATTGCCAACATGAACCACATCGTTGTGAACAACTACACCAACGCAGGCCTGAGTATTCTGTTCCTGATTGTGGTGTACAGCATCATCTTCTACGGTTTCAAAACCTGGCTGAAGGTGCGTAACAGTGACAAACGTACTGACAAAGAAACGCCGTACGTTCCAATCCCGGAAGGCGGCGTGAAGATCTCTTCGCATCACTAACCGGTTGCCGGATGCGCTGCGCGTATCCGGCCTACAAAGTGTCTATCGTAGGCCGGATAAGGCGTTTTACGCCGCATCCGGCAAATCCCCGGCCCGGCTCTTCCGGGCTTTACGCATATCTGGAAGGCAAAATGTTTGGTAACTTAGGACAGGCAAAAAAATATCTCGGCCAGGCGGCGAAGATGTTGATTGGCATTCCAGACTACGACAACTACGTCGAGCATATGAAGACCAACCATCCCGACAAGCCGTACATGAGCTATGAAGAATTCTTCCGCGAACGCCAGAACGCGCGCTACGGCGGCGATGGTAAAGGCGGTATGCGCTGTTGTTAATGGAGAGAGCATGAACCCGATTGCAGTCACCCTACTCACCGGTTTTTTAGGCGCGGGCAAAACCACCCTGCTACGCCATATTCTTAACGAACAGCACGGCTATAAGATTGCCGTAATTGAAAACGAATTTGGCGAAGTCTCCGTCGATGATCAACTGATTGGCGACCGCGCCACGCAGATCAAAACGCTGACCAACGGCTGCATCTGCTGTTCCCGCTCCAACGAACTGGAAGATGCGCTGCTCGACCTGCTGGATAATCTCGACAAGGGCAATATTCAGTTCGACCGTCTGGTGATTGAATGCACCGGCATGGCCGATCCCGGCCCGATTATTCAGACCTTTTTCTCCCATGAGATTTTATGCCAACGTTACCTGCTGGACGGCGTGATTGCGCTGGTGGATGCGGTACATGCCGATGAGCAGATGAACCAGTTCACTATCGCCCAGTCACAGGTTGGCTACGCCGACCGTATTCTGCTGACCAAAACCGACGTCGCAGGCGAAGCAGAAAAACTGCGTGAACGTCTGGCGCGAATCAACGCCCGTGCACCGGTCTACACCGTCACTCACGGCGACATCGACCTGGGTCTGCTGTTCAACACCAACGGTTTTATGCTGGAAGAGAACGTTGTCAGCACCAAACCGCGTTTCCACTTTATCGCGGATAAACAAAACGATATTTCGTCGATTGTGGTGGAACTGGATTACCCGGTAGATATCAGCGAAGTTTCCCGGGTGATGGAAAACCTGCTGCTGGAATCGGCAGATAAGCTGCTGCGTTACAAAGGGATGCTGTGGATTGACGGCGAACCTAACCGCCTGCTGTTCCAGGGCGTCCAGCGCCTCTACAGCGCCGACTGGGACCGCCCGTGGGGCGATGAAAAACCGCATAGCACGATGGTGTTTATTGGGATCCAGTTGCCGGAGGAAGAGATAAGGGCAGCGTTTGCGGGGTTGAGGAAGTAAGGGCTGGTAGGCCGGATAAGCACAGCGCATCCGGCCAGGTTTTTCACTCAAAATAGTCCATATCCAGTTTCGGCACCTTCAACAAACGTGAAGAAACCCCTACTTCGTTTTCGATCATTAAGTGCACCAGGCGTTCCCCATCAACCAACACCATCCCCTCGACGGATTGGGCAAAGTCACGCGCCTGAGACGTAAATCCAGAAGTGGTAATAAAAACTCCACGTTTCGCTTTTTGCCCGGCCAGTGCGCCATAAAACGCCTGTAATTCTGGCCTGCCTACAGTGTTCTGCCAACGTTTTGCCTGAACATAAACTTTCTCCAGGCCCAGTTTATCAAGCGAGATTACGCCATCAATACCACCATCTCCAGTACCGCCAACACGCTGCAAATCATCACGGTGGCCGCCATACCCCAGGCGATGCAAAACATCCAGAACAATGACTTCAAAGCGCGAAGGAGAAACCTGCAATAAGTTTTCCAGAACCTCATCAGCCACCGCATCACGAAGTTCCTTTAGCGCCTGATCTAACCGATCGTCCGGGCTGCTCTTTGCCAGTTCTTCATGATCGGGAGTGTCGGCTTTTGGCTCTAAATCGACGGCATCCGGCTGTGACTTGAGTTTGACATTCGTAAAATCGAAGGCCAGATGGTTCGTCTCCTGCTCCGTCATTGGCTGGGGATGAGACGCAACCCAGTCAAAACCAGCGGGGGTTAGGCACCATTTGCCACGCGACAAACTCTGCGATAACCCGGCACGTTTTAAACGGTCATGCGCCCAGCCTGCACGATTTTTATAAACAAGTTGTCCGCTGGTAATGACTTTCGCTCGCTGGCTGTCATCCAGCCCTAATGCATCCGCGGCAGCCTCATGGACATCACGCGCGGCTGCACCTTCCGGTTTTGTCGCCAGATAACGCAGAACAGGTTCAATAAATTTGTCATAGGTAGGAACCGTCATAGTACATCCTTGCAGAATCAGGTAGATGTTTTTCGGCTACTATAGCACTACAAAAATAGACGAACACGTTAGAAATGAGTCAGTTGCTGTGACCGCGGTCATTGCCCGGAAAGGTACAGAAAGCTAAGATGAGATGTTATGGGCCTTAAATATTTGGACAGGCCCACACAGCAATGGATTAATAACAATGATGAATAAATCCAATTTTGAATTCCTGAAAGGCGTCAACGACTTCACTTATGCCATCGCCTGTGCGGCGGAAAATAACTACCCGGATGATCCCAACACGACGCTGATAAAAATGCGTATGTTTGGCGAAGCCACAGCGAAACATCTTGGTCTGTTACTCAACATCCCCCCTTGTGAGAATCAACACGACCTCCTGCGAGAACTCGGCAAAATCGCCTTCGTTGATGACAACATCCTCTCTGTATTCCACAAGTTACGCCGCATTGGTAACCAGGCGGTGCACGAATATCATAACGATCTCGACGATGCCCAGATGTGTCTGCGACTCGGGTTCCGCCTGGCTGTCTGGTACTACCGTCTGGTCACCAAAGATTATGACTTCCCGGTGCCGGTGTTTGTGTTGCCGGAACGTGGTGAAAACCTCTATCACCAGGAAGTGCTGACGCTAAAACAACAGCTTGAACAGCAGGCGCGAGAAAAAGCGCAGACTCAGGCAGAAGTCGAAGCGCAACAGCAGAAGCTGGTTGCCCTGAACGGCTATATCGCCATTCTGGAAGGTAAACAGCAGGAAACCGAAGCGCAAACCCGGGCTCGCCTTGCTGCACTGGAAGCGCAGCTCGCCGAGAAGAACGCGGAGCTGGCCAAACAGACTGAACAGGAACGTAAGGCTTACCACAAAGAAATTACCGATCAGGCTATCAAGCGCACGCTCAACCTTAGCGAAGAAGAGAGCCGTTTTCTTATTGATGCCCAACTGCGTAAAGCAGGCTGGCAGGCCGACAGTAAAACCCTGCGCTTCTCCAAAGGCGCACGCCCTGAACCCGGCGTCAATAAAGCCATTGCTGAATGGCCGACCGGGAAAGATGAAACGGGTAAACAGGGCTTTGCGGATTATGTGCTGTTTGTCGGCCTCAAACCCATCGCGGTGGTAGAGGCGAAACGTAAAAATATCGACGTTCCCGCAAAGCTCAATGAGTCGTATCGCTACAGTAAATGCTTCGATAATGGCTTCCTACGGGAAACCTTGCTTGAGCATTACTCACCGGATGAAGTGCATGAAGCGGTGCCGGAGTATGAAACCAGTTGGCAGGACACCTGCGGCCAACAACGGTTTAAAATCCCCTTCTGCTACTCGACCAACGGGCGCGAATACCGCGCAGCGATGAAGACTAAAAGCGGCATCTGGTATCGCGACGTGCGTGATACCCGCAATATGTCGAAAGCCTTACCTGAGTGGCATCGCCCGGAAGAGCTGCTGGAAATGCTCGGCAGTGAACCGCAAAAACAGAATCAGTGGTTTGCCAATAACCCTGGCATGAGCGAGCTGGGCCTGCGTTATTATCAGGAAGATGCTGTCCGCGCGGTTGAAAAGGCAATCGTCAACGGTCAACAAGAGATCCTGCTGGCAATGGCGACCGGTACAGGTAAAACCCGTACGGCGATTGCCATGATGTTCCGCCTGATCCAGTCCCAGCGTTTTAAACGCATTCTCTTCCTCGTTGACCGCCGTTCTCTTGGCGAGCAGGCGCTGGGCGCGTTTGAAGATACGCGTATTAACGGCGACACCTTCAACAGCATTTTCGACATTAAAGGGCTGACGGATAAATTCCCGGAAGACAGTACCAAAATTCACGTTGCCACCGTACAGTCGCTGGTGAAACGCACCCTGCAATCAGATGAACCAATGCCGGTGGCCCGTTACGACTGTATCGTCGTTGACGAAGCGCATCGCGGCTACATTCTCGATAAAGAGCAGACCGAAGGCGAACTGCAGTTCCGCAGCCAACTGGATTACGTTTCTGCCTATCGTCGCGTTCTCGATCACTTCGATGCGGTAAAAATCGCCCTCACCGCCACCCCGGCGCTGCATACGGTGCAGATTTTCGGCGAGCCGGTTTACCGTTACACCTACCGTACCGCGGTTATCGACGGTTTTCTGATCGACCAGGATCCGCCGATTCAGATCACCACCCGCAACGCACAGGAGGGAGTTTATCTCTCCAAAGGCGAACAGGTTGAACGCATCAGCCCGCAGGGGGAAGTGATCAACGACACCCTGGAAGACGATCAGGATTTTGAGGTCGCCGACTTTAACCGTGGTCTGGTGATCCCGGCGTTTAACCGCGCCGTCTGTAACGAACTCACCAACTACCTTGACCCGACCGGGTCACAAAAAACGCTGGTCTTCTGCGTCACCAATGCCCATGCCGATATGGTGGTGGAAGAGCTGCGTACCGCGTTTAAGAAAAAGTATCCGCAACTGGAGCACGACGCGATCATCAAGATCACCGGTGATGCCGATAAAGACGCGCGCAAAGTGCAGACCATGATCACCCGTTTCAATAAAGAGCGGCTGCCTAATATCGTGGTAACCGTCGACCTGCTGACCACCGGCGTCGATATTCCGTCGATATGTAACATCGTGTTCCTGCGTAAAGTACGCAGCCGTATTCTGTACGAGCAGATGAAAGGCCGCGCCACGCGCTTATGCCCGGACGTGAATAAAACCAGCTTTAAGATTTTCGACTGCGTCGATATCTACAGCACGCTGGAGAGCGTCGACACCATGCGTCCGGTGGTGGTGCGTCCGAAGGTGGAACTGCAAACCCTGGTCAACGAAATTACCGATTCAGGAACCTATAAAATCACCGAAGCGGACGGCCGTAGCTTTGCCGAGCACAGCCATGAACAACTGGTGGCGAAGCTCCAGCGCATCATCGGCCTGGCCACGTTTAACCGTGACCGCAGCGAAACGATAGACAAACAGGTGCGTCGTCTGGATGAGCTATGCCAGGACGCGGCGGGCGTGAACTTTAACGGCTTCGCCTCGCGCCTGCGGGAAAAAGGGCCGCACTGGAGCGCCGAAATCTTTAACAAACTGCCTGGCTTTATCGCCCGTCTGGAAAAGCTGAAAACCGACATCAACAACCTGAATGATGCGCCGATCTTCCTCGATATTGACGATGAAGTGGTGAGCGTAAAATCGCTGTACGGTGATTACGACACGCCGCAGGATTTCCTCGAAGCCTTTGACTCGCTGGTGCAACGTTCCCCGAACGCGCAACCGGCACTGCAGGCGGTGATCAATCGCCCGCGCGATCTCACCCGTAAAGGACTGGTCGAGCTACAGGAGTGGTTTGACCGCCAGCACTTTGAGGAATCTTCCCTGCGCAAAGCGTGGAAAGAGACGCGCAATGAAGATATCGCCGCCCGGCTGATTGGACATATTCGCCGCGCGGCGGTGGGCGATGCGCTGAAACCGTTTGAGGAACGTGTCGATCACGCGCTGACGCGCATTAAGGGCGAAAACGACTGGAGCAGCGAGCAATTAAGCTGGCTCGATCGTTTAGCGCAGGCGCTGAAAGAGAAAGTGGTGCTCGACGACGATGTGTTCAAAACCGGCAACTTCCACCGTCGCGGCGGGAAGGCGATGCTGCAAAGAACCTTTGACGATAATCTCGACAGCCTGCTCGATAAATTCAGCGATTATATTTGGGATGAACTCGCCTGACACGTATACACTTCATCCTTCAGGCTGCCTCTCCGTTGGCTGCGCTCGTTCACCCCGGTCACGTACTTCTGTACGCTCCCGGGGATTCACTCGCTTGCCACCTTGATGCAACCTGAATGATTTTGTGTATATTACCCCCGGCAATTTCTTTTTCTGCGGCCCCGAACATGCGGGCCGCTGCTTAATTTACGGAACTCACAATGAACAATAACGATCTGGTCGCGAAGCTGTGGAAGCTGTGCGACAACCTGCGCGATGGCGGCGTTTCCTATCAAAACTACGTCAATGAACTCGCCTCGCTGCTGTTTTTGAAAATGTGTAAAGAGACCGGACAGGAAGCCGATTACCTGCCGGAAGGCTACCGCTGGGATGACCTGAAATCGCGCATCGGCCAGGAGCAGTTGCAGTTCTACCGTAACCTGCTGGTACATCTGGGCGCCGACAATCAAAAGCTGGTGCAGGCGGTATTCCAGAACGTCAACACAACCATTACCCAGCCGAAACAGTTGACCGAGCTGGTCAGCAATATGGATTCGCTGGACTGGTACAACGGTGCGCACGGTAAGTCGCGCGATGACTTCGGCGATATGTACGAAGGGCTGTTGCAGAAGAACGCGAATGAAACCAAGTCTGGCGCAGGCCAGTACTTCACCCCGCGTCCGCTGATTAAAACCATTATCCATCTGCTGAAACCGCAGCCGCGTGAAGTGGTACAGGACCCGGCAGCAGGTACGGCGGGCTTTTTGATTGAAGCCGACCGCTACGTTAAGTCGCAAACCAATGATCTGGACGACCTTGATGGCGACACGCAGGATTTCCAGATCCACCGCGCGTTTATCGGCCTCGAACTGGTGCCCGGCACCCGTCGTCTGGCACTGATGAACTGCCTGCTGCACGATATTGAAGGCAACCTCGACCACGGCGGCGCAATCCGTCTGGGCAACACTCTGGGTAGCGACGGTGAAAACCTGCCGAAGGCGCATATTGTCGCCACTAACCCGCCGTTTGGCAGCGCCGCAGGCACCAACATTACCCGCACCTTTGTTCACCCGACCAGTAACAAACAGTTGTGCTTTATGCAGCATATTATCGAAACGCTGCACCCCGGCGGTCGTGCGGCGGTGGTGGTGCCGGATAACGTGCTGTTTGAAGGCGGCAAAGGCACCGACATTCGTCGTGACCTGATGGACAAGTGCCATCTGCACACCATTCTGCGTCTGCCGACCGGTATTTTTTACGCTCAGGGCGTGAAAACCAACGTGCTGTTCTTTACCAAAGGTACAGTGGCGAACCCGAATCAGGATAAGAACTGCACCGATGATGTGTGGGTGTACGACCTGCGTACCAATATGCCGAGCTTCGGCAAGCGCACGCCGTTTACCGACGAGCATCTGCAGCCGTTTGAGCGCGTGTATGGCGAAGACCCGCACGGCTTAAGCCCGCGTACTGAAGGGGAATGGAGTTTTAACGCCGAAGAGACGGAAGTTGCCGACAGCGAAGAGAACAAAAATACCGATCAGCATCTGGCCACCAGCCGCTGGCGCAAGTTCAGCCGCGAGTGGATCCGCACCGCGAAATCCGATTCACTGGATATCTCCTGGCTGAAAGATAAAGACAGCATTGATGCCGACAGCCTGCCGGAGCCGGATGTATTAGCGGCAGAAGCGATGGGCGAACTGGTGCAGGCACTGGGTGAACTGGATGCGCTGATGCGTGAACTGGGAGCGAGCGATGAGGCGGACGCGCAGCGTCAGTTACTGGAAGAAGCGTTTGGTGAGGTAAAGGAATGAGTGCAGAGAAATTGCCGGAGGGGTGGGTTGAAACTCAATTAGAAAATATCGTTGATATTTTAGACTCAATGCGTGTCCCGGTTAATAATTCTGAGAGACAATCACGCATTGCAGGAAAAAAAGAAAATGAACTTTATCCCTATTTTGGTGCTACCGGTGAAGTCGGTAAAATTGATGATTATATTTTTGATGAAGAACTTGTTGCATTAGGTGAAGATGGTGTTCCTTTTTTTGATGGGCACAAAAATAAGGCTTATATGCTGTATGGTAAAACGTGGGTGAATAATCATGCTCATGTAATAAGAGCTATCTCTGGACTAAGCCATAACAAGTATTTATGCCATTATCTTAACCAATTCGACTATCATGATTATGTAAACGGCGGGACCAGGCTTAAACTTACACAAGCGAATATGAGAAAACTACCTGTTAGTTTAGCGCCTCTCGCCGAACAAAAAATCATCGCTGAAAAACTCGATACGCTGCTGGCGCAAGTAGACAGCACCAAAGCACGTCTTGAGAAAATTCCACAAATCCTGAAACGTTTTCGTCAGGCAGTGCTGGGGGCTGCGATGAACGGAACATTGATGGGACTTAAAGAAAGTAGACCCCACCCATTATGCAAACAATGGCAATGGCCCGAAGTGCCATCAACATGGTCTGTACTAACATACTCCGAACTTGTTGATAGCAGGCTTGGTAAAATGCTGGATAAAGTTAAAAATATTGGAAGTCCAATAAAATATCTAGGGAACGTTAATGTCCGTTGGTTTAGTTTCAATTTGGAAAATCTACAGGAGATTTTAATTTCAGAAAGTGAACGTAGTGAACTCATTCTCAAATATGGAGATATCTTAATATGTGAAGGTGGTGAACCTGGTCGTTGCGCTATCTGGACTGAAAGTGATAAAACTCCAATTGTTTTTCAGAAAGCACTACACCGTGCCAGAGTTCGTGAAAAAATAATTCCCGAATGGTTAGTATTGAATTTAAAAAACGATTCCAATAATCTAACGTTATCTCAACTTTTTACTGGAACAACAATTAAACACCTTACAGGAAAAGCTCTTGCAAAGTATCCTTTAAGGGTCCCCCCTGTGTATGAACAACGCGAAATCGTTCGCCGCGTCGAGCAACTCTTCGCCTACGCCGATGCCATAGAAAAACAGGTCAACAACGCCTTAGCCCGCGTCAACAACCTGACGCAATCCATCCTGGCAAAAGCGTTCCGTGGTGAGCTTACCGCCCAGTGGCGAGCCGAAAACCCGGATTTAATCAGCGGTGAAAACAGCGCCGCCGCGTTGCTGGAAAAAATCAAAGCTGAACGCGCAGCCAGCGGGGGTAAAAAAGCCTCGCGTAAAAAATCCTGATCATTATTTTCTGGCGCACCTTTCCGGTGCGCTTTTTATTATTTCACGCCAATTATAACTCACACAAATATATTTAAATTATTCCAGAAACCGCCCATTTTATTCTATTTTTAGCTGGACTTTCCCTGTATTTACTGATGATATATCCAGGTATTTAGCGCGGTGCGGGTGTGCGCCAACACACCCGCACCGCTCATCACAATCCCTATTTCACGAGAATAGTAATCATGACTGACACGCATTCTATTTCAGAATCATTCGAACCAGAAGTCTCTCCGGCAAATAACCGTCATGTCACCGTCGGTTATGCGAGCCGCTACCCGGATCACGCGCATATTCCCGCTCTCACGCTGAAAGGTCAGTGGCTGGAAGCCGCCGGTTTTGCGACCGGCACGGCGGTAGATGTCAAAGTGATGGAAGGCTGTATTGTCCTCACCGCCCAACCTCCCGCCGCCGAAGAGAGCGAACTGATGCAGTCGCTGCGCCAGGTGTGCAAGCTGTCGGTACGTAAACAAAAGCAGGTGCAGGAGTTTATTGGGGTGATTGCGGGTAAACAGAAAGTCGCCTGATACATTGACCCGGTAGCGCCAGTGCTACCGGGTATTATTCGCCGCGTTACACCAACGCGCTCTCCATCTGCTTTTCAAATGCCTGACGAATTAATCCCATAATGTAAGGAAGTTGTGTTAGGTCGCTGAAACCAATTTCCACATCGCCATTGCCACTACGTGCCATACCGGTTACATCTCTTGCCATCCGTTGAGGATCAATCAGTTCGGGAAATGGCATATTCAGTGTCAAATGCAGTTGTTTTTTCTGTGGCACCACATCGACAAAGTTCGTTTCAGCTTTAAAGGCGATATACCGTTTCAATACTTCCTGCGTAATCCCGGCATCTATATGCATCACTGCATCGCAAAAATAATCAAACAAGATTCGGCTATGCTCACCTTTTTGTAAGAACGGATAATCATTCAAATTGTACCGGGGCAAGCGGGCCGGTTGCGCACGCCAGACCGCCAATACCTCTTCCGGAAGATACGGCGTCCCCCAGACCTGGACCGCAAGCTCCGCCAGACGATCGGCTCGGGCATGAATGGCAGCTTCATCCCATTTTTCGCACTGTCCAAGACCGATATTCAAATAGAGCGGGCTATGTTTAAAGCCCTCTTCAATATCGCGTTTTTCCGCAAAAGATCTGTCACTGTAGCGGGAGTTATAGCGCGTTAAAGTGAGATTCCCCAACGTATGTAAAAGTTCTTTATGCACACGCTGCCAGTCACTTCCCAGCTCTTCGCGCCATTTAGCCGACAGGTTCTCGTTCTGTGGCATAATGTGTTCAATCGTAAACTCTTCCACGCGCTCTCTGCGTTTATCGTTTTCCAGTCGTCGTAACCAGTAGCTGCGGCTGCGGAAGTTATAGAGATCGCGAATTTTTAATTCCCGTTTAAACTCCTCATCGTTGGGAAAACGACGATATGAAGGTAGTTCTAATAAATGCGCCTGAACGCTTTCCAGATATTTTTCTTTATTAATGACCTTATAAAAAGTCGCAAACGTCTTATTCAGAGAATTTGTCGGAATCGCACATACTGCACGGCGGAAAACATAAGATTCAATTAAACGAATTATGCGCAGGAAATCTTCGTGAGACAAAACGCTATTTTTATAGTCATGATAAAGCACCAGTAAAAAAGGATACGCCACATCGACTTTTAACTCACGCAAGTCATGAAAAGCCGTGGCAAGCGATTTGTCACTTTCTTTACCCAATGCCATCGCACAGTAATACTCCGCATAGATGTGAATATCTTCAACCAGCCGATCCACGCCTTTTTCAGCAACACTCTGGCTGCGGGCATGCAGTTTAAATGCCTCATAGACTTCATCTGTCCGAGGGATCTCCCCCGTTTTTACCGTCAGATAATGACGCATAAAACTGTCAAAATATTCGCTGTAACCATGCTGACCAAAAGCGACTTCCATTGGTCGCCAGTGATCTTCATACAACCGGGTTTGATGCTCTGGTTCGAGGCCCATCAGAATAAAATTGCGCACCAGATCGGCCTGACTTAATGCCTTACCGGTGGAATTCATACTTTCAAAAATCAGTTGCGGATTATCCTGACCACGATTAAGCGCCACATCGACAATTAATAACTTTGCTAACCCACGACATAAGGGGCTCAAGTCATCACCGAGTTTGGCAATTTGCTCATCAAAGAAAGTAAAGTTTTCCATTATTCGATGGGAATAGTTTTCTGGCATTGGTCTTTGTTTTATTAACGCCAGCAAACTGTCTTTATCAGTCTCAGTCAGCAGTAATTTAAATCCTTTCTCGCCGGACTCATAAGGATTGAGTAAATAATAATTACGCAATTTCATTGCCGAAAAGCCCTCAAAAACTTCGTCTTCGCCAAGATGGCGCGATAAAGCCTCAATCAGCAACATTGCGGTCGTCAGCCGCTGCTGACCATCAATGACCAGCAACGGAGAAATACCAGAAACCTGATACAACCCCTGCTCTATATAAACAACAGAACCGATAAAATGCGCTGATATATCGTCACGCTTTCCGGCACGAATGATGTCGTCCCAAAGTTGCCGACATTGTTGCCCGGTCCATGAATAGGTGCGTTGATAAATGGGAATAACAAACTGCTGCGAACGTTTTAAAAAATCGAGTAGGCGAGCCTCTGTGGCTTTCATCCTGGCGTCCTTCCGTGAAGCAATAATGGCGCAATAATAACCACTTCCTTGTGGAGGTTATAGAGAAATCCTGTTTATCCGCGACGAACTGTCCTTCACTCCACATCCTCCCTGCGCAACCCAATATCCTTCAACCGCTCATCACTCATCTGCTGTAACACGCGCCGGGTCTGCTTTTTCAGCCACCAGCTTCTCACCGCCTGCCAGAGTTGCACAAGGCCGATAAACGGCGCTTTGGCTTTGTTTTCGTGAAATTACATCTGCTGCCTCCTCATCTTTCAGAGGCTTCATCATCCGCCTTCTGGCAGCTCACAATGCAGATACAACTATTACTTTTATTTAACATACAGACAGGTTAAAACAGCCTACAAATATCGTAAATTCAATATATTGCAGATAAAATGTAGGTCTGATAAGCGTAGCGCATCAGGCAGTTTTTCGTATGCCATCAGTCTCTGATTAGTACTCGATCCATGGATCGCGCTTGCTTTCAGGCAAGGGCTGCTCTAATGCCTGCATTTGATCTGCCGAAAGTCCGGTGATTTTTTGTATCCATTCAGGATCTGCCCCATTCTGCAACAACAATCGGAGGAGGCGCTGTTCCCCTTCTTCTTTCCCTTTCTCCCTCCCCAACAGCCATCCATCATGATGAATTCGCTCTGCAATCGTCATTATTCGCTCCCTTTGTTGTGGCATTCGACGGGTAAGTTCGCTGATAAACTTCTTAAAACGCGCTTCATCACCAGTTAGTAAAATGTAATTTAACAGCGCAGTTATCTGGCTGTCATTAGCACACTCTGTAACCAGTAATACTACCAGTTGATCGATAAGCCCCATCAGATCGCGCTGGCGAATATGCTTTTGGATCAACTCCAACAGGGCGACTCTGCGATGCTGCACAATCTCGTCGTCCGGCACCACGGTGACATCCACCAGCGGGAACGCGGCGGTATAAAGTTTCCGTGCGGTAGCCGGGTCGGCAAATTCATCCAGCCAGCACAAAGACCAGGGATAAGGACTACGGCTACCGTGATAAAACAGCATAGGGATGACCAGCGGTAGCGGTTGGCGTTTATCATGCTCTATATGGCGCTGCATCACCGCCATGGAATATCGCATCAGACGAAAGGCCATATGAATATCCTCGCGGCTCTGATGTTCAATCACCACATAGATATAGCCATCACCTTCGCGGGTCTTTACCGACCACAGAATATCGGAGTGTAGCGCCCGCAATTTTTCATCGACAAAGCGGGCTGATTCCAGTTTTAAGGTGTCGAGATCGCACAGTTCACGTAAATCTTTGGGTAAGTGGATCTCCATAAAATCCCGCGCGGTGTCAGGGTGGGTGAGAAAGGATTTAAATAATGCGTCATGCGGCGTGCTGGTCGTGAAGTTTGTCATGGCGAGCCATCACCTATAAAAGAGATGGCCTGACTTTAGCGATTAATAAACCGACTCTCACCCGGTAATTTCCCATTCCCCGAGGCGCTTTCCAGGCTATTTTGGTTCTCCTGCAAGCGATACATTTTTCTGGAAGGCATCTCGATTTTTGCGTGAATCTACCGCCAGGCTCTATCCTTACGATATGAATAAAATCATTGAACTCCGACGCGCCAAAATGCTGGCGCTCTCTTTGCTGCTCGTCGCCGCTGCGACCTTTGTTGTTACGCTTTTTCTACCCGCCAATTTTTGGGTGAGTGGTGTTAAGGCTATCGCAGAGGCGGCAATGGTCGGCGCGCTGGCAGACTGGTTTGCGGTGGTGGCGTTGTTTCGCCGCGTGCCGATTCCGATTATTTCTCGCCATACGGCGATTATTCCGCGAAATAAAGACCGGATTGGCGAAAATCTCGGCCAGTTCGTGCAGGAAAAATTTCTTGATACCCAATCGCTGGTCGCGCTGATTCGTCGTCATGAACCGGCATTATTGATTGGCAACTGGTTCAGCCAGCCGGAAAACGCCCGCCGTGTCGGTCAGCATCTGTTGCAGATCATGAGTGGTTTTCTCGAACTGACCGATGATGCACGTATTCAGCGTCTGCTTAAGCGCGCGGTGCATCGGGCGATTGATAAAGTGGATCTTTCCGGCACCAGTGCATTGATGCTGGAGAGCATGACCAAAAACGATCGTCATCAGGTGCTGCTCGATACGCTGATCGCACAGTTGATTGCCCTGCTCCAGCGTGATAAATCGCGCAAGTTTATCGCCCAGCAGATTGTCCGCTGGCTGGAGAGTGAACACCCGCTAAAAGCCAAAATTTTGCCTACCGAATGGCTGGGTGAACATAGCGCAGAGTTGGTTTCTGATGCCGTGAATTCTTTGCTTGATGATATCAGCCGCGATCGCGCTCATCAGATCCGCCATGCGTTTGATCGCGCCACCTTTGCGTTGATCGATAAGCTAAAAAACGATCCCGAAATGGCGGCGCGCGCCGACAATATCAAAGCGTATCTGAAAGAAGATGAAGCCTTTAACCGCTATCTCAGTGAATTGTGGGGGGATTTACGGCAGTGGCTGAAAGCGGATATCAACAGCGAAGACTCTCGCGTGAAGGAGCGTATCGCGCGGGCAGGTCAGTGGTTTGGGGAGACGTTAATTGCCGATGACGCCTTGCGGGCGTCGTTAAATGGTCATCTCGAACAGGCCGCGCACCGCGTCGCGCCTGAGTTTTCGGCATTCCTGACGCGACACATTACTGACACGGTAAAAAGCTGGGATGCGCGCGATATGTCACGGCAAATCGAGTTAAATATCGGCAAAGATCTCCAGTTTATCCGCGTTAATGGCACGCTGGTTGGGGGTTGTATCGGGTTGATACTGTATCTTTTATCGCAAATCCCGACCTTGTTATCCATCGGCAATTTTTAGAGATCAATGAAAATACGCTAAGAGGCTAACCGCGAGAGAGATCAAATAAACCACACTAAAAACATGGTAATAATGTGGCCTCTTTTCATCATCTCCCGTGTTACGGGGAAGGAAAATCATGTCACTTGTCACCGATCTACCCACCATTTTCGATCAGTTCTCCGAAGCTCGCCAAAAAGGCTTTCTCACCGTCATGGATCTCAAAGAGCGCGGCATTCCGCTGGTTGGCACCTACTGCACGTTTATGCCGCAGGAGATCCCAATGTCCGCCGGGGCGGTTGTTGTCTCGCTCTGTTCCACCTCTGATGAAACCATTGAAGAAGCGGAGAAAGATCTGCCGCGCAACCTCTGTCCGCTGATTAAAAGTAGCTACGGCTTCGGCAAAACTGATAAATGCCCTTACTTTTACTTTTCTGATCTGGTGGTCGGTGAAACTACCTGCGACGGCAAAAAGAAAATGTACGAGTACATGGCGGAGTTTAAACCCGTGCATGTGATGCAACTGCCGAACAGTGTGCAGGACGAGGCTTCGCGCGCGTTGTGGAAAGCTGAAATGCTGCGCTTGCAAAAGGTAGTGGAAGAACGTTTCGGGCAAGAGATCACAGAAGACGCGTTGCGCGATGCCATTACACTGAAAAATCGCGAACGCCGTGCACTGGCGAACTTCTATCATCTGGGGCAGTTAAATCCCCCGGCGCTTAGCGGCAGCGACATTCTGAAAGTCGTTTACGGCGCAACCTTCCGTTTCGATAAAGACGCATTGATCAATGAACTGGATACAATGACCGCCCGCGTTCGTCAGCAATGGGAAGAAGGTCAGCGGCTGGAGCCGCGTCCACGCATTTTAATTACCGGCTGCCCAATTGGCGGCGCAGCAGAGAAAGTGGTGCGCGCGATTGAAGAGAACGGCGGCTGGGTGGTCGGTTATGAAAACTGCACGGGGGCAAAAGCGACTGAGCAATGTGTGGCGGAAACGGGCGATGTCTATGATGCGCTGGCCGACAAGTATCTGGCGATTGGCTGCTCCTGTGTTTCTCCGAATGATCAACGTCTGAAAATGCTCAGCCAGATGGTGGAGGAGTATCAGGTCGATGGCGTGGTAGACGTGATTTTGCAGGCGTGCCATACCTACGCGGTGGAATCGTTGGCGATTAAACGTCACGTGCGCCAGCAGCACAACATTCCTTATATCGCCATTGAAACGGACTACTCCACTTCGGATATCGGGCAGCTCAGTACCCGCGTCGCGGCCTTTATTGAGATGCTGTAAGAGGTGGCTGTGAGGTATTCGATAGGCATTGATTCCGGTTCTACCGCCACCAAAGGGATCTTACTGGCAGACGGCGTGATTATGCGCCGTTTCCTCGTTCCAACGCCATTTCGCCCGGCAATAGCAATTACAGAAGCCTGGGAAACTCTGCGCGAAGGGTTAGAGACAACGCCGTTTCTGACGCTCACCGGTTACGGGCGGCAACTGGTGGATTTTGCCGATAAACAGGTGACGGAAATCTCCTGCCACGGGCTGGGAGCGCGGTTTCTTGCGCCAGCAACGCGCGCGGTGATCGACATCGGCGGCCAGGACAGCAAAGTGATTCAACTTGATGGTGACGGTAATCTGTGTGACTTCCTGATGAATGACAAATGTGCGGCAGGAACCGGACGTTTTCTGGAAGTGATTTCGCGTACGCTGGGCACCAGCATCGAGGAACTCGACTGTATTACCGAAAATGTGCCACCGCACGCCATCAGCAGTATGTGTACGGTGTTTGCCGAATCAGAAGTGATCAGTCTGCGTTCTGCCGGGGTAGCGCCGGAAGCGATTCTCGCCGGAGTGATTAACGCTATGGCGCGCCGCAGCGCCAATTTCATTGCTCGTCTCTCCTGTGAAGCGCCGATTCTGTTTACTGGCGGTGTCAGCCATTGCCAGGTCTTTTCCCGGATGCTGGAAACTCACCTGGGAATGCCAGTACATACCCATCCTGATGCACAATTCGCTGGCGCAATTGGCGCAGCGGTGATTGGTCAGCGGCAGAGAAAACGGGCATGACGGAATTCTTATTTTTATTTCATTCAACGGTCGGCGTCGTGCAAACGCGCAAGGCGCTGCAAGCAGCGGGCATGGCTTTTCGCGTCTCGGATATTCCCCGTGAGTTACGTGGAGGCTGTGGGCTATGCATCTGGTTGAGGTGTCCTGCTGGTGAGGAAACACAATGGGTTATCCCAGGTCAAACAGAGTCAATTTATTATCAGCAGGATGGGAGCTGGCTGTGTATTGCAGATTACGATTCAACTCCGCGTTAAGGATTCATTAAGATCGCTACGTATACTTCTCGATATCTTATTGATTTGCCTTAAAGGGAATGCCATGACAAAAAGTTTTTCGTTACATAAACGCATCACGGGTATTGCTATTCTTTTTGCCATCGTAGTCGTGAGTTTTTTCTTTGTGCAATCTTGCGCCCGTAAAAGCAATCATGCGACATCATTTCAGAATTACCACGCCACCATTGACGGCAAAGAAATTGAAGGTGTAACGAATAATATCTCCTCGCTGACCTGGTCGGCACAGAGCAATACCCTGTTTAGCACTATCAACAAGCCCGCGGCAATTGTTGAAATGACCACCAATGGCGACTTGATCCGCACTATTCCTCTGGATTTTGTAAAAGATCTCGAGACGATCGAATACATTGGCGATAATCAGTTTGTCATTAGCGATGAGCGCGATTATGCCATTTATGTCATTTCTCTTAATGAAAACTCAGAGGTGAAAATCCTCAAAAAAATAAAAATCCCGCTGCAGGAAACGCCGACCAATAGTGGTTTTGAAGGACTGGCTTATTCTCGCCAGGACCACACTTTTTGGTTTTTTAAAGAGAAAAACCCGATTGAGATCTATAAAGTTACCGGACTATTACGTAGTGACGAGTTGCACATTAGCAAGGATAAATCATTACAACGGCAATTTACTTTAGACGACGTGTCTGGCGCGGAATTTAACCCACAAAAAAATACACTTCTGGTGCTGTCTCATGAGTCTCGCGCACTCCAGGAAGTCACCCAAACAGGCGAGGTCATCGGTGAGATGTCGCTTACCAAAGGTAGCCGGGGTTTGTCACATAACATCAAACAGGCCGAAGGGATAGCGATGGACGCCACTGGCAATATCTATATCGTTGGCGAACCCAATCTTTTTTATCGCTTTACCCCTACATCATCACATTAACAGGCTGGCATGTTTTCCTTTTTTGTTATTAACTTGTTAATAACAAAAAAATACAAATAAGGTAAAACATGTCCCCTTCATTGCATCCCGTAGAACGCTTCTCTTTCAGCACCGCGTTTTTTGGGATGCTGGTTCTGACCTTAGGGATGGGGTTAGGCCGCTTTCTGTATACGCCAATGCTACCTGTCATGCTGGCGGAAGGAACGTTTTCATTTAGCGAACTGTCGTGGATTGCCAGCGGCAACTACGCAGGGTATCTGGCAGGCAGCATGCTGTTTTCATTCGGCGCGTTTCATCTGCCGTCGCGTCTGCGCCCGTTTTTATTGGCTTGCGCCCTGGCAACCGGATTATTGATCCTCGCGATGGCATGGTTGCCGACTTTTATTCTGGTGTTGTTGATTCGCTTTCTGGCGGGCGTCGCCAGCGCCGGAATGCTGATATTCGGCTCGACGCTGATTATGCAACATACCCGCCATCCCTTTGTGCTTGCGGCGCTGTTTTCTGGCGTTGGCGTCGGTATCGCGCTGGGCAATGAATATGTGCTGGCGGGACTGCATTTTACCCTCTCCTCGCAAACATTGTGGCAAGGTGCCGGAGCGCTTTCTGCCATTATATTGATTGTTCTGGCACTATTGATCCCGTCGAAAAAACACCTCATCGCGCCTGCGCCGTTGGCGAAAAACGATCAACAGATGATGAGTTGGTGGTTGCTGGCAATTCTGTATGGTCTGGCAGGTTTTGGTTATATCATCGTCGCCACTTATCTGCCGCTGATGGCGAAAGATGCAGGCTCGCCATTGTTAACCGCCCATCTCTGGACGCTGGTTGGCTTGTCGATTGTCCCGGGTTGCTTTAGCTGGCTGTGGGCGGCAAAACGCTGGGGAGCGTTACCTTGCCTGACAGCGAACTTACTGGTGCAGGCGATCTGCGTACTGTTAACCCTCGCCAGCAGCTCGCCTTTATTACTCATCATCAGTAGTGTTGGGTTTGGCGGCACCTTTATGGGCACCACCTCGCTGGTGATGACCATCGCCCGCCAGCTTAGTGTGCCGGGAAACCTCAACCTGTTAGGCTTTGTGACGCTTATTTACGGCATTGGGCAAATTCTTGGCCCGGCGCTGACCAGTTTGCTCGGCAACGGAACATCGGCTCTCGCCAGTGCCACTCTCTGTGGCGCAGCGGCGTTGTTTATTGCGGCGCTGATCTGCACAGTGCAATTGTTTAAGCTGCAAGTGGTGATTTCATAAGGGCTGTTTCCCTTGCCAGTCAAGAAACTCAACCGCAACGGTTGATGTCAGCCAGACCCCGTTTTCCGCTTGCCAGAAAGGTATTCCTCGTTTCGCCATTTCCTGTGCTTTGACGGTTAAGATAACCGGCGCTCCGTGTCTTTCTCCTACTTTGCGAGCTGTCGCTTCATCAGCAGAGAGATGCACATAGTGACGCTCCCCTGCAATTAATCCCTGACTTTTTATCGCCTCAAGGAAACGACTTGCCGTACCGTGGTAGAGAAATTGTGGCGGTGTTTTTTCGGTGAAGGCAATAGCGACCTGCGAAGTCGAATGCCCCTGAACAGCACGAATACACCTACCATCACTGGAATAACTAAAGCGCTTCTTATCACTGGTGGCGACCACGGAATCCAGTAATGCACGCGTTAACCGCTTGCCCGCTTTTTGTGCACAGAGTATGAGCTTATCGATATTCGCCCACCCTTCACGATCCAGCACGATGCCAATCGCCTCTGGTTTATGTCGGAGGACAAAACTTAAAAACTTACTCGTATCCGCCAGATCTTTTTCACTGTACTTTGCCATTTTGCATTCATCCTTGTATTTTCTGCCTTTACTTACTCATCGTTATTGTCACTGTGTTTATGAATTTTCTGCAACTCAATCCTATTTTTCCACTCTGCAAAAAACACGTAGCAACACACGGTCACAAAAACGTTGTGGGAATGCCCGGTGAAGCGGCAACTGTCTTTTAGCCACGTTGATGAGTATGGACGACGCGGTCGGCGTTGCTGCCAGCCAGGCGACCGCGGGCGCATTAACCGATCATGATGTCACCGTTTTACTGCTCGCGATGTATTTAATGGGCAACCCGGTGCAAAATGTCGGTCGCTGCCTGGAGACAGCCGAAGTGAATGCCAAATATTACCCGCATATCATTACGGTCTGCGTGATTAACGCATTGCTGTCGATTTGGGTTATGCAGCTTATTGTTTAACAAGGAGTTACCATGATTGATTATTCCGCAGCCGGTTTTACCCTGTTGCAGGGAGCGCATTTGTATGCGCCGGAGGATCGGGGTATTTGCGATGTGTTAATCGCTAACGGCAAGATTATCGCCGTTGCCAGCAATATCCCTTCTGACATCGTACCGGATTGCACGGTTGTCGATCTCAGCGGGCAGATCCTCTGTCCGGGTTTTATTGATCAACACGTCCATTTGATTGGCGGCGGCGGTGAAGCTGGCCCCACAACACGCACGCCGGAAGTAGCATTAAGCCGCCTGACGGAAGCGGGCGTCACGTCGGTAGTTGGCCTGCTGGGCACTGACTCTATCTCTCGCCATCCGGAATCCCTACTCGCCAAGACCCGAGCACTCAATGAAGAAGGCATCAGCGCCTGGATGCTGACCGGTGCTTATCATGTACCTTCCCGCACCATTACGGGTTCTGTGGAAAAGGATGTGGCGATTATCGATCGCGTGATTGGCGTGAAATGTGCCATCTCTGATCACCGCTCTGCCGCGCCGGATGTTTACCATCTGGCCAATATGGCAGCAGAATCCCGCGTTGGTGGCTTGCTCGGCGGTAAGCCTGGCGTCACCGTGTTCCACATGGGCGACAGCAAAAAGGCGTTACAGCCCATCTATGACCTCCTGGAAAACTGCGATGTGCCAATCAGTAAGTTGCTGCCGACGCATGTTAACCGCAACGTGCCTTTGTTTGAGCAGGCGCTGGAGTTCGCGCGCCAGGGTGGCACCATCGACATTACCAGCAGCATTGACGAACCGGTCGCCCCTGCCGAAGGTATTGCCCGCGCCGTTCAGGCGGGTATTCCGCTGGCACGCGTCACCCTTAGCTCTGACGGCAACGGCAGCCAACCCTTCTTCGACGACGAAGGGAATTTAACCCATATCGGCGTTGCGGGTTTTGAGACGTTGCTGGAAACCGTGCAGGTGCTGGTTAAAGACTACGGTTTCAGTATCAGCGATGCCCTGCGCCCGCTCACCAGTAGCGTAGCCGGTTTCCTTAACCTGACCGGGAAAGGTGAAATCCTGCCAGGTAATGACGCGGATTTGCTGGTATTGACACCGAAGCTGCACATTGCGCAGGTATACGCTCGCGGCAAACTGATGGTCAAAGACGGCAAGGCGTGTGTGAAAGGAACGTTTGAAACTGCATAAGCGGTTGTCAGCCGCCCGAATAGACGTAGAATGCCCGCACGGGTGGCTGACTGAGTAAAACGCAGGAGATTGTATTTAGCTGACTTTCCCCAACATCGCACTGCACCAACCGCCATGCTGCCAGATCAATTCCAATGTTAGCGGTTCATCGTCGTGGTACAGCATCATCTCCAGACTGATTGCCAGATCGTGGCAATATACTTCTTTCAGACTCACCTGCAATGCTGCAATACGTGGTTCATGAAATAAAAGAGCGGAACGCAACTGGCGGCAATACCAACTCTGGAGACGTTTGTCGCACTTATTATGCCCTTGCCACTCAGGCATGCCAGAAACAAGTAATGTTGGTAGCGGTGAATGAGGAGAATTAAAAAGTTGAAAGAGATCCTGGCATACGGAATCACGCAGCAATGATGTATTGCTTCCTGTTTTTTCAGGTAATACGGTCTGAAGTAATTGGCGCATCATTTTGCGCACTCCTGACGTTTAGCGGCATCGATATCTTGCCCTGACGGCAGGATACCACTGAGTTGATGCTCATTTTCCATAGTCATTCCTTTTTGCTCATTACGTCCGTAACTGATACAGGCCTAATTCTTGCCCGCGAAGTATAAGACCCTGAACAGAAATGAAGATCCACTTACTTTTTATTTAAAAAGATATAATTTGATAAAAATCACTAAATCAGATAGAAACAAATCAATATATTTTGATTATTCCGAATGATTACTCAGATTTAAATAGAGATATAATATTTATAAAAGATATGTAATAAGTAATTATTAAATTACTCATAGTTTATTATTAATAATATATGTTATTACATGGCTACAAGACCCGGTGCAAAGCAGCTCAACTTTGCACCAGAAATAAGGGTTCAGGCGTCAACTTTATCCAATGGCCAGGAGTCAAAGAGATAACCATCAAAATAGATATCATCGACGTTGGAAAATTCCAGCAAACGCTGTTTCACATTTTCCAGATGCTGCCACATTGCCAGCTTCGCCGCACGGGCGTCTTTTTTGATTAACGCCGCGAGGATCTGTTTGTGATCGCCCAGCCACTCTTTGCGGTATAAGCTGTCATCCAGATGGCTGTGCAACTGGATCCACATCGGATTGTTTTCCCGCCACTGCCAGGACTGACGGAACAACTCCACCAGCATACTGTTATGGGTTGCTTCGGCAATGGCGAGGTGAAACTGCATGTCACCGCTTTCGCTGCTGCCCGGCGCACTGGAAGCCAGTTCGCGTTCTTCAAGCTGCAATGCCTGGCGCATTTTCACAATATCTTCCCGTGTTGCCTGCAAGGCGGCAAACTCGGCTATGTTGCTCTCCAGCAACTGGCGCGCCTGTAACAGCTCAAAAGGACCAGCGTCGTTGCAGGCGTTAACATCTGCGCTGTCCGCACTCTTACTGGTGGAACTGTCAAGAACATAGATACCGGCACCACGGCGTACTTCTACCAGCCCTTTGATCTCCAGCATGATCAATGCTTCACGTACCACAGTACGCGTGACGTCGAGCATTTCTGCGATCTCACGCTCCGGCGGCAGCCGTTCGCCAGGATTGTACGGCGTCTTAATGATCAGATCGCGGATCATTGCCCCGACTTCCTGGTAAGGTCTTTGCGCAGAGGTGGCAGATTTCATGGTGTTGTGTCCGTTAGGTGCGGTTAATCAAATTTTTGCCGGATGCGGCGTGAACGCCTTATCCGGCCTACAACGGGCAATTTTACGGCACCCGTTAATCTCAAACTATACCATTTGCACTGGAAGTTGGCACGTACAGGTGGGCAAAAAAACGAAAACTGGTCAACCAAATATAAATTTGATTGACCAGTCAGTCTGTAGGGTAATCAGTCAGTTACAGAGCAGCCACGCACTCACGCGCACCACGTTCGCACAGTTGCTGATATGCAGTCGTCACCGCGCCAACAAAGTCCGCGTTCTGCGGCAGATCATCAGCAAAAATACCGCTCAGACCCAGCAGAGCTTTCACACGTTCCGCCCCCTGATATTGCGCGTTGATCTTCTGGAACTCCGCCAGCATCGGGTCGACCACGTCGATAGCGTTGCCTTGCTCATCAATCCCTTGGGTGTAACGCATCCAGCCCGCGACGCCGAGTGCCAGATGACGCCAGCTACCGCCGTTTTGCAAATGCAAGCGAACCGGATCCAGCAGACGCTGCGGCAACTTCTGGCTGCCGTCCATCGCAATCTGCCAGGTGCGATGACGCAGAGACGGGTTGCTGAAACGCTCGATCAGCAGCGTCGCATACGCGTTCAGGTCTGTACCTTCCGGCATCGACAGCGTCGGCGCTTGTTCCTGCATCATCAGAGCAAAGGCCGCTTTGCGATAATCCGCGTTGGTCATGGTATCAGCGATGGTTTCATAACCACCGAGGTAACCGAGGTACGCCAGGAAAGAGTGACTGCCGTTAAGCATACGCAGTTTCATCATTTCGAACGGAACAACGTCCGCAACGAACTGTGCGCCGACTTTATCCCAGTCCGGGCGACCATTGACGAAGTTATCTTCAATCACCCACTGACGGAACGGCTCGCAGGCAATGGCACACGGATCGTAAACGCCCAACTGGTCAGCAATTTCCTGCAATGTTTCAGGAGTAGCCGCCGGAACAATGCGGTCAACCATTGTGCACGGGAAAGTCACGTTCTCTTCAATCCATGCCGCCAGTTGTGGATCACGAGCCTGAGCCAGTCCCAGTACTGCGACTTTCGCCACATGACCGTTTTCACGCACGTTGTCGCAAGACATCACCGTAAAAGCTTTCAGCCCTTTTTCACGACGCAGACGCAGGGCTTCTACGATGTAACCAATTGCAGACTTCGGCGCGGTCGGGTTTTCCAGATCGTGCTTAATCAGCGGGTTATTGAGATCCAACTGACCGCTTGCCGCGTCGGCACAGTAGCCTTTTTCCGTGACCGTCAGGGAAACAATTGCCGTCTGCGGACGCGCCATCGCGTTCAGAATGCCTTCGCAACCGTCGATTTCAGGGTGCAGCGCTTCTTTCATCGAACCGATAATTTTCAGCTCGGTGCTTTCTGCGCCTTTTTCCGCCACGGTATACAACAGTTGCTGTTTTTTCAGGTTTTCGATCAGCACGCGGTCGTTACCTGGCATCAGGTTAACTTCGCAGATCCCCCAGTCGCTGTCGGTGCTTTCCAGCAAATGGTGGGTATACAGCGCCTGGTGCGCGCGGTGGAACGCCCCGCAACCGAGATGCACAATGCGTGATTCCAGACGAGAATGATCCCATGACGGGCGGGCAACCGGCAGATTGCTGTCAACAATAGTAGTCATCGTAAACTCCAGAATCCGTCTTCAGAGAGTGACGGCAAGGAAGAAGGAACCGGCACGGCGCAAAGCCATGCCGGTGAGTATTAACGGCTAAAGAAAGCGCGCTGGATCGCCAGTTCGACACCGCGAACTTCGGCCAGGCCTTTCAGACGACCAATAGCGGAGTAACCAGGGTTGGTTTTCTTCTTCAGGTCGTCCAGCATCTGGTGACCGTGGTCCGGACGCATCGGGATCAGGTCTTCTTTGCCTTCCGCTTTACGACGGTGCTCTTCTTCAACGATCGCTTTCACCACTTCGTACATATCAACGTCACCGTTCAGGTGCGCCGCTTCGTGGAAGGTTTTCGGGTTTTCTTCACGCATGGTGGAACGCAGATGGGTGAAGTAAATACGCGGACCGAACTGCTTGATCATATCAACCAGATCGTTGTCAGCACGCACGCCGTAAGAACCGGTACACATGGTGAAACCGTTCGCCATGCTGTTTACGGTGTCAACCATCCACTGCATATCTTCAATGGTGGAAACGATGCGCGGCAGGCCGAGGATCGGGCGCGGCGGATCGTCCGGGTGAACAGCCATGCGCACGCCAACTTCTTCCGCAACCGGAATGATCGCCTTCAGGAAGACAGCAAAGTTTTCGCGCAGTTTGGCTTTGTCGATATCTTTGTACAGTTCCAGGTGCTTACGGAACTGATCGAGGGTGTAGCCTTCTTCCGCGCCCGGCAGACCCGCAATGATGTTACGAGTCAGACGCGCTTTGTCTTCATCGCTCATGGTGGCGAAGCGTTCTGCTGCCTGAGCAATTTCTTCTTCGGTGTAATCCGCTTCTGCGCCTGGACGTTTCAGGATGTGCATTTCGAATGCAGCAAATTCGATCTGGTCGAAGCGCAGTGCTTTGGAGCCGTCCGGTAGCACATATTCGAGGTCAGTACGGGTCCAGTCGAGAACCGGCATGAAGTTGTAGCACACGGTGCGAATGCCGCACTGCGCCAGGTTGCGCAGGGTCTGCTGATAGTTAGCAATCCACTGCTCATAGTTGCCAGTGTGAGTTTTGATATCTTCGTGAATTGGCACGCTTTCCACGACAGACCACACCAGGCCCGCGTCTTCAATGATAGCCTTGCGTTTGAGGATTTCTTCAACGGACCATACTTCGCCGTTCGGGATATGGTGCAACGCGGTAACCACGCCAGTTGCGCCCGCCTGACGGACATCAGCTAAAGAAACCGGATCGTTAGGGCCGTACCAGCGCCAGGTCTGTTCCATGATATTTCCTCTTTCACATAGCGGGTTCCACAGCGAAGAGACGCGGAACCCCGGAGTTGTTTAGGTATCCGGATGAACAACCAGACCGCAGCCGTGGCGTTGCATCGGATGAGATGGCGTATAAGTTCTACCTTTTGGTAAGACATGTCAACCCGAATTCTAAAATTGGTTAACCACATCACAAGAAATCCACTCTCACACAGGTTGATGCAAATTACAGCAAAGGGTATTCAGCGGTTATTGATCGGGGGATGTGATATTCATCGCAACAATGGTTGACCAATTTACATAACATGTCGCCCAAAATAGCAATGGTTCAACCAGGTAAGGTAAAACGTTATGCATGTGATTAACATTCTTTGGGTGGTATTCGGCATCGGCCTGATGCTGGTACTGAATTTGAAGTTCAAGATCAACTCGATGGTGGCTTTGCTGGTGGCAGCGTTGTCCGTTGGGATGCTGGCGGGTATGGATCTGATGTCGCTGCTGCACACCATGAAAGCGGGCTTTGGCAACACGCTGGGGGAACTGGCGATCATCGTGGTGTTCGGTGCGGTCATCGGTAAGCTGATGGTTGACTCTGGTGCGGCTCACCAGATAGCGCACACGCTGCTGGCGCGTCTCGGCCTGCGCTATGTTCAGATATCGGTGATCATCATCGGCCTGATTTTCGGTCTGGCGATGTTCTATGAAGTGGCCTTTATCATGCTGGCACCGCTGGTGATCGTGATTGCCGCCGAAGCTAAAATTCCCTTCCTGAAACTGGCTATCCCGGCAGTAGCGGCTGCAACCACCGCACATTCACTGTTCCCACCGCAGCCGGGTCCGGTGGCGCTGGTCAATGCTTACGGCGCAGATATGGGGATGGTTTACATCTATGGCGTGCTGGTGACTATTCCCAGCGTTATCTGTGCGGGGCTGATCCTGCCGAAGTTTCTCGGTAATCTTGAGCGCCCAACGCCGTCATTCCTGAAAGCAGATCAACCGGTAGATATGAATAACCTGCCCTCTTTCGGCATTTCCATTCTTGTGCCGTTGATCCCGGCGATCATTATGATCTCCACCACCATCGCTAATATTTGGTTAGTAAAAGACACACCGGCATGGGAAGTGGTTAACTTTATTGGTTCCTCCCCAATTGCGATGTTTATCGCGATGGTGGTTGCGTTCGTACTCTTTGGCACCGCACGCGGCCACGACATGCAGTGGGTGATGAACGCCTTTGAAAGCGCGGTAAAAAGTATTGCGATGGTGATTCTGATCATCGGTGCAGGCGGCGTGCTGAAGCAAACCATTATCGACACAGGCATTGGTGACACCATCGGCATGCTGATGTCGCACGGCAACATTTCTCCATACATCATGGCGTGGCTGATCACCGTGCTGATTCGTCTGGCGACTGGTCAGGGTGTCGTTTCAGCGATGACCGCCGCCGGGATTATCAGTGCCGCAATTCTTGATCCGGCAACCGGTCAATTGGTTGGTGTAAATCCGGCGCTGCTGGTTCTGGCAACTGCCGCGGGTTCCAACACCCTCACCCACATTAACGATGCCTCTTTCTGGCTGTTCAAAGGTTATTTTGATCTGTCAGTAAAAGACACCCTGAAAACCTGGGGTCTGCTGGAGCTGGTCAACTCCGTGGTTGGGCTGATTATTGTGTTGATTATCAGTATGGTGGCGTAAAGGAATATCAGAGCCTGCCATTGGCAGGCTCAGTTCGGATGGTTGGCAACGTGCGCCTTGTTTATGCCAGATGCGGCGCTGGCGCGTCTTATCTGGCCTACAAAAAGCTAACATACAGGTTTTGTAAGCCTGATAGCCATCAGGCAAATATTGCGTACTCGCATTGGCAACCCCTGTGATTTCTTTATTGATAAACAAAAGTCACACCAATAATTGACTGCACATTACCTGCAGTCACCTGCCCTCCAGTACGTGCGTAATTTGCCGTTAACCCAAGACTTACCGCTGAAGTCCCTACTGCCCCTAATGACACGGTGCTATTCGCTGGAATAATCGTACCGTTGCGCGTCAACTGCACGCCGACGCCCTGTGCTGGCGAAAACGACGCCGTGTTGGTGAAAATCGAGTTGTCCGCATCTGCGGTTGTACCTGAAAGGTAATACCCCAGGTTTTGGCTTTTCGCACAATAAACAGTAAGAGGAATCGGCACCGAGCCGGGGTAGTCCGGCAGAGTGACGGTGACATCTCGCGCAGAAACATCACAACCACCGGTAGGCACCACCACATCGTTATTGGCATAAATATTCCAGACAAACTGGAAATCATCGCCGTTATAGTTGTTGGTCTGGCGCAAAATGAGCACGGCTATTAATGAACCAGCCTTAATCGCCACTCCGCCCGCACTGCTGACAGGCGTCAGATAAAGCGCCACTGGCCAGGGCTTATCCGTTCTCGAATTATAAACAACGCGTGGCGTTTCGCTGGTGGTAGGAAAAGGATAGCTACTGCCATTATATTTTACGGTTCCGGAAAAATTAGATAACACGCCGCCATAAGCTGAACCTCGTTGCAGTGTTACATAGTCTGTAATGGTTTCCGGGTAATCGTTATGGCAAAAGATCTGCGTCGAAAGATCCACAACCAGGTTTTGCCCCACATTCACTGCGGGCGCAAGGTTAACATAGACATTGGCGCTGCCGCCGCCAATAGGGATAGCCGTACCATTAGCGGTTTTACAGGCGAATGACCAGGCATTTACCGACCAGCCCATCAGCAGTACAGTAAATAAGGTAATAACGCGTTTCATTACAATCATCTCTTCGGGTTAGCTGTAGGTATAGGTGATGCTAATCACTGCCTGAATGGTTCCCTGGGTGGCACCACCATTTACCGTCAATGCTCTGACCTGCAACGGAAAGTGCGCAGATTGAGAGGAATCATCCACCTGAACAGTTTTGGTTGCGCCGGTGTTCAATGTGTTGCCGTTGTCATCCTGTAGCTCTAACTGGATGTTTTGCGCGGTTCCCTGGTTTTTATAATATCCGGTGCTGTCAGCCGCCCCGCTGAAACTGGCGGTGACTCTGGACGTTCCCACCGGACAATTCGTCAACTCAAGCGCAACATCATGCCAGGACGATGCCGCTCCGGCAGACATCAGGCTGAAAGAATAAAGATCGCCGAGATCAACCGTGGCATTGGTGGTGGAAACTGTGCACGGTTTGGCGACGACCTTACCATTCACCGTAATGGTGACATCGGCTGCCCGTACCGTCGCGCTTGCGAGCGCCAACATTGCCGCCAATAAATACCCACGTTTGCGCCATTTCATGAGCATCTCCAGTTACTGATATTCAAGAGTGAAGGTTGCCGTGGCATTGATATGCCCCGCAGTGACAGGCACCTGTGTCGCCATTAGCCGGGCGTAAAAATTCAGCGTATTTGGTTTACCCGGCGTCAGGGTCGTCCACGAAATCGCGGACGATGGGGCATTAAGTGGTATCTGATTTTGTTGCTCATTCAGAAGCTGTATTCCCAGTCCCGCAGCCGCTGACACAGTCTTTTCAAGTGCAAGCAGGTTGGAATTATGGCTATCTGCAACACCGGTAAATCCGATCTTTACAGCAGAGACGGCATTACCACAGGGTGACAGCAAAATACGAAAAGGAACGACCGGAGTCGTCGCCCCAATGTTGTTAAATTGCTTCGCCGCATTTTCCAGCAAATCAACGGTAAAATTGGTTGATTCAACTGCCACACTACAGCCGTTATCCCTGACATAGCCGCGGATAGTAATCGTGCTATCCGCAGCCAAAGCGTGACTGACAACCAGCCACAAAAAAGCGCACAGAAGATAAAAAGGTTTGCTTTTCATCACGCCCCCTTAACGACATTCAACTGATAGCTGGGTTAATAACTGCTGCTGACTCTCAGGTGGCAGTTTGTAATCTGCGACACAGTGAGCATTCTCCCCTTCTCCCCATTTCACCTGAACTTTTCCCGCTAAAGGCATCCCGCTGAGGTAAACCTGGCCATTATCCGCAACAATGCCGCTACTCTGGCTACTCTCTGATGTGACCATCGCACCAAACGGCAGCGGCTTATTATTGTGGGTCAGCGTCATGAGCAGTTTTATCCCAACGCGCGCTTTAAACTCTGCTCGCACGATTGCCCCACGGGTGGGAACAACGTTAGCGACCGCGTTATCTAAATCGACGTTATCAGCCAGGGTATTGGTATCCAGTGCCACTCTATTTTCCCGATATTCAGTGGCATAAGGCAGCACGGCATAACCGCGCCAGTCGGTACGAACACCTGTCTGGTTTTCGACTTTTACATCTTTTGCTCCAGGCGCTTTAATCAGCACAACCGTATCGTTTAACGGCTGCCCCAGCGTTACTCCATTGGCATGGGCCAATACCCCACCGCTGACTCCGTAATAGACCTGCTTAATATCATCGCTATGGCTGTAACCTATATTGGCATTGCCATAACCGCCGCGATAATTCAGCGCTGCGTAGCCTGTACTTCCGCTATTCCCATCGCCACCTCCGGCATATCCGGTTTGTACGCTGTAGCTTAGGTTGTTGTCTTCCAGCAACGTACCGTATACACCGGCCAGGTTGGTCATCCGACCATTGAGATCGTGTGACATGCTGTAGCTGGCACTGGCATGTCGCCACTGAGATTTACTGTCAGAACGCAGCCAGTGGCTGAAAGGAATATTGACGTTAAGAGCCAACATCTGATCTCGTCCTTTTTGCCAGGCGTTTTTCGTCAGGCTATAGCTGAGCGTCCAGTTGATATCCTCGAATGCGGTATTTAATCCGGCCTGGAATTGCTCATCGACATTACTCGTTCCCCAATAAGTCTGATGGCTACCACTCAAATAAAGTGTTGATGTGCGCCCAACTTGCTGAGTGACAGTAAGTTGTAATTTTCCGCGTTTGTTATAAGCGAGGTTGTAATAGTCGGTGAATTTCGGCTTAACCTGAATAACACCATCCTGCGTTTCAATGTTGTAGCCATTCATTCGGCGGTATGTTGTATCAGCGAAATTGAAATATCCGCTGGTCGAATAGCGGTAACCCACTAACTGAATATTCGTGCCTGACTCATTGAGCGATTTGTTATAAAGAAAACGCACTGATTGTCCGTCATGCTGACTTTCATCGGGAAGTGTGGCATTAGCCTGCGTCATATCCACGGACAGAGCCCCCAATGTCCCCATGTTTTTCCCGACACCGAAATTAAAAGCACGATAACGATCCGCCAGTTGAGTACCGCCGTATATTGTCCAGCCAGCCGGGAGGCCGTGGAGTAACGTACTCTGGAAAAAGCGGGGGTTTTCCTGTTGCGCATTACCACTGCGGTACTCTCCAGCCGTAATGGAATAACGTGTATGTCCCTCACGCTGCAGGAGCGGTACTGACGAATAGGGTACGGTAAAGATCTGTGTGCTGCCGTCGGCCTCTTTAATCGTTACCTGCAAGTCACCACTATTACCTGCGGCATAGAGATCATTAATAGTAAAAGGCCCCGGTGGCACCGTACTATTATAAATGTCATACCCGTTCTGTTTAATAGATACTTGTGCAGTACCACGTGCAATACCGTGGATCACCGGGGCAAATCCTCTCTGGCTATCGGGTAACATATTGTCATCTGAGGCCAACTGTGCGCCGCGAAAGTTAATACCATCGAAAATATCGCCTTGGGTATAACCATCGCCCAACGTCAGGCGAGAACGTAACGGAATTATGTCTCGCTCAAGCCAGGTATTGATATGTTGCCATTTATTTTTGCTACCTGATGAACTGCCGCTACTGTTATAACTCCAGGTAGTATTGTCGCGTAAACGCCACGCACCAATATTTAACCCACTCTGCAGGTTTAAATATGCATAATGGCTGTTACCCCCAATCCGATTCTGCACACTATTTCCACTGAAGTTATAATTGAGTAATCCGGCATTAATACCTGAATCCCACAACTCTGGTGGAATATAGCCACGCGCACGCTGATTCATAAATGCCTGCGGGATCGTGAGGTTAAGCCGCTGCAGGCCAACATCTAAATGCGCAGTGGCTTCATTGATCATCGAAGTTAATGGTACGCAGGCATCAGCCGCCAGCAGATTCATACCGGAAACAGAGGCCGTATTCAGCCCCATACTGGCGAGTTGTGCGCGTGTCAGACAAGGGACAATCCCTTGTTCACTCTCCCCCGTATTAAACGTGACATCTCGTGTTGCCATATAACCATTATTCATATAGATATCGACACGATACGTTCCCGGCGGTAATTCTTGTCCATTTTCAAAACTCGATAAATCGGCAACAGCCTGAGGATCATCCGCTAAAAAGCGCGGGTTAAAATAGAGTTCGGCAGATGAAAAAGGTGCCTGTGCAGCAAATGCACAGGCAACAGAGAGCCGGATAAAAAAACCAGCCAGACAAGGCTTACGATTATGCAAGCATTGCGTGTTTCGCTGGTAAAATCTTAAATTCAGATATGACATTATTCCTCCGGTTTAAAATCACCCGGCAGTCAATTCTTTTTATTCAGGCGAAAAATTCCCCCTGCGTTATTCCATTACGCCCTTCATTTTTGGGGTAAGTGCACCATAATCATTTATTGTTCGATAAGTTATGCTGCTTCCGGCATCAGAAGGCAATTTAACCGTGCTTTCGCCCATTGGAGGCACCAATGCATTATCAAGAATCCGAGTTCCGGCATTAAGCTCTGTTACCGTCAGGTAATAGGGTGTCGGGTTAATCAGCGTCAGAGAATTTGTGCCGCGACGGAATCTTAATTTTTCTGCGGCCTGATCGGGTGGCAACGCTAATTTAGCCGGGCGGTAATAGAGTTTAATGCGGCTGATTATCGCGAGCTGTAACGTATTCTCGTTCAATTTTGATTTATCCATTGACGGAATCGCTTTTACATTCATCCAGAACAAACTTTCCCGATCCTGCGGCAATTGATTATTTGTGGCATCAAGAATACGCAGAGTATTCTCTTTTTTTCCCTTCATCGCAAACAGAGGTGGCGTCACGATAAAACGACCATCCTTTACACCATCAGCATTTTCTACCCATGATTGAATTAAATAAGTGCTATTTTCATCATTATTTGTCACGGCAAGTTGAACTTGTTTCTGCCCTGCCGGATAAATTACGCGAGTCGCACCTAATGCCACTCCCGCTTCAGCGCGTCCGGCAAGCATCATTGCAACGATCATCAGGATACCTGCCAGTAAGCAGAATGTTATTTCCTGCGATTTTCTTACATTGACGTTTTTATTACTCACTGTCCTGTTCCTGTTATCACAATATCTGCTGAACAATTACTGATAGGTTAAGGAGAACCAGGCCTGAGCATTAGCCATGCCGCCAGTAACCCAACGCCCTGTTGCGCGATATTTAGCAATGAAATGTAGCGAAGTCGCGCCTGAGTAAAGCCGTTTCCAGTGTATTGGTGGACGATTAATCGGTACGAGGTTTCCCTCGTCATCAAACAAGGCAATACCAACATTGGTTGCAATTCCCGGCCCCTCACCCACAGAAAGCACATCCGGATTTTTGCCATCAGCGACACCGTGAAACGCCACGCCCACACGTTCACTCACCACCGTGCTACATTCCCGTAAATGAATAACAAACGGCACCGGGGCGCTATCTTCCCCTACCGCATGAAACCGGTTACTACTGATTTGCCCCATATTGACCGTCATTTGTTTGTCACCTGCTTCAATCCGGCAAGCTTCCGCAATAATGACGCCCTGAAATTGCATATTTCCACCGGGCAACGTGGTGTTCCATTTATTTCCGGCCAGTGCAAACATCGGCAGTAACGACGCTACTAGAAATAATTTCGTCCTTTTCATCGTTATTTTTATCGCGCAGGGGGCGGGCATCCTTGCCCATAATTATTTCCCTAAAACCTGAGTGGATTATTGATACTGAACCTTGAAGGTTGCATCCGCATTAGCAGCACCCGGGGTTGCGACACCCGTTGCATAATAACGCGCCTGGAACGGAATGGTGTTGGTGCCATTATTCAGAGTCGTTTGCTCACTAAATGTCGCACCGTCCAGCGTCAGCGCAGTGCCTGTTCTGTCAAGGATCTGCACACCAACGTTTGTTGCGCTACCTGCAGCAGAACTCTGCAGAGCCAGTACTGTAGGATTGTTGCTGTTAATCGCTGTGCCCAAGAAGGCAACAGCGGCTGTGCTTGCAACAGAAGTATCGCAATCATTCAGTTGAATGTTAAAACCGACAGCAGAGCTGGTTGCTCCAGCCTGCTTCAGAGTAGCAGTACGAACCTGGCCCAACTGAACGGTTTGATCAACAGAACCAGCATCAACCGCACAAGCAGCATTAACGATTTCCCCTTTAAAGTGAACGGTCCCACCATTTACCGTCGTGGGAGTAGTATCGGCCAAAGCCGCTGTAGAACTGAGGGACAGCGCCGACAGAACAACAATTGCCAGAGTTTTAATTTTCATACTGCTTTCCTTTTTAAATCTACGTATAAATCGACATGGGCAGTCGTTCTGTACACTTTGTTCAGATAGATAGTTTGACTGCCAACACTGCACAGTTTTCCCCCAAAAAATGAAACATTTGGGGCCATTTTGACTCATAGAGGAAAGCATCGCTCGCTTACTTATTTAGTTTATTTGTTGGATTAATGAACTTTATTTAATTGATTTTATAGATTTTTATGCTATCTGAGGTGATTTTTGAAGAGAAGAATGAGGAAGTTGCTTCGAGAGTCAGAAACGCTATCTTTACGTAACGCGGAGGCAATGTGAAATTAATTTACAAGAGAAATAATTTACATATCAAATGGTTAGCTGGTTTTCGTCGATTTTTTATATTTTTATGCTTGAGAAAAAACACAAAACTTTTTTATGATATGGACAGTTTGGCCCCAATTGTCTTGTATTAATCTAATTTTTTATCAATAGGTTACATTAAGCCTCTTCTCTTTTTAAATTTTCATTTATTAGATTATTTCTTTCCCATAATCCGGCAAAACGTGCGGCATTACTGGCGGTATAACGCACAGTATGGCGAATATTTCGATGCCCCAGATAATCCTGAATTAAACGAGTATCTGCACCGCGCTCGGCCAGTTCATAACCGCAAGCATGTCTTAACATATGAGGGTGAGTCTGCGTCACGGTTCCAGCTTCAACACCCGCATCACGAATGATGCGATAGGCCTGCTGGCGAGAAAGTCGGCTTCCACGACGAGAAATAAATATGGCATCGGTCTGGTCAGCACCTTTCCAGTTAGAACGTTCAAGGGTCCAGCGTTCTACAGCCTCACGCTCGTCGAAACGTAGTGGATGGACAGTAGAAAATCCGTTCTTCAGCCGACGAATATTTATCCGGCCTTCATTGAGATCAAGATCCTGATAATGAAGATCAAGTAGCTCACTAATACGCATCCCGTGCCGATATGCCAACAGAATAAGACAATAATCTCTGGCTCCCGTTGCCCCATAGCAAACCGCTTGCATCATTGCCTGAACTTCTTTACCGGTAAGATAGCGACGTTTACTCACAATAGTAGTACTCCTGAACTGGGTTATATTTGAATGAATACCTATAGGAAAACCTCAATCGGTTAAAATTAGCCCAATAGATAAAAAGATAATCACACACGACATTGAGCGATTATCAGACGTTCACATTAAATATCATACAAAAATAAAATATCACTGATGTGACAAAATCTATTTTCATTGATTTAATTCAATATAACAATAGAGTAAACAGAATTAACTTCCAGTTGCTTAAAAAATAAAGAAAAAAACACAATGAGGTAAGAACTTAGGTGATGTGTAAATTTATGAATGATTTTGTTTGTTTATTTTAAAAAAATAAAACCATTGTGGTTTGTATGGCTGTGGTTAAACCAATGTTTATTCTGATAATTAATGATTATACTTACAATAACATCAATTAATAAATGGTTAATTATTATTGATACATCGTAAGAATAATGTAGTTTTTAACACCATCCATGGTATCTCATCCGTTTTTATAAAACAGCATGGCGTTGCCGACCTCTGGGGCTATCCCAGATACCGTAAAAACGCCCTGCATTACTAGCGGTATACCAGACAGTATGACGAATATTACGATGGCCAAGATAATCCTGGATAAGCCGTGTATCTACTCCCATATTCGCCAAAGCAAAACCACATGAATGACGTAACATGTGAGGATGAATCTCTAGTGATAATCCAGCATTATCACCTGAAGTAGAGATGATTTGATAAAACTGTTGACGAGAAAGAGGATTCCCCTTGCGTGACAAAAACACCCACTCGCTCTCAGCATGTGGATAAGAAGTACGCATACTCAACCAGTTTTTTAAAGCCTGAACTTCTTTGTTTAAGAGCGGGTGTGTCGTTGAAAAGCCTTTTTTTAATCGATGGATATATATACACTTTGCCTTAAGATCAATATCTGAAATTCTCAATCGACAAATTTCACTCGCCCGGAAGCCATGAATAAAACAAAGTAAAGTCAGACAATAATTACGTGCAGCATGAGGCCCGGTATTTGCTGCTTTAAGGAGTAACTCGATTTCACTGTGGGTCAGGAAGTTCCTTTTTTTGTTATCAGCCTTATTCTTCATCGTTTTCCCTTATAATTGCAGACACGCACTAGCTGTACTGGGTTATTATCAGCCCAACATTTAGCCCTGATTATGTTTATAAAAGCGAACGTTTGTGTAATGACTAACGCAAGTGGATCAGCTCTTTTGAATGAACTAAAATGGAGTGGCGATAGTTACTTATAATAACTTTGCCATACAAACGCTATATGCTCTTGTATGCTATGTTCATTAATATATTTATCAGCGTAAGACGAAATCCAATAATAAACCTCATGATCAATATAACTATTCTTATCTATATATCATGTGATATCTTCTGTAACAAGCAAATCATCATAAAAATTTAATATTGCTTCTGTCAGCCATCTCACACATAACATTATTAGTCAACTCTGTTTTTCCGCATAATTGCTATTTCATAGAAACCGGTAATTTTCAGGTGGCTATTATCATGCTAATGCTTAGTTTCCTAGCCATTATTATCCTTTGGTTCGTAAACTCATGCTGTGAGGTTGTTACATCCCTTTTTCATACTGTGTATTTCCCGGAGATATGAGGAAAGCCAGGACACGCTTTTTCCATCTGCATTCGTTGCTAAAGATAGCTTTGGTCACTACGACTTAAACCTTCCTGACTCACAGCTATTCGCCGGGTGATACGGCAACAAACGGATTGAAACATCATCCTGAAAATACCGATGCGTGCTGAACATCAACAAGCCTGCCCGGAACAACTCCGGGAGTTCCCAGCTACGTGCCACAAAGCAGGAAACATATTTCATGATGAGAATTATGCCCAGTCTGATGGCGGATAGACACTTATCTTTACCATGCCCGCTGAGTTATCTTGCAAATCGCCTCCTGTTTGAACTAAAAATAAATAACATATAAAACAAATAATTAAAGAAAAACCTTTGGTTTATGAAGAGCTCCGCAAGTGGTCATCTGGCTTCACATAGCATCTTCTTCTTAGAAAAATATCGACATATTTTGTGACACGAATTGCAAATCTGGTTTTGTTGTATGGATTGTGTGATTTTTGATCTGGTATAACAGGTATAAAGGTTCACCAAGACAGTAAATGAAGCTGGGCATCTCGCAATCTATGACAAACATCACTTCAGTTCTTTCTCATCGGGTGATGAAAACGCACTTCAGTCTGAAAGGAGTATGAAAATGAGATCAACAAACAATCTATTTTATGACTCTGGGTAAAATGGATTGAGTAAGTGATATAGCTTACGAACATTCAAATCAATTAAACATCAGAAGAGATTTTATACTCAGGTATTTAATCTGGTCCTCTGTATATTTAAATAATGTGGAAAGTGAATTTTCACAGGAGACCTTATACAAAAAATATAAAATACAGCTATCCGCTGCCAAAGACACTATAAGCCTGGCAAAAAATATTACACGACATAAATGCTAATTGTTTATGCGGGCTTTGTATTACTTTCTGTATCCTACAAATGAGTGAAATTTATGAAAAAGGCTAAAATACTTTCTGGCGTATTATTACTCTGCTTTTCGTCGCCATTAATTTCTCAGGCTGCAACACTGGACGTCCGTGGTGGATATCGTAGTGGGAGCCATGCTTATGAAACTCGACTCAAAGTCAGTGAGGGATGGCAAAATGGATGGTGGGCAAGTCTTGAAAGTAATACCTGGAACACTATTCATGATAATAAAAAAGAAAATGCCGCACTCAATGATGTTCAGGTCGAAGTTAATTACGCAATAAAACTTGATGATCAATGGACTGTGCGCCCGGGAATGTTAACCCATTTTAGCAGCAACGGTACACGCTACGGACCTTACGTAAAACTGTCCTGGGATGCGACAAAAGATCTCAATTTTGGCATTCGCTATCGTTACGACTGGAAAGCCTACCGACAGCAAGACTTATCCGGCGATATGTCTCGTGATAACGTTCATCGTTGGGATGGATATGTCACTTACCATATTAATAGTGATTTCACCTTCGCCTGGCAAACAACGCTATACAGCAAACAAAACGATTATCGCTATGCAAACCATAAGAAATGGGCGACGGAAAATGCATTTGTTCTACAATACCATATGACGCCAGATATTACGCCATACATAGAATATGACTACCTTGACCGTCAGGGTGTTTACAACGGTAGAGATAATTTATCTGAAAACAGTTATCGCATTGGTGTGTCATTTAAACTGTAGTAGACAGGAGACAGTCACAATGAATAAAAAAATAATGGCACTTGCTATCATAATGGCTTCATTTGCCGCAAACGCGTCTGTATTACCAGAAACCCCTGTGCCTTTTAAAAGCGGTACTGGAGTGATTGATAACAACACAGTCTACATTGGTTTAGGTAGCGCAGGAGCAGCATGGTACAAGCTGGATACGCAAGCCAAAGATAAGAAATGGATAGCCCTGGCGGAATTCCCGGCTGGCCCGAGAGATCAAGCAACCTCTGCATTTATTGATGGTAATTTGTATGTATTTGGCGGTGTTGGTAAAAACAGAGATGGGTTAACTCAGGTGTTCAACGACGTACACAAATATAATCCCGAAACCAATACCTGGGTTAAATTGATGTCACACGCACCGATGGGCATGGCGGGTCATGTGACTTTTGTACACAACGGCAAGGCTTATGTTACTGGCGGTGTTAACCAGAATATCTTCAATGGCTATTTTGAAGATCTCAATGAGGCTGGAAAAGATTCAAAGACTATAGATAAAATCAACGCCAACTATTTTGACAAAAAAGCAGAAGATTATTTCTTCAATAAGTTTCTGTTGTCTTTTGAGCCCTCTACACAGCAATGGAGTTATGCTGGTGAATCTCCCTGGTACGGTACGGCTGGAGCGGCGGTAGCAAATAAAGGTGATAAAACCTGGCTTATTAATGGCGAGGCAAAACCAGGATTGCGAACTGATGCTGTATTTGAGCTTGATTTCACCAGCAATAACATAAAATGGAATAAACTTTCTCCCGTCGCCTCACCGGATGGCGTAGCTGGCGGTTTTGCTGGTATTAGCAATGACTCTCTTATATTTGCCGGAGGAGCCGGATTTAAAGGTTCACGGGAAAATTACCAGAACGGTAAGAACTATGCGCATGAAGGCCTGAAAAAATCGTATAGCGCTGATATTCATCTTTGGCATAACGGGAAATGGGAGAAATCTGGCGAACTGTCGCAAGGTAGGGCCTACGGAGTATCATTACCCTGGAATAATAGCTTATTGATTATTGGCGGTGAAACTACGGGCGGCAAAGCTGTGGCGGATTCAGTGTTACTCTCTGTGAAAGATAATAAAGTGACTGTGCAAAACTAACTTTTCAGGGCTCCAGTAAAGGAGCCCTGATATCAATTCATCATTTTAATTACGCGACATTTATATGAACGCAATAATATCGCCCGATTATTACTATGTTCTTACCGTTGCCGGTCAGTCTAATGCTATGGCGTATGGCGAAGGACTCCCGTTACCAGACAGTGAAGATGCGCCTCATCCCAGAATAAAACAACTGGCGAGATTCACTCAGACGCATCCCGGTGGCCCGTTATGTCAATTTAATGACATTATTCCACTGACTCACTGCCCACACGATGTCCAGGATATGCAGGGTTATCACCATCCTCTGGCAACGAATTATCAAACACAGTACGGCACCGTTGGCCAGGCACTACATATTGCGCGGAAATTACTGCCCTTCATTCCTGATAATGCAGGCGTTCTTATCGTTCCCTGTTGCCGTGGTGGATCGGCTTTTACCACGGGCAGCGAAGGGACATATTCAGAACAGCACGGAGCCAGCCATGATTCATGTCGTTGGGGAGCGGATACTCCGCTGTATCAGGATTTAGTCAACAGAACACGAATGGCACTGTCAAAGAATCCGCAGAATAAATTCCTCGGCGTATGCTGGATGCAGGGCGAATTTGACTTAATGACCAGTGACTACGCGTTACATCCTCAATACTTTAATCATATGGTTGAAGCCTTCCGTGAGGATTTGAAACAGTATCGTTCTCAGCTTAATAATATTGCTGCCGCTCCGTGGTTTTGCGGCGATACCACCTGGTACTGGAAAGAAAATTACCCTCATGCGTATGAAACGATTTATGGCAATTATAAAAATAATGCCTTAGCCAATATTATTTTCGTCGGCTTCCAGCAACAAGGTGAAAGAGGGCTGACGAACGAGCCAGATGAAGATCCGGACGATTTTAGCACGGGATATTACGGTTCAGCGTACCGAACACCAGAAAACTGGACGACGGTGCTACGCAGCAGTCATTTCAGCTCAGCAGCCCGTCGGGGGATTATTTCTGACAAATTTGTTGAAGCTATTTTACGGTATTGGTGCGAAAGGTGGCTTTAATATGCGCCACGATGACACCACCGTCGCGCTGGAAGCGGCGCATATAAAATGGAAACAGCACGGCGGCCCTTGTGAAATCCCCAATGGTCTGGCGCTTTGCGCAATTCACCATAAAGCCTTTGATAAAGGATCGATTGGCCTGGATGAAAATATGCGGGTACTGGTCTCGGATGCGGTAAACGGCGGAGGGATCGTTGAGAAACTATTCTGGGATTTTGACGGGAAAACTATTGCGTTGCCGCAGGTGCGTAAAAATTACCCTTTTGAGGGGTTTGTGGAGTGGCATCGGAAAGAGGTTTTTAGGGGGTGAGGTTTGCTGTAAATAGACCCGTTTTAGTTCCATGCATTTTTTGAGCTCCCGGCACTGCTAAATCCGCGCTGGGGCAAGTTGGGTTTAGGTTGCGCCAGAAGATGGCAACTCATCATGGTATGCAGTTCGTTCCATGGCTGAGAGTCACACTGGAGCAAGAGTTTGTACATAACAATCCGGCCAAAGTTAATGATGATAATTTCAATAACGATATTGCCGGAACAAGAGGAAGTTGCCAGGCTGGCATCAGCGCGGCTACCACGCCGCACACACATATTTACGCCAGCATAAATTATGAGAAAGGTGATGGGGTGGAATCGCCATGGACTGGAAACATTGGCTTTAATTATAGTTTCTAATATGGCATTTCATGTTTATATCAATTCCTATATATCCATTGCTTTTACAATCAAATGAGAACACCATTCATTATCTTAACAATAGAGATGAAGTCAGGAGACAGCCATGTCATTGCTAGAGTCATTTGGGAAAGTATTAATTATATTGCTTGAAGCATTTTTAGGGAAACGCAAAGGTCAGGAGGAAGCACATATTAATTTTTTAAATGAATATACGAAAGAAAACTGCAACCATCGTTTGGTAGAATATTGGTTTTGTCAGCTCACAGGATGGCGTTACGCAAAGTACCAGGATATTGTTTTTATAATGATCTCATCCGACCCATCAAAAATATTGTATATGGCTAAAGGCATTAATTACATTGCCCGTACAGTGGAATTTATTGATAGTGGAGAATGCAAACTATCCTATAGATATAAAGAAACGAAAAAGAATACATTCCTCTTTTTGTTCATATCATTCATGATCATTTTCTTCATATTAATTGCCTGGATGGTATCCTCTGTAATATCTCTGATAACACATCATCATGATGTCATATTAATGGCTATAAATATTTCATCGATAATAGCAGGTGCGATTTTTATCATGTGCTTTGCATTCTTCATTCATGCAATAACAATGGAGTTTTTTGCCTTTGAAAAGGCAGAGCATTTTGTAAAATCTTACAATGCAGAAAGAGCATCATCAGGTCGTTAATGTTTGCCTCTATATTAATGCTACTGCTATCGCCACCTATTAATATCTGCCAATCAATAGGCAAAAAGGTGATACCAGTGGCATCAAAATTTCAGCCAAACAATCTTTGTAAGACGAAGATCTCTGATTTAGCACTGCACTGATTTTGGGCCAGAGTCAATTTGGCCGGGATCTCAAAAAATGCATGGAACTAAAACGGGTCTATTTACAACCGGACTGTCAGCGGCAACACTCCCGCACATGGATTATGAGGTGGCAGGCACACCGGCACAGCGCAAGGTGTGGCAGGACAAAATAGACCAGCAGGCAGCAGAGCTTAAGGCCAGAGGACTGCTGTCATGATGCGCTGCCATTTCTGTCGTCATTCTGCGCATACCCGCACCGGCAAGCACAGCACCGGCTGTTGTCCGAAAAGTTAAAGGCTGTTACAGCTCACCATTCAACCATTAATCAGGAGACGGGGTATGACTACAATGTCATTACAGCAGGCTTTTGAGGTCTGCCAGAATAATAAAGCGGCATGGCTTCAGCGCAAAAATGAACTAGCGGCAGCCGAACAGGAATATCTGCGGCTTCTGTCCGGGGAAGGCAGGAATGTCAGCCGGCTGGACGAATTACGCAATATTATCGAAGTCAGAAAATGGCTGGTGAATCAGGCCGCCGGTCGTTATATTCGTTCGCATGAAGCCGTTCAGCACATCAGCATCTGCGACCGGCTGAATGATTTTATGCAGCAGCACGGCACAGCACTGGCGGCCGCACTGGCACCGGAGCTGATGGGCTACAGTGAGCTGACGGCCGTTGCCCGAAACTGAGCCATACAGCGTGCCACAGATGCCCTGCGTGAAGCCCTCCTGTCCTGGCTTGCGAAGGGTGAAAAAATTAATTATTCCGCACAGGATAGCGACATTTTAACGGCTATCGGATTCAGGCCTGACGAGGCTTCGGTGGATGACAGCCGTGAAAAATTCACTCCTGCGCAGAACATAATTTTTTCCCGTAAAAGTGCAGAACTGGCATCACGTCAGTCTGTGTAAAATTCCCCGAAAATCCGCCTGTTTTTACTGAAAAAAGCCATGCTTCGATAAGGTGCATGGCTTTGCATGCGTTTTCCCGCCTCATTTCCTGCAGATCACGCCGCACCCGGCGCGGCCTGAGCGTGTCAGTGCAACTGCATTAAAACCGCTCCGCAAAGCGGGCGGGCGAGGCGGGGAAAGCACTGCGCGCTGCAAATTAATACTAGCTTATTAAGCATCCGCTTCAAATCCGCCAAGATCGATTTGCTCTTCGATTTCAGGAGTCCAAAGTAATTCTTCTGGCGTAGCGTTTGACCAAAGCAATTTACCATTCTCGATAACATACTTAACCGGTATTTTAGGATTGTTTATGTCTTTACCATCTCTTTCATGCCATTGTCTCTCCCATTTATCATAGAAGACTTCCAAATCACCGGGCATGAGTAAATAAACTGAACGGATAGTGATATTACTATAAATTGCGAACACCCATGGAACCTGCCTATATTTCGCAATTATTGTTGGATTCATATGATGGTGAGTTGAAAAACTTTTAGTTAACTCAACATTAACTGATTTTAATTCAAACTCAGTACCAGTAACATCTACTGCATCATTACCTTCTCGCCCAGGAAGAACTTTAAGACTGAGAAGTAAAAGAACTTGCAGGAGTTTCCCTCCGTTATCTTGGAATATATCATTGATTCCGTGCTTATTAGCTAACCGTTGATATTCTTCAACCTGAGGCCAAAGCGCAATTAAATTTGACCAATCTTGATGCAACTCAAATTTCATACCTGATTATTCTCCAACAGGGAACTGGGAGAGACGCCAAGGGCTGAAGCAATTCGGTCGATATTATCAATGGAAATATTTCTTTCACATCGCTCTACTGATCCGATGTAAGTTCTATGCAAGCCTGCTAAGTCAGCCAAGGCTTCTTGAGACAACCCTTGTCTCTCCCTTAACTTTCTGATGTTATGGGCAAAAATCACTCTTGCTCTTGAGGGGTTTATCTTTCGTTCCATTCGCGAGACAATGCAGCCTTGATGACAATAGATCTACAGACTATGAGTAGCAGTTATGACATTTGACAATAAAAAACCTGCGTACAAAACAGATTTGGGTGCAATGTACATTGCTGACTCGCTTGAAATGCTTAAATCGATGCCAGACAACAGCTTAAATTTAGTGATGACAAGCCCACCTTTCGCATTACAGCGTAAGAAAGAATATGGTAATCACGATCAAGAACAGTACATCGATTGGTTTTTAAAATTCGGCGAGCTGATTTTTAAAAAGCTAAAAGATGATGGTAGCTTTGTCGTCGATTTTGGTGGTGCTTACATGAAAGGAGTGCCTGTTAGAAGTGTCTACAACTTCCGGGTTTTGATCAGGATGATTGATGAGGTTGGGTTCCATCTGGCTGAGGACTTCTATTGGTTTAACCCTTCAAAACTACCAAGTCCTATTGAGTGGGTTAACAAAAGAAAGCTGCGTGTTAAAGATTCTGTTAACACAATTTGGTGGTTTAGCAAAACCGAATGGCCAAAGTCAGATATAACTAAAGTTCTTGTTCCCTATAGTGATAGGATGAAAAAACTTATTGAAGACCCTAATAAATATTATTCCCCCAAAATGCGTCCATCAGGACATGATATAAGCAGCAGCTTTGGCAAAGATAATGGCGGTGCTATACCTCCAAATTTATTGCAAATTCCCAACTCCGAATCTAACGGTGGATATTTATCGAGTTGTAAAAAAATTGGCGTTAAGGGGCATCCAGCACGATTCCCATCTAAATTGCCGGAGTTTTTCATTACAATGTTAACAGAACCGGGTGATCTTGTTGTAGATATTTTTGGCGGTTCAAATACAACTGGAAGTGTTGCTGAACGATTAAAACGCAAATGGCTTTCATTTGAAATATTACCTGAATATGTAGCCGCATCTGTATTTAGATTTACAGATAAAAATACAAGTCAAGATATACTTCAAGAGATGTATGACACTATATTAAATGGAAATACACTCGATTTATGCGCCAAAGAGAAATAAGGTCAAATCGTAGTTAGCTAATTCGTAAAGAAAGCCAGTCATAGAGTCAGATTGGCTTTCTATCAGCATAAATAATTAAGCATGAAGTTTTGCGTAGTCAAATGGACTAATAGGTTTAATCTTGTTTGCATCAAGATAATCAGCCCACCATTGAACCATTAATCGCCTTTCATCCAAATGTTCAGGGGTATGAATATAAGCTGCCCTAACACTATTACGCTCAGAATGACTCAACTGACGTTCTATCGCGTCATCACTCCATAGCCCCGACTCCCCCAACGCACCACGTGCCATATTCCTAAAACCATGACCACAGACTTCCGTTTTTGTGTCATATCCCATCGCACGCAATGCATTGTTTACCGTATTTTCACTCATAACCTTAGCTGCGTCATGATCTCCCGGGAAAAGAAGCTCTTTATCACCACTAATCTGCTCAAGCTGTACTAACAACATCATCGCCTGCTGGCTAAGTGGAACTATATGCTCCTCTTTCATTTTCATGCCGCGATACGAGTAACGCACACCTTTAATTTCTTCACGTTTTGCCGGAATACGCCAAATAGCGTTATCAAAATCAAATTCTTTCCAACGAGCAAAACGCAATTCGCTTGAACGAACAAAAGTTAGTAAAGAAAGCTCAACCGCAATTTTCGTCATCATACGACCACGATATGCAGCAAGACGCGCCAAGAACTCAGGGAAACGATGTGAGGGTAGCGCCGGATAGTGCCGCATTTTAGATGTCGATAACGCTCCAGCCATATCACTTGCAGGATTCGAGTCTATATAATCGTTCTGTACGGCATAGCGCATAATAGTAGTGACACGTTGCTGAAGACGCTGCGCTACATCATGCTTACCACTGGCATCAACTTTTTTATCGGAGCTAGAAGATGACTAGTTTTAAGCTGTCGGATATCAGACGAGCCAATATAAGGGAAGATATAAAGCTCTAGATAGCGAAGAACGCGCCCCCGATGATCCTCGCTCCAACGTTTGTTGCTGGCATGCCATTCACGGGTAATAGTTTCAAAATTATAAGTACCAGCATTCTCTGCTTGGGCCTCTTTTCGTACTGCTTTTGGATCTATGCCGTGTGCCAGCAACTTTTTCGCTTCATCCCTTCTCGTTCTAGCTTCAGCAAGCGTCACGGTCGGCCAAACACCAAAAGCAAGACGATCCTCTTTTTTGTCGGAGGGGCGTCTGTATTTCATACGCCAATATTTAGAGCCTTTGATAGAAACCTCAAGATACAAACCGCCACCATCAGCCATTTTGTAGGTTTTGTCTTTTAGCTTTGCGGTCTCGACTTGTCTGGCGTTGAGCTTCATTTTGGGGGCACATTTCTAATCGAAGTTAAGATGCCCCCAATGATATCCGGATTTCAACGGACTACCTCGGAAGAGGTAGGACGTAAAAATCGCTGCAAGCATTGATTTTAAAGGGATATTTGGACTTTCTCGGATGGTCTTGGAAGTACTAATGGTGCCGAAGGCCGGACTCGAACCGGCACGTATTTCTACGGTTGATTTTGAATCAACTGCGTCTACCGATTTCGCCACTTCGGCACTGAAGAGGTATGCGGAAAACGTTGTGGATTATACCTGTCACGCGCCGCCATGCAAGCGTCAGCTTGCACCCACTTTGCTAAGTGCTGAAAATTTCAGCACCATTCTCAGTAATGTGTAACCTTTGTCACACTCCAGGCCTCCCGCCCGACCATACTCTACACTTCCCGGGCAATACCAGAGAAGGGCAAAAGCATGTCGATGATAAAAAGCTATGCTGCAAAAGAGGCTGGCGGGGAACTGGAGCTCTATGAGTACGATCCCGGTGAACTGAAGCCACAAGACGGCGAAGTACAGGTGGATTACTGCGGGATTTGCCATTCTGGCCTGTCGATGCTCGACAACAAGTGGGGATTCTCACAGTACCCACTGGTTGCCTGTCATGAAGTGATTGGTCGCGTGGTTGCGCTGGGTAGCGCCGCGTAAGATAAAGGTTTGCAAATCAGTCAGCGTGTCGACCTCTGATCGCTCTGCCGGGTCACTTCTACCGGCCTTTAAGATATCTCGCAATCGGCTGAATTTAGTGGTGAAAAGCGCTCAACCGTGTCTATACTCCAGGCAGGGAACTGGAGGAAATCTCATGAGCGAACCGCGTTTAATTGCCCGCACGCCGGACACAGAACTGTTTTTACTACCCGCTATGGCTAACCGTCACGGACTGATTACTGGCGCAACAGGGACAGGTAAAACTGTCACGCTGCAAAAACTGGCGGAATCTCTGTCAGAAATCGGCGTTCCGGTATTTATGGCCGATGTAAAAGGTGATTTGACCGGGGTTGCGGCAGAAGGTACTACCTCGGAAAAACTGCTCGCTCGGTTGAAAAATATCGGCGTCAACGACTGGCAGCCACATGCGAATCCAGTAGTTGTGTGGGATATTTTTGGTGAGAAAGGTCATCCAGTACGGGCAACGGTCTCGGATCTGGGACCGCTGTTGCTTGCACGGCTGTTAAATCTCAACGACGTGCAATCCGGCGTGCTGAATATCATCTTCCGTATTGCCGACGATCAGGGACTATTGTTACTCGACTTTAAAGATCTCCGGGCGATTACCCAATATATCGGTGATAACGCCAAATCATTCCAGAATCAGTACGGTAATATCAGTAGCGCATCGGTTGGCGCCATCCAGCGCGGATTACTGACGCTGGAACAGCAAGGGGCGACGCATTTCTTTGGTGAGCCGATGCTGGATATCAAAGACTGGATGCGTACCGATGCTAACGGTAAAGGTGTTATCAATATTCTTAGCGCCGAAAAGCTCTACCAGATGCCAAAACTGTACGCCGCCAGCCTGCTGTGGATGCTTTCTGAGTTGTATGAGCAACTGCCAGAAGCAGGCGATTTGGATAAACCGAAACTGGTATTTTTCTTCGACGAAGCGCATCTGCTGTTCAACGATGCACCGCAGGTGTTGCTGGATAAGATTGAACAGGTAATAAGACTTATCCGCTCGAAAGGTGTGGGCGTCTGGTTTGTTTCGCAAAACCCGTCTGATATCCCTGACAACGTGCTTGGGCAGTTGGGAAATCGCGTTCAGCACGCTCTGCGCGCCTTCACGCCGAAAGACCAGAAAGCGGTGAAGACGGCGGCGCAAACCATGCGTCCCAATCCGGCATTTGATACGGAAAAGGCGATTCAGGAACTAGGAACCGGCGAAGCGTTGATCTCTTTTCTGGATGCGAAAGGAAGTCCTTCTGTGGTAGAGCGTGCGATGGTGATCGCGCCTTGTTCACGGATGGGGCCGGTAACGGAAGATGAGCGTAACGGCCTGATTAATCACTCTCCGGTGTATGGCAAGTATGAAGATGACGTAGACCGGGAATCCGCCTATGAGATGCTGCAAAAAGGTGTGCAGGCCAGTACCGAACAGCAAAATAACCCTCCTGCCAAAGGGAAAGAGATAAGTGAAGATGACGGTATTCTGGGTGGGTTGAAGGATATTTTGTTTGGCACTACCGGACCGCGCGGCGGGAAGAAAGATGGCGTGGTACAGACTATGGCGAAAAGCGCCGCCCGTCAGGTGACGAACCAGATTATACGCGGGGTGCTGGGGAGTTTGCTGGGGGGAAGAAGAAGGTAAGTCAGGTGCGATTTATCTTCGCCTGATGCGGCGCTGGCGCGTCTTATCAGGCCTACACCACTGCAATATATTGATTTTTCAGGCATGAACGAAACACACTTTGCTGACAATAATAAAGGGAGCTTATGCTCCCTTTATTCGTTCATCAAGTTACGATTTTCTCATTAACAGCCACAGGCTGATTAAGAAGAAGCTGGCGCTTGGCAACAGTGCGCCGATGATCGGCGGGATACCGTAAACCAGCGTCAGTGGGCCGAAGATCTGATCCAGCACGTAGAACACAAAGCCGAAGCTGATACCGGTGACCACCCGTACCCCCATCGGCACGCTGCGCAGTGGACCGAAGATGAACGACAGCGCCATCAACATCATCACCGCGACAGAAAGCGGCTGGAAGATTTTGCTCCACATATTGAGCTGATAACGTCCGGCGTCCTGGCCACTCGACTTCAGATACTTCACGTAGTTGTGTAAACCACTAATGGAGAGAGCATCCGGATCCAGCGCTACAACGCCCAGTTTGTCCGGCGTGAGGTTGGTTTTCCAGGTACCGCTCACGGTCTGCGAACCGGTTATCTGTTTGGGATTGGTCAGGTCAGATTCATCAACCTGCGAGAGACGCCAGACTTTATGTTCCGGGTCAAACTTCGCGGAAGCAGCATAGCGAACGGATTGCAGACGACGATTCTCGTTGAAGGCATAAATACTGATGCCACCTAACTCTTCATCGCCTTTTACTCGTTCAATATAGACAAAGTTGTCGCCATCTTTCGCCCATAAACCTTGCTGGGTAGAGAGCAACGAGCCGCCGTACATCGCCTGCGCACGGTAGTTACGCGCCATCTGTTCGCCCTGCGGCGCGACCCACTCGCCAATCGCCATGGTCAACAAGACCAGTGGAATGGCGGTTTTCATCACTGACAGCGCCACCTGCATACGGGTAAAACCAGAAGCCTGCATCACCACCAGTTCGCTGCGTTGTGCCAGCATCCCCAGTCCGAGCAACGCGCCCAGCAAGGCCGCCATCGGGAAGAAGATTTGCACATCTTTCGGCACGCTCAGCAGGGTATACATCCCCGCGCCTAACGCGTCGTAGCTCCCCTGCCCGGCTTTTTTCAACTGATCGACAAACTTGATAATGCCGGAAAGCGACACCAGCATGAACAGCGTCATCATGATGGTGGTGAAAATAGTTTTACCGATATAGCGGTCAAGTACACCAAAGGGTTGCATTATACCGCTCCTTTACGCGTAAAACTGGCGCGCAGACGGCGGACCGGCACCGTATCCCAAAGGTTGAGAACAATCGCCAAAGCCAGATAAATCAGGTTTACGGTCCACATCCACAGCGTCGGATCCAACTTACCTTTACCGCCGTTCGATTTCAGCGAGGTCTGGATCAGGAAGAAAAGCAGATACAGCAACATGGCCGGTAGCATCGACAGGACACGCCCCTGACGCGGGTTAACCACGCTCAGAGGCACAACCATGAGCGCCATCATAAACACGGTGAATACCAAAGTGATACGCCAGTTCAGTTCCGCGCGGGCACGATCGGTGTCAGTGTTCCACAGTGTGCGCATGTCCATCTGGTCAGTATCGTTCGGGTCCAGCGCTACCGCCTGATGACCGATGATCGCCTGATAATCCTGGAAGTCCGTAATGCGGAAATCACGCAGCAGTGCAGTGCCTTCGAAGCGCGTTCCCTGATTGAGGGTCACGACCTGAGAGCCATCTCGCAACTGAGTTAAATGTCCGGAATCGGCCACCACCACGGAAGGACGCGCATTACCTTTTGGTCGAATTTGCGCGAGGAACACATCTTTGAAATCGCTACCGTCAACACTTTCGATGAACAGCACCGAGCTGCCATTCGTCGCTTGCTGGAACTGACCTTGCGCCAGCGCCGCCATGCCGGGGTTAGCTTTCGCTTCCGCTAACACTTCATCCTGATGGCGCGATGACCACGGTCCTGCCCACATAACGTTAACCGCCGCGACAATCGCCGTGAATACCGCGAGAACCATCGCCGCTTTGACCAGAACCGCTTTGCTCAGGCCACAGGCATGCATTACCGTAATTTCACTTTCGGTATACAGTTTACCCAACGTCATCAGCAGCCCGAGGAACAGGCTTAATGGCAGGATAAGCTGCGCCATTTCCGGCACGCCCAACCCAAGAAGGGAGAGCACCAGGTTCGCCGGAATGTCGCCGTCAACCGCCGCGCCGAGGATCCTCACTAACTTTTGACAGAAGAAGATCAAAAGCAAGATGAAGAGTATCGCCAACTGGCTTTTGAGCGTCTCCCGAACCAGATATCTTATGATTATCACTTTAAATACGCCCGTAAAAACTCGTCTTTTGCAGGATTTTAGCTTGTTTCATGGCTTAAACGTCATTTATTCTCTTGAGTCGTCGAAATCGTCGCTAAGATAATTATACTCAACGGATTCGCCCCTCAGATTTTGTTCTGACGTGCCAATGCCGTAATAACGTTAAGATTAACACGAAGTCATCGCAACAGCGGACATGAGTTACGAAAGCTTGCAATTCTATCTGTAGCCACCGCCGTTGTCTTTAAGATTCAGGAGCGTAGTGCATGGAGTTTAGTGTAAAAAGCGGTAGCCCGGAGAAACAGCGGAGTGCCTGCATCGTCGTGGGCGTCTTCGAACCACGTCGCCTTTCTCCGATTGCAGAACAGCTCGATAAGATCAGTGATGGGTACATCAGCGCCCTGCTACGCCGGGGCGAACTGGAAGGAAAACCGGGGCAGACCCTGTTGCTGCACCATGTGCCAAATGTGCTCTCCGAGCGCATCCTCCTTATTGGTTGTGGCAAAGAACGTGAGCTGGATGAGCGCCAGTATAAGCAGGTTATTCAGAAAACCATTAATACACTGAATGATACTGGCTCAATGGAAGCGGTCTGCTTCCTGACTGAACTGCACGTCAAAGGCCGCAATAACTACTGGAAAGTGCGTCAGGCTGTCGAGACGGCAAAAGAGACGCTATACAGTTTTGATCAACTAAAAACGAATAAGACCGAGCCGCGTCGTCCGCTGCGTAAAATGGTGTTCAACGTACCGACTCGCCGTGAACTTACCAGTGGTGAGCGTGCGATCCAGCACGGTCTGGCGATTGCCGCAGGGATCAAAGCGGCGAAAGATCTCGGCAATATGCCGCCAAATATCTGTAACGCCGCCTACCTCGCCTCCCAGGCACGCCAGTTGGCTGACAGCTACAGCAAAAATGTCATCACCCGCGTTATCGGTGAACAGCAGATGAAAGAGCTGGGGATGCACTCCTATCTGGCGGTTGGTCAGGGTTCGCAGAACGAATCGCTGATGTCGGTGATTGAGTACAAAGGCAACGCGTCGGAAGATGCGCGCCCAATCGTGCTGGTCGGTAAAGGCTTAACCTTCGACTCCGGCGGTATCTCGATCAAGCCTTCCGAAGGCATGGATGAGATGAAGTACGATATGTGCGGCGCGGCGGCAGTTTACGGCGTGATGCGTATGGTCGCGGAGCTGCAACTGCCGATTAATGTTATCGGCGTGCTGGCAGGCTGCGAAAACATGCCTGGCGGTCGTGCCTATCGTCCGGGCGATGTGTTAACCACCATGTCCGGTCAAACCGTTGAAGTGCTGAATACCGACGCTGAAGGCCGTCTGGTGCTGTGCGATGTGTTAACTTATGTTGAGCGTTTTGAGCCAGAGGCGGTGATTGACGTGGCGACGTTGACGGGTGCTTGTGTGATCGCGCTGGGCCATCATATCACTGGCCTGATGGCGAACCACAACCCGCTGGCTCATGAGCTGATTGCCGCGTCTGAACAGTCTGGCGACCGCGCATGGCGTTTACCGCTGGGTGACGAGTACCAGGAACAGTTGGAGTCCAATTTTGCCGATATGGCGAACATTGGCGGGCGTCCTGGCGGGGCGATTACCGCAGGCTGTTTCCTGTCGCGCTTTACGCGTAAGTACAACTGGGCACACCTGGATATCGCGGGTACTGCGTGGCGTTCTGGTAAAGCAAAAGGCGCAACCGGCCGTCCGGTGGCGTTGCTGGCACAGTTCCTGTTGAACCGCGCCGGGTTTAACGGCGAAGAGTGATTGCATCAAGAATTATTGTTCTTGCCGGATGCGGCGTGAACGCCTTATCCGGCCTACACGCAGCACTGAACTCGTAGGCCTGATAAGACGCGACAGCGGCGCATCAGGCA
>NZ_KE137149.1:747343-987050 GCF_000408525.1 Escherichia sp. KTE96 | reverse complement strand
TACACGCAGCACTGAACTCGTAGGCCTGATAAGACGCGACAGCGGCGCATCAGGCAATGTTGTTCTTGCCGGATGCGGCGTGAACGCCTTATCCGACCTACACACAGCACCGAACTTGTAGGTCTGATAAGACGCGACAGCGGCGTATCAGGCAATGTTGTTATTGTCGGATGCGGCGTGAACGCCTTATCCGACCTACACACAGCACCGAACTTGTAGGTCTGATAAGACGCGACAGCGGCGCATCAGGCAATGCGGTGTATTACCTGATGCATATTTAAATCCACCACAAGAAGCCCCATATATGAAAAACGCAACGTTCTACCTTCTGGACAATGACACCACCGTTGATGGCTTAAGCGCCGTTGAGCAACTGGTGTGTGAAATTGCCGCAGAACGTTGGCGCAGCGGTAAGCGCGTGCTCATCGCCTGTGAAGATGAAAAACAGGCTTACCGGCTGGACGAAGCCCTGTGGGCGCGTCCGGCAGAAAGTTTTGTTCCGCACAATTTAGCGGGAGAAGGACCGCGCGGCGGTGCGCCAGTGGAGATCGCCTGGCCGCAAAAACGTAGCAGCAGCCCGCGCGATATATTGATTAGTCTGCGAACAAGCTTTGCAGATTTTGCCACCGCTTTCACAGAAGTGGTAGACTTCGTCCCTTATGAAGATTCTCTGAAACAACTGGCGCGCGAACGCTATAAAGCCTACCGCGTGGCTGGTTTCAACCTGAATACGGCAACCTGGAAATAATGGAAAAGACATACAACCCACAAGATATCGAACAGCCGCTTTACGAGCACTGGGAAAAGCAGGGCTACTTTAAGCCTAATGGCGATGAAAGCCAGGAAAGTTTCTGCATCATGATCCCGCCGCCGAACGTCACCGGCAGTTTGCATATGGGTCACGCCTTCCAGCAAACCATCATGGATACCATGATCCGCTATCAGCGCATGCAGGGTAAAAATACCCTGTGGCAGGTCGGTACTGACCACGCCGGGATCGCTACCCAGATGGTCGTTGAGCGCAAGATTGCCGCAGAAGAAGGTAAAACCCGTCACGACTATGGCCGCGAAGCCTTCATCGATAAAATCTGGGAATGGAAAGCGGAATCCGGCGGCACCATTACTCGTCAGATGCGTCGTCTCGGCAACTCCGTCGACTGGGAGCGTGAGCGCTTCACTATGGATGAAGGGCTTTCCAATGCGGTGAAAGAAGTTTTCGTTCGTCTGTATAAAGAAGACCTGATTTACCGTGGCAAACGCCTGGTCAACTGGGACCCGAAACTGCGCACCGCTATCTCTGACCTGGAAGTGGAAAACCGCGAATCGAAAGGTTCGATGTGGCACATCCGCTATCCGCTGGCTGACGGCGCGAAAACCGCAGACGGTAAAGATTATCTGGTCGTCGCGACCACCCGCCCGGAAACTCTGCTGGGCGATACCGGCGTCGCTGTTAACCCGGAAGATCCGCGTTACAAAGATCTGATTGGCAAATATGTCATTCTTCCGCTGGTGAACCGTCGTATTCCTATCGTTGGCGACGAACACGCCGACATGGAAAAAGGCACTGGCTGCGTGAAGATCACTCCGGCGCACGACTTTAACGACTATGAAGTAGGTAAACGCCACGCTCTGCCGATGATCAACATCCTGACCTTTGACGGTGATATCCGTGAAAGCGCCCAGGTGTTCGATACCAAAGGTAACGAATCTGACGTTTATTCCAGCGAGATCCCGGCAGAATTCCAGAAACTGGAGCGTTTTGCTGCACGCAAAGCGATCGTTGCTGCCGTTGATGCCCTCGGCCTGCTGGAAGAGATTAAACCGCACGACCTGACTGTTCCTTACGGCGACCGTGGCGGCGTAGTTATCGAACCGATGCTGACCGACCAGTGGTATGTACGTGCCGATGTACTGGCGAAACCGGCAGTTGAAGCGGTTGAGAACGGCGACATTCAGTTCGTACCGAAGCAGTACGAAAACATGTACTTCTCCTGGATGCGTGATATTCAGGACTGGTGTATCTCTCGTCAACTGTGGTGGGGTCACCGCATTCCGGCATGGTACGACGACGCGGGTAACGTTTATGTTGGCCGCAACGAAGATGAAGTGCGCAAGGAAAATAACCTTGCCGCCGACGTCGCTCTGCGTCAGGACGAAGACGTTCTCGATACCTGGTTCTCCTCTGCGCTGTGGACCTTCTCTACTCTTGGCTGGCCGGAAAACACCGACGCCCTGCGTCAGTTCCACCCGACCAGTGTGATGGTATCTGGCTTCGACATCATCTTCTTCTGGATTGCCCGCATGATCATGATGACCATGCATTTCATCAAAGATGAAAATGGCAAGCCGCAGGTGCCGTTCCACACCGTTTACATGACCGGTCTGATTCGTGATGACGAAGGCCAGAAGATGTCCAAATCCAAGGGTAACGTGATTGACCCGCTGGATATGGTCGACGGTATTTCGCTGCCAGAACTGCTGGAAAAACGTACCGGCAATATGATGCAGCCACAACTGGCGGATAAAATCCGTAAGCGCACCGAGAAGCAGTTCCCGAACGGTATTGAGCCGCACGGTACTGACGCCCTGCGCTTCACCCTGGCTGCGCTGGCTTCTACCGGTCGTGACATCAACTGGGATATGAAGCGTCTGGAAGGTTACCGTAACTTCTGTAACAAACTGTGGAACGCCAGCCGCTTTGTGCTGATGAACACTGAAGGTCAGGATTGCGGCTTTAACGGCGGCGAAATGACCCTGTCACTGGCAGACCGCTGGATCCTGGCGGAGTTCAACCAGACCATCAAAGCGTACCGCGAAGCGCTGGATAGCTTCCGCTTCGATATCGCCGCAGGCATTTTGTATGAGTTCACCTGGAACCAGTTCTGCGACTGGTATCTGGAGCTGACCAAGCCGGTAATGAACGGTGGAACTGAAGCCGAACTGCGTGGTACTCGCCATACGCTGGTGACCGTGCTGGAAGGTCTGCTGCGCCTCGCGCATCCGATCATTCCGTTCATCACCGAAACCATCTGGCAGCGTGTGAAAGTACTGTGCGGCATCACTGCCGACACCATCATGCTGCAACCGTTCCCGCAGTACGATGCGTCTCAGGTTGATGAGGCGGCGCTGGCTGACACCGAGTGGCTGAAACAGGCGATCATTGCGGTGCGTAACATCCGCGCGGAAATGAACATCGCACCGGGCAAACCGCTGGAGCTTCTGCTGCGTGGTTGCAGTGCGGATGCAGAGCGTCGCGTAAATGAAAACCGTGGCTTCCTGCAAACACTGGCGCGTCTGGAAAGCATCACTGTGCTGCCTGCCGATGACAAAGGTCCGGTTTCCGTTACTAAGATCGTCGACGGTGCTGAGCTGCTGATCCCGATGGCTGGCCTCATCAATAAAGAAGATGAGCTGGCACGTCTGGCAAAAGAAGTGGCGAAGATCGAAGGCGAAATCAGCCGCATCGAGAACAAGCTGGCGAACGAAGGCTTTGTATCCCGCGCACCGGAAGCGGTTATCGCGAAAGAGCGTGAGAAGCTGGAAGGTTATGCGGAAGCGAAAGCGAAACTGATTGAACAGCAGGCGGTTATCGCCGCGCTGTAATACCCACCGTGAAAACGAAGGCCGGAGCATGCTCCGGCCTTTTTATTTAGATAAACGGAACATACGGCATAATACCGCGAGATATCCACATTAACGGCCCGCTATCCTGCGGTTTGTCATCATTGGTTAATTCCAGCGAATCAAGGTCACCCTGAACATGGGTATTATTGGCAATCCAGCCAACCATCCACATTTTCAGCCAGGGATAAGCCAGTCCACAGGTGATTGAAGCCCCCATTAATATCGCAAACATGCGCAGAAGCATACCGAAGGTGGTAACAGACGAATGGAAATGAATTGTTCCATTTGCCAGTGTCAGATTATTCAGAAACAGACCGCGTAACGTGGCATAGAGATAACTGGCAAAAACAAGAATCGCCACAAAATACAGGAAATAGGAAGCCATAATCTGCGGGTAATATTGCAATATAAGATCACTACCCGCACCAGCCCGCCCTAACATAGTCATCATCATTAATTGCTGAAATACTGGCGCAATCATAATACCAATGACAATGATGAAAGGAACCATGGTCAATATTGCGAGCATACATCCTTTAATGCATTCTTTTACGTTTACCTTAATAGAGAACTGATGAGTGCCAAAGGTCGCGTTATTACCCAGCAACGGCATCCATTTGCTATAGGTAATACCGTGGACAACACCCAATCCGACGGCTGAAAGTAAACTTAACACCACTAAATTAAAGACTAATCCTCCTATTGATGTCATAACTTGCGCAATAAGGTATAGCGCTAACCAAAAAGCTAACGCCAACAGAACAGGCAGACCTAACATCACCCACCATGCACGGAGCATGGAGCAGTTAAAGCCAAAGCGAATACCATTCAGTGAGGTCATGTTCGCCTGATATTGCAAACTCTTCACTGCCATGCAAGGAATACCGCAGATCAAGAGGGCAAACAGGAAAAAACCAAGCACAAAGTGTTGGCCTGAAAAACAAAAAATACTGAAAAAATAAACGATCATAATAAGTAACATGCTAACAAAAATAGCACCACCTGTTCCCTTATAACTAAATGGTTGCCCCTTGAGTGTCACATGTTGATAAATATAACGACGGCATTTCACTAATGCCCACGGCCCATATATTCCCAGAGTAATAATTGTCAGTAAAAAATTCACAAGACAAATAAGAAAATACTCACCACCCTTGCCTGTAAAAACAAATGCGTGACGAGGATTATCTTTCCCGACGTTTACACCATTCATGAACTATATCCCTAAAATAAATTCCATTCATACAGATAATAAATCCAGTACAATAATACTGGTACGCCTAGAATACGCCTTCTCAAAGAGATATATGCTTAATATTTTCTGATTTATCTTCTTCTTGCACCGCATAAGCGAGGGTGGTATTAAAGTGAGCTATAAATCATACATTTGAAATTGAGCTATGCTATGAATGTTGTCGCTTCTCCCGCGCTCCGTTTGCGCAAACTTACCGCCACCGATAATCCTGCTATTGCCAGTGTCATCCGCCAGGTGTCCGCAGAGTACGGTCTGACCGCTGATAAAGGCTATACCGTTGCCGATCCCAATCTCGACGAGCTGTATCAAATGTACAGTCAGTCTGGCCATGCGTATTGGGTGGTTGAATACCACGGCGAAGTGGTCGGCGGCGGCGGAATTGCGCCATTAACCGGGAGTGAGTCAGACATTTGCGAATTACAAAAAATGTATTTTCTTCCTGCTATTCGCGGCAAAGGGCTGGCAAAAAAACTGGCCTTAATGGCGATGGAGCAGGCGCGAGAAATGGGCTTCAAACGCTGCTATCTGGAAACAACCGCTTTTTTGAAAGAAGCGATTGGTTTGTATGAACATTTAGGTTTTCAACATATCGACTATGCGCTTGGCTGCACGGGCCATGTCGATTGTGAAGTGCGGATGCTGCGCGAACTGTAAAAAAATGCCCGCTAGTGTGTGCTATCGGGCATTTTAATCAATTAATTAATGGCGAACACCGTCATCATCTTCGTCGACAAAATCTTCATCGTCGCCTTCTTCACCGTTAGGATCTTCAAAGTAAGTCCCCCAACCGTCGTATTCAACGTCGAATTTCTCTGCCAGGTTCATCAATTGCTCAACCTGAGCATCGATCAGATCGGCATTCAACGCGCATTCGCTGATGATGTCACAGCAAATCACGATATCACCCTCTTCCACTTCCAGCTCTTCTGGATCGGTCACTTCATAGCCGAGTTTAAATGCTTCAACCGCCGCTTTTTCCAGGGTTTCCAGATCGTCTGCGGAAAGGTGATGCTCGATGGTGTACAGCGCGTCTGGATCGCTACCATCTTCCAGTAATTCTTCAATAATCAAACGCGTTTCTTCACGCTGTTCTTCCAGTTGTTCCGGGTTTGCCATGGCTTATTCCTCTTAATGTCCTGCCGATACTCTTATTGTCACACACCACTGACATTGCCTCCACCTTTGTGATAAAGATTTATGCCTCAGGCTTGCAAATGAATATTCATACATATAAATTGAATTTTAATTCATTAGGCGTTAGCCACAGGAGGGATCTATGTCCGGGTTTTATCATAAGCATTTCCTGAAATTACTCGATTTCACACCCGCTGAAATCAACAGCCTGCTTCAGTTAGCCGCGAAGCTGAAAGCCGATAAGAAAAACGGTACTGAAGAAGCCAGACTCACGGGTAAAAACATCGCGCTCATCTTCGAAAAAGACTCGACACGTACCCGATGCTCTTTCGAAGTTGCCGCATATGACCAGGGCGCTCGCGTCACTTATCTCGGCCCCAGCGGCAGCCAGATTGGTCATAAAGAGTCGATTAAAGATACTGCCCGCGTGCTTGGACGCATGTATGACGGTATTCAGTATCGCGGCTATGGTCAGGAGATCGTCGAAACGCTGGCAGAATACGCTGGCGTGCCGGTCTGGAACGGGCTGACCAATGAATTCCATCCAACGCAGTTGCTGGCAGATCTGCTGACCATGCAAGAATATTTACCGGGTAAAGCGTTCAATGAAATGACGCTGGTCTACGCCGGAGATGCCCGCAACAACATGGGCAATTCGATGCTGGAAGCTGCTGCGCTGACTGGCCTGGATTTACGCCTGGTGGCACCGCAGGCGTGCTGGCCGGAAGCCTCGCTGGTTGCGGAATGTCGCGCGCTGGCACAACAGAACGGCGGGAATATAACGCTGACAGAAGATATCGCGGCAGGCGTTAAAGGCGCAGACTTTATCTATACCGATGTGTGGGTGTCGATGGGGGAAGCGAAAGAGAAATGGGCAGAACGTATTGCACTGCTGCGTGATTATCAGGTAAACAGCAAAATGATGCAGTTGACGGGTAATCCCGAAGTCAAATTCCTGCACTGTCTGCCCGCATTTCATGACGATCAAACCACGCTTGGCAAGAAAATGGCAGAAGAATTTGGCCTGCATGGTGGGATGGAAGTGACGGATGAGGTCTTCGAATCTGCCGCCAGCATTGTTTTTGATCAGGCGGAAAACCGTATGCATACCATCAAAGCAGTGATGGTCGCGACGCTTGCCAAATAACACCAGTACCGGAGGCGGCGTAACGTCGCCACCGGTATAATCCGCTTATACCATCTGCATCTTCACAACCGCTTTGCGAACCCTGGCTGGCTCGCCCACTGCGCACAGTGGCTTGTGCACTTCACCCGGATAGAACACGACAAAGTCCCCTTCATTGAGGATGACGGTCTTCTCTTCAACGCCTTCCGGCAAAAAGGCGATGTCTTTATCTGCTAACCAGTCAGTATCCGGTGTACCCGCAGGTTGCGTGCTAAAGGTCATGCCCTCCTGCCCTTTTAACACAATTTGAATGTCGAGATAGCGAGCATGATACTCTGCGCGACGCGCTTCATACGGCTCGGTCATACCTTCAGAGATAAGATAAAACAGACGGTTGCCTTCGATATCGTGCTTACCCTTTGGCGTTTCTGCCGTAACGTGCGCTTTAATATGCTCAATCGCCTGGCGTAACTCTTCCGGCAACCATTGCTGGAGATTATGAATATTTCCGATGATCATTTCTTTCCTTTCCTCAATTAAAACATTGTTTCATTTCTCTTGTTATACGTAATTCCTTATAGCCATACCAGTATTTTTTGCCGCCTGATTGCGCCAGCGCATATTTTCCTGCCCGTTCCTGCGCCATCCCACCTTATGTTATAAATTCAAATTTAAAGCATATAAATTCACAACAATCGTTTACCTGGGGAGTTTTTTGCATTAATCGCTTGATCCCACTTTCTGGCTGAGTATAATGCCGGACAATTTGCCGGGAGGATGTATGGTTCAGTGTGTTCGACATTTTGTCTTACCGCGTCTGAAAAAAGACGCTGGCCTGCCGTTTTTCTTCCCGTTGATCACCTATTCCCAGCCCCTCAATCGAGGGGCTTTTTTTTGCCCAGGCGTCAGGAGATAAAAGATGGCTAATCCGCTATATCAAAAACATATCATTTCCATAAACGACCTTAGTCGCGATGACCTTAATCTGGTGCTGGCGACAGCGGCGAAACTGAAAGCAAACCCGCAACCAGAGTTGTTGAAACATAAAGTGATTGCCAGTTGCTTCTTCGAAGCATCAACCCGCACCCGCCTCTCTTTCGAAACCTCGATGCACCGCCTGGGTGCCAGCGTGGTGGGATTCTCCGACAGCGCCAACACGTCATTGGGTAAAAAAGGGGAAACGCTGGCCGATACCATTTCGGTTATTAGTACCTATGTCGATGCGATTGTGATGCGCCACCCGCAGGAAGGTGCGGCACGCCTGGCCACCGAGTTTTCCGGCAATGTACCGGTACTGAATGCCGGTGATGGTTCCAACCAACATCCGACGCAAACCTTGCTGGATCTGTTCACGATTAAGGAAACTCAGGGGCGTCTGGACAATCTCCACGTCGCAATGGTCGGTGACCTGAAATATGGCCGTACCGTGCACTCTCTGACCCAGGCGCTGGCAAAATTCGACGGCAACCGTTTTTACTTCATCGCCCCGGATGCGTTGGCAATGCCGCAATACATTCTGGATATGCTCGATGAAAAAGGTATCGCCTGGAGTCTGCATAGCGCCATCGAAGAAGTGATGGCGGAAGTGGATATTCTGTATATGACCCGCGTGCAAAAAGAGCGCCTGGATCCGTCTGAATACGCCAACGTGAAAGCGCAGTTTGTCCTGCGCGCCAGCGATCTCCACAACGCCAAAGCCAATATGAAAGTGCTGCATCCGCTGCCGCGCGTTGATGAGATTGCGACAGATGTTGATAAAACGCCGCACGCCTGGTACTTCCAGCAGGCAGGTAACGGAATTTTCGCTCGCCAGGCGTTACTGGCACTGGTTCTGAATCGCGATCTGGTACTGTAAGGGGAAATAAAGATGACACACGATAATAAATTGCAGGTTGAAGCTATTAAACGCGGCACGGTAATTGACCATATCCCCGCCCAGATCGGTTTTAAGCTGTTGAGTCTGTTCAAGCTGACCGAAACGGATCAGCGCATCACCATTGGTCTGAACCTGCCTTCTGGCGAGATGGGGCGCAAGGATCTGATCAAAATCGAAAATACCTTTTTGAGTGAAGATCAGGTAGACCAACTGGCATTGTATGCACCGCAAGCCACGGTAAACCGTATCGACAACTATGAAGTGGTTGGCAAATCGCGCCCCAGCCTGCCGGAGCGCATCGACAATGTGCTGGTCTGCCCGAACAGCAACTGTATCAGCCATGCCGAACCGGTTTCTTCCAGCTTTGCAGTGAGAAAACGCGCCAATGATATCGCGCTCAAATGCAAATACTGCGAAAAAGAGTTTTCCCATAATGTGGTGCTGGCCAATTAATTGCGGTTGGTAATAAAAGTCTGGCTCCCTATAATGAGCCAGACTTTTTACCGCTGTAATAAAGGAGAAATCATGAGCAAAACTATCGCGACGGAAAATGCACCCGCAGCTATCGGTCCGTATGTTCAGGGCGTTGATCTGGGCAGTATGATCATCACCTCCGGTCAGATCCCGGTAAACCCGAAAACGGGCGAAGTTCCGGCAGACGTAGCCGCACAGGCGCGTCAGTCTCTGGATAACGTAAAAGCGATCGTGGAAGCGGCTGGCCTGAAAGTGGGCGATATCGTTAAAACCACCGTTTTTGTGAAAGATCTGAACGACTTCGCAACCGTAAATGCCACTTACGAAGCCTTCTTCACCGAACACAATGCCACCTTCCCGGCACGTTCTTGCGTTGAAGTTGCCCGTCTGCCGAAAGACGTGAAGATTGAGATCGAAGCGATCGCTGTTCGTCGCTAATCTCTTTCAAAAAGATAATCCAGGTTTCGCGCCTGGATTATCTGATTCAACCACGGAGGGTTGAAGATGGCTAAAGCCCGTTTCACTGATGAACAAATTGCTGAAATTTTACAACAGTCAAAAAAGGGTGCACCTAATAAGGATTTATGTGAACACTATCAATTTAGTGTTAGTACGCTGCGGCGCTGGCAAGAACAGCACGCAGAAGGCGTAAGAAGTGAATTAAAAAAAATAGAATCCAAAGCGCAAATCGTCTTTCTGCTTTTCTTTGCTGTCTCCATTATACTCACGCTTATATTTGGCAAGCCTACAGGTGGATGGGTAATACCGCCTTTATTACTTTATTGTGTTTATTATATCCGCCTGTATCGCAACATCTCCTCCAGACACATTAAAAAAGAAGACATCTATCTCTCTCGTTCGGTAAATAAAAGCTATAGCGCCCTTTATAATTTGAGCTGGACGTTTATTTGTTTTTTTATTTTTACAGTAATCTATTTTTTTGTGCAGATTTTTTCGTAGGTGACCGACCTGAAAGAATATTTCAGGTCAGTCTCATCACTGGCTTACTGCCAGCCGTAACGACGGCTATAGAACCCTTTCACCAGTTGCGTTAATGTCATATACCCTGCCAGAATCGCAATTAGCCACGGGAAATAGCTTAACGGCAACGCCTGCAGTTGCAGATAACTGGCCAGCGGCGAGAACGGCAATGCGATCCCCACAACCATCACGATCACGGTCATGATCATTAACGGCCACGATGCGCGGCTCTGAATAAACGGAACACGGCGGGTACGGATCATATGTACAATCAGCGTTTGCGACAGTAACCCCACCACAAACCAGCCCGACTGGAACAGCGTTTGCGTTTCCGGTGTGTTGGCATGGAATACCCACCACATCAGGCAAAACGTCAGAATATCGAAGATCGAACTGATCGGTCCGAAGAAGATCATAAAGCGCCCCAGATCCGCCGGATTCCAGCGCTGCGGCTTTTGAATTTGCTCGTCGTCGACGTTATCAAACGGGATAGCCACCTGTGACACATCGTACAGCAGGTTCTGAATAAGCAAGTGTAACGGCAACATCGGCAGGAAAGGCAAGAAAGCACTCGCCACCAGCACGCTGAACACATTACCGAAGTTAGAACTCGCCGTCATTTTGATGTATTTCAGCATGTTGGCGAAAGTGCGACGTCCCTCAATAACCCCCTCTTCCAGCACCATCAGGCTTTTTTCCAGCAGGATGATATCAGCCGCTTCACGAGCAATATCTACCGCGCCGTCCACGGAAATTCCAATATCCGCAGCGCGTAAGGCGGGCGCATCATTTATTCCATCGCCCATAAAGCCAACCACATGCCCTTCACGCCTCAGTAAGGTCACAATGCGTTCTTTATGCATCGGCGTCAGGCGCGCGAACAGCGTGGTACGTTGCGCGAGATTTGCCAATTCGTCGTCAGTTAGCGTTTCAATATCACTACCAGTAACCACTTCTCCCGCGTCCAGCCCCACTTCATGGCACACTTTCGCCGCCACTAACTCACTGTCGCCAGTAAGGATCTTCACGGTAATTCCACTGGCTTTTAACGCCCGCAGAGCCGGAGCCGTTGTCTCTTTTGGCGGATCAAGAAAAGCGATATATCCTTCGAGGATCAGATCGGATTCATCAATTCGCTGGTAATCTCCTTCACGCGCTGGCTGGTATTTCGTCGCCACCGCAACCACGCGCAGCCCCTGACGGTTCAGCGTATCAGTAACCCGTTTAATCTTGCGTAACATGGTGTCATCAAGCGGGACAATCTCGCCATTGTGACGCACTTGCGAACACACATTGAGGATCTCCTGCAATGCGCCTTTGCAAACCAGTTGATGGTGTTCGGCATTTTCTGCCACTACTACCGACATCCGGCGGCGCTCGAAATCAAACGGAATTTCATCCACTTTCTGCCAACGACTGGCCAACAGACGGGCAGACTCTTCATCGATGCCTTCCAGCACCGCCGTATCGAGCAGGTTTTTAAGCCCGGTCTGGTAATGGCTGTTCAACCACGCACTATGTAGCACCCGCTCGCTGGTTTTACCGGAGATATCGGTATGATTCTCCAGCACAATTTTATCTTGCGTCAGGGTGCCTGTTTTATCAGTGCACAGAATATCCATAGCGCCAAAGTTCTGAATGGCATCCAGATGTTTGACGATCACTTTCTGTTTCGACAGCTTGACTGCGCCACGTGCCAGCGTCGAAGTGACAATCATCGGCAACATTTCCGGTGTTAAGCCTACCGCAACCGAAAGCGCGAACAGCGCTGCTTCCCACCAGTCACCTTTGGTGTAACCGTTGATGAGCAGCACCACCGGCGTCATCACCAGCATAAAGCGAATCAACAATATGCTGACGCGGCTGATCCCTTGTTGAAAGGCGTTCGGCTCGTTTTCCTGCTCGCTGACACGCCCCGCCAGTTGACCAAACCAGGTATTGGCACTTGTGGCAATCACCATTGCTTGTGCCGTGCCGCTCACCACGGTGGTGCCCATAAAACACAAAGTGTCGCACTCCAGCGGATTACAGTGCTCTGACTGGCGGGTAGTTGTTGCTTTTTCAACAGGCAGAGACTCACCGGTTAATGACGCCTGAGCGATGAACAGATCGCGCGCCTGCAAAATACGTAAATCGGCCGGGATCATATCCCCCGCCGCCAGTTTAATAATATCGCCAGGCACTAACTGGTCGATTGGGATCTCCAGCCAGCCATTTTCCCCTTTGTCGTTAATTACACGCAGCACCGTCGCGGTATTGCTGACCATCGCTTTCAGGGCATCTGCCGCTTTAGTGGAACGCGCTTCCTGAATAAAGTTCAGCAGCGTGGAAATAGCCACCATTAACGCGATCACACCTGCAGCAAATAAATCCTCCGTGGCATAAGAAATACCGCCGAGAATGGTGAGCAATATATTAAAGGGGTTGCGATAACAGACCCACAAATGTACCCACCACGGAGACGGTTGTTGCGCAGGTAATTTATTTTCACCATGTTGTTCGCGGGCTAATTCCACTTCCGCCTGATTTAACCCTTCCGGATGGGTGTCGAAGGTTTTCCATAATTCCTCTTCTGGCATTACCGCCATTTTCAGGCAATGCGCACTTAAGGAAGGGGGGATCGGAATATTCGCTGTCTGTTGCGCGCCAGGCAACGGATCGCGATGAACCAGACGAGAAGGTAAATGGCGCATGAGCCGGGTAAAAATTTCTTTAAACATAGGAAGTCCCTCCGCACCCTGTAAGCATGGTGCAGAAAATATCTTCAGGCGTTGCAAAGCCTTACCTGAAGGTAATAAAAATGAGCTGGGACGTTAAAACGTCACGGCCTTACGCATCCGGTAACGCCGTGAAAAGACAGGCTTACCGGAAAAGTTTTAATCTCCGTCGAGGGAGAGGCGTGGGATCAGGTTCCATATAACCTCCGGTAAGTGAAAAATAGCGCCAGGAATCCAATAATATTGGTAGCATTTATGCCGATATAATACCTGCAGACAACTAAACCAACGATAAACCAGACTTTGCCCATTGCGGTATGCACAGGTAAAGTTAGGCTCAAATAATTAAACCGCAAGTTACGGGGCAACAGGATGCAAAATCGGCTGACCATCAAAGACATCGCGCGCTTAAGCGGCGTAGGGAAATCCACGGTTTCCCGGGTGCTGAATAACGAAAGCGGCGTGAGTCAGCGCACACGTGAGCGCGTGGAAGCAGTGATGAATCAGCATGGATTTTCCCCTTCCCGCTCCGCACGCGCCATGCGTGGGCAAAGCGATAAAGTCGTCGCCATTATCGTTACCCGTCTGGATTCGTTATCAGAAAATCTCGCCGTTCAGACCATGCTGCCTGCATTCTATGAACAGGGCTACGACCCAATCATGATGGAAAGCCAGTTTTCACCACAATTGGTCGCAGAGCATCTGGGCGTTCTGAAACGTCGTAATATTGACGGCGTGGTGCTGTTTGGTTTTACCGGCATAACGGAAGAGATGTTAGCCCACTGGCAGTCATCACTGGTGCTGATGGCACGTGACGCAAAAGGCTTTGCTTCAGTCTGTTATGACGACGAAGGGGCGATCAAAATCCTGATGCAGCGACTGTATGACCAGGGGCACCGCAATATCAGCTATCTCGGCGTGCCACACAGTGACGTCACTACCGGTAAGCGACGCCATGAGGCCTATCTGGCATTTTGCAAAGCGCATAAACTGCATCCCGTCGCCGCTCTGCCGGGCCTTGCCATGAAGCAAGGCTACGATAACGTGGAAAAAGTGATTACGCCTGAAACCACCGCGTTGCTGTGCGCAACCGACACGCTGGCACTTGGCGCAAGTAAATACCTGCAAGAGAAACGCATTGACACTCTACAGTTGGCGAGTGTTGGTAATACGCCGTTGATGAAGTTCCTCCATCCGGAGATCGTCACCGTTGATCCCGGCTACGCTGAAGCCGGACGCCAGGCGGCCTGCCAGTTGATCGAGCAGGTAACCGGACGCAGCGAACCCCAACAAATCGTCATCCCCGCCACCCTTTCCTGATCGTTGACTGAACGATAATTTGTGATCTTCGCTGCGTTTCGGGAACGTTCCCATTTTTAATATTCTCTTCCCACGATATTCTGCCATCAACCAAATATGTCATCTGCCACGGGGCTTTACGATGAGCAAAGTGAACCAAACGGATATCGACCAGTTGATTGAACTGGTTGGCGGGCGCGACAATATCGCGACGGTGAGCCACTGTATTACACGCCTGCGCTTTGTCCTCAACCAACCGACCAATGCCAGACCGAAAGAAATTGAACAATTACCAATGGTGAAAGGCTGCTTCACCAATGCCGGGCAATTTCAGGTGGTCATTGGCACCAACGTTGGCGATTACTATAAAGCGCTGCTGGCGAGGACTGGTCAGGCGCAGGTCGATAAAGAGCAGGTGAAAAAAGCTGCACGGCAAAATATGAAATGGCATGAACAGTTGATCTCCCATTTCGCAGAGATCTTCTTCCCGTTGCTACCGGCGCTAATTAGTGGTGGTTTGATCCTCGGTTTTCGCAATGTGATTGGCGATCTACCCATGAGCAACGGGCAGACGCTGGCGCAAATGTACCCTTCTCTAAAAACGATCTACGATTTTTTGTGGTTGATCGGTGAAGCGATCTTCTTCTACCTGCCAGTCGGAATCTGCTGGTCAGCGGTGAAAAAGATGGGTGGCACACCGATTCTCGGTATCGTACTTGGCGTGACGCTGGTTTCTCCACAATTGATGAACGCCTATCTGCTCGGGCAGCAGGTGCCAGAAGTATGGGACTTTGGCATGTTCAGCATCGCTAAAGTGGGCTATCAGGCACAGGTGATCCCGGCACTGCTGGCCGGGCTGGCGCTTGGCGTTATTGAAACCCGCCTTAAGCGCATCGTGCCAGATTACCTCTATCTGGTGGTTGTGCCGGTCTGTTCGTTGATCCTCGCGGTGTTCCTTGCCCATGCACTTATTGGTCCCTTTGGCCGCATGATTGGCGATGGCGTTGCCTTTGCGGTACGCCACCTGATGACCGGCAGCTTTGCGCCGATTGGTGCGGCATTGTTTGGCTTCCTGTACGCCCCGTTGGTGATCACCGGCGTACACCAGACCACGCTTGCTATTGATTTGCAGATGATTCAAAGCATGGGTGGCACGCCAGTGTGGCCGCTGATTGCACTGTCGAATATCGCTCAGGGCTCCGCCGTGATAGGTATTATCATTTCCAGCCGCAAGCACAATGAACGCGAGATCTCCGTGCCTGCCGCGATCTCCGCCTGGCTTGGGGTCACAGAGCCGGCAATGTACGGCATCAACCTGAAATATCGCTTCCCGATGCTGTGCGCGATGATTGGTTCTGGTGTGGCGGGATTGTTATGCGGCCTGAACGGCGTCATGGCGAACGGCATCGGTGTTGGCGGTCTGCCGGGCATTCTCTCTATTCAGCCGAGCTACTGGCAGGTGTTTGCGCTGGCAATGGCTATCGCCATCATCATTCCGATTGTACTCACCTCGTTTATCTACCAGCGGAAATATCGCCTGGGTACGCTTGAAATTGTTTAATTTTCTTCGGGGCGCACTTGCGCCCCCTCGCATTTGCAGGAATAACCTAATGACTAATCTTCCCCACTGGTGGCAAAACGGCGTTATCTACCAGATTTATCCAAAGAGTTTTCAGGACACCACCGGCAGCGGCACCGGCGATCTGCGCGGAGTCACCCTGCGCCTCGACTATCTACAAAAACTGGGGGTCGATGCTATCTGGTTGACCCCCTTTTATGTCTCTCCCCAGGTCGATAACGGTTACGACGTGGCGAACTATACGGCGATTGATCCCACGTATGGCACGCTGAATGATTTTGACGAACTGGTGGCGCAGGCGAAATCGCGCGGTATTCGCATTATTCTTGATATGGTGTTTAACCATACTTCTACCCAACACGCCTGGTTTCGCGAGGCGCTGAACAAAGAAAGCCCTTATCGTCAGTTTTATATCTGGCGTGACGGCGAACCAGGAATACCACCAAATAACTGGCGTTCTAAATTCGGCGGCAATGCCTGGCGCTGGCACGCAGAAAGCGAACAGTATTATTTGCATCTGTTTGCACCTGAACAGGCCGATCTCAACTGGGAAAACCCAGCAGTACGCACAGAACTGAAAAAAGTCTGTGAGTTCTGGGCCGATCGCGGGGTAGACGGGCTGCGTCTGGATGTGGTGAATCTGATCTCCAAAGACCCGCGCTTCCCTGACGATCTGGATGGCGACGGGCGTCGCTTCTACACCGACGGGCCACGAGTCCATGAGTTTTTGCACGAGATGAACCGTGATGTCTTTACACCACGCGGGTTGATGACCGTAGGTGAAATGTCCTCCACCAGCCTTGAACATTGCCAGCGATACGCGGCGCTGACAGGCAGTGAATTGTCGATGACCTTTAATTTTCATCACCTGAAGGTCGATTATCCCGGCGGTGAAAAATGGACGCTAGCTAAACCTGACTTTGTAGCGTTAAAAACATTGTTCCGCCACTGGCAACAGGGAATGCATAACGTCGCGTGGAATGCTTTGTTCTGGTGTAACCACGATCAGCCGCGCATTGTTTCTCGCTTTGGCGATGAAGGTGACTACCGAGAGCCTGCGGCAAAAATGCTGGCGATGGTGCTGCATGGTATGCAGGGAACGCCTTATATTTACCAGGGGGAAGAGATTGGCATGACCAATCCGCATTTCACACGCATTACCGATTACCGCGACGTGGAAAGCCTCAACATGTTTGCCGAACTGCGCAACTGCGGGTGTGACGCCGAAGAGTTATTGGCGATCCTCGCCAGCAAGTCCCGCGATAACAGCCGCACGCCAATGCAATGGAACAACGGCGATAACGCCGGGTTTACTACCGCCGAACCGTGGATTGCCGTGTGTGATAACTATCGGGAAATCAACGTGGAAGCCGCGCTGGCCGATGAATCTTCGGTGTTTTACACCTATCAGAAATTAATCGCGCTGCGTAAACAAGAACCCATTCTGACATGGGGCGATTACCAGGATCTGCTGCCAAACAGCCCTGCGTTGTGGTGCTATCGCCGCGAATGGCAGGGGCAAACCTTATTGGTGATTGCCAACCTTAGCCGCGACATACAACCCTGGCAGCCAGGGCAAATCCGCGGCGACTGGCAACTGTTAATGCACAACTATGAAGAAGCCTCCTCTCAACCGGGAGCCATGACATTACGGCCTTTTGAGGCTGCCTGGTGGTTGCAGAGATAATTCTTCTCCTGGCCCCGGTAAAGCGAGCATTTTCGGGGCCTTACATGGCAGCACATTGTTTTTGTTGGTTTTTTAAACAGAAAATTATTAAAAATTTACACATCGCTGTAGCGCCCGTCATCCGTACACTCTGCTTTTTACTTTGAGCTAAATCAAAAAAAGCTCAAACATCCTTAATGCAAAGCACTATATATAGACTTTAAAATGCATCGCAACCCAATATGTTGTATCCGTCGACTATACTTGCATCAAGATACACACCAACTAAGCCGACATAATTGTGGATAAGGCAGATTGGGACTGCTGTAACTCCCCGTAAAAAGAGCCAAATAAACCGGGGCGCACTTCCCAATTTTCTGTGTATAACCTGTTCTTAAAAATATGGAGCGATCATGACACCGCATGTGATGAAACGAGACGGCTGCAAAGTGCCGTTTAAATCAGAGCGCATCAAAGAAGCTATTCTGCGTGCAGCTAAAGCAGCGGAAGTCGATGATGCAGATTATTGTGCCACTGTTGCCGCTGTCGTCAGCGAGCAAATGCAAGGCCGCACCCAAGTCGATATCAACGAAATCCAGACTGCAGTTGAAAACCAGCTCATGTCTGGCCCGTACAAACAACTGGCTCGTGCTTACATCGAGTACCGTCATGATCGCGACATTGAACGTGAAAAACGCGGTCGCCTGAACCAGGAGATCCGTGGCCTGGTCGAGCAGACCAACTCTTCGTTGCTCAATGAAAACGCCAACAAAGACAGCAAGGTGATTCCGACCCAGCGCGACCTGCTGGCCGGGATTGTTGCTAAACACTATGCACGCCAGCATTTGCTGCCGCGTGACGTGGTTCAGGCGCATGAGCGTGGCGATATTCACTACCACGATCTCGATTACTCGCCGTTCTTCCCGATGTTCAACTGCATGTTGATCGACCTGAAAGGTATGTTGACCCAGGGCTTTAAGATGGGGAACGCCGAGATTGAACCGCCGAAGTCGATCTCTACGGCAACCGCAGTAACTGCACAGATTATCGCCCAGGTTGCCAGCCATATTTATGGCGGCACCACCATTAACCGTATCGACGAAGTTCTGGCACCGTTCGTCACTGCCAGCTACAACAAGCACCGTAAAACAGCGGAAGAGTGGAGCATTCCAGACGCTGAAGGCTACGCCAACTCTCGTACCATCAAAGAGTGCTACGACGCGTTCCAGTCGCTGGAATATGAAGTGAATACCCTGCACACAGCCAACGGTCAGACGCCGTTTGTCACCTTTGGCTTTGGTCTGGGTACTAGCTGGGAGTCGCGTCTGATTCAGGAATCTATCCTGCGTAACCGTATCGCGGGCCTCGGTAAAAACCGTAAAACTGCCGTGTTCCCGAAACTGGTGTTTGCGATCCGCGATGGCCTGAACCATAAAAAAGGCGATCCGAACTACGACATCAAACAACTGGCACTGGAGTGTGCAAGCAAGCGCATGTATCCAGACATTCTGAACTACGATCAGGTGGTTAAAGTTACCGGGTCGTTTAAAACGCCAATGGGTTGCCGCAGCTTCCTCGGCGTGTGGGAAAACGAAAACGGCGAGCAGATCCACGATGGACGTAACAACCTCGGCGTAATCAGCCTTAACCTGCCGCGTATTGCGCTGGAAGCAAAAGGTGATGAAGCCACCTTCTGGAAGCTGCTGGATGAACGCCTGGTGCTGGCGCGTAAGGCGCTGATGACCCGTATCGCCCGTCTGGAAGGCGTGAAAGCGCGCGTGGCCCCAATCCTCTATATGGAAGGTGCCTGTGGAGTACGTCTGAATGCTGATGACGACGTTTCTGAAATCTTCAAAAACGGTCGTGCATCGATTTCGCTGGGTTATATCGGGATCCACGAAACGATTAATGCGCTGTTCGGCGGCGAACATGTTTACGACAACGAGCAACTGCGTGCGAAAGGTATTGCCATTGTTGAACGTCTGCGTCAGGCGGTGGATCAGTGGAAAGAAGAAACCGGCTACGGTTTCAGCCTCTACAGTACGCCGAGTGAAAACCTGTGCGATCGCTTCTGTCGTCTTGATACTGCGGAGTTTGGCGTGGTGCCGGGCGTGACCGATAAAGGTTACTACACCAACAGTTTCCACCTCGATGTTGAGAAGAAGGTTAACCCGTACGACAAGATCGACTTTGAAGCGCCTTATCCGCCGCTGGCGAACGGTGGCTTCATTTGCTACGGCGAGTATCCAAATATTCAGCACAACCTGAAGGCGCTGGAAGATGTCTGGGATTACAGCTATCAGCATGTGCCGTATTACGGCACCAACACGCCGATCGATGAATGCTACGAATGTGGCTTTACCGGTGAGTTTGAGTGCACCAGCAAAGGCTTCACCTGCCCGAAATGTGGTAACCATGACACCTCCCGTGTGTCGGTGACTCGCCGCGTGTGCGGGTATTTAGGCAGTCCTGATGCGCGTCCGTTTAACGCCGGTAAGCAGGAAGAAGTTAAGCGCCGCGTTAAACATTTGGGCAATGGGCAAATCGGTTGATCTTCACTCTGCGGTAAGCAAATGCCGGATGCGACGCGAAAGCGTCTTATCCGGCCTACACGCGGACTGATAAGCCAGGCAAAAATGAATTACCATCAATACTATCCTGTCGACATCGTTAACGGCCCCGGCACTCGCTGCACCCTGTTTGTCTCCGGGTGCGTCCATGAATGTCCTGGCTGCTATAACAAAAGCACCTGGCGGGTAAATTCCGGTCAACCGTTTACCAAAGAAATGGAAGACCAGATCATCAACGATCTGAACGACACCCGCATCAAACGCCAGGGTATTTCCCTCTCCGGCGGCGACCCGCTGCACCCACAAAACGTGCCGGATATTTTAAAACTGGTACAACGCATCCGCGCCGAGTGCCCTGGTAAAGATATCTGGGTATGGACAGGCTATAAACTCGACGAACTCAATGCTGCGCAAATGCAGGTTGTTGACTTGATTAACGTGCTGGTCGACGGCAAATTTGTGCAGGATTTAAAAGATCCGTCCCTGATCTGGCGCGGTAGCAGCAACCAGGTGGTGCATCATTTGCGGTAATCACTCATCCAGCCGTTTATCCGCCTCATCATAAACGGCTGAGTTCTCTCTCTTACCAATAGCTATCACCAACACGAGCAACGCTTTATCATTGACCTGATAGACCAGACGATATCCCAGTGTCCGAAACTTAATTTTGTAGCAGTCCGGCAAATCCCGCAGTTTAGCCGATGGATTGCTCGGCCTTTTCAGCACATTCTCAAGCTTTTTTAAAATTGTTCCCGGACTGCCACGCCCAGCTTTTGCCACTCTTTCAGCGCTCGCGGATCAAAGGCCAGCTCATAGTTCATCCAGTCGGACCTTAATGGCCTCTTGTGGGTTGGCCAGTCGTTCCCTGACAGTGCGTAACAAGGCTTCTTCGCTATCACTGACAGTGAGCGTTTTTACCGGCATTCGCCCATTTTCCGCAACGTACTGAAACAACAGTCGCACTGCTTCAGTAGGCGTGATATTTAATTTTTCCAGCACCGCATAAGCCTCATTTTTCAGTTTATCATCCAGGCGGACGTTAAGTGTGGCCATTATGCCTCCGGTAATTACGAAAAGTGTAATGCATTATAGCATTACATATGCATTACATTCATTTATGGAAAACGCCTCGCAAAAATGGGGCTACGCACAGGACAATGGTCGTGTTGAAAGTAAATTCTGCGTGGGATTTATGAAAGGAGAAGAGCGTTGGGCGGTGATGTTTCACCGCCCAATCCAGCATTAACGATACTTCTTGTGATAGGTGTTGCGGGTGGTTTTCAGTTGCTCTGCGGCGGCCTGTGCTTCTTTGACTTTACCTTCGTTCGCCAACTTCAGCGCGTCGTCAATCTGGCCGACCAGAATGTCGAAACCGTGACGGAAATCTTTCATTTCCGGACTGTCTGGCGATTTACCTTCCAGCTTCGGCGGCGTTGCTTTTTGCGCATCCAGCGCCGCGGCGCGCATTTTGGTTAACGCATCTTTGACTTGCGCCGCGTTATCCGCTTTTTCGACCACTTTTAAATTGTCGTTGAGGGTTTCCATATTGCCTTCCAGATCAGCGGCAAACGACGCCGAACTGAATACCAACGAGGAGACTGCAAGAATAGCTAACAGGCTTTTACGCATTGCTCACTTCCTTCCATTTTTCTTATTAAGATTCGGCGCGGCAGGTCGCGCCAGTTTTTTACTGCCCGGCGATTTTCATCTCCGGCAACAGTACAGAACCACACTGTATATTGCTGCGTGTTTCAATATCGTTACCGACGGTGACAATATTGCGCCACATATCTTTTAAATTACCTGCGATGGTGATTTCGCTAACCGGATACTGAATTTCGCCGTTTTCTACCCAGAAACCCGCAGCACCACGGGAATAATCACCGGTAATTGCGCTCACGCCCTGGCCCATCAATTCTGTCACCACCAGCCCGGTGCCCATCTCTTTGAGCATCTGCTCGAAGCTCAGACCTTGCCCGGCAATACGCCAGTTGTGGATACCGCCCGCATGACCGGTACTTTTCAGCCCCAGCTTGCGCGCAGAGTAGGAAGTCAGCAGCCACTGAGTCAGGATGCCATCTTTGATGATATCGCGACGCTCGGTGCGCACACCTTCACTGTCGAATGGCGTGGATGCCAACCCTTTTAGCAGATGCGGGTGTTCTTCAATGGTCAGCCAGTCAGGCAAAATTTGTTTACCGAGCGAGTCGAGCAGAAAAGTCGATTTGCGGTAGACCGCACCACCGGCAATCGCGCCGACCAGATGACCAAACAGCCCCGTGGCAACTTCATTGGCAAAAATTACCGGCGCTTTCATAGTGGAGAGTTTACGCGGTGACAGGCGCGATAAAGTACGGCGGGCGCAGTCTGCCCCGACCCATTCCGGCGTTTGTAGATCGCTCATCGCGCGACCAATGGTGTAGGCATAATCACGCTCCATATCGCCGTTCTCTTCGGCAATCACGCAACTGGAGAGTGAATGGCGCGTTGAACAGTAGCCCTGCAACATGCCGTGGCTGTTACCAAATACTTTTACCCCGTAGTGGCTGTTAAAACTGCCGCCTTCGGTATTGGTGATGCGTTTGTCCGCCTTTAACGCAGCCTGTTCAGCACGGGCCGCCAGTTCAATGGCTTCATCCGGAGAGACTTCCGCAGGGTGGAACAAGTCGAGATCAGGCGCGTCAAAGGCCAGCAACTCTTTATCTGCCACGCCTGCGTAGGGATCTGGCGAGGTATAACGGGCAATATCCAGCGCCGCCTGTACGGTGCGGGCAATGGCCTGCGGGCTTAAATCGGTGGATGATGCACTACCTTTGCGGTTCTGGTGATAAACGGTGATCCCCAGCGCGCCATCGCTATTGAATTCGACATTCTCCACTTCACCATAACGCGTGCTTACGCTAATGCCGGTGGTCTTGCTGACGGCAACTTCTGCACCGTCCGATTTGCCTGAGGCCAACTCCAGCGCAGTCGAAACTGCTTCTTCCAGAATCTTGCGCTGCGCTTCAACTTGAGAGATTACTTTCATTGCAAGTGCCATAATGTAGAGAGTTTCTCTGAAGTCTAACAGAGAACCGTTTTTCAGTGCGCATCTTAACTGGTAACATTAGCCTCTTTTTTTAAGGAGCCTGACATGACTAAGCAGCCCGAAGACTGGCTCGACGACGTTCCCGGTGATGATATCGAAGACGAAGACGATGAAATTATCTGGGTCAGTAAAAGTGAAATTAAACGCGATGCCGAGGAGTTAAAACGCCTGGGTGCGGAAATTGTAGATCTGGGGAAAAACGCGCTGGATAAGATCCCGCTAGATGCGGATCTGCGCGCAGCTATCGAGTTAGCCCAGCGTATTAAGATGGAAGGCCGCCGCCGCCAGTTGCAGCTTATCGGTAAGATGCTGCGCCAGCGCGATGTAGAACCGATCCGTCAGGCGCTGGATAAGCTGAAAAACCGCCACAACCAGCAGGTTGTGCTGTTCCATAAACTGGAAAACCTGCGCGATCGTTTGATCGACCACGGTGATGATGCCATCGCTGAGGTATTGAACTTGTGGCCAGATGCCGATCGTCAGCAATTACGTGCTCTGATCCGCAACGCGAAGAAAGAGAAAGAAGGGAACAAGCCGCCGAAATCCGCACGACAGATTTTCCAGTATCTGCGTGAGTTAGCGGAGAACGAAGGGTAAGTTTTGTTGCTGATGTGAGTATGGTTTGCCGGATGCAGTACACCGCCAGATCTGTAGGCCTGATAAGACGCGTCAAGCGTCGCATCAGGCGCTATGCTCAAATGCCGGATGCGGCGTGAACGCCTTATCCGGCCTACAAAAGCACGTTGCCCCTGTAGGCCTTATAAAACGTCTCAGGGTTACTGCGCGGCTTCCGCCTTCTTCGCCAGACCATCCAGCAGTTTCTGATGAATACCACCAAAACCGCCGTTGCTCATCACCAGAATATGGTCGCCAGGCTGGGCGGTTTTCACCACCATATCTGCCAACGCATCGACATCACCACTCCAGTGTGCAGGCTGAATACAGGCTTCCGCCACTTCGGCTACCTGCCACGGAATATGCGCCGGTTGCAATAGGAAGACTTCATCGGCACGACCTAACGACGGTGCTAAATCATCTTTGCAGACGCCCATCTTCATGGTGTTCGAGCGTGGTTCCAGCACGGCAATAATACGCGCCGTACCACCAACTTTACCGCGCAGCGCCGCCAGCGTTGCCAGAATTGCCGTCGGGTGATGAGCAAAATCGTCATATACCGTCACGCCATTTGCTTCACCACGCAGTTCCAGACGACGACGAGCGTTGATAAATGACCCCAGCGCATTAGCAGCATCTGCCGGAGCAACACCAACATGACGGGCCGCAGCAATCGCCATCAGACCGTTGTGCATGTTATGTTCCCCCACCAGCGACCATTTCACTTCACCCACTTTTTCACCATCCAGCAAAACTTCCCATTCGGAAGCGTCGGTGGTCAGCTTTTTCGCCTGCCAGTGTCCCTGCTCGCCCACCAGCTCCTGCTCGCTCCAGCAGCCCATCGCCATGGTCTGTTTCAGGTTGATGTCGTTTTCCGGCCAGATAATACGACCCTGCCCCGGAACAATACGTACCAGATGGTGGAACTGTTTCTGGATCGCTTTCAGGTCGTCGAAAATATCGGCGTGATCAAACTCAAGATTATTGAGGATCAGCGTGCGCGGGCAGTAATGAACAAACTTAGAACGTTTGTCAAAGAAGGCGCAGTCATACTCATCCGCTTCGATAACAAAGAAGTCGCTTTCGCCCAGACGCGCCGAAACCTCAAAGTTTCCAGGTACACCGCCGATCACAAAACCCGGTTTATAGCCGCACTGTTCCAGAATCCAGGTCGCCATTCCCGCGGTAGTGGTTTTGCCGTGTGTACCAGCAACGGCCAGAACCCAGCGGTCACGCAGCACAAAATCGTGCAGCCACTGTGGACCTGACATATACGGAATGTTTTTTTCCAGTACCGCTTCCACACACGGATTTCCACGGGTCATGGCATTGCCAATAATCACCAAATCCGGCTGCGGATCGAGCTGGCTGGCATCGAAACCCTGAATCAGTTCAATGCCTTGCTTCTCAAGTAAGGTGCTCATCGGCGGATACACATTGGCGTCCGAACCCGTTACTTCATGGCCCAACTGGCGCGCCAGAATCGCCAGACCACCCATAAACGTGCCACAAATTCCTAAAATATGAATGCGCATACGTCATTATCCTTTTTTAATCTACCGCTCATTTTACGCATATGTCGGGCAAGTGAGAAACGCATTTCAGGATAATCCGTAATTTGCTGGCGCGATTCACCTGAGCGCAACATTCAGATTATTTGTTAAGATTGTTGCGGTCGCTTTACTCCATAAACATTGCAGGGAAAGTTTTATGAAAACGTTAGGTGAATTTATTGTCGAAAAGCAGCACGAGTTTTCTCATGCTACCGGTGAGCTCACTGCTTTGCTGTCGGCAATAAAACTGGGCGCCAAGATTATCCATAGAGATATCAACAAAGCCGGACTGGTTGATATCCTGGGTGCCAGCGGTGCTGAGAATGTGCAGGGCGAGGTGCAACAAAAACTCGACCTGTTCGCTAATGAAAAACTGAAAGCCGCATTGAAAGCGCGCGATATCGTTGCGGGCATTGCATCTGAAGAAGAGGATGGGATTGTCGTCTTTGATGGGTGTGAACACGCAAAATACGTTGTGCTGATGGACCCCCTGGATGGCTCGTCCAACATCGATGTTAACGTCTCTGTCGGTACTATATTCTCCATCTACCGCCGCGTCACGCCTGTTGGTACGCCGGTAACGGAAGAGGATTTCCTCCAGCCTGGTAATAAACAGGTTGCCGCAGGTTACGTGGTATACGGCTCCTCTACCATGCTGGTTTACACCACTGGCTGCGGCGTCCACGCCTTTACTTATGATCCGTCACTCGGCGTTTTCTGTCTGTGTCAGGAAAAAATGCGTTTCCCGGAGAAAGGCTCAACCTACTCCATCAACGAAGGAAACTACATTAAGTTTCCTAACGGCGTGAAGAAGTACATTAAATTCTGCCAGGAAGAAGATAAGTCCACCAACCGCCCGTACACCTCACGTTATATCGGTTCACTGGTCGCGGATTTCCACCGTAACCTGCTGAAAGGCGGCATTTATCTCTATCCAAGCACCGCAAGTCACCCGGACGGTAAACTGCGTTTGCTGTATGAATGCAACCCAATGGCATTCCTGGCGGAACAAGCAGGCGGTAAAGCGAGCGATGGCAAAGAGCGTATTCTGGATATCATCCCGGAAACCCTGCATCAGCGCCGTTCGTTCTTCGTCGGCAATGACCATATGGTTGAAGATGTCGAACGCTTTATTCGTGAGTTCCCGGACGCGTAATGGTCTAAAAACGCCGGAGCAGTCCGGCGTTTTTGCGTTTTAATTAACAAAAGTTAATTTGACGCGTTTAGAGACACGGAAATAGGGAACCCAGATAGCCAGATGAATGATATTTTTCAGCACACCCCATGCGTCTGAAAGATCAATTGTGGTATGAAGAAATTGTACTGCTCCCCAGGTATCAGCAACATTCAATGCGAAGAGCGCCAGAAGAAGGGCAATATAGTAGTGAGGAAGTTGGCGTTTCTTATTAAAAAACAAAAAAGTAGTATAACTCACCAACAGAAATATCGTGGCACATCCGACCACTTCCAGATAAAGCAGAGTTCTGAGCGGTTCTTCCTGACTACTCTGAGCAAGCCCCCATGTTCGTACAAAAGAATAAATGCTCGAAATAATCACCAGCACTAAAGAAATAGCAGGTAAATACAGCCAACCTCCAATCCCCGTAAGCTTTTTATCAGCACAACCTTTACAATAATCGTCAGGTGGTAAAACAGCTACTCCACAACTTTTGCATGTTGTACTTAAATCCTCGCCTTCCTTTGCCCACATAAAAATATCCTTGTATATCAGTAAATTTACTCTTTTATTGTATTTTCCGGACTCACTCTTATTACTGGCGAACTCTGACGGTTCTCCCACAGCACCGTTAACCCACGCTGTAATGCAATGAAAATAAACAGCAAAATGCCGATGGCGATTTTCGTCCACCATGAACTCATCGTGCCGTCAAAGTTTATGTAAGTCTGAATGAGTCCCTGAATCGCTACGCCAAAAAGCGTTCCTAATACTGTCCCAACACCGCCGCTTAAAAGTGTACCGCCAATCACCACGGAGGCGATAGCGTCCAGTTCCACACCTACGCCTGCCAGCGCGTATCCGGCCTGGGTGTAAATAGAGAAGACAATCCCCGCCAGTGTCGCCAGTCCGGTGGAGAGCATATAAATGCGAATAGTGGTGCTGCGAGTAGAAATTCCCATCAGGTTTGCCGAAGTCGCGTTGCCACCAATGGCATATACCTGATTACCAAAACGGGTACGATGTGCGAGGAAAATACCAATAACCACCACCGCAAGCATCAGCAGCCCCATCGCGCTTAAGCGACCACCGCCGGGGATTTTCCACGCCAGGCTTGAGAGCGTTTCATAAATGGGATGGTTAATCGGGATCGACTCTTCCGAAACGAGATAGCTGACGCCGCGCAAAAAGAACATTCCTGCCAGGGTAATGATGAATGCCGGGATCTTCAGCGCGTCGATCAGAAGCCCCATAAATGCGCCGAAGGCACAGCCCATCACCAGTACCAGCGGGAAGGCCAATAGTGGCGAAAAGCCGAAGTCACCAATCACCTTTGCCAGAAACACGCCGGTAAAAGCGATCACCGAACCGACAGAAAGATCGATCCCACCGGAGAGGATCACAAAGGTCATGCCGACAGCGATGATCCCCAGAAAAGCGTTATCAGTCAGGATATTGCAGATCACCCGCGTGGAGGCAAAACCGGGAAACTGCGTCAGACAGTAGAGATAGCCCAACACAAAGACGCCGATGGTGATCATCAGTGGCAAGTTACGTTTTATCACGGCTACGCACTCCTTTAATCAGACTGATAAAGCGTTGCGACTGAACAATCAGCACGCAAAGCACCACCACCGCTTTCACCACCTGATTCATCTCCGGCGGAAAGCCCGAGAGCAAAATCCCGGTATTCATTCCCTGAATAATCAGCGCCCCCACCACCGAGAGCAGCAGGTTAAAGCGCCCGCCCATCAGTGATCCACCGCCGATCACCACCGCAAGAATGGCGTCCAGTTCCAGCCATAATCCAGCATTATTGGCGTCGGCACCGCGAATATCCGCCGCCACGATAATGCCCGCAATCGCCGCACACAGCCCGCTCAACACATAGGTGAGCATGACGATGATCCGCGTGTTCACTCCGGCATTTTTCGCTGCCCGAATGTTGATGCCAACAGCTTCAATAAACATCCCCAGCGCCGTTTTGCGAGCCAGCAACCAAAACAGAAGAAGTGTCAGCACTGCAATAATGACCGGCGTTGGCAGGAACAACAGCGATCCGCTGCCGAACCAGGAGAGATCCGGCGAGTTGAAAGTAACGATCTGTCCGGAGGTGATCAGTTGCGCCACGCCGCGCCCGGCAACCATCAGGATCAGAGTGGCGACAAACGGTTGAATTTTGAGGATCGCCACCAGAATGCCATTCCACAATCCAGCCAGAATGCCGGTGCCTAACGCACTGAGTAGCACAATCGGCACGCTATACCCCGCTACCGTCATCGCGGCCGTTGTGGCTCCGGCAATAGCCATCACCGCGCCTACGGAAAGATCGATGCCGCCAGTGGCGATCACCAGCGTCATGCCGATCGCCAGCAGCGCAACGGGAGCCGCGCGGTTAAGGATATCGATGGGACTCCCGAACAGACGCCCATCCTGAAGCACCACCTGCCAGAAATGCGGGGCGACCAGGCTATCGACCAGCAGCACCAGCAACAGCGCTGCCAGTTGCGGCATTCCCGTCGGCCAGCGAAAACGCCTTTTCGACGACGCGGTGTCAGGGAGAGATTGAGGCATCACACTGTTCTCCTTACGCCGCAATGGCGTTCATGATCGCCGGAACGGAAAGCTCTGCCAGCGGGATCTCTGCCACTTGTTTACGATCACGCATAATGATCACCCGATCGGCATAGCCCACCAGTTCTTCCAGTTCCGAGGAGATCACCAGCAGTGCCAGACCATCGGCGCACAGCGTTTCAATCAGGCGGATGATCTCGGCGTGGGCACCAACGTCAATACCGCGCGTTGGCTCGTCGAGAATTAGAAATTGCGGACGAGTCAGCAGCCAGCGTGAAAGCAACACTTTTTGTTGATTACCGCCAGAGAGGAACTCTATCGGCTGTTCCATAGAAGGGGTGCGAATACCGAGCTGGCGGATAAATCGTTCTGCTATTTCCTGCTGTTCTTTGCGTGAAATCGGTCGCAGCCAGCCGCGCTGGGCTTGTAAGGCAAGGATGATATTTTCCCGTACCGAAGCGGCAGCAATAATGCCATCGGTTTTCCGGTCTTCCGGACAGAAACCAATACCCAGTACCGATGCATGATGCGGCGATCGCAGGGTTTGCGGTTTACCTTTGATCAACGCTGTGCCGCTGTCGGCGGGTTTGATACCGAAGATCACTTCCGCAGTTTCTGTACGTCCTGATCCCAGCAAACCTGCCAACCCGACGATCTCGCCGGGACGAATTTCCAGATCAAACGGCGCGATCGTCCCTTTCTTGCCGTAATTGTTAAACTCGGCAACAGGTTTGTCGCTCAACAATGTTCGCCCGGCACGCTGTAGCGCATGAGTGTCGAGTTCACGCCCCAGCATCATTTTCACCAGTTCGATCTGCGGAAGCTCGCGGGTTTCCCGACAGCCAACAAAGCTGCCGTTGCGTAAGACGGTGATCCGATCACTGACCTGGTATACCTGATCGAGAAAGTGAGTGACGAAGATCAGGCTGACGCCGCGATCTCGAAGCTGGCGCATCAGGCCAAACAGTAGTTCCACTTCCTGGGTGTCGAGGCTGGCGGTGGGTTCATCAAGGATCAGCACTTTGGCGGAGAGATCGATGGCCCGGCAAATGGCGACGATTTGCTGCATTGCCACCGAAAAACGGTTGAGCGGTTCGCGCACGTCGAGGGAGAAACCGTAGGATGCCATTAACCCGGTTGCGCGCTTTTCCATCTCTTTGCGCCGTAGCAAGCCGAAACGTTTGGGCTCACGGCCGATAAAGAGATTGTCGGCAACCGACATATTGGGTAACAGGTTGACTTCCTGGTAGACGGTGCCGATGCCAAGCTGTTGTGCATGGGCTGTGTTTTTCGGTGAGATGGCCTGGCCTTCCAGCCAGATTGTGCCGCGATCGGCATGGTAAACGCCGGTTAATGCTTTAATCAGCGTCGATTTTCCTGCCCCGTTTTCACCAAGCAGTGCCATAATTTCACCACGACGCAAGCTGAAGTCAACGTTATCTAACGCTTTGACGCCGGGGAAGAATTTGCTTAATCCTTCGGTACGGAGGATTTCCTGGTGTTGGTCGGTAGTCATAGCTCTCCCAGTGTAAAGCGGGCTCCTGGTAGGCCTGATAAGACGCACCAGCGTCGCATCAGGCATCTGCGCACAAATGCCGGATGCGGCGTGAACGCCTTATCCGACCTACCAGTCGGCATCGGTTTGTAGGCCTCAATACCCCATATTTTTCTTCTTCTCTAACTCTTCTTTTGCGGTATCAGGCAGATAAAGGGTGGACTTAGTCAGCGTCAGCTTTTCAGGCATGGTGCCGTCTTTCTTGTATTTCTCCAGCGCGTCGAAAGCTGGGCCTGCCATGTTTGGCGTCAGTTCAACACTGGCATTCGCTTCACCATCAATCATCGCTTTGTAGATATCCGGCACGCCGTCGATAGAGCCTGTCAGAATATCTTTGCCCGGCTTCAGACCCGCTTCTTTAATCGCCTGAATCGCGCCTATTACCATGTCGTCGTTATGGGCGTAAACCATGCAGATATTTTTGCCGTTGTTTTCCGCTTTGATAAAGCTCTCCATAACTTCTTTGCCTTTACTACGGGTGAAATCACCGGATTGCGAGCGGATAATTTTGATATTTGGCGCATTCTTAATAGCTTCGGCAAAACCTTTCTTACGGTCGATGGCAACGCTCGCCCCAACGGTGCCTTGTAACTCAACCACGTTACACGGTTTACCGTTGACCTCTTTCACCAGCCAGTCACCAATCAACTTGCCTTCCAGAATGTTGTCAGCAGTAACGGTCGTCATATAGAGAGATTTGTCTTTCACATCGATGGAACGGTCGAGCAAAAAGACCGGAATTTCGGCATCTTTCGCCTCTTTTAATACTGGTTCCCAGCCCGTCGCCACCACCGGAGCGATAAAGATCGCATCCACACCTTGTGCGACGAAGGAACGTACCGCTTTAATCTGGTTTTCCTGCTTTTGCTGACCATCGGCAATTTTTAGCGTGATACCGCGCTTTTCTGCCTCACTTTTCGCCACATTGGTTTCTGCGGCACGCCAGCCGGACTCCGATCCGACCTGCGAAAATCCTACGGTTAAGGGAGCGGCCAATGCCATAGACGACATGGCTGCTGAGACCGCAGAGACTACAAGTAAGCGTTTCCACATAGGGTTGTCCTCGTCGGGGTGATTATTATTGTTTAAAAGATGTTCGCGAAAAAACTATAGACAATCGGTCATGTAACAGATTGCGTTACTTCACACTTCAAAAAAGTAAATACATCGTTAATCACAAGTTTGTAATCGCTTTCATCTCGCTATGAAAAATGCGGCTACGGTTATGGATTTTCCTGCTCTGTAAACCGTCTTAAAGCTGGCGAAAAAGGAAAAAGAGGACGAAAACAAGCGAAGACATTCGGCGCGAGTTGGCTATAATACTCGGCACTTGTTTGCCACATATTTTAAAGGAAACAGACATGAGCTTACTCAACGTCCCTGCGGGTAAAGATCTGCCGGAAGACATCTACGTTGTTATTGAGATCCCGGCTAACGCAGATCCGATCAAATACGAAATCGACAAAGAAAGCGGCGCACTGTTCGTTGACCGCTTCATGTCCACCGCAATGTTCTATCCATGCAACTACGGTTACATCAACCACACTCTGTCTCTGGATGGTGATCCGGTTGACGTACTGGTCCCGACTCCGTACCCGCTGCAGCCGGGTTCTGTGATCCGTTGCCGTCCGGTTGGCGTTCTGAAAATGACCGACGAAGCCGGTGAAGATGCAAAACTGATTGCGGTTCCGCACAGCAAGCTGAGCAAAGAATACGATCACATCAAAGACGTTAACGATCTGCCGGAACTGCTGAAAGCGCAGATCGCTCACTTCTTCGAGCACTACAAAGACCTCGAAAAAGGCAAGTGGGTGAAAGTTGAAGGTTGGGAAAACGCTGAAGCCGCTAAAGCTGAAATCGTTGCTTCCTTCGAGCGCGCAAAGAATAAATAAGTTCTTGTATACTCTAAATAATTCAAGTTGCAGGAAGGCGACAAGCGAGTGAATTCCCGGGCACCTACATAAGTAAGTGACTGGGGTGAGCGAACGCAGACACAGTACATGCAACTTGCAGCATGACGAGTATATCGTAATAACCCTGAACACCGGGCTTCGGTTAGTAAGGGTTTTTATTTTATATTGACACCTGTTTTGTCTTGCAAAAAACAACCGAACCCGGTGTTGGTAAGGCACAAAGCCCTTCTTATCACATGATATGGTAGACACGTGTTTGGGTAAAACATAGAGGTTCACCTGAAACCGTCATAATTTCATTCAATGCAGATCACGTTTTTTCTCTATACCGATTGAAAGACAACAACATCACTTAGATAATCTGTCGAAATAACCCATTTCTATGATGGCGTGCTACTGCGAAAGCAGGCAAGACCAAAATAGAAATGCTCTCCCGCCAAGGGGAGCATTTCTATTTTGGTCTTTTTTTTGCCTCAACCCAGGGAACACTATGAACTATAACGAAACAGCAGACAAAATCCTCCACTCGGTGGGTGGTGCGGAGAATATCCGAATGCTCACCCACTGCGCGACCCGCTTGCGCATGGAGTTTAACGATCGCGCAAAGGTTAACGATACGCAGATTGGCGCTATCCCCGGCGTGATAAGCGTGGTGGAGAAAGGCGGTCAGTTCCAGATTGTTATCGGCAATGAGGTGCAGCAGGTTTATCGCCTGCTCAATAAGGCGCTGCCGGAGAAGAAAGGCCCCTCAAGCGGTGGCAAAAACGCCAAACCCACCGGTATCATCGCACGCATTATCAGCGTGATTTCGACCACCTTCACCCCAGTGATCCCGGCCATTACCGGCGCCGGGATGATCAAGGCACTGCTGGCTATCCTCAAACTAACGGGCGTGATTAGCGAAACCAGTTCAACCTATCAGCTACTCAACATTATTGCCGACGCGGCCTTCTTCTTCCTGCCAGTGCTGCTGGCCTACGGGGCATCGCTGAAATTTGAATGTAACCCGATTCTGGCGATGACCCTCGCGGGCGTACTGCTGCATCCGGGCATCGGCCAGATGCTGGCAGCGGGGAAAGCGGTTGATTTTGTCGGTATCAACGTCCTGCTTTCCGATTACGCCGGGTCAGTGCTGCCGATTATTCTGACGGTCTGGCTGATGTCGTGGGTGGAGCGCTTCGCGGAGAAGGTTTCGCCGTCGATCATTAAGTTCTTTGTTAAGCCGATGCTGATCCTGTTGATCACCGCGCCACTGGCGCTGGTGCTCGTCGGCCCTGCGGGTATTTTGCTTAACGATCTGGTGGCGGCTGGCGCGGGCGCTATTGATCGCCACGCCAGTTGGTTAATTCCGATGCTGATGGGCGCTCTGCAACCCTTCCTGATTATTACCGGCACCGCCTGGGCGATGACGCCAATCGCTACCGGTCAGTTGAGTAAAAACGGTTTTGAGATGATCAACGGGCCGGGAATGCTGGCGTCAAACGTGGCAATGGGCGCGGCGACGCTGTGCGTGGCGCTGAAAACCAAAAATAACAACCTGCGCCAGTTGGCCTCATCATCGGGCTTTACCGCGCTGCTGGGGATCACCGAACCGGCACTGTACGGGGTATTACTCAAGTTCCGCCGGGTACTGATTGCCGCGATGATCGGTGGCGGCTGCGCCGGGATTTATGCTGGTGTGAGCGGTCTGGTGCGCTATGCGTTTGTCTCCCCAGGACTTGCGGCGCTGCCGGCGTTTATCGGTGAAAACCCGATGAATATCGTCCATGCGCTAGTGACCTGTGCGATTTCTATCGTAGTAACCTTTGCCCTGACCTGGTTTATCGCCTTTAAAGATACGCCTGAAGAGCAAGAAGAGGTCAGCGAGGCTCCGCAGCCTGTCGTTAGCCCGAAAATTGAGGGTGAGATTGAAGTACTCAGCCCGCTGCGCGGTCAGGTGATGGCGCTGAACGAAGTGAATGATGATGTCTTTTCCGGTGGCCTGCTGGGAGAAGGCGTGGCGATCCAACCACAGGAAGGGGTTCTGCGTGCGCCGTTTAACGGTACTGTAATGATGTTTCTACCTTCCTGCCACGCCGTTGGTTTACAAAGTGAAAGCGGACTTGAGCTGCTGATCCATATCGGTATCGATACCGTTAATCTTAACGGCCAGCACTTTAGCTCATCGCTGAAAGTAGGCGACAAGGTGGAGGTCGGACAGGAGCTAATCCGCTTTGATATCCCCGCCATCGAACAGGCCGGGTATGACCTGATTACCCCGGTGATTGTGGTCAATGGCGACGAGCAGCACTCCCTGCGCCTTACCACCGCCGCGCAGGTCGATTACGGCGAACAACTGATGGTGCAATCCGCTAAGGAGGTGCAGGTATGATTTATCAAAAGAAAACGCAGTTCCCGGACGGTTTTCTGTGGGGCGCGTCCACTTCGGCCTATCAGGTTGAGGGCGCGTGGAATGAAGACGGTAAAGGACCGTCGGTAGTCGACATGCTCAGCCATCCGCCGGGAACGGCTGACTTCCGCATTGCCAGCGATCACTATCATCGCGTGGAGGAAGACGTAGCGCTGATGGCGCAGATGGGGCTGAAGGCCTACCGCTTTTCGGTGGCCTGGTCGCGGGTGATACCTGACGGTGATGGCCCGGTGAATCCGGACGGGTTAGCCTTTTATCACCGCCTGATCGACGCCCTGACACGCCACGGAATAACCCCCATCGTCACGTTGTATCATTTCGACTTGCCCTGGGCTCTGGAGTTGAAAGGCGGCTGGCTGAACCGCAAAACCGGGGAGGCGTTTGTTCGTTACGCCCGTCTGCTGTTCAGCGAGTTTGCCGATAAAGTCCCGCTATGGCTGACGATTAACGAACAGAACACCATGATCCTGCATCCCGGCGCGATTGGCGTACCCGCCAATCGTGAACTGCCGGATAAGAAGGCGCTGTACCAGCAGAATCATCATATGATGCTGGCTCAGGCGCAGATCTTCGCCCTGTGCCACCGCGAATTCCCTGGGCTGCGCATCGGCCCGGCGATAAACACCACTTCGATGTACGCCGAAAGTTGCAAACCGGAAGACGCTATTGCCGCGCATAACTGGGAAACGCTGCGCTGCTGGAGTTTTTTAGATGTAGCGGTACATGGTCGCTACAACGCCCTGGCGTGGGCGTATTTGCAGGATCGCGGCCTCGCGCCGGAAATGCAGCCAGAAGATGCGCTGATTTTGCAGCAGGGGCGGCCGGATTTTATCGCCATTAACTACTACTCAACCGCGACGATTGCTGCCAGCCGGGGCGATGGTGCCGATGTTGCCCCCCGCGCGGGCGATCAACAAATTATGCTGGGCGAAGAGGGCGTTTATCGGCCAGCGGAAAATCCGTGGGTCGGCAAAACGCCTTACGGCTGGGTCGTTGATCCGGTGGGATTGCGCCTGACGCTGCGTAAAGTGTGCGAGCGCTACGGCCTGCCGATTCTGATCAGCGAAAACGGTATGGGCGCACCGGATAAGCTGGAGCATGATGGGACGGTGAATGACGATTACCGTATCGCTTTCCTTGAAGCGCACATTGAGCAAATGCGTCTGGCAATTGCTGACGGCGTCGAGCTGATGGGCTATTGCCCATGGGCAGCAATTGATGTGGTAAGCACTCACCAGGGATACGCTAAGCGCTACGGTTTTATTTATGTCGATCGCGGCGAGGATGATCTGAAGAGTTTGCAAAGGATCCGCAAACGCAGTTTCTGGTGGTATAAGGATGTCATCGCGCAAAACGGTAACCACAACGAGTCTCAGAGATGATTGTTCAGAAGGTGCTCAATAATAGCCTGGTGCTCTCCCTTGATGACGATAACAGGGAAGTTATCGTCATGGGGAAAGGTATTGGCTTCAACAGCAGACCCGGGGACGAGATCGCCCCGGAGCAGATAGAGAAGCTATTTGTAACCCAGACGCTTGACGAACGCAGCGGCTATCTTGAGGCACTTTCCGCTATACCGGATGAAGTCATCGAAATGGCTGCGATGATTATTTCCCGTGCCAACATGCAGCTTTCGAGCAAAGTTCGTGAGCAGATTTTCTTTACCCTTGCCGATCACCTGGCTTTTGCCATCGAGCGCAGCCGCAAAGGGATCACCATTCAAAACCGCCTACTACCGGAGGTCAGGCGGTTTTATCCACAACAGTTCCACATCGCCAGCGAGGCTGTAACCATTATTCGCCAGCAGTACGGTATTGAACTACCGGAAGAGGAAGCCGGGAATATCGCTTTTCATCTTGTGAATGGTCAGAGCGAAGGCGACGACGTAGCGCAAACCATGCAGTCAGTGAAAATGTTGAAGGATATTTTTAATCTCGTGCAGTACCACTTTAAGCAGGAGATCGACACTGAATCGATTAATTACTCACGTTTTCTTATCCATATGCAGTTTTTCCTTCAGCGTTTACAGGAGGGAGAACTGGATAGCTCGCGGGACAGTTTCCTGCTAGTGCAAGTGATTAAAGAGTATCCAGAAGCCTGGCAGTGTACGCTACTGATCCGCGATTATATCAAGGTTCAACTCGGTATCACCCTCAGAGGTAACGAACTGCTATGGCTCACAGTCCATCTGGTGAGGATAACTGGACTTGATGCATAAACAGGATGCCTCTAATCGTTTAAATTGACGTATAACATTTGCTTTTGAGAACGCATCTTGCCTGTTCAGAGCCGCTTGCTGGAAATAAGCCGCTCCTGCTCATTCTCACCATTTAAATTGCGAGATGTTTTACCCCTGCGCATTAATGAACACCAGCAGCGTTTTTTATGCGTTAACAGATATAGAAAGCGACTCGGAAGGAAAAGAAACAGGCGGGAAAGTTACAAAACAGAATGCGTGTCGTCTCGCAAAAACAACGCCACCCAGACGGGTAATGCCAGTCAGTTAAGCAACTGACTGGCTCTTTTTCGGGGCTGTGGGGTATTTCCAGGGCCTATCCTTTACCACTCTCGGGAAGGCCCTTTCCCTTCTTGTCGGTAATTTCACAAGTTGTCCCATACTTGCAAGATCGCGCATCAGCTCCGGTATACGTCCCGGTGAAGCGCCCTGCAATGTCATCAGCATTCTCATCACCATTCCGCATGATTCTGAGAAACTCAGTTGATTCGGCCAGTAACCTTTCAGATGTTCTGCCATTTTAATCATCTGATATCTCACCAGATTATAAGCCAGTAAGACACCCCACAGCTCTTGCTCCACAAGCTCCGGCTTTTTACTTCTCAGCGTCAGCCTGCTCAGTTGCATCGTCTGTTTTATCTCCCTGTATCCCAGTTCGATTTCCCAGCGATGACTGTACAGCTCCGCCATTTCTCCTCCGGGGAAGCGCATGGCGTCCGTCATCGACGTCAGCAGATGGCAGACTTTTCCTTTGCGCGTCACGGTCAGCAGGCGGGCTGTCATCTCATTTCCCAGTCCCGGCCACTTTTTTCGTGCCTGCGGGCTGGTTTTCAGCTTCACCAGATGATCGCCTTTACCCAGTTTTCTGATCTCTTCATATTGCGCTCCCTTTCTGAGAGGGATCATCCAGTGGCGGTGTTCTCCCGCCAGGCTCCAGGCATTTAACAGTCCCAGTGAGTAATAACCTTTATCCATTAACGTCAGGGTGTTATCGCCGGTTTGTTCTATAAGTTGCTCAGCAAGCTCATTTTCGCTGTTCTTCATCGTGCCGAAAGCTGCAGCCGTCAGCAGATGGCTGGTCAGTTCCATCTGGCAGACCATTTTGACCTGCGGGTAGAGCGCCGGGTTCCCGGCATGTGTCTGGCGGGGGAAGGCTGCATCGTTCTCTGGTGTATCCGGTGTGCGCCAGAACACACCATCGATGGCCAGCAGGGTCAGGCCGCACCAGTGCGGATGCGGCGTGGCGTTATGCCAGAGCTGCGCTGTTTTCGTGAACACGCGGCGGACAGCCTCACTTCCCAGGCGCTGGCGGGCCTGAATAACGGCACTGGGGGCAACGAAGGGGCGATTGCCCGGTAGCATGATGTCCAGGCGATTCACAATCTGGTGAAGAGGTTCTTTACGCTCAAGCGCCATGCCAACAATACACCAGACCATCATTTCGAGGGGAAGACGGCGCTTGCGTAGCGTTACAGTACCTGATTCAGCAAGGCAACGAGAGATGAGTTCGGGGTCGAGGTAATCCCCCAGAGAAGTCAGTGGGTTACGCAGAGAATCGTAACGGGATACCAGATCAAGGGCCTGTCCAATGTGCATAAAAAAATCCGGAAACGAGTGAGCGTTTCCGGATTTTTACACAGCCACTGGATCGGTCAACTGATCCTTAACTGATCGGCATTACACCCGAAGGTGGCGTGTTTAATTATGGCTTATCCCTGTCTAACCAGTCGCCGCTTGCAATCAGCTTTAATCCATCGACGGGTCGTTGATATACGTACATCCATGCACTCCCGTACGGCGTCTGAATCAACTGGCGCGCGTATTCACCGCCCCTGGTGCGCAAGGCATCAAGTTCGGCCAGCGTGGCGTTGTCAATACGATAAACTTCACCGTGTACCGTTCCGTTCCCCGGAACTGCGCCTGGATAGTGGCCCAGGCTATACAACTGGTAGTTATCGATACTGAAATCGCCCAGCAACTGGGCATTGGTCATCCAGTGGCTGTTGCCTTGTTTGTGGCGTAAACTGCCGTAGACAAATATTCGCATAGCTAAAACTCGAACTGATAGAGCAAATCCAGTGCCTGGTCTACACCAGACACGGCTTCCAGATATAGCTTCGGCATCAGGCGATAACGTAACGTGAGTGTTGCTATAGAGTCAAATATCCCCACGCCGTATTTCACTTGTAGGCCTGGTAATACATAGCCGCTGACCACCACCTGGGAGGAATCGCCTACCCCCTCGGTGTCGAGCGCTAAATTACTTACGCCAAATGTCTCACCGATTTTACCCACAATCTGACCACTTTGTGCAACCCCCAGACCAATCAGCATCGAGGTCATCGCCGCGCTGTCACTCTGATCGCTCTCCAGCCCTTGTCCGCGTAACAAGTAGGACAATGCCGCCTGTTGTGACATCGCCGGGTCAGAGAAGATCTCCGCTTTCGGCTCATCCGCCAGTCCGGTGACACGAACACCGGCGATCACGTCGTCTTCTGTTGCATCCGGGTTACGAATCGCTTCGATATTGAGATACGGTTGATCCGGCGGGCCAGAGAACAGCAGTTCACCTTTACGCACAATCAGATCCTGACCATAGGCATGGAAGCGACCTTCCGGAATGTTGATCTGCCCGTTCAGACCCAGACCTTGTTTGTCCTGTACGACATTGAGATCGCCCGTCAGTCGCGCTTTCAGGCCGAAGGCATCAATGCGCACATTGTTGCCAACGTGAACAATCAGGTTGCTGTTGATCGGAATCGATGCCGTTTTCACCTCCTCCGGTTGCAGGTTATCGTTGAGCATTACCACATCGCTGGAGACGCCCACCGCACTTTCCGGTAGATCGTGCACCACAATGCGCGCCCACGGTACATCCACGCGGCCATCGAGGGTAAACAGGCTTGGAGTGGCTTCGAATACGACATCTGGCGACACATCCATGCGCACCATCGGCGGTACGGTGATCCGCACCTTACTGCCTTTTGCCGTCACCCGCGCACGCCAGTTTTCAATCTGACTCCAGTCAGCATCACCGTTCAGGTAAATTTCCCCCTGCTGGGTTCGCACAGTGCCCGCCAGCGTCGAGCGCATACCGTTAAAGTTGACCGCAAGCTGGCTCGGCTGCATATCAAACGGCATAAAGTTGCCATCGATATCCACACCAGTGACCTGGAGCTGACCAAACAACTGCGGGCTCTGCACATCACCGCCCAGACGTAAGTTGGCGCTCACCATACCCGCCGCTTTTTCACCACGCGTAAAGATGGGGTTTACCATCGCGAGGTTGAAGTTACGGATATTCACGTTGCCGCCGAGGTTACGCCGCCCTTGTGGATCGGTTACCTGCACCTGACCATCAAACTGACCGTTATTAGTCAGACGGATTGTCCAGCCCAGCTCGGCACGGTTATTACGCAACTCCGCCGTCAGGTTCAGCGTCTGAAACGCTACTGGCAGCGCCGCATCGTTGATGGTTTGCGTAACCTGCACGTTACGCCCGGAAAGAGTAACACTGCCCTGCGGCAGCCCTTCTTTGGTGGTATCCCAGGCGACATCCGCTTTACCTGTAAAGATACCGCTGGCCTGAGTGTTTTCCGGCATAAACGGCTTCAGCATTGCCAGGTCGAAACGGTTGAGATTCACCACCGCACGCCCTTCAGCCCCGGCATCAATGGTTTGCGGCACGCACAGTTCCGCATTCGGGTTAAGCCAGCAGTGTGGCCCGATGCTGATTTTTTGCTCCTGATTGCGGTAGTCCAGTGCGATATCACGCGTCAGCGACCACGGGCCGACCGGCGTCTGGAAGCGCGTATTGCTAAGTGTTCCCTTCCAACGTTCTTCTTTGCGATCAAAACTCCCTGCCAGATTGAGCTGCCCGGAAACCGGCTCGCCCTGAATCCGCAGTTGTAACTCGTGCTGCTTTTCGCTGCCTTTCGCGTTCAGAGTGACGAGGTTGATATTCACATCCGGCTGCGAGATTTGCTCAACGCGCACGTCGAGTTTACCCGCAATCTGATCGGTGGATTTGATATCGCCTTCCACACGAACCTGCGCTACGGAGAGTTCCTGCCAACGCAAACCGCGCGCGGTAATATCTGCCAGTAGTTGTGGCGCTTCCACAGTACCGCGTACTTTCACCAACCCTTTCGCTGTACCGCCCAGTCCTGGTAGCGCATTATCCAGCCCCGGCGCGTTGATGGTGGCATCAAGATTGAGATCTTTTACCCCCAACTCGCCTTTCACTTCGGCACTGTTTGGCCCCAGTTCCAGATGCAGACCTGGGATCGTCCACTGCATATAACTGTTGCCTTTCAGCGTTCCGTCAACGTTCACTTTGTTCTGTTTAACATTGCCGGTCAGCTTCAACTCTGGTACGTCCATCTGCCAGGTGCCGCCGTACAGGCTGCCTCGGGTTTTGATCAAACCATTGAGTTTTGACGGCCACTCCGGGAACTCTTTCGCAGTGTTAATGCCGTTAAGCGTTAACTCACCACGCCAGCTAATCGCCTGCTGCCAGTCGAGTAACGCTTTCAACTCGGTTTTCCCTTCCAGCGCTGCGACGGTAAGTTTGTCGAGATTAACCTGCTGTTCATTGCCCTTTGCATCGAGGGTAATGGTCGCTGGCGGGATCTCATGCCCCTTCACCGCCATGTGCATAGAGAGCGTGTAATCAGTCATTTTTCCGGTGAGTTTCAGTTTCAGATCATCCGCCTGATACTGCTTCTCGCCAGTAAACGGCCAGTAAAGCTGTTTGCTGTTTACTTCCACGTTGAGCGGCAATCCGACTTCTGCCAGCCGCGTCTGGGCGCGCAGATCCATATCCACCGGACCGGAAAGATTAACGCCAATCTCCAGTTGTTCGCGCAGCGCACCACCCACTTTCAGCTTCACTTTTTCGCCTTTTAGTGGCTCCACGTTCAGTGTGCTATTGAGGGTGATATCTACCGGCCAGTTATTGGACAATTGCGCCGTGCCACTGGCATTAACGCTCCCCTGATTAGAGTCGATATCAAGTGCGTCCAGTTTGGTATTGCCATCGATGCTACTGACTTTCAGCAGCATGGTGTGCACGGTGATGTCCGTGTCGCCCGTCACGCGCAGTTGCTCACCCTTAAACTCTTCAATGTTCAGGTTGAGCGGCAAATGTACGTCGGTCATCTCCGGTAATACCGGGCGAGAAAAGAGATCTTTCAGCGTTTCGCCCAGCGGTTTTTCATCCGGCTGCGGATTTTCAATCTTCGGTTCGACAACTTCTTCCTGCGCCACTTCTGCCACTTTCGGCAGGGCAATCAACAGCCCTTTCAGCGATGTCGGTTTCAGGGTCAGGGTTTTCTCTTGCCAGTTCAGACCGGAGGTGAAGTCCATCACCGACACCGTAGTGTCATCAATCTTAATGTTGACGTTATCCAGCGCTACCCGCGTCAGGGTGATGGGATATGGCGTAGAGAGATCCAGCGGCCCGCTATCTTCCTCTTCCTCCGCTTGCTCTGAAGGGGGCATTTTTTTACTGTCGATGTTGACCTGAATATCCTTCAGTGCCAAATCGTTAATACAAACACTGCTGTCCCACAGGCACTCCAGCCCGACCGCCAGATGCAGATTGCCCGCTTTTACCGCCACGCCTGGCTGCTCATAACGAACGTCAGACAAGGTAAGGTCGCGCCAGCCACCGGTGACCTTGCCAATATCCAGCCCTGGCACCCAACGGTCTGCCGCTTTAAATACCAGATGCAGGCCGCTGGTGGTGCCCACCAGAAACGCCACTGATCCCAGCAACAGTAAAATAACGATGACTACGCCGAGGCTGATTTTTTTCCATAAACTCATAATTCTGGCCCCAGACCGATGTAAAACTGTAAACCATGCTCGTCTTTGTCAGCGACCGGAACGGCGAAATCGAGCTTGATCGGCCCGACCGGCGATTCCCAACGCACGCCAACCCCGGTGCCGGTTTTAAAGTCACTGCGGCGAATATCGCTTACCGCTTCGCCGCTATCGACAAACACCGCGCCCCACCATTTTCCGGTCACGTTGTACTGATACTCCAGCGATCCGGTAATTAGCTTTGATGCCCCTTTCAAGTCACCATTGGCGTATTTCGGAGCGATCGATTTGTATTTATAGCCGCGAATACTGCGGTCGCCCCCGGCGAAGAAACGTAAATCTGGCGGTACTTTGTCGAAGTCACCGGTTTCAATCCAGCCCAGCGTGCCGCGAGTGACAAAGCGATGGCGATCGTAAAGTGTGCGGATCCAGACGTTCTGCGCCTGGAATACGGAGAAATCGACATCCGATCCCCAGGCGGTGTTGGAGTAGTCGATAGAGTAACGCTGCGAGTCGCCCCAGGTCGGCATCAGGCCGCCGCGTGATCGCGTCCGGCTAATCATGACCCCAGGATAAAACAGCATCGTGGTGTTAGTGATTTCACCCTGAGTAAAGTGGTCGAGACTCCAGCGCAGGTTAATGGCACGCTGCCAGCCACTGGAAAGATCCCAGTAACGGGAAGCAACCAGGGTGGTGGAATCGGATTCGGTATCATTCAGATCAGTACGCTTAAAACCACCCTGTACCAGATAGTATTGTTCCAGTGGGTTCTTAAGCAACGGCATTTTATAACTAAAATCGAGAGTCTGTTCCGGTGCAGAGATACTTGTGCTGGTGGTCAGGCTGTGACCGTAAGAGTTCATCCACGGCTTTTTCCACGAGGCTTTAACTCGTGGGCCAACGTCCGTTGAGTAGCCGACCCCGGTTTCAATGGTGTTTTCCGTGCGCGGCGAAACGACGCCAGTCAGTGGCAATACTTTAGTTTCTCGCGCTTTATCAAACTGCGGTGCAACCACCACCGAGTTAAACCAACCAGTAGCGGAGAGACGGCGGTTCAGTTCCGCCAGATCTTTAGATTCGTACTCATCGCCCTCTTTAAACGGCACCAGATTTTGCAGGTACTCATCGCGGATCTGTGAACCTTCGAAGGTCACATGCCCAAAGCGGTAGCGTTCGCCACTGTTGTAATCAATATCCCAGTAGGCTTTATGCAAGCCAAGTGCGATACCCAACTGTGCTTTGGTAAATTCGCTATCGAAATAGCCTTTACGCAACGCGATGCTGGTTAAGGACTTTTTGAAATTTTCGTAGTCGCCCTGATTCAGCACCGTGCCTATAGCCGGGCGGGTATCGAGCAACTTCAAATAGTCTTTATCAGTCCGCGCACCGCCGCGCAAAACCACATCAGTACCGCCAATCAACACCGGCACGCCGGGCGTGACTTTGGCGATCAACACCTGCCGCCCCTTCTTTGGCGGTGGTCGGAGATCAAATTCAATGGTCGGCTGGTAATAGCCCAGCGCCTTCAGACCTTCGCGGATGGCATCATCAACACGTGCGCGAAAGCGCCGATCTGGCGTAACTTCATCACTTTCAATCGTAGAAAGCTGCGCACGAACGTTCTTTTCTAGCTGCCCCGATAACCCTTCGACCTGTAGACGGACGTTCGCGGCGACGGCAGCTCCGCTAAAGCAGAGTAAGCTTACACAGCATAACTGTCGGATATAGCGCACATTTTCTCCTGAATATCCTTTGTTCCTGCCCCTGGAACTCCGTTAAACGGCTTAACAAAAATCCAGCCATATGGATTTAAAAGCAGACTAAACCCAAAATATTTCTTATGGTTTACTTTATACACATTCACGGGGGTTATTGTGTGCAAATACGTCTCTTGTTACAACCTAATCCCCAAAGGCCGACTTTCGGGAGAGCAACACTATGAGTTTATTTGATAAAAAGCATCTGGTTTCCCCCGCCGATGCCCTTCCTGGACGTAATACCCCGATGCCTGTAGCCACATTGCATGCGGTCAACGGCCACTCACTGACCAATGTGCCTGACGGAATGGAGATCGCCATTTTTGCTATGGGCTGTTTCTGGGGCGTGGAACGCCTTTTCTGGCAACTTCCCGGTGTTTACAGCACTGCCGCAGGCTATACCGGCGGTTACACGCCAAACCCGACCTATCGGGAAGTGTGTTCTGGTGATACCGGCCACGCCGAAGCGGTACGCGTGGTTTACGATCCGTCAGTGATCAGCTACGAACAACTGTTACAGGTATTCTGGGAGAATCACGATCCCGCACAAGGGATGCGTCAGGGCAATGACCACGGCACGCAGTATCGTTCCGCAATTTACCCGCTGACACCAGAACAGGACGCTGCCGCCCGCGCCAGTCTGGAACGTTTTCAGGCCGCAATGCTCACCGTCGGTGACGATCGCCAGATAACCACCGAGATCGCCAACGCTACACCGTTTTATTATGCCGAAGATGACCACCAACAATATCTGCACAAAAACCCATATGGCTATTGTGGAATTGGTGGGATCGGCGTTTGCCTGCCGCCTGAAGCGTAGCAATAAAAGGCTGAACTAAAGCGAAATGAAGCAAAAATTTAACCCTCTGGCGACTTTACAGAACCTTACGCTATACTAGCCACTGAAAATGTCGGTTCACTCTCTTCGAACCGGCTTTCAATGTGTATTTCGCACAAATTAATCAACTTCCCCTTCCGAGGATCTGACCTGAACGGTCGGATAAGATATGTTAAACAGTATTTTAGTCATACTATGCTTGATCGCTGTGAGTGCGTTCTTCTCGATGTCCGAGATCTCGCTTGCCGCCTCACGCAAAATCAAACTTAAACTGCTGGCTGATGAAGGCAATATAAACGCCCAGCGAGTTCTGGATATGCAGGAAAATCCCGGCATGTTCTTTACCGTGGTGCAAATTGGTCTGAACGCGGTGGCGATACTCGGTGGTATCGTCGGTGATGCGGCGTTCTCTCCGGCTTTTAACAGCCTGTTCTCTCGCTATATATCAGCGGAACTCTCTGAGCAACTGAGCTTTATTCTCTCTTTCTCATTAGTGACTGGCATGTTTATTCTGTTTGCGGATTTAACCCCGAAACGCATCGGTATGATTGCGCCAGAAGCTGTGGCTTTGCGTATCATCAACCCGATGCGCTTCTGCCTGTTCGTCTGCACCCCTCTGGTGTGGTTTTTCAACGGCCTGGCAAACATGATCTTCCGTATCTTTAAATTGCCGATGGTACGTAAAGATGACATCACTTCTGATGACATCTACGCGGTGGTGGAAGCCGGTGCACTGGCTGGAGTACTGCGTAAACAGGAACACGAGCTGATCGAAAACGTGTTTGAACTGGAATCCCGTACCGTGCCGTCTTCCATGACGCCGCGTGAAAACGTGATTTGGTTCGATCTCCATGAAGATGAGCAAAGTCTGAAGAATAAAGTGGCGGAGCATCCACACTCAAAATTCCTCGTCTGTAATGAAGATATCGACCACATCATCGGCTATGTGGACTCGAAAGATCTGCTGAACCGCGTGCTGGCCAATCAAAGCCTGGCACTGAATAGCGGCGTGCAGATTCGCAACACGCTGATCGTGCCTGACACTCTGACCCTCTCTGAGGCGCTGGAAAGTTTTAAAGCTGCGGGCGAAGACTTTGCGGTAATCATGAACGAGTACGCCCTGGTGGTGGGGATAATTACCCTCAACGACGTGATGACCACGTTGATGGGCGATCTGGTCGGTCAGGGGCTGGAAGAACAGATTGTCGCGCGTGATGAGAACTCATGGCTAATCGATGGCGGTACGCCGATTGACGACGTGATGCGTGTGCTGGATATTGACGAGTTCCCGCAGTCGGGCAACTACGAAACCATCGGCGGCTTTATGATGTTTATGCTGCGTAAGATCCCGAAACGCACCGATTCAGTGAAACTCTCCGGCTACAAATTTGAAGTGGTGGATATCGATAACTACCGCATCGACCAACTGCTGGTGACGCGGATCGACAGCAAAGCCACCGCCCTTTCACCGAAACAGCCTGACGCTAAAGATAAAAATAAAGAAGAAAGCGTCGCATAACCCCAGAAACATCAACGGCTCCTGAATCAGGAGCCGTCTTATTACTGCATAGCACGCTGGTTAAGCCATCTCTGTTTGCAGACGCATAACCTGACGGTTAACTTCGGACATCACTGACAAATGCAGCTTATCCTTCACTTTTGGGATAAGAATCTTACCCTTATCAAATTCAAAAGCGCCAACGTCCTTGATGTATAACCGTCCACGGAACAGGATTTTCACGTACTTCGCCACCTGCAGTGGGTTGTACCGTTGGAAAATTTTCATTGTTATCTCCTGCTGAGTATTACGCCTTTGTGGTGCCACAATCGGCCCAACTATTATGAGGCGCAAATTTTAATGCCTGATGACTATAGTCTATCGCTGCAATGTTTCCAGTGTGTATAAAGTTTTTTACCTTAACGTTACAGTTATTCAGAATTATCTTTTCGCCTAACCACAATCTTCAGTATAAGCATTCATTTTTCATATGATTTGTGCGCTTGTCCGCAAACTGGCACCACACTTGCGGGAAATTCGATAAATAGCACATATGATTAAAAGTCCGACCCAAGTGGTCGGATCACCTGCATACGATAAGAAGGAAACACTATGACCCTACGCAAGATTCTCGCGCTGACTTGCTTGCTACTGCCGATGATGGCCTCCGCGCATAAATTCGAAACCGGTCAGCGAGTACCACCAATTGGCATTGCCGATCGTGGCGAGTTAGTACTTGATAAAGATCAGTTTAGCTACAATACCTGGAACAGCGCACAGTTAGTGGGGAAAGTGCGGGTACTGCAACATATTGCCGGTCGCACCTCCGCAAAAGAGAAAAATGCGACGCTGATTGAAGCGATTAAATCGGCAAAACTGCCGCATGATCGCTACCAGACGACCACCATTGTGAACACCGACGACGCTATCCCCGGTTCAGGTATGTTTGTACGTAGCAGCCTGGAGAGCAATAAAAAGCTCTATCCGTGGTCACAGTTTATTGTCGACAGCAACGGCATCGCACGCAGCGCCTGGCAGTTGGATGAAGAGAGTTCCGCCATTGCAGTGCTGGATAAAGACGGTCGCGTGCAATGGGCAAAAGATGGAGCGCTCACTCAGGAAGAGGTGCAGCAAGTGATGGACTTGCTGCATAAGTTGCTTAATAAATAGAAACCCGGAACCCTGGATTCAGGAAGGATTCACGCGGAGTGTAATCCAGCGGTTTCCCCTGCCAGTCGTGGACGTGTGCTCCGGCAGCGGCAGCCACAGCATGACCGGCAGCGGTGTCCCAAATATTGGTTGGCCCAAAACGCGGGTAGAGCTGAGCCTGCCCTTCCGCCACCAGGCAAAATTTCAGTGAAGAACCGATGGATGTCGTCTGGTGTTCGCCAAGCTGTTGCAGATACTCTTTCAGCTCCGCATCCGCATGGGAACGGCTAATGACGACCAGAGGCGGGCGAGCGTCGCGTACCTGAATCTGCTTGCGCACGCCGCACTCTTCTTTCCAGGCTTTTCCTTCCTCCGCGCTGTACATTACGTTCATTACCGGCGCATACACCACACCTAATATCGGTTTGCCTTTGTCGATCAGCGCAATGTTAACGGTAAATTCGCCATTTCGTTTAATAAACTCTTTGGTGCCGTCCAGCGGATCCACCAGCCAGTAACGTTGCCAGTGCTGGCGGACTTCCCAACCGGGAGGATCTTCTTCAGAAAGAACGGGGATATCCGGCGTCAGTTTACGTAATCCTTCCATGATTACGGTATGCGCGGCGATATCTGCCGCCGTCACCGGAGAGTCATCTGCTTTGTTGGCGACGTCCATCGGTTTAGTCCCGTCGTAGACCTGCATAATGGCATCGCCCGCAATCCGTGCAAGCTGGCATACTTGATCTAACATTCTCCACCTCGTCTCTGTGAGCGGCGTTAACTTATTGTTTTACTTATACCCCATCGCTATAGAATCCGCCAACTGTGATGGCGTCATCGTTTCCTGATTTATTATTTATGGCATCCTTCACGCTCCGTATGAAAGACGTTTCATCTTCTCGTTCATAAAAGGATGTCCCTTATGATTAAGTTTAGCGCAACGCTCCTGGCCACGCTGATTGCTGCCAGCGTGAATGCGGCAACAGTCGATCTACGCATAATGGAAACCTCTGATTTGCATAGCAACATGATGGATTTCGATTATTACAAAGACACATCCACAGAAAAATTTGGGCTGGTACGCACCGCGAGCCTGATTAATGACGCGCGCAATGAAGTGAAAAATAGCGTGTTGGTCGATAACGGTGACCTGATTCAGGGCAGCCCGCTGGCGGATTACATGTCGGCTAAAGGATTAAAAGCCGGTGATATTCATCCGGTCTATAAGGCGCTGAATACGCTGGATTATACCGTCGGCACACTCGGCAATCATGAATTTAATTACGGTCTGGATTACCTGAAAAATGCGCTGGTGGGGGCGAAATTCCCCTATATAAATGCCAATGTCATTGACGTAAAAACCAACCAGCCGATGTTTACACCGTATTTAATTAAAGACACCGAAGTAGTCGATAAAGACGGGAAAAAGCAAACGCTGAAAATTGGCTATATCGGCGTCGTGCCACCGCAGATTATGGGATGGGATAAAGCCAATTTATCCGGCAAAGTTACCGTTAACGATATTACCGAAACAGTGCGCAAGTACGTGCCGGAAATGCGCGAGAAAGGTGCCGATGTCGTTGTCGTTCTGGCGCATTCTGGTCTGTCTGCCGATCCGTATAAAGTAATGGCGGAAAACTCAGTTTATTATCTCAGTGAAATTCCGGGCGTTGATGCCATTATGTTTGGTCATGCCCATGCCGTCTTCCCGGGCAAAGATTTTGCTGATATCAAAGGCGTAGATATCGCCAAAGGTACGATTAACGGTGTTCCGGCGGTAATGCCAGGCATGTGGGGCGATCATCTCGGCGTGGTCGATCTGCAACTCAATAATGACAGCGGGAAATGGCAGGTGACGCAAGCAAAAGCGGAAGCTCGCCCGATTTACGATGTCGCCAATAAAAAATCACTCGCCGCTGAAGACAGCAAGTTGGTTGCAACGCTGAAAGCCGATCACGATGCCACACGCCAGTTTGTCAGCAAACCTATCGGGAAATCCGCCGACAATATGTATAGCTATCTGGCGCTGGTACAGGACGATCCGACGGTGCAGGTGGTGAACAACGCGCAAAAAGCGTATGTCGAACATTACATTCAGGGCGATCCGGATCTGGCAAAACTGCCGGTGCTCTCTGCCGCTGCGCCGTTTAAAGTTGGCGGTCGCAAGAACGATCCTGCCAGCTATGTAGAAGTGGAAAAAGGCCAACTGACTTTCCGTAATGCCGCCGATCTCTATCTCTATCCCAATACGCTGATTGTGGTAAAAGCCAGCGGCAAGGAAGTTAAAGAGTGGCTGGAGTGCTCCGCCGGGCAGTTTAACCAGATAGATCCCAACAGCACTAAACCGCAGTCATTAATCAACTGGGATGGCTTCCGTACCTATAACTTTGATGTGATTGACGGCGTGAATTATCAGATTGATGTTACCCAGCCAGCCCGCTATGACGGTGAATGTCAGGTGATTAATGCCAATGCGGAAAGGATTAAGAATCTGACCTTTAATGGTAAACCGATTGATCCGGACGCGATGTTCCTGGTTGCTACCAATAATTATCGTGCATACGGTGGCAAATTTGCCGGAACAGGCGACAGCCATATCGCCTTTGCGTCGCCGGATGAGAACCGTTCGGTGCTGGCAGCGTGGATTGCTGAAGAGTCGAAGCGTGCAGGAGAAATTCACCCAGCGGCAGATAATAACTGGCGTTTAGCGCCGATTGCCGGTGATAAAAAACTGGATATTCGTTTTGAAACGTCCCCGTCCGATAAAGCCGCAGACTTTATTAAAGAGAAGGGTCAGTATCCAATGAATAAAGTCGCGACTGATGATATCGGGTTTGCGATTTATCAGGTGGATTTGAGTAAGTAAGACACACCGTTTTCGGTCTACACATCATGCATCGCATCCGGCACTTCCTGGCGGATGCGATGCTGACGCGTCTTATCCGCCCTACAAACCACGAATCGTAGGTCTCCGGCAGTTATGCCGCACGTTCATCCCGCACCGCCAGCACCTCTGGCAAATTCAACTCAATCCAGTCTGCCAGTGCAGCAACCTTTTCACTGACCTGTTCACCCAGCGGTGTGAGGCTATATTCCACATGCGGCGGCACCACCGGATACGCGATACGGTTAACAAATCCATCCTGCTCCAGCGCCTGTAACGACTGCGCGAGCATCTTTTCGCTCACTCCGCCCATTTTACGCCGCAAGTCGCTAAAGCGATGAGTGCCTTCGCGCAGCGCCACCAGAATCAGTACCCCCCAACGGCTGGTAACGTGTTTCAACACATCCCGCGACGGACACTGCTCAGCGAAGAGGTTTCCCTCTTTCAGTTGTTGCGACAGGCTTACCCGACTCATTTCATACTTACCTTTTTGTATGTACTTACTAAAAGTTAGTTTAGGTGTTAGCGTATTTAAACACAAGACAAACCAATGGAGATTTCTCATGATCGCAATCACCGGCGCGACCGGCCAGCTTGGTCACAATGTAATTGAATCTTTGCTGCAAACCGTTTCTGCCAGCCAAATAGTGGCTATCGCACGTAATCCGGAAAAAGCGCATGCTTTGAGCGCACAAGGCATTAGCGTGCGTCAGGCTGACTACGGCGATGAAGCTGCACTGACATCTGCGCTACAGGGCGTGGAAAAATTGCTGCTGATCTCTTCCAGCGAAGTGGGACAGCGTGCCTCGCAGCATCGTAATGTTATTAATGCCGCAAAGGCGGCTGGCGTGAAATTTATCGCCTACACCAGCCTGTTACATGCGGACACCTCCCCGCTCGGCCTGGCTGCTGAGCATATCGAGACGGAGAAAATGCTGGCTGATTCTGGCATCGCTTATACCCTGCTGCGCAACGGCTGGTACACTGAAAACTACCTCGCCAGCGCCCCGGCAGCACTGGAACACGGCGTATTTATTGGTGCGGCGGGCGATGGCAAAATTGCCTCAGCAACTCGTGCAGATTACGCAGAGGCTGCGGCACGCGTAATTAGCGAAGCAGGTCACGAAGGCAAAGTCTATGAGCTGGCGGGCGACAACGCCTGGACGCTGACACAGTTAGCGGCAGAGCTGACCAAACAGAGCGGCAAACCAGTTATCTACCAGAATATGAGCGAAGCCGATTTCGCCGCAGCGCTGAAAAGCGTTGGTCTTCCTGGCGGACTGGCGGATATGCTGGCTGACTCTGACGTTGGCGCATCAAAAGGTGGTCTGTTTGATGACAGCAAAACGCTCAGCACGCTGATTGGCCGCCCGACAACAACATTAGCCGAAAGCGTAAACGCGCTTTTTAATGTTAATAACTAGTTAATTAAAGTGGCATCCTCCCGCATCCTCTCTGATAATGACGGGATGCGGGGAGCAACCATCTCTGTTCCCTGAATATTTCTTCTGACAGACCAATGGATGCCAGTGATGATTAGCGGCGTGCTGTACGCCCTGTTAGCAGGGTTGATGTGGGGGCTTATTTTTGTCGGGCCGTTGATCGTTCCAGAATACCCGGCGATGTTGCAATCAATGGGACGCTATCTGGCATTAGGTTTAATTGCACTGCCCATTGCCTGGCTGGGGCGCGTGCGTCTGCGCCAGTTGACACGTCGCGACTGGCTTACCGCGCTAATGCTCACCATGATGGGCAATCTCATCTATTACTTTTGCCTTGCCAGTGCCATTCAGCGAACCGGCGCGCCTGTTTCCACGATGATTATCGGCACCCTGCCAGTGGTTATCCCGGTCTTTGCCAATTTGCTGTACAGCCAGCGCGACGGCAAACTCGCGTGGGGGAAACTCGCCCCGGCGCTGGTTTGTATTGGTATCGGCCTTGCGTGTGTAAATATTGCTGAGTTAAACCACGGTCTCCCCAATTTTGACTGGGCACGTTATACCTCAGGCGTCATGCTGGCATTAGTCTCCGTGGTTTGCTGGGCGTGGTATGCATTGCGCAACGCCCGCTGGCTGCGGGAAAATCCAGACAAACATCCAATGATGTGGGCGACGGCGCAGGCGCTGGTCACACTGCCGATTTCGCTCATCGGTTATGTTGTTGCTTGTTTCTGGCTGAATACGCAAATGCCTGATTTCTCTCTACCTTTTGGCTCCCGTCCACTGGCCTTTATTAGCCTGATGATTGCTATCGCCGTGCTTTGCTCATGGGTCGGCGCACTTTGCTGGAACGTCGCCAGCCAGCGATTACCGACGGTGATCCTCGGGCCGCTGATTGTTTTCGAAACGCTGGCAGGTTTGCTGTACACCTTTTTACTCCGCCAACAAATTCCACCGCTGATGACGCTGAGCGGTATCGCGCTGTTAGTGGCCGGCGTGATCATTGCAGTCAGAGCAAAACCGGAAAAACCCTTAGCTGAACCTGTCTCTGAAAGTTGACACCTTGCCAATCTGTTAAATAATCCTCTGCTACGTAAGGGTTATAGCTTTTAACTTAAAGATGCATTTAAAATACATCTTATCTTATTAAGAATGAGGTATCAGCTATGGCTTATCGCGACCAACCTTTAGGTGAACTGGCGCTCTCTATTCCTCGCGCTTCGGCTCTGTTTCGTCAATATGATATGGATTACTGCTGCGGCGGTAAGCAGACGCTGGCTCGCGCGGCGGCACGTAAAGAACTGGATGTTGACGTCATTGAAGCCGAACTGGCAAAGCTTGCTGAACAACCAATTGAGAAAGACTGGCGTAGCGCGCCGCTGGCAGAAATCATCGACCATATCATCGTGCGCTACCACGATCGTCACCGCGAACAACTGCCAGAGTTGATCCTGCAAGCCACCAAAGTAGAGCGCGTTCACGCCGACAAACCGAGCGTGCCAAAAGGGCTGACAAAATACCTGACTATGCTGCATGAAGAGCTTTCCAGCCACATGATGAAAGAAGAGCAGATCCTCTTCCCGATGATCAAACAAGGCATGGGCAGCCAGGCGATGGGGCCAATCAGCGTAATGGAAAGCGAACACGATGAAGCAGGTGAGCTGTTGGAGGTTATCAAACACATTACCAATAACGTCACACCGCCGCCGGAAGCCTGCACCACCTGGAAAGCGATGTATAACGGTATTAATGAACTGATTGATGATTTAATGGAGCACATCAGTCTGGAAAATAATGTACTGTTCCCACGCGCGCTGGCGGGTGAGTGATTTGTTTGATCAACGATCCTGACATGAGCAGGATCGTTGATTGTTAAGTGATTCAGTCACTCAGTGGAAGCAATTCATTATTGTAACTGGTGTACTTACCTTCAACGGTAAGCAGACTGCCGTTTTTATCAAGATGCGCCGCATTGAGTTGTCGAGTCTCATTACGCCGCTTCGCATCACGAACCAACCCATCTCCTACGTAATAAATATAATGGTCATCATGAGCAAAGGTATCTGATAATTGACCATTGGCGTATTTAAACCACGTCCATTGGCCTTTCAGTTCAAAGAGCTCAACCGTGTCTTCGTTAATAAAATACGTATAGCGGTCATCATGTGCCAAATAATTTAATGTTGTGCCATCGGGGCTTTTATACCACGTCCAATGCCCATTAATATCGAAAATAGTCACATCAGCGCTCGCGATGAAATAAACTTTATTCCCTACAATATTAACGCCTCCCTGTAATTCTTGTTTGGGGTCGGGTAAATGAATAACCGAAAGCGTTTTTTCGACCCCAGAAACATACTTCACCAGATAGAGCGAATCTTTATATTGCGCCACATTCTGCGTCAACGGGCGAAAATATTCCGGATCAACATCAGGAATGGTCGCAACCCGGCAGTCATTAGCGCGCCGGGAAGCATCACGCGTCAACCATGTTACTTTATCTCGCTGTAGATCAAACGTACTCCGGCAATCTTTCCCGAACGAATAACGTTTCTCCCCGTTTTTGTCGCGATAAATCAGTAGTGAACCGGCCATCCAGCGCACAAGATGAAAGGTATCCGGATCGGCATTGATGGCATCTCCATTCACAAAGACCTGCGATTGGGTTCGCCAAATGGTATCCCACGGTCCAGGATTACTTTTGCTTTCACAACTATTAGGTGAATAAAGAATGGGGCGACGTGTCCAGGATTTAACGCCAAGAATAGAATACCCTTGTGCACTGCCTAACCAACGCCCTTGAAAATAAATATTGCGGCGATCTTTGAGCACATCCGCAGAATCACCTGAACGAACGCGACCGCCGACTTGTTGCAGCGAATCCATATCAACCTGCTTTTCGCCGCGGTTATCATCCGTGCGTTCGCCATCAAAATAGAGGCTGTCTTTATCAGCGGCAAAACGTCCCCAGGCACGGAAAGTTGCGGCATCGACTTTCGGTGTTCCCGGCGGGTTCTGGACTATTTTCCCTGCCCATAAAATATGACGGCCATCAGTCAACCAGTCGAAACGCCAGCCGCCATTAGTTCTGATATAAGTGCCAGCATCCACTTGTACAAAATCATTATTGATATTATCCGGAGAATCATATTTATCATCAGTGCCGTTGGGTACGCGGCGAAGTTGCTTAAACTTGACCTGCGGTAAATGAATATCCGGGAAATAGAGTCCATAATCGTCACTATCTTCAACGCTATATTTTGTTCCTTGCCCCCACGGCTGGTAGTAAAACGCAGCAGAAGGTACACCGGAGCAGGCTAGTGAGATGGTTGAAAATAAAGCCAGGGCGAGACAAAGGGGTTTAATTCGCAACATAGCGTCATCCTGAAGCTGTTAGTGTGAAGAGGTTATTTAAATAAGGGTTTTAGTCCGCTCGGAGGTTGCTTCACCGATGACCATCCTCCCACACCCAGGTTATAACGCAGCCATTCACCTTGCCGGGCACGCTCTTTCACAATTTCAGTCGCTTGTTGAGCGTAAAGCTGCCCGTCTGGAGATATATACATATTAATTAATCTCCGCCAACCACCTGCTTCAAGTGAGCCGGAGAGTTCCTCCGACTTAAGATTAATCAATTCACCTTCACCCAAGGCGTTGGTTGTTACTTTATAAATTTGGTTCTTATATAAACCGGTGTCCCAAACAAACAGATAAAAATATTCCGGATCAACCCCCACCAGCGTTTCATAAACACAGTCACTGCCCGCTGGAGTGGCTTCATGTTTGAGCCAGGACACATTATTCAGACCACTATTAAATGGCGCACAGCGATACTCAATATCCTCAAGCTCATAGTCATGCTCGCCGCTTTTATCGCGATAAACCAACCGTTCACCAGGCATCCAACGTTTAATCTGAAAAGTTTTGCGATCGGCGGGCAGAAGCTTACCGTTAACAATTACCTGCGAATTTGTCAGCACAACAAATTGTATGGCTGAATCATGCCGCACGATTTGAAATCCATCGGCATGACCCAACCAGCGACCTTTATGCCAAAGACTATTTTTATCACGCAGTAAATTCCAGATGTCCGTCTCTTCCAGCGTTGACATATCCACCTGCTTATCACCGCTATTATCATCGGTACGCTGACCATCAAAATAGATACTGCGTTTATCGGCAGCGAAAGCGCCGAATGCCTGAAAACTGGTGGCATCGACATTAGGTTTACCGGATGGGTTTGTCAGGACTTTGCCTGCCCAAAGGACAGAGCGTCCATCGGTGAGCCAGGTATGCTGACAATCCCCCTCATCATCGCAATCGAACTTATCGGGATTAAAATCGGACAGTAAGCGGGTTTCTTGTTTATTGGCTAAATTGGCAATGCGCCAAAGGTGGGAAAAATTAATATCTGGTAATTCGGAGAGGATCTCATCTTTTTCCCCCTTCTGTTCGGCAATGTAAACCGTACCTTTCTCCTGCTGGCGGTAATAAAAATCTGCGCCCCAGGAAGGTGAAATGGAGAGAGGTAATGCGGCGATTAATAACCAACTGTACTTAGCCATAGTGAACTCTGCAATAAGTGGCAAAGATTCACGGTAAGCCCGCGCCTGGGCGCTGTCGATGACGGGAAGTATTTTTAGGAATGTATAAAGACAAAAGAGATTGCAGACAAAGTGTGCTTTGTTCATGCCGGATGCGGCGTAAATGCCTTATCCGGCCTACAAAAGCACGCAAATTCAATATATGGCAGAGCTCCCGTAGGCCTGATAAGCGTAGCGCATCAGGCAATTTTGCAGCCTGAAAGGCACCCGCAGGTGCCTTAGCAGCATTACTTCGCTATACGTTTCTTACCAATAAACAACCAGCCCAGCCCTAGTGCGATAAACCACAGCGGAGTAACCAGCAGCGCCTGCCGAGTGTCATCTTCCAGCGTCAGCAGCACGATAACGAACACAAAGAACGCCATACATACCCAGCACATCAGCTTGCCGAGCGGCATCTTGTAGATCGACTTCTCATGCAGGTGTGGACGCTGTTTGCGATACACCAGGTACGAGCAAAGGATAATTGTCCAGACGAACATAAACAGAATCGCTGAAACCGTGGTGATCATGGTGAACGCGCCAATCACGCTTGGATTCACATACAACATCACCACGCCGCCGAGCAGACAGATACAAGAGAAGGTCAGCCCTTTCGCTGGTACTGCGCGTTTAGAGAGTTTAGCGAACGCTTTCGGCGCGACGCCTTCCTGTGCCAGACCAAACAACATACGGCTGGTAGAGAATACGCCACTGTTAGCAGAAGAAGCCGCAGAGGTCAGCACCACAAAGTTAATCACACTTGCCGCCGCAGGCAGCCCCACCAGCACAAACAGTTCTACAAACGGGCTTTTCTCCGCGACCACTGAACTCCACGGCGTCACGGACATAATCACAATCAGCGCGAAGACGTAGAACATAATGATGCGGATCGGAATGGAGTTAATCGCACGCGGCAGTGATTTCTCTGGATCTTTGGTTTCCGCAGCCGTTGTGCCGACCAGCTCAATCCCCACAAAAGCGAAAACCGCTATCTGGAATCCGGCAAAGAAGCCGCTTAAGCCTTTCGGGAACCAGCCGCCGTCATTCCACAAATGCGCAAACGACGCTTCTACGCCAGTCGGTGACTGGAAGTGCATCATCACCATAATCAGACCGACAACAATCAGCGACACAATAGCGACGATTTTGATCATCGCGAACCAGAACTCCATCTCACCAAACATTTTCACGGTGGCGAGATTAAGAACCAGCAACAGAATGATCACCGACAACGACGCCACCCAGTCGGAAAGTCCTGGAAACCAGAACTGCGCGTAAGCGGTAATCGCCACAACATCCGCCATACCGGTTACCACCCAACAGAACCAATAAGTCCAGCCAGTGAAATAACCCGCCCACGGCCCCAATAAATCGGAAGCGAAGTCACTAAAAGATTTATATTCCAGATTCGAAAGCAGCAACTCCCCCATTGCCCGCATCACGAAAAAGAGCATAAAACCGATGATCATATAAACAAAAATGATCGACGGCCCGGCAAGACTAATTGTTTTACCGGAACCCATAAACAACCCTGTACCTATGGCACCGCCAATGGCAATAAGCTGAATATGCCGGTTTGTGAGATTGCGCCGTAGCGACTGTTCAGCCGGAGCCTGATCATCGGCAACGACTTTTACCTGATCTACCATGTTTTTTCTTCCTGTCTGTGTTGTTCAGGCTCTGCGGCCTTTTGTCAGTCTATGATACGACGAATCGGTATCGGGACTCATCGATATTAGGTAACAATGCGCGGGATGAATACTAAGATTTAGATCTAATGTTAATTTAATGTTTAAAGTGAGTGTCATATCACGGTGATAACGCGAAATAGCTCACAAAAATACACGCTTACGTGGTCTTTGCAACACAAAATAGCGCCGTTTGGCAAACTGAAGGGTTTATTGCTGAATGCCTGCTCCCCTCTGGCTCGAGGGGAACAGAATGCGCTGCTTAGAGGATTTCCAGCAGTTCGACTTCAAACACCAGGGTGCTGAACGGAGGAATAGACGCGCCAGCGCCACGCTCGCCATAAGCCAGTTCCTGCGGGATAGTCAGTTCCCATTTAGAACCTACCGGCATCAGAGTCAGTGCTTCAATCCAGCCGGGGATCACGCCGTTAACCGGGAATTCAGCCGGTTCGCCACGGGCAACGGAGCTGTCAAATACAGTACCGTCGATCAGTTTACCGGTGTAATGAACGCGAACGCGGTCGGTACGTGCCGGAATTGCGCCTTCGCCCTGATTAATCACGCGGAATTGCAGGCCAGATTCGGTGCTGTTCACACCCTCTTTTTTGGCGTTTTCTTCAAGGTATTTCACACCTTCGGCAGCCATCGTCTGGAAACGCTGACGACGAACAGCATCGGCACGTTCGTGGATTTCACGTAGCGCACGGTGCACCACATCAACCGGAACAGCCGGATGTTTGCCTTCCAGCGCATCAGCAATGCCTGCAACCAGTGCTTCTGGCAGTAACCCTTCCAGACCAGATTCACTCAGTTGTTGCCCTACCTGCAAACCAATGCCGTAGCTTGCTTGCGCTTCGATGGTATCAAAAGTTGGGGTGGTCATCGTATTTCCTTTCTTAGGGTAAAAAGTAGCGGGCAGCATATCAGCCACACAACTTTGGGTAAAACTTTGTCGCGGGAATGATGACAAATCACGGGGAAAAAGAAACAATAGCAATATCCCGTATGAATATAATAAAAGCGGGTTTACCACGGACATCATAGCGTTAGCTTATTCATAGGCTATGATTGAGGAACAAGACGCGGAGCAGGAGGAAACCATGCCCGGGCGCTTTGAACTAAAACCAACCCTGGAGAAAGTCTGGCACGCGCCGGACAATTTTCGCTTCATGGACCCGCTGCCGCCGATGCATCGTCGGGGGATCATTATTGCCGCCATTGTATTGGTGGTCGGTTTTCTACTTCCGTCTGATGATACGCCCGACGCGCCGGTGGTGACGCGTGAAGCGCAACTGGATATTCAGTCGCAATCCCAACCGCCGACGGAAGAACAACTGCGGGCGCAATTAGTCACCCCACAAAATGATCCCGATCAGGTGGCACCGGTCGCCCCTGAACCGATACAGGAAAGTCAGCCTGAAGATCAGCCGCAAACCGCACAAACACAACCTTTCCAGCCAGATAGCGGAATTGACAACCAGTGGCGCTCTTACCGTGTCGAACCCGGCAAAACGATGGCGCAACTGTTCCGCGACCACGGTCTACCCGCCACTGATGTCTATGCAATGGCGCAGGTAGAAGGCGTGGGTAAACCGCTGAGTAATTTGCAAAATGGGCAGATAGTGAAAATTCGCCAGAACGCCAGCGGCGTGGTGACGGGCTTAACCATTGATACGGAGAATAATCAACAGGTTCTGTTTACCCGCCAGCCAGATGGCAGTTTTATTCGTGCGCGGTAGATGAAGGTTCAAGCAGAAGCCAGCTAAGGATCGTTTCTTTAATGACCTTACGTCTGGCTTCCAGCGCTTGCGGTGAAACCATGCTGATGTGATAAACCAGGCCAAGCGTATGCTGGTTGATCAAATAATATCCTCCAAGCGCGGCAATATTGATATTCACCTGCAACGGGTCGATATCAGGCTTAAAAATATTGAGTTTCTTCCCTTCAGCCAACAAGGATTCCATTAACTGCAAATGCGCGTGGTTAATTTCCTGAAGACGCTGTGATTTTGCATAATGCACACCTTTGCTCTGGTTTTCACTATGCACAATTTTTAAAAACCAGGGATTAGCAATGTAATAATCCCAGGTAAAATCGATGATTTTTTCAATTGCTTTTTGTGGAGGGAGACCTGAAACATCAAGGGATTTTTCTTTTTGTCGAATATCATTCCAGGTATATTCCAGCACTTCGATAAATAAATTTTCTTTATTACCAAAGTGATGGTAAACCGTCTGTTTACTGCACTCCGCAGCCTTCACGATATTATCGACTCTGGCCCCTTCATAACCATATTCGGCAAATTCATTAACCGCACATAATAATAGTTTTTCCTTCAGGCTTTGTACGTTGCTGGTATCAAGATACATAACGCTTCCCCACGACCTCTTCAGGATTACTATCATAACCTGATTTGATTTCAGCTCCAGAAAAAAGGGCAAAACTCGTACTTTCATCGAGTTATCAAATGCCCTGTGATCGCTATCGCAGATCAACCAACCAGATGGTTGATCTTTCTTTCCACACGTCGCAAGCTAATCGTCACTCAAGGAAACAATATTCAAAAGAGGGTTATTGTATGAAGTCCACTCGTCCCGTTGCCGTGATTACCGGAGCCGCACGTGGTATTGGAAAAGGCTGTGCGCTGGAACTTGCTCGTGGCGGTTTTAACCTGCTGATTAACGATCGCCCCGATGCCGACAGCGTAGAAAAATTACATGCCACGCAACAGGAATGTCTGGCAGAAGGCGTGGAAGTGATTTGCTTCCCTGCCGATGTTGGCGATCTCTCCCTGCATGAAGAGATGCTCGACGCGGCGCAAAACCAGTGGGGGCGTCTGGACTGTCTGCTCAACAACGCGGGGATTTCCGTGAAAAAGCGCGGTGACCTTCTCGACCTGGAGCCAGACAGCTTCGACCAAAACATTGCCATTAACACCCGTGCGCCGTTTTTCCTCGCTCAGGCATTCAGTAAACGCTTACTGGCACAACCGAAACCGGAAGCGGAGCTACCGCACCGCTCGATTATTTTTGTCAGTTCAATCAACGCCATCATGCTGGCGATGAATCGCGGCGAATATACCATTGCCAAAACCGCCGTTTCTGCCGCTGCTCGTCTGTTTGCCACTCGCCTTTGCAATGAACAAATTGGCGTCTATGAAGTGCGCCCCGGCCTAATCAAAACCGATATGACCATTCCGGCAACGGCCTATTATGATGAACTAATTGCCAAAGGTCTGGTGCCGTGGGGACGCTGGGGTTATCCGGCTGATATCGCCTCCACAGTACGGGCAATGGCGGAAGGCAAACTGATTTATACCTGTGGCCAGGCGGTCGCTATCGACGGCGGCTTAAGTATGCCGCGCTTCTGAGGCTGAATCATGAGAGATCTGTTACAACGCCCGGATTTATTCAGCATTAATACCGCGACGCTGGGCTATAAAATGCCGCTACCCGCCATTATTGATGCCTGCGCCGCACGCGGTATCGGCGCGCTCGCCCCCTGGCGCAGAGAGTTGCAGGGCGAAGATCTCCAGCAGATCGCCCGCCAGCTTGCCGCCAGTAACATGAGCGTTTCCGGTTTGTGTCGTAGCACCTATTACACCGCGCCGACGCTGGCGGAGCGCAAACTGGCAGTAGATGATAACCGTCGGGCGCTGGACGATGCCGCTGCGCTGAACGCCGCCTGTTACATGCAGGTGGTTGGCGGGTTACCAACTGGCACAAAAGATCTGTATGAGGCGCGGGAACAGGTGAAACAAGGGATTCGCCAGTTGCTGCCACATTCGAAAGAAGTCGGCGTGCCAATTGCGCTGGAGCCACTGCACCCGATGACTGCCGCCGATCGTTCCTGTTTGTGTACGCTACGCCAGGCACTGGACTGGTGTGATGAACTCGATCCCGATGGTGAGTTTGGTCTCGGCGTGGCGGTGGATGTCTACCACGTCTGGTGGGACCCGGAACTGGCCAGCCAAATCCTGCGTGCCGGAAAACGAATTCTCGCATTTCATGTTTCCGACTGGTTAGTGCCAACCACCGATCTGGTCAATGATCGGGGAATGCCGGGAGATGGCATCATCAATATTCCGTCAATCCGTCGCCTGGTTGAAAACGCCGGATTTAATGGCGCTATAGAGCTGGAAATATTCTCACCGTACTGGTGGCAGCAAGATATAAACAGCACGCTGGATATTAGCGTCGATCGCATCGCGCATTATTGTTAAGGAATGATCATGAATGACCAACCCGTTCTGTTCAGCAGAGCGGCGGCTTCCTGCCGTCTGACGTTGAACCGTGAAGATAAATGTCATGCCATTAATGAAGAGATGATTGAATCTCTCGATCATTATTTAAATGAAATTGAAAACGACACCACATTACGATTAGTCGAATTAACCGCAACCGGCGATAAATTCTTTTGTGCGGGCGGCGATATTAAATCATGGTCGACTTATTCTCCATTAGATATGGGCAGAAAGTGGATTAAACGCGGTAATGATGTTTTTAATCGCCTACGCAATTTACCGCAATTAACGGTTGCGAATCTAAACGGTCACACCATCGGCGGCGGTATTGAACTTGCCTTGTGCTGCGATATTCGTATCGCTCGCCCCAACGCAAAACTCTCTAACCCGGAAGTGATGCTTGGCATGGTGCCTGGCTGGATGGGCATCGAACGTGTGCTTAATCAGGTCGGTCCGGTGGTTGGTCGCCAGATGCTGATGTTGGGTAAACGCCTGACGGCGCAGGAAGCCCTGGCGGCGAATTTGATTGATGAAGTGGTAGAAAAAGAACAGATAGAAAGCTGGATGGCGAATCAGTTAGCGCACCTGGAAAAATGTGGCCCGGTGGCGCTGGCGCATATTAAGCAACTGATTCTGGCGCTGGAAAATAAACATGCCGATTACTCACACCAGTTACTGGCGGGATTAATGTCCGCCACCCACGATTGCCAGCAAGCCACGCGCGCATTTGCCGAAAAAGGCAGCGTCAGCTTCCATAATCAATAAGGAAATTGTATGCGTAAGATAACAACCGCCGGGGCACTGGCGGCGCAAATTCAGGACGGCGCAACCATTGCCATTAGCGGTAACGGCGGCGGCATGGTGGAAGCTGACCATATTCTGGCAGCCATTGAAGCGCGTTTCCTGCAAACCGGACACCCGCGCAACCTGACACTAATCCACTCGCTGGGCATTGGCGATCGCGACAGCAAAGGCACTAACCGCCTCGCTCATGCCGAAATGCTCAAACGCATAATTGCCGGACACTTTACCTGGTCCCCCAAAATGCAGGAGTTGGTAAAAAATAACGCCATCGAAGCGTATTGCTTTCCTGGCGGTGTAATTCAGGCACTGCTGCGGGAGATCGGTGCCGGACGTCCTGGGCTTTTTACCCACGTAGGGCTGGGATCGTTTGTTGATCCACGCAATGGTGGCGGAAAGTCGAACGCTTGCACCACTGACGAACTGGTAGAACTGATTGAAATTGATGGCGAAACCAAACTCCGCTATCGCCCTTTCAAAGTGGACTATGCCATTTTGCGCGGCACTTATGCCGATCCGCGTGGCAACGTTAGCCTCGAAGAAGAAGCGATTGATATGGATAGCTATTCGATGGCGCTGGCAGCACACAACAGCGGCGGCAAAGTATTCGTCCAGGTGCGCGATGTGCTGGAAGCTGGCGCCATCGAACCACGCCGGGTCAAGCTGCCGGGGATTCTGGTCGATGGCATCGTTGAGCACCGCGAACAACCGCAAACCTATCTTGGCGGCTACGACCTGACAATTAGCGGTCAGCATCGCCGTCTGAGTTCTACCGGCGCTATTGAACTGGTTAGCCATCCGGTGCGCCGTCTGATTGCCCGTCGGGCGGCACGCGAACTGGTGGCTGGCGCTTCTACCAACTTTGGCTTTGGTATTCCGGGCGGTATTCCTGGGGTTGCACTGCGCGAAGGTGTTCCTTATCAAAGTTTATGGTTGAGTGTCGAGCAAGGCGTGCATAACGGCATGATGCTGGATGACGCGTTTTTCGGCTGCGCCCGTAACGCTGACGCGATTATCCCTTCGCTGGATCAATTCGAGTTCTACAGCGGCGGCGGCATTGATATTACTTTCCTCGGCATGGGCGAGATGGATCAGCACGGTAACGTCAATGTCTCACACCTGAACGGCAATCTGATCGGCCCTGGCGGCTTCCTCGAAATTGCACAAAATGCCCGTAAAGTGGTGTTCTGCGGCACATTCGACGCCAAAGGCAGCAAGATCGACGTGACGCCAGATGGTCTGCATATCACCCAGTCAGGTCAAATACCCAAACTGGTTACTCAGGTGGAAAAAATCACCTTTAGCGCCGCTTACGCACAGCAAAGTGGTCAGGAAGTGCTGTACATCACCGAACGCGCGGTTTTTCAGTTAACGACAGAAGGTGTTGAATTAATTGAGATTGCCCCGGGCGTGGAGATTGACCGCGACATTCTGCCGTTCATGGCCTTCCGTCCGATTATCAGGCAGCCGCGTCTGATGGAAAGTAGCCTGTTTACGCCGATGGAGGACGCATGAGCCAGCCTGATGACGCCATCCTCGAGGCACTGACGCACGTCACCTTTCCGAAAGGTTTTACGCCAGCAGAACCGCACTCAATTGTCACCGTGGAGGATGTTGATTACCCAACCTGGCAAGTTGATGCACTGGTCGTTGGTAGCGGCGCGGCTGGATTACGTGCAGCGGTTGAGCTGAAACGTCGCCAGCAAAATGTGCTGCTTGCTACCGCCGGGTTATACATGGGAACGTCAGCCTGCTCCGGTTCCGATAAACAGACGCTGTTTACCGCTGCTACTGCGGGCAACGGCGACAACTTCGCAAAACTGGCCGAGGCACTGGCGAGCGGCGGCGCGATGGATCACGACACGGCATATGTCGAAGCGGTCGGTTCCCTGCATACCCTTGGCGGGCTGCAATATCTTGGTCTGGAATTGCCGGAAGATCGCTATGGCGCAATTCTCCGTTATCAGACCGACCATGACGAAGCCGGACGCGCGACGTCCTGTGGACCACGCACTTCTCGCCTGATGGTGAAAGTGCTGCTGGAAGAAGTGCAGCGCCTCTCCATTCCACTGCTGACCAGTGCAACGGTGATTAAACTGCTGCATCAACGCGGTGAGAATGGCGAAGATCGCGTGGCGGGGGCTATCCTCGCAACCGGTTCCCGCGCCCATAACCCGTGGGGGCTGGCAATTGTGACTGCGCCCAATGTGGTACTGGCAACGGGCGGACCGGGCGAGCTTTATCGCGACAGTGTTTATCCGCATAAATGCTTTGGCTCGCTGGGGCTGGCGCTGGAAGAAGGTTTGACGCTAACCAATCTGACCGAAAGCCAGTTTGGTATAGGCACGCCGCGCAGCACGTTTCCGTGGAATTTATCCGGCACCTATGTGCAGGTGATCCCGTATATCTATTCTGTGGATACAGAGGGTAACGAGTATAATTTCCTTGCGGATTACTATCGCACTACCCAGGAACTGGCTTCAAATATCTTCCGTAAAGGCTATCAGTGGCCGTTCCACGCCACACGGGTGATGGATTTTGGCTCCAGCCTGCTGGATATGGCGGTGGCAAAAGAGCAGCAATCAGGCCGCCTGGTGTTTATGGATTTCAATCGCAATCCTGAAGCGGTGCCTGGTGATTTGCCATTCTCATTAGCGCGACTGGATGCTGACGTTCACGCGTATCTGGAAAACAACGGCGCGCTGGCACCATCGCCCATCGAACGCCTGCAACGAATGAATCCGCTGTCTATCTCGTTGTACCAGATGCACGGTTACGGGCTCACCACGCAACCACTGCAGTTCGCCATGAATAATCAACACATGAACGGCGGCATTGAGGTGGATATCTGGGGGCAAACCTCTCTCCCCGGCTGTTTTGCCGTGGGGGAAGTGGCCGGAACTCACGGCGTCACTCGCCCCGGCGGCGCAGCGCTGAATGCCGGGCAGGTTTTTGCCGTGCGCCTGGCGCGCTTTATTGGCTGTACGCAAATGCGGTCTGTTGAGGGAGATATCGCGCAACGGGTAGCTTCGCCCCTGACTACCGTAAGAGAGGTCATCACCCAGGCGCTGGCAAACGAAAACGGTATGACGCTGGCAACGGTGAAAGAAAAAATCCAGACGCGAATGTCTGATTACGCTGGATTTATTTGTCATGCCGATAAAGTTCGCCACGCCACCCGCGATGCCCTGCTGTTGAGTGAATTTGCCCAGCAACACGGTTTAACCATCAACCACGCAGGCGAAGTTGCTGAATTATTTATGTGGCGGCATATGGCGCTGACCTCTGCCGCCGTTTTAACGCAACTCACACATTATATTGACGCAGGTGGCGGCAGTCGTGGGGCGCGGATGGTTATTGATCCGCAAGGCGAATGCCTGCCACAAACTCGTCGCGGCGCAAAAGAAGAATGGCGTTTTCGCTCTGAGCAAGCCGACGATAAAAATCACAAATTAACGATTCAATATTCACAAGGTTCTTTTATTACCGAAGTTAAGTCTTTACGCAAACAACCGCATATTAACGGTATTTTCTTTGAAAAAAACTGGCCAGATTTTCTGAATGGAGAGATTTACACACAATAATTTTTAATATGTTCTCTGTACCTGATTTTATTACCTATTACACGGAAATACCAACAACCAGGGTTTATTAATATAATTAAAAGGTTTAAACATGAATAAAATAAAGAATTATCGGTGGCATATGATTGCCCTCGTATGTTTTATCACTGTAATCAATTATCTGGACAGAACTGCATTAGGTATTGCGGCTCCAACCATTATGGAGACCACTGGAATAACCAAAGAGCAATATTCATGGATCGTCAGTGCGTTCCAGTTGGCCTATACATTAGGGCAACCGGTGATGGGTTTCTTTATTGATACCGTTGGTCTGAAATTAAGCTTTGCGATTTGCGCCGCAATCTGGGGTCTGGCGACAATGGGTCATGCACTGACCGGAACATGGTCAGGTCTGGCATTTATGCGCGCCCTGATGGGGTTCAGCGAAGCATCGGCAATTCCGGCGGGTGTTAAAACAGCATCAACATGGTTCCCGGCAAAAGAGCGCGGTGTGGCTACGGGGGTTTTCAATATGGGAACTTCACTCGGTGCAATGCTTGCGCCACCGCTGATTGCCTGGTGCATTATGTTTCATAGCTGGCAATTTGCGTTTATTGTCTCGGGTAGCCTTGCTTTGCTCGCGGCTATATTTTGGTTCTTTTGTTATAAAGATCCGAAAGATGCCAAACGCCTTTCTGATGAAGAGCGTCAATATATTGAATCAGGACAAGAGCAGCATCTTAAAACAGGTAAAAAAGAAAAAACGTCAATCAAACATATCCTCAGCCAACGTAATTTCTGGGGTATCGGCATCGCGCGTTTTCTCGCAGACCCGGCATGGGGAACCATTAATTTCTGGGTGCCTATATTCTTCGTTGAAACGCTGCATTTTAGCCTGAAAGAAATTGCCATGTTTGTCTGGCTACCTTTCCTGCTGGGCGACCTCGGCTGTTTAGCCAGCGGTTTTGTGGCGAAGTTCTTCCACGATCGCGGCGTGAGTTTAATTAACTCGCGAAGAATTACCTTCACTATTGCTGCGGTCATTATGATGACAATCGGCCTAGTGAGTATTGTCGAAAATCCCTACATTGCCGTATTGCTGATTAGTATTGGCGCGTTCTCGCATCAATGTCTTTCTACTGTTGCGGCAACACTGGGCGGCGATTTGTTCAAAAAAGATGAAGTTGCCACCGCCGTTGGTATGGCGGGAGCCTGTGCGTGGAGTGGTCAGTTGATTTTCAACCTGTTTATCGGGGCATTCGTTCACATTATCGGCTTCGCGCCGTTCTTTATTGCTCTGGCTTTCTTTGACATCCTGGGGGCAATTGCGCTGTGGGCGCTTATCAAAGTCAAAGATGAAGAACCGCACGTACAATTAGCTACGAGCTAATATTTAAGATGAGTGCGCTGTAATTATGGTTATGGCGCTTCAACAATAAAGCAAAACGCCGGCACATGGCCGGCGTTTTTACGTCTCGTTGAATAACGAATTATTCAGCTACTACGTTTACGATCACTTTCGCGAATACTTCGCTGTGAACCTGGAAGCTTACTTCGTGTTCGCCAGTGGTACGCAGAACGCCGTTCGGCAGACGAACTTCGCTCTTAGCCACTTCAACGCCTGCTGCAGTTACAGCGTCAGCGATGTCGCGAGTACCGATGGAACCGAACAGTTTACCTTCGTCGCCAGCTTTAGACGCGATGGTAACAGTTTCCAGTGCATTGATTTTCTCAGCGCGAGCATTAGCTGCTGCCAGAACTTCAGCCAGTTTAGCTTCCAGTTCAGCGCGACGTGCTTCGAAGAATTCAATGTTTTTCTTGGTAGCTGGAACAGCTTTACCCTGTGGTACCAGGAAGTTACGAGCGTAGCCCGCTTTAACATTTACCTGATCACCCAGGCTACCCAGGTTTGCTACTTTATCAAGCAGAATAACTTGCATTACCTTATCCTCTCAAAGTCGTATTAATGGACCGTGACCGATTACTGATGGCGATCAGTGTACGGCAGCAGGGACAGGTAGCGAGCGCGTTTGATAGCGCGAGCCAGCTGACGCTGGTATTTTGCACGGGTCCCGGTGATACGGCTTGGGACAATCTTACCGCTTTCGGTGATGTAGTTTTTCAGCGTAGCGATATCTTTATAGTCGATCTCTTGAACGCCTTCCGCGGTGAAACGGCAGAACTTGCGACGACGGAAATAACGTGCCATATGGCTAGTCTCCAGAATCTATCAATTCAATCTGCTCGGCATGCAAAACCATTTTGCTCAGACCGTTCTTTGCCTTGTGGCATGAAATGAACCCCTGAACGGTTATGCGACTGCCGACCGTTATACTGTGAGTAATGGCCTGGTTTTCGTGTCCGCTAATAATAACGGGCATTTGGCACCACGCCTGCCGATGAAAACCGGCTTCCTCCTGCACAGAACGATGCTCAAGCACGAACTGGCAGTGAGGAATTCCTGATGGACTGACCTTTCGAAGGGGCATCCTGCACACGGTGCCGGACAACACCAGACGGTTGGTCATCAGAAATTACTCTTCAGAATCCCCAGCTTCAGCATCATCAGCGGTTTCGTTTGCGAAATCATCGCGACGCTCACGGCGCTCGTCTTTCGCTTTAACCATCGGAGATGCTTCGGTAACGGCGTGCTTAGTACGCATTACCATGCTACGGATAACGGCGTCGTTGAAGCGGAAGGTAGTTTCCAGCTCATCGATCACTTCCTGCGGCGCTTCAACGTTCATCAGAACGTAGTGAGCTTTGTGCAGTTTGTTGATCGGGTAAGCCAGCTGACGGCGGCCCCAGTCTTCCAGACGGTGGATCTTGCCTTCTGCACCAGTGATGGCAGCAGTGTAGCGCTCGATCATGCCCGGAACCTGTTCGCTCTGGTCAGGATGGACCATAAAAACGATTTCGTAATGACGCATCGAATTGCTCCTTACGGATTATTCAGCCTCCTGTCTGGGTCAGCCGCAGCCCATGGAGGCAAGGAACGTGTTAAAGGGCGGCTGAAAAATGACGCGTTATATTACTGGTATACCCCGCTAAACTCAAGGCCAGCCGACAAATAATTCTCATCTTTCGCTAAATCGTACTAACCCGCTGATTTGAAGTTCATCACATTCCATTACGGTGTTTTTTTGAACAACTGCATCAGAAATGGTCACCATCAACTTCTTTATCATTGATTAAAATTAAATCAGAAGATCATCACAGAGGAGCGCATACAAAGACAGCCGTCGAGGAGGTATTTATGTTCAGTCGTGTTTTAGCCCTTCTGGCTGTGCTTTTGCTAAGTGCAAATACATGGGCAGCCATTGAAATCAATAACCACCAGGCCAGAAATATGGACGATGTGCAGAGCTTAGGCGTGATTTATATCAATCATAACTTTGCCACTGAAAGTGAAGCACGTCAGGCATTAAACGAAGAAACCGACGCGCAGGGCGCAACGTACTACCACGTGATTCTGATGCGGGAACCGGGGAGTAACGGCAACATGCACGCCAGCGCGGATATTTATCGCTAGCACCAGGTATAACCAACGAAACATTGTCATAGTTTGCATTGCCCCCTTCACCGGGGGCTTTTTTATGAAAAACGGCTGCGGAATCAGACCAGTTATCTCCCGAAGAAGGATATTTCCGCAGCGCGTGTTTTACTTCTGCCCGTAATAAGCGTTGGGACCATGCTTACGCATAAAGTGCTTATTCATCAGATAACTATCGATGGGATTTAGTTGCGGGTTAATGCCGCGCGCAATCCACGCCATTTTCGCCACTTCTTCCATCACCACCGCATTATGCACCGCATCATGAGCGTCTTTACCCCAGGCGAACGGCCCGTGCTGGTAAACCACAATCCCCGGCGTATGCAGCGGCTCGGCATCGCCCAGCGTTTCGATGATCACTTTGCCGGTGTTCAGTTCATACTCGCCCTGCACCTCTTCTTCGCTTAATCCGCGCGTACACGGAATATCGCCAAAGAAATAGTCAGCGTGTGTGGTGCCTAACGCCGGGATCGCCATCCCCGCCTGCGCCCATGCGGTGGCATGGGTTGAGTGGGTATGCACGATTCCACCGAGAGATGGATAACGACGGTAAAGCTCGAGATGCGTTGCAGTGTCTGACGATGGACGATACTGCCCTTCCACCACATTGCCACTCATGTCAACCACCACCATATCGTCCACTTGCATGGTTTCGTAGGCGACGCCGCTGGGCTTAATCACCACCAGCCCGCGTCCGCGATCAATGGCGCTGACGTTGCCCCAGGTAAAGGTCACCAGTCCGTAACGCGGCAGATCCATGTTGGCTTCAAATACCTGTAGTTTCAGCTTTTGCATTATGCGGCCTCCACCATGCCCGCTTTGGCCATGCGCGCTTTCACCCAATCACGCGCTTTCGCCACTTCTGCCGCCGGGTCTTCCGCCGTTTCGCTCCACATCTCAATCAGATAAGGCCCGCAATAACCACTCTGTTTGAGCGTTTCAAAGCAACGTTCGAAGTCCACCACGCCTTCGCCAAATGGCACATTTTTAAAGACGCCCGGTTTGGTGTCTTTCACATGCACCGCGACGATGTGCCCTATTCCAGCCTGTAATTCCATCTGCACGTCGTTATCCCACGCCGACAGGTTGCCGATATCCGGATAGAGCTGGAACCACGGGTTGTTGAGATAGTGTGCATAGCCCAGCGCCTTGCTGATGGAGTTCATCAACGGGTAATCCATGATCTCCATCGCCAGCGTCACCTGCGCACGGCTCGCCATCTCAACACTCTCTTTCAGCCCTTCGCGAAAACGACGACGCGTTTCGTTATTGGCTTCCTGATAGTAGACGTCATAGCCCGCCAGTTGGATCACGCGAATGCCGACATCCTGGGCGAACTGGATAGCTTTACGCATAATCTCCAGCCCCTGCGCCCGCACTGTGTCATCTTCGCTGCCCAGCGGAAAACGACGATGGGCAGAAAGGCACATGGACGGTACGCGCACGCCAGTTTCAACAATCGCATTCACCAGCGTCAGACGTTGTTCGCGGCTCCAGTCAAGGCGAGACAGGCGAGCGTCCGTTTCATCTACTGACATCTCAACAAAATCGAAGCCCAACGTTTTTGCCAGTTGCAACCGTTCCAACCAGCACTCCCCGGTGGGGAGTGCTTTTTCATAGATGCCAAGCGGGATTTGTTTGGACAACATATCCGCTCCTTAGCCCCACAGTTGGGCGATGGAACGTTTGAACTGACGCGCAGCTTCAACCGGAGACGCGGCATCACGGATGCTACGACCAGCGATAAAGACATGAATCGGAATACCTTTGAACAGTGGCAAATCTTCCAGCGCCAGGCCACCGGTAATGGTTACTTTGAAGCCCATATCAGAAAGGCGTTTGATCGCGGCGATATCTGATTCGCCCCAGCCTACACCGGCTGCTTGCGCATCACGGCTGCGGTGATACACCACCTGCTGGATGCCCGCTTCACGCCATGCATCCGCCTGTTCCCAGGTCCAGAAACCAGTCAGTTCAATCTGTACGTCGCCGTTAAACTCTTTTGCCACATCCAGCGCGCCTTTGGCGGTGTTGATATCCGCACAGCAAATCACGGTGACCCAGTCAGCGTTGGCTTCAAAGCACATACGAGAAAGGATTTTGCCCGCATCAGCAATTTTGGCGTCTGCCAGCACAATCTTGTGTGGATAGAGTGCTTTCAGATCGCGCACCGCACGCACACCTTCCCCCATACACAGAATGGTGCCCACTTCGATAATATCGACTTCCTCAGCAATCAGACGAGTGGTTTCATAGGCGCTATCCATAGTCTGGTTGTCCAGCGCGACTTGCAACATGGGTAATGACATCTTCAATTCCTTCTTAAGCAGCCGCGTTGGTGCGGTCAATTAAATCCAGTACTTCCTGCTCGGTACGGCAGGCGCGTAAACGGTCGAAATTCTCTTCATCTTCAAACAGGTTGACGATTTGCATGATGCCCACTTCCTGATGAGTATTGGCATCGACTGCCGCCATCGTGATGAGGATATCCACCGGGTCGTTATCTTCGTGGTTGAACTCCAGCGGCTTTTTCAACGTCACCAGCGCAAAACCGGTTTTCTTAACCCCCTCTTCCGGGCGTCCGTGTGGCATTGCCAGGCCTGGCGCGAGCACAAAGTACGGGCCGTGCTGTTCAACCGCATCCAGAATCGCCTGGTAGTAACGCGGCTCAACAACATCCGCCGCCACCAGCAGGTCAACGCCAATTTTTACCGCGTCCTGCCAGGTCTCTGCTTCTGCCTGCAAACAGATAGATTTATTTTCTGCCAGCGAATCACGTAATTTCATGGCGCGTCCTTACTTCATGTCCTGCGGGAAATGTTCTTTGATCACTTCCAGCAGTTTCGGGCCAAAGTCTGTGGGTGAGAGCATGTTGCGCACGCCAACCACATATTTGTTGCCGGTAACAGTGATTTCGCCCGCAATATGGGTAGAAGCGATGATGATATCCGCGCCGCTCAACTCGCTTTTGTACTCGCCAACCGCGCAGCTATTTACCGTGTGGTCAATGTTTGATTGGGTTAAAAACTGGTCCACTTTCATTTTCATGATCATGGAACTGCCTTGTCCGTTGCCACACACAGCCAGAATACGTACGGTCATAATCAAAACTCCTTATTAAGCAGACTGTTCTGCCAGTTGTTTTTCTGCATCTTCTTCTGCGCGCAGCGCGCGGCCAGCGAAGTACATATAAGCCAATGCAATAACGATGATGACGGCCATAAAGGCGATACCGATGGAGAAGAAGCCCTGCATCATCGGCGGTGCCAGAATCGACCAGTCCGCCATGCCCATCCAGGCACTCATACCGGTGAGTTTCACCGCCCAGACGCAGCCAAAGATTTCAATCATCCCCATCACCAGACAAATCTTCAGCGCCGCACGCCAGCCGCCGAAGTGGTTCGCGAATACGCCGATGGTGGCGTTGGAGAAAAACATCGGGATAAAACCAGGAATGATCAGAATCGCGGAACCGCAGGCGACCAGAATACCAACCGCTATTAGTTGCCCGATGGTGCCCCACATAAAGCCCCAGACCACGGCATTCGGCGCAAAGCTATAGATAGCCGCACAGTCAATCGCCAGAACCGCACCCGGGATCAGACGCTGGGAGATACCGTTAAATGCTTCAGAGAGTTCCGCGACAAACATGCGCACGCCCTGAGTAATGATGAAGATCGCCACCGCAAAGGAGAAACCGGTTTGCAGGATGTACACCACCCAGTTCACTTTGCCTGCCATCGCCTGCACGGTATCGATACCGAAAGAGAGCAGAATGGCACCAAAGAAGATGGTCATCACAATCGCCGTGGAGACGATGTTGTCGTGGAAAATGTTCAGCCAACCGGGCAATTTGAGGTCTTCAACGCTTTCCTCTTTTTTGCCCAAATACGGCGCGACCTTATAGGCAAGCCAGGAAGCAAACTGCTGTTGGTGACCGATGGAGAAACCGCAGCCGTCCGTCACTTCCTGAGTCGGCTTGTACATCATGTTGGAGGTGATGCCCCAGTAAAGCGAAACCAGAATCGCAGTGCAGATAATGGTAGTCCACATGGAGTAGCCGAAAATAAACAGCGTGACAGCTATCAGACCCGCCTGTTGGAACATGATGTGGCCGGTCAGCATGATGGTGCGAATACCAGTAATGCGACGCAGCAGCACGTAACAGATGTTTAGCGCCAGTGCCAACAACACCGCATAACCCACCCAGCTATAGGCATCGCCCATACGCTCAATAGTTGCCATCATCGATGCGTAGGTATCTGAAATCGCGCCATTAATGCCATAGACTTCCGACATTTTTGCCACCACCGGTTTAAAAGTGCTGGTCAGGATGCCGGACCCTGCTTGCAGCAACATAAAACCGATAATCGTTTTGATGGTGCCTTTGATAATCACGCTGACGCTTTTACGCAGCAGGATGTAGCCCAGGCAGGTCACAATACCCAGCAATAACGGGGCATTGGTCATGACCTGGTTAAAGAACACGGTAAAGATGCTGTAGAGGATCTCCATAACGATCTCCTGAAGAAGAGGTAACCGGGAATTCCGCACACCCGGAATGTTGTGCACTCACTCTAATTTTCAAAAATAATCACAACAAGATTATTTGTGATTAAATGTGACGCGGCACGCAAATAATTCCACATAGAAAGTATGGTGTTCACAAGGCGAAACAATTACTCATTTAAATTCATTTAGTTAATTAAATCACACACTCCTTTAAATCTTTCCATACTCAAAATCATCAACAACGCTTTCGGTGAAAAGTCAAAAAATGGTCATTGCCTTCCTGAAAAAACAGTGTCAGGATTAATCAAAACAAATCACACATTGATTCAAATTGAACTATCATGAAGGTAAATGGCGATGAGTAAAGTGAAAAGTATCACCCGTGAATCCTGGATCCTGAGCACCTTCCCGGAATGGGGTAGCTGGCTGAATGAAGAAATAGAGCAAGAACAGGTCGCACCAGGCACCTTTGCGATGTGGTGGCTCGGCTGCACCGGGATCTGGTTGAAATCGGAAGGCGGCACCAACGTGTGCGTCGATTTCTGGTGCGGTACTGGCAAACAAAGTCACGGTAACCCACTGATGAAACAGGGTCACCAGATGCAGCGCATGGCAGGGGTGAAAAAACTGCAACCGAACCTGCGCACCACACCATTTGTCCTTGATCCGTTTGCCATTCGCCAGATCGACGCTGTGCTGGCGACTCACGATCACAACGATCATATCGACGTGAACGTCGCTGCAGCCGTAATGCAAAACTGCGCCGACGATGTGCCATTTATCGGGCCGAAAACCTGTGTGGATTTATGGATTGGCTGGGGCGTGCCGAAAGAACGCTGCATCGTGGTCAAACCAGGCGATGTGGTAAAAGTGAAAGACATTGAAATTCATGCCCTTGACGCGTTCGACCGTACTGCACTGATTACCCTGCCTGCGGATCAAAAAGCGGCTGGCGTACTGCCGGACGGGATGGATGATCGCGCAGTGAACTATCTGTTCAAAACGCCGGGCGGTTCCCTGTATCACAGCGGCGACTCCCACTACTCAAACTACTATGCAAAACATGGTAATGAGTATCAGATCGATGTGGCGTTAGGATCTTACGGCGAGAACCCGCGCGGTATTACCGACAAAATGACCAGCGCCGATATGTTGCGTATGGGTGAAGCGTTAAATGCAAAAGTGGTGATCCCGTTCCACCACGATATCTGGTCAAACTTCCAGGCCGATCCGCAGGAAATTCGCGTACTGTGGGAGATGAAAAAAGATCGTCTGAAGTATGGCTTTAAGCCGTTTATCTGGCAGGTTGGCGGCAAGTTCACCTGGCCGCTGGATAAAGACAACTTCGAATACCACTATCCGCGTGGTTTTGACGATTGCTTCACCATTGAACCGGATCTGCCGTTCAAATCGTTCCTGTAATCCGTCGCTTTTACCGGATAGCGTGGAGATGTTCCCGCTATCCGGCGTAGTATTTCCTGGCTATTTCAAATATCATCTAAAAAAATCAAATTTTATCGGAATAGCTCATGACTGAAGCACAAAGACATCAAATCCTCCTGGAAATGCTCGCACAATTGGGCTTTGTGACCGTAGAGAAAGTTGTTGAGCGCCTGGGAATTTCGCCTGCTACCGCACGACGGGACATTAATAAACTCGACGAGAGCGGCAAACTGAAAAAAGTGCGCAATGGCGCGGAAGCCATCACCCAACAGCGTCCTCGCTGGACACCAATGAATCTCCACCAGGCACAGAACCACGATGAAAAAGTGCGTATCGCCAAAGCGGCATCGCAACTGGTCAATCCGGGCGAAAGTGTGGTCATCAACTGTGGTTCCACCGCATTCCTGCTCGGAAGGGAAATGTGTGGCAAGCCTGTGCAAATCATCACCAATTATTTACCGCTGGCAAATTACCTGATCGATCAGGAACATGAGAGCGTGATCATCATGGGCGGGCAGTACAATAAAAGCCAGTCCATCACCTTAAGCCCGCAGGGCAGTGAGAACAGCTTGTATGCCGGCCACTGGATGTTTACCAGTGGCAAAGGGCTGACGGCAGAAGGGTTGTATAAAACCGATATGCTAACAGCGATGGCAGAGCAGAAGATGCTGAGCGTGGTGGGGAAACTGGTGGTTCTGGTCGATAGCAGCAAGATTGGTGAGCGCGCGGGTATGCTCTTTAGCCGCGCCGATCAAATCGATATGCTGATCACTGGCAAAAATGCTAACCCGGAAATCCTGCAACAACTGGAAGCGCAAGGGGTCAGCATTCTGCGCGTTTAAAGATGCTGGCGGAAAAATTTCACCGCGGCATCTAACGCTTCTGGCGTAATGCGATGACGCACGCCTGGCTGCCATGAACAGGTTAACTGTTTATCCAGCCCCGCTTCTCTTAGTGCCTGCTGCAAACGTACTGATTCGTCGGCAGGTACGACATCATCATCAAGACCATGCCATAAGAGCAGTGGTCTGTTTCCCAGCTCTTCCAGGTGGTTTGTCGCTTCCCACTCCACCAGCGGAGCGATAATGTTATTAAATTCGCGCTGCTGCGCTGCCGTTTCAGGTATCAGCGGTGGAAACAGTGAACGGGCAAGCGATGTGAAATAGCCCGATCCCATCATGCTGGCGGTACATTTCACCGTGGAGTGGCGAGCGGTAATTCCCAAGGCCGTCATCGCGCCCATCGATGCGCCGCCGACTGCCAGACGGTCATCAAGCAGCCAGTTTTCTTTAACAATAGCCGCACGTAATGGCGTAAATTCTTGCATATTTTGCCGCAATATTTGCCAGAACTGATTTAACCGTCGCGGTGTGTCGCCACTAAAACGGATACCGTGATCGGGTGCGTCTGGCATGATTACCCGCATACCGGCCTGTGCCAGCGCAACGGCAAAATAGCTATACACCAGACTGGATGAAGTAAAACCGTGATAAAAAATCACGCACGGTAACGGAGTTTCTTTTTGCCCAACGGGATAAGCATGTAGAACGGGAATATCTGCCAGTACGCGCGATTCTAATTCAATCATCTATTCCTCCTTTTTGTCTGGTATGACATGAAGAAATCCTTAGCACAAGTTTCCGCTGGCAGTATTAGTTCATAATGTTGAGATATGGGTTACGCTTTCACCACGTTTTCATTCGAAAATCGCGTACCAGGTAACAATTCGGGAACATTCCCCCAAAGTTAAATTAATAAGGCACTACACTATGGTTAGCAGGAAACGTAATAGCGTTGTTTACCGGTTTGCCAGTTTATTATTGGTGTTGATGTTAAGCGCCTGTAGCGCACTGCAAGGTACGCCACAGCCAGCGCCACCAGTAACGGATCATCCGCAGGAAATTCGCCGCGACCAAACCCAAGGGCTACAGCGAATTGGAACGGTAAGCACAATGGTCCGTGGCTCACCGGATGACGCATTAGCAGAAATCAGAGCGAAAGCTGCCGCGGCAAAAGCTGATTATTACGTCGTCGTAATGGTGGATGAAACCATTGTGACAGGACAGTGGTATTCACAAGCCATTTTGTACCGTAAATAAATCAGACAACTTATACAGTAAGCTTTACATTGCTTTGCGTCCCTATGCGTTTACCTGTGCACAATAAATTACCGGCTGGAAGCTCGGGCGTTTATTACCGCGATGGAATGCCCTGCAACATGTGGGGAAACGAAAAATGGAGCTGACGATGAAACAATTACTTGCCTCACCCTCGCTGCAATTAGTTACGTGTCCCGCGAGCGCCACGGCACAGTCTGCAGAATTCGCCAGTGCTGACTGCGTGACGGGCCTGAATGAAATAGGTCAGATCTCAGTTAGCAATATTTCAGGGGATCCGCAGGACGTGGAACGTATCGTGGCGTTAAAGGCCGATGAACAGGGGGCGTCATGGTATCGCATTATTACCATGTACGAGGATCAGCAGCCCGATAACTGGCGTGTACAGGCGATACTGTATGCATGAGTGTTATCAACAGCGAATGAACAATGCCGGATGCGGCGCGAGCGCCCTATCCGGCCTATAAATTCTATATATTTCATTAAGCGTAAACGCTTACAAACACACACCACCAGTCGCCCGCAGTAACAAATCATTCTGGATCTGCCCTGACAACCGCACACCACCGCGCGTATCTAACATCATCTGACACCACGCCTGCGCCATTGGCGGAGAAGCATATTTCAACATTTGCGCGCCACTACCCAGCAAGAATAGCTGATGAGTAATCTCTCGCCCCAGCTCTTCAGACGGTTTGCGCAGTTGCTGCTGTAAACGACGAACCGCGCGATCAAAATAGCGATCCTGTCCTTTCACTTCCATAAACGCTTCCGTCAATAACTCGTATACGCCAGCCTGCTTATTAAGAACGCGCAGCACATCCAGACACATAATATTGCCGGAGCCTTCCCAGATACTGTTCACCGGCATCTCCCGGTACAGCCGCGGCAACTCGCTCTCCTCGCAATAGCCAATACCGCCCAACACCTCCATCGCTTCGGCCACAAATGGGACGCCACTTTTGCAAATCACAAACTTCGCTGCTGGCGTAAATAAACGCGCCCACAGGGCTTCTTTAGCATCGGCACGCCGATCCCACGCCCGTGCCAGACGAAACAACAGCGCCGTTTGCCCTTCAAGCTGAAGCGCCATGCGACTTAAGACATGACGCATAAGGGGCTGTTCGATCAACGGATTGCCAAATACATGTCGTTGATGAGCGTGATAAATCGCCAGCGAAAATGCACGGCGCATCATGGCATGGCTACCCAGGGCGCAATCAAAACGCGTCATCCCGCCCATTTTCAGGATCAGGCGGATGCCTTCTCCCTCCTGGCCTAACAGCCAGCCGATAGCATCCTGAAACTCCACTTCGCAACTGGCATTAGAGCGATTGCCCAGCTTATCTTTCAGGCGTTCCAGGCGAATCGCGTTACGTTGTCCATCAGGCAAAAAACGCGGCACAAAGAAGCAGGACAATCCGCCCGTGGTCTGTGCCAGCACCAAATGCGCGTCGCTTTGCGGCACCGAGAAAAACCATTTATGCCCCACCAGCCGATAAGAACCATCGTCCAGACGCTCTGCCCTGGTAGTATTGCTCATCACATCAGAGCCGCCCTGCTTTTCTGTCATTCCCATGCCAATCAACAGACCGCGTTTTTGCCCGCCTGGCAGCAAATGGGAATCGTAGCGATCGCTCAACAGCGGCGTGGTCCAATCCTTGAATGGTGCAGGTAACATCTGCAATAACAATGGGGTGGCGGCAAAAGTCATGGTTATCGGACATAACGATCCGGCCTCAACCTGTGCGTGCAACATAAAACGCGCCGCGCGCGCCACAAATGCGCCAGAACGAGCATCTTCCTCCCAGGCCAGATTGTGCACCCGATTGGTACATAGTGCCTGCATCAGCAAGTGCCATGCCGGATGAAAACGCACATCGTCCAGACGGCGTCCCTGAGCATCGTAGCGCAACAATTCTGGCGGATTCACATTCGCCAGTCGCCCCAGTTCAAGGGATTCAGCCGTCCCTAACTGCTGACCAATACTGGCGAGAAAATCACTATCCCAGCCCGCACCTTCACGTGTTACCGCTTCGCAAAGCGCGCCATCGGACAGGTATAGATTGCTGTTATTTAAAGGTATCGGTTGATTAAAAACGGTGTGAGTTTGCCAGTGCACTGTGTCTCCCTCCATCAATGGCAGTCACCATTAGTATGGTCACTGCCACGGATTCCTGACAGAAAGAGATTGCTAAAACATTCTTAACCCGCAATGTAATGCGGAACAAAACGCGAAGTATCTTTAGTGATCAGCGTGTTATCTTCGCGAATCCCCATACCGCACGCTTCATCATCGACAATCCAGCTACCAATCAATGTGTAGCTATCGCCAAAGCGCGGCAAAGGCTGAAAAGCCTGGTAGATCATCGGTTCATCGGCGTAATCACCCTCAGCATGGTCAACGACGTTGTTCTGACCGTCAAAGATGGTGACGTTACCGCCTTCCCGTGAGTAGATCGGTTTACGCACGTAGCTTTCGCCCGCAGCAATCTGCGGTTTCTCGCCCTCAAACCAGGATGCCAGAAGATTAGGATGACCAGGGAAAAAGCGCCACAATAGCGGCATTAACCCTTTGTTGCTCAAGATACTTTTCCATAACGGTTCCACCCATTGCTCACGACGCTTGCGCAGCAGCGGGCCGTTATCGTCACGCATCATCCACTCCAGCGGATACAGCTTAAACGCACGCTGGATGACGTTATCATCGAGATCGGTCAGCACACCGCCGACGCCCAGGCCGAGATCTTCAATATAGATAAACCGCGATTCCTGTCCTGCCTGCTGGGCGCAGTCCTGCAAGTACAGCACGGTAGTCCTGTCTTCGTCGGTATCCTGACAGCAACAAAAATAAAACGGTTCACGGCTATAAATCTCGCTAAAGCGCGAAATCAGACGCTCCTGAATGACATTGTACTGATCAGCGTCACGCGGAATAATGCCGCTGCGCCGGGCATCTTCCAGCCACAACCACTGAAAATAAGCCGATTCATACAGCGAGGTCGGCGTATCGGCGTTGTACTCCAGCAACTTCACCGGCGCATTACCACACCAGGCAAAATCCATACGGCCATACAGCGAAGGATCGCGCGCGCGCCAGCTTTCAGCAATTACATCCCAGTACAGCGGGGGGATCGCCAGTTGCGTCAGGATCTCTTCATTTTTAACCGCACGATCCACCACCTCAAGGCACATCTGATGCAGTTCCGCTGTCGGTTTTTCGATCTGCTCTTCAATCTGCCGCAGGGTAAAGCGATAAGCACGACTCTCATCCCAATAGATTTCATTGTCGATGATATGAAAGTCAAATCCGTTATCGGCAGCGATCTGATCCAGATCCCGCCGCACAGGAACGTTGTGTCTCAGCATGATTAGCCTCCCCAATGCCCACGGGCGCTGGAAGAACGACCATAGCCGCCGCGAGAAACGGTTGATGCTTTTCTGGTGGTAAAGCCGCCCGAAGAGTAAGACTCTTTTTTGCCAGAACCGGAGCGCCAGGAGTAATCACCGGAAGTGTTGCGCCAGACGGGGCGCGAAGCATAAGAGGAGCCGCCACTGTTATAAACAAACTGCTCATCGCGATCTTTACGAATAACCCGACTTAATAAAAATCCAGAAATGACCGGGAGCCAACTCTGTTCGACGTTGTCGTAATAGCAATTTTCGTACTTAGACTGACAATTCTGCTGAGTCATATTCTTCGGAACATCGGCATAAAATGCCGCTTTGGCGTTGTTCCAGCCATGAGCACAGATATCTGAATTATTACCGTCATCAATGCAATCCTGCACTGTCGAGTAAAACGTTCCGTCGCCGTCGTTATCGACATCGCCACTATCGCCACAACTTTTCAATACGAAAAAAGCGGCTCCCCCCATTAGCGCCAACGTTAAGTATTTATGTGCGTAGCGATTTCGCTGCGGCGCGAAGGGATTATTCGGTCGATTAATACGGCTGATGGCTCCGTGAGCTGGTTTACTGCTATTTCTTGATTTGCGTTTTCTGGCCATGATCGTCCATTACCATGTCATACAAGCTGCGTTAAAAATACCACCAGCCAGCGCGGCGGTTCCCATAAACATTCCTGCGGCGGTATTGTGATTAATAATTTTGTCGCTTAATGCGGGTATATAAAGTCTGACGCCAGAAAAAACGAGTAATTGAATCACCAGTGCGATCCCACCCCAGGCAAAATAATCAGGAATACTCACCGCATTGATTGCCGCACTGGATAATGGAATAACATAACCCAGCAATGTCCCGCTGAACGCCAGTGACGCCGCGATATTATTGTTTTTGATTAACTGCCATTCATTATGCGGAGTAATTTTGGAATAGATAAACAGAAAGATAATCACCATAGCCACGCCAATAAAAAAATAGGCGCTAAAAGCAAGGAGTGAATCAAGAATATGCATTATAAACTTCCCTGTAATTAACCAATAATATGAAGTGATGTTAGTGGGATATCGACACCCAGCGCACGCGAAAATAACCACTCCGGTTCACCGAGTTCGTTAAAGGATTCCTCACCATTTAACAGCAAATATTCGTAAGTATCTTCGGTCACCTGTCGCTGGTAACCCATCATAAAGTTATGCACTTCCCATTTGGTATGGTTTTGATTTTCTATTTTTTCCAGCATGTAGACCGGCTCAATATTACCTGGTTCTTCGCTATTAAAAAATCGCTGCCAGCGTTTTTCCTGCCAGTTTAAGGTCATCATCCCCATTGCTTTGGCATTAATTGCCTCGCGCCAGTGGCTCTCTTTGCTGATACCGTAACTCTCTTCATAGACAAAGAGCTTGATATCATCAATGTCATCAATGTCTTCGCCGCCAGTGGTATTGATTTGCAGGAATTCATCACCGGAAGTGTAGTAACGGAATATCTGACTACCGCCCCCCAGATCGATGCGACTGGCTGCAGCTACAGTGTATTCTTCCCCCGGTAACGCAATCAGTAATTCATCTTCCAGTAAACGAAACGCTAACGTATCGAGCGTAAAACCATTATGGAGATGCAACCCCAGCGGACCACGAGCGACAGCAGGCTTATCATCATTGCCAAACAGGCGCTGGAAAAAACCAGACATATTTTACCCTTAAAATAGCTGCCAGCCTTTTAGTGAGGCTGGCAAAAAAATTACTCACCCTGTTGGCGTTGCAGCCTTGCCAGCACATCCTGAGCACTGCTTTTGTTAACTCCACCAATCCCCGCTTCCGCCAGTTTTTCGTCGAGATCGCGGCCGTCTGCCACTTTCTCCAGTTGTGCAGCGGCATCCAGCCGTGCCTGACGTTCGGCCTGACGCGCTTGCAGGCGTTTTAAGGATTCAGCCGCTGTAGAGACGCTGGAAGATGCTCCAACGGTAGAGGCCGTTACTGCCTGTTGCGCACGCTGCATGGCTTCAGTGGCCTTAACGACTTCCATCTGTTGCTCAAATTGAGCAATACGCTGTGCCGTTGCCGTTACCGCTTTTTCCACACCATCACGGGAGACTTCAAGATTCGACAACACTTGCTCTTCAGCGGTAATGAGATTCTCAAGGCGCGCGATTTCTTCAGCGACTTCGTTAATCAACGACGGGTTGACGTTCTTACTTAATGCTTCCAGCGCACGGGCTTCCAGAGTGGCTTTACGCTCACGTAAATCTTTCAGTTTATCGTTACTTAATTTCACTCGCGCCAGCAGATCGACGCGTGATTTTCCGGCTTTATCCAGTTCAGCTTTGGCGTCGCGAATATGTTGTTCCAGCATCCGCACACCCTGGTTTTCTTCAATGGATTCTTCCGCCTGTGAAATAAAAGACTTACCTAATGTAAATAAACTTTTTAAAATCCCCATAAATACCTGTCTTCGTGATTAATATGAATATTCTTCAGTAATTTCAGCTAAATCCAATGCATTATCTACCAGCGTGGTTATCTCCAGCAGGAGATCATCAAGGGAAGAGTTAAGCGATAATGCACCAAAAACAATGTAATACTCTTCCTGCTCCACACTGGAGATCCCTACCGATGACAGTGGCATAATCTTCTGATTTCTTAATAAGAAGGTATTAAATTCATCTGGATTACTGATACAACTTACCGGGCAAATAAATGTTTCGATAATCATCTGGCGGGAAGTAAAAAGAATATTGATTTGCAAATCGCCATAATCATTCATTTTAATAATTAATGCGTTTTCATTATTTGTTATATCAATATTTTGTTCAGGTACAGTTTGCAGCGCCGTCGCCAGCGCCAACGGATTCCATGTCATATATTATTCCATAGTGATTAAGTTAAAATATTAATAATATGAATATTTGTAGCACGTAATTATCTTACCAGCTCCAGGTAAAAAAAAACCATCCAAATATGGATGGTTTTTCATAATTCAGAGGAATTAGCTACGCTGGCGTACTGCTTCAAATAAACAAATGCCGGTCGCTACCGAAACGTTCAGGGAAGAAACGCTTCCTGCCATCGGGATGCTGATCAACTCATCGCAATGTTCACGGGTCAGGCGACGCATGCCTTCACCTTCCGCGCCCATCACCAGTGCCAGACGCCCGGTCATTTTGCTCTGATAGAGAGTATGATCCGCTTCACCCGCCGTACCGACGATCCAGATATTCTCTTCCTGCAACATACGCATGGTGCGCGCCAGGTTAGTCACCCGAATCAGAGGAACGCTTTCTGCCGCGCCACAGGCCACTTTTTTCGCCGTTGCATTGAGTTGAGCGGAACGATCTTTCGGTACAATCACCGCATGAACGCCAGCGGCGTCTGCGCTACGCAGGCACGCACCGAGGTTGTGTGGATCGGTAACGCCGTCGAGGATCAGCAGGAACGGTTGTTCGAGCGAAGCGATCAGATCCGGCAGATCGCTTTCCTGATACTGACGTCCAGGCTTCACGCGGGCGATAATGCCCTGATGCACGGCACCGTCGCTTTTCTCGTCGAGATATTGACGATTTGCCAACTGGATAACCACGCCATGAGATTCGAGGGCGTGAATCAGCGGTAACAGACGTTTATCTTCACGGCCTTTTAAAATAAAGACTTCCTGAAAACGTTCAGGGGCGCGCTCCAGCAGGGCCTGCACTGCGTGGATGCCGTAAATCATTTCGCTCATTAATGTACTCGTTGTTAACGTTTTGCCTGATACGCTACGCTTATCAGGCCTACATGATTCTGCAATATATTGAATTTGCGTGATTATGTAGGCCTGATAAGGCGTTCACGCCGCATCCGGCATGAACAAAGCGCACTTTGTCAGCAATCTGCCCCTCTTCTGTTTGAAGAGGGTTTTGATCACTCAGCTACTTTTTTCTTCGCTGCACGCTTCGCTTTGGTCGCTGCAGCTATTTTCTGCGTTTTAGCCGATGGCTTTTTCGCTTTTCTCGCGTCTTTTTTCGCCGCTTTCGGCTTCGCTTTTTTCTCACCACGGAAAGCACTGTCTGGCTCAAAGTTTACCTTTTTGCCCACCTGACGACGCTTACCGGCTTTTTTACCTGCATCACCTTTTTTCGCTTTCTCGCGCGCCGTTTTACCGACGTTGCGTGGCGCGCGTTCGCTGGAGATCAGGCTAAAGTCGATCTTGCGCTCGTCCATATTAACCGCTTCGACGCGAACTTCCACGCGGTCGCCCAGGCGATAAGTCTGGCCGCTGGATTCCCCCATCAGACGTTGACCAACCTGATCAAAGCGATAGTAGTCGTTATCCAGCGAAGAAACGTGGACCAGGCCATCAATAAACAGATCATCCAGGCGAACAAAGAAACCGAATCCAGTGACGCTGGAAATTACGCCTTTAAAGACGTTGCCCACCTGGTCGAGCATAAAGTCACACTTCAGCCAGTCTGCCACATCACGCGTTGCTTCATCGGCACGACGTTCCGCCATCGAACAGTGCTGACCCAGTTGCAGCATCTCTTCCATTGAATAATGGTAGCCACCGGTTTCAGTCGTGTTCCCCTGATGCCCCTGCTCTTTCGCCAACAGATACTTAATGGCACGATGCAGCGTCAGGTCAGGATAACGACGAATCGGTGAGGTAAAGTGGGCATAAGACTGCAATGCCAGACCAAAGTGACCGCGGTTTTCCGGATCGTAAATCGCCTGTTTCATTGAGCGCAGCAGCATGGTTTGTAGCATTTCTGCGTCAGGACGGTCGGCAACCGACTCCAGCAGTTCTGCGTAGTCGCGCGGTTCTGGCTTGTTACCACCCGGCAATTCCAGCCCCAGTTCCGCCAGCACTGAACGGAAAGAGGTAATCGCTTCGGTGCTCGGCTTGTCGTGAATACGGAACAATGCCGGTTCTTTCGCTTTCTCAACGAAACGTGCCGCCGAGATATTCGCCAGAATCATACACTCTTCAATTAATTTGTGCGCGTCGTTACGCTGAGTCTGTTCGATACGTTCAATACGACGTTCAGCGTTGAAAATAAACTTCGCTTCTTCACTCTCAAACGAGATCCCACCGCGCTCTTCGCGGGCTTTATCCAGCACTTTATAGAGGTTATGCAGCTCTTCGAGATGCTTAACCAGCGGAGCGTATTGTTCACGCAGTTCCTGATCGCCCTGCAGAATATGCCAAACTTTGGTGTAAGTCAGACGCGCATGAGAGCTCATCACCGCTTCGTAGAATTTATAGCCGGTCAGGCGACCTTTCGACGAAATGGTCATCTCGCACACCATACACAGGCGGTCTACCTGCGGATTGAGCGAGCACAGGCCGTTAGAGAGTACTTCCGGCAGCATCGGGATAACCTGCGAAGGGAAGTACACCGACGTACCGCGGTTACGTGCTTCTCTGTCCAGCGGTGTTGGTGGACGCACATAGTAACTGACGTCGGCAATTGCGACCCATAAACGCCAGCCACCGCCGCGTTTCTTCTCGCAGTAAACCGCATCGTCAAAGTCACGGGCGTCTTCGCCATCAATGGTGACCAACGGTAAATCACGCAGATCGACACGGCCTGCTTTTGCCTCTTCCGGCACTTCTTCTTTCAGTCCGGCAACCTGTTGCTCAACAGCCTGCGGCCAGATGTACGGAATTTCATGGGTGCGCAGGGCGATATCAACCGCCATGCCGGTGCCCATATTGTCGCCAAGTACTTCGACGATTTTACCCACCGCTTTGGTACGACGTGTCGGGCGTTGAGTCAGTTCGACAACAACGACAAAGCCCATGCGTGCGCCCATGATCTGATCAGGTGGGATTAAGATATCGAAGCTCAAACGGCTGTCGTCAGGAACCACAAAGCCGACGCCCGCTTCGGTAAAGTAACGACCCACAATCTGGCTCGTTTTTGGCACCAGTACGCGGACAATACGCGCTTCACGGCGGCCTTTACGGTCAGCACCAAGCGGTTGCGCCAGAACCTGATCGCCATGAATGCAGGTTTTCATCTGCTCGCTGGAAAGATACAAATCATCTTTACGCCCTTCAACCCGCAGAAAGCCGTAGCCATCACGGTGGCCAATAACAGTACCTTTCACCAGATCGAGACGTTCCGGCAGCGCATAGCACTGACGGCGAGTGAAGACCAGTTGACCGTCGCGCTCCATCGCGCGCAGGCGACGACGCAGGCCTTCAAGCTGCTCTTCGCCTTCAATGTGCAGCTCTACCGCCAGCTCATCACGGCTGGCCGGTTTTTCACGTTTGGTTAAATGTTCGAGGATAAATTCCCGACTAGGGATGGGATTCGCGTATTTTTCAGCTTCGCGTTCCTGGAAAGGATCTTGTGACATCTCGGTTCCTCCGTTGTCATCTCTGATGAAGATTTTCGTCACTCCACCAGCAATAATTTATAAAGCGGTTGATTCTCTTCAACCAAATCGGCAAGCGTGTAGTTATCCAGTTCCGTAAGAAAACTTTGCACGGCCTTTGAAAGTGCCTGTTTCAACCGACAGGCAGGTGTGATGTGGCAAAACTCACTGCTGCAATTCACCAACGATAAGGGTTCCAGCTCGCGCACCACATCACCAATACGTATAGCACTCGCCGGTTTACCCAGGCGAATGCCGCCATTTTTTCCACGAACAGCAGTCACGTAGCCGGCACGACTAAGTTGATTGATTATTTTGACCATATGATTACGGGAAACGCCGTAGACGTCAGTCACTTCAGAAATGCTGGTCATCCGCCCTTCTGGCAATGATGCCATGTAGATCAGCGCGCGTAATCCGTAATCAGTGAAACTCGTTAACTGCACATCAACCTCAAAAAAGGGAAAGCGGGAAAAAATACATTTACATTGATGATAAACCAGCCACAAGCTGTGTCGCTAATTTATTTCAGTTTGGGGAAGGAAAAAAGCGAGGATTTAACACTGTGTCGGATAGCGTAATGGCTTACCCGACACAGTAATGTATCACACTGCTAGCCCGGCAGGCAAAAGATCTGCCGGGCGTACCAGAATTACGCGTCGAACGGGTCGCGCAGAATCATGGTTTCAGTACGATCCGGACCAGTAGAGATGATATCGATCGGCACACCGGTCAGCTCTTCAATACGCTTGATGTAGTTCAGCGCTGCCTGCGGCAGACCGCTACGATCTTTCACGCCAAAGGTGGATTCAGACCAACCCGGCATGGTTTCGTAAATCGGCTCAACGCCTTTCCAGTCATCTGCTGCCAGCGGAGTGGTGGTCACTTCGCGACCATCCGGCATACGGTAGGCCACGCAGAGTTTCACCTCTTTCAGGCCGTCCAGAACGTCCAGTTTGGTCAGGCAGAAGCCAGACAGAGAGTTCAACTGTACCGCACGACGAACAGCAACGGTGTCCAACCAGCCGGTACGACGGCGACGACCCGTTGTCGCGCCAAATTCGTTACCCTGCTTGCAGAGGAACTCGCCGGTTTCATCAAACAGTTCAGTCGGGAACGGACCTGCGCCAACGCGAGTGGAGTAAGCTTTGAGGATACCCAGAACGTAATCAACATAACGCGGCCCCAGGCCGGAACCGGTCGCCACGCCACCCGCAGTGGTGTTGGAAGAAGTTACGTACGGATAAGTACCGTGGTCGATATCCAGCAGCGTACCCTGCGCACCTTCGAACATGACGAAATCGCCACGTTGACGCGCCTGGTCGAGCAGGTCAGAAACGTCAACCACCATAGAAGTCAGGATGTCAGCAACCGCCATCACATCATCCAGAACTTTCTGGTAATCAACCGCTTCAACTTTGTAGTAGTTAACCAACTGGAAGTTGTGATATTCCATCACTTCTTTCAGTTTTTCAGCGAAGGTTTCTTTGTCGAAAAGGTCGCCAACACGCAAACCGCGACGTGCTACTTTATCTTCGTAGGCCGGCCCGATACCACGACCCGTGGTGCCGATCGCTTTCGCACCACGCGCTTTCTCACGTGCGTTATCCAGCGCCACGTGATAATCAAGGATCAGCGGACATGCTTCAGACAACAGCAGACGCTCACGAACGGGGATGCCACGGTCTTCCAGTTCTTTCATCTCTTTCATCAGCGCAGCCGGAGACAGCACAACACCGTTACCGATGATGCTGGTTACATTCTCGCGAAGAATACCTGATGGAATAAGATGGAGAACGGTTTTTTCACCGTTGATTACGAGAGTATGGCCTGCGTTGTGACCGCCCTGGTAGCGTACAACATATTTAGCCCGTTCAGTCAGAAGATCGACGATCTTACCTTTACCTTCGTCACCCCATTGGGTGCCCAGTACGACGACGTTGTTACCCATTTTTCAAAATCACCGTTTGCTTAAAAATGGATTCTACCATCGCTTTTTCAGAGTTACAGCACTTTTTGCATCCAAAAATGACCTTAGTCAGTCTATTTTTTGCTCAGCCAATCGTTTTCCTCAACATGTAGTAGACCACAACGCCCGCAACCACAAGTCCACCGCCAAAACGGCGTAAAATATTATCGGGTAAATTGGTCATCGCGGAGATCATCTTCTTCCACGCCTGTGGGTAAAGCATCGGCCCTAAACCTTCCAGCACCAAAACCAAAGCAAGCGCCAGCCAGATTGTCGAATTCATTCATTGTCCTTATAGAAAAAGAAAACCACCGGCATCCCTGAGGATGCGGTGGCTTTATTTACCTGTACCGCGGTCGTTATCTTAACGCGTCGCGGAGCTCGGCGTCTTCATGTAGCGGAAGAAATCGCTGTCCGGGCTCATGACCATCACGTCCTGATTACCGGAGAAGCTATTCTCGTAGGCACGCAGGCTACGGATGAACGCGTAGAAGTCTGGGTCCTTGCTGAATGCATCAGCAAACAGTTTAGCCGCTTCGGCATCACCTTCACCGCGCATGATACGACCCTGACGCTCTGCTTCTGCCAGCGTTCTGGTCACTTCATAGTCGGCAGTCGCGCGCAGTTTTTCCGCTTCTTCCTGACCTTGTGAACGGTGACGACGCGCTACCGCTTCACGCTCGGCGCGCATACGGTTGTAAATCGCTTCAGACACTTCGGTCGGCAGGTTGATCTGCTTGATACGCACATCGACAACTTCAATACCCAGCGCAGCCATACTGTTCGGGTTGATGACCGGAACCTTGCCCTTAGTCTCTGCCGTTACACGTTCAGCGGCTTCTGCGATAGCGTTATCTGCCGCAGGCGTAGACACTTCATCTTCCGTCCCCGCAGAACCAGAGTTCAGCGCGTCACGCACTTCGAGGGTCAGACGACCACGAGAATCAGTGACGATGTCTTTCACATCCAGACGACCAATTTCAGAACGCAGACGGTCAGAGAACTTACGTTTCAGCAGCACTTCTGCTTGCGAAATATCGCCGCCGCCCGTTGCCAGGTAGTAACGGCTGAAATCGCTGATGCGCCATTTGATGTAAGAGTCGACGATCAGGTCTTTCTTCTCTTTGGTCACAAAGCGGTCTGCCTGGTTGTCCATGGTCTGAATACGCGCGTCGAGCATTTTCACCGTTTCAATGAACGGTATCTTGAAATGCAGACCCGGTTCATAAACCAGAGGTTTGTTGTCATCGTCACGCAGTACCTTACCAAAACGCAGCGTAATACCGCGCTCACCTTCTTTGACGACAAAGACAGACATGTAAAGCACTACCAGCACGATGATGATAATCGCGATAACTGACTTACGCATCGTTATTCCCCCTGACGCTGGTAGTCGTTACGCTGCGCGTTGGCGCGGCGTTGGTCCATAATATCGCCCTGACTGGTGGACGACGTGTTGCTTGCTCCACTGGTTGTGGAGGAAGAGGCTGGCGGCAGACGCAGCAAGTTGCTGGCACCGTTGTCGCTCTTCGCCGCAGGCGCGTTGCCGCCTTTCAGCATCTGGTCTAACGGCAGAACCATCAGGTTGCCACCTTTATCGTTAACCAGCACTTTGCGGGTGTTACCCAACACTTTTTCCATCGTCTCGATATACAGACGCTCGCGAGTAATTTCCGGCGCGGCTTTATATTCCGGCAGAAGTTTAGCAAAGCGCGCCACTTCACCCTGGGCTTCCAGGATAGTCTGAGCCTTGTACGCACGCGCCTCTTCGAGGATACGTTGCGCCTGACCGTTCGCACGCGGCTGAACTTCGTTGGTATACGCCTCTGCTTCACGAATGTATTGCTGTTCGTTTTCACGCGCAGCAATCGCATCGTCAAACGCGGCTTTTACTTCTTCCGGCGGACGAGCGGCCTGGAAGTTGACGTCCAGCAGCGTGATACCCATGTCATACGGGCGGATAGTCTCTTCCAGTTCGCGCTGAGTATCGCTACGAATTACGGTACGACCTTCCGTCAGAATGCGGTCCATGGTGTATTTACCGATAACCCCACGCAGGGCGCTGTCGGTTGCCTGACGCAGACTGTCATCCGGGCTGGTCACGCTATACAGGTATTTTTCCGGATTAGTGACGCGGTACTGCACGTTCATCTCAACGCGCACCACGTTCTCGTCCGATGTCAGCATCACACCGGAAGCAGCCAGTTCACGCACGGCTTCCACGTTCACCGGTTTTACTTCGTCGATAAACGTCGGCTTCCAGTTCAAACCAGGTTCAACCAGATGGCTGAATTTACCAAAGCGTGTTACCACGCCGCGTTCGGCTTCTTTAATGGTGTAGAAACCACTGGCTGCCCAGATAATGACAATCGCTGCCGCTGCGATGGTAACGACACGACCGCCAAGCTGCGGGCGCGGGCCTTGCGATGAACTACCACCGCCAGAACCGCTGCCTTTACCGCCGCCCAGACCACCGAGTTTTTTGCTCAGTTTGCGGAAGATATCATCTAAATCAGGTGGCCCTTGATCGCGACCGCCTTTGTTTCCATTTCCCTCAGAGTTGCCGCCAGGTTTGCTGCTTCCCCACGGGTCGCGGTCTTGTCCGTTATTACCGGGCTGATTCCACGCCATGTTTGTGCTCCATATTTGTTATGCGGTGATCCCTGTTGTCTTTCGACGCCAGAGGATATGACTCCACGCTTCAGACGCTTTGCCGGTTAGATCAGGTAATCGATCAACGCCGGTTCTTGTTTACAGAGGCGACGCCAGTCAATGATCGGCATACGAACTTGCAGACTTACGCTGCCGTCCTCCTCCATCCACTCTTTTTCTATTGCCTGAAGCTGATAAAAACGGCTTCTCAGACGCCCTTCCTGCGGCGGCAAACGCAATGTATGCTGCGCCACCTCACCGGAAAGCCGCTCCGTCAAAGCCTGAAAAAGCTGTGGTATCCCCGCTCCGGTCTGCGCGGAAAGCCAGACACGAATCGGTTTGTTCTCTTCATCTCGATCAATACGCGGTTCGAAATCGTCCAGCATATCGATCTTGTTCATCACCAGCAGGGTTGGGATCTCGTGAGCATCGATCTCTTCAAGAACCGTATTCACCGCTTCGATGTTCTCCTGTACGCGCACATCTGCCGCATCAATGACGTGCAGCAGCAATGTGGCTTGCCGCGTCTCTTGCAACGTGGCTTTAAACGCCGCCACCAGATCGTGCGGCAAGTGGCGAATGAACCCTACGGTATCCGCCAGTACGGTTTCACCGACATCCGCGACGTCAATACGCCGCAACGTAGGGTCGAGGGTGGCAAACAACTGGTCTGCCGCATAAACCCGTGCTTCGGTGATGCGATTGAAAAGGGTAGATTTACCGGCGTTGGTATATCCCACCAGCGAAACTGTAGGAACGTCGGCTTTGATGCGCGATTGCCGCCCCTGCTCACGCTGCTTTTCAACTTTTTCCAGGCGCGACTGTATCTGCACAATGCGATTACGCAACAAACGACGGTCGGTTTCGAGCTGGGTTTCGCCCGGCCCACGCAAACCGATCCCGCCTTTCTGTCTTTCAAGGTGGGTCCAACCACGCACCAGGCGCGTGGCCAGATGGCGCAACTGCGCCAGCTCAACCTGCAACTTACCCTCATGAGTACGTGCACGTTGGGCGAAAATATCTAAAATAAGACCAGTGCGGTCGATAACACGACATTCGCACAAACGCTCCAGGTTACGCTCCTGCGCCGGACTCAGTGCATGGTCAAAAAGAACGACCGAAGCACCCGTCGCTTTTACGGCTTCCGCAATTTCAACGGCTTTACCTTCACCAACAAAATACTTTGGGTGCGGCGCTTTACGGCTACCGGTAATCACCTGCAATGCTTCGACACCGGCGGAAGAGACCAGAGATTCAAACTCCTGGAGGTCTTCCATATCTTTGTCTTGCGTAAAATAGATGTGTACCAGCACCGCCTGCTCACCAGCATCATAACGGTCAAACAAGCGTATAACCCTCTAAATAGATCAGCGGGGAACGCAGGATCGCTGGCTCCCCGTGTAAAAAAACAGCCCAAAACCTTATTCGGTTTCTTCGCTGTCCTGTTGCGCGGAAGTATTCTGCGCGCTGCTACCATGATGGTAGTTACTGCTGGTACTGCCACCGGCGTTGTTACTGTGATGAGAAACCGGGCGAGACGGGACAACAGTAGAAATCGCGTGCTTATAAACCATCTGGCTGACCGTGTTTTTCAACAGGATCACGAACTGATCAAAAGACTCGATTTGTCCTTGCAGCTTAATACCATTCACCAAATAAATAGAAACTGGAACACGTTCCCGACGCAGTGCGTTCAGGAACGGATCTTGTAAAGATTGCCCCTTAGCCATTCTCTCTTTTCCTTATATGCTTATTTGTACTTTGAACCTTTCGATTCTGAAAAAATTGCGCACGATACGTCTCAATTGTACACATTCAGCCTGCGATAGCACCAACAACCTGTAATACTTCGTCACGCGCCTGTTCTGGTTTTTCACTGTCAAGCCAGTGAACCCCTTCCCAACCACGCAGCCAGGTTATTTGCCGCTTCGCCAACTGTCTCGTGGCGCAAACACCTCGATAAACCATTTCATCGTATGAGATTTCGCCTTCAAGGTAAGACCACATCTGGCGATAACCCACGCAACGAATGGAAGGCAAATCCGTATGCAAATCTCCTCGGGCAAAAAGCGCCCGGACTTCTGCTTCAAAACCTGAAGCCAACATCTGATGAAAACGCTGCTCAATTCGTTGATGGAGCAGTTCACGGCTCGCCGGGGCGATGGCGAACTGATGCACCTGATACGGTAGAGCGTCTCCTGACGTTTGCGTCAGTTCCGTTAAAGTTTTACCCGAAATGAAAAAAACTTCCAGTGCCCGGGAAAGCCTTTGTGGATCATTTGGATGAATCCTTGCTGCCGCAACCGGATCGATCTCCTGAAGTTGACGGTGCAATGACTCCCAACCTTGCTCTGCCGCCTGTTGCTCAATTCTGGCCCGTACTTCCGGGTCCGCCGACGGTAGCGGCGACAACCCTTCCAGTAACGCCTTGAAATACAACATCGTACCGCCTACCAACAGCGGGATCCGCCCCGCCGCGGTGATATCGGCCATTTCCGCCAGCGCATCGCGGCGAAAATCAGCAGCCGAATAAGCCTGCGACGGATCGCGAATATCCAACAATCGGTGCGGCGCGGCGAGTAACTCTTCAGCGTTCGGCTTCGCCGTCCCGATATCCATCCCTTTGTAAATAAGGGCAGAATCAACGCTTATCAACTCTACTGGTAAAATTTTACGCAGCTCAATAGCCAGCGCCGTTTTACCGGAGGCCGTTGGCCCCATCAAAAAAATTGCCTTAGGCAGGCTCGCCTTACTGATATCACTCATCTTTCAGGGCTTTTATCGCCGGATGTAAATCAACAGATTGTAACAGACCACCCGGCGGCGTTTTCACAAGCTGAGGACATAACCGTTCTACGTCCGCCAGTAGGGTAATGGCTTGTGCCATTGACCACTGTGCATGTTCGCTCGTCAGATTTCGTGCAATCCACTGCGCAATATTGCCATGTTCGAATACGGACTGCTTTGCCAGGTAGCCTATCAGTTCAGGAATCAAGATTTGTAAATTTTGTTGGCGTAAGGGTAAAGGCACGGCCCTGATGGTCACATGCTGCGCATCGGACTGATATTCAATGCCTAACTCTGCCAGTGCAGACTGCGCTTTTTCTAATGCCGATTTTTCTTCGCCAGAGACTTTTAGCCGCAACGGAATAAGCAACGGCTGGGCGCAAACTGGCGATTCACCCGGCGTCAGTTGCACCTGACGCAACCAGCGTTCCGCTACCGGCAGGGCTAAAAGTGAAATTTTGCCGTCGCGTTCCAGCAGCGCACAGTCAGAATGGACGATAGTCAGCACCCGACCAAAGCTTTGACCATTCGCTGCCAGCGTAAGTTCCTGCGGTTCTGACGCTTTTGGTTTGTGCATTGGCGCAGGCGTTTGCAAAAGCTGGCGATACACTTCGCCTTGCTGTTTCTGGTAGCCTGGCTGTGCGTTCGGCCACGGAGCGGCCTGGCGGCTGCCTGTTGCTGGAGCAGGAGAGTAGCGCTGGGCTGCTGGCTCACGAACTGCCGGTTCAGCAAAATGATTACGCCCTGCTGCCACGCGGTTTTCTGGTACAGGACGCGGTGCTGGCTGAGCGTTACCCTCCAACGGCAAAGGCGTTTCCAGTTGCTGTTGCAGCACGCTTAACACACCCTGATAGATAAAATCATGCACCAGGCGCGACTGATGAAAACGCACTTCGTGTTTGGCAGGGTGCACGTTAACATCCACCTGATGCGGGTCGATCTCAAGATACAACACAAACGCCGGTTGTTGGTCGGCCCCCAGTTTATCTTCGCAGGCCTGGCGGATCGCGTGATTGATCAGGCGATCGCGCATCATGCGCCCATTCACGTAGCAATACTGAATTTCTGCCAGCGCGGGCGTGGTGTGAGTCGGATCTACGACCCAGCCGTGCAGCGTGAGGTCACCGTGCTGCCATTCAATCGCCAGCGCATGTTCGAGAAAAGCGGTGCCACAAATCGCCCCTAAACGGCGCTCTTTTTGCCCGCCTTCCGGCACCGCGCGGTACTGGCGCATGATTTTGCCGTTATGTGACAGGTTGATGGTCACATCGAAACGCGCCAGTGCAATACGCCGGATAATCTCATCAATATGGTTAAATTCCGTTTTCTCGGTGCGCATGAATTTGCGCCGCGCCGGGGTGTTGTAGAACAGATCCAACACTTCCAGCGTCGTTCCCACCGGATGGGCAGCAGGTTTAACCGTCACATCCATATCACGCCCTTCGGCATAAGCCTGCCAGGCTTCCTGCTGTTCCGCGGTGCGCGAAGTGAGTGTCAGGCGGGAAACCGAACTGATACTCGCCAATGCCTCACCGCGAAAGCCCAGGCTGATAATGGCTTCGAGATCGTCCAGAGAGGCGATTTTACTGGTGGCATGACGCGCCAGTGCCAGCGCCAGTTCATCTTTTTTGATACCGCAGCCGTTATCACGAATGCGGATAAGTTTCGCCCCGCCACGTTCGATATCAATATCAATGCGCGTCGCCCCCGCATCGAGGCTGTTTTCCACCAGTTCTTTGACTACCGACGCAGGTCGCTCGACCACCTCACCTGCGGCAATCTGGTTCGCCAGTTGTGGCGGTAAGACCTGAATTGGCATCAATAATCCTTAGTTTGGCAGCGTGCGATCTGACGTCGTGGCAGTACTGGCTGTCTGCGCAGTTGCGCCCTGCGGCGCAGACTGCATCGGATGCGCAAGGAAATAATTGCGCAGGCCGTTGTAAATGGCTTCTGCCAACTGCTGTTGATAATCGTCGCTCGCCAGCAAACGCTCTTCGCTGTTATTGCTGATAAAACCGGTTTCGACCAGTACTGACGGGATATCCGGCGAACGCAGAACGCCAAGGCTGGCGTGTTCTGGTCGACGTTTATGAATTTCGCCAATGCGTTGTAACTGGCTGATCATACTGGTCGCCACATCATACCCTACCCGCTGGGAATGACCGAACTGTAAATCCAGCACAGCCTGGCTTAAGTACGGATCCGACTGGCTGTTTGCCAGCACATCACCAGCACCGCCCAGCAACTCTGACTGTTTCTCGTGCTGTTCCAGCCAGCTTGCCATTTCACTGTTTGCGCGACGGTTCGAGAGCACCCATACAGAGGCGCCGGTGGCACTGCGGTTCGGTGCGGCATCGGCGTGAATCGACACGAGGAAATTGGCGTTTTGCTTACGTGCGACGTCACTACGCCCCATCACCGAAATAAAGTAATCCCCGTCACGGGTTAAAACCCCCTTAAACATCGGATCGGCATTGAGCAAAGTACGCAATTTACGCGCGATGGCGATGGTGACATTTTTCTCCCGCGTACCGCCAGGGCCGATAGCGCCTGGGTCCTGACCGCCGTGCCCGGCATCAATGGCGATGACAATTTTATCGCCAGTGTTAGCCGTCGCGCGCGCTGCCGGACGCGTTACCGTATTGCTGCTGATGACACCTGTTGTGCGGTTGCTTTCAGTTTTAAACGGATTGCGCGCAGGTTCACTTACGCGCGGTGCGACAACCGTAGGTGTTTCAACGCGTTTAGCAACCACAGGCGGCGGAGGGGGCGGTGGCGGTGGCGGTGCATCGGCGTTAATCGTAAAGACGACTGTGTAATTGCTACCATTCTGCCGCTTCACCGCTTCGGTTTTACCGTTTTCGGTAAGATCGACCACCAACCGCAGCGTTTGCGCATCTTTTGGCGTGCCAGAGCGAATAGCTTTTACCAAATTATTGCCACTGAACAACAACGGTAGCCCCTGAATTACACCGGTTTGTTTAATATCCAGCGCCACAGTGCGTTTGCTTTGATGGCTAAAGGCATAATCAGGATCGCCAATAAAACTCAACGTTATCCGCGCCTGCTCACTGCCATTAGAAACCTGAATATCAGAGAGCGTAGCGGCACCAGCCTGTGCGCACAACAGCACCAATGCCGCCACCAACCAATTTTTGATGCGATACATCATCCCGCCACCTTTTAAAGGTTAACCGGCTAAACGCGCCAGCAACAATTCACCCGCAGAGGAAACAGCACTCACGCGCGCCTCACGGCCTTGTGCCTGATAATCAATGTGTATTTCGACATCCGGGTCAGGAAGAACACCTGTACCTTGTTGTGGCCATTCCACCAGGCAGATGGCATCGTGGGCAAAATAATCGCGGATCCCCATAAACTCCAGCTCCTCGGGATCGGCAAGGCGGTACAAATCAAAGTGATAAACCATTAATTTGTCGAGCGTATAGGGTTCGACCAGCGTATAGGTGGGGCTTTTGACATTACCCTGATGGCCCAGAGCTTGTAAAAAACCCCGGCTGAAGGTGGTTTTACCTGCACCTAAATCGCCATACAGATAGATTACGGTAGCGCCATCGCAGGCTTTAGCTACCCGTTCGCCCAGGTCTAATGTTGCCTGCTCGTCAGGGAGCGGAATTACTCGATTCATCATGGTTTTTATCAGTCACTTCCGGGTTAACAATACGCTGTAGCGTGGAAAAGAGATCGGTTGCCAGCATCCCGCGCGTACCAAAACGCGCTGCCAGCACATCGGCCGCCGCACCGTGCGCAACACAACCGGCACAGGCAGCATCATACGGCGTCAGTTTCTGCCCTAACAATGCGCCAATAATACCAGAGAGCACATCGCCCATGCCGCCACTGGCCATACCTGCATTTCCGGCGTCAACAATACCTAACGCATCAGGATGTGCAGCGACCACGGTCCCGGCACCTTTCAGCACCGCCACACCACCATAACGTTGTACCAGACGTTGTGCGTAATGTAAGCGGTCACTTTCAATTTCAGCCACGGAACAGCCCAACAACCGTGCAGCCTCGCCAGGATGCGGCGTGATCACGCGATTGTGACGCTTATCGGGATTGATTGCCAGCAGGTTCAATGCATCGGCATCCCACAACATCGGTTTGCGAAAATTCTCGACTTTTTGTAGGGCTTTTTTCCCCCACTCTTGCTGACCCAGACCAGGGCCAATCACCACCACATCGGCCCATTCCAGGCTATCAGCTAAGGATTCCGCAGTCAGTTCGTATACCATCAATTCCGGGCGCGCGGTCAGCAACGGCGCAATGTTTTCACTGCGCGTCAGCACTCTGACCAAACCAGCACCAGCACGCAGCGCCGCTTCGCCCGCCATACGGATCGCGCCCGCCGTGCCGTGATCGCCACCGATAATCACCAGTCGCCCGTGATCGCCTTTATGTGATGTCGGGCGACGCGGTTTCAGCCAGTGAGAAAGTTGCGATGCGGAAAAGCGCTGAATTTTCGCCTCCTGAGTTGCCAGCCACCTATCCAGCCCCAGCGAGTCAAAATGCAGATCCCCGGTTACATCCCGCGCTTTCCCGGTTAGCAAGCCTGGTTTCAGGGCAATAAAGGTCACGGTGTGAGAGGCGTTGATCACCGCACCTGGCGTGGCTCCGGTTTGTGCTAACAGGCCGGAAGGAATATCAACTGCCACAATCGGCGCAGGATGAGTATTGGCATGATCGATTAATTTACTGATGGGTTCACGGGGCGCTTGCTGCAATCCGGTGCCGAGCAGCGCATCAACTATCAGATCCACCGACTCAGGCCAGACAATATTCGAAGCATGAATCTCGCCTCCCGCGTTTAACCATGCATCGCGCGCTTGTGCGGCCTCTTCTGGCAACGGTTTGTCGCTCTCCTGGGCCAGCAGCGTGACCTCAATGCCGATGGCTTTTGCCCGCCGCGCGACCACATACCCATCGCCACCGTTATTGCCATGACCGCACAGCACCAGCCAATGACGGGCGTCAGGATAAGCGGTACGACACACCTGAAACGCGGCTTCCCCCGCACGAAGCATCAGTTCATAGAGCGTTAGCCCCAGCGCATCCGCCGCCTCGCGTTCGCCACGGCGGATATCGTCGGCGTGCCAGACGGTGTGTGGTATACTTACGGGGTTTTTCTTCATTGTATGGTCCGTCATGTCAGAGCCCCTCGATCTCAATCAGTTAGCGCAAAAAATTAAACAGTGGGGGCTGGAACTGGGCTTTCAGCAAGTAGGTATTACCGATACCGATCTCAGCGAGTCCGAGCCAAAACTGCAAGCATGGCTGGACAAACAATACCATGGCGAAATGGACTGGATGGCGCGTCACGGTATGCTGCGCGCCCGCCCCCACGAGTTATTGCCCGGTACACTGCGCGTGATCAGCGTGCGGATGAATTATCTTCCTGCCAACGCCGCATTTGCCAGCACGCTGAAAAATCCCAAACTCGGCTATGTTAGCCGTTATGCGCTGGGCCGTGACTATCACAAACTTCTGCGCAACCGACTCAAAAAGCTGGGCGAGATGATTCAGCAACATTGTGTTTCGCTGAATTTTAGACCGTTTGTCGACTCTGCGCCTATTCTTGAGCGTCCGTTAGCTGAAAAAGCAGGTCTTGGCTGGACAGGTAAGCACTCACTTATTCTTAATCGCGAAGCTGGTTCGTTCTTCTTTTTAGGCGAACTGCTGGTTGATATTCCGCTACCTGTGGATCAACCGGTTGAGGAAGGATGTGGTAAATGCGTTGCCTGCATGACGATTTGCCCGACCGGAGCCATCGTGGAACCATATACCGTCGATGCTCGCCGCTGTATCTCTTATCTCACCATTGAACTGGAAGGAGCAATCCCGGAAGAACTACGGCCATTAATGGGAAACCGTATTTACGGTTGCGATGATTGTCAGCTTATCTGCCCGTGGAATCGCTATTCACAACTGACAACTGAAGATGATTTCAGCCCGCGTAAACCGTTACATGCGCCGGAGCTCATTGAGCTTTTTGCCTGGAGCGAAGAGAAGTTTTTAAAAGTCACGGAAGGATCAGCGATTAGGCGGATTGGTCACTTACGCTGGCTGCGAAATATCGCCGTAGCACTAGGAAATGCGCCCTGGGATGAAGCGATTCTGGCGGCACTGAACAGTCGGAAAGGTGAACACCCACTTCTCGATGAACACATAGAGTGGGCGATTGCGCAGCAAATCGAGCGACGAAATGCCTGCGTGGTCGAGGTGCAACTACCGAAAAAACAGCGTCTGGTTCGCGTGATAGAAAAAGGCTTACCACGTGACGCCTGATTCATCCACAGCTTGTGAATAAAATTAAAAACACATTGCAATTCAAGCCAGAAAAAATCGTCAAGTGATCAATACGACAAATCAAAACCTTATTTTTCAACTTAAATATCAACACGTTAAAAAATTACTATTCACCGTGCGAAGTTTTCCTGAAATTAAGATTACAGCCCGACACTGTGGATAACTCTGTTTACAAGAGTTTGTCAGAGATAACAAAAACCAGCAATAACGCATCGCGTCGCTGTGGATATTTTATTGAGAGGAGAATTTGGAGCGGGAAACGAGACTCGAACTCGCGACCCCGACCTTGGCAAGGTCGTGCTCTACCAACTGAGCTATTCCCGCGTACTACTTAATTTTTGCTTTCGTAATTTCGCATTTCTGCGTCGTTACGGGAGGCGCATTATACGAGAAATCTTTCCCTCTGCAACCCCCCTAAAAAAATTTTTTTGAGTTTTTATCTCAAGTGCTGAAATTATCGGCAAGACGTTCAATTTAGCGTCAAAATCACGCCGCCGCAAGTGGATTTCGGCGGTTACGTGACCAGGAAAAATTTTACATCTTGATGAAGTGCTCGCGGTAGTAAGCCAGTTCCGCCACCGATTCACGGATATCATCCATCGCCTGATGCGTCCCCTGTTTGGTAAAACCATCAAGAATTTCCGGCTTCCAACGGCGCGCCAGCTCTTTCAGCGTGCTGACATCGAGATAGCGGTAGTGGAAGTACGACTCCAGTTCCGGCATGTATTTGAACAGGAAGCGACGATCCTGACCAATACTGTTACCGCAGATCGGTGATTTTCCTGCTGGCACCCACTGTTTTAAGAACTCGAGCGTCGCCAGTTCCGCTTCCCGATCGCCCATCGTGCTCGCCTTCACACGCTCCACCAGCCCACTGGCGGTATGAGTGCGCACGTTCCAGTCATCCATCAACGCTAACTGTTCATCAGACTGGTGTACTGCAATGGTCGGCCCTTCTGCCAGAATATTCAGGTTGGCATCGGTCACCAGCGTGGCAATCTCAATAATGCGATCGCGCTCGGGATCCAGACCGGTCATCTCAAGATCGATCCAAATCAGGTTGTTTTCATTGGCACTCATGCTATTTTCCACCCATTCACAGTGACTATATTGATTCGCAATTGCGTGTATCATAGATGTTTTGCCCATCAGGGGCGACCAGGAGTCAGTACGATTGAGTAAAAATAAACTCTCCAAAGGCCAGCAGCGCCGTGTGAACGCCAATCACCAGCGTCGTCTTAAAACGTCTAAGGAGAAGCCCGACTACGACGACAATCTGTTTGGCGAGCCTGATGAAGGTATCGTCATCAGCCGTTTTGGCATGCATGCTGATGTGGAATCCGCCGATGGCGAAGTTCACCGCTGCAATATTCGCCGCACTATCCGTTCGCTGGTGACTGGCGATCGCGTTGTCTGGCGTCCGGGCAAACCGGCGGCGGAAGGTATTAATGTCAAAGGGATCGTTGAAGCGGTGCATGAGCGCACCTCGGTGTTGACGCGCCCGGATTTTTACGACGGCGTGAAGCCCATTGCCGCCAACATCGACCAGATCGTCATTGTCTCCGCCATTTTGCCGGAGCTGTCGCTCAATATTATCGACCGTTACCTGGTGGCCTGCGAAACCTTGCAGATTGAGCCGATTATTGTGCTCAATAAGATCGACCTGCTGGACGATGACGGTATGGCATTTGTCAACGAGCAGATGGATATTTACCGCAACATTGGTTATCGCGTATTAATGGTTTCCAGCCATACTCAGGATGGCCTGAAACCGCTGGAAGAGGCGTTGACCGGGCGGATCAGCATCTTTGCCGGGCAGTCTGGCGTCGGTAAATCCAGTCTGCTGAACGCGTTGCTGGGGCTGCAAAAAGAGATCCTGACCAACGATGTTTCGGACAACTCTGGTCTGGGTCAGCACACCACCACCGCCGCACGGTTGTATCACTTCCCGCACGGCGGTGATGTGATTGATTCCCCTGGCGTGCGTGAATTTGGTCTCTGGCACCTGGCACCGGAACAAATCACTCAAGGCTTTGTCGAATTTCATGATTACTTAGGCCTGTGTAAGTATCGCGATTGCAAACACGATACCGATCCGGGCTGCGCTATCCGTGAAGCGGTTGAAGATGGGAAAATCGCGGAAACTCGTTTCGAAAACTATCACCGTATTCTGGAAAGCATGGCGCAGGTAAAAACGCGTAAAAACTTTTCTGATACGGATGACTGACAATTAAGCTAACCGTCGTTAGAATCGTCCCCTTTTTTTCAGGATCCGGCATGTACGCCGGATCAGGAACGACAAAACAATGGCCTGGAGGCTACCTTGTTAAATTCATTCAAACTTTCGCTACAGTATATTCTGCCGAAACTATGGCTTACTCGCCTGGCGGGTTGGGGTGCAAGCAAGCGGGCAGGATGGCTGACAAAACTGGTTATCGATCTGTTCGTTAAATACTACAAGGTCGACATGAAAGAGGCGCAGAAACCGGACACCGCCAGCTACCGTACCTTTAACGAATTTTTTGTCCGTCCGCTGCGTGACGATGTACGCCCGATCGATACCGACCCGAATGTTCTGGTCATGCCTGCCGATGGTGTTATCAGCCAGTTAGGTAAAATCGAAGAAGATAAAATCCTGCAAGCCAAAGGCCACAACTACAGTCTTGAAGCCCTGCTGGCGGGTAACTACCTGATGGCGGATCTCTTCCGCAACGGTACGTTTGTGACCACTTACCTCTCCCCGCGTGACTACCACCGCGTACATATGCCGTGCAACGGTATCCTGCGTGAGATGATCTACGTGCCGGGCGATCTCTTCTCGGTGAATCATCTCACAGCCCAGAACGTGCCAAATCTGTTTGCCCGTAACGAACGCGTAATCTGTCTCTTCGATACCGAATTCGGCCCGATGGCACAGATTCTGGTCGGTGCGACAATTGTTGGCAGCATTGAAACTGTCTGGGCAGGCACCATTACGCCACCGCGCGAAGGCATCATCAAACGCTGGACCTGGCCTGCCGGGGAAAACGACGATTCTGTGGCGCTACTGAAAGGCCAGGAAATGGGGCGCTTTAAACTCGGATCTACTGTTATCAACCTGTTTGCGCCGGGTAAAGTGAATCTGGTTGAGCAACTGGCAAGCCTTTCTGTCACTAAGATTGGTCAGCCGCTGGCTGTATCTACCGAAACCTTTGTTACGCCAGAAACTGAACCGGCCCCGCTTCCTGCTGAAGAGATCGAGGCAGAACACGACGCCAGCCCATTGGTTGACGACAAAAAAGACCAGGTCTAATCCATCAAAGGAAACGCTGACGTGCGCCTGATTATCACTTTTCTGATGGCCTGGTGCCTCAGTTGGGGGGCGTACGCCGCGACGGCCCCCGATAGTAAACAAATCACCCAGGAACTGGAGCAGGCAAAAGCGGCGAAACCCGCGCAGCCGGAAGTCGTAGAGGCGCTCCAGTCTGCCTTAAATGCGCTTGAGGAACGTAAAGGTTCCCTTGAGCGCATCAAGCAATATCAAGAAATCATTGATAACTACCCGAAACTCTCCGCTACTCTGCGCGCACAGTTAAACAATATGCGTGATGAGCCGCGCAGCGTGTCGCCGGGGATGTCTACCGACGCGCTGAATCAGGAAATACTCCAGGTCAGCAGTCAGTTGCTGGATAAAAGCCGTCAGGCCCAGCAAGAGCAGGAACGCGCCCGCGAGATTGCGGATTCGCTTAATCAATTACCACAACAGCAAACTGACGCCCGCCGCCAGTTGAATGAAATTGAGCGCCGACTGGGGACACTCACGGGAAATAGTCCGCTTAATCAGGCACAAAATTTCGCGTTGCAGGCCGACTCCGCACGTTTGAAATCATTGGTCGATGAACTCGAGCTGGCGCAACTTTCTGCCAATAACCGTCAGGAACTGGCTCGTCTGCGCTCGGCACTGGCAGAAAAAGAGAGTCAGCAACTGGATGCGTATTTGCAGGCCCTGCGCAACCAGTTGAACAGCCAACGCCAGCTTGAGGCAGAGCGGGCGCTGGAAAGCACTGAATTACTGGCAGAAAGCAGTGCCGATTTGCCGGAAGATATCGTTGCTCAATTCAAAATTAACCGTGAACTATCGGCAGCGTTGAATCAGCAAGCGCAGCGGATGGATCTCGTCGCCTCACAGCAGCGTCAGGCTGCCAGCCAGACGTTGCAAGTCCGGCAGGCACTGAATACGCTGCGTGAACAGTCGCAATGGCTGGGTTCATCAAACTTGCTCGGTGAAGCACTGCGGGCGCAGGTGGCACGCCTGCCGGAAATGCCGAAACCGCAACAGCTTGATACCGAGATGGCTCAGTTGCGCGTGCAACGGTTGCATTATGAAGATCTCCTCAATAAACAGCCACAACTGCGACAGATCCTTCAGGCCGACGGCCAGCCGCTGACTGCCGAGCAAAACCGGATACTCGAAGCTCAATTGCGTACTCAGCGCGAGTTGCTTAACTCATTACTCCAGGGCGGCGACACGCTACTGCTTGAGCTAACCAAGCTGAAAGTTTCCAACGGGCAACTGGAAGATGCGCTGAAAGAGGTCAACGAAGCGACACACCGCTATCTGTTCTGGACCTCTGATGTGCGCCCGATGACCATCGCCTGGCCGTTGGAAATCGCCCAGGATCTGCGTCGTCTGATCTCGCTGGACACCTTCAGTCAGTTAGGTAAAGCCACCATGATGATGCTGACCAGCAAAGAGACTATTTTACCGCTGTTTGGCGCGTTGATTCTGGTCGGTTGCAGCATTTACTCGCGCCGCTATTTCACCCGTTTTCTTGAACGTTCGGCGGCTAAAGTCGGCAAAGTCACTCAGGATCATTTCTGGCTGACGTTACGGACGCTTTTCTGGTCGATCCTCGTCGCTTCGCCGCTACCAGTGCTGTGGATGACGCTGGGTTACGGCTTGCGCGAGGCGTGGCCTTATCCGCTGGCGGTAGCGATTGGCGATGGTGTAACGGCCACCGTGCCACTGCTGTGGGTGGTGATGATTTGCGCCACCTTTGCTCGCCCGAACGGCTTGTTTATCGCCCATTTCGGCTGGCCGCGCGAACGTGTTTCCCGTGGTATGCGCTACTACCTGATGAGCATTGGGCTTATCGTGCCACTGATTATGGCGCTGATGATGTTTGATAATCTCGACGACCGCGAGTTTTCCGGCTCACTGGGACGTCTTTGCTTTATCCTCATTTGCGGTGCACTGGCAGTGGTCACGCTCAGCCTGAAAAAAGCCGGGATCCCACTGTATCTTAACAAAGAAGGCAGTGGTGACAACATTGCCAACCATATGCTGTGGAACATGATGATTGGCGCGCCACTGGTCGCTATTCTCGCCGCAGCCGTGGGTTATCTGGCAACAGCGCAGGCTCTGCTGGCAAGGCTGGAAACATCGGTCGCCATCTGGTTCCTGTTACTGGTGATTTATCACGTTATCCGCCGCTGGATGCTGATCCAACGCCGCAGGTTGGCGTTTGACCGGGCGAAGCATCGCCGTGCTGAAATGCTGGCACAACGCGCGCGTGGCGAAGAAGAAGCGCATCATCACAGTAGCCCGGAAGGGGCGATTGAAGTGGATGAAAGCGAAGTCGATCTCGATGCTATCAGTGCACAATCCTTGCGGCTGGTGCGTTCAATCCTGATGCTGATCGCCCTTCTTTCAGTCATCGTGCTGTGGTCAGAAATTCATTCCGCTTTTGGCTTCCTCGAAAATATTTCGCTGTGGGATGTCACCTCCACAGTGCAGGGCGTGGAAAGTCTGGAACCGATTACTCTCGGTGCAGTGCTGATTGCCATTCTGGTGTTTATCATCACCACGCAACTAGTGCGCAACCTGCCCGCGCTGCTGGAACTGGCGATTTTGCAGCACCTTGATTTAACGCCAGGTACAGGTTACGCCATCACCACCATCACCAAATATCTGCTGATGCTGATTGGCGGGCTGGTCGGCTTCTCGATGATTGGTATTGAGTGGTCGAAATTGCAGTGGCTGGTCGCTGCACTCGGTGTTGGTCTCGGTTTTGGTTTGCAGGAGATTTTCGCCAACTTTATCTCTGGTCTGATTATCCTGTTCGAAAAACCGATTCGCATTGGCGATACGGTGACAATTCGCGATCTTACTGGCAGTGTGACGAAAATTAACACCCGCGCCACCACTATCAGCGACTGGGATCGCAAAGAGATTATTGTGCCAAACAAAGCGTTCATTACTGAGCAGTTTATCAACTGGTCGCTTTCTGACTCGGTCACGCGCGTGGTGTTGACGATTCCGGCTCCTGCCGATGCCAACAGTGAAGAAGTGACGGAAATCTTGCTAACCGCAGCGCGTCGCTGCTCGTTGGTCATCGACAACCCGGCACCGGAAGTCTTCCTGGTCGATCTACAACAGGGGATTCAGATTTTCGAGTTGCGTATTTACGCCGCGGAAATGGGTCACCGTATGCCGCTGCGCCACGAGATCCACCAGTTAATTCTGGCGGGCTTCCACGCCCACGGTATCGATATGCCATTCCCGCCGTTCCAGATGCGTCTGGAAAGTCTGAACGGTAAACAAACGGGCAGAACATTAACGTCTGCGGGTAAAGGACGTCAGGCAGGAAGCTTGTAACGTGAGAAACTGCCGGAGGCGACTCTGGCAGTTTCAATCACCAACAAAACTGATAGCGCAGGAAAAACTGCCATAGCCAGTAGCCGAAGATCGCCAGTGCGGTGGCGTACATAAACCAGCCGCGTTTTTTTCGCCACTGCGTGAACCAAAGAAAAGGGAAAAACAGCGGCAACGTCATTATCACACCGACATCGCGAGTATCGTCATTTTCCAGATGCTCCAACACATCGCAGATATTGTTAATCCCGCGTCCATCAATCATCCATTCTTTGTCCAGCGTGGACAGTATCAGAATCCAGAGAACAGATACGAAGAACCAAATGCAGCATAAAATAAACTGATGTGCACTCATGACGTTTCAACCGACAGTTTCATTTCGCTAAAACGCATTCTGAACAAATCACCGTATCCGACCAATTCGCCACGAAAAACCAGGAACCTGATAAGGTAAGCGCAATAAATATCCGACAGGTTTCGCCACCGATTCCGGTCTCGATCTTTGAGGGTATTAATGGTATTGCTGACCACCATCGCTATTTTACGGGTGTGGCAGGCATCGAAAAAAGAGAGAATAGTCTGCTCTATTTCCGCTACATCCCCAGCAGAAAATTGCAGTGCTCTGATTTGATCTTCGGTTATCAGCGGGCCCCGCCCCGTGCCATCCATGACATCTTCCTTTTCAGACAACTCATCGCCGGACTGGCGATGAGTTGTTATTGCATACAATCAATCTAAGGTTAACTCAGGCTTATTCGCCATGCGGCCGCAATAGTTCTGGTAAATCGCCATTGCTAACAGCGAGAAGAAGACAGGGCCGCCAATCATCCACAATGTGCTATCCCAGTCTCCGGCTTCGACTACTGGCTGGATGATGGTAAAGACGTTAGCAAACGTCACCACCAATACGACAACCACTGTGGCAATCATTGCTGACATGTGCGTTTTGAAAATAACAAACGGTCTGTCGAGATCCTGACGCGCTTTAAAGAACGGGAATGCCAGGGCAAGGAACAGATACGGAATGGTCATGGAGACATTCGCCATCAGCGTCAGCTTGTTAAAGAACGCCGATGCGGTGCCGCCGCCAAACGAAACCAACAGGATGAAGACAGTAACCAACCCGCACTGCATCCACATCGCAATAGACGGCATTCCCATCGCGTTCAGACGCGTCATTGGTTCCGGCCACAATGCTTTCGGCGTCCCCTGGATGATTGCTTTCAACGGCGAGTAGCAAAGCGTAAAGAACGCCCCCGTGTAAGCGAGGAACATCGAAAGTCCGGTAATACGCGCAAACCATACCCCCAGCGACAATGATGCTTCGGGCGACAAATGCAGTGCATTACCCAGCGTCATCCCAAGGCTCTTCATCAGTACATAAGTAATATTGCCAAGGTTAACCGAACCATTACTTAATACCCGCTGCCAGTTAGTGCTGACGCCCCATAAGAATATTGCCAGGGAATAACCAATCGAAATAACAATAGCGGCAAAAACAATACCTTTAGCAAAATTCTTTTCAGGATTTTCCGTTTTATCAACCAGACCGCCAACAGCTTCAATTCCACCGTAAGCGAAAATAGCAAATACGACAAAAGATAACATCGCCAGACCGGACTGATATCCCGGATTTGGAGATACCACAAAATTAATATCCTGTGCGAAATGACCACCATTTAATAACAAAATAGCAACGCTCACTAACAGTAATACTAAATTAAGACACATTACTGCTATACCACCTACCGCAGTAATACGGGCTATTTTATTAATCCCTTTTGAGGCGACGACGGTAACCAGAACCATCCATGCGACAGCCAACAGACCAACAACCTGCGTAGGCTCCAGCCCGGCAATACTCCAGTGCTGAGTCATGTCGCTACCATAGAGGAATGTTGAGAACGGCACCCAAACTTTAGCGGAAGTACTCACCATCCAGATGATATAAGAGGAAAACCACATAAAGGTGCCGATGAAAGCAAAACGTGGCCCAACGCTATTATTCATCCAGGAATAGATACCGCCCTCTTCTTTGCGATAGGCCGCCCCCATTTCAGCCATCATTAAGGCGAATGGAATAAAGAATAATAATGCAGAAAATATATAAAATGGAATCGCACTATAACCCATTAAATAATAAGCCGATGGGCTATTCGCAAAACCGAATACTGAAGTAAAGATCATCAATATGAGCCCAATTAGACTCATCTTTTTTATCGTGTGAGGCATGGAATCATCCTTCATTTCAGCGCATATATTAAACGCGCCAATTAACTGCACTACCCACCGATTGGCAGGCAACAATAAAACTAATACAGAATTGATACCTGGATGATAGCAAACATCCAGTCTTAAATTGTGCGCTTTAGCGGGAAAATGAAAACATCTGCTACAGAATGGCGTCAGCTACGCCATTCTGTGTTGCGATTGAGCTAGCTTTTCAGAATTATGCCCGGTCGACACTAAAGGCAATGACTTCCGCCAGTGTCTCAGCGCCCAATGCCAGCATCACCAGGCGGTCAACACCTAACGCCACGCCGGAACAGTCAGGCATACCAACTTCCAGGGCGTCAATCAGGTTCTGGTCGATAGGATGTTGTGGTAAACCACGCGCCGCACGTTTACGGTTATCCTGCTCAAAGCGTTGTTGCTGTTCACGAGCGTCCGTCAATTCATGGAAACCATTCGCCAGCTCAATACCTTTGTAGTAGACCTCGAAGCGTTCCGCGACCCGATGATCTTCCGTACTAATTTGTGCCAGTGATGCCTGGCTGGCCGGGAAATGGTACACAAACGTTGGTTTTTCTTTACCAATGTTCGGTTCCACGCCAAAGGTAAATAGCAGTTGCAGCAACGTGTCGCGGTCTTCTTCGGTGTCTGCAACGTTACTCAAGTCCAGTTTCGCCGCGACTTCTCGCAGTTGCGTTTTGTCAGCAGAAAGCGGGTCTATTTCCAGATAACGCAAGAAAGCTTGTTGATAAGAAAGGCTTTCTGCCGCCGGGCAGTCCAGCACCTGTTGCAAGAGGTCGTCCACCTCATTCATCAACCGATACATATCATAATGCGGTCGATACCACTCCAGCATAGTGAACTCAGGGTTGTGATAACGTCCCATCTCTTCATTACGGAAGCTGCGGCACAACTGGAATACCGGACCACAACCGGCAACCAGCAGGCGTTTCATATGGTATTCCGGGCTGGTCATTAACCAGAGATTCATCCCCTGCGAGTGCCCGGGGCCTACGAAACGTGTCTCAAACGGGACCAAATGAATATCGGTTACCGTCGCCTGGCTCATACAAGGCGTCTCCACCTCCAGCACTCCACGATCGGCAAAGAAACGACGGATCTCCGCCATAATCGCCGCGCGTTTTAATAAGTTAGGAATGGATGCGCTCGGCTGCCAGGATGCCGTTTCGCTCATAGTAAAATCTCCAGTTTTTGACAAGGGCACGAAGTCTACTCGCAACGCGACGGCGAGACAAATTTTACGCAGAAATCAATCAACGGTGGGCTGTGACTAAAAAAACCGCAATATGATGGTTTAGTAATTAAATTAATCATCTTCAGTGATAATTTAGCCTCCCGGCACGCTAAAAAAATCGATCTCGTCAAATTTCAGACTTATCCATCAGACTATACTGTTGTACCTATAAAGGAGCAGTGGAATAGCGTTCGCAGACCGTAGCTTTCAGACACTTACCCTGAAGTACGGTGCTGCGGGATAAAAACAATCTGGAGGAATGTCGTGCAAACCTTTCAAGCCGATCTTGCCATTGTAGGTGCCGGTGGCGCGGGATTACGTGCTGCAATTGCTGCCGCGCAGGCAAATCCAAATGCAAAAATCGCACTAATCTCAAAAGTATACCCGATGCGCAGCCATACCGTTGCCGCAGAAGGGGGCTCCGCCGCTGTCGCGCAGGATCATGACAGCTTCGAATATCACTTTCACGATACAGTAGCGGGTGGCGACTGGTTGTGTGAGCAGGATGTCGTGGATTATTTCGTCCACCACTGCCCAACTGAAATGACTCAACTGGAACTGTGGGGATGCCCATGGAGCCGTCGCCCGGATGGTAGCGTCAACGTACGTCGCTTCGGCGGTATGAAAATCGAGCGTACCTGGTTCGCCGCCGATAAGACAGGCTTCCATATGCTGCACACGCTGTTCCAGACCTCTCTGCAATTCCCGCAGATCCAGCGTTTTGATGAACACTTCGTGCTGGATATTCTGGTCGATGATGGTCACGTTCGCGGCCTGGTGGCAATGAACATGATGGAAGGTACGCTGGTGCAAATCCGTGCTAATGCGGTGGTTATGGCTACCGGCGGCGCGGGTCGCGTATATCGCTACAACACCAACGGCGGCATTGTTACTGGCGACGGTATGGGCATGGCACTGAGCCACGGCGTTCCGCTGCGTGACATGGAATTCGTTCAATATCACCCGACCGGTCTGCCGGGTTCCGGTATCCTGATGACCGAAGGTTGCCGCGGTGAAGGCGGTATTCTGGTCAACAAAAATGGCTACCGTTATCTGCAAGATTACGGCATGGGCCCGGAAACTCCGCTGGGCGAGCCGAAAAACAAATATATGGAACTGGGTCCGCGCGACAAAGTTTCTCAGGCCTTCTGGCACGAATGGCGTAAAGGCAACACCATCTCCACACCACGCGGCGATGTGGTATACCTCGACCTGCGTCACCTGGGTGAGAAAAAACTGCACGAACGTCTGCCGTTTATCTGCGAACTGGCAAAAGCATACGTTGGCGTCGATCCGGTTAAAGAACCGATTCCGGTACGTCCGACCGCGCACTACACCATGGGCGGTATCGAAACCGATCAGAACTGCGAAACCCGTATTAAGGGCCTGTTCGCCGTCGGTGAATGTTCCTCTGTAGGTCTGCACGGTGCAAACCGTCTGGGATCCAACTCACTGGCAGAACTGGTGGTCTTCGGTCGTCTGGCCGGTGAGCAAGCTATGGAGCGCGCATCTACCGCTGGTAATGGCAACGATGCGGCAATCAATGCACAGGCTACTGCCGTTGAACAGCGTCTGAAAGATCTGGTTAACCAGGACGGCGGCGAAAACTGGGCGAAGATCCGCGACGAAATGGGCATGGCCATGGAAGAAGGCTGCGGTATCTATCGTACGCCGGAACTGATGCAGAAAACCATCGACAAACTGGCGGAGCTGCAAGAACGCTTCAAGCGCGTGCGCATCACCGACACCTCCAGCGTGTTCAACACCGACCTGCTCTACACCATCGAGCTGGGCCACGGTCTGAACGTTGCCGAATGTATGGCGCACTCCGCAATGGCGCGTAAAGAGTCTCGCGGCGCGCACCAGCGTCTGGACGAAGGTTGCACCGAGCGTGACGACGTCAACTTCCTCAAACACACCCTCGCCTTCCGCGATGCTGATGGCACTACTCGCCTGGAGTACAGCGACGTGAAGATTACTACGCTGCCGCCAGCTAAACGCGTTTACGGTGGCGAAGCGGATGCAGCCGATAAGGCGGAAGCAGCCAATAAGAAGGAGAAGGCGAATGGCTGAGATGAAGAACCTGAAAATCGAGGTGGTGCGCTATAACCCGGAAGTCGATACCGCACCACATAGCGCATTTTATGAAGTGCCTTATGACGCAACCACCTCATTACTGGATGCGCTGGGCTATATCAAAGACAACCTGGCACCGGATCTGAGCTACCGCTGGTCCTGCCGTATGGCGATTTGTGGTTCCTGCGGCATGATGGTCAACAACGTGCCGAAACTGGCATGTAAAACCTTCCTGCGTGACTACACCGACGGTATGAAGGTTGAAGCGCTAGCTAACTTCCCGATCGAACGCGATCTGGTCGTCGATATGACCCACTTCATCGAAAGTCTGGAAGCGATCAAACCATACATCATTGGCAACTCCCGCACCGCGGATCAGGGTACTAATATCCAGACCCCGGCGCAGATGGCGAAGTATCATCAGTTCTCCGGTTGCATCAACTGTGGTCTGTGCTACGCCGCGTGCCCGCAGTTTGGCCTGAACCCAGAGTTCATCGGTCCGGCTGCCATTACGCTGGCGCATCGTTATAACGAAGATAGCCGCGACCACGGTAAGAAGGAGCGTATGGCGCAGTTGAACAGCCAGAACGGCGTATGGAGCTGTACTTTCGTGGGCTACTGCTCCGAAGTCTGCCCGAAACACGTCGATCCGGCTGCGGCCATTCAGCAGGGCAAAGTAGAAAGTTCGAAAGACTTTCTTATCGCGACCCTGAAACCACGCTAAGGAGTGCAACATGACGACTAAACGTAAACCGTATGTACGGCCAATGACGTCCACCTGGTGGAAAAAATTGCCGTTTTATCGCTTTTACATGCTGCGCGAAGGCACGGCGGTTCCGGCTGTGTGGTTCAGCATTGAACTGATTTTCGGGCTGTTTGCCCTGAAAAATGGCCCGGAAGCCTGGGCGGGATTCGTCGACTTTTTACAAAACCCGGTTATCGTGATCATTAACCTGATCACTCTGGCGGCAGCTCTGCTGCACACCAAAACCTGGTTTGAACTGGCACCGAAAGCGGCCAATATCATTGTAAAAGACGAAAAAATGGGACCAGAGCCAATTATCAAAAGTCTCTGGGCGGTAACCGTGGTTGCCACCATCGTAATCCTGTTTGTAGCCCTGTACTGGTAAGGAGCCTGAGATGATTAATCCAAATCCAAAGCGTTCTGACGAACCGGTATTCTGGGGCCTTTTCGGGGCCGGTGGTATGTGGAGCGCAATCATTGCACCGGTAATGATCCTGCTGGTCGGCATTATGCTGCCGCTGGGACTGTTTCCGGGTGATGCTCTGAGCTACGAACGCGTTCTGGCGTTCGCGCAGAGCTTCATTGGTCGCGTATTCCTGTTCCTGATGATCGTTCTGCCGCTGTGGTGTGGTTTACACCGTATGCACCACGCGATGCACGATCTGAAAATCCACGTGCCTGCGGGCAAATGGGTTTTCTACGGTCTGGCTGCTATCCTGACAGTTGTCACGCTGATTGGTGTCGTTACAATCTAACGCATCGCCAATGTAAATCCGGCCCGCCTATGGCGGGCCGTTTTGTATGGGAACCAGACCTTATGCTCAAAATGACGCTCTGCGCCTTACTGATTACCGCCTCTTGCTCCGCACTTGCCGCCCCCCAACAGCTCAACGATATTGTGCATCGCACAATGACTCCGCTTATAGAACAACAAAAAATCCCGGGCATGGCCGTTGCAGTGATTTACCAGGGCAAACCTTATTACTTTACCTGGGGCTATGCGGACGTAGATAAAAAGCAGCCCGTCACGCAGCAAACGTTGTTTGAGTTAGGCTCGGTCAGCAAAACATTTACGGGCGTACTTGGTGGCGACGCTATTGCTCGAGGGGAAATAAATCTAAGCGATCCCGTCACAAAATACTGGCCTGAACTTACCGCTAAACAGTGGAACGGGATCACGCTATTACATCTCGCAACCTACACCGCTGGCGGCCTGCCATTGCAAGTGCCGGATGACGTTAAATCCTCAAGCGACTTGCTGCGCTTCTATCAAAACTGGCAGCCTGACTGGACGCCAGGAACACAACGTCTGTATGCCAACTCCAGTATCGGTTTATTCGGCTCGCTAGCTGTGAAGCCGTCTGGTTTGAGCTTTGAACAGGCAATGGATACCCGTGTCTTCCAGCCACTCAAACTCACCCATACGTGGATTAATGTGCCGCCTGCAGAAGAAAAGAATTACGCCTGGGGATATCGCGAAGGTAAGGCGGTGCATGTTTCGCCAGGGGCGTTAGATGCTGAAGCTTACGGTGTGAAATCGACGATTGAAGACATGGCCCGCTGGCTACAAAGCAATATAGATCCTCGTAATATCAATGACAAAACACTTCAGCAAGGTATCCAACTGGCGCAATCTCGCTACTGGAAAATTGGCGATATGTATCAAGGCCTGGGCTGGGAAATGCTGGACTGGCCGGTAAATCCTGACAGCATCATTAATGGCAGCGACAATAAAATTGCACTGGCAGCACGACCAGTAAAAGCGATTACGCCCCCTGCTCCTGCTGTGCGCGCATCATGGGTACATAAAACAGGGGCGACCGGCGGATTTGGTAGCTATGTCGCATTTATCCCAGAAAAAGAGTTGGGTATTGTGATGCTGGCTAACAAAAACTATCCAAACCCGGTGAGAGTCGCCGCCGCCTGGCAGATCCTCAACGCTTTGCAATAACAACGAAGATGGCCCGAATTTACGGGCCTTTTCTCCGCTTTTCCTTGCTGTCATCTACACTTAGAAAAAAACCAGTAAGGAAACATCTATGCGCCTGCTCCCTCTTGTTGCCGCAGCGACAGCGGCATTTCTTGTCGTTGCCTGTAGTTCACCTACGCCGCCGCGTGGCGTGACCGTAGTGAATAATTTCGACGCTAAGCGCTATCTTGGCACCTGGTATGAGATTGCCCGTTTTGATCACCGCTTTGAACGCGGACTGGAGAAAGTCACCGCGACATATAGCCTGCGGGATGATGGTGGATTGAATGTCATCAACAAAGGCTATAATCCGGACAGGGAGATGTGGCAACAGAGCGAAGGGAAAGCGTACTTTACCGGAGATCCGCATCGCGCAGCGCTGAAAGTGTCATTCTTTGGCCCTTTCTATGGCGGCTATAACGTCATTGCGCTCGACCGGGAGTATCGCCACGCGCTGGTTTGCGGCCCGGATCGCGACTACCTGTGGATACTCTCCCGCACGCCAACTATTTCTAGCGAAGTTAAACAGGAGATGCTGGCGGTCGCAACCCGGGAAGGATTTGATGTCAGTAAGTTTATCTGGGTACAGCAACCCGGCAGTTAATGGGTGCTGAATTTCAGACCAACTATCCCCAGTACGATTAACGCCAGACTCGCCAGGCGCATCGGACTAGCAGACTCACCGAGCAGCACAATACCGGTGATCGCCGCCCCGACTGCGCCAATCCCCGTCCAGACAGCATAAGCTGTACCTACCGGTAGCGATTTCATTGCCCAGGCGAGCAACGCCATACTGACAATCATCGCCGTCACGGTAATTACGCTTGGCGTCAGACGACTAAAACCGTGGGTGTATTTCAGGCCTACCGCCCAGACAACTTCCAGCAAACCAGCAATAAACAGGATAATCCAGGACATATAATACTCCGGAGAAATGGGGCCGTCCCCGGTGAAACGATGCGTTTGCGGGTCGTCCCGCAAAGCTGATAGTGAAAGAAGCATTTTGCCGATTTAAGAGGAAATTTCAACGGTTACAGCAGTGATTACCGCCGGGAAAAACAAACGGCACGACAAACCTGTCGTACCGTTATTGCTTATTGCTGCGCTTTCGTCGCTGCGCCAGAAATCGCGTTACCGCCATCAGAGATGTCTTCACCAACGCCACGCGTGGTGTTGCAGGCAGTTAATACTGTTGAAAGCACCAGAACAGAAAAGATCGCTGCAATTGTCTTCTTCACCATAATATCTTCCTTTTAGGTAATGTTATTTGTGTTTGCCTATAGCAAATTAATAATAGACAACATCACCAAAAATGACGGGAATCTGATGATTTTTCGGAAGTGAAGAGGAAATTAGCTGGCAGCGCGGGAAATGGAATTGCCGAGATGTTTGATATCTTCACCGAAACCGCGAGCGGTGTTACAGCCCGTGAGCAGCGTACTGGCAAGCAAAACAAGAAGGATAAGGCGTTTCATCATCTCTGACCTGAAAAGTGATGGTGCAGCCAGCAGGCCGCACCACAACCGTATTACTTCACGCGAGATACGTATTCACCAGAGCGGGTATCCACTTTGATAACTTCGCCAATCTGTACGAACAGCGGAACTTTAACCACAGCGCCAGTGGACAGGGTAGCTGGTTTGCCGCCAGTACCTGCGGTATCACCTTTCAGACCTGGATCGGTATCAACGATTTCCAGTTCAACGAAGTTCGGCGGAGTAACGGAAATCGGCTGGCCGTTCCACAGAGTCACGATGCACTCTGCCTGATCCAGCAGCCATTTCGCGTTGTCGCCAATTGCTTTTGCATCAGCAGACAGTTGTTCGAAGGTTTCGTTGTTCATGAAGTGCCAGAACTCACCATCGTTGTACAGGTAAGTCAGGTTCATATCGACAACATCAGCGCCTTCAGCGGAATCCGTAGATTTAAAGGTTTTTTCTACACGAGTACCGGTCAGCAGACGACGCAGTTTAACGCGAGCAAATGCCTGGCCTTTACCCGGCTTCACAAATTCACTTGCTTCAACCGCGTAAGGTTCGCCGTCCAACATGATTTTAAGACCAGCACGAAAATCGTTGCTATAGTACGTTGCCATAAGGCCCTCTGAAATTTGTTAATTGGTAGCTAAGCCACAAAATGGCGCATATTGTAACCCTAAACACCCCATCCAGAGAAGATTGGTTAGCGCAACTTGCCGATGTTGTGACCGATCCTGATGAACTTCTGCGTCTTTTGAATATAGACGCGGACGAAAAACTGTTGGCCGGACGCAGCGCCAAAAAGCTGTTTGCCCTGCGCGTGCCCCGCTCATTTATCGATCGCATGGAAAAAGGCAATCCTGACGATCCACTTTTGCGTCAGGTACTTACCTCGCAAGATGAGTATATCACTGCACCCGGTTTTTCCACCGACCCGCTGGAAGAACAGCACAGCGTGGTGCCTGGTTTGTTGCATAAATACCACAACCGGGCATTACTGTTGGTGAAAGGTGGCTGTGCGGTAAATTGTCGCTATTGCTTCCGTCGCCACTTCCCGTATGCCGAAAATCAGGGCAACAAGCGTAACTGGCAGACTGCACTTGAGTATGTTGCCGCAAATCCAGAACTGGACGAGATCATTTTCTCCGGCGGCGATCCGCTGATGGCGAAAGATCGCGAACTGGACTGGTTGCTCACGCAACTGGAAGCCATCCCGCACATCAAACGTCTGCGTATTCACAGCCGTCTGCCGATTGTGATCCCGGCGCGCATCACTGAGGCGCTGGTTGAACGCTTTGCCCGTTCTACGCTGCAAATCCTGCTGGTGAATCACATCAACCATGCCAATGAAGTGGATGAAACATTCCGTCAGGCGATGGCTAAGTTAAAACGCGTGGGCGTCACCCTGCTTAACCAGAGTGTTCTGTTACGTGGCGTGAACGACAACGCGCAAACGCTGGCAAACCTGAGTAATGCGTTGTTTGACGCGGGCGTGATGCCCTATTACCTGCATGTGCTCGATAAAGTGCAGGGCGCGGCGCATTTCATGGTGAGCGATGATGAAGCACGGCAGATTATGCGTGAGTTGCTGACGCTGGTGTCGGGATATCTGGTGCCAAAACTGGCGCGTGAGATAGGCGGAGAACCCAGCAAAACACCGCTGGATTTGCAGCTACGTCAGCAATAACTGATTCAACAGGGAAGTTGAAGCTGATGATAAATGTGAAATTGCCTGATGTGCTGCGCTTATCAGGCCTACATGATGCATTGCAACTGATTGAATTTTCAATGAACTGTAGGCCTGATAAGGCGTTTACGCCGCATCCGGCAAGAGCAACGAACACGCGTACAGCGACCTGCCATTAAATAGGGAAGTTTAATCTTTTCCGTTGCATAACCATTAATTATTCATATGCTTTGCTATTTTTATTATTTATATAGGTGATATCAATAATTAACCTTTCTTTTCTGTTTATATAGAGCGAGCGCCGCTATTTATGTTATTTTAACAACTATTACTACCAAGCCCATTTATCTGGCTTATAAATTAATATTATTTATTTTATTGAGAAATGGTTAGGGAGAACCTACATGGCCATAAGCATCAAGGGTGTTAACACTGGTGTTATTCGCAAGAGTAATAACTTCATTGCACTGGCACTGAAAATAAAAGAGCCTCGCAATAAAGAATCGTTGTTCTTCATGTCTGTGATGGAACTGCGCGACCTGCTGATAGCGCTGGAAAGCCGTCTGCATCAAAAGCATAAACTGGAGGTTGATCACCGTCTTCAGTATGAGCAAGCGCGCGATAAGGCCATGAAAAAGATGGCAGAAAATATTCCTCAAATTCAGATTGAAGAACTTAAAAATGCTGATATTAATCGCCGTGTAAATACACTGGCACTTACCGATAATCAGGGTGAAAATCTCACATTCCTATTAACTCTGCATGACGGCAGCAAATCTGAATTAGTTGTCAATGAACTGCAAATTGAAATGCTGGCGCGAGCAATCATTCACGCAATTAATAATGCGGAAATGCGTGAACTGGCATTACGTATTACATCGCTGTTAGATTTCCTGCCATTATATGACGTCGACTGCCAGGATAATGGTAATCTGGAATATGACACCTATTCACAGCCAGAATGGAAACAAAACTTGTTTAGCCATTATCTGGCGGTGCTTTATCGCTTTAAAGATGAAAGTGGCAAAGAACAATTTAGCGGTGCAGTGGTGAAAACACGTGAAGCGACAGCAAGTAAAGAAGTGGAGGCCATCACCCGCCGGATGCTTGATTTCAGCCCTCGACTGAAAAAGCTCGCTGGAGTGCCGTGTCAGGTCTACGTTCGCACCGTAGCGGCAAATAACGCCCAACCGCTGACCCAGGATCAATGCTTACGCGTACTGCATCACCTACGCGTTCAGTCCATCAGCAAAGCCGCGCCACAAGCGAAATAATCCCATCTTTGCTAATGCGAGGCTGGAGCCATCCAGCCTGAAATGACTGATAACGTGATCGTTGATCATGTCGGATGCGGCGTAAACGCCTTATCCGGCCTATAAATTCTCAAGCATTCAATCAGTTGCAATGCCTGATGTAGGCCTGATAAGCGAAGCGCATCAGGCAATTATACGTTTGTCACCCAGCCTCGGAATCACATCAGTTCGGGCACTTATAAACCTGGCCGATAATCTGGCTATCAGTCGGAACGAAGCTGGACAACATCCCCTGCGACGGGCTGCTAATACCATAAATCACGTTACCGCCCATTGCGGCAGCCTGATTGCGCAGATCGTTTGCCGCACCACGCATAGAACCGCCTTCTTCGCCGTGTTGTCCGGAAAGCCAGTTACTTTGCTTACCTGTCGCAGTACCAATAAGTTGGCACTCTGCGCCTGGTTGCTCGTCCACAATGCGAACACTCTGACCGGCAGCACTCAATTCGTTACTGGAGCTACAACCCGCCATCAGTAGCGCGGCACCGACAATCCCTGCTAAGTATTTTACGTGCATGTTATTCCCCATAATCAATGAGCTGGACGCCCCTCGCGTCGTCCGTGTTTGAATCTTATACTAGAAAGATGACTAAAAGAAAAACCCCCAGACATTTCTGCCTGAGGGTTTCTTTATTTCTGCGAGGTGCAGGGCAATTACATCATGCCGCCCATGCCACCCATGCCGCCCATACCGCCAGCAGCGCCTAAGTCAGCCGCATCGTTTTTCGGCAGGTCGGTAACCATGCACTCGGTGGTGATCATCAGGCCAGCCACAGAAGCTGCGTACTGCAGAGCAGAACGAGTTACTTTGGTTGGATCCAGGATACCCATGTCGATCATGTTGCCGTATTCTTCGGTTGCAGCGTTGTAGCCGTAGTTGCCGTCGCCAGCTTTAACAGTGTTAGCAACAACTGACGGCTCTTCACCGCAGTTCAGTACGATCTGACGCAGCGGAGCTTCCATTGCACGCAGTGCAACTTTGATACCCACGTTCTGCTCTTCGTTCTGACCACGCAGGTCAGCCAGTTTAGACGCTACGCGGATCAGCGCAACACCACCACCAGCAACCACGCCTTCTTCTACCGCAGCACGGGTCGCGTGCAGGGCGTCTTCAACGCGTGCTTTTTTCTCTTTCATTTCAACTTCGGTAGCAGCACCCACTTTGATAACTGCAACGCCGCCTGCCAGTTTCGCTACGCGCTCCTGCAGTTTTTCACGGTCGTAGTCAGAAGTTGCTTCTTCAATCTGCTGACGGATCTGAGCAACACGGCCCTGGATTGCAGCTTCTTCACCCACGCCATCGATGATGGTGGTGGTGTCTTTGTTGATCACAACACGTTTAGCCTGGCCCAGGTCTTCCAGGGTTGCTTTTTCCAGTTCCATACCAATCTCTTCAGAGATTACAGTACCACCGGTCAGAGTAGCGATATCCTGGAGCATTGCTTTACGACGATCACCGAAGCCCGGTGCTTTAACCGCAGCCACTTTCACGATGCCGCGCATGGTGTTAACAACCAGAGTTGCCAGAGCTTCGCCTTCAACATCTTCAGCGATGATCAGCAGCGGTTTGCCTGCTTTTGCAACAGCTTCCAGAACTGGCAGCATTTCGCGGATGTTGGAGATTTTCTTATCAGCCAGCAGGATGAACGGGCTTTCCAGTTCTACTGCGCCAGTTTCCGGCTTGTTGATGAAGTAAGGAGACAGGTAGCCACGGTCGAACTGCATACCTTCAACCACGTCCAGTTCGTCCTGCAGACCAGTACCGTCCTCAACGGTGATAACGCCTTCTTTACCGACTTTGTCCATCGCTTCAGCGATCAGTTTACCTACGGTTTCGTCGGAGTTAGCGGAGATAGTACCAACCTGGGCAATAGCTTTAGAGTCAGAGCACGGTACAGACAGCGCTTTCAGTTCTTCAACTGCAGCGGTAACAGCTTTGTCGATACCACGCTTCAGGTCCATCGGGTTCATGCCCGCAGCAACAGCTTTCAGACCTTCAGTGATGATGGCCTGAGCCAGTACGGTTGCGGTGGTAGTACCGTCGCCTGCAGTGTCATTCGCTTTAGAGGCAACTTCTTTCACCATCTGCGCACCCATATTTTCGAACTTGTCTTCCAGTTCGATTTCACGAGCAACGGAAACACCATCTTTGGTGATGGTCGGTGCACCGAAAGATTTATCCAGAACTACGTTACGGCCTTTCGGACCGAGGGTAACTTTCACTGCATCTGCCAGTACGTTTACGCCGCGCAGCATTTTCACACGAGCGTCGTTACCGAATTTTACGTCTTTAGCTGCCATTATCTTTATTCCTTAAATTCGTATGTTCAGTGTCGTGCGCGGATTACGCTTCAACAATTGCCAGAATGTCGCTTTCGGACATGATCAACACTTCTTCATTGTCGATCTTCTCAGATTTCACACCGTAGCCATCGTTGAAAATAACGATGTCGCCAACTTTCACGTCCAGCGGCTTCACTTCGCCATTTTCAAGGATACGGCCATTGCCTACAGCCAGCACTTCGCCACGGGTAGATTTAGCCGCTGCAGAGCCGGTCAGAACGATGCCGCCAGCAGATTTAGTTTCAACTTCTTTACGCTTGACGATCACGCGATCATGCAATGGACGAATATTCATTGATAACTCTCCTTTGAGAAAGTCCGTATCTGTTATGGGTGACGCCGGACCTTACGTGGTTTCCCGGCTGGTGACCAGAGAAATGGGGATGAGGCCTCTCCCCTTCAAGGGGGAAAATGAAAAAAAATTCTGATCAGCACAAAATCGGGTAAAAATCCTGATTCACCTCACGTTTCATCGCAATTTCGACATCGCCGTCATAAGCGAATCTGATTGTGCTACCATCAAAAACCTGCGCAGTTGCCCAAAATTTGGGCGCAATCGGACATCAACCCATGAGTGGACTCAAACAAGAACTGGGGCTGGCCCAGGGCATCGGCCTGTTATCGACTTCATTGTTAGGCACCGGCGTGTTTGCCGTTCCTGCCTTAGCCGCCCTGGTGGCAGGCAATAATAGCCTGTGGGCCTGGCCTGTTCTGATAATCTTAGTTTTCCCGATTGCGATCGTGTTTGCGATTCTGGGTCGCCACTACCCCAGCGCGGGCGGTGTGGCGCATTTTGTCGGCATGGCGTTCGGTTCGCGGCTTGAGCGAGTCACAGGCTGGTTATTTTTATCAGTTATTCCCGTTGGCTTGCCCGCTGCGCTGCAAATTGCCGCCGGATTCGGCCAGGCGATGTTTGGCTGGTATGGCTGGCAACTGTTGATGGCTGAACTCGGTACGCTGGCGCTGGTGTGGTATATCGGTACTCGCGGTGCCAGTTCCAGTGCGAATCTACAAACGGTTATTGCCGGACTTATCGTCGCGCTGATTGTCGCCGTCTGGTGGGCGGCCGATATTAAACCTGCGAATATCCCCTTCCCTGCGCCAGGTGATATCGAACTTTCCGGGCTATTTGCTGCGTTATCGGTAATGTTCTGGTGCTTTGTCGGTCTGGAGGCGTTTGCTCACCTTGCCTCAGAATTTAAAAATCCGGAGCGTGATTTCCCCCGCGCTCTGATGATTGGTCTGGTGCTGGCAGGTTTAGTCTACTGGGGGTGTACGGTTGTCGTCTTACACTTCGACGCCTACGGTGAAAAAATGGCGGCGGCAGCATCGCTTCCGGAAATTGTGGTGCAACTGTTCGGTGTAGGGGCGCTGTGGATTGCCTGCGTGATTGGCTATCTGGCCTGCTTTGCCAGCCTCAACATTTATATACAGAGTTTCGCCCGCCTGGTCTGGTCGCAGGCGCAAGATAAACCCAACCACTACCTGGCGCGCCTCTCTTCTCGCCATATCCCGAACAATGCCCTCAATGCAGTGCTCGGCTGTTGCGTGGTGAGCACGTTGGTGATTCACACTTTAGAGATCAATCTGGACGCACTCATCATTTATGCCAACGGCATCTTTATTATGATCTATCTGCTGTGCATGCTGGCTGGCTGTAAATTATTAAAGGGACGTTATCGGCTACTGGCGGTGATTGGCGGACTGCTATGCATCCTGTTGCTGGCGATGGTCGGCTGGAAAAGCGTGTATGCATTGATCATGCTGGCGGGACTGTGGTTGTTCCTGCCGAAACGAAAAACGCCGGAAAATGGCATAACCACATAATCCGGCGTTTCAACATTAATCCTGACGATCGTCTTTATGATCAAGGCGATCGCGGTTGTCATCCTTACGCTGATACTCACCATCAAAAGTATTGCCGCCACCGGCTCCGGCACTAAATCCACCGCCCGGCATACGGGAAAAACGCAAATGCGGCATCAACTTCACGGTCAGATGTTTCTGCACTGGTGGCAATAAAAGAAGAAGACCGAGGAAATCGGTGAAAAAGCCCGGTAATAAAAGCAGCAAACCGGCAATGATCAACGAAACACTTTTAATCATTTCCGCCGCCGGATTTTCTCCCGCCGCCATTTTTTGTTGCATCAGCACAAAATTCTTAAATCCCTGGTTACGTACCAGCGACATACCAATAACTGACGTGAATATAACCAACACAAGAGTGAGTAATACCCCCAATACGTGGGCAACCTGAATAAAGATTGAAATCTCGATATAGACATAAAGGAAAATGGCAATAAAAGGTAACCAGCGCAAAGGTTTCTCCTGTAATAGCAACCGGTTAAATCCGGCCGCCTGAATGGTTTGCGAATCGCGTTCAGCTTATATTGTGGTCATTAGCAAAATTTCAAGACGTTTGCGCAACTATTTTTGGTAGTAATCCCAAAGCGGTGATCTATTTCACAAATTAATAATTAAGGGGTAAAAACCGACACTTAAAGTGATCCAGATTACGGTAGAAATCCTCAAGCAACATATGATCCCGAGTATTCGACTGATGCAGGGGATAATCGTCGGTCGAAAAACATTCGAAACCACATATATTCTGTGTGTTTAAAGCAAATCATTGGCAGCTTGAAAAAGAAGGTTCACATGTCAAACAACATTCGTATCGAAGAAGATCTGTTGGGTACCAGGGAAGTTCCAGCTGATGCCTACTATGGTGTTCACACTCTGAGAGCGATTGAAAACTTCTATATCAGCAACAACAAAATCAGCGATATTCCTGAATTTGTTCGCGGTATGGTAATGGTTAAAAAAGCCGCAGCTATGGCAAACAAAGAGCTGCAAACCATTCCTAAAAGTGTAGCGAATGCAATCATTGCTGCATGTGATGAAGTCCTGAATAACGGAAAATGCATGGATCAGTTCCCGGTAGACGTCTACCAGGGCGGCGCAGGTACTTCCGTCAACATGAACACCAACGAAGTGCTGGCCAATATCGGTCTGGAACTGATGGGACACCAGAAAGGTGAATATCAGTACCTGAATCCGAACGACCATGTTAACAAATGTCAGTCCACCAACGACGCCTACCCGACCGGTTTCCGCATCGCAGTTTACTCTTCCCTGATTAAACTGGTAGATGCTATTAACCAACTGCGCGAAGGTTTTGAGCGTAAAGCTGTCGAATTCCAGGACATCCTGAAAATGGGTCGTACCCAACTGCAGGACGCAGTACCAATGACCCTTGGTCAGGAATTCCGCGCTTTCAGCATCCTGCTGAAAGAGGAAGTGAAAAACATCCAACGTACCTCTGAACTGCTGCTGGAAGTTAACCTTGGCGCAACTGCCATCGGTACTGGCCTGAACACGCCGAAAGAGTACTCTCCGCTGGCAGTGAAAAAACTGGCTGAAGTCACTGGCTTCCCATGCGTTCCGGCTGAAGACCTCATCGAAGCGACCTCTGACTGCGGCGCTTACGTTATGGTTCACGGCGCGCTGAAACGCCTGGCTGTGAAGATGTCCAAAATCTGTAACGACCTGCGCCTGCTCTCTTCTGGCCCACGTGCCGGCCTGAATGAGATCAACCTGCCGGAACTGCAGGCAGGCTCTTCTATCATGCCAGCAAAAGTAAACCCGGTAGTTCCGGAAGTAGTTAACCAGGTATGCTTCAAAGTCATCGGTAACGACACCACTGTTACCATGGCAGCAGAAGCAGGTCAGCTTCAGTTGAACGTTATGGAGCCGGTCATTGGCCAGGCGATGTTTGAATCCGTTCACATTCTGACCAATGCTTGCTACAACCTGCTGGAAAAATGCATTAACGGCATCACTGCTAACAAAGAAGTGTGCGAAGGTTACGTTTACAACTCTATCGGTATCGTCACTTACCTGAACCCGTTCATCGGTCACCACAACGGTGACATCGTGGGTAAAATCTGTGCCGAAACAGGTAAGAGCGTGCGCGAAGTCGTTCTGGAGCGCGGTCTGTTGACTGAAGCGGAACTAGACGATATTTTCTCCGTACAGAACCTGATGCATCCGGCTTACAAAGCAAAACGCTATACTGATGAAAGCGAACAGTAATCGTACAGGGTAGTACAAATAAAAGAGGCACGTCAGATGGCGTGCCTTTTTTCTTGTGAGCAGTAACTTAAAAACAACAACCTGATATCAACTTGTTAAAAAACAAGGAAGGCTAATATGCTAGTTGTAGAACTCATCATCGTTTTGCTGGCGATCTTTTTGGGCGCCAGATTAGGGGGAATTGGTATTGGTTTTGCAGGTGGATTGGGGGTGCTGGTTCTTGCCGCTATCGGCGTCAAGCCTGGTAACATTCCGTTCGATGTAATTTCCATTATCATGGCGGTTATCGCTGCTATTTCTGCCATGCAGGTTGCTGGCGGTCTGGACTATCTGGTTCACCAGACAGAAAAGCTGCTGCGCCGTAACCCGAAATACATCACGATCCTCGCACCGATCGTGACCTATTTCCTGACCATCTTTGCGGGCACTGGCAACATCTCTCTGGCAACGCTGCCAGTTATCGCTGAAGTAGCGAAGGAACAAGGCGTTAAACCTTGCCGTCCACTGTCTACTGCGGTAGTTTCCGCGCAGATTGCGATCACCGCATCGCCAATCTCTGCGGCAGTGGTTTACATGTCTTCCGTAATGGAAGGTCATGGCATCAGCTACCTCCATTTGCTCTCCGTGGTCATCCCGTCCACCTTGCTGGCGGTTCTGGTGATGTCCTTCCTGGTCACCATGCTGTTCAATTCCAGGCTGTCTGACGATCCGATTTATCGCAAGCGTCTGGAAGAAGGTTTAGTTGAACTGCGCGGTGAGAAGCAGATTGAAATCAAACAAGGCGCGAAAGCGTCCGTCTGGCTGTTCCTGCTGGGCGTAGTCGGCGTGGTTATCTATGCGATCATCAACAGCCCGAGCATGGGTCTGGTTGAGAAACCGCTGATGAACACCACTAACGCCATCCTGATTATCATGCTGAGTGTTGCAACCCTGACCACTATTCTTTGCAAAGTGGATACCGACAACATCCTCAACTCCAGCACCTTCAAAGCAGGTATGAGCGCCTGTATTTGTATCCTGGGTGTTGCATGGCTGGGCGATACTTTCGTTTCCAACAACATCGACTGGATCAAAGATACCGCTGGTGAAGTGATTCAGGGTCATCCGTGGCTGCTGGCTGTCATCTTCTTCTTTGCTTCTGCTCTGCTGTACTCTCAGGCTGCAACCGCAAAAGCACTGATGCCGATGGCTCTGGCGCTGAACGTTTCTCCGCTGACCGCTGTTGCTTCTTTCGCAGCCGTGTCTGGCCTGTTCATTCTGCCGACCTACCCGACGCTGGTTGCGGCGGTACAGATGGATGACACGGGTACAACTCGTATCGGTAAATTCGTCTTCAACCATCCGTTCTTCATCCCGGGTACTCTGGGTGTTGCCCTGGCCGTTTGCTTCGGCTTCCTGCTGGGCAGTGTGATGCTGTAATAACAAATCGCGGGGCGTTCACGCCCCGCTTTCTTTCCCACCGACTAACATCCTTCCCTCGTCCGTTGTATAGTGACCTCTCTCTTGCGGTTCCATCTGTTCTAGCGAGGTGTTTATGCTTGATGAAAAAAGTTCGAATACCGCGTCTGTCGTGGTGCTGTGTACCGCGCCGGATGAAGCGACAGCCCAGGATCTGGCTGCCAAAGCGCTGGCAGAAAAACTGGCGGCCTGCGCAACCCTGATCCCCGGTGCAACCTCTCTCTATTACTGGGAGGGTAAGCTGGAACAGGAATATGAAGTACAGATGATCTTAAAAACCGATAAAGCTCACCAGCAGGCACTGCTGGAATGCCTGAAGGCTCATCATCCTTATCAAACACCTGAACTTCTGGTTTTACCTGTTACACATGGAGACACAGATTACCTCTCATGGCTCAACGCATCTTTACGCTGATCCTGCTATTTTGCAGCACTTCCGTTTTTGCCGGATTATTCGACGCGCCTGGACGTTCCCAATTCGTCCCCGCGGATCAAGCCTTTGCTTTTGATTTTCAGCAAAACCAGCATGACCTTAATCTGAGCTGGCAGATCAAAGACGGTTATTACCTCTACCGTAAACAGATCCGTATTACGCCTGAACAGGCGAAGATTGCCGACGTGCAACTGCCGTCAGGTGTCTGGCATGAAGATGAGTTTTACGGCAAAAGCGAGATTTACCGTGGGCGGCTGACGCTTCCCGTTACCATCAATCAGGCGGGTGCTGGTGCGACGTTGACGATTACTTACCAGGGATGCGCCGACGCCGGTTTCTGTTATCCGCCAGAAACTAAAATAGTGCCGTTAAGCGAAGTGCTCGCCAACAACGCGGCGCCACAACCTGCGCCAGTTCCGCAGCAAGAGCAACCCGCCGCGCAACTGCCCTTTTCTGCACTCTGGGCGCTGTTGATCGGTATCGGCATCGCCTTCACACCATGCGTGCTGCCGATGTACCCGCTGATTTCCGGCATCGTACTGGGCGGTAAACAGCGGCTATCCACCGCCAGAGCATTGCTGCTGACCTTTATTTATGTTCAGGGGATGGCGCTGACTTACACGGCACTGGGTCTGGTGGTTGCCGCCGCGGGATTACAGTTCCAGGCGGCGCTACAGCATCCTTACGTGCTTATCGGCCTCGCTATCGTCTTTACCTTGCTGGCGATGTCGATGTTTGGCTTGTTTACCCTGCAATTTCCCTCTTCCCTACAAACACGCCTCACGCTGATGAGTAATCGCCAGCAAGGCGGCTCGCCTGGCGGTGTGTTTGTTATGGGCGCAATTGCCGGATTGATCTGTTCACCATGCACTACCGCGCCACTTAGCGCGATTCTGCTGTATATCGCCCAAAGCGGGAACATGTGGCTGGGCGGCGGTACACTTTATCTCTATGCGCTGGGCATGGGACTACCGCTGATACTCATTACTGTCTTCGGCAACCGTCTGCTGCCGAAAAGCGGTCCGTGGATGGAACAGGTCAAAACCGCGTTTGGTTTTGTAATCCTGGCGCTGCCGGTCTTCCTGCTGGAGCGGGTGATTGGCGATGCCTGGGGATTACGCTTGTGGTCGGCGCTTGGCGTCGCGTTCTTTGGCTGGGCGTTTGTCACCAGCTTACAAGCCAAACGCGGCTGGATGCGCATGGTACAAATTATCCTGCTGGCAGCCGCGCTGGTAAGCGTGCGCCCACTCCAGGATTGGGCGTTTGGCGCGACGAGCACGGCACAATCTCAGACCCATCTCAACTTTAAAAAAATCAAAACAGTAGATGAGTTAAATCAGGCGCTCGTTGCAGCCAAAGGCAAACCGGTAATGCTAGATCTCTATGCCGACTGGTGCGTCGCCTGTAAAGAGTTCGAAAAAAACACCTTCAGTGACCCGCAGGTGCAAAAAGCGTTAGCAGACACGGTATTACTTCAGGCCAACGTCACTGCCAACGACGCACAAGATGTGGCGCTGTTAAAACATCTAAATGTCCTTGGCCTACCGACGATTCTGTTTTTTGACGGACAAGGTCAGGAGCATCCACAAGCACGAGTCACGGGCTTTATGGATGCAGAAACCTTCAGCGCACATTTGCGCGATCGCCAACCGTGAACGACACTTCAGTGGGAAAGACGGAGGAAAATAGCGTGCAACGTGAAGATGTACTGGGAGAAGCCCTGAAATTATTAGAGTTACAAGGGATTGCTAACACTACGCTGGAGATGGTTGCTGAACGAGTGGATTATCCGTTGGAAGCGCTCCAGCGTTTCTGGCCAGACAAAGAGGCCATCCTCTACGATGCGCTGCGCTATCTTAGCCAACAGATAGATGTCTGGCGTCGTCAACTGATGCTGGATGAAACGCAATCTGCTGAACAAAAGCTGCTGGCGCGTTATCAGGCATTATCAGAATGCGTTAAAAACAACCGCTATCCGGGCTGTCTGTTTATCGCTGCCTGCACGTTTTATCCCGATCCCGACCACCCTATCCATCAACTGGCCGATCAGCAAAAAAGCGCGGCGTATGATTTCACCCACGAACTGTTAACCACCCTGGAAGTTGACGACCCGGCAATGGTGGCAAAGCAGATGGAACTGGTGCTGGAAGGGTGTTTAAGTCGCATGCTGGTGAATCGCAGCCAGGCGGATGTCGACACCGCACACCGACTGGCGGAAGATATCCTGCGCTTCGCCCGCTGCCGTCAGGGTGGGGCACTGACCTGACAGAAATACAGAAAACAAGCGATTTGCCGCAAACTTAAGCAATTGAATCGTTTTTACTGAAATTAGGTTGACGAGATGTGCAGATTACGGTTTAATGCGCCCCGTTGCCCGGATAGCTCAGTCGGTAGAGCAGGGGATTGAAAATCCCCGTGTCCTTGGTTCGATTCCGAGTCCGGGCACCAAATTCATATAAACGGACCTCCACGGAGGTCCGTTTTTCGTTTCAGGACGCCACAATTTAAGCGTTCTGCCTCCAAATCAATTCTGCCGAACTCAACCCGATTCTCCCCCACATCACCAGCATTTTGCGGGTATATCCCGGTTCGAGAAAATTTGTCCCTAAGCTATAGCACTGACTGACGCGAAATGTCGCGCGGCCCCGTAATGCTGTTGAACGTCAAATGACGTCATCAGGAGCGTAATGCATCCATAAACAGAACGCCGACTGATGAGATTCTGAATGCGAACAAAGAAAAATGTATCAGTCCGTTTGCTCATGCAAAGACTAACAATCCATTAAAATAGTAAGCGCTTCGGGCCATTTTCCGGGAATTATTTTCTGAACATTTTTCTTTGGCAAAGATGATGAATTTTGATGGTAAGGCAAATTACTTCTGGTTCTCATTAAAGTTCTTTCGTAAGGCTATGTAATCAAGAAGTTTATGGCTGGTAAGAATAACGTATTCTATTCACCAATAATATGTAAAGACATTCATCAATAGATGGTAAAAATAGGTTATGGCAATTATCATTGGGCCAGTCCCTTTTCGAGTGAGTTTCTATTATGCAACAACCTGTAGTTCGCGTTGGCGAATGGCTTGTTACTCCGTCCATAAACCAAATAAGTCGCAACGGGCGTCAACTAACCCTGGAGCCACGATTAATCGATCTTCTGGTTTTCTTTGCTCAACATAGTGGTGAAGTACTTAGTAGAGATGAACTTATCGATAATGTGTGGAAGAGGAGTATCGTCACCAATCACGTTGTAACACAGAGTATCTCAGAACTGCGTAAGTCATTAAAAGATAATGATGAAGATAGTCCTGTCTATATCGCTACTGTACCGAAGCGCGGTTATAAATTAATGGTTCCGGTTATATGGTGCAGCGAAGAGGAAGGGGAGGAAATGATGTTATCTTCGTCTCCTCCTATACCAGAGGCGACTCCTGACACAGATCCCCCCATCCACAGTCCAGATATCCAATACCCCCCAAAGCCACCTGAACATCCCCCAGTTAGATGCAAACGATTAACTGCCTTTTGGGTATGGTTTTTTTTCCTGTTGTCGTTAGGTATCTGTGTCGTACTCGTGGCATTCTCCAGCCTGGAAACGCGTCTTCCTTTGAGTAAATCGCGTATTTTGCTCAATCCACGCGATATTGACATTAATATGGTGAATAACAGTTGTAACAATTGGACTTCTCCGTATCAGCGCTCTTACGCGATAGGTGTGGGCGATTTGGTGGCTACGTCACTTAATACCTTCTCCACCTTTATGGTGCATGACAAAATTAACTACAACATTGATGAACCGAGCAGCTCTGGTAAAACGTTATCTATTGCATTTGTTAATCAACGCCAATACCGCGCTCAGCAGTGCTTTATGTCGGTGAAATTGGTAGACAATGCAGATGGTTCAACCATGCTGGATAAACGTTATGTCATCACTAACGGTAACCAGTTGGCAATTCAAAATGATTTACTTGAGAGTTTATCAAAGGCATTGAATCAACCGTGGCCACAACGAATGCAGGAGATGTTCCAACAAATATTGCCTCATCGAGGTGCTTTATTAACTAATTTTTATCAAGCGCATGATTATTTAATGCATGGTGATGAAAAATCATTGAACCGTGCCAGTGAATTATTAGGTGAGATTATTGAATCATCTCCTGAATTTATCTATGCGAGAGCAGAAAAAGCATTAGTTGATATAGTACGTCATTCTCAGCACCCTTTAGATGAAAAACAATTAGCAGCACTGAATACAGAAATTGATAACATTGCTACAATGCCGGGCATGAATAATCTAGCCATTTTCTATCAAATAAAAGCTGTCAGTGCCCTGGAAAATGGAAAAATAGAGGAGTCGTATCAGGCGATAAATACTGGAATTGATCTTGAAATGTCCTGGCTAAACTATGTGTTGCTTGGCAAAGTTTACGAAATGAAGGGGATGAACCGTGAAGCTGCTGATGCATATCTCACAGCCTTTAATTTACGTCCTGGTACAAACACCCTTTACTGGATTGAAAATGGTATATTCCAGACTTCTGTTCCTTATGTTGTTCCTTATCTCGACAAATTTCTCGCTTCAGAATAAGTGACTCCCGCGTTGATTCATGCACGGGAATACTGGATGTTGAATTTTTGTGTGTTTTTATTGGTGTAATATGTTGCGGCATTTTATTTGTCGCATAATTTTTATCACATAACCTTAACCACAAATATGCACATAACCCATTGTAAACATTAAATGTTTATCTTTTCATGATATCAACTTGCGATTCTTATCTGTTAATGGAGAGCTCAAATTCTCACTTACATAAACTTTTGTATTATTTCACCTAATCTTTAGGATTAATCTTTTTTTTTGAGTAATCTTGTCGCCAGTTTGGTCTGGTCAGTAAATAGTTACGCATCATGACCCGGACTCCAAATTCAAAAATGAAATTAGGAGAAGAGCATGAGTTCTGCCAAGAAGATCGGGCTATTTGCCTGTACCGGTGTTGTTGCCGGTAATATGATGGGGAGCGGTATTGCATTATTACCTGCGAACCTTGCAAGTATCGGTGGTATTGCTATCTGGGGTTGGATTATCTCTATTATTGGTGCAATGTCGTTGGCTTATGTATATGCCCGACTGGCAACAAAAAACCCGCAACAAGGTGGCCCAATTGCTTATGCCGGAGAAATTTCTCCTGCATTTGGTTTTCAGACAGGTGTTCTTTATTACCATGCTAACTGGATTGGTAACCTGGCGATTGGTATTACCGCTGTATCTTATCTTTCCACCTTCTTCCCGGTATTAAATGATCCTGTCCCGGCGGGTATCGCCTGTATTGCTATCGTCTGGATATTTACCTTTGTAAATATGCTCGGCGGTACTTGGGTAAGCCGTTTAACCACTATTGGTCTGGTGCTGGTTCTTATTCCTGTAGTTATGACTGCTATTGTTGGCTGGCATTGGTTTGATGCTGCAACTTATGCAGCTAACTGGAACACTGCTAATACCACTGATGGCCATGCGATCATTAAAAGTATTCTGCTCTGCCTGTGGGCCTTTGTGGGTGTGGAATCCGCAGCGGTAAGTACGGGTATGGTTAAAAACCCGAAACGTACCGTTCCACTGGCAACCATGCTGGGTACTGGTTTAGCAGGTATTGTTTATATTGCTGCAACTCAAGTGCTTTCCGGTATGTATCCGTCTTCTGTAATGGCAGCTTCCGGTGCTCCGTTTGCAATCAGTGCTTCTACTATCCTGGGTAACTGGGCTGCGCCGCTGGTTTCTGCATTCACCGCCTTTGCATGCCTGACGTCTCTGGGTTCCTGGATGATGCTGGTAGGCCAGGCAGGTGTGCGTGCCGCTAACGACGGTAACTTCCCGAAAGTTTATGGCGAAGTCGACAGCAACGGTATTCCGAAAAAAGGTCTGCTGCTGGCTGCTGTGAAAATGACTGCCCTGATGATCCTGATCACCCTGATGAACTCTGCCGGTGGTAAAGCATCTGACCTGTTTGGTGAACTGACCGGTATCGCAGTACTGCTGACTATGCTGCCGTACTTCTACTCTTGCGTTGACCTGATTCGTTTTGAAGGCGTTAACATCCGCAACTTTGTCAGCCTGATCTGCTCTGTACTGGGTTGCGTGTTCTGCTTCATCGCTCTGATGGGTGCAAGCTCCTTCGAGCTGGCAGGAACCTTCATCGTCAGCCTGATTATCCTGATGTTCTACGCTCGCAAAATGCACGAGCGCCAGAGCCACTCAATGGATAACCACACTGCATCTAACGCACATTAATTAAAAGTATTTTCCGAGGCTCCTCCTTTCATTTTGTCCCATGTGTTGGGAGGGGCCTTCTTTACCTGGAGATATGACTATGAACGTTATTGCAATATTGAATCACATGGGGGTTTATTTTAAAGAAGAACCCATCCGTGAACTTCATCGCGCGCTTGAACGTCTGAACTTCCAGATTGTTTACCCGAACGACCGTGACGACTTATTAAAATTGATCGAAAACAATGCGCGTCTGTGCGGTGTTATTTTTGACTGGGATAAATATAATCTCGAGCTGTGCGAAGAAATTAGCAAAATGAACGAGAACCTGCCGTTGTACGCGTTCGCTAATACGTATTCCACTCTCGATGTAAGCCTGAACGATCTGCGTTTACAGATTAGCTTCTTTGAATATGCGCTGGGTGCTGCTGATGATATTGCTAACAAGATCAAGCAGACCACTGACGAATATATCAACACTATTCTGCCTCCGCTGACCAAAGCACTGTTTAAATATGTTCGTGAAGGTAAATATACTTTCTGTACTCCTGGTCACATGGGCGGTACCGCATTCCAGAAAAGCCCGGTAGGTAGCCTGTTCTATGATTTCTTTGGTCCGAACACCATGAAATCTGATATTTCCATTTCAGTATCTGAACTGGGTTCTCTGCTGGATCACAGCGGTCCACACAAAGAAGCAGAACAGTATATCGCCCGCGTATTTAACGCAGACCGCAGCTACATGGTGACTAACGGTACTTCCACTGCCAACAAAATTGTCGGTATGTACTCGGCTCCGGCAGGCAGCACCATTCTGATTGACCGTAACTGCCACAAATCGCTGACCCATCTGATGATGATGAGCGATGTTACACCAATCTATTTCCGCCCGACCCGTAACGCTTACGGTATTCTTGGTGGTATCCCACAGAGTGAATTCCAGCACGCTACCATTGCTAAGCGCGTTAAAGAAACACCAAACGCAACCTGGCCGGTACATGCCGTAATTACTAACTCTACCTATGATGGTCTGCTGTACAACACCGACTTCATCAAGAAAACACTGGATGTAAAATCCATCCACTTTGACTCCGCATGGGTGCCTTACACCAACTTCTCTCCAATTTACGAAGGTAAATGTGGTATGAGCGGTGGCCGTGTAGAAGGGAAAGTGATTTATGAAACCCAGTCCACTCACAAACTGCTGGCGGCATTCTCTCAGGCTTCCATGATCCACGTTAAAGGTGATGTAAACGAAGAAACCTTTAACGAAGCCTACATGATGCACACCACCACCTCTCCGCACTACGGTATCGTGGCCTCCACTGAAACCGCTGCGGCGATGATGAAAGGTAATGCCGGTAAGCGTCTGATCAACGGTTCCATTGAACGTGCGATCAAGTTCCGTAAAGAGATCAAACGCCTGAGAACGGAATCTGATGGCTGGTTCTTTGATGTATGGCAGCCGGATCATATCGATACCACTGAATGCTGGCCGCTGCGTTCTGACAGCACCTGGCACGGCTTCAAAAACATCGATAATGAACACATGTATCTTGACCCGATCAAAGTCACCCTGCTGACTCCGGGGATGGAAAAAGACGGCACCATGAGCGAGTTCGGTATTCCGGCCAGCATCGTGGCGAAATACCTCGACGAACATGGCATCGTTGTTGAGAAGACCGGTCCGTATAACCTGCTGTTCCTGTTCAGCATCGGTATCGATAAGACCAAAGCACTGAGCCTGCTGCGTGCTCTGACTGACTTCAAACGTGCGTTCGACCTGAACCTGCGTGTGAAAAACATGCTGCCGTCTCTGTATCGTGAAGATCCTGAATTCTATGAAAACATGCGTATTCAGGAACTGGCGCAGAATATCCACAAACTGATTGTTCACCACAATCTGCCGGATCTGATGTATCGCGCATTTGAAGTTCTGCCGACGATGGTAATGACTCCGTATGCTGCGTTCCAGAAAGAGCTGCACGGTATGACCGAAGAAGTTTACCTCGACGAAATGGTAGGTCGTATTAACGCCAATATGATCCTTCCGTATCCGCCGGGAGTTCCTCTGGTAATGCCGGGTGAAATGATCACCGAAGAAAGCCGTCCGGTTCTGGAGTTCCTGCAGATGCTGTGTGAAATCGGCGCTCACTATCCGGGCTTTGAAACCGACATTCACGGTGCATACCGTCAGGCTGATGGCCGCTATACCGTTAAGGTATTGAAAGAAGAAAACAAAAAATAATTAGCTCGTACAAGGGAAGTGGCTTGCCACTTCCCTTTTTTGCTCATAAGGAGAACACATGAAAACACCCTCACAGCCGCGCGCGATATACTATATCGTGGCGATCCAGATCTGGGAGTACTTCAGTTTTTACGGCATGCGTGCCTTACTCATTCTCTATCTCACCCATCAGCTTGGTTTTGATGATAACCATGCCATCAGCCTGTTCAGCGCATATGCATCTCTGGTTTATGTTACCCCTATTCTCGGCGGCTGGCTTGCCGACCGCCTGCTCGGCAACCGCACTGCAGTAATTGCCGGCGCGCTGTTAATGACCCTTGGCCATGTGGTACTGGGCATTGATACAAATTCAACCTTTAGCCTGTATCTGGCGCTGGCAATCATTATTTGTGGTTACGGTTTATTCAAATCAAACATTAGCTGTTTACTTGGCGAGCTCTATGACGCGGACGATCATCGACGTGATGGTGGTTTTTCGCTGCTATATGCCGCGGGCAATATCGGTTCTATCGCCGCCCCCATCGCCTGTGGCCTGGCTGCACAGTGGTATGGTTGGCATGTTGGCTTTGCCCTTGCGGGCGGCGGCATGTTTATCGGTTTGTTGATATTCCTGAGTGGTCATCGTCATTTCCAATCCACGCGAGGTATGGATAAAAAAGCACTCACTCGCGTGAAGTTTGCCTTGCCGGTATGGAGTTGGTTGGTGGTGATGCTCTGTTTAGCCCCGGTATTTTTTACCCTATTGCTGGAAAACGACTGGTCCGGATATTTGCTGGCGATCGTTTGCCTTATTGCTGCACAAATCATTGCCCGCATGATGATCAAATTCCCCGAACACCGCCGTGCTCTTTGGCAAATTGTATTGTTGATGTTTGTCGGGACGTTGTTCTGGGTACTGGCACAACAGGGCGGCAGTACCATCAGCTTGTTTATCGATCGCTTTGTGAATCGTCAGGCATTCAATATTGAAGTACCTACTGCGCTATTCCAGTCGGTGAATGCAATTGCGGTGATGCTCGCTGGGGTTGTACTTGCCTGGCTGGCGTCGCCAGAAAGCCGCGGCAACTCAACATTGCGCGTCTGGCTGAAGTTTGCCTTTGGCTTACTGCTGATGGCTTGTGGCTTTATGTTGCTGGCATTTGATGCCCGACATGCAGCGGCTGGCGGTCAAGCGTCAATGGGCGTGATGATATCCGGGTTGGCGCTAATGGGCTTTGCCGAACTCTTTATTGATCCGGTGGCGATTGCGCAAATCACGCGCCTGAAAATGTCTGGCGTATTAACCGGTATTTATATGCTGGCAACAGGCGCGGTCGCCAACTGGCTGGCAGGCGTAGTGGCACAACAGACGACAGAGTCGCAAATTAGCGGTATGGCAATTGCAGCTTACCAGCGATTCTTTTCCCAGATGGGAGAGTGGACGTTGGCTTGTGTCGCGATCATCGTGGTATTGGCCTTTGCTACCCGATTTCTGTTTAGCACGCCGACCAATATGATACAGGAAAGCAACGATTAACTGCCGTGAAAACAATTGGTTATGAATCAATTGACTTTTAGTTAATCACACTAGCGAATCAAGATTAATAAGATATTTAAACTATTTTTATGATTATTTATTAGTGATATCAACTTGAGGTGAGCGTTGGTTTCGATAAGATAAACTGAGTTATTAATAGTCGAGGCAGATAATACAGTGTACCGATCTGTCTCTTTATCTACGCTAAATTGAAAGCTGGATTTAGAGGAACCAAAATGTCTGAACAAGAAACACGGGGAGCCAATGAGGCTATTGATTTTAATGATGAACTGAGAAATCGTCGCGAAAAACTGGCAGCACTGCGTCAACAAGGTGTGGCGTTTCCCAATGATTTTCGCCGCGACCATACCTCTGACCAGTTGCACGAGGAATTTGATGCGAAGGATAACCAGGAACTGGAATCCTTAAACATTGAAGTCTCGGTTGCTGGCCGAATGATGACCCGTCGCATCATGGGGAAAGCCTCCTTTGTAACGTTGCAGGATGTAGGTGGCCGTATTCAACTGTACGTTGCGCGAGATAGCCTGCCAGAAGGTGTTTATAACGACCAGTTTAAAAAATGGGATTTGGGTGACATTATCGGCGCACGCGGTACGCTGTTTAAGACACAAACTGGCGAGCTTTCCATTCACTGTACTGAGTTACGCCTGCTGACTAAGGCACTGCGTCCCTTGCCAGATAAATTTCATGGCTTACAGGACCAGGAAGTCCGTTATCGTCAACGTTATCTGGATCTGATCGCTAACGATAAATCCCGTCAAACTTTTGTTGTTCGTTCAAAAATTCTGGCCGCTATCCGCCAGTTCATGGTCGCTCGTGGGTTTATGGAAGTAGAAACCCCGATGATGCAGGTAATTCCAGGTGGGGCATCTGCTCGCCCGTTTATTACCCATCACAATGCTCTTGATTTGGATATGTACCTGCGTATTGCGCCAGAGTTGTATCTGAAACGCCTGGTTGTAGGTGGTTTTGAACGAGTATTCGAAATCAACCGTAACTTCCGTAATGAAGGTATTTCTGTTCGTCATAATCCTGAGTTCACGATGATGGAGCTCTACATGGCGTATGCGGATTACCACGATTTGATTGAACTGACGGAGTCACTGTTCCGCACCCTGGCACAAGAGGTACTGGGTACAACTAAAGTCACTTATGGTGAGCATGTGTTTGATTTTGGCAAACCGTTTGAAAAACTCACCATGCGCGAAGCAATCAAAAAATATCGTCCAGAAACCGATATGGCAGACCTGGATAATTTTGATGCCGCTAAAGCATTAGCCGAATCTATCGGTATTACGGTAGAGAAAAGCTGGGGGCTGGGACGTATTGTCACCGAAATCTTTGATGAAGTGGCAGAAGCACATCTGATTCAGCCAACCTTTATTACTGAGTATCCGGCGGAAGTGTCGCCGCTGGCGCGCCGTAATGATGTTAACCCGGAAATCACCGACCGTTTTGAATTCTTCATCGGTGGTCGTGAAATCGGTAATGGTTTTAGCGAATTAAACGACGCAGAAGATCAGGCAGAACGTTTCCAGGAGCAGGTTAACGCTAAAGCTGCAGGTGACGACGAAGCCATGTTCTACGATGAAGATTACGTTACTGCGCTGGAATATGGTCTGCCGCCAACCGCTGGTTTAGGTATTGGTATCGACCGAATGATTATGCTGTTTACTAACAGTCATACTATCCGCGACGTTATTCTCTTCCCGGCTATGCGCCCACAGAAATAAGTTTTACTTTAATGAACGAAGCAGCCTGATGACTGCTTCGTTCGTCGTTCCGCAAGTCCAGCTTTGAGGAGAGACGCTTCGTTTCAAGATAACCAGCGGGTCCACTCAACCACAGCTCCTAAAAGAGAGAAAAAAGTAATGCCACGGGCAGGCTCATTGGCCAGGTTATTCCTACCAGGAATGCACTAAGTAAACGAATATGTGTTTTCTCATGTGAGAGAAACCAGATAATGACAAAGGATATGTTCACACCAATCACATAAAAAATTAATATTTTAGAGAATAGTGCCATTTTGAATATCTTCTTATCCTTCCCATCTATTTGTAGAACTGACGGAAATAGTCATCGACTATCATAATGTTGAGGTCAAAATCAATATCTGGTAAGTCTAAGCATTTGAGCCTGATTAAATCTTCAATTTCACTTGCGGCTAATGATGTCGTTATTGCGAAAGCATTCTCATTCAATTGTCGTGGTATTCCATATTCATCAGCAACTATAGAGGAGAAATCCATATCATACATTAACGACCTTAACCTTAAGAAAACTGAGTAATAAGATGATGGATAATCAAAAGAAACAACGTAAGTTTTGAACCTGTTTATACCTTCCATAAAATGACTCCTATCAATATTATACGCCCTGGGGATGCAAAGTTTATTAACCCCGATTGATGATTCTCATATAGGAGATATTCTTTTTTTTTTGCTCAATAGAGGGGATGATTTGGGACAAAAAAACGCTCTCTCTGACCATTATTTGTGCATCCCCCTACCCTTCAGATACTCTCCTGAATGACGTTACGCAGAACATGAAAATATCATTACTTCACACTCTCCCATCAGTTACGAATATCATCATACTCACGCGTTTTATCAAATTCGTGTTTCGCAAACGGACACAGCGGGATAATTTTTCGTTTCTCCCGGCGCATTTTTTCCACGACTTTTGCCACCAGTTGTTTACCAATCCCCTGCCCTTTCAAACTTTCATCAACATCGGTATGTTCGATAATGGCTAAATTTTCTCCGGTTGGCACAAAGACAATTTCTGCTATTTGCTTTCCCTGCGCATCATTAATATAAAAATTATTATGGCCCTCACGTATTTCCATTTTTCCCTCGCTTATTTATGACGGTATTTCAGTGCGCCACTTGGGCACGTATCAATAACGTTCACTACGGTAGCGACGTCAACTTCATCCGGCATAATCCACGGCTTACGTTTGAGATTAAATAACTTGCCGTTGCCACGTACGCAGTTGCCGGAATGCTGACACATCGCGGTGTTGAACCAGACATCTATCTTTTCGCCGGTATAGCAGCGATAACCATCATCCAGTAGAGCTTGATCCATGACCTTCCCCCATCAAAAGTATGGTTTTCGCTATAAGCATAGCTCCCGAATCGCCAGACGACACTGGCAGTTTCAATGACCAGCTCCTCTGCTCCAAATAGCCAATCCCCCTTACTCCCTTTGAATTACCCGCATCATCAGGGATAATGCTTAGGAAATTTGTCATACAAGGAAGCTGATGAGACATTCACTGCCCTGCCGCATGTTACGCAAACGTCCGATGAAACTCAGTACCACGGTGATCTTAATGGTCAGCGCAGTGCTGTTCTCGGTGTTGCTGGTAGTGCATCTGATTTACTTCTCGCAGATCAGCGATATGACGCGTGACGGACTAGCCAACAAGGCGCTGGCTGTGGCGCGAACCCTTGCTGACTCGCCGGAAATCCGCCGGGGCTTACAAAAAACACCGCAGGAGAGCGGTATCCAGGCCATCGCTGAAGATGTACGCAAACGGAACGATCTGCTGTTTATTGTCATTACCGATATGCAAAGTCTTCGCTACTCACACCCTGAAGCCCCGCGAATTGGTCAGCCATTTAAAGGTGATGACATCCTTAAAGCTTTGAACGGCGAGGAAAATGTTGCTATTAATCACGGTTTTCTGGCGCAAGCCTTACGCGTATTTACCCCTGTCTACGACGAAAATCATAAACAGATCGGCGTGGTGGCGATTGGTCTGGAGTTAAGCCGTGTAACACAGCAGATCAATGACAGCCGCTGGAGCATTATCTGGTCAATTTTATTCGGTGTGCTGGTTGGCGGTCTGGGCACCTGGATACTGGTCAAAGTACTTAAGCGCATCCTGTTCGGCCTGGAACCCTACGAAATCTCTACTCTGTTTGAGCAACGCCAGGCAATGCTGCAATCGATCAAGGAAGGCGTCGTTGCCGTGGACGCTCGTGGCGAAGTCACACTAATTAATGATGCCGCGCAAGAACTGCTCAACTACCACAAATCGCAGGATGACGAAAAGTTATCGACACTTAGTCAGGCATGGTCGCAGGTAGTTGATGTCTCGGAAGTGTTACGCGACGGCACGCCGCGACGAGATGAAGAGGTGACCGTTAAAGACAGACTCTTACTGATCAACACCGTTCCGGTGCGCAGTAATGGCATTATCATCGGAGCCATCTCTACCTTCAGAGACAAAACAGAAGTTCGTAAGCTGATGCAACGGTTGGACGGTCTGGTCAACTATGCCGATGCCCTTCGTGAACGATCCCACGAATTTATGAACAAATTGCACGTGATTCTCGGATTATTGCATCTGAAGAGTTATAAGCAGTTGGAAGATTACATTCTCAAAACAGCCAACAACTATCAGGAAGAGATTGGCTCTCTGCTGGGTAAGATCAAATCTCCGGTTATCGCTGGTTTTTTAATCAGCAAGATTAACCGTGCGACCGATTTAGGCCATACGCTGATTTTAAACAGTGAAAGCCAGTTGCCAGACAGTGGTAGTGAAGATCAGGTCGCGACGCTAATTACCACGCTGGGAAACCTGATAGAAAACGCGCTGGAGGCATTAGGGCCGCAACCTGGTGGCGAAATCAGCGTCACGTTACACTACCGTCACGGCTTGCTGCACTGTGAAATTAACGATGATGGGCCGGGGATTCCCCCCGATAAAATCGATCACATTTTTGACAAAGGTGTCTCGACAAAAGGAAGCGAACGAGGCATCGGTCTGGCACTTGTCAAACAACAGGTTGAAAATCTCGGCGGCAGCATTGCCGTGGAATCAGAACCCGGAATTTTCACACAATTTTTTGTCCAATTACCCTGGGATGGGGAGAGGTCGAGCAAATGATTAATGTATTAATTATCGATGACGACGCAATGGTAGCGGAACTAAATCGCCGCTATGTCGCACAGATACCGGGCTTTCAGTGCTGCGGCACTGCCTCTACGCTTGAGAAAGCCAAAGAGATTATCTTCAACAACGACACCTCCATCGACCTGATATTACTCGATATCTATATGCAAAAAGAGAATGGACTCGATTTACTGCCCGCCCTGCACAACGCTCACTGCAAAAGCGATGTGATTGTCATCTCTTCCGCTGCCGATGCCGCAACTATTAAAGATTCACTGCATTACGGCGTCGTTGATTACCTGATTAAACCCTTCCAGGCATCACGTTTTGAAGAGGCACTCACCGGCTGGCGACAAAAAAAAATGGCGCTGGAGAAGCAGCAGTATTACGACCAGGCGGAACTGGACCAGCTAATTCATGGCAGTTCATCCAACGAACAGGATACGCGTCGTCTGCCGAAAGGCTTAACGCCACAGACTTTACGCACGCTGTGCCAGTGGATTGACGCTCATCAGGACTATGAGTTTTCAACCGACGAGTTGGCCAACGAGGTTAACATCTCACGCGTTTCGTGCCGTAAATATTTGATCTGGCTGGTGAATTGCCACATCTTAGTTACCAGCATCCATTATGGTGTCACTGGTCGTCCGGTTTATCGTTACCGTATTCAGGCAGAGCATTACTCATTACTGAAGCAATATTGTCAATAAAGCGTTATTCGTTATCTGGAAGTAACAATTATTGTAGTAACGCAAACCAGCACTGGCACAAGTTACATCCCCTATCAGTAAAACTTGTGCCAGATCAAATATAATTTCCCTTCTTCAGTCCAGCAAATTAATATCCTTTCGGATAAATAGAGTTTTTAATTTCAAAACGCTAACAAAAGTTAATTAACTATTATGTTACCTGCATTATGTGTATTTTTACCCACAAATAGGTAGATCAGAATAATCTATAAACTTAATGGCATCTTCCTGTAGAACAAAAACAGACTGATAAATATCAACAAGATAGCAAACAAACAAGTCATTAACATCTGCAAAACATAAACGATAAACCCATCGCCAGAGAGTATTTCTCTCTGAAAAAGTCACTTATCACAGTGCATAAATTTTCTGCTGTTTTAATCAGCCAATATTTACTGTGAAGTATTTACTCAAGCCAGTAACGACCAAACGGATATTTAGTCAGGCTCTGAAAACAGTTCATCCAAAACAGAACGTGACTGTGATCTATTCGACAAGAATTTAAATGGGATTATCGCGAGGGTTCACACATGTTATTTACTATCCAACTTATCATAATACTGATATGTCTGTTTTATGGTGCCAGAAAGGGCGGTATCGCGCTGGGGTTATTAGGCGGTATCGGCCTGGTCATTCTGGTCTTCGTCTTCCACCTTCAGCCGGGTAAACCCCCCGTTGATGTAATGCTGGTCATCATCGCGGTGGTGGCGGCATCTGCGACCTTGCAAGCCTCTGGCGGCCTTGACGTCATGCTGCAAATTGCCGAAAAACTGCTGCGCCGCAACCCGAAATATGTCTCCATTGTCGCGCCGTTTGTCACCTGTATACTGACCATTCTTTGCGGTACTGGCCACGTGGTCTACACCATTCTACCGATCATCTATGACGTCGCCATTAAGAACAACATTCGCCCGGAACGCCCGATGGCGGCGAGTTCTATCGGCGCGCAAATGGGAATTATCGCCAGTCCGGTGTCCGTTGCGGTAGTATCACTCGTCGCAATGCTGGGTAACGTCACCTTTGACGGTCGTCATCTTGAATTCCTTGACCTGCTCGCTATCACCATCCCATCTACCTTGTTAGGAATCCTGGCGATCGGTATCTTCAGTTGGTTCCGCGGTAAAGATCTGGATAAAGACGAAGAATTCCAGAAATTCATCTCTGTACCGGAAAACCGTGAGTATGTTTACGGTGATACCGCTACGCTGCTGGATAAAAAACTGCCGAAAAGCAACTGGCTGGCAATGTGGATCTTCCTCGGGGCAATCGCCGTGGTCGCGCTTCTCGGTGCTGATTCAGACCTGCGTCCATCTTTTGGTGGCAAACCGCTATCAATGGTACTGGTTATTCAGATGTTTATGCTGCTGACCGGGGCGCTGATTATTATCCTGACCAAAACCAATCCCGCGTCTATCTCAAAAAACGAAGTCTTCCGTTCCGGTATGATCGCCATCGTGGCGGTGTACGGTATCGCGTGGATGGCGGAAACCATGTTCGGTGCGCATATGTCTGAAATTCAGGGCGTACTGGGCGAAATGGTGAAAGAGTATCCGTGGGCTTATGCCATTGTTCTGTTGCTGGTCTCCAAGTTTGTGAACTCCCAGGCCGCAGCGCTGGCAGCCATTGTTCCGGTTGCACTGGCGATCGGCGTTGACCCGGCATACATCGTGGCTTCAGCACCGGCTTGCTACGGTTATTACATCCTGCCGACCTATCCTAGCGACCTGGCAGCGATTCAGTTTGACCGTTCCGGAACCACCCACATCGGTCGCTTCGTCATCAACCACAGCTTCATTCTGCCAGGGTTGATTGGCGTGAGCGTATCCTGCGTCTTTGGCTGGATCTTCGCCGCGATGTACGGGTTCTTGTAATTGCACTATGCGTGCTGCCCGTCGCTGTGCGGCACGCCATTTTCGTATAACAAATACAGAGTTACAGGCTGGAAGCTATGTCAAACAAACCATTTATCTACCAGGCATCTTTCCCGATGGGGAAAGACAATACCGAATATTATCTGCTCACCTCCGATTACGTCAGCGTTGCCGAATTTGACGGTGAAACCATTCTGAAAGTGGAACCAGAAGCCCTGACCCTGCTGGCGCAGCAAGCCTTCCACGACGCATCTTTCATGCTCCGTCCGGCCCACCAGAAACAGGTTGCGTCTATTCTTAACGACCCAGAAGCCAGCGAAAACGATAAGTATGTGGCGCTGCAATTCTTGAGAAACTCTGAAATCGCTGCCAAAGGCGTGCTGCCGACCTGCCAGGATACCGGCACCGCGATCATTGTCGGTAAAAAAGGTCAGCGCGTATGGACCGGCGGCGGTGATGAAGAAGCCCTGTCAAAAGGTGTCTATAACACCTATATCGAAGATAACCTGCGCTATTCACAGAACGCGCCGCTGGATATGTACAAAGAGGTTAACACCGGCACTAACCTGCCTGCGCAAATCGACCTGTACGCGGTAGATGGCGACGAGTACAAATTCCTCTGCGTTGCCAAAGGTGGCGGCTCTGCCAACAAAACGTATCTCTACCAGGAAACGAAAGCCCTGCTAACCCCCGGCAAACTGAAAAACTTCCTCGTTGAGAAAATGCGCACCCTCGGCACCGCAGCCTGCCCGCCGTACCATATCGCATTTGTGATTGGTGGAACTTCCGCTGAAACCAACCTGAAAACCGTTAAGTTAGCAAGTGCTCACTATTACGATGAACTGCCGACGGAAGGGAACGAACACGGTCAGGCATTCCGCGATGTCCAGCTTGAACAGGAACTACTGGAAGAGGCCCAGAAGCTCGGCCTCGGCGCGCAGTTTGGCGGTAAATACTTCGCCCACGACATCCGCGTGATCCGTCTGCCGCGTCACGGCGCATCCTGCCCGGTAGGTATGGGCGTCTCCTGCTCCGCTGACCGTAACATCAAAGCAAAAATCAACCGCGAAGGTATCTGGATAGAAAAACTGGAGCACAACCCAGGCCAGTACATTCCGGAAGAGCTACGTCAGGCAGGTGAAGGCGAAGCGGTGAAAGTCGACCTTAACCGTCCGATGAAAGAGATCCTCGCCCAGCTTTCGCAGTATCCGGTTTCCACCCGTTTGTCGCTCACCGGCACGATTATCGTTGGTCGCGATATTGCGCACGCTAAGCTGAAAGAACTGATCGACGCCGGTAAAGAACTGCCGCAGTACATCAAAGATCACCCGATCTACTACGCAGGTCCGGCCAAAACGCCTGCTGGTTATCCTTCCGGTTCACTTGGCCCAACTACCGCAGGACGTATGGACTCCTATGTGGATCTGCTGCAATCCCACGGCGGCAGCATGATCATGCTGGCGAAAGGTAACCGCAGTCAGCAGGTCACCGACGCTTGTCATAAACACGGCGGCTTCTACCTCGGCAGCATTGGCGGCCCGGCGGCAGTGCTGGCACAGCAGAGCATTAAGCATCTGGAATGTGTTGCCTATCCGGAGCTGGGTATGGAAGCTATCTGGAAAATCGAAGTGGAAGATTTCCCGGCGTTTATCCTGGTCGATGACAAGGGCAACGACTTCTTCCAGCAGATCGTCAATCAACAGTGCGCGAACTGCACTAAGTAACCTCTTCGGCCCGGCGCCTGGCGGTATACTGCCAGGTGATCCCCCCGGGCCACCTCTTTTGCGATTGTAATTTCACGCTTACTGGTGAATAGTCAGTATTTTCCCTGACTTGCGAACTCACCATGCTCCGCACACTCAAGCCGTTAATTCTTAACACTGGCGCGTTGGCGCTAACATTCATCCTGATTTACACCGGCATTTCGGCTCATGACAAACTGACCTGGTTGATGGAAGTGACGCCAGTGATTATTGTCGTACCGTTGCTGCTTGCCACCGCCAGACGTTATCCATTAACGCCCTTGCTCTATACGCTGATTTTCTTTCACGCCATCATCCTGATGGTTGGCGGTCAGTATACCTACGCAAAAGTTCCCATCGGTTTTGAAGTGCAGGAATGGCTGGGGCTGAGTCGTAATCCGTATGACAAGCTGGGGCACTTTTTTCAGGGGCTGGTGCCTGCACTGGTGGCGCGAGAGATCCTTGTGCGTGGGATGTACGTGCGCGGACGTAAAATGGTAGCGTTTCTGGTCTGCTGCGTGGCGCTGGCGATAAGCGCAATGTATGAATTGGTTGAGTGGTGGGCAGCGTTGGCGATGGGCCAGGGCGCGGATGATTTTCTCGGCACCCAGGGCGACCAGTGGGATACGCAATCCGATATGTTCTGTGCGCTGCTGGGCGCATTAACCGCGGTGATATTCCTCGCTCGCTTTCACTGCCACCAGTTACGGCGCTATGGCTTGATAACCGGATGACAACCTGCGTTTTGTTTATGCCGGATGCGGCGTAAACGCCTTATTTTGCCAACAAAATGTGCAAATTCAATCAATTACATTTCTTATTGTAGGCCTGATAAGACGCGCCAGCGTCGCATCAGGCAATGTTTTCATTCGCTATTGCCAACGTCCGTCAGGCTTTCACATCGCTCACTGCACCGACCGGAATATCAGCATGAACAGGTACGGGGGGCACTTTACGATATTTATCCAGCAGATGGATCTGGATCCTGCGCAGCGTGTCGCCATTGAGGCGATAGAAACGGAAGTAGAGAATCAGCGTGACCATGAAGAACAGAGCAGGTAGAGCAATCATAATAAACTGCATACCTAATATGGCTTGCGTAGACTGTTCAACATTCGGGACATAGCCAATCATCCCCAACACAACTGCAATGAAAAAAGCCGCGAATGCCGAACCGCCCTTCACCACCATCGTCTGCACGGAATAAGCAATGCTCTCACAGCGGATGTGCAATTTATATTCACCGTAGTCAACGGTATCTGCCACCATGATGACCTGTAATACCCAGAACAGCGCCGTCCCCACATTCAGCAAAATACCGGCTATCACAATAAGAGCGACGTTGTGATAGCCCACTAATGCCATCAACAGAAGAACACCACAGCTTAATACCGGAAGAATAGAGGCTCCGGCCCATAAAATACGTCGGGATAATGATTTAACTAAACGCGGGAAGAACACTAACGTCACCAGGTTAGCTGCTCCCGCATACGACAGGTAATAGGGAAACAGATCCGCATCACCGATAACATACGAGAAATAATAGATAGCAAAGCCGGTGATAATGTTGCTGGCAATATTATAAGCAAGAGCCATTCCCAACAGGCAGGAAAGCTGATCGTTTTTATAAATAAGCGCAATGATGGCTTTTAGTGTCAGGTGTTTTTCTCCGACAGACGATTGATTATCTGACGAAAAGACTTCATGCACATTACGCAGAGTGATGATGGTCGACACAATAAAAAACGCAATCAGCACCAGTGTGAACATCTGAAAGCCAAATCCCCGATCGCCGCCGCCGACATAATTAACAAATGGCAGCGTCACGCCTGCCGTAACAAAACCCGCCAGACTGGCAAAAAAGCGCGGATAAGGAACCAGTTGTTCTCGCTCACGTTTGTCGAGGGTTATGGTTGGAACCAGTGACCAGAAGGGAATATCCATTATGGTGTAAGTCATGCCCCAAAGAATGTAGGTCACGCAAACAAAGACAATCTGAGTAGTACCTTCAAACAGATGCGCGCTAAAGAGAAGAAATAAGATTACAGAGTTAGCCAACGTACCGATCAGGATCCAGGGCTTAAACTTACCCCATCGCGATCGCGTAGCATTTACAATCCACCCCATAATCGGATCGTTAATAGCATCCCAGATCCTCGCCACCAGAAACAAAGTACCAATCAAACCAACCGACAGCCCGACAACATCGGTGTAGTAATACATCAGGTACATATACACAATGCCGATCGCAAAATCCTTCCCGAACGCTCCAAATCCATAACTGAGTTTTGTCGTCATTGAAATGCTCATAGGGTATCGGGTCGCTGTTACCAACGCCCGCCTTCTGTTATTGGTATCGTCAGAGGTGTGCGCCGGAAGACATACCCCGGCGCAGTAGCGTATTAGCGGTGCAACCAGCCGGGTAGCCAGTTGCCGTGGGCGGTAATCAGGTCGTCAACAAGAGCATAAATTTCGTCAATGCTCAGCACAGCGGCGGTGTGCGGATCCATCATCGCGGCGTGGTAAACACGGTCACGATTTTCCGTGAGAATCGCTTCCGTCAGCAGCGTTTGTACGTTGATATTGGTTTGCATCAGTGCTGCCAGATGCAAAGGTAGCGTACCGACTTTAGTCGGCTGAATGCCATTAGCATCAACCAGACAGGCGACTTCCACGCAACATCCTTGCGGCAGGTTATCAATCAGGCCATCGTTACGAACGTTGCCATAAATCACACTCGGTTCACCGGTCCAGATAGCGTTCATGATTGTGCTGGCATATTCCCGCGACGGTTTAATATCAATCCGGGACGCATTCTTATACTCCTCCAGCTCTTTATGCCAGTTCGCCAGTTGCTCAACGCAGCGTTTCGGGTACTCATCCAGCGGCACTTTATAACGTTCAATCAAATCCTCACGGCCTGGCTTAATAAACCACGGCGTATATTCAGCAAAGTGTTCTGATGATTCCGTAACGAAGTAGCCCAGCTTTTTGAACATTTCATAGCGCACAATATTCTGGCAGCGGGGATTACCATGAATATTCGGCTTCGGTGCCTGGCCCGCATCATAGGCTGCCAGCAGTTCCGGATAGAGATTCACGTAACTGCCGTCTGCGGTTTTGCGCTCCAGCTCCAGGTAGAACGCCATATGGTTGATACCTGCACAACGATAACGCAGTGTAGCGGGATCGATATTGAGATCGCGCGCCAGTTCTTCCGCCGTTCCCTGCACCGAATGGCACAACCCTACCTGTTTGATATGCGGATAGCGGGCATACATTGCCCAGGTATTCATCGCCATCGGGTTAACGTAGTTCAGCATGGTGGCGTCGGGGCACACTTCCGTCATGTCCTCACAAATCTGCCACAGATGCGGAATGGTACGCAGCGCGCGCATAATGCCGCCCGGCCCCAACGTGTCGGCAATAGTTTGTTCCAGACCGTGACGCTTACAAACCTCAAAATCGGTGACCGTACAGGGTTCATAACCGCCAATCTGAAATGCCACCACCACGAAATCAGCATCCTGTAAGGCTTCTTTCTGTTGGGTATGACAGGTAATTTTGCCGCTGGCTCCTGCTGAATCCATCAGCTTACGCACCACAATGTGCGACTCTTCCAGGCGGGTGGGATCGATATCCATCAGGGCAATATGCGCCGTTTTCAGCGCCTCGCGATGAAACACATCACCAAGAATATTTTTAACGAAAATCGTCGAACCAGCGCCGATAAAAGTAATTTTGGGTGCAGACATCATTCAGGTCTCCTGGCTTGCTTGAATGATTTCATCATGGCAGGCGATTTCGCAGAAAACCTCCGGCTTCCCCGTTGAGCATTCCCAAAAACTCAGATCCTGGGTTGCTTAGCAGTAAATCTGAGTTTTCGGGAATAAATTGCCTAAAAAACAGAGTAATTAGCCCTTATAAAACCCTGTCCATTCCTCTCTCTTTACGTTTTGTGTCGTCATTCGCAGTCACCCCTGCCAACTTCTGCCATGATTCTGATAATCCAGGAAAGAGGGCTATCGATGAATACAGACACATTTATGTGCAGCAGTGATGAAAAGCAGAGCCGCAGCCCGCTGTCGCTATACTCGGAATATCAGCGGATGGAAATTGAATTTCGCGCGCCGCATGTCATGACCTCCAGCCACTGGCATGGTCAGGTTGAGGTAAATGTGCCTTTCGATGGCGATGTGGAATACCTGATCAACAATGAACACGTAAGTATCAATCAAGGCCATATCACGCTGTTCTGGGCCTGTACGCCGCACCAGCTAACCGATACCGGAACCTGCAAGAGCATGGCAATTTTTAATCTGCCAATGCATTTGTTTCTCTCCTGGCCACTGGATAAAGACCTTATAAACCATGTGACTCACGGCATGGTGATTAAATCACTGGTGGCACAGCAACTTAGTCCGTTTGAAGTACGCCGCTGGCAGCAGGAGTTGAACAACCCAAACGAGCAAATCCGCCAGCTCGCCATTGATGAAATTGGCCTGATGCTCAAGCGATTTAGCCTCTCCGGCTGGGAGCCTATTCTGGTCAATAAAACTTCGCGCACGCACAAAAATAGCGTCTCGCGCCATGCGCAGTTTTATGTCAGCCAGATGCTGGGCTTTATTGCGGATAACTATGATCAGGCGCTGACCATCAACGATGTGGCCGAGCACGTCAAACTTAATGCCAATTATGCAATGGGGATATTTCAGCGGGTCATGCAGTTGACGATGAAACAGTACATTACTGCGATGCGCATCAACCACGTTCGCGCATTACTGAGCGATACCGATAAAAGTATTCTCGATATTGCACTGACGGCAGGCTTTCGTTCGAGTAGTCGTTTTTACAGCACGTTCGGCAAATATGTCGGCATGTCGCCGCAACAATACCGAAAACTTAGCCAACAACGCCGCCAGATGCTTCCCGGCTAAAAACGATATCAGTATCAGCCAAAAAAATAATTTAGCTGTCGATAATAAACATTGAAAATCAATTAAAAAATTAATTTAAACTTTTGTTTATAATATAAAAATTTTAAAAACGCTTGTTTTTCAATCACTTTACAGCCTGAAATGCCCGGAAGATACTTGCCCGCAGCGAAGATTCCTTCACAACCGGGTAAGCAATGATGAAAGTATTAATTGTTGAAAGCGAGTTTCTACATCAGGACACCTGGGTCGGTAGCGCCGTTGAGCGTCTGGCAAATGCCTTGAGCCAACAAAATGTTACCGTGATTAAATCCACCTCCTTTGATGATGGCTTTGCCATTCTCTCTTCAAATGAAGCCATTGATTGTCTGATGTTCAGTTATCAAATGGAGCATCCGGACGAACACCAAAATGTCAGAGAATTGATCGGTAAGCTTCATGAGCGTCAGCAAAATGTGCCGGTATTCCTGTTAGGCGACCGGGAAAAATCAATCGCCGCGCTGGATCGCGATCTGCTGGAGCTTGTCGATGAATTCGCCTGGATTCTGGAAGATACCGCTGACTTTATCGCCGGACGCGCCATCGCAGCGATGTCCCGCTACCGCCAACAGCTATTGCCGCCACTGTTCAGCGCGCTGATGAAATATAGCGACATCCATGAGTACTCCTGGGCCGCGCCAGGTCACCAGGGCGGTGTTGGCTTCACTAAAACCCCCGCCGGACGTTTCTACCATGACTACTATGGTGAAAACCTGTTCCGCACCGACATGGGCATCGAACGAACTTCCCTCGGTTCATTACTTGACCATACTGGCGCATTTGGCGAAAGCGAAAAATATGCCGCGCGCGTATTTGGTGCCGACCACTCCTGGTCAGTCGTCGTCGGCACTTCAGGGTCTAACCGCACCATCATGCAAGCCTGCATGACAGATAACGACGTGGTTGTTGTTGACCGTAACTGCCACAAATCCATCGAACAAGGTTTAATGCTGACTGGCGCGAAACCGGTATACATGGTGCCAAGCCGCAACCGCTACGGCATTATCGGGCCAATCTATCCGCAGGAAATGCAGCCTGAAACCTTGCAGAAGAAAATCAGCGAAAGCCCGCTGACCAAAGACAAAGTCGGGCAAAAACCCTCTTACTGCGTGGTAACCAACTGCACCTATGACGGCGTATGCTATAACGCCAAAGACGCGCAGGATCTGCTGGAAAAAACCGCCGATCGTCTGCACTTCGACGAAGCCTGGTACGGTTACGCACGTTTTAATCCGATCTATGCCGATCACTACGCGATGCGCGGTGAGCCGGGTGATCACAGCGGTCCTACCGTTTTCGCCACTCACTCCACTCATAAACTGCTGAATGCACTGTCGCAGGCGTCTTATATTCATGTACGTGAAGGCCGCGGCGCGATTAACTTCTCCCGCTTTAATCAGGCATACATGATGCATGCCACCACTTCCCCGTTATATGCCATCTGCGCGTCAAACGATGTGGCTGTATCAATGATGGACGGCAACAGCGGCCTGTCGCTGACTCAGGAAGTGATCGACGAAGCGGTCGATTTCCGCCAGGCAATGGCACGGTTGTATAAAGAGTTTGCTGACGAAGGTAGTTGGTTCTTTAAGCCGTGGAATAAAGAAGTGGTTACCGATCCGGAAACCGGCAAAACCTATGACTTTGCCGACGCACCGCACAAACTGCTGACCACCGTTCAGGACTGCTGGGTAATGCATCCGGGCGAAAGCTGGCACGGCTTCAAAGATATTCCGGATAACTGGAGTATGCTTGACCCGATTAAAGTCAGCATCCTCGCTCCGGGGATGGGTGAAGACGGTGAACTGGAAGAAACCGGTGTTCCGGCGGCACTGGTTACCGCATGGCTGGGTCGCCACGGCATTGTGCCCACCCGTACCACCGACTTCCAGATTATGTTCCTGTTCTCAATGGGCGTAACCCGTGGGAAATGGGGAACGCTGGCTAACACCCTCTGTTCCTTCAAACGCCACTACGACGCTAACACCCCGCTGGCTCAGGTAATGCCGGAACTTGTTGAACAATATCCTGACACTTATGCGAACATGGGTATTCACGATCTGGGCGACAAAATGTTTGCCTGGCTGAAAGAAAACAATCCTGGCGCACGATTGAACGAAGCCTATTCCGGCCTGCCGGTGGCAGAAATCACTCCGCGCGAAGCATACAACGCAATTGTCGATAACAACGTTGAACTGGTATCCATTGAAAACCTGCCGGGACGTATTGCGGCGAACTCAGTCATCCCATATCCGCCCGGGATCCCAATGCTGCTTTCCGGTGAAAACTTTGGCGATAAAAACAGCCCACAAGTAAGCTATTTACGCTCACTGCAATCCTGGGATCATCATTTCCCTGGTTTTGAACACGAAACGGAAGGCACCGAAATTATTGACGGTATTTACCACGTAATGTGTGTGAAAGCGTAACCACTATTCCGCTGAAGGCGTAATTGTTTAAATAACATTACGCCGCCTGGCCTGAGGCCTTTTGAGTATGGCAACGTTTTCATAAAAATTGCTGCAAACAAAAATGTCATACTTTTTGCGCGGTCCCACCCCGCGCTTTTTTTGTTTGTTATTTACACTTCTTCACTCTGTAAAAATTTTTGTACATGAGAAATTACTATAAAAATTTGTAATATTATCAAAACACGTTATTTTTATGCATGTTTTGATTCGTCATACAATTATATAACCAGTCCCCGGTATCTCTCTATGTTGGCGAGATCCACTATTTTCTTTGCATTTCAGGAGTACATGTATGAGGATTTGCAGCAACCAACCTTGTATAGTTTTATTAACTGAAAAAGATGTCTGGCTAAGAGTGAATGGGAAAGAACCTATAAGTTTGAAAGCTAACCATATAACGTTATTAAGTTGTGAAAACAATATTATCGACGTCTCCTCTCTGAATAACACTTTGGTTGCGTATATTAGCCTCGACATCATCAAAGATTATCTCCGTTTTCTGAATAAAGATCTCTCGAAAATACCGGTCTGGCAGCGTAGCGCCACGCCTTTTATTTCCCTGTCATGCCTGACACCAGAGGTGTTTCGCGTCGCAGCGCAACACAGCATAATGCCCGCTGAAACAGAGTCGGAAAAGGAACGAACACGTGCATTATTATTCACTGTACTATCTCGTTTTCTCGACAGTAAAAAATTCCTTTCACTGCTAATGCATATGTTACGTAATTGTGTTAGCGACAGCGTTTATCAAATCATTGAAAGCGATATCCATAAAGACTGGAATCTTAGTATGGTAGCCAGTTGTTTATGCCTTAGCCCAAGTTTGTTAAAGAAAAAGCTGAAAAGCGAAAACACCAGTTATAGCCAAATAATAACCACCTGCCGGATGCGTTATGCCGTAAATGAATTAATGATGGATGGTAAAAATATCTCACAGGTGTCACAGTCCTGTGGCTACAACAGTACGTCTTACTTTATTTCTGTATTTAAAGATTTCTATGGCATGACCCCACTCCATTATGTTAGCCAGCATAGAGAACGTTCTATCGCCTGATTTATAACCTTAACGAAGAGATATATTAATAACAGCATCAGCGATAAGCCAGCCGACGATAATTCAACACGCGAATGCAGGCGTATGATATGACGTAATTTATTGTCACGAAGCTCGCCTTCGCAGGAGTTTTATTATGTCTTCGGATGCTGATGCTCACAAAGTGGGCTTAATCCCCGTCACCCTGATGGTGTCGGGGAATATTATGGGGTCAGGTGTTTTTCTGTTACCTGCAAATCTGGCCTCGACGGGGGGGATTGCTATATATGGTTGGCTGGTGACAATTATCGGTGCTTTGGCTTTATCGATGGTTTACGCCAAAATGTCGTTCCTCGATCCCAGCCCTGGCGGTTCATATGCCTACGCGCGCCGCTGTTTTGGTCCTTTCCTAGGGTATCAAACTAACGTTCTCTACTGGCTGGCCTGCTGGATCGGCAATATTGCTATGGTCGTCATTGGCGTCGGCTACCTGAGCTATTTCTTCCCGGTACTGAAAGATCCGTTGGTATTAACTATCACCTGTGTTGTGGTGCTGTGGATCTTCGTTCTGCTTAATATCGTCGGGCCGAAAATGATTACCCGCGTGCAGGCCATCGCCACTGTACTGGCGCTGATCCCCATCGTCGGGATTGCCGTATTCGGCTGGTTCTGGTTCCACGGAGAAACCTATATGGCGGCCTGGAACGTTAGCGGTCTGGGCACTTTCGGCGCAATTCAAAGCACCTTAAACGTAACGCTGTGGTCATTTATCGGGGTAGAAAGTGCTTCTGTTGCAGCGGGTGTAGTGAAAAATCCGAAACGCAACGTCCCTATTGCCACCATTGGTGGGGTACTGATTGCTGCCGTCTGCTATGTGCTCTCGACCACGGCAATTATGGGGATGATCCCGAATGCCGCACTGCGCGTTTCCGCCTCGCCATTCGGTGATGCTGCACGGATGGCGCTGGGTGATACCGCAGGAGCCATTGTCTCCTTCTGTGCGGCGGCTGGTTGCCTGGGTTCGCTCGGCGGCTGGACGTTACTGGCTGGACAAACGGCGAAAGCCGCTGCCGATGACGGTTTGTTCCCACCGATTTTTGCCCGCGTCAACAAAGCAGGCACACCGGTAGCCGGGTTGATTATCGTTGGTATCCTGATGACTATCTTCCAGTTCAGCAGCATCTCACCAAACGCAACCAAAGAGTTCGGTCTGGTCTCTTCCGTATCGGTTATCTTTACCCTGGTGCCTTATCTTTATACCTGTGCAGCTTTACTGCTTTTAGGCCACGGTCACTTTGGCAAAGCGCGTCCGGCGTATCTGGTCATCACAACTATCGCCTTCCTTTACTGCATCTGGGCGGTGGTTGGTTCTGGTGCACAAGAAGTCATGTGGTCATTTGTCACTCTGATGGTGATCACCGCTATGTACACGCTGAACTACAACCGGCTGCATAAAAACCCGTATCCTTTAGATCCACCCATTAGCAAAGATTAAGCCTCCTTAATCCAGCAAACATAAAAGCCAACCTTAAGAACTTAAGGTTGGCTTAACTTTGCTTTGCGAGCATATGCGCACTTTGTTCGATGGAAACACCGTGATGTTAAAGCGCCTTTTAAAAAGACCCTCTTTGAATTTACTCGCCTGGCTATTGCTGGCCTCTTTTTATATTGCTATCTGCCTGAACATTGCCTTTTTTAAACAGGTGTTACAGGCGTTACCGCTGGATTCGCTGCATAACGTGCTGGTTTTCTTGTCGATGCCAGTCGTCGCGTTCAGCGTGATTAATATTGTTCTGACACTAGGCTCTTTCTTATGGCTTAATCGACCACTAGCCTGTCTGTTTATTCTCGTTGGCGCATCTGCGCAATATTTCATCATGACTTATGGCATCGTCATCGACCGTTCGATGATTGCCAATATCATTGATACCACACCGGCGGAAAGTTATGCGTTGATGACGCCACGCATGTTACTAACGCTAGGGTTAAGCGGCGTACTTGCTGCGCTGATTGCCTGCTGGATAAAAATCAAACCTGCTGCCTCGCGCCTGCGCAGTGTTCTTTTCCGTGGAGCCAGTATCCTGATATCTGTACTGCTGATTGTGCTGGTTGCCGTGCTTTTTTATAAAGACTACGCCTCGCTGTTTCGCAACAACAAAGAGCTGGTGAAATCTTTAAGCCCCTCCAACAGCATTGTTGCCAGTTGGTCATGGTATTCCCACCAGCGACTGGCAAATCTGCCACTGGTACGCATTGGTGAGGACGCACACCGCAACCCGTTAATGCAAAAAGGAAACCGGAAAAACCTGACCATTTTGATCGTCGGGGAAACCTCGCGGGCGGAGAATTTCTCACTCAATGGCTACCCGCGTGAAACCAACCCGCGGCTGGCGAAAGATAACGTGATCTATTTTCCTAATACTGCGTCTTGCGGCACAGCAACGGCTGTCTCCGTACCGTGCATGTTCTCAGATATGCCGCGCGAGCATTACAAAGAAGAGCTGGCACAACACCAGGAAGGCGTGCTGGATATCATTCAGCGGGCAGGCATCAACGTACTATGGAATGACAACGATGGCGGCTGCAAAGGCGCATGTGACCGCGTGCCTCATCAGAACGTCACTGCCCTGAACTTACCCGGTCAGTGCATCAACGGCGAATGCTATGACGAAGTGCTGTTCCACGGGCTGGAGGAGTACATCAATAATCTGCAAGGCGATGGGGTGATTGTCTTACACACCATCGGCAGCCACGGCCCGACCTATTACAACCGCTATCCACCGCAGTTCAGGAAATTTACTCCCACCTGCGACACCAACGAGATCCAGACCTGTTCCAAAGAGCAACTGGTCAATACTTACGACAATACGTTGCTCTACGTCGACTATATTGTTGATAAAGCGATTAATCTGCTGAAAGAACATCAGGATAAATTTACCACCAGCCTGATTTATCTTTCTGACCACGGTGAATCGTTAGGTGAAAATGGCATCTATCTACACGGCTTGCCTTATAGCATCGCCCCGGATAGCCAAAAGCAGGTTCCGATGCTGCTGTGGTTGTCGGAGGATTATCAAAAACGGTATCAGGTTGATCAAAGCTGCCTGCAAAAACAAGCACAAACGCAGCACTATTCACAGGACAATTTATTCTCAACCCTGTTGGGATTAACCGGCGTCGAGACGAAGTATTATCAAGCCGCGGATGATATTCTGCAGGCATGCAGGAGAACGACTGAATGAAAATTCTAATTGTTGAAGACGATACACTGTTATTGCAGGGATTGATTCTGGCGGCACAAACTGAAGGCTACGCGTGTGATGGCGTCACGACCGCGCGGATGGCGGAACAAAGCCTGGAAGCCGGTCATTACAGCCTGGTGGTGCTGGATTTAGGTTTACCCGACGAAGATGGACTGCATTTTCTCGCTCGTATCCGGCAGAAAAAATACACCCTGCCGGTACTGATCCTCACCGCCCGCGACACGCTTACCGACAAAATCGCCGGGCTGGATGTCGGTGCCGACGACTATCTGGTGAAGCCTTTCGCGCTGGAAGAGTTGCACGCCCGCATCCGCGCCCTGCTGCGACGCCATAATAATCAGGGCGAAAGCGAGCTGAAGGTTGGCAACCTGACGCTGAATATGGGTCGCCGTCAGGTATGGATGGGCGGTGAAGAGCTGATCCTGACACCAAAAGAATATGCCCTGCTGTCGCGCCTGATGCTCAAGGCGGGTAGTCCGGTGCATCGGGAAATTCTCTACAACGACATTTACAACTGGGACAACGAACCCTCAACGAATACCCTGGAAGTGCATATCCATAACTTGCGCGACAAAGTGGGCAAAGCCCGTATCCGCACCGTGCGCGGCTTTGGCTATATGCTGGTCGCTAATGAGGAAAACTAATTGAACCTGATGCGTTTTCTGCGTCGACCAATATCGCTGCGTCAACGGCTGATATTAACCATTGGGGCAATTCTGCTGGTGTTTGAGCTGATCAGCGTTTTCTGGCTATGGCATGAAAGCACCGAGCAGATTCAGCTATTTGAGCAGGCGCTGCGCGACAATCGCAACAACGATCGCCACATCATGCGTGAAATCCGTGAGGCGGTCGCCAGTCTGATTGTTCCTGGCGTGTTTATGGTCAGTCTGACGCTGTTTATCTGCTATCAGGCGGTACTTCGCATCACCCGCCCACTGGCGGAACTGCAAAAAGAGCTGGAAGCGCGTACCGCCGACAACCTGACACCTATTGCTATTCACAGTGCCACCCTCGAAATCGAAGCGGTAGTTTCTGCATTGAACGATCTGGTCAGTCGCCTGACCAGCACGCTGGATAACGAACGGCTGTTTACCGCTGACGTCGCTCACGAACTACGAACGCCGCTGGCAGGGGTACGTTTGCATCTGGAGTTAATGGCGAAAACGCACAACATTGACGTAGCGCCGTTAGTCGCGCGGCTCGATCAGATGATGGCCAGCGTCTCCCAGTTGTTACAACTGGCGCGCGCCGGACAGTCATTCTCTTCGGGTAATTACCAGCATGTAAAGTTGCTGGATGATGTGATCCTGCCCTCCTATGACGAACTCAGCACCATGCTCGACCAGCGTCAGCAAACCTTGCTGTTGCCAGAAAGCGCCGCCGACATCACTGTCCAGGGCGACGCCACTCTACTACGCATGTTGTTGCGTAACCTGGTAGAAAACGCCCATCGCTATAGTCCCGAAGGCAGCAACATTATGATTAAACTGCAAGAAGATGGCGGTGCGGTAATGGCAGTTGAAGATGAAGGGCCTGGTATTGATGAGAGTAAATGCGGAGAGTTGAGCAAAGCGTTTGTACGGATGGACAGCCGTTATGGCGGAATTGGTCTGGGATTAAGTATTGTCAGCCGCATCACGCAGTTGCATCACGGGCAGTTTTTCCTGCAAAACCGGGAAGAGACTTCCGGCACGCGCGCCTGGATACGGCTGAAGAAAGATCAATACGTGGCAAACCAAATATAAAGAAAGCTGCTTACTACCAGCACGCTAAACACGGTAGTTAAACTTTCATAAATACGGTTTTTCATTGCACTCTCCTCCATTGAACTGGAGGAGAGTATGCACGCCAGAGATTAAGTGAACCTTAAGAGTCGGGTCAGACCGATTGGGGGCCTGATAAGACGCGACAGCGTCGCATCAGGTAATCCATTTCAGGTTACTCATCAATTCGCGGATGTTGCTGTACCAGGCGAGTGCGTTTCGCCTGCAAATCGGCAATCTCGTGGTCAATATCTTCGATTTTTTGCTCGATATTATCGTAATGCTCAACGAGAATTTCCTTCGCTTCCTGCAAATCTGACGCCGCCGGTGTCGCGCCTTTCAACGGACGATTCGCCGTCTCTTTCATGGTCACGCCGGTAATCAAACCAATCACCGCCACTACCATCAGGTAATACGCTGGCATCATCAGATCCTGCGAACTTTCTACCAACCATGCCGCCAGCGTTGGCGTCAGACCGGCAATCAGCACCGAAATATTAAATGCCGCCGCCAGCGCGCTGTAACGGATATGCGTCGGGAACATCGCTGGCAGCGTTGAGGCCATAACGCCCGTAAAACAGTTGAGGATCACTGCCAGCATCAACAGTCCGGCAAAAATCAGACCGATGATATTACTGTTAATCAGAATAAACGCCGGGATCGCCAGTGCAAACAGCGCAACACTACCGAGGATCACAAACGGGCGACGGCCAAAACGGTCACTCAGCAGGCCCATCACTGGCTGCACAAACAACATCCCTATCATAATGGCGATAATAATCAGCACCCCGTGATCTTCGGAGTAATGCAGGTTATGCGACAAATAACTTGGCATATAGGTCAGCAGCATGTAGTAAGTCACGTTAGTGGCTATCACCAGACCAATACACGTCAACAGGCTGCGCCAGTGCTTCGTGGCAATCTCTTTAAACGAGATTTTCGGGCCATCCTGCAAACCTTCGCGGTCGCCCTGTTCCAGTTTCTCAACATGTTGCTGGAACGCTGGTGTCTCTTCTAAAGCATGACGTAGATAAAGTCCGATAATCCCTAACGGCAGAGCGATAAAGAACGGAATACGCCAGCCCCAGTCGAGGAAGTTCTCTTCACCGACGATGGTAGAAATTAACACCACCACACCCGCGCCCAGAACAAACCCGGCAATAGAACCGAAATCCAGCCAGCTACCCATAAAGCCACGTTTGCGGTCAGGAGAGTATTCCGCAACAAATATCGATGCTCCGGTATATTCGCCGCCGACCGAGAAACCTTGCGCCATCTTACAAATCAACAGCAGAACCGGTGCCCAAATACCAATCGAGGCATAGGACGGTATCAATCCAATACAGAATGTACTGATCGACATAATCACAATGGTGATAGCGAGGATCTTCTGGCGACCATATTTATCGCCCAACATACCAAAGAAGAGCCCGCCAAGCGGTCGAATCAGAAAGGGAACGGAGAAGGTGGCAAGTGCAGCAACCATCTGCACGCTGGGATCAGCCCCAGGGAAAAAGACTTTACCTAATGCGTAAGCAACAAAACCATAAACACCAAAATCAAACCATTCCATTGCATTACCCAGCGATGCTGCAGTAATGGCTTTTCGCAGTTTACCGTCATCAATAATAGTGACATCACGAAGGGTTATCGGTTTTACTTTTTTCCTTTTCAGCATAGCTTTCCTCGCAGAGTAAGCCCATTTCCGCACACGTCAGGCAAATCGACGTGGCGCCCGCAAAAGGGGAGCGGGAATTGCAGGGTGCAATCTCTGTAACAAGCGTAGCGGGTTTATTTACACGTTCTGATTAAGAACTGTACAACCAAACCTGTTGACGCCTGAATTGGGCAGTTAATGACCTTTTTACCCTACCAGCGTTTAAATTTGTGATCAACTTCACACATGGATTTCGTTTAACACTCACTGGTGTAACCAATTATTTACACTTAATTTACAGTGAAGATTTCCTCTACCATCGCCCCCGCCAGACGCTGTGCTGAGCAGAGCCGTGGCATCCCCAGCGCGACAGTTTGCCAGCGTTGGGTTACTGACCAGCAAACGGGCTGTTTATCGGCATCGGACCACTTGCCCAGCCAGCTTAAAAAGTCAGCATAATCTCCGCCAGTCGGGGTAGTGGGAGAGGTAAACCACTGAGGGTAATAATGACGAGTAGTCGGTGCTGCGTTGATACTTTCGGCCAGATATTGCGTCGCTTTCACGCGCAAATCGTCAAGCAACAACACCGCCGCTTGCGGGCTTCCCAGACGGCAGGCATCACCAAACGCCCCCCAGCGCAACTCTTCCAGAACAATGAAACAACGCCCAGGCAACGACCAGGCGTTATACGCACCAGCACGCCAGCGGGTAAAAACTTGCGCGCTCTGCTCGCCCGCCTGCACCAGTAATCCTCGTTGCATTAACGCTTTTTCCTTCCAGCAACAACGGCTGGAAAACCACTCATACAACGCGGCAATTTGCTGCGGAAGTTTCGGAAAAGCAGATTGTGGGCGGTGATCCATTTTTTGCAATAGTGCCAGATGTTGCGCGACCTGCGTCAGCGCCAGATGAGCGGGATCAAGCATCGCCGCCAGTTTTTCCACCAATGTCAGGCGCAGGCTAAGCGGCGCATTTAACATTCCTGCGTTCGCCCACGTCTGAAGCTGTGTGCGAGCAAGGATCTCCTGCATCAGCCGTTCGCGAAACTGCTGCTGATGGGCTTGTGGATAGCGGGCGTCATTGCCCAGCGCCAGATCCACTAAAAAGCGGGGATAAACCGACTCCAGCACGCGACCGGGGCCGTCCAGTAACGTCTTAGTCAATATCGTTCTGCCGTGAAAAGTGTTTGAATATCATCGCGTAACAACTGAGAGTCCGTATAAATCCAGCCGTGAGTCATCACAGTCTGCTGCAATTGCTGCTGCATCATCTTAACTACAGATTCATTTTGTTGACGCAGAGCCAGGCTTTCGCGTAAACGCGTCTGTAATTCCGTCAAGCATAAAGCGAAATCAGCAAAAAAAGTGCTCATGTCTGCCGTGACAGAATCATCGACCTGAACCGCCAAAGCTTTAGCCATTTGTTGGCAATAAAGGTCGACTTCCGCGGTTAACATTCGTTGTAGCGCGCTGTAATCAATAGCCTCCGGCGGAGATTTCTCACTACTCCGCCCCCAGTCGGGCTGATTCAGCCAGCGCGAGAAAGTCTCACGCACAATGCCAAAACGGGTGATCTGCTCATCCGTTTTTTCCTGGCGAGATATTGCATTGCTGAACAACTGACGAGTATTGAAGTGGGGAGCTGCGCTGTGAAAAGCAGGAAAATGAAATCCAGGACGAAACCCGGACTCACTCAATTCCGTTTTAACCCGTTGCTCAATGGGACGAATAACATCGGTTAACACCCGGCAAAGGGTTGATTCCAGTTCAGTAAAACGCAGCGTGAAGTCACGGCTGATTTTGGTTTGTGCCGTCTGTAACAACGTCTCGCAGCGGGTGCGGATCTCACTTAACGGCCACGAATCATGTTGAAACAGCGCAGCTAACTGGGCATTCACCTCATTTTGCTGCTGACACAGAAAGTCGGTGGCTGACGTCAGGGCCACCTTGATTTCATGTTTAATCTCGCCACTCACCTGCACCTGATTGAGCTGCAATAGCTGCATATTTTCTTCAACCTGGCGGATATTTTGCCGCAATTGTTCGCAGGCGACGTTCAGCCCGTGTGCGCGAAAATCCAGATATTCCCGCGCCTGCAGGGCGTAATTCAACAACTTATGCGATGCAGATCGCAGAGCATATAACGACGCGTTAGCGTAGGCGGCATGGAGTAACGCCTGAACCGGTTGGGCGAATAGCGAATCGTCCCACAGTTGATCGGCAGCATGACGAATATGGTCGATATCCGCCAGATCGGCGTTACACCAGCGCCTGCCCAGCGCCGCATGGGCAAAATCCTCCACCCAGCGTTGTTGCTCCGGTGCTGGTAATTTACCGTTGTTGACTAACTCATGGCGTGCCCGATTCGCCAGATAGCCCCACATCGACGACACCGGAAATATCTGCCCAGGCGTAACGCAACCTTTCATCAGCGTCCCGGAAATCAGCGCCCTCACCTGTTCGGCATCGTCACTGTTCCGATCCTGCTGATCGAACTTATTGACCAGTACATACAGCGGTACTGATTTCCCCACCGCTAAAACCGCCTCACGAACCTCCTCATCGGAGATTGACTTCAGTTGCGTATAATCCAGTACCGCCAGCACTGCGGAGGCGCGCGCCAGTTGCTCGTTAAGCATTTCTTGTAGATGTGGTTGCCCGGCTTCATTTGGCCCGGGAGTATCCAGTAACGTTAACTGCCCGGGATAACTCTCCAGCCCCGCCAGATGGACAAACTCCACTTCAATCACTGGAATATGCTCAATGGCGGCATAAGCAGAAAAGGGAAAATCGACGTCCAGCGCCTTCGCCAGACGCACCAAATCATTCAAACTTTTCAGGCAATGAAAAATAGGCTGGGCACCAAGATAATATTTTTCGAAAGCGATGCCATTTTCGATCCGCTGCATAAGTGCGCGCATATCTTTATCTATTTCCAGCAGATCGGTCAGATGTTTAATATCGAAATCACGCAAGCGCTGTTGTAATTGTTGGATTAAACGGTCGATTGGCGCGACATGCGAAAAATGCAACACCGGTTCTTTTTGCCCCGGAGCATGGCGAATAAGCGTCGGTAGCGCAGTCATAGGACGGTTGCGATTAGGAAGAACTTCAGTGCCAACAATAGCGTTAATGGTGGTTGATTTCCCTGCTTTCATGGTGCCAACAATCGCCAGCACCATTTCCAGACGAGAGATTTTACGCAGCTCATTACTCAACATGGCATGACGCTCGTCGATATTATGCTGCCCCCAGGGCAAAGTCAGTGGTGGTGTATCTTCTCCGGGTACAGAGAGAGGCATTTTTTCCAGTAACTGCAACTGTTGTCGGGAAAGCTGTAACAGGCGTTCAGCCTCCTGACTTAACTCATATATTGTCTGTGTGTACATGGAAAATTCTTCCTTAAAGCAAATTTTATTACTTTTATTTAGCCAGATTGTTTTTTAGTTCTGCTTTCGGATTTTATAATTACAGCAGTAAATAACTCTTATAATTAATATAGTCTTTTTATCTGAATGAATAAGCCTCTTCCGATACATTTAAAATGTCAGAAAGATAGAAATAATAATTGAATTAAAAAAGAACAAGAAGAGAGTTAACCTTAACTTAAATAATAAATGGAGGCAAAAAGATTATTTTCTTTTTGCGTTGTCTTTCAAATGAAAACGTTTGTCGTCTAAAATCAGCAGTACCCCCGACAAACTCAGGGATTTTGTGTATAATTGCGGCCTTTTTCGGCAATCTGCCGTTTTTTGGCGCTTTTGCCCTGCTGACTTTGAGGAAATCCACATGTCATTACCAAACTGCCCGAAATGCAACTCCGAATACACTTACGAAGATAACGGCATGTACATCTGCCCGGAATGCGCCTACGAATGGAACGACGCTGAACCTGCACAGGAAAGCGACGAGCTGATCGTTAAAGATGCTAACGGCAACCTGCTGGCTGACGGCGACAGCGTTACCATCATTAAAGACCTGAAGGTAAAAGGTAGCTCTTCGATGCTGAAGATCGGCACCAAAGTGAAAAACATCCGCCTGGTTGAAGGTGACCATAACATCGATTGCAAAATCGATGGTTTTGGCCCGATGAAACTGAAATCTGAGTTTGTGAAAAAGAACTGATTTCGATTGCCGGGTGCGAAGCATTCGGCAACGGTGCCAATGCCTGATGCGACGCTTGCACATCGTATCAGGCCGGGGAATTCCCGCGCTATCCGTAGGCCGGATAAGGCGTTTACACCGCATCCGGCAATGGTGCCAAATGCCTGATGCGACGCTCGCCGCGTCTTATCAGGCCTACAAATTCCCACACCATCCGGCAACTGTGCCAATGCCTGATGCGACGCTTGCACATCGTATCAGGCCGGGGAATTCCCGCGCTATCCGTAGGCCGGATAAGGCGTTTACACCGCATCCGGCAATGGTGCCAAATGCCTGATGCGACGCTCGCCGCGTCTTATCAGGCCTACAAATTCCCACACCATCCGGCAACTGTGCCAATGCCTGATGCGACGCTTGCACATCGTATCAGGCCGGGGAATTCCCGCGCTATCCGTAGGCCGGATAAGGCGTTTACGCCGCATCCGGCAATGGTGCCAAATACCTGATGCGACGCTCGCCGCATCTTATCAGGCCTACAAATTCCCACACCATCCGGCAACTGTGCCAATGCCTGATGCGACGCTCGCCGCGTCTTATCAGGCCTACTCTTCATCTGTACAAAATTCAAACTACACTTAACTGACTTCTCTTCACTGAGGTCACCATCATGCCGTTAAGTCCCTACATCTCTTTTGCCGGTAACTGTGCCGACGCAATAGCCTATTATCAACGCACGTTGGACGCGGAACTGCTGTATAAAATCAGCTTCGGAGAAATGCCGAAACCCGCACAGGAAAGCGCCGAAGGCTGCCCATCAGGAATGCAATTCCCCGATACTGCCATCGCCCATGCTAACGTGCGCATTGCCGGTAGCGATATCATGATGAGCGATGCCATACCGTCAGGAAAAGCCAGCTACTCCGGCTTTACGCTGGTGCTCGATTCGCAACAGGTCGAAGAAGGGAAACGCTGGTTTGACAGCCTTGCCGCCAATGGAAAAATCGAAATGGACTGGCAGGAAACCTTCTGGGCGCATGGCTTCGGCAAAGTCACCGATAAATATGGAGTGCCGTGGATGATTAATGTTGTTAAACAACAGCCCACAAAATAAGCCCCACCGGGAGGCTCGTCCTCCCGCGATGTGAACAGACGTTCTTGTCACAAGTGACTTTGTTATACACAGAGTCGAGGAGTGAGTTACGCTTCTGAAGGCGATCGTTGCGGATAAACTGGAACCGGGGTTAACCAGCAATCAGGCAAAAACGATCCGACTAACGCCCATACTCATCTTCCATTCTCCGTTCTTCATCTTCCAGTTGCCGACGCTCCTGATCAAGCTGGCGCTGGCGATCATCCAGTTGCCTGCGACGATCGTCGCTCACTTCACGCTGCCAACCGTCATCACGCGAATCTTCATAATCGCGTCCACGGTCAGGATTATAAGCGTCGTTAATCGCCTGCTGAATATTGCCAATGGTGTCATCGATAATATCGGCATGAGCCGGAACAGCGGTCAGCGTGAGCAGGGTAAATAAAAATAACAGCGGATAGCGTTTCATTAACTAACCTCAGAAAGAGACTCTATCCACATTAGTCATTACTCATCCATGCAAACAGTGGATGAATCTCAATTCCTCCGCTGCTCTATTGCCATAATCGCCTCCACACGCTGTTGATGACGACCGCCTTCGTACTGCGCCCCCAGCCATGCATCCACAATCATTTTCGCCAGTTCGAGGCCAACCACTCGTGAACCAAAAGCCAGCACGTTGGTGTCGTTATGTTGCCGCGAGAGTTGCGCGGAATAAGGTTCGCTACAGACGACCGCACGAACTCCGGCAAACTTGTTCGCCGCTATCGAAATGCCGACACCTGTACCACAAATCAAAATCCCGCTATGCTAACGATATTACCGTTAATATATATAATTAAAGAATAAACCGTTTCGTATTATTTATAGAAAAAATAAAACTATCGCTGTCCTCCTTCTTCAGCACTAATGCCTAATAAAATAGCGTGTTCTGCTCACACTTACTCTTATTAAAGTCGAAGTTTCCCAATTATGATAACGCCAGTTTCAAATGACGTATTTTGTATGGGTCATATATTTACGACACAAATGATAAATGGAGATTTATATGAATAACTCACGGTTATTCCGTTTGAGCAGGATTGTTATTGCATTAACCGCCGCCAGCGGCATGATGGTAAATACCACTTACGCGAAAGAAGAAGCTCAGGCTGCCAGCCAATATACTCAGCAAATTAACCAGAACTACGCCAAATCATTGCCGTTTAGCGATCGTCAGGATTTTGACGATGCCCAACGTGGATTTATCGCCCCGCTACTGGATGAAGGTATTCTGCGTGATGCTAACGGAAAAGTTTATTATCGGGCAGATGATTACAAATTTGATATTAATGCCGCCGCACCGGAAACCGTAAATCCCAGTCTGTGGCGTCAGTCGCAGATCAACGGCATTTCTGGCCTGTTTAAAGTCACCGATAAAATGTATCAAGTGCGCGGTCAGGACATCTCTAACATTACGTTCATTGAAGGCGAGAAAGGGATTATTGTTATCGACCCACTGGTGACGCCGCCAGCCGCGAAAGCCGCACTTGACCTTTACTTCCAGCATCGTCCGCAAAAATCAATTGTTGCCGTTATCTACACCCACAGCCACGCCGACCATTATGGCGGAGTGAAAGGCATTATCACTGAAGCTGATGTTAAATCAGGGAAAGTTCAGGTAATCGCTCCGGCAGGCTTTATGGACGAAGCTATCAGCGAAAACGTGCTGGCGGGTAACATCATGAGCCGCCGAGCCCTTTACTCTTACGGCCTGTTACTGCCGCACAACGCACAGGGCAACGTGGGTAATGGCCTCGGTGTCACGCTGGCGACCGGCAACCCGAGCATTATTGCGCCAACCAAAACAATTGTCAGAACTGGCGAGAAGATGATTATCGATGGTCTGGAGTTTGACTTCCTGATGACCCCAGGCAGCGAAGCACCCGCGGAAATGCATTTCTATATTCCGGCCCTGAAAGCGCTGTGCACCGCCGAGAACGCCACTCACACCCTGCACAACTTCTACACCCTGCGCGGCGCGAAAACCCGCGACACCAGCAAGTGGACCGAGTACCTGAACGAAACGCTGGATATGTGGGGTAACGAAGCGGAAGTACTGTTTATGCCACACACCTGGCCAGTCTGGGGCAATAAGCATATCAATGATTATATTGGTAAATATCGCGATACCATCAAGTACATTCACGATCAGACCCTGCACCTGGCAAACCAGGGCTACACCATGAATGAAATCGGAGACATGATTAAGTTGCCGCCAGCACTTGCCAACAACTGGGCCAGCCGCGGCTACTATGGCTCTGTTAGCCATAACGCCCGCGCGGTGTATAACTTCTATCTTGGCTACTACGATGGCAATCCGGCTAACCTGCATCCATATGGTCAGGTGGAGATGGGCAAGCGTTATGTACAGGCGCTGGGCGGTTCCGCGCGCGTGATCAACCTGGCACAGGAAGCGAATAAGCAAGGGGATTACCGCTGGTCGGCAGAATTACTGAAACAGGTGATTGCCGCCAATCCGGCTGACCAGGTAGCGAAAAATCTGCAAGCCAAAAACTTTGAACAGCTTGGTTATCAGGCCGAGTCCGCCACCTGGCGCGGTTTCTACCTGACTGGTGCGAAAGAGCTGCGCGAAGGAGTACATAAGTTCAGCCACGGCACCACCGGTTCCCCGGACACCATTCGCGGGATGTCAGTCGAAATGCTGTTCGACTTTATGTCCGTGCGCCTCGATAGCGAAAAAGCCGCTGGCAAAAATATCAGCCTGAACTTCAATATGAGTAACGGCGATAACCTCAACCTGACGCTGAACGATAGCGTGCTTAACTACCGTAAAACGCTGCAGCCTGAAGCCAACGCCGCTTTCTACATCAGCCGTGAAGATCTGCACGCGGTGCTGACCGGACAGGCGAAAATGGCAGAGCTGGTAAAAGCGAAGAAAGCCAAAATTATTGGCAATGGTGCGAAACTGGAAGAAATTATTGCCTGTCTGGATAGTTTTGATTTGTGGGTGAATATCGTTACCCCAAATTAATTCCACTCACTTTCGGGGGCAATTAAGCTCCCGAAAGCATTTATATTAAAAATATAAATCATTAACTAATACATAAAATAAATAAGTTATGAATGCGGTGGCTGAATAAAGCTATTTTTATTCCACAAGAAAATAGCCATACTGACGCCTTCAATGGATATTGACATTCACTACAGATATTGTTCGCAGCAGACAGGATGTATTTATTATGCCAACAGTTCTCTCTCGCATGGTGATGCAACTCAAAAAAGCAACCTGGATAATTCCCGTCTTCATGGTTTCGGGATGCTCATTATCTCCGGCGATCCCGGTAATCGGCGCTTATTATCCCGGCTGGTTTTTCTGCGTTATTGCCAGCCTTATTGTGACTCTCATCACAAGGCGAATTATTCAGCGGGCAAATATCAATCTGGCATTTGTCGGAATTATTTATACCGCCCTTTTTGCTCTCTACGCCATGCTGTTCTGGCTGGCATTTTTCTAATCTATTTTGAGATGCGCTCATGGAAAGTACGCCGAAAAAAGCTCCTCGCAGTAAATTCCCTGCCCTGCTGGTGGTTGCGCTGGCACTGGTTGCCGCTGTTTTTGTTATCTGGCGCGTCGACAGTGCGCCATCAACTAACGACGCTTACGCGTCAGCCGATACCATTGATGTAGTACCGGAAGTCAGCGGTCGCATTGTAGAACTGGCAGTCACCGACAACCAGGCAGTTAAACAAGGTGATTTACTGTTTCGCATCGACCCGCGCCCGTACGAAGCTAATCTGGCGAAAGCCGAAGCTTCCCTCGCCGCGCTGGATAAGCAAATTATGCTCACTCAGCGTAGCGTTAATGCCCAACAGTTCGGTGCTGACTCGGTTAACGCCACGGTAGAAAAAGCTCGCGCCGCTGCCAAACAGGCCAACGATACATTACGCCGTACCGAGCCGCTACTGAAGGAAGGTTTTGTCTCTGCGGAAGATGTAGACCGCGCGAGAACCGCACAACGTGCGGCAGAAGCCGATCTTAATGCTGTATTGTTGCAGGCACAGTCAGCCGCCAGCGCCGTTAGCGGCGTCGATGCACTGGTCGCGCAACGCGCGGCGGTCGAAGCGGATATTGCCCTGACCAAACTGCATCTGGAAATGGCCACCGTTCGCGCACCGTTCGATGGTCGGGTGATTTCCCTCAAAACCTCGGTTGGGCAATTTGCCTCCGCGATGCATCCTATTTTCACGCTAATCGACACCCGTCACTGGTACGTGATCGCCAACTTCCGCGAAACCGATCTGAAAAACATTCATGCCGGTACGCCTGCGACAATTCGCCTGATGAGCGACAGCGGCAAAACCTTCGAAGGTAAAGTAGATTCCATTGGCTACGGTGTGTTGCCGGATGATGGTGGTCTGGTGCTTGGCGGTCTGCCGAAAGTGTCTCGTTCTATTAACTGGGTCCGCGTTGCCCAGCGTTTTCCGGTCAAAATCATGGTCGATAAACCTGACCCGGAAATGTTCCGTATCGGCGCATCGGCAGTCGCTAATCTTGAGCCGCAATAATGAGCGCCCTCAACTCCCTGCCATTACCGGTGGTCAGGCTGCTGGCGTTCTTTCATGAAGAGCTAAGCGAGCAACGGCCAGGTCGCGTGCCGCAGACCGTGCAGCTCTGGGTAGGCTGCCTGCTGGTAGTGCTAATCTCGATGACCTTCGAGATCCCCTTCGTGGCGTTATCACTGGCAGTGCTGTTTTACGGTATTCAGTCGAACGCGTTTTACACCAAATTTGTGGCGTTCCTGTTTGTGGTCGCCACAGTGCTGGAGATCGGCAGCCTGTTTTTGATCTACAAATGGTCTTACAGCGAACCGTTGATCAGACTGATCATCGCCGGGCCGATCCTGATGGGCTGTATGTTTTTGATGCGCACCCATCGGCTGGGGCTGGTCTTTTTTGCCGTCGCTATCGTCGCCATTTACGGGCAAACCTTCCCCGCCATGCTCGATTATCCGGAAGTCGTCGTGCGCTTAACGCTGTGGTGTATTGTTGTCGGCCTCTACCCGACGTTATTGATGACGTTAATCGGCGTGTTGTGGTTTCCCAGCCGCGCCATCACGCAAATGCATCAGGCACTTAATGACCGACTTGATGAAGCGGTAAGCCACATGACAGAAAGCCTCACGCCACTACCTGAAACGCGGATTGAAAGAGAGGCGCTGGCGCTGCAAAAACTCAGTGTCTTTTGCCTCGCGGATGACGCCGACTGGCGAACCCATAGCGCATGGTGGCAAAGCTGCGTGGCAACGGTAACCTACATTTACTCGACGCTGAATCGCTACGATCCCACCGCGTTTGCTGACTCGCTGGCAATCATTGAGTTCCGGCAAAAACTAGCCCTGGAAATCAACAAACTGCAACATGCTATTGCACAAGGTCAATGCTGGAAAAGCAACTGGCGGCTAAGTGAAGAGGAAGCAATGGCGGCGCGGGAATGTAACCTGGAGAATATCTGCCAGACGCTGTTACATCTTGGTCAGATGGACCCGCATACGCCGCCGACACCCGCCGCCAAACCACCTTCATTCGTACCCGATGCCTTTACCAATCCGGACTATATGCGCTATGCAGTGAAAACGCTGCTGGCCTGTTTAATCTGTTACACCTTCTATAGCGGCGTGGACTGGGAAGGCATTCACACCTGTATGTTGACCTGCGTGATCGTCGCTAACCCAAATGTTGGTTCATCGTACCAGAAGATGGCGTTGCGTTTTGGCGGGGCTTTTTGTGGGGCAATTCTGGCGCTGCTAATGACCATTTTAGTCATCCCCTGGCTGGACAATATTGTCGAATTGCTGTTTGTGCTGGCACCGATTTTCCTGTTGGGGGCGTGGGTTGCCACCAGCTCTGAACGTTCTTCTTATATCGGAACGCAGATGGTGGTGACCTTCGCGCTCGCCACACTCGAAAACGTTTTTGGTCCGGTGTATGACCTGGTGGAAATACGCGATCGCGCCATCGGTATTCTTATCGGCACTGCGGTATCGGCAGTGATTTACACCTTTGTCTGGCCTGAAAGCGAAGCGCGCACACTACCGCAAAAACTGGCTGGCGCGCTGGGTATGTTAAGCAAACTGATGCGTATTCCTCGCCAGCAGGAAGCTACAACGCTGCGTACCTATATACAAATTCGTATTGGTCTGCATGCAGCGATTAATGCCTGTGAAGAGATGTGTCAACGTGTGGCGCTGGAGCGTCAACTAGATAGCTCAGAGCGTGCTTTGTTGGTTGAACGTTCGCAAACAGTGATTCGCCAGAGCCGTGACCTTCTTCACGCCTGGGACGCTACCTGGAACTCGGCGCAGGCACTGGATCACGCGCTCCAGCCGGACAGGGCAAGCCAGTTTGCTGAGGCGCTGGAGAAATACTCCACGGGTCTGGCAACCACAATCAGCCATTCGCCAGTGATAGCGCTTGAAGAGACACCTGCCTCGCAGGCCATCCTGCCCACCTTATTAAAACAGGAGCAACACGTCTGTCAGCTCATCGCCCACTTGCCAGACTGGACTGCCCCGGCATTAACGCCCGCCACGGAACAGGCACAAGGAGCCACTCAATGATCAATCGTCAACTTTCACGCTTGTTGTTGTGCAGCATTCTCAGCAGCGCGACGCTGATTTCCGGTTGTGCGTTGGTGCGTAAGGATTCAGCCCCTCATCAACAACTTGAACCAGAGCAAATCAAACTTGCCGATGATATCCATCTGGCCAGTTCCGGTTGGCCACAAGCACAGTGGTGGAAACAGTTTCATGATCCACAACTGGATGCGCTGATCCAACGGACGTTAAGCGGTTCGCACACCCTCGCTGAAGCGAAATTGCGGGAGGAAAAAACGCAGTCGCAAGCTGATTTGTTAGATGCCGGTTCACAATTACAGGTTGCGGCGTTAGGGATGCTTAACCGCCAGCGCGTTTCGGCAAACGGCTTTTTAAGCCCTTATGCGATGGATGCGCCCGCACTGGGAATGGACGGGCCGTACTATACCGAAGCTACAGTAGGTTTGTTTGCTGGACTGGATCTCGATTTGTGGGGTGTGCATCGCTCAGCGCTTGCTGCCGCCATTGGCGCGCATAACGCGGCTCTGGCAGAAACCGCAGCGGTGGAGTTATCGCTGACCACTGGCGTGGCGCAGCTTTATTACAGTATGCAGTCCAGCTACCAGATGCTCGATCTGTTAGAACAAACCCGCAGTGTGATTAATTACGCGGGAGAGCGCACCAGAGTAAAGTGACGCATGGTCTGGAAGCGCAAGTGCCTTTCCACGGCGCGCGGGCACAGATTCTGGCGGTCGATAAACAAATTGCTGCCGTCAAAGGGCAAATCACCGAAACGCGAGAATCCCTGCGCGCATTGATTGGCGCGGGAGCCAGCGATATGCCAGAGATCAAACCGGTGGCGTTACCGCAAGTACAGACTGGCATTCCGGCGACGCTCTCTTATGAGTTGCTCGCCAGACGTCCGGATCTGCAAGCCATGCGCTGGTATGTTCAGGCGTCATTAAATCAGGTGGATTCCGCACGGGCGCTGTTCTACCCGAGCTTTGATATCAAAGCGTTTTTCGGACTGGATTCCATTCACCTGGACACCTTGTTCAAAAAAACCAGCCGCCAGTTCAACTTCATACCAGGTCTGAAATTGCCGCTGTTTGACGGTGGACGCCTGAATGCCAATCTCGAAGGCACGCGCGCCGCCAGCAACATAATGATTGAACGTTACAACCAGTCAGTACTGAACGCGGTGCGCGACGTTGCAGTCAATGGCACGCGTTTGCAAACGCTGAATGAAGAACGGGAGATGCAGGCAGAACGCGTAGAAGCGACTCGCTTCACCCAGCGCGCCGCCGACGCCGCCTACAGACGTGGATTAACCAGCCGTTTACAGGCAACCGAAGCCCAGTTGCCGGTACTTGCCGAAGAAATGTCCTTACTCATGCTGGATAGTCGCCGCGTGATTCAAAGTATTCAGTTGATGAAATCGCTGGGCGGCGGGTATCAGACTGCCCCGATCGTTGAGAAGAAATAAAACAGACGTCGCGTGATGGCTGTCACGCGGCATATCGTTTCGTCACGTCAAAACTGACGACAGCCTGTTTTTCGTCAGAGTTTTGAACAAAAAGCGCCCGTAATATCAGGGAATGTCCCCAAATAAAAGGTGGCATAAAAGATGCATACTGTAGTCGAGAGCGCGTATGCGTGATTTGATTAACTGGAGCGAGACCGATGAAAAAAGTCGTCACGGTTTGCCCATATTGCGCATCAGGTTGCAAAATCAACCTGGTCGTCGATAACGGCAAAATCGTCCGGGCGGAGGCAGCGCAGGGGAAAACCAACCAGGGTACTCTGTGTCTGAAGGGTTATTATGGCTGGGATTTCATTAACGATACCCAGATCCTGACCCCGCGCCTGAAAACCCCCATGATCCGTCGCCAGCGTGGCGGCAAACTCGAACCTGTTTCCTGGGATGAGGCACTAAATTACGTTGCCGAGCGCCTGAGCGCCATCAAAGAGAAGTACGGTCCGGATGCCATCCAGACGACCGGCTCCTCGCGCGGTACGGGTAACGAAACCAACTATGTAATGCAAAAATTTGCGCGCGCCGTTATTGGTACTAATAACGTTGACTGCTGCGCTCGCGTCTGACACGGCCCATCGGTTGCAGGTCTGCACCAATCGGTCGGTAACGGCGCAATGAGCAATGCCATTAACGAAATTGATAATACCGATTTAGTGTTCGTCTTTGGGTACAACCCAGCGGATTCCCACCCGATCGTAGCGAATCACGTGATTAACGCTAAACGTAACGGGGCGAAAATTATCGTCTGCGATCCGCGCAAAATTGAAACTGCGCGCATTGCTGACATGCACATCGCACTGAAAAACGGCTCGAACATCGCGCTGTTAAATGCGATGGGTCATGTCATTATTGAAGAAAATCTGTACGACAAAGCGTTCGTCGCTTCCCGTACGGAAGGCTTTGAAGAGTATCGTAAAATCGTTGAAGGCTACACGCCGGAATCGGTTGAAGATATCACCGGCGTCAGTGCCAGTGAGATTCGTCAGGCGGCGCGGATGTATGCCCAGGCGGAAAGCGCATCCATTCTGTGGGGCATGGGTGTTACCCAGTTCTATCAGGGCGTGGAAACCGTGCGTTCTCTGACCAGCCTCGCAATGCTGACTGGTAACCTCGGTAAGCCGCATGCGGGCGTTAACCCGGTTCGTGGTCAGAACAACGTGCAGGGTGCCTGCGATATGGGCGCACTGCCAGATACGTATCCTGGCTATCAGTACGTGAAAGATCCGGCTAACCGCGAGAAATTCGCCAAAGCCTGGGGTGTAGAAAGTCTGCCAGCCCATACCGGTTACCGCATCAGCGAGTTACCGCACCGCGCAGCGCATGGCGAAGTCCGTGCGGCGTACATTATGGGCGAAGATCCGCTGCAAACTGACGCGGAACTGTCGGCAGTACGTAAAGCCTTTGAAGATCTGGAACTGGTCATCGTCCAGGACATCTTTATGACCAAAACTGCGTCAGCGGCGGATGTCATTTTACCGTCAACCTCGTGGGGCGAACATGAAGGTGTCTATACTGCGGCTGACCGTGGTTTCCAGCGTTTCTTCAAGGCGGTTGAACCGAAGTGGGATCTGAAAACGGACTGGCAAATCATCAGTGAAATTGCCACCCGTATGGGTTATCCGATGCACTACAACAATACCCAGGAGATCTGGGATGAGTTGCGTCATCTGTGCCCGGATTTCTACGGTGCGACTTACGAGAAAATGGGCGAGCTGGGCTTCATTCAGTGGCCTTGCCGCGATACTTCAGATGCCGATCAGGGGACTTCTTATCTGTTTAAAGAGAAGTTTGATACCCCGAACGGCCTGGCGCAGTTCTTCACCTGCGACTGGGTAGCGCCAATCGACAAACTCACCGACGAGTATCCAATGGTACTGTCAACGGTGCGTGAAGTTGGGCACTACTCCTGTCGTTCGATGACCGGTAACTGTGCGGCACTGGCAGCTCTGGCTGATGAACCTGGCTACGCACAAATCAATACCGAAGACGCAAAACGTCTGGGTATTGAAGATGAGGCACTAGTTTGGGTGCACTCGCGTAAAGGCAAAATTATCACCCGCGCGCAGGTCAGCGATCGTCCGAACAAAGGGGCGATTTACATGACCTACCAGTGGTGGATTGGTGCCTGTAACGAGCTGGTTACCGAAAACTTAAGCCCGATTACCAAAACGCCGGAGTACAAATACTGCGCCGTGCGCGTCGAGCCGATTTCCGATCAGCGCGCCGCCGAGCAGTACGTGATTGACGAGTACAACAAGTTGAAAACTCGCCTGCGCGAAGCGGCGCTGGCGTAATACCGCTTTAACTCACGTTAAAGGCGACGGTATTACCCAACGCCTTTGTATCAATCCGGGAACGCTCATCCGTTTCCGGATTTTTTATACATACACGCGCAGTCAGACCAGTCCATCCTGGTTATCAGCGACATCCTCTCCGTTGTTATTCTCATCCAATCACAAGTGCAAATGAGAATTATCTTTACTCAATTCTCATCGCGACCTAACGTAATAATACTTTACATTTGATGATTAAAATTTCGGCAAGGTGAGAAATCATCGACCGTCTAACATGCTCTATTAAAGGGATATTTTGGCGCAATTTATGCAGTAATGCCCCGTCAGATAGCGTATTGATAACCTCAAAGTAACTTCAGGGATTGGGAAGCATATGATTAAAAAACTATTATCTTTACTGGTATTAAGCGCAATTTCCGCCACCGCCTTTGCCGCGACACCGCCGAATACGTTGGTTGTTGCCCAGGGACTGGATGATATTGTGAGTCTGGATCCGGCAGAAGCTAATGAACTCTCCAGTATTCAGACTGTACCAAGCTTGTATCAACGCGTTGTGCAGCCGGATCGTAACGATCCCGCGAAAATCACTCCGATTCTGGCCGAAAGCTGGCAGGCTGATCCTGTAGCAAAAACGCTGACCATAAAACTCAAAAGCGATGCGAAATTTGCCTCCGGTAATCCGGTGCGCCCGGAAGATGTGATTTACTCTTATGTCCGTGCCGTCACGCTGAATAAGTCCGGTGCGTTTATTCTCAATGTACTGGGCTGGCAACCGGAAAATATCGCCAGCCAGTTGAAGAAAATCGACGACCATACTGTCCAGGTACAGTGGAGTGCTGACGTCAGTCCGGCGCTGGCGCTGAATATTCTCTCTACGCCAATTGCCTCGATTGTTGACGAGAAGTTGGTTGCGCCAAACGCCAAAAATAACGACTTTGGTAATGAATGGCTGAAGATGCATTCCGCTGGCAGCGGCGCGTTTAAGATGCGTACCTACCAACCGCATCAGGCCATCGTGATGGAAGCCAACGCCAGTTCACCGACCGGCGCACCGAAGCTGAAAAGCGTCATCATCAAAAATGTTCCCGATCCTGCAACGCGTCGCCTGCTGATCCAACAAGGCGATGCTGATATGGCTCGCGATCTGGGGGCAGACCAAATTGATGCATTACAGGGTAAACCTGGCGTCAAAGTGATGAGTATTGCCTCCGCTGAGCAGAACTATCTGGCCTTTAATACCGGTAACAAGGATAACCCGCTGATGAGTAATCCTGCGTTCTGGGAAGCTGCTCGCTGGTTGGTCGATTACGACGGCATCACCAAAAATCTGCTGAAAGGGCAATACCTTACCCATCAAAGTTTCCTGCCAGTAGGTTTCCCCGGAGCACTGGAAGAGACACCGTTCACCTTTAATCCTGCCAAAGCAAAAGAGATCCTCGCTAAAGCTGGAATCAAAGACCCGCACTTCACGCTTGATGTCGAAAATAAACCGCCATTTATTACCATCGCGCAGTCAATTCAGGCCAGCTTTGCTCAGGGTGGTGTAAAAGTGGATTTGCTGCCAGCCGCGGGGAGCCAGGTTTACTCACGGGTTCGCGCCCATCAGCATCAGGGGGCCATTCGTATGTGGTTGCCTGATTATTTTGACGCACATTCCAACGCCAGCTCTTTCGCCTATAACGATGGCAAATCCAGCACCGTTGCCGGGTTAAATAGCTGGAAAATCCCGGAACTGAACAAAGAAACGCTGGCGGCAGTCGCTGAACCCGATAATGCTAAACGTCTTGATTTATATAAAAAAATGCAACAAGAACTGCAACGTAGTTCCCCGTATGTCTTTATTGATCAAGGCAAAACGCAAATTGTCATGCGTGATAATGTGCAGGGTTATCAACAAGGATTGAATGCCGATATGGTCTGGTTTGATCAGGTAACCAAATAATCCTGTACGCCACTCGCGCCCGACAACGTTATCGGGCGCGGTTACCAGGGCTGGTCCGCACTGCAGACCAGTCGCTGATTTTTCACTGTATGGAAAGATCATGTCTGCCGCTTTTTCCACTCACGCGAGATGGCGAGGCAAACGCCCTCTGCTCGCGCTCTTGCAGGGACTGTTTACCGTCTCTCTGACGTTGCTCGGCCTGCTGCTGATTACCTTTGCGCTTTCGGCCCTCTCACCGGTCGATCGGGTACTGCAAATCGTTGGCGATCACGCCAGCCAGTCCACCTATGATCAGGTGCGCCACCAGTTAGGGTTAGATCAACCGTTAGCCGTCCAGTTCTGGCATTACCTGGTGAATCTGGCTCACGGCGATCTCGGCATTGCCAGCGCTACCGGGCAACCGGTTCTCCAGGACTTGCTATCGGCGTTTCCGGCGACCCTGGAACTGGCGACGTTGGCGCTTATTGTCGGCTCCGTTGTCGGCGTTATTGCGGGTGTACTTTGCGCCCGTTATGTCGGTTCACCGCTGGATTTCGCCGTGCGGACACTGACTCTGCTGGGAAATTCCGTCCCCATTTTTTGGCTTGGTCTGCTGATGCTGGCACTGTTTTACGCCAGACTGCAATGGAGTGCCGGACCGGGTCGGCTGGATGATATTTATCAATTCACCATTGAACCCCGCAGCGGATTTGCGCTGATTGATACGTGGCTTTCTGGCGATCGCGAGGCGTTTACCAATGCCATCAACCATTTGATACTGCCGGTTTTATTACTGGCGTACTTCTCACTCGCCAGTATTACGCGCCTGACACGTTCCGCTTGTCTTGGCGAAATGAATAAAGAATATATTCTGCTGGCGCGCGCCAAAGGGGCCAGCGAGATGACAATTTTGCTACGTCATGTTTTGCCCAACATTCGCGGCACCTTGCTCACCGTTATCGCTCTCGCCTATACATCGATGCTGGAAGGTGCGGTACTGACAGAAACTGTCTTTTCATGGCCGGGCATTGGGCGCTATCTCACCACGGCGCTGTTCGCGGGCGACACTACAGCAATCATGGGGGGAACATTGCTGATTGGCGTCTGCTTTGTGTTGATAAATAACCTCACCGACCTGCTGATCCGGCTGACCGATCCGAGGTTGCGCTGATGCCGATGTTTCTCTTTTTACGCCGTTTGCGTCATTCACCCGCCGCGTTCTGCGGTTTGATAATTATCCTGTTATTGATGCTAATTGCGCTCTTCGCGCCGTGGCTGGCTCCTCACGATCCTAACTGGCAGGATGCGGCTGCACGGTTACAAGCGCCGGGTAGCCAGCACTGGCTCGGAACAGATAGTTACGGGCGAGATCTGCTTTCACGTTTAATCTACGGCAGCCGACCAGCGCTGGGTCTGGTGGCACTGGTGACCATCATTACACTCCCGGTCGGCCTGCTGATTGGCATTTTATCCGGATACTATGGCGGCTGGCTGGAACGCGTGCTGATGCGTTTTACTGACGTGGTGATGTCAATGCCGCGTTTGATTCTGGCCTTTGCTTTCGTTGCCATGCTGGGGCCGGGGCTGGTTAACGGCGCGCTGGCGCTGGCGTTAACCACCTGGCCCGCTTATGCGCGTCAGGCGCGCAGTGAGATCCAACGTCTACGACACAGTGATTATCTTGCTGCTGCAGAGATGATGGGCATCCGCGGCTGGCGTCTGCTTATTGGTCATATTTTGCCATTGTGCCTGCCATCGGCCATTGTCCGCCTGGCGCTGGATTTAGCAGGCATCATTCTGGCGGCTGCTGGCCTGGGTTTTCTTGGTCTTGGTGCTCGTCCGCCAATGGCGGAATGGGGAGCCATGATCGCTGATGGTATGCAGGTCATTTTCGATCAATGGTGGATTGCCGCCGCGCCCGGCGCAATTATCTTAATTGCCAGCCTGGCCTTTAATCTACTGGGCGATGGCTTGCGCGATGTTCTGGAGCCACAACATGACTGATCCGCGCCTTAGTATCAACAATCTCTGTGTCGACTATCCGGGTTCCCGGGTCGTTAACAATATCAGTTTTACATTAGGCAATGAGCGTCTGGCGCTGGTCGGTGAGTCAGGTTCGGGTAAGTCCATGACCGCCCGCGCCCTGATGGGGCTGGTACGCAAACCCGGAGTGGTAACCGCAGACACACTTAACATCCTGGGTCGTAATGCGCTCACCCTTAACGCGCGTGGATGGCAACAACTGCGCGGTAACGATATCGCAATGGTATTGCAAGATCCACGTTATGCACTGAATCCTGTGAAAACTGTGAAAGCACAACTGGAAGAGGCACTTACGCTTCACCAACGCCTGAGTCGCCGCGAAAAAGAAGAGAAAATAAATACCGCAATTCAGGCTGTCGGCCTTAATACGCGAGTGTTGCAAAGCTATCCACGAGAACTTTCTGGCGGGATGGGGCAGCGAGTGATGATTGCAATTGCGCTCATCAACAATCCCCGGGTATTGATTGCCGATGAGCCAACATCGGCACTGGATGTTCGCCTGCGCAATCAGATTCTGGAACTGCTGGTGACCCTGTGTGAACAACGACAGATGGCGATGCTGCTGATCAGTCACGACCTGCCATTAGTTGCCCAATTTTGCCATCGGGTGCTGGTGATGTATCAGGGAAGTAAGGTGGATGAAATGCGCGCCGATGCGCTACCCACAGCAACACACCCTTACACGCGCACACTGTGGACTTGCCGCCCGAGTGCGCAAACTTACGGACAGATGCTGCCGACGCTGGACAGGACGGCGATGACGCCGGAGAAATACCATGACGATTGTTGAAATTAATCACTTGCAGGTTACTTTTGCTGAGAAAACCGCAGTTTCAGCCGCCAGTTTTTCGGTTAATGCCGGAGAAACATTTAGCTTAATTGGCGAATCAGGCTGTGGAAAATCCACAATTTTGCGCGTAATTGCCGGATTACAGCGCGACTGGCGCGGCCAGGTATCGCTGTTTGGGCACACCATCAAACCAGACATGCGTTTTCAGGGCGATCTCCGCCGCAATGTGCAAATGGTGTTTCAGGATCCCTATGCCTCATTGCATCCCAATCATACGTTGTGGCGAACGCTGGCTGAACCGCTCAAAATCCGTGGTGAACGTGAAATAGAAAAACACGTCCATACCGCACTGGAACAAGTTGGTTTACCTGCCGACGCCGCTCGCCGCTACCCGCATCAACTTTCCGGTGGTCAGCGACAACGTATGGTTATTGCTCGCGCCCTATTATTACGGCCACAACTTCTTCTGCTGGATGAACCCACCTCAGCACTGGATATGTCGGTACAAGCGGAAATTCTTAATTTGTTGAATCAACTGAAGCGGAAGCACCAAATGACCTATCTGCTGGTCAGCCACGATGCAGATGTCATCGCGCACATGTCTGACCGGGCGGCAATGATGGATGGAGGGAAAATTCAGCGATTTTTCGATCGCAACGCTCTGGAAAAAGGTGAGCATCGGATGGATTAAAAATCCTTACATCGCATTAAATCATTCTGCCTGCAGGTCTTTTTACAGTTGTTTTTTTGTCCATCCGAACACTTTATACTGTCTATACCCTACCAAACCTCATTATCAAAATGAAAAAAATTATCACTTTGATGTTATTTTTGACATTCTTTGCACACGCGGACGACTCCGAGCCAGGCAGCCAGTATGTAAAGGCAGCAGAGGCCGGAGATAAACGCGCACAATATTTTCTTGCCGATAGCTGGTTTAGCTCCGGCGACTTGAGCAAAGCCGAATATTGGGCACAGAAAGCCGCTGACAGCGGTGATGCCGATGCCTGCGCGCTGTTAGCGCAGATCAAAATCACTAATCCGGTCAGTCTGGACTATCCACAAGCAAAAGTGCTTGCCGAAAAAGCGGCGCAAGCGGGCAGTAAAGAAGGTGAAGTGACGCTGGCACATATTCTGGTTAATACCCAGGCAGGTAAACCGGATTATCCGAAAGCGATTTCACTGTTAGAAAACGCCTCGGAAGATTTGGAGAACGACTCCGCCGTTGATGCCCAAATGCTGCTTGGCTTAATTTACGCCAACGGCGTGGGCATCAAGGCCGACGATGACAAAGCAACCTGGTATTTCAAGCGTAGCTCTACCATTTCCCGTACCGGGTATTCCGAGTATTGGGCGGGAATGATGTTCTTAAACGGTGAAGAAGGTTTTATCGAGAAGAACAAACAAAAGGCGCTGCACTGGTTGAACCTGAGCTGTATGGAAGGGTTTGATACCGGATGTGAAGAATTTGAAAAGTTAACTAATGGCTAAAATTGGGGTGTCGGATGCGGCGTAAACGCCTTATCCGACCTACAAAAATTACGCTAAATCAGGCTATTGTGCCGTCTGGCGTAGGCCTGATAAGACGCGGTAAGCGTCGCATCAGGCATCCACACATTGCCGGGTGGATATAACTTCCCGGCAATCTTCAATTACTGATCCGCCGTCTTATCAAATTTGCCCAGCACTTCACGCTCGTAGGCCATCGCCTTTTTGCGGTCAAATTTGTGTTCCCACTTGGCAATTACCAGCACCGCCAGCGCATTACCCACCACGTTCAGCGCAGTACGCGCCATATCGAGGATACGGTCAACACCGGCAATAAACGCCAGGCCTTCCAGCGGGATCCCCACGCTACCCAGCGTTGCCAGCAGCACCACAAACGACACGCCCGGCACGCCAGCAATCCCTTTCGAGGTCACCATCAGCGTCAGTACCAGAATGATTTCCTGCCAGATGGACAAGTCAATGCCATACAACTGGGCGATGAAGATAGCGGCAATACTTTGATACAGCGTCGAACCATCGAGGTTAAAGGAGTAACCAGTTGGCACCACGAAACTGGTGATTGACGCTGGTGCGCCGTAGGCTTCCATCTTCTCGATAATCCGCGGCAGCACACTTTCAGAGCTGGCAGTGGAATACGCCAGAATCAGCTCGTCTTTCAGAATACGAATCAGGATCCAGACGCTTAACCCGCACAGGCGCGCCACAATTCCCAACACCACCAGCGCAAAGAACAGAATGGCAAAATGCACCAGCAGCACCAGTTTCGCCAACGGCCACAGAGAAGAAAAACCAAAGTTAGCTACTGTCACCGCAATCAACGCAAACACACCAATCGGCGCGTAACGCATCACCATGTGAGTCACTTTAAACATGGTTTCGGAGATGGAGCGGAACACGGTCACCAACGGTTCACGATGCGTCGCGGGCAGGGAGGAAAGTCCCAGACCAAACAACACCGAGAAGAAGATGATCGGCAGCATTTCGCCTTTCGCCATCGACGCCACAATGTTCGTCGGCACCAGCGACAAAATAGTGCCCATTATGCCGTGGGAACTGCTTTGTACCGCTTCCGTGGTGCTCTGATATTTCGAAATATCGACAGTCGCCAACTGCGACATATCCACCCCGGAACCGGGCTGGAAGACGTTCGCCAGAGTGATCCCCAGAATGATAGCGACGGTGGTGATCACCTCGAAGTAGATAATGGTTTTCGCGCCAATTCGTCCGAGTTGTTTAGCATCACCAACACCTGCAATCCCAACAACCAGCGTGGAGATAACAATCGGCACAACAATCATTTTGATCAGGTGGATAAAAATATCACCCGCCGGAGAGAGCAAATTGACGACCAGCCATTCGCGGCTGTCGCTATGGTAGTGCAGGTAACTTCCCAGGAGAATGCCCAGCACCATAGCAAACAGAATCTGCCAGGCCAGGCTGAATTTTATATTTTTCATCAGAATAACTTCCTCAATGGAGCGCCGCTCTCCCGTTCAAAAACGTGAGAACGTGACATACTGCCAGGGCATGAATTGTGTTGCGTTGGTTTGTAGATTTTTTTAACGCTTATGATCAGTATCATTTGCGCGGTATGTTGCGCAACCCTTTAACAACAGAGCTTTTCGCTGCATTAATGCATAATAACGCGAGTTTATGGCAAGATTAATGCATAACCATTTGTTATGGAAAGATTTTTATTTGTTTAATTTGCAATAATACTGATTGGTGATTATTTTCTGAATGCGTTCATTCGGTTAATTTTTATGCAGCTCAATAACATAATCTTCAGCTCCGGATGATTAATCCGATCGCCGCTGCAGCAGTTTTGCCATATTAATCGACTCAACCAACTGTGTCCGGTTTACCCTGGGTGAGTTGAGATCCATCACTTTTTGCCATAGTTCGATGGATTGCGCGTAGTTCGCCTGCATAAACGCATCAGAAGCCAGCAGCATCAGGGCGGTGATTTCGTTTTCGTCCAGCGCCAGGGCTTTGTCGATCATCGCACGAGCCTGGGCGGTCATATGCTGGCTGGCCTGGTAATAAAGCACCGTCGCCAGCGCCGCGTACAGTTCAGCGTTCTCACCGCGCAGTCGCAGCGCCTGACGGTACGCCAGCAGCGAATTGCTGTAATCGTTTTGCCACAGGTAATACTCGCCCAGCAGCGCCCACTGTTCGCTATTTTGCGGGTTGGCGCGAATTTTATCCTGCAATGCCTGAAGCTGTGTCTCCGGTGTTTGCTGGCTGGCAAACTGATGTAACGGATCGCGCTGGCGCAGATACTCCGCACGTGCCGCCTGCCATTTCGGACTTAACAGATAACCGCCGATACAGAGCAGCGCCATCACAACCGCCAGCGCCACCAGCGTTTTTACCGGCACTTGAGGCTGTTTCACCGTTTCCCCCTCACCCGCCAGAGGATCAGCGCCATCAGCAGTAACAACACCACTGGCAGCGCCCACAGGAGCAGCGTCTGGCTGGTCAGCGGTGGGTTATAGCGGACAAAATCACCGTAGCGTTCGGTCATCCAGCCGACAATCTCAGCTTTGCTTTTCCCCTCCGCCACCATCTTGTAAACCTGATGACGCATACTGACTGCCACCGGCGCGTTGGATTCCAGTAAGTTCTGATTCTGACACTGCGGGCAACGTAACTGACTGGCAATATTTAACGCCTGTTCCTGTTGTTGCAGATTGGCGAATTGCCAGGTGTCTACGACCTGGGCGTGTGCAAAACAGGCAAATATCAACAGTAACGTGAGAAGCAATTTATTCATCGCGATTTCTCCCCCGCCATCCGCTTAGCAATGCACCCGCAATCATCAACAACCCTCCCCCCCAGATCCAGCGCACGCCGCTTTGTACATACAAACGAAAAGCGTATCGATCTGGCCCGGTTTTCTCCCCCATCACTGCATACCAGTCATGGATGCCGTTCCAGCAAATAGACGGCTCCATCATTTGCTGACGGCGCGCTTCATAAAAACGCCGCTCCGGCGTCAGTTCACCAATACGTTGCTGATGGTCAAACAGCGCCACTACCGCTTTTTCGCTGGTGTAATTGCCTTTGGCTTGCAGATCGAGGCGTTCAAAACGGAAGGTGTAACCCGCCAGCGTCACCTGCTGACCCGGCTGTAAATTCAGGCTGATCTCCTGACGGCTAATGCTGGAAACCACGATCCCGGCGGCAAATAACAGTACGCCAGAATGTGCCAGCAGCGCCGGAAGCGGTGCACGTTTGCCAGAGACATACGTCGCCAGCACAATCACCACCAGCATCAACAAACCAAACGGTAATGTCGCGCGATTAAAATACGGCGCACCAACGGAGAGACGCCCCCAGCCCAGCAGGCCGTAAATCATCGGATACAGCGTTCCCACCAGTACGATCAGCAGCACCGCGCAAAACAGTAACAGCGTTGCGAGAATTAACATTTCCCGCGATACCCCCGAAAAACGCACCGCAGAGCCACCGTCCCGCGCCCGCCAGCTATACAGCGCCAAAGACGCAAGGCTAATCAGTGCAAACAGGCTGAACAGCGGCACGGCGCGAACGTTATCCAGCGCGAACGCATGAACCGAAACCAGAATGCCGGAACGAACAATCAACGTACCCAGCAGCGACAGCATCAGCGTAACTATCGACAGCAACAGAGACCAGTGGCGTAAAATTCCCTGCCGACGTGTCAGAGACAAACTGTGCAGCAGCGCAGTGGCAGAAAGCCAGGGTAATAAGGAGGCGTTTTCCACCGGGTCCCAGAACCACCAGCCGCCCCAACCCAGTTCACAATAGGCCCACCAGGAACCGAGGATGATCCCCGCCGTTAATGCACACCACCCCGGCAGCGCCCATCGCCAGCAGACACGGGCGCTGGCTGCATCAAACTCGCCGCGCAGTAAACTCGCCAGCGCCACACTCGTCGCCACCATCAAACCGCCATAGCCGAGATAAAGCAGCGGCGGATGGAAGATAAGACCTGGATGCTGCAGCATCGGATTGAGATCGCGGCCTTCGATTGCTGGTGGGAATATGCGCACAAAGGGATCAGACCACAGCAACACAAACAGCAGCAGCGCGGCGAGTATGAGAGATAAAACGGCTAACGTGAGCGGAAATAGCGACCCGGTTTGCTGCCGATAATGCCAGGCAAACAGCGCGCTCCAGGCGGAAAGCAACAGCACCCAAAGCATCAACGAACCTTCATGACCGCCCCACACCGCCGCCAGTTTGAGTTCCCACGACAGCAAACTGTAGCTATGTTGAGCGACATAAATAACCGAGAAATCGCTGGTGAGAAAACAATACGTCAGTACGCCAAAGGCAAGCAGCAGGAGCGCGAACTGTGCCAGAGTGCCGATGCTGGTGAGCCGCATCATAGCAGGCCAGCGCAGTCGCACACCCACGAAGGTCGTCAACGGGGTCAACACGTTGACCCCGAGACTTAACAACAACGCCAGAAAACCGACTTCAGGAAGGAATACGTCCAGAAACCACCTCTTTTCTGGCCTACGCCACCGTCAACTGCCCAGCGTAGAGAATGAAAAAGCGCAGCATCAACACACCGATCAGGCTGGCTCCACACGCCGCCAGCACGGCGGGAATGCCGGAACTGCGATTCACCCACGGTTTGAGCAGCATTGGCACAATCAGCCCCAGCCCGACAACGCCAAGCCAGAACCACCCTGTCCAGAAACCGCCGCCCAATGCTGCCACCAGCGCCCGCACTTTACCGTCATCGCCCAACGCCAGACCGACGAAAAACGCCACCAGCAGGAAGATTTCACCCCATACAACGGGTATTTCCATACGGTGAACAAAGTGCGCTTCCGTGGAATGCGGGTTATTGCGCTGGCGTATCGCCATGGCGATCAGCGCCACTGCCGCACCGGACGAGATGCCGGAGAACAGGAACAGCACCGGCAGAATCGGGTTATTGAGGAACGGATACGATTTCAGCGCCGACAGCAGAAAACCGGTATAAGCCCCCAGCAACACCGCCAGCACCAGCATCAGCGTTTCCAGCCCGCGATGAACAGGCGTCAGCAGGGTCAGAACCTTTTGCACGATCCCCAGCTTCGGCAACCAGCGTTGTTGCAGGGCAAGCAAATCTTGTTCAAAGATTTTCGCCAGCCACAGCACCAGCACCACCATGTAGAGCTGAAACAGCATCACCCCCATCGACATCACCGAGGTAAAACTGTAGTGGAACATCAGTTTCCAGAAGGTCCACGGCTTCGTCAGGTGGAAGACGAGGATCAACAAACCGAGGATCACCGCGCCAGGCCCGACAAACAGCGTGGTACGCAGCAACGTACTGTCTGCACCGCCCACCTGTGGATAGAAACGACGCAGCAACACAGCCAGCGTCACCAACCCCGCAGAAATTCCCACTAAAAACAGATAGATGGCAATCGGCCAGTCCCACACCAGCGATTCAAAATGAAATGCGGAAGCCTGAGTCATTGGCTTACCTCCCCGTATTTAAACGGCACGCGGTACAGCTTCGGCTTGGTTCCCAGCGCCAGCTTGTAGCGGTAAGTGGTTTTCTGGCGCAGCAGTTTTGAAATTTCACTGTTGGGATCATCCAGATTGCCAAATGTCAGCGCCTTCGTCGGGCAAGCCTCAACGCACGCGGGCAGCTTACCGGCCTGCAAATTGGTCTTACGGCAGAAGTCGCATTTGTCCGCGGTCTTCGTGACCGGATGGATAAAGCGCACGCGGTACGGACAGGCGGCGATGCAGTACTGACAACCGACGCATAGATCCGGATTAACATCGACAATCCCGCTGGCGGCATCGCGAAAAGATGCACCGGTCGGGCAGACGTCAACGCACGGCGCATGGTCACAGTGCTGGCAAGACTTACGGAAGAAGCGATATTTCACATCAGGAAATTCGCCCTGCGGCTCGCTGCGAATAATCGTCAGGCGCGAAACACCTTCCGGCACCTTGTTCACTTCCCGACAAGCATCCATACAGGCGGTACAGCCGATGCATAACGACTCGTCATGCACCATGCCGTAACGCACGCCATTGATATTCAACGTTTTCGCCACCACGCGCCCTGCGGTGCCGCTGACGGCTGCCAGCACGCCGACGCCGGTGAGAAACTGGCGACGAGACCAGGTCATGGCTGCTCCTTAAGCAACGGAACAGACGCCGGGTTAAAGTTCGGATTGGTGCGCTGATCGCTGTGGCAATCGACACAAATCTTAATCCGTCCTTTGTCACTTAACGTCTGCATCGTATCTTGCTGTGGATGCAGGGAATGACAACTGGCGCACGCCACTTTAGTGACATGAACATCGTGCGGCCAGAATGCTTTTTGCAACTGTTCCGGTAGATGACAGGACATACAGACACTGTTCTGCTCTCCAACGTTGTACATCGGCTCGTTAAAGCGCATCACATCTTTCACCCCTTCGCGATGTTGCGGCGACGGCTGGCCGTGACAGTTGGTGCAGGTAACCGGCAGTTTGTTATTCGGGTTGATAACGGAAGCATGTTTGCCATGCATACCTTCGGTGTCTGGCTTATGACAGTCCAGACAGGCGGCGTCCGGGTTACGCTGCTGGGTAACTTCGTAGCGATCATCAGATACCTGCGCTGCAGGGGTAGCGGTAATTCCGTCCAGGCTCCACAACAGGCCCGACGCCAGCACCCCGGCAGTTAATAACGAACGTAATACGCTCATATTCACTCCATTGTGTTTTCCGCCCCTTGCGAGGCGGAACGGGGTTATTGGCTTAACAGACCGTTTTTACGTGCCTGCTCTTCCCACTGCGGGATCACCGTTTTGATAAAGTCCTGTTTCTCGGCCTTGATTTGTTCCATGTTCAGGCCAATTGCCTGCTGGGCTTTCTCTTTGGTCGAGATATCCGGGATCTGGATTTCATGGGTGATACCTTTGGTCGCCAGCAGGCGCGCCAGTTTGGTACGCGCATCAGCGGCTTTATCCATCGCCGTGCCGAGCATCCGCAGACCTTCTTCCGGTGCATGCATATGAATGCCGTGGGAAGCGATCGCCAGATCCCAACGCCACTGGGCATGACGGATGTCGTCCTGAATCGGCTTCATCTCGGCTTCCGTAGCGCCTGCATCCAGTGCCGCTTTCGCTTCGAAGTGAGCGTGAACCAGTTGATCCTCAACCTTGATTTTCAGGTCATTAATCGACTGTTTACGCTCCGCGACCACTTTTTGCAGCGTGGCTTTGTCCTGGGTATGACAGTTCGCACAAGTCTGGGCGAAGTTATCAAACGGATTGCCAATTTTATGGTCGGTGTAGAGTTTGCCTTCCGCGTTCTGCACTTTCGGCATGTGACAGTCGATGCAGGTCACGTTGTTTTTGCCATGAATGCCCGCAGTCCAGGTTTCATATTCCGGGTGTTGCGCTTTCAGCATCGGCGTTTTCGACAGGGAGTTGGTCCAGTCGGAGAAGGCAATTTTGTCGTAATACTGCTCCATATTTTCGACTTTCATGCCGTTAGCCCACGGGAATTTAACGGCTTTATCTTTACCGTCAAAGTAATACTCCACGTGGCACTGACCGCAGACCATCGACTGCTGGTCAAAACGACCACCTTTCTCAAAAGGCTTACCAATGGCTTCCATCGCACGTGCCGCATACGGACGGGAAAGAGTTAACTCTGGTTTGCCTTTGGCGAACTCTGGCGAAGCGGTGTTATGGCAGTCAGCGCAGCCCAGGTTGTTGACGATTTCCGGGCCGCCGCGCGCCCATTTACCGTGGAAGTAACCATCTTCTCCGTCTTTCTGGATCAAACGCGCCACGTCCGGACTTTTACAACTCCAGCAGGCCATTGGCATCGTGCCATCTTCGGCATTTTTCGGCGCACCGGTACGCAGGGTTTCGCGCACATCGGTAACGGCGTAGGCATGACCGCGCGGTTTGTTGTAATCGCGCGAGAAAGGATACCCCGCCCACAGGATCACCAGTCGTGGATCTTCCGCCAGTGCGTCAACACGCTCTGACTGTTCCGAGGTGGCTTTCCAGGAGAGATATTGATCGGGATGCTGCGGGGCAAAGGTTTCATTCTTCGCTTCCACAGTTACAGGTTTCGCGGGAGCGGCCGTTTGTTCAGCGTGAACAGAAGTGAGAAAGAAAAAAGGAACCAACAAGCTGAAGAAACGGCGTGCGTTTATTTTTATCCTTGTCATAGGGGCTTCATCCAAATTTTGCCATTGAGGCAATGGCAGTTTTTATTGTTTTTTCATGACAGTAACCGCACATACACTGTCATGACATTGCTCGCCCCTATGTGTAACAAATAACCACACTCTGAATGTTGTCTTTAATCAATTGTAAGTGCATGTAAAATACCACTTTAGAGTTAGTCGGTATTTTTCCCGTTTCCAACGGTATGCATAACTGCATGTTCCTCAAAGAATTAATCAACTTTTGTTAGTGACCTTCAAAAATACCCTGCCGTTTATTTGCACTATTCTGCTTTTGCGTGATCTGCCGCCCAAATACTAAACAAAACTACCAATACCCCTACATTTAACGCTTATGCCACATATTATTAACATCCTACAAGGAGAACAAAAGCATGAGTCAAATTCACAAACACACTATTCCTGCCAACATCGCAGACCATTGCCTGATAAACCCTCAGCAGTATGAGGCGATGTACCAACAATCCATTAACGCACCAGATACTTTTTGGGGCGAACAGGGAAAAATTCTCGACTGGATCAAACCGTACCAGAAGGTGAAAAACACCTCCTTTGCCCCGGGTAACGTCTCGATTAAATGGTACGAAGACGGCACGCTGAATCTGGCGGCAAACTGCCTTGATCGCCATTTACAAGAAAACGGCAATCGTACCGCCATCATCTGGGAAGGCGACGACGCCAGCCAGAGCAAACATATCAGCTATAAAGAGCTGCATCGCGACGTTTGCCGCTTCGCCAATACCCTGCTCGGGCTGGGCATTAAAAAAGGCGATGTTGTGGCAATTTATATGCCAATGGTGCCGGAAGCTGCGGTCGCAATGCTGGCCTGCGCCCGTATTGGCGCGGTGCATTCGGTGATTTTCGGCGGCTTCTCACCGGAAGCGGTGGCCGGGCGCATTATCGACTCTAACTCACGACTGGTGATCACCTCTGATGAAGGCGTGCGTGCCGGGCGCAGCATTCCGCTGAAGAAAAACGTTGATGACGCACTGAAAAACCCGAATGTCACCAGCGTTGAACATGTCATTGTACTGAAGCGTACTGGCGGAAAAATCGGCTGGCAGGAAGGCCGCGACCTGTGGTGGCACGACCTGGTTGAGCAAGCCAGCGATCAGCACCAGCCGGAAGAGGTCAACGCCGAAGATCCTCTGTTTATTCTTTATACCTCCGGTTCTACCGGAAAACCGAAAGGCGTGCTGCACACTACCGGCGGTTATCTGGTTTACGCGGCGCTCACCTTTAAATACGTCTTTGATTATCATCCGGGTGATATCTACTGGTGTACCGCCGATGTGGGCTGGGTTACCGGGCACAGTTATTTGCTGTACGGCCCGCTGGCCTGCGGCGCGACCACGCTGATGTTTGAAGGTGTGCCAAACTGGCCGACGCCTGCCCGTATGGCGCAAGTGGTGGATAAGCATCAGGTCAATATTCTCTATACCGCGCCAACAGCCATTCGCGCACTGATGGCGGAAGGCGATAAAGCGATTGAAGGCACCGACCGTTCGTCGCTGCGCATTCTCGGTTCAGTAGGCGAGCCAATAAACCCGGAAGCGTGGGAGTGGTACTGGAAGAAGATCGGCAACGAGAAATGCCCGGTGGTCGACACATGGTGGCAGACCGAAACCGGCGGTTTCATGATTACCCCACTTCCTGGCGCTACCGAACTGAAAGCCGGTTCGGCAACGCGTCCGTTCTTCGGTGTGCAACCGGCACTGGTAGATAACGAAGGCAATCCGCTGGAGGGCGCGACCGAAGGCAGCCTGGTGATGACTGACTCCTGGCCGGGCCAGGCGCGTACGCTGTTTGGCGATCATGAACGTTTTGAACAGACCTATTTCTCCACCTTCAAAAATATGTATTTCAGCGGCGACGGCGCGCGTCGTGATGAAGATGGTTATTACTGGATCACCGGGCGTGTGGACGATGTACTGAACGTTTCTGGTCACCGTCTGGGGACTGCGGAGATTGAATCGGCGCTGGTTTCGCATCCGAAGATAGCCGAAGCCGCGGTGGTCGGTATTCCGCACAATATTAAAGGCCAGGCGATTTACGCCTACGTCACGCTTAATCACGGGGAGGAACCGTCACCAGAACTGTACGCAGAAGTCCGCAACTGGGTGCGTAAAGAGATTGGCCCGCTGGCGACGCCAGACGTGCTGCACTGGACCGACTCCCTGCCTAAAACCCGCTCCGGCAAAATTATGCGCCGTATTTTGCGCAAAATTGCGGCGGGCGATACCAGCAACCTGGGCGATACCTCGACGCTTGCCGATCCTGGCGTGGTCGAGAAGCTGCTTGAAGAGAAGCAGGCTATCGCGATGCCATCGTAACCCACAATTGCCTGATGCGATCCGGCCTACATTCGGCAACGGCTGTAGGCCTGATAAGACGCGACAGCGACGCATCTGGCGTTGATTGCCGGATACGGCGTAAACGCCTTATCCGGCCTACATTCGGCAACGGCTGTAGGCCTGATAAGACGCGACAGCGACGCATCTGGCGTTGATTGCCGGATGCGGCGTAAACGCCTTATCCGGCCTACATTCGGCAACGGCTGTAGGCCTGAAAAGGCGCATCAGGCTATGGGTTACCTGGGCGTTAACCCTCTCCCACAAGGGAGCGGGAATTAAAACAATCCCTACATTACCTCTGGAGAATCTGTGATGAATGGCACTATTTATCAGCGGATAGAAGACAATGCGCATTTCAGGGAGTTGGTCGAAAAACGGCAACGGTTTGCCACCATCCTGTCGATTATTATGCTGACAGTTTATATCAGCTTTATTTTACTGATTGCCTTTGCGCCTGGCTGGCTGGGCACTCCGCTGAATCCGAACACCAGCGTCACACGCGGTATTCCCGTTGGCGTCGGGGTGATTGTGATCTCCTTTGTTCTCACTGGTATCTACATCTGGCGGGCGAACGGCGAATTCGACCGCCTTAATAACGAAGTCCTGCATGAGGTACAAGCGTCATGAAAAGAGTTATGACGGCGCTTGCCGCCACACTCCCTTTCGCAGCGAACGCCGCGGATGCCATTAGCGGGGCCGTAGAACGCCAGCCAACAAACTGGCAGGCGATTATTATGTTCCTGATTTTCGTCGTGTTTACGCTTGGTATCACCTACTGGGCATCAAAACGCGTGCGTTCCCGTAACGACTACTACACCGCAGGCGGTAATATCACCGGCTTCCAGAACGGTCTGGCGATAGCCGGTGACTATATGTCTGCCGCCTCATTTTTGGGGATCTCCGCGCTGGTGTTTACCTCCGGTTATGACGGCCTGATCTACTCGTTGGGCTTCCTGGTAGGCTGGCCAATCATTCTGTTTCTGATTGCCGAACGTCTGCGTAACCTGGGTCGCTATACCTTTGCGGATGTCGCCTCATACCGTTTGAAACAAGGGCCAATCCGCATTCTTTCGGCCTGTGGGTCTCTGGTGGTGGTGGCGCTATATCTCATCGCCCAAATGGTTGGTGCGGGTAAACTGATCGAGCTGCTGTTCGGCCTTAACTATCACATCGCCGTGGTTCTGGTTGGCGTATTGATGATGATGTATGTCCTGTTTGGCGGCATGTTAGCAACCACCTGGGTACAGATTATCAAAGCCGTTCTGCTGCTGTTCGGTGCCAGCTTTATGGCCTTTATGGTGATGAAGCACGTCGGTTTTAGCTTCAACAATCTGTTCAGCGAAGCGATGGCAGTACACCCGAAAGGTGTCGACATCATGAAGCCGGGCGGGCTGGTAAAAGATCCAATCTCCGCACTCTCGCTGGGGCTGGGACTGATGTTTGGTACGGCAGGTCTGCCGCACATTCTGATGCGCTTCTTTACGGTTAGCGATGCTCGCGAAGCGCGTAAGAGCGTGTTCTACGCCACCGGCTTTATGGGTTACTTCTATATCCTGACCTTTATTATCGGCTTTGGTGCGATCATGCTGGTCGGTGCAAATCCGGAATATAAAGATGCGGCGGGCCATCTTATTGGCGGTAACAACATGGCGGCGGTTCACCTGGCCAATGCGGTGGGCGGCAACCTGTTCCTCGGCTTTATTTCAGCGGTTGCTTTCGCCACCATCCTCGCGGTGGTTGCAGGTCTGACGCTGGCAGGCGCATCGGCGGTTTCTCACGATCTGTACGCCAACGTCTTCAAAAAAGGCGCGACCGAACGTGAAGAGCTGCGGGTATCGAAAATCACCGTGCTGATTTTGGGTGTGATTGCGATTATCCTCGGCGTGTTGTTTGAGAATCAGAACATCGCCTTCATGGTGGGTCTGGCGTTTGCTATCGCCGCGAGCTGTAACTTCCCAATCATTCTGCTTTCCATGTACTGGTCGAAACTGACTACGCGTGGTGCGATGCTGGGCGGCTGGTTAGGCCTGATTACAGCGGTAGTGTTGATGATCCTCGGCCCAACGATTTGGGTGCAGATCCTCGGTCACGAAAAAGCCATCTTCCCGTATGAATACCCGGCGTTGTTCTCCATCTCCGTGGCATTCCTCGGTATCTGGTTCTTCTCGGCAACCGATAATTCAGCGGAAGGCGCGCGCGAGCGTGAACTGTTCCGTGCGCAATTTATCCGTTCCCAGACCGGCTTTGGCGTTGAGCAGGGCCGCGCGCATTAATCTCCGTTTGTCCCTGGTCGCCTGACCAACGGTAAAAAGGTGCGATGTACTGCACCTTTTTACCGATTGCGTCAGGCTATCTTACGCCGTCAGAGCGTTACTGATTTTCTTCAATTAACAACGCTTCCAGCAAATCAAGATCGTGCAATAATTTTTGCAGCGTTTCGTTGCTGATCTCCCGCGTGGCGCGCAGGTGGTACAGTTCAGCACGTTCAGAACGCAGTGCCGCCAGACGGAAGCGGCGTTCCAGGTCTTCTTCCAGGATTGAACTTTCAACATCATTACGCCCATCGGCGCGACGACGCAGGTTACCAATCACACGAGAACTCACCTCTGTGAGCAACTGGTTATCGATGTTCTCTTCGGTGTCCGCCGCCAGACGTTCTTCCATTTTCTGGATCGCCACAATCGCTACTTCAGCCGTTGCCGCGCGTGCAATGCGTTCCTCTTTCAACTGCTGGGAATGATCCGCGACTTCAATGTGTTGCAGCAAAATAGGCAACATCACTACACCAACAAACAGCGAGAAGAGAATCACGCCAGCCGCCAGGAACACCAGCTCATAACGCGCCGGGAAGACGTTACCATCCGGCAACAGCAGAGGAATGGAGAGCACACCGGCCAGAGTGATTGCCCCGCGCACCCCAGCGAAAGACGCGATCAGGATTTCTCGTGTGGTCCACGAACCAAACTCCATCGGCTTCTTCTTCAGGAAGCGGTTACTGAGCTTTTTCATCGTCCACAACCAGCCAAAACGAACCAGCATTAAGGCGACATAAATCAGCACGATATCGACAAAGAGCATCCAGACTTCGACGTTGGGGTCGATTTCCGCCGCCATCAGCGACGTCTCCAGAATGCCCGGCAATTGCAGGCCCAGCAGCAGGAACACCATACCGTTAAAGACAAATTCCAGCATCGCCCAGGTGCTGTTGGCACGCAGTCGCATCGCCAGCGGCGCACGGCGCATCACACCGGAGCGGGTGATGGTCATACCGGCGGCAACCGCTGCGAGGATGCCGGAAACGCCAATATGTTCGGCAATAAGATAAGAGGCGAACGGCAGCAGGAACAGCAGTACGATCTGCGTTGCCGGTTCATCACCGCCCCAGCGACTCAGGAAACGCAACGAGCGACCATACAGCCAGCTCACCGCAAAACCGGCGAGAATACCGCCAATTGCCACTTTCATAAATTCGACCGTCGCGCCGCCAACGGTGAAGATCATCGTCCCCATCGCGACTGCCACGGCAAACTTCAGCGACACCAGGCCGGAGGCGTCATTCATCAACGCTTCGCCCTGCAAGATGCCCATAATTTTTTTCGGTATGCGCCCTTCTCCAACAATCCCGGAGAGCGCTACAGCATCGGTCGGAGAGAGCACCGCCGCCAGCGCAAAAGCGGGGATCAGCGGAATACCTGGCACCACCCAGTAAATAAGGAAGCCAATGCCGACCACGGTGACGACGACCAGCGCCAGCGCGAGACCGAAGATCTCCCGGCCATGCTCAAGAAATTCGCGGGTCGGCGTTTTCCAGCCATCCGCGAACAGCAACGGCGGGATAAATAAGACTAAAAAGAGTTCTGGGTCAAATTCCACATGCAAACCAAACGTCGGCCACGCCAGTAGCGCACCAATGGCGATTTGCATAAGCGGAAGCGGGATCTGAAAGGGCATGACACGAGTGACCACCCCGGACAGCGAGACCACGAGGGTCATTATCAGTATGGTGAAGAAGATTTCCATGCGTTCCCTGTTTGCGATGTTTTTTATGATTTGAGAAAGGTTTTATACCCGGATTCTCAGTTTTTCAGAATATCGCAAAAGCTCACACAATGTACGGAGAAAATAAAAACGGGCAGCAATTGCTACCCGTTTTCAGAATCTTATTAAAGATTAGATAGCCCAGCCACCCGCGTAGAAGGTGACCAGCGCCACGGCGATAACGACCGTACCAATGTTCAGCTTACGCCATTCGCCAGAGACCAGACGACCAATCACCAGAGTCGCGAAGCCGATCATGATGCCTGTTACGATGTTACAGGTCAGCACGATGAATACTGCCGTTACCAGACCCGCCATTGCATCGACAAAATCAGCAAAGTCGATTTTCGCCACGTTGCTCAGCATCAGCAGGCCAACGTACATCAGCGCCGGAGCCGTTGCGTAACCCGGAACAAGATAAGAGAGCGGAGAGAGGAACAGAATCAGCAGGAACAGCACGCCAACGGTGATAGCCGTCAGGCCGGTTTTACCGCCCGCCGCTGTACCCGCCGCAGACTCGATGTATACCGCAGCCGGTGCCGCGCCAACCAGGCCGGAGAAAACGCTACTCAGGGAGTCTGTAGTTAGTGCTTTACCACCGTCAATAATCTGCCCGTCTTTATCCAGCAGATTCGCCTGACCAGCAACTGCACGGATGGTTCCGGTAGCGTCAAAGACCGCCGTCATCACCAGCGCCAACACGCTCGGCAAGACCAGTGGGTTCAGTGCCCCCATAATGTCCAGGCTGCCAATTAGCGAATTGCCGTTCTCATCACTCAATGAAGGCATGGCAAAAACGCCGGAGAAATGGACATTAGGATCGAAGATCAGGCCCACAATCGAGATACCGATAATGGTCAGCAGAATGCCGCCCGGTACTTTCAGTTTTTCCAGGCCGATGATCACTGCCAGACCTACCAGCGACATAATCACCGGGAATGTCGCGAAATCACCCAGCGCAACCGGCAAACCATCAAGCGGGTTTTTAATCACCAGACCGACGCCGTTGGCAGCAATCAGCAGCAAAAACAGGCCGATACCAATCCCCGTGCCATGCGCCACGCCGTGCGGTAAGTTGCGCAAAATCCAGCTACGGATACCTGTTGCGGAAATAACCGTAAACAGCACCCCCATCAGGAACACAGCACCCAGCGCCACCGGAACACTGATATGTTGCCCCAGCACCAGGCTGAATGCGGTAAATGCAGTCAGGGAGATGGCGCAGCCGATAGCCAATGGTAGATTGGCCCACAACCCCATCGCGATAGAACCCATCCCGGCAACCAGACAAGTCGCAACAAAAACGGCCGCTGGCGGGAAGCCCGCTTTGCCCAACATGCCCGGAACGACGATAACCGAATAGACCATCGCCAGAAACGTTGTTAACCCGGCAACCACTTCCTGACGAACAGTGCTTCCACGTTGTGAAATTTTAAACCAGGCGTCGAGTGAACCGCCGGTACGCGCTGATGGCGTAGACATAAGAAAACATCCCCTGAGAGTTTATTTTTCGTCAAGATGCGTGGCGGACAATCCCCTGCCAGCGAAACGTTATCTTCCTGCTTCTGGTTTGCGACAATCGGGGTCGTCGCAAAAAGCAAACGTTTAGCTCCACGCATACAAAACGGGTGGTAAAAAAAAGCAAACGATTATCCGGCGATCATAGCGGCTTTTTCAACCGAAGTTTGCTGCTTTTTTCCCTTTTCTTGTATTGACGATGAAAAACCAGGCAACTGATGCGCAAACGTTATCGTCGATGCGCAAAATTACGGCATTTGTAGGCAACTTGTAGCAAAAGTTTGCGGTAAAAAATCACGCAAGATGACAAAAATATTGCGGCTAAAAAGGATCACTTTGCACTGGCGAAGAAACGGCGGTGGCATACAATTAAAGTATCAACACCAACCGGAACCTCCACCACGTGCTCGAATGAGGTGTGTTGACGTCGGGGGAAACCCTCCTGTGTACCAGCGGGATAGAGTGAAAGACAAAGGCCGGAAACAAACTAAAGCGCCCTTGTGGCGCTTTAGTTTTGTTCATCTTCCAGCAAACGCGCACCAGTACCTTCTTCGCCTAAGCGATCGCCTGGGTTACGCAACGGGCAGTCGCTACGCGAAAGGCAGCCGCAACCAATACAGCCGTCCAGTTCGTCACGCAACGCAACTAAGGTATGAATTCGCCGGTCCAGTTCTTCACGCCATTGTGATGAGAGTTGCTTCCACTCTTTCGCACTTAATGTATGCCCTTCGGGCAACACACCAAACGCTTCACCAATGGTCGCCAGCGGAATACCAATACGTTGAGCAATCTTGATGATGGCGACATATCGCAACACATCACGCTTATACCGCCGCTGATTGCCGCTGTTACGGATACTGGTAATCAAACCTTTGCTTTCATAGAAATGCAGCGCCGATACCGCCACTCCACTACGTTTCGCCACTTCGCCTGGAGTAAGCAAGGCTTTAATGCGGGGTAATTTCTTTTCCATAAATCGCTTTACCTCAAGTTAACTTGAGGAATTATACTCCCCAACAGATGAATTAACGAACTGAACACTGAAAAGAGGCAGATTTATGTCCCATCAGAAAATTATTCAGGATCTTATCGCATGGATTGACGAGCATATCGACCAGCCGCTGAACATTGATGTGGTGGCGAAAAAATCAGGTTATTCAAAGTGGTATTTACAGCGGATGTTCCGTACGGTGACACATCAGACGCTTGGCGATTACATTCGTCAACGCCGCCTGCTACTGGCTGCCGTTGAGTTGCGCACCACCGAACGCCCTATTTTTGATATCGCGATGGATCTGGGCTATGTCTCACAGCAGACCTTTTCCCGCGTTTTCCGTCGGCAGTTTGATCGCACTCCCAGCGATTATCGCCACCGGATCTAGGGTTTACTGCCCGCGCATGACGTCATGCGCGGGTACTGGCTCTGCCCATGCCATAAAAACCTGCGGCGGCATCGCCTTTGCAAAGTACCAACCCTGACAATAGCGCACGCCGCGTTTGCACAGCCAGTTGACCTGATCCTCAGTTTCCACCCCTTCTGCAATCGTTTTTAGACCCAGACTGTGTGCCAGTTCGATAATGTGTTCTGCAATCAAATGGCTGGTTTTGTGCGTGGTTAGCGTCTCAACAAACGATTTATCGATTTTCAAGATATCGATATTCAATGAATTAAGATTATGCAAGTTGGAGTAGCCAATACCAAAATCATCGATCGCCACTTCGTAACCAGCCTGACGGAAAGCCAGAATAATCGGCGTCATTTTGGCGACATCAAGAAACGCATGTTCAGTGACTTCAAATTTAATTTGCTGCGGACGCACGGTAAATTGCTCGATTTTTTGATTGGTTAGGGCAATCACCCTTGAAGTATGAAAATCAGAGGCGGATAAGTTAACTGAAATAGAGAGTTCAGGATGTTTCGCCAGCCAGGCACCGAGATCGTCAAACACCCTATTAATGACATAATTGGTAACCTGCTCAATTAGCCCCTTTTGTTCCGCCAGTGGAATAAACTCCGCTGGCGTCATTACTTGTCCCTGAGTCCCCGGCCAACGTAGCAACGCCTCAGCGCCAATACATTTATTCGTTTTAATATCAACAATTGGCTGGTAATAGAGACAAAGTTGCCGTTTTTCGAGAGCACGTTGCAATTTACGCTCAGGAGACTGGTACTTCTGGTTTATACGCAACCAGAGTAAAAGCAGCACCAGGCTGCCCAAAATACCTGCCGGCAAGGCAAATACAAGGTGATTATAAAAATGCGAAAAAATACGCTGGTTTGAGGTTGCTACGATAGCGGCAATGGGACGTTTTGTTGAATGAACTATCGCATATAAATAACCATTCTGCTGTACGGTTATTTCCCTCTGATGAATCAATGGTGAAAAATTTTCTGCGGAGGCCTGTTTGCTTAAAGAGAAAAAGGTTTTCGTCACCGTATCATAAACCCCCCATTGCAGCGTCGGATCGTCAGACATTACCTCGCTCCAGAATAAAGGGTTAATTACCGCGACATAGTTTCCTCGCTGCATATAGGTCATTTTATAACCTGAGAAAAAAGGCGTATCACGGTAATAATAGATTGAGACATCAGGTTCACGCTTATAGTTTGCTGACGCCATCCTGTAGCCGTTAACGGGAACTATTAATGTTGAACATAAAAAAAGGTTATCGTGGGCATATATCAATTCGTTGATATAAAGATAACCGCGGATAATATTCAGCATTTGTTGTTGATGAGTGGGAGTGCAAATTTGTCCCTGATAGCGTTCTGCATCGTCGCTCGCTAAATCTGCCTGCTGAATGACCAACTCGGATTTCTCCAGGGCTAACAGGGCAAAAGCACGAAGTTGATTATTCACTTCCGCTTTAGCCCAAAGGAGGGCAATCCATAGTGAAAGGATAACAGGAAGGAGTACCACAAAGATGATGCCCGGCAACGCCAGCATCCTGCGTCGTGCACTTTGACTCATTTCTATCAATTCCCTGCCTGGTTATACCTGGTCATTGCAAGGTGAAAACCTTGACTACCGACGACGTTAGATAAATCTTACGGTATAAATAGCACTTTTGCATGATTTGAAATTGATACCTTTATAATCGTTATTTGCATAAAAATAACTCGCTGATATCAAAAGAGCTTTGTTGGAAAAATGCAGGTCAGGCAGGAAATTACAATATTTCTTTATTGTACATTGCCTCGACATCACTGAATAAACCACATCATTAGTGCAGTAATAAAGTCGCGGCATAATCTGGCTAACAAACAACCAATTGTGATATAGTTCACGAAATTTATGAAACAGCAAAAGTGTTTCATTTTTGTGTTCTGAAAGCCCCGCGATAGCCAGAGTGTACCACGCCTCCCGTGAGAAATGCCGCGCTGTCCAGGGCCTGGCAATTTTCTGAGGAAATGTTTGATGGCTACCCTCACCACGGGCGTGGTTCTTCTTCGCTGGCAGCTTCTTAGCGCCATACTGATGTTTCTGGCTAGTACGCTCAACATCCGTTTTCGGCGGTCTGATTATATCGGGCTGGCAGTGATCAGTAGTGGTCTGGGCGTTGTTTCCGCCTGCTGGTTCGCGATGGGACTGCTCGGAATCACAATGATGGATATTGCCGCAATCTGGCACAATATTGAGTCGGTAATAGTGGAAACCACAAATCAGGCACCGCCACAATGGCCAATGATTTTGGTGTGATATGCAGAAGCCTCCATATGGAGGCTTCTTTTTTATCCCTGGCAGATGCGTTAATCACCTACCTTAAAACAATATAATCTATTGTTTTAAAACAAAATCAGAATGGGATATCGTCATCGAAATCCATCGGCGGCTCGTTAGACGGCGCTGCCGGAGCGGACTGCTGCGGGCGAGACTGCGCGCCGCCGCTGAACTGATTGCCACCCTGCGGCTGCTGAGGTTGACCCCAACCGCCCTGCGGCTGACCGCCCCCGATGTTACCGCCTGCCGGAGCGCCACCACCCTGACGACCACCCAGCATCTGCATGGTGCCGCCAACGTTCACCACGACTTCTGTGGTGTAGCGATCCTGACCGGATTGGTCGGTCCATTTGCGGGTACGCAACTGACCTTCGATATAAACCTGGGAACCTTTACGCAGATATTCACTGGCCACTTCCGCCAGTTTGCCGAACAGCACAACGCGGTGCCATTCAGTCTGCTCTTTCATCTCGCCGGTCGCTTTATCACGCCAGGATTCGGAAGTAGCCAGCGTAATGTTGGCAACTGCGCCACCATTTGGCATGTAGCGTACTTCCGGGTCCTGGCCCAGATTACCAACGAGAATAACCTTATTTACGCCTCTGCTGGCCATGTTCGTGTCTCCTGAAAAAAACGGTCTAATAAGTGTAAACGCGCGATTGTAGCATTACCAATAGCGGTTTTACCACGATGTGACCTCGGTTCCGGGAAACAAACATGGTCCGACATTGTTACACAGCACTCCGGATTCTGCATTCCAATACTGTATATTCATTCAGGTCGATTTGTGTCATAATTAACCGTTTGTGATCGCCGGTAGCGCCATGCCGCCGGGCAAAAAGTGTTTAATCCGGGAAAGGTGAATGGATAAGATCGAAGTTCGGGGCGCCCGCACCCATAATCTCAAAAATATCAACCTCGTTATCCCCCGCGACAAACTGATTGTCGTTACCGGGCTTTCGGGTTCTGGCAAATCCTCGCTCGCTTTCGACACCTTATATGCCGAAGGGCAGCGTCGTTACGTTGAATCCCTTTCCGCCTACGCGCGGCAGTTTCTGTCACTGATGGAAAAGCCGGATGTCGACCATATCGAGGGGCTTTCACCCGCCATCTCGATTGAACAGAAATCGACGTCCCACAACCCGCGCTCCACGGTGGGGACAATCACCGAAATCCACGACTATTTGCGTCTGCTGTACGCTCGCGTCGGTGAGCCGCGCTGCCCGGATCACGATGTCCCGCTGGCGGCGCAAACCGTCAGCCAGATGGTAGACAACGTCCTGTCGCAGCCGGAAGGCAAACGTCTGATGCTACTCGCGCCAATCATTAAAGAGCGCAAAGGCGAACACACTAAAACGCTGGAGAATCTGGCGAGTCAGGGTTACATCCGCGCACGTATTGATGGCGAAGTCTGCGATCTTTCCGATCCGCCGAAACTGGAACTGCAAAAGAAACACACGATTGAAGTGGTAGTTGATCGTTTCAAAGTGCGTGACGATCTTACCCAACGCCTGGCGGAGTCATTTGAAACGGCGCTGGAGCTTTCCGGCGGTACGGCGGTGGTTGCCGATATGGACAATCCGAAAGCGGAAGAGCTGCTCTTTTCCGCCAACTTCGCCTGTCCGATTTGCGGCTACAGTATGCGCGAACTGGAACCGCGTCTGTTTTCGTTCAACAACCCGGCGGGCGCCTGCCCGACCTGTGACGGCCTCGGCGTTCAACAATATTTCGATCCTGACCGAGTGATCCAAAATCCGGAACTATCGCTGGCGGGCGGCGCGATCCGCGGCTGGGATCGCCGTAATTTTTATTACTTCCAGATGCTGAAATCACTGGCAGACCACTATAAGTTCGACGTCGAAGCGCCGTGGGGCAGCCTGAGTGCGAACGTGCATAAAGTGGTGCTTTACGGTTCTGGCAAGGAAAATATCGAATTCAAATACATGAACGATCGTGGCGATACGTCTATCCGCCGCCATCCGTTCGAAGGCGTGCTGCACAATATGGAGCGCCGTTATAAAGAAACGGAATCCAGCGCGGTACGCGAAGAGTTAGCCAAGTTTATCAGCAATCGTCCGTGCGCCAGTTGTGAAGGGACGCGTCTGCGCCGTGAAGCACGCCACGTTTATGTTGAGAATACACCGCTGCCTGCCATCTCTGACATGAGCATCGGCCATGCGATGGAGTTCTTCAACAATCTCAAACTCGCCGGGCAACGCGCGAAGATTGCGGAAAAAATCCTTAAAGAGATTGGCGACCGCCTGAAATTCCTCGTTAACGTCGGGCTGAACTACCTGACACTTTCCCGCTCGGCAGAAACCCTTTCCGGCGGTGAAGCCCAGCGTATCCGTCTGGCAAGCCAGATTGGCGCAGGGCTGGTTGGCGTGATGTACGTGCTGGATGAACCGTCTATCGGCCTGCATCAGCGCGATAACGAACGCCTGCTGGGTACGCTTATCCACCTGCGCGATCTCGGTAATACCGTGATTGTGGTGGAGCACGACGAAGACGCTATTCGCGCGGCTGACCATGTCATCGACATTGGCCCGGGCGCAGGTGTACACGGTGGTGAAGTGGTCGCGGAAGGTCCGCTGGAAGCGATTATGGCAGTTCCGGAGTCGTTAACCGGCCAGTACATGAGCGGTAAACGCAAAATTGAAGTGCCGAAGAAACGCGTACCCGCAGATCCGGAAAAAGTGCTGAAACTGACAGGCGCGCGCGGCAACAACCTGAAAGATGTGACACTGACGCTGCCGGTAGGTCTGTTTACCTGCATCACCGGGGTTTCAGGTTCTGGTAAATCGACGCTGATTAACGACACGCTGTTCCCGATTGCCCAACGCCAGTTGAATGGCGCAACAATTGCTGAACCTGCACCCTATCGCGATATTCAGGGGTTGGAGCATTTCGACAAAGTCATCGATATCGACCAAAGCCCAATTGGTCGTACTCCGCGTTCCAACCCGGCGACCTATACCGGCGTGTTTACGCCTGTACGCGAATTGTTTGCGGGCGTACCGGAATCCCGTGCGCGCGGTTATACGCCTGGACGGTTCAGCTTTAACGTCCGTGGTGGGCGCTGCGAAGCCTGTCAGGGCGATGGTGTAATCAAAGTGGAAATGCACTTCCTGCCGGATATTTACGTGCCGTGCGACCAGTGCAAAGGTAAACGTTATAACCGCGAAACGCTGGAGATTAAGTACAAAGGTAAAACCATCCACGAAGTGCTGGATATGACCATCGAAGAAGCGCGTGAGTTCTTTGATGCTGTGCCCGCACTGGCGCGTAAACTGCAAACGCTGATGGATGTTGGTCTGACGTACATCCGTCTCGGGCAGTCAGCAACCACGCTTTCCGGTGGTGAGGCCCAGCGTGTGAAGCTGGCGCGTGAATTGTCAAAACGCGGCACCGGGCAGACGCTGTATATTCTCGATGAACCGACCACCGGTCTGCACTTTGCCGATATTCAGCAACTGCTCGACGTTCTGCATAAACTGCGCGATCAGGGCAATACCATTGTGGTGATTGAGCACAATCTCGACGTGATCAAAACCGCTGACTGGATTGTTGATCTGGGGCCAGAAGGTGGCAGCGGCGGCGGTGAGATCCTCGTCTCCGGCACGCCAGAAACCGTCGCAGAGTGTGAAGCATCGCATACAGCGCGCTTCCTCAAGCCAATGCTGTAATCGTTAAGGCCGCTTTCTGAGCGGCCTCAGATTATTGACAAAGTGCGCTTTGTTCTTGCCGGATGCGGCGTGAACGCCTTATCCGGCCTACAAAAACATGCAATTTCAATATATTGCAGGGATTACGTAGGCCTGATAAGCGTAGCGCATCAGGCAATTTTGTGTTTGTCATCATTCTCAGGCCGCTTGCTGAACGGTCTTTTCCTTTCAGAGTTGCACCAGCAATTTACGTTTTTCTTCCGGCAGCAAATTCACCGCCTGCTGATACGACGCATCGACCAGATAATAGATTTGCGAATCCGGCAGCGAGCCATCGAGATAAACAGTGCTCCAGTGCGCTTTGTTCAGATGTCGGCTGGGGCGAACATCACTGTGCTGCTGACGCAGAAGATCCGCCAATTCCGGGCTGGTTTTCAGCGAAACCGCTGGGCGATTTTCCACCTCTTTCACCATCGCAAACAGCACATCTTCAACTTTGATTTGCGTTGCTTTCCAGTCACTATGCACACTCTGTTCTGCGCCTGGTTTTGCCATGCAATATTGTAGCAACTCCGAAATAGTCATTTTTTACTCCCCTTGTAGTGTCGCGATGATGCGACGCGATCCGCCGTGGATGCGATGTTCCCCCAGCCAGATCCCCTGCCAGGTGCCGGTCTGAATACGCCCTTTATGCACAGGCAATACGAGCGATACCCCCAGCATTGAGGATTTGATATGAGAAGGCATATCGTCTGCTCCTTCATAGTCATGCTCATAGCTACCGTTATCGGGAACCGCACGGAGGAAAAAACGCTCCATGTCATGGCGTACAGTGGGGTCGCAATTCTCATTAAGTGTCAGAGAGGCGGAGGTGTGTTGCAGCAACAGGTGCAGTAAACCAACATTAACACGCGGCATATCAGCCAGTTGATTCAGAATTTCATCCGTTACCAGATGGAATCCACGAGATTTGGCGCTAAGCGTGAGCGTTTTTTGATACCACATGTGCTGCTCCTTGATAAAACTCTCTTAATCAGTTTGCAGCAAGACAGCGAAAGGATAAAGGTTTGATTAAAAAAACAGCATTCGGGAGAGTGTCATACTCTCCCGCTCTGTCAGTATTCTGAATTGACGATCACCTCTTCGCCAAAAGCACCCGCTTGTGGCAAGGGTTTGTAGGTAGAGTTGGAGGCTCGCAGAATACGGATACCACGAATGCCAACATCACGCGCGGCAGTGATATCGTTATCAGAATCACCATAAAACATTCGGATATTTTTATCCTGCAACCACTGCGTTTTTGTGTTTTGTCCTGGTTTATCGCCCGCAAAAATGACCGGGTTCATACTGGTTGCCGGGATATGAAAGTCATCAGCTAATGTTTTTGAAACCGTTTCTGTTTTCGTTGGACTACGGCCAGTCACAAAGAAGATAGCGTCGCCGCGGCGGACATGTATATCAATTAGCTGACGTGCAACCTCTTTTGGAATGCTGAATTCATCCCAACCGTTGTTCATCTTTTCCCAGAAGGCCGGGTTTTTCAGATAATCTTCGCTTTCTGGCGAGAATATTTTCTTGCCGCGCCAGAATCCGGGGCTGGAAAACAGAACCGTGTCATCAATATCGAACCCAACCGCCATTGGTGGACGCCCTGCGAGGCTATTTTCAATTTGTGCGACCGATACCCAATGGACAGGTGCCTGTTCAGCAAGTCTGGCAACGTTAGTGCCGGGATTAAGCGGTGAAGGTGAAGAGGCCAGTGCAACAGCGGAACTGTTTAGAGCGAACAATAAGCAAACGGCACTCAATGCCTGTGTGATCTTGCGCATATTTTTCCCTAAATAGTCAGTAAGTTGAAACTTTTTATTGTGATATTTGTTGAAAAAACCATCTGACCATAACGCCAGCAGTGTGAGAAAGGAAGGATTATCTGCGGCTTTTGTGAAGAAAGGGAGCAGGATCACATGAGACCAGCCCATGTTTGTTAATATTTAATAACTTAATGTATTTCCATAGAATACTAGAACAGGCGGCTATTCAACCGCCTGCTGGCGAACCTTACATCACCGCAGCAAATGCCTTTGCCACACGCTGCACGTTTGCAGAGTTAAGCCCCGCCACGCACATACGCCCGCTGGCGATCAGGTAAACACCAAACTCTTCACGCAGTCGGTCAACCTGGGCGGCGCTTAAACCGGTATAGCTGAACATACCGCGTTGCTTAAGCAGATAATCGAAATTACGCCCCGGCATCTCAGTACTCAGCACCTGCACCAGTTGCTGACGCATTGCCAGAATACGGGTACGCATTTCTTCTACTTCTGCCAGCCAGTTGGCTTTCAACGCCTCATCATTCAGCACCGTTGCCACCACCTGCGCACCAAAATTCGGCGGACTGGAGTAAATACGGCGCACAGTGGCTTTCAATTGCCCCAGCACGCGGCCTGCGGCTTCGGCATCTTCACACACTACCGAAAGACCGCCGACACGTTCGCCGTACAGCGAGAAAATTTTCGAGAATGAATTGCTCACCAGAGCGGGCAATCCGGCACTGGCAATGGCGCGAATGGCGTAGGCATCCTCGTCCATACCAGCACCAAATCCTTGATAGGCGATATCAAGGAATGGGATAAGCTCACGTGTCTTGAGGATTTCAATCACCGCATCCCACTGGTCATTGGTGAGATCGGCGCCTGTTGGGTTATGGCAACACGGATGCAACAGCACAATACTGCGGGCGGGCAGTGTTTTCAGCGTCGCCAGCAAGTCGCTAAAACGCACACCGTTGGTCGCTTCGTCATACCAGGGGTAAGTGCTCACTTCGAATCCAGCACCGGCGAATATTGCTACGTGGTTTTCCCAGGTAGGATCGCTGACCCAGACGCCTGATTCAGGGAAATAGCGTTTCAGGAAGTCAGCGCCCACTTTTAATGCCCCCGAGCCGCCGAGGGTTTGAATGGTCGCCACACGCTGTTGTTGCAACACCGGATGGTTCGCACCGAACAACAGCGGCGCAAGAGCATGGCGATAGCTGTTAAGCCCTTCCATCGGCAAATAAAGCGAAGCGCCGTGAGGCTGCGCATTCAGGCGCGCTTCCGCTTCTGCGACGGCTTTTAGTTGCGGGATAATCCCGTCTTCGTTGTAGTACAGGCCGATACTTAAATTCACTTTGTCGCCGCGAGGATCTTCTTTAAAACGCTCCATAAGCGAAAGAATCGGGTCGCCAGCGTAGGCGTCAACTTTTTGAAACACGCGATGGTTCTCCAGGTTTACAGGCAGGTGGTTAAAACACAATAAACCGGAAGATGGGGAAGATCGAGAGGATGTTTAGCAATAAGCGGCAATTAATAACGTAGCGTGGCTGATGAAAAACGCAAAACCTCCAGTGACACAAACGACAAGAGTGTATCAATTTATTGAATTTACATTGCGTTGCTGGCCGGATAAGGCTTTCACACCACACCCGGCACAGACAATCAAATATTGCTGAACGATTAATCGACGTATTTCATCGCCACCCTTGACGTCAGGCGCGTGATAAGTTCGTAAGCACTTACTTTTGTCATTGCAGCGATTCGCTCAACCGGCAGACCTTCACCCCACAGAATCACCGGATCACCCGCTTTATCCTGCGCCTCTGGGCCTAAGTCTACGCAGATCATATCCATCGCAACTCGCCCGACGATTGGCACTTCGCGGCCATTGACCAGCACTGGCGTACCGGACGGAGCTGCGCGAGGGTAGCCATCGCCATAACCCATCGCCACAACGCCAAGACGGGTATCACGTTCGCTGATCCATGTTCCGCCATAACCTACAGGCTCCCCGGCTTTATGCCCACGCACAGCGATCAGACTGGAGGTCAGAGACATCACTGGCTGGCAACCGAAATCAGCACCGGTGGAGCCATCTTCCAGCGGCGATACACCGTAAAGAATGATGCCGGGGCGCACCCAGTCAAAATGCGACTGTGGCCATAACAAGATTCCACCCGATGCGGCGATTGAACGCTTGCCGGGCCTGCCTTCGCAAAAGGTATTGAAGATATCGAGTTGTTTCTCAGTCGCGCCGCATTTTGGCTCATCAGCGCGAGCAAAGTGGCTGACAATATTCACCGGCTGACGGACGTTTTTGCATTGCGTAAGTCGTTGATAAAACGCCTCAGCTTGTTCCGGTAACACGCCCAGTCGGTGCATACCGGTGTCGAGTTTCATCCAGACGGTAACTGGCTCCTCCAGATTAGCCTCTTCCAGAGCAGCAAGCTGTTCTTCGTTATGCACGGCGGTATGCAGATGTTCAGCGGAGATCGTCGACAAATCGTCTGCTTCAAAAAAACCTTCCAGTAACAAAATAGGTTGCGTGATGCCCCCCGCTCTAAGCCGCAGAGCTTCTTCGAGACGGGCGACGCCAAAAGCGTCAGCATCGGGGAGCGTTCGCGCGGTCTCAATCAGACCGTGACCGTAGGCGTTCGCTTTCACCACCGCAACCAGTTTACTGGCAGGTGCCAGTTCACGCAGACGTTGCAGGTTGTGTCGCAGAGCGCGGCGGTTAATCACAACAGTTGCCGCTTGCATTTGTGTTCCTTGATAAGTGTTTGCTTTAATTACCTGATTTATAAAATAATTATTACTCGTCGTCGTATTGCGGCCCTGCGTAATTATCAAAGCGCGACCATTGACCGTTAAAGGTCAGCCGTACCGTCCCGATTGGGCCGTTACGTTGTTTACCGATAATAATTTCCGCGATGCCTTTTAAATCACTGTTTTCGTGATAAACCTCATCACGATAGATAAACATGATCAAGTCCGCATCCTGCTCGATGGAGCCGGATTCACGCAGGTCAGAGTTGACCGGGCGTTTGTCGGCACGTTGTTCCAGAGAGCGGTTCAACTGCGAGAGTGCTACCACCGGCACGTTCAGCTCTTTTGCCAGCGCTTTTAGCGAGCGGGAGATTTCTGCAATTTCCAGCGTACGGTTATCGGAAAGCGCCGGTACGCGCATCAATTGCAGGTAGTCGATCATGATAAGCCCGATGCCGCCGTGCTCACGGGCAATACGGCGCGCGCGGGAGCGCACTTCCGTTGGCGTCAGGCCGGAGGAATCATCGATATAGATATTACGTTTTTCGAGCAAAATGCCCATCGTGCCGGAAATGCGCGCCCAGTCTTCATCATCAAGCTGCCCGGTACGGATTTTGGTCTGGTCAACACGTGACAGTGACGCCAGAGAACGCATCATAATCTGTTCTGATGGCATCTCCAGCGAGAAGATCAATACCGGTTTATCCTGCAACATCGCCGCATTTTCAACGAGGTTCATCGCAAATGTCGTTTTCCCCATCGACGGACGTGCCGCGACGATGATCAAATCCGACGGCTGCAAACCCGCGGTTTTTTTGTTGAGATCGTCGTAGCCGGTATTAACACCGGTTACACCATCGTGCGGCTGCTGGAAAAGTTGCTCAATACGTGCCACCGTGGCGTCGAGCACATCAGCGATGTTCTTCGGTCCTTCGTCTTTATTGGCACGACTTTCGGCAATTTTAAAGACGCGAGACTCAGCAAGGTCGAGCAGGTCTTCACTGGTGCGTCCTTGCGGATCAAAACCGGCTTCGGCAATCTCATTAGCAACCGAGATCATCTCACGGACAACGGCACGTTCGCGCACGATGTCAGCATATGCACTGATGTTTGCCGCACTTGGCGTATTTTTTGACAGTTCCGCCAGATAGGCAAAACCACCAACGCTGTCGAGTTGCCCCTGGCGCTCCAGCGATTCTGCCAGGGTGATCAGGTCGATGGGGCTACCGCTTTCCTGCAAACGCGCCATTTCGGTAAAGATATGACGGTGCGGACGGGTGTAGAAATCGTCTGCCACCACACGCTCGGCCACATCATCCCAGCGTTCGTTATCCAGCATTAAACCGCCCAACACCGACTGCTCCGCTTCGATCGAGTGCGGAGGCACTTTCAGCCCGGCAACTTGTGGATCGCGTTCGCGGGGTTCAGTTTGTTGTTTGTTGAAGGGTTTATTGCCTGCCATAACGAATGGTGTTACCTGATGTTGAACGGGGGACAAGAGAGTATAGCGAGAAACGGTTTCTCGCTACAGCATTTAACGCCCCTGCTTTCCGGTGGAAGCGCGAATTTGCAGGGTTGGGCGATAAACGTAATGGCTGAGCGGCGCATCAGGTTGCGCGATACGCCGTAGAATTTGCTGCGCCGCTTGTTTCCCCAGCGCCAGTGGTTCTACCGCAATGGTGGTTAACGGCGGGTTACTGTAAGCGCAAGCCGCCACGCCGTCATTACCAATCAGCGAAATATCTTTTCCGGCAAGCACCCCTCTTTCGCCTAACGCCGATTCCGCGCCAAAAGCCATGAGATCGTTATAACAAATTACTGCTGTCGGTGGCGAAGGCATATCTAACAGTTGTTGCATCAACTGGTAGCCGTTGGCCTGAGTCGGTTCAGCACGCAGCGAAAAAGCATCAGTACTCCACGGTTGTAAACCATGATGGTTCATCGCCTCCAGATATCCCTGATAACGCATATGGTGCGTAAGCCCCCCAATAAACACGATGTCCCGGTGTCCTTGTTGAATGAGATATTCCGTAGCTTCCCGGACACCTGCGTGGCTGTCCACGCCAACGTAATCGACGGGCAATTGTTGCCAGTCAAGAGGGCGCATCGTGATTAATAAGGGTGTGGAACTGTTGGCATAACGCTGTAAATCGGCTTCTGAGGTGCTGTTTACTGGACAGAGGACAATGCCCGCGACGTGGTGTTCCAGCAAGGTATCAAGTACCTGTTTTTGCCGATCGCTACGCTGGGAGGTATTGGACATTACGGTGATAAAACCGTGCTCCGCCAGCGTCATCTCAAGGCCCATTGTAAATTCAGCGAAGAAAGGGTTGGTCAAATCATCAATCACCACGCCGATAGTCAGTGATTTTTGCGAACGTAAATTGGCGGCAAAACGGTTATAGACATAGCCTAATTGCTCAATGGCTTGTTGGACTTTTTGTTGAGTCTCTTTTTTGATCAACGGACTGTCGTTGAGTACCAGCGACACGGTCGATTTCGAAACGCCAGCCGCACGTGCAACATCGGTTAATGTTACCCGCTTTCTTCCTGTATCCGACTTCGCCATGACTACTCCAATCCCCCATAAGATCAAGGCGTTTACTTTATCATAATCTCCTTTTGCTCATGCGATCCGTTACCCCCGGGATCGCAGGAGATCGTCGTTTCGATCACAGATTCACACTTCGCTTATTGTTTTTTTTGCACACCAATCGTACAAATTACGCATAAATTAGATCGTTCCAATTAATTTATAATCACTATTACATTGTTATACATGCATATTTTTAATTATTTTTATATCGAAATAAGGAAATTATTATGTGCTCTGTACGCACGATCACTGCATCGGAAGCTGCAGATTTGATTGCTGATGGCGCAGTTGTCACCGTCTCCTCCTCCAGTGGAATGGGTTGCCCGGATGTCGTGCTGGCGGCAATAGGTGAACGCTTTCAACGTGCCGGACATCCGCAAAACATCACTACCATCCACCCTATCGCTGCAGGTGATATGTATGGCGTGAAAGGTGTCGATCATCTGGCGCAACCGGGCTTACTGGCAAAAGTGATCGCGGGCTCCTACCCCTCCGGGCCATCATCAATGACGCCTCCGTTAATCTGGCAAATGATCAATGACAACGCGATCCCCGCCTGGAATCTGCCTTCCGGGATCTTATTTGATATGCACCGGGAAGCCGCGGCTCATCGCCCTGGCGTGCTGACACAAACAGGTATGGATACTTATGTAGATCCCCTGTTGCAGGGCGGTGCAATGAATGAAAAAGCGGCGCAACAATCTCTGGTTGAACGTGTTCGATTTGCTAACGACGACTGGCTGTTTTTCCCCAGTATCGTGCCCCAGGTAGCTATCATTCGCGCTACTACTGCCGATGAACGCGGCAATCTGACTTATGAACATGAAGGGGCTTATCTTGGGCCACTGGAACAAGCCACCGCCGTTCGCAATAACGGTGGAATCGTAATTGCGCAAGTAAAACGGCAGGTTGCTGCCGGAAGCCTGAAACCAAAAGAGGTGCGTATTCCTGGTGTATTGGTGGATTACATCGTAATTGCACCGGAACAAACGCAAACCACGCAAACGCAATACGAACCTGCTATTTCCGGCGAAATCAGTCGTCCGCTGTCAGACTTTAGTTATATGGAACATAGCCCGGCTCGGGTTATTGCCCAGCGAGTCGCGCAAGAACTACAACGTGGTGATGCGGTAAATATTGGCTTTGGTATTTCTGCCAACGTGCCGCGTATTTTGCTGGAACAAGGTCGCCACGGTGACGTCACCTGGCTGCTGGAACAAGGGGCGATTGGCGGAGTTCCACTGCTGGAATTTCAGTTCGGCTGCGCTTCTAATGCGGAAGCATTTTTGCCCTCTCCCCAGCAATTCACCTATTTCCAGGGCGGTGGCTTTGATCTCACTCTGATGTCATTTTTACAAATCGGCGCAGATGGCTCAGTAAACGTCTCGCATCTGCCCGCTCGTCCACATGTGACTGCCGGATGCGGTGGTTTTATTGATATCACTTCACATGCGAAGCGGATTATTTTCTCTGGCTTTTTCAATGCAGGTGCACAGCTACAACTGGAAGATGGCCAACTACGTATCATTAAAGAAGGCAAAGCCAAAAAACTGGTGCAAGAAGTCGCCCACGTGACGTTCTCTGGCAAACGCGCGATGGCGCGAGGTCAACAAGTGCAATACATCACTGAACGCTGCGTGTTGGAATTAACACCAGACGGGTTACTGGTCACGGAAATTGCCCCGGGTATTGAGCCTGAACGCGACATTCTCTCCCAAAGCGATGCCCCACTCCGTCTGGCAGACGATCTCAAGTTAATGAATCCCCTCTATTTTCAACAAGGAAGTGACCATGAGCAACGGCACCATTGACCTCCTGCGCAACGATTTCGTTGCCACACTGGTGATTAACCGCCCGGCGAAACTCAACGCATTAACTCCGGAGATGCTTGAACAGCTACTGACACATTGCCATACGCTGGAAACTGATTCGGAGATCCGCGTGGTACTACTGACCAGTGCCAGTGAAAAAGCATTTTGTGTCGGCGCGGATATTCATCGCTGGTCCTCTCTTTCTGCGCTCGATATGTGGCGCAACTGGATCCGTCGCGGTCATCAGGCATTTGACGCACTGGCACAACTGCCACAGCCCGTAATTGCTCTGATGCACGGCCTCGCCTATGGCGGTGGCCTGGAACTGGCTGCTACCGCCGATATCCGTATTTGTAGCGACGAAGCACGGATGGCGCTACCAGAAACCGGGCTGGCGACAGTGCCTGGCTGGTCAGGTACTCAGCGGCTGACGGCACTGATTGGGCGCTCACTGGTGAAAGAATTGATATTTACGGGCGAACCACTGGATGCGCAACGTGCACTGTCCTGCGGACTGGTAAATCGTGTTGTCGCCAGAGAAGCGTTACACGATGCCGGGCAGCAACTGGCACAACGTATTGCCCAGCGCGCTCCCATTGCTGTGCAGCTAGCCAAACAGGTTATTGATGCCGGTGAAGGTATTGCCGTGGCCTCAACGCTTGAAGCACTGGCTGGCGCTTTTTCCTCCACTACTCAAGATGCTCGTGAAGGCAGTCAGGCATTTGCCGAGAAGCGTCAACCGAACTTTAGCGCCCGATAACTTAACGTTTCATTTTGGATTTTAACAACAACGCAGAATCCCATTGATTTTGGGCGGATCTCTTTTATCCGTCTGAAAGGAGATACATCATGCAACCTACACAACTAGCTGAAAAAACGAATGTTTCATCAGCAGATCTGCGTCGCGCGGCGTGGACCTGCTCTCTCGGCAGCGCACTGGAATACTACGATTTCGCACTTTACAGCCTGGCCTCCGCCATTATTTTTGGGCCACTCTTTTTTCCTAATCAGGAACCGGGAATGGCGCTTATCGCCAGTTTTGGTACTTACTTTCTCGGGTTCGCCGTCAGACCGGTAGGCGGCATTCTCTTCGGCTCATTAGGTGATCGTCTGGGACGTAAATTTGTCCTGCTCGCAACGGTGTTGTTAATGGGGATCGCCAGCACGTTGATTGGGGTTTTACCCACCTACGAAACAGCAGGGATCTGGGCACCGATCATGCTTATCGCATTACGCCTGTTACAAGGGCTTGGCGCGGGTGCGGAACAGGCTGGAGCGGCTGTACTGATGACCGAATATGCCCCCAACGGCAAACGGGGTTATTACGCTGCGCTGCCGTTCTTTGGTATTCAGATTGGTACGTTTATGGCATCTGCCGTTTACTTCATCCTGCTCCACAATGTGACAAATCTTGCCGAAACCTGGTGGTGGCGTCTGCCCTTCCTCTCCAGCGTGGTGATTATCGCGGTGGCCATTTATATTCGTCTGCATCTTAAAGAGTCACCGTCATTCGCCAAACTTGAAGCTCGCCAACAAGTTACAGAATCACCTTTACGCAATTTGCTGAAAACGTCACGCCGCAACGTCTTCGTGGGGATTGGTTTGCGCCTGGCAGAAAACGGCGGCTCTTCGATTTATCAGGCTTTAGCTATTAGCTATATCGTTGGTGTGGTTGGGCTGGATAAATCGGTCGGCACACTGTGTCTAATGTCCGCGGTGGTGGTAGGCGCAATTATGGTGCCCGTTGCTGGTTGGCTGACAGACCGCTTCGGCAGGGTTATTGTCTATCGCAGCCTGGCAATTTTTCAGCTATTGATCACCTTTCCGGTATGGTGGTCTTTCAGCCACGGCAATGTTCCGGTCACGATTGTCTCTCTTTCTCTGGCGTTGGGTGTTGGGGCATGGGGGATGTTCGGCGCTCAGGGCGCTTTCCTGCCGGAATTGTTTGGTGCCCGCCATCGTTATATTGGCGTAGCACTGGCAAGGGAAGTTTCTGCAGTTATCGCGGGTGGGATCGCCCCGCTGGTTGGCTCAGCCATCATCTCCTGGGTAATTCACACCAACGATCCAAGCGGTATTGCCGCCTGGATGCCAATTGCGATTTACCTCAGTCTGTTGACCGTTGGCACGATCATTGCGACCTTTTTTGCGCCAGAAACACGCGATCGTGATCTTGATGATCTGGCCGATGCAAGCGTGATCACCGTCTCCCGACGCAATCAAACTACGGGGTCATACCATGACGCATAATGTCTCTGAATCCATTATCGATTCCCTGATAGACGTGAAAATGCCCCATTACGCACCGCTGGCTCAGACCAGCGGGTATATCGACCTCAACGGTTCACTATTGCCAGAGTACCTTTGCAACACTCTGGTTTTGGGAAGCGGTGCCGCCGGGTGGCGTGCCGCAGTTGAGCTCAAGCGACAGAATGTCGATGTGATGGTAGCCTCCAGCAAAGCCTTCTGGGGCACTTCCGCCTGTTCTGGTTCTGATAAACAAACGCTTCACACCGCCAATACTCGTGCAAATGGTGACCATTTTCTGGCATTAAGTGACTCTCTGGCGGCGGGTGGTTCGATGGATTATGACACTGCATATGTTGAGGCCGTCGGATCAGTGAACACCTGTGAAGTACTGAAATATCTGGGTCTGGATCTGCCAGAAGATCTCTTTGGCGCAACGTTGCGTTATCAAACCGATCACGATGAGTTTGGCCGCGCAACCAGTTGCGGCCCACGCACATCGCGCCTGATGGTTAAGGTGCTGGCTCAGGAGGCAATGCGCCTTAATATCCCTCTTTGCGATCACACAACAGCGATTCGTATCCTGACCAGTGATGAAGGAGAAAATAGACGAGTCGCAGGGGTGATCGCAATCGATAAAGCCTGTCGGGATAATCCCTGGCGAATGGTAGTGATTCGCTGCCAACATCTGGTTTTAGCCACGGGCGGGCCTGGTGAACTTTATCGTGACAGTGTCTATCCGGTGAACTGCTTTAGTGCGTTGGGCATGGCACTGGAAGCAGGTATAACCCTGGTGAATCTTACGGAAAGTCAGTTTGGTATCGGTACACCGCGCAGCCAGTTTCCGTGGAATCTTTCCGGTACTTACATGCAAGCAATGCCGCGCATCTACTCGCAGGACCACTCCGGACGTCAGTATAATTTTCTGGCAGCTTATTACCCCACGACTCGTATGCTGGCCTCCGCTATATTTCGCAAAGGTTACCAATGGCCGTTTCACGCGGAACGAATGCTGGACTATGGCTCCAGCCTGCTAGATGTCGCGGTATATGAGGAGACACAAAAAGGGCGCGATGTTTTCCTCGATTTTCTGCAGGAACCGGCCCCCGCAGCGGACGGAACGCCATTCAACCTGCAGGAACTGGATGATGATGTCATCGGCTATCTGCAAGAAAATCACGCTCTGTTGGCGCAACCACTGGCGCGATTAACACAGATGAATCCACTGGCTCTTCGTTTGTATCAGATGCATGGTCATGACCTGACTGCCTCACCACTAAAATTTACGTTAAACAATCAACATCTTAATGGCGGAATTGATGTTGATATTTGGGGGCGTACCTCGCTAATTGGTTGTTATGCTGTCGGAGAAAATGCCGGAACACATGGTGTCACGCGCCCTGGTGGATCAGCGCTCAATGCCGGGCAAGTTTTTGCCCGCCGCTGTGCATTGCATATTGCTCATCAGAAAAGCCAAAACCTCCCTCTCGAGAGGCAACAAATTCTCAGTACGATTAACGAGGCGCAACAGTACCTGAATCAAGGGCTGCTGCGCGACGACGTGCGAGAAGCGATACAAAATACCATGAGCCACCATGCCGCAATTTTGTGTCATACACAGGAGATCAACGCTGCCGCGCAAACCATAGCAACACTCTGTGAAGATATTCGCCGGGAAGGTATTCAAAGCGATGAAAACAGCCTCGCCCAATCTTTCCAGTGGCGGCAAAGTGCGCAACTGGCGCTGGCGGTACTGCGCTCTTTACAATGCTATATCGAAAACGGTGGAGGAAGTCGTGGTGCCAGAGCGATCTATGATGGTGAAGCCGGTATCGCACCGCAAACACCCGGTGGGCCACTCCTGACCTGGCGTTTTCGGCCTGAAAATCAGGATGCCCGGCAATTTATGATTTGTGTTTGTCTGGATGCTAATAGTTACCAAACCTGGACTCGCCCGTGCCGTGAGCGAGGCGTATTAACGCTAACCAACTTTGAGCACCAGTGGCAAAACTGGATTTTGGCGACGCTGTTTCATACTGACCAGAGATATTCCGGGTTGTGACAGCAGACCGGAAAAAATCCCCGCGTGGCCTGGCGACTACTGTTAGGCTTAAAACAGATATGTCGCTCAGTAAAGGAGTTTAAATGGCAACGCGCATCGAATTTCACAAGCATGGTGGCCCGGAAGTACTGCAAGCCGTGGAGTTTACTCCTGCCGATCCAGCAGAGAATGAAATCCAGGTCGAAAATAAAGCGATTGGCATCAATTTTATCGACACGTATATCCGCAGCGGCCTTTATCCGCCGCCATCACTGCCCAGTGGATTAGGCACCGAAGCGGCTGGCATAGTAAGTAAAGTCGGCAGTAGTGTGAAACATATTAAAGCAGGCGATCGCGTGGTCTATGCGCAGGCGGCATTAGGGGCTTACAGTTCTGTGCATAATGTCAATGCTGATAAAGCAGCGATTCTGCCAGCAGCGATCTCTTTTGAGCAAGCTGCCGCCTCGTTCCTGAAAGGCTTAACGGTTTATTATCTGCTGCGTAAAACCTATGAAATCAAACCTGACGAGCAATTCCTGTTTCATGCCGCGGCGGGTGGTGTGGGCCTGATAGCCTGTCAGTGGGCGAAAGCCTTAGGGGCGAAACTTATTGGCACCGTGAGCACCGCGCAAAAAGCACAAAGTGCCATAAAAGCCGGGGCATGGCAGGTGATTAACTATCGCGACGAAAATCTGGTCGAGCGATTAAAAGAGATCACCGACGGCAAGAAAGTGCGCGTGGTATACGATTCCGTAGGCAAAGATACCTGGGAACGGTCGCTGGATTGTCTGCAACGTCGCGGTTTAATGGTCAGTTTTGGCAACTCATCAGGCGCGGTTACCGGTGTGAACTTAGGCATTCTCAATCAGAAAGGCTCGCTGTATGTGACGCGCCCTTCCTTGCAAGGCTATATCACCACGCGGGATGAGTTAACCGAAGCCAGTAATGAACTGTTTTCATTAATTGCCAGCGGCGTGATTAAGGTCGATGTCGCGGAGCAACAAAAATATCCGCTGAAGGATGCGCGGCGCGCGCATGAGATTCTGGAAAGCCGGGCAACGCAGGGTTCCAGTCTACTGATCCCATAAAGAAATTGGGCTTCCACCTGGGAAGCCCTTTCTTTTATAGTTCGGCTGTATGTAGGGTACAGCTCGATGAATTTGTTTGACGCGCAATAGTGACAGATTTGATTATCAATTCCTATTTTGTTCTAAGGATAAAACCTTAGGTTGTGATCATCCGCACAATCCCTTAGTAACGCCAGCGGTCATAGCGCTGATATTTCGGCACTTTTGGTGCTTTAATCGTCTTGATTACCCACACTACTGCAATCGCCAACAACAGCCACGGCAACAACTTGATCATCAATGCCAGCATACCGCCGAGGAACATAATGGCCGTCGCCACAACCAGCGCGGCGATAATACCCAGCAACGAAACACCAGTGACCATCAACATGACAAAAAAGCCAATAACGAAAAGTAGTTCCAGCATGATGTTCTCCCAAAAATGAAATCTCTTGCTGCCATTACAAGAATCATGCCAAAAACTAATATATTGATTTATCAAAGAAAACGCCCCGCGACCGTGCGCAGGGCGTAGTGAATTTGACTACTTTATGGTGAAAAATTAACGCTTGTCCGCCACCAGTTTGAGCGCGTGTTCCAGCACGTTAATATCGGCACCTGCTTTATGGGCATTTTCACTTAAATAACGCCGCCACTGCCGCGCGCCAGGGATCCCCTGGAACAACCCCAACATATGGCGGGTGATATGACCGAGATACGTACCCTGGCTAAGCTCGCGTTCAATGTACGGATACATGGCTCGTACCACCGCCACCGGATCGGCATCGGTATCCGAGGAACCAAAAATCTCACGATCCACCGCCGCCAGAATGCCGGGGTTTTGATACGCCTCGCGCCCGACCATCACACCATCCATATGTTGCAAATGCGCTTTAGCCTCTTCCAGTGACTTAATACCACCGTTAATCGACATCGTCAGATGCGGGAAATCACGCTTCAGTTGATAGACGCGCGGGTAATCGAGCGGCGGGATTTCACGGTTTTCTTTCGGACTTAAACCAGAAAGCCAGGCTTTACGCGCGTGGATGATAAACATCTCGCATTCACCTTTGCCGGAAACAGTGTTGATGAAATCACAGAGAAATTCATAACTGTCCTGATCATCAATGCCAATACGCGTTTTCACCGTCACCGGAATCGACACCACATCGCGCATCGCTTTCACGCAGTCGGCTACCAATTGCGCATTGCCCATCAGGCACGCGCCAAACATCCCGTTCTGCACCCGGTCAGATGGGCAGCCAACATTCAGGTTGATCTCATCGTATCCGCGCGCTTGTGCCAGCTTCGCACATTGCGCCAGCGCCGCCGGATCGCTTCCACCCAACTGCAACGCCACCGGATGCTCTTCTTCACTGTACGCCAGGTAATCACCTTTACCGTGAATAATCGCCCCGGTGGTCACCATTTCGGTATAGAGCAACGTATTGCGGGAAAGCAGACGCAGGAAATAGCGGCAGTGTCTGTCCGTCCAGTCGAGCATAGGAGCAATCGAGAAACGGTGTGCGGGATAAGCGGTTTGTGATTCTGCTGACATGGCGATTTTTTAAGCATCCGGTGAATTTGGGGCGCTACTATAGCATAACGAATATGCGATCAGGCAATGTGACAGCTATGTCCCCTGTTCTCGGCGTTTAAGTGAGAACTATGGTAAAGTAAGGACATTCTTAACCCCACTTTGAGGTGCCCAATGGAAAAGACCACAACGCAGGAGTTATTAGCGCAGGCTGAGAAACTCTGTGCGCAGCGAAATGTGCGCCTGACCCCGCAGCGCCTGGAAGTGTTGCGTTTGATGAGTCTGCAGGAAGGGGCAATCAGCGCCTACGATCTGCTTGATTTGCTGCGTGAAGCCGAGCCGCAAGCCAAGCCGCCAACGGTTTATCGCGCGCTAGATTTTCTGCTTGAGCAGGGTTTTGTACATAAGGTGGAATCCACCAACAGCTATGTGCTCTGCCACCTGTTTGATCAACCAACTCATACCTCCGCAATGTTTATTTGCGATCGCTGCGGCGCAGTGAAAGAAGAGTGTGCGGAAGGTGTAGAAGACATCATGCATACACTGGCGGCAAAAATGGGTTTTGCCCTGCGGCATAATGTGATTGAAGCGCACGGATTATGTGCAGCATGCGTGGAAGTAGAAGCGTGTCGCCATCATGATCAGTGCCAGCATGACCACTCTGTACAGGTGAAAAAGAAACCACGTTAAGAGGGCGTACTTCCTTGTACACATCGGGCAGGAGGGATTAATTACCAGCGGTAATCATGGCGTTTTTCCCAGCTATCAACCTCTTTCTCTGCCTGATCTTTCTGGTAACCGTAACGTTCCTGGATTTTACCCACTAACTGGTCACGTTTACCTTCAATGACCGTCATATCATCATCGGTCAGTTTTCCCCATTGCTCTTTCACTTTACCTTTGAACTGTTTCCAGTTACCGCCGACTTCGTCTTTATTCATATTCAAGTCCTCATCGTTAGGTGGTGAATGAGAGTACGCTCGCTTTTCTTCTGAACGTGGGATTAAGTGTAGTCAGGAATTTGGCTCAGGATTATTTATTCAGAATTTTTAACCATCACGTTTCAGCAAACCAGGTTCCATTGCGCCAGTGACGCCGCCAGATAGCCGCCAGAGAAAGCCCGCGCAGAGCCAGAAAGACGGTTAATGCCAACCACAACCCATGATTACCCAACCACGGCAATGTGAGTAACGTAAGTGCAAAACCTGCCGCTGCCACTGCCATGCTGTTTCGCATTTCGGCGGCGCGCGTTGCGCCAATAAACATGCCATCCAGCAGATAACACCAGACTCCCACCAGCGGCAAAATGACCTGCCAGATAAGGTAACGATCGGCCAGATTCTGAATTTGGGTTAACGAGGTCAGCAACGCGATAATGTGTTCCCCTGCCAGCAGATAAACTACAGAAAACAACAGTGCCACGACACCTGACTGGCGGCACGCTGCGCGCCAGATATCCAGCAATTGACTACCGTCACGCGCGCCATACGCCTGACCAGAATGCGCTTCAACGGCGTAGGCAAAGCCATCCAACGCATAGGCGGTGAAGGTGAGTAACGTCATCAGAACCGCGTTAACAGCGATAATATCGCTCCCCAGCCGCGCGCCAATAACCGTTATTGCGCCAAAGCAGAGTTGCAACAGCAATGAGCGAAGCATGATGTCGCGGTTAAGCGCCAGTAAGCGACGGAAATTTCCTCGCCAGGCTGTTTTCAGCATTTCGCCGGAGATACCGCGCAGTTTGAGGATTTTACGTACCATGAGCAGACCAATCAGCAACGTCGCATATTCTGCAACAACCGTCGCCAGCGCTGCGCCCTGCACGTTCATATGCAGTCCCATCACCAGCCAGATATCCAGCACAATGTTGAGGATATTGCCAACCACTAACAAAATCACTGGCGCACGGGCATATTGCACACCGAGCAACCAGCCAAGCAGCACCAGATTCGCCAGCGACGCCGGGGCGCTTAGCCAACGGATTTCAAGAAAGCGCCGCGCCTGTTCCAGCACTGCTTCGCTACCGCCAACAATATGCAGCGCCAGATCGATAATCGGCGTACGCAGTAGAGCAATCAACGCCCCAGCCCCCAACGCCAACAGCAACGGCTGCACCAGCGCCCGCGCTAATGCCTGAGGATTTTGAGCACCAAAAGCCTGTGCAGTAAGCCCGGTAGTACTCATACGCAAAAACAGCAACAGCATAAAGAGAAAGCTGGTCGCCGTTGCACCAACCGCCACGCCGCCCAGATAAACCGGACTATCAAGATGACCAATAACCGCCGTATCAACCAACCCCAGCAAGGGAACGGTAATATTGGAGAAGATCATGGGTAAGGCGAGATGCCAGAGCGCTTTATCAGATGAAGTGAGGAATGCCATGCCGACAAGCCTGATGAAGAGAGATGAAAAACAAACCGCGACGCCAGGCGGCATCGCGGTATCAGAGATATATTACAGCCAGTCGCCGTTGCGAATAACCCCAACTGCCAGCCCTTCAATAGTGAAGCTCTGCTGACGAAGGTCAACGACAATCGGTTTAAACTCACTGTTTTCTGGCAGCAGTTCGACTTTATTACCCTGCTTTTTCAGACGTTTAACGGTAACTTCGTCATCAATACGCGCGACAACGACCTGACCATTACGTACATCCTGGGTTTTATGCACTGCCAGCAGATCGCCATCCATAATGCCGATATCTTTCATCGACATCCCGCTGACGCGCAGCAGGAAATCGGCATTCGGTTTGAACAGGGAAGGATCGACCTGATAATGACCTTCAATATGCTGTTGCGCCAGAAGCGGTTCACCAGCAGCCACACGGCCTACCAGCGGCAGCCCTTCTTCCTCTTCATGCAACAGACGGATCCCGCGCGATGCGCCGGAAACAATTTCAATAACGCCTTTGCGTGCCAGCGCCTTCAGATGTTCTTCAGCCGCATTTGGGGAACGGAACCCCAAACGCTGCGCGATTTCCGCACGCGTCGGCGGCATACCTGTCTGGCTGATGTGATCACGAATGAGATCAAACACCTCTTGCTGCCTGGCCGTTAACGCTTTCATTCCGCCCCCTGGGTGTATATACAGTTATGCTGTGAGTATATACAGCAAAAGGTGATTTTGGAACCATAAACTGCACAATAAACCAGAGATTTATCGAATTCTGGAAGGGTTATCCAAAATGCGACCATAACAGGATGCACCAGGTAATCACTGCGACGATAATCGCGATCAACACCGCCGCGGACCCCATATCTTTCGCTCGCCCGGAAAGCTCATGGTATTCGGAGCCAATACGGTCAACTACGGCCTCGATGGCGCTATTGAGAATTTCTACGATCATGACCAACATGACGGAGCTAATAAGCAGTACGCGGGTTATCGCGTCCACATCCAGCCAGCAGGCGATGATCACCGCCAACAATACCGCAACGCCTTCCTGACGGAATGCCGCTTCGTTGATCCATGCTGCGCGTAACCCTTTCCAGGAATAGCCAGCAGCTTTGATAATTCGAGTGAATCCAGTGGTATTATTGGCCATTGAAAGAACCTTTTTACATTATGAGCGTCAATATCAGTGTACCGTTAAATCCGATGACTCGGGTTTGCATAACGCCGCGCGAAACATGAGCGGATACCACAGAATTTCCCATGACTTTCTGCTATCCTTGCCGCGCATTTGCATTATTAACCAGAGGCTTTACATCGTTTATGTCCGGCTGGCCACGAATTTACTACAAATTACTGAATTTACCATTAAGCATCCTGGTAAAAAGCAAGTCTATTCCGGCAGATCCTGCCCCGGAACTGGGACTCGATACCTCTCGTCCAATTATGTACGTTTTACCGTACAACTCAAAAGCGGATTTGCTGACGTTGCGCGCCCAGTGTCTGGCACATGATCTGCCCGACCCATTAGAGCCGCTGGAGATCGACGGCACGCTGCTGCCACGCTATGTGTTTATTCACGGCGGGCCGCGTGTTTTCACCTATTACACGCCAAAAGAAGAATCCATTAAGCTGTTCCACGATTATCTCGACCTGCACCGCAGCAACCCGAATCTGGATGTGCAGATGGTGCCGGTATCGGTGATGTTTGGTCGTGCACCGGGGCGCGAAAAAGGCGAAGTAAACCCACCGTTGCGTATACTCAACGGCGTGCAGAAATTTTTCGCCGTACTGTGGCTTGGTCGCGACAGTTTTGTGCGTTTCTCGCCGTCAGTTTCGCTGCGTCGCATGGCTGATGAACACGGCACGGATAAAATTATCGCCCAGAAACTGGCGCGCGTGGCACGTATGCACTTTGCCCGCCAGCGCCTTGCTGCCGTGGGTCCACGCCTGCCTGCCCGTCAGGACTTGTTCAATAAGCTACTTGCCTCCCGCGCCATTGCCAAAGCGGTAGAAGATGAAGCCCGCAGCAAAAAAATCTCCCATGAAAAAGCGCAGCAAAACGCTATTGCGCTGATGGAAGAGATTGCGGCGAACTTCTCTTACGAGATGATCCGCCTGACTGACCGTATTCTGGGCTTCACCTGGAACCGGCTTTATCAGGGCATCAACGTCCATAACGCCGAGCGCGTTCGCCAGTTGGCCCACGACGGTCATGAGCTGGTATATGTGCCTTGCCATCGCAGTCACATGGACTACCTGCTGCTCTCTTACGTGCTTTATCACCAGGGGCTGGTGCCGCCGCATATCGCCGCTGGGATCAACCTGAACTTCTGGCCTGCCGGGCCGATTTTCCGCCGTCTGGGTGCGTTCTTTATTCGCCGTACGTTTAAAGGCAATAAACTCTACTCCACAGTTTTCCGCGAATATCTCGGTGAACTGTTCAGCCGTGGTTATTCCGTTGAGTACTTTGTGGAGGGTGGGCGTTCGCGAACGGGGCGTCTGCTTGATCCAAAAACCGGCACCCTGTCGATGACCATTCAGGCGATGCTGCGTGGCGGTACACGCCCGATTACGCTGATTCCGATCTACATCGGTTATGAGCACGTCATGGAAGTGGGGACTTACGCCAAAGAACTGCGCGGCGCGACGAAAGAGAAAGAGAGCCTGCCACAGATGCTGCGCGGCTTAAGCAAACTGCGTAATCTTGGACAGGGCTATGTCAACTTCGGTGAACCAATGCCGTTGATGACCTATCTCAACCAGCATGTGCCGGACTGGCGCGAATCAATCGACCCCATCGAAGCGGTGCGTCCAGCCTGGTTAACGCCGACGGTGAATAACATTGCCGCCGATCTGATGGTACGCATTAACAACGCAGGGGCGGCAAACGCCATGAACCTGTGCTGTACTGCGCTTCTGGCGTCACGTCAGCGCTCACTCACCCGCGAGCAGTTAACCGAGCAACTCAACTGTTATCTCGATTTGATGCGCAACGTGCCTTACTCCGCGGATTCAACGGTGCCTTCAGCCAGCGCCAGTGAGCTTATCGATCACGCGCTGCAGATGAACAAGTTTGAAGTCGAGAAAGACACCATCGGTGACATCATCATTCTGCCGCGTGAGCAAGCGGTGCTGATGACCTACTATCGCAACAATATTGCGCATATGTTGGTTCTGCCTTCACTGATGGCGGCAATTGTAACGCAGCATCGCCACATCTCCCGCGACGTATTGATGGAGCACGTTAACGTGCTGTATCCAATGCTGAAAGCAGAGCTGTTCTTGCGCTGGGATCGCGACGAATTACCGGGTGTGATTGATGCGCTGGCGAATGAGATGCAACGTCAGGGGCTGATTACGCTGCAAGATGATGAATTGCATATCAACCCGGCGCATTCCCGCACGCTTCAGTTGCTTGCCGCAGGTGCGCGCGAAACGCTGCAACGTTATGCCATCACTTTCTGGCTGCTGAGCGCCAACCCGTCAATCAACCGCGGTACGCTGGAAAAAGAGAGCCGCACCGTGGCACAACGTCTCTCTGTGCTACACGGCATCAACGCACCGGAGTTCTTCGACAAAGCGGTGTTCAGTTCTCTGGTGCTGACGCTGCGTGATGAAGGGTATATCAGCGACAGCGGCGACGCCGAACCGGCAGAGACGATGAAGGTGTACCAGTTGCTGGCGGAGTTGATTACATCCGATGTGCGTTTGACGATTGAGAGTGCGACGCAGGGCGAAGGGTAATTGGTGAGCGTTGCCGGATGCGGCGAAACCGCCTTATCTGGCCTACCATGACCTGCAAATTCAATAAATTGCGATGTGTTATGTAGAGCTGATAAGCGCAGCGCATCAGGCAGCTTTTCACAGAAAAAAGCCGGATAATGGACTGCACCCCAAAAGTTGGACACCCAACTGATTAAGGTGCAGTCCATAATCATCCGACTTTTTTTACATCATCAGAAATGCCAGTAACTCATTGCCAGCCCTAAAAATAGTACCAGGCCAACATAGTTATTATTCATAAACGCTTTAAAGCAGGCTTCACGCTCGCGATTGGCAATCAGTTTTTGTTGATAAACAAACAGCGCGCCCGCTACCAGAATTGACCAGTAATATCCCCAGCCTAAGCCATTTAACTCGCCAATAATCGCCATCAGTACCAGTACGCCGACCTGCAAAATGCCGATAATCAACTTATCGTATTGACCAAACAAGATTGCCGTGGACTTAATGCCAATCTTTACGTCGTCGTCACGGTCAACCATCGCGTACTGAGTATCGTAAGCCACCGCCCAGAGAATATTGGCGAGGAACATCAGCCAGCAGCTTAACGGTACTGACTCACTCACTGCGGCAAAAGCCATTGGAATCGACCAGCCAAACGCCGCGCCCAGCACCACTTGCGGTAGATGGGTATAACGTTTCATAAATGGGTAAACCCATGCCAGCACCAGCGCAGCAATCGACAACAGAATGGTCATCGTATTCAGCGTCAGCACCAGTAAGAACGAAATTAGCACCAGCACCACAAACAGTGTGCGCGCCTCTTTCTCAGTCACCGCGCCACTGGGAAGCGGTCGGTTTGCCGTGCGCTTAACATGACCGTCAAACTTACGGTCAGCATAGTCATTCACTACACAACCGGCGGCGCGCATTAGCCAGACGCCAGCAACAAACACCGCCAGGATCCAGAGCTGGGGAACACCTGGTGTCGCCACCCATAGCGCCCACAAAGTTGGCCAGAGCAGCAGTAACGCGCCAATTGGCTTATCCGTACGCATTAAGCGGTGAAACGCCAGCAGCTTATTTTGCGTCAGACTCCACTCCATATTTTTTTCCTCTTAGTACAACGGTGATGCCGGTAAAAACAGTTCGGTCAGCAGCAGCGGCTTACCGCTTAATCGCAGGCGGGAACGTCGTCCCCACAGTCCGGCATCACGGCCTATCTCAATAAAGTCACGGGTTAATGTCGATGATGTGAACAGATAGCGCCCTAACGGCGTTTTACCCAATTTTTGTAACGCCAGCTCAGGGCCACTTAACGTTGACACAGGAACGACGGTACGCCCGGCAAGCCAGGGTTCACCATCAGCACATAACAAAATTTCACGTAACCAGTAACGAGACTCTTTCGGCAGCAGCGGCAATTCTTCGGGGATTTCATTCTGCTCGACAAACCCTTCGCGGATCATCGTCACACTCACCGTTTTTCCCTGCTGTTCAAAACGTTTGGTCATGGAATCTTCCAGCAACAACCAGTCGAGCAGTTGCGGTTCCAGCGCAGGGATCTCTGCAAAATAGCGCAGCGCACGCAGTTGCGTTAACGCGGGGTGTGACATGCCGAACTCTCCGTTACATAACGTAAAGGCATTGTATCGCAGAAAAGCGTTAACGGGAGATGTAAAGCATATTAAGTGATCTAATACGCAACAATAACGCAACAATCACCAAGGGAGAGAAAAAAAGGTGCATCAGAAGACGCACCAGTTGTTGCAAAATCAGCACTGTGGGGCGTAATTACCCCTTGCCTTTTACACTGCTGATAAAGGTGGAACGGGCAGATGTCGATCCCAGACGTTCAGCTTCATCAAGCAGTTTTAACGCCTTATCAACATCACCTTTCGCGACAGCGTTTTTGATCGCGGTATTAAAATAACTTTCCGTGTCGTTGAGCATAGGTTCGCTTTTCTTCGCTGACACTGGAGCAGGCGCAGCTACGGCTGGCGCTGCCGTGTTGCCTACCGTAACCGGAGCAGGAGCGGAAGAACCAAACAGCGGCCCTACCAACACGCTGGAGCTGGAGTTGGTCTTCACTTTCAGCTTCAGCAAGCCATCAGTGGTATGACGGGCAACCGGATCTGGAATATCCGGCACCGAGTTACCAACGCCTTTGGCATAGGCTTTTGCCGGGTCGAGCAGTTGGGTCGTCTGCTGGAGATCTTTTTCAGTGGTAAAGACCAGAACATAAAGTTTTTGCTGCCCCAGTGCTGGCGTCAGGCGCATAACCCCTTCCAGGCGATCGGCACTCATGACGCCGGGTTCCTGATAGGTGAAATAACTGCTGGGGAAGAAGGCCGATGGCGTCATGTTTTGATCAAGAATCAGCACATTCGGCGCAAATACGCTGGTTTGTTTGTTCACTTCACTGGTCAGCGTCAGAGTAAGCTCGCCAATATTGGCCGGAACGCTGTATGCGGCAACCGGGCCACTGATACCAGGGATGTTCAGTTGTTGGCCGCCGGTCGCCAGTTGGGTCGTCTGAGTCTTAGATTGGTCGACCGGTGTCCAGGTTAATTGTTGCAGCGCGGCAGATGGAATGGCTGGCGCGTCGCTGGTGTTTTGCGGTACGTAGTTGACGTTGGCCAGGCTGATTCCAGGCGCACTCGCCAGCACCCCTGCTGATAAACAGAGGGCGATGAGACTTTTATTCATTTTCATTGTTTTCACCTCAAAATCTGGAGTTCAGCGGTGGCCAGGCAATAGCGCGCTAAACCCGATAAACAGAGGGGCTTACGCCCTTTATAGATAATGACAACCTGTTTTTATGCCGGATGCGGTGCAAGCACCTTATCCGGCCTACATTCGGCTGCGGTTGTAGGCCTGATAAGACGCGACAGCGTCGCATCAGGCGTTGGTTGCCGGATGCGGCGTAAACGCCTTATCCGGCCCAGGTTTTGCTATTACCACCAGATTTCCATCTGGGCACCGAAGGTCCACTCATCGCTATCGCCACGACCGAAGCTACCGCCTTCGAAGTTCGCCGGAACAGCTTTGCCGTAGTTCGGGTTAGAAGAGGAACTACCGTTGTAGTCATAACCCCATTTCTCATCCCACTTGGCGTAGGTTGCGAAGACACGAATAGCCGGGCGTGACCAGATGCTGTCGCCAGCCTGCCATTGTTGTGCGAGGGTGATTTTGTACTGGTTGTTCTTGTCGCCAGTGCGCTGGGATTCGACGTTGTCGTAGCCGATCTCCATCAAGGTACTCATGATAGGCGTCCACTTGTACATCGGACGAATACCGACGGTCCACCATTTGGTGCCGTTGTCGTTATCCCAGTTGATGTCCTGATACATACCCACGTACATCATGTCCCAATTGTCACCCATAGAAATCGCACCGTGATCCAGGATACGCAGCAAGTGACCGTTGTTGTTGATGTTGTAAGCAAAGTGTTCGTTATCAAATGCGACGCCAGACCCTTGCGACAGCCCTTTACCCTGTGAGGTCATAGAGTCTGTTGCGTACTGAACAACAAACTTGTTAAAGCCTTTCAGGATGCTCTGGGTATGCTCGGCAGTGAACATCCAGCCATCTTTCGATGCGCCATCAACCAGACGATAGTTATCACGCAGGTTGGCACGACCGTAGTCGACACCCAGCTCTAAGGTTCCGCCCGGGTTAATTTCCATCTGCGCTAAACGCACGTCAAAGACGTCGTTCGCAGTTTCGTTGGTATAGTCATAAATATTGTTGCTGGCGAAAGAGGAAGAACCGCCCGCTTCAGAAGAACGCGTTGCTGCCAGGGAAAGTTTACCGAAACCAACGTCGATGTTTTCCAGACCGGCACCAGGACCAGAAATATCCCAGTAGTAGAAGTCGATCATATGAACGTCATGACGCTGATAGAAACGCTTACCAGCCCAAATGGTGGCACCTGGCAGCCATTCAATCAGGTTTTTCCCCTGCACATTCGCTTCACGGAAAGCCGGATCGGTGGCCTCCCAGTCATTCTGTTGTGCTACGGAATAGGCCACGTTAGTGTCGAAATAGAAGCTCTTATCGCCCTCTTTCCACACTTCCTGACCCAATTTTAATTCAGCATAAGTTTCACATTCGTTGCCAAGACGGTATTTACTTTGAGCGCCAGTGGTCTGGAAACACTGTTGTTCACCGCCGCTCCCTGTCCAGCCGATACCGGAACGAGCGTAACCGTGGAAATCCACAGCCATTGCCTGAGCAGACATTACGCCCGCTGCGACGGCAACCGCCAGAGGAAGTTTGCGCAGAGTAATCATCATTCTATCTCCTGAGTCATTGCTTTTCTTTTTTCACATCACCTGTCACAGGCTCTGTGTCTTTTGTAGGATGCTTAAACGCCCGGTTCCTGATGCAGTCGACGACATGCAGTGCCATCCTCACGGAACAGATGGCAACGCTCTGGCGGCAGGCCGATAGCGAATGTGGCACCTTCTTCTACCAACACCACGTCAGACTGGCGGTACACCAGGTTTTGACGAATAGAAGGGATCTGGATATGAATTTGCGTTTCGTTGCCAAGCTGTTCGACCACCTGAACCTCACCCTCAAGGATGACGTCAGCGATATCGCTTGGCAGTAAATGTTCCGGGCGAATGCCCAGCGACATGTTGGCACCGACCTGAACATCGCGGCTTTCAACCGGAAGCCAGACTTGCTGGAGGTTTGGCATCGGCAGCTCAACCTGGACCTGATCGATTGCGGTAGCAGTTACTTTCACCGGCAGGAAGTTCATCTTCGGTGAACCAATAAAACCGGCGACAAAGCGGTCTGCCGGATAGTGATACAGTTCAAGAGGCTTCCCGACTTGCGCCACGCGACCGGCATCCAGCACCACGATTTTGTCGGCCAGCGTCATCGCTTCGACCTGATCGTGAGTGACGTAAATCATTGTGCGACCCAACCGTTTATGCAGACGGGAAATTTCGATACGCATCTGTACGCGCAGCGCTGCATCGAGGTTGGAAAGTGGTTCATCGAGTAAAAACACGCTTGGCTCGGCCACCAACGTACGACCAATCGCCACACGTTGACGCTGGCCACCGGAGAGCGCCTTCGGTTTGCGATCCAGCAAGTGCGCCAGTTGCAGCACTTCCGCTACCTGGTTAACACGCTGGTTGATGACCTCTTTCTTTGCGCCTGCTAATTTCAGGCCAAACGACATATTTTCTGCCACAGACAGATGGGGATAGAGCGCATAGGACTGGAACACCATGCCGACGCCGCGTTCTGCTGGCGGGGTGTCGTTCATTCGTTTTTCATCGATGAACAGGTCGCCGCTGGTGATCGTCTCAAGACCGGCAATCATGCGCAGTAAAGTGGATTTACCGCAGCCAGATGGTCCGACAAACACCACGAACTCACCTTCGTGGATGTCGAGATTGATATCTTTCGATACCACCACATCCCCCCAGGCCTTCGTTACATTTTGTAGCTGTACGCTCGCCATGCCCTTCTCCCTTCGTTACAACCTGTCATCGACAGCAACATTCATGATGCAGTGACTATGCGTCATCGGAAGATGGCTTAAATCCTCCACCCCCTGGCTTTTTTATGGGGGAGGAGGCGGGAGGATGAGAAGATGGTGTCTGCATACTAATCCGAGGAGAAGTAAGGAAATTCGTGATATTGCTTGCAAAAAACATGGCAATTTTGTGTGCGCCTCCCCGCAATACTGCTATTTCTGCGACACAGATCACACAAAACGAGGGTGGGGCGTAGGGGCAAGGAGGATGGAAAGAGGTTGCCGTATAAAGAAACTAGAGTCCGTTCAGGCGTTTTCACAAGCACTTCACCAACAAGGACCAGAGATTATGAAAATAAAAACAGGTGCACGCATCCTCGCATTATCTGTTTTAACGACGATGATGTTTTCCGCCTCGGCTCTCGCCAAAATCGAAGAAGGTAAACTGGTAATCTGGATCAACGGCGATAAAGGCTACAACGGCCTCGCAGAAGTGGGTAAGAAATTCGAGAAAGATACCGGAATTAAAGTTACCGTTGAGCATCCAGATAAGTTGGAAGAGAAATTCCCCCAGGTTGCGGCAACTGGCGATGGTCCGGACATTATTTTCTGGGCGCACGACCGCTTTGGCGGCTATGCCCAATCTGGTCTGTTGGCTGAAATCTCCCCAGACAAAGCGTTACAGGACAAACTGTATCCTTTCACCTGGGATGCTGTTCGTTATAACGGCAAACTGATTGCTTATCCGATCGCAGTTGAAGCGTTATCGCTGATTTATAACAAAGACCTGCTGCCGAACCCACCGAAAACCTGGGAAGAAATCCCGGCTCTGGATAAAGAACTGAAAGCGAAAGGTAAGAGCGCGCTGATGTTCAACCTGCAAGAACCGTACTTCACCTGGCCACTGATTGCCGCCGACGGTGGTTATGCGTTCAAGTATGAAAACGATAAATACAACGTGAAAGACGTTGGTGTGGATAACGCTGGCGCGAAAGCGGGTCTGACCTTCCTGGTTGATCTGGTTAAAAACAAACACATGAATGCGGATACTGATTACTCCATCGCAGAGGCAGCCTTTAACAAAGGTGAAACTGCGATGACCATCAACGGTCCGTGGGCATGGTCCAACATCGATACCAGCAAAGTGAACTACGGCGTGACGCTGCTGCCGACCTTCAAGGGACAACCTTCCAAACCATTCGTTGGTGTTCTGAGTGCAGGCATTAACGCTGCCAGCCCGAACAAAGAACTGGCGAAAGAGTTCCTCGAAAACTACCTGCTGACCGACGAAGGTCTGGAAGCGGTAAATAAAGATAAACCGCTGGGTGCCGTGGCGCTGAAGTCTTACCAGGATCAGTTGGCGAAAGATCAACGCATTGCCGCCACCATGGATAACGCCAAAAACGGCGAAATCATGCCGAACATCCCGCAGATGTCCGCCTTCTGGTATGCCGTGCGTACCGCAGTGATCAACGCTGCCAGCGGTCGCCAAACTGTTGATGCCGCGCTGAAAGATGCACAGGGTCGTATCACCAAGTAATGCCGTTAAATGCCGGATGCGGCGTAAACGCCTTATCCGGCCTACGAAACCGAAGCGTATGTAGGCCTGATAAGACGCACCAGCGTCGCATCAGGCGGTTGTTGTCGGATGCGGCGTAAACGCCTTATCCGACCTACGAAGCCGAAGCGTATGTAGGCCTGATAAGACGCGTCAGCGTCGCATCAGGCAGTTGTTGCCGGATGCGGCGTAAACGCCTTATCCGACCGAAAAAACGAAACCTATGTAGGCCTGATAAGACGCCTCAGCGTCGCATCAGGCATTGATTGC